>DAMANX010000025.1:0-79879 GCA_032073245.1 Tannerellaceae bacterium
ATAGGTGGGTGGATATGCTCTGGAGTATTAGACCTGTACTTGATCGGGGGCTTACGATTTTAGCTTTTGTGCAATATTTTCTAGGCAATCCAGAAGCCTCATTAATAGGACTATTTATTCCTTTGTTATTTTTGACAATTTATATATTTAATTGCCGAAAAATACTTATTGGTAAGTTTCCTATATTGCCTGCTACATTAACAGTAACATTAATAATATCACCTCTTTTATTTATCACCCCATCGTATATAGAGACATCGGTAGTAGTCGAGAATAAAGAAATCAGGATAACAGGCATTTATGGCGAAAAAATTCCGCTAAATCAGGTAAAAGACGTTTTTTTAGCAGATACGCTTCCCAATATCACTATGCGCACGAATGGAATATCAACCGGCACAATTAATAAAGGATATTTTCGTTCTGGTTCTTTACGTAAAAATGTAAAGATGCTACTTCATAGTCAAAGTAAACCCTATCTCTATATTATCTATGGAAACAACAAGTATGTAATACTTAATTTAAAAAAGAGAAAGAAGACACAAATGGTATATGAACAGTTAAAAGGAGTAGTGGGAAATGAATAGATTACGTGATATGAAAATTTGAATCAAATATGATGGAAAACGCTTGTTAATTGATATTTTTGCAAATGTTACTAAAAAAGAATAGTTTATGAAAAAGAATTTGCTGGTATTACTGGCAGTGGTATTCGGACTTACGGCATGTGAAGGGCCGGAAGGTCCAGCAGGGGAAGGAATGAATTGGGATGTTGATTACCTTACTGTTTATTCCAATGAGTGGGTAGAAGAATGGGATGGGGATACCCCCTATTATGTTTGTGTAAAGAACTATCCTAAACTGGATAATTATATATACGAATATGGTCATGTATTCGCTTACTATTTCATCCGTTATGGGCAGCCTGATGAATCGCAAACTTTACTGCCTCGCTATCTTGAATTTTTAGAGTTTAATCCGGAAGGAAATCATGCCTGGACAGAATCGATTACTTATGATTTTCGACGTGGCCAAATCGTTTTTTATTATCAATACAGTGATTTTGCAGAAATTCAACCTCCGACGGAACATTTCCGCATCGTAATGAATTGGTAACGAAAAAATAATCTATTTTTGCAGGGTAGAATGAATATACCCCAATAATGGATATGCAGCAGCATAATCATGTACTGAATGAGACAATTGAAAAGCTTTCGGACGAGGCTTCATATAAACAACTGTTTCATGCTTATCGCGATGAAGAGACCTTGCCCTCAAATGAGGTTTTGGAGGAAATCGTAGATTTATGCCGCGCAATACTTTTCCCGGGCTTTTATGGGAAAGCCCGTGTTAGCATACAAACTATGCGGTTCCATGCAGGAGTGAACGTGCAAACCCTTCACTCCTTACTTTGCCGACAAATATTTGCCGGCCTTTGTTTTGATTCTGCTTGTGTTACTTGTCCGATGGATGAGATCCGGGAAAGAGCAGAAGCTTATTCTGTAGGATTTATCTCCGCTTTACCGGAAATACGGCAATTGCTGGCAACCGATGCGGAAGCCACTTTTCAAAGTGATCCGGCTGCCCGGGATATTGGAGAGGTAATCTTCTGCTATCCGGGTTTTCGTGCAATAGTGAATCATCGCATTGCTCATCAATTATATTTACTTGGAGTTCCGTTTATTCCCCGCATGATAGCTGAAATGGCTCATTCGGAGACAGGAATCGATATACACCCCGGCGCAAACATAGGACATCATTTCTCGATTGATCATGGCACAGGTACTGTTATCGGAGAAACAAGCATTATAGGAAATCATGTTCGTATATTCCAGGGTGTGAGCCTTGCCGGAGAGAAACTCCCACCTGATGAAAACGGAAACACCATCCGCGGTGTTTCCCGCCATCCTATTTTAGAAGATTATGTAACCATCTATTCGAATGCCACTTTACTGGGGCGTATTCGGGTAGGTCGTGGTGCAACAATATGCGGGAATGTCTGGATTACAGAAGATGTTCCTGTCCGAGCTGTTATTTCACAAAAGAAAACGACAACATAAACATTATTCACTTTTAAAAACAAATGAACAAAGAGACATTTGAAATGGTGGCCAAAACCCTTCATGGGTTAGAAGATATTTTGGCAGGAGAGTTAATCGCCTTAGGTGCTAACGATATCCAGGTAGGCCGCCGCATGGTTTCCTTTACAGGAGATAAAGAAATGCTTTATAAAGCAAATTTCTGTTGCCGTACGGCTCTTCGCATCTTAAAACCAATTTACCACTTCAAAGCGAAGGATGCCGATACTGTGTATAATGAAGTGAAAAAGGTAGCATGGGAGAATTATATGTCCCTCGAAACCACCTTCGCTATCGACTCTGTGATCTTCTCGGAAGATTTTAATCATTCCAAGTTTGTTGCTTATCGCACCAAAGACGCTATTGTGGATTACTTTATGGAAAAGGATCAGAAACGTCCTTCTGTTCGTGTCAATAATCCGGATCTCTATATTAATATTCATATTTCACACAATGATTGTACACTCTCGATCGATAGTTCGGGAGAAAGCCTGCATAAACGGGGTTATCGCGTAGAACAAACCGAAGCGCCCCTGAATGAAGTATTGGCTGCAGGGATGATATTAAAGACGGGCTGGAAAGGAGATACAAACTTTATTGATCCGATGTGCGGTTCTGGTACCCTATTGATTGAAGCGGCAATGATTGCTTTGAATATTGCTCCGGGAGTTCATAGGAAAGAATTTGCTTTTGAAAAATGGATTGATTTCGATCAGGAACTATTCGATCGTATTTATAACGATGAGAGCAAAGAACGGACTTTTGATTACAAATGTTACGGCTACGACATCTCACCGGCTGCTATAGAAACGGCCAACAAGAATGTCCGCAGTGCCGGATTAACAAAATATATAGAACTGAAAGTCTTACCTTTCCAACAATTTAGCGAGGCTCCTCAACCGGGTATTCTGGTAACCAACCCTCCTTATGGCGAACGAATATCTTCGCGTGATCTTATGGGGTTATATGGTATGATCGGTGAACGGTTGAAACACGTTTTCACGGGATACAAAGCATGGATTATTAGCTACAAAGACGAGTGTTTTGATAAGATCGGATTACGTCCCAGTGAACGAATGAAATTGATGAATGGTTCTCTGGAATGTGAATACCGTTGCTTTGAAATGTTTGACGGAAAGAATAAAGAATACAAGAAAGCATTAAACGAAGAAGGCTCGAGAGAACGTTCAAGCGAGCGTCCTTCAGCACAAAAAAGACCGGGAAATAATTCGGATCGTAGGGAGTTCAATCGTCGTCCGGATTTCAAAAAAGACCGGATGGATCGCCCGGAACGTCGTTTTGCCGCAGCGCATACGGAAGATGAAGACGAAAAAGCGCCTTTACTTCCGGGTAAGCGTTTCTATGGAGATGATCGGAATGATGGCCGTCCGGCTCGCAAACAGTTCGCAGCTAAACGCACTGAAAAGAAACCATTTAAAGGTAGAGACGATGATAGTTTTAGCCGTTCAGGTAAGAAACCTTTTAAAAAGAGAGACAAGGATGATAGTTTGTAAGAAGGCGCGGATATTTTGTCTGGGCATTCTATTGCTTCCCTTATCGCTTATGGCGCAGAATAAAGAATTGACATTAAATGATCTGATCCCCGGAGGGAGCAGTTATAGTCGGTTTGTTCCTCAATCTCTTCGTCAGTTACAATGGTGCGGTGATGAGTATGTATATGCAAAAGGAGATAGTGTCCTAAGCGCTCTTCCGGGAAAACCTGTCAAAATAGCTTTTACCCGCGAGCAATTAAATGAAGCAATGACTGCTGTAGGTCTAGAAACTATAAGTAGTTTACCGGCATTTACAATTCCCTCTAAAAAGGATCCGGTTATAGCCTTTACCAGCCGGCAACACCGCATACATTATAATTTCAAGGAAAATCGTATCACGGCTGATTATAATTTAAATGGTAAATTGGCAAATTATGAGTATAGCTCCGCAAACGGTTATCTGGCATTGACAGAAGGGAATAATATTCGAATTCTCACTCCTGAAAATAAATTAATACAGGTAACAGAAGATACACAAGAAGGAATCGTATATGGACAAGCTGTACATCAACGTGAGTTTGGAATAAATAAGGGATTGTTTTGGTCACCTCAGGGAAATGCTTTGGCTTTTTACCGGATGGATGAACAAATGGTAACCTCTTATCCACTTGTAAATATTGATGCCCGGTGTGCAGAATATGTTCCCCATAAATATCCTATGGCGGGTATGAAAAGCCACGAGGTGACATTAGGGGTCTATAATATTTCAACCGGACAGACTATATATCTGAAAACAGGCCTACCTAAAGAAAAATACCTCACCAATATAGCCTGGAGCCCTGATGAAAAAAGTATTTATATTGCAGAATTAAACCGTGAGCAGAATGAAATGCATTTGGTGCGTTATTCTGCAATAACAGGGGAAAGGGAAGCAGATCTTTTTACGGAAACAAATGACAAATATGTAGAGCCAACAAACCCTGTTTTATTCTTACCGGGAGATCCTACCAAATTTATCTGGCAAAGTGACAGGGACGGTTTTAATCATATCTATTTATATGACACAACGGGGAGGGTGCTCAAACAATTGACTTCCGGTAAATGGCTAGTGCAACGTGTTCTTGGCTTCGATAACAAAGGTGAAAACATCTTTATCACAGCTACAGCTCCCCACCCTCTAAGTTCTCAATCAGAAGGAACTCCATTGGAAGTGTACGGATGGCAGATCAATCTGAAAAGCGGAAAAAGAACTTGTTTTACACTTAAGAATGGAGTCCATTCAGTTAATATCAGCCCTTCCGGATTGTATGCTATTGATCAGTACTCCACTCCTACTACTCCGCGTGATATCGATATTGTAAAAATAAGGAACGGAGAGACCATTACATCATTGCTTGCTGCAAAAAATCCGTTCAGAGATTACAATATGCCTGAGATAATATCAGGAACTATTACAGCTGCTGATGGAGTATCGGATTTGCATTATCGCTTACTAAATCCGGTTGGGATGGAACAAGGAAAGAAATACCCTACTGTTATTTATGTATATGGAGGGCCGCATAGCCAGCAAGTGACGGGTGGTTTTCAATATGGTACGCGTGGTTGGGAAATATATATGGCTCAACGTGGTTACGTTGTCTTTGTGGTAGATAACCGTGGAACAGGTAATCGCGGGCGTGCTTTTGAAGATGTTATTCATCGCAATCTGGGTGTAAATGAAATGGCTGATCAGATGAAAGGAGTTGAATACCTGAAAACTCTTCCTTATGTAGATGCCGAACGTATTGGTGTCCATGGTTGGAGTTACGGTGGTTTTATGACAACAAACCTTATGTTAACCCATCCGGATGTATTCAAGGTTGGCGTAGCCGGAGGTCCGGTTATCGATTGGAAGTATTACGAGATCATGTATGGAGAACGCTATATGGATCGTCCGCAGGATAATCCGGAAGGATATAAGAATGCAGATTTGAAACTGAAAGCTGAAAATCTGAAAGGGCGTCTTTTACTGATTCATGGAGATATCGATCCGGTCGTAGTTTGGCAGCATAGCCTGAGTTTTCTGAAGGCCTGTGTGGGTGCTAACACCTATCCCGATTATTTTGTATATCCCGGACATGAGCATAATGTCATGGGAAAAGACCGTATTCATCTGCATGAGAAGATAACACGGTATTTTGATGAAAACTTATAAATAATGATTAATGGTGAATGATTAATTCTTAATGCTTTCAGGAAAGGCCTTTTAATTAATCATTAATCATTAACAATTAACCATTAGAAAGATGAACATATTACTATTAGGTTCCGGAGGACGTGAACATGCTTTGGCCTGGAAGATGGCACAAAGCCCGAAGATGGATAAACTATTTATTGCTCCCGGAAATGCAGGGACTGCATTGGTGGGAACGAATGTTGATATAAAAGCTGACGATTTTGAAGCTATAAAAGGATTTGCTTTGTCTAATCAGATCGATATGGTGGTAGTTGGCCCCGAAGACCCTTTGGTTAAGGGTATCTATGATTTCTTTCGGAATGATCCGGCAATTGCACATATTGCTGTAATAGGGCCCAGTAAAGAAGGGGCCCAGTTGGAAGGAAGTAAAGACTTTGCAAAAGCTTTTATGATGCGGCATAATATACCTACTGCCCGATATAAAAGTATAACGGCTGAAAACCTACAGGAAGGATATGATTTTTTGTCTTCTCTCGAAGCTCCTTATGTGCTGAAGGCTGATGGATTGGCAGCAGGCAAAGGTGTATTGATCATAGATAACCTGGAAGAAGCAAAAAAAGAACTTGGAGGCATGCTGGAAGGTATGTTTGGTGATGCCAGCAAAACAGTAGTTATAGAGGAATTCCTGGATGGAATAGAATGTTCTGTATTTGTAATGTCAGATGGTGAACATTACAAGGTGCTTCCGGTTGCCAAAGATTATAAACGTATCGGAGAAGGAAATAAGGGTCTTAATACAGGTGGTATGGGCGCGATTTCTCCTGTCCCATTTGCTGATGAATCTTTTATGGCTAAGGTTGATGAACGTATTATACGACCAACTATAGAGGGATTAAAAGCCGAGAAAATTAATTACAGAGGTTTTATATTCCTCGGACTGATCCGTGTAAAAGGCGAGCCTATGGTGATCGAGTATAATTGCCGTATGGGGGATCCGGAAACTGAGGTTGTGATGCTTCGTATCCAAAGTGATTTCGTTGATTTGTTGGAAGGAGTAGCGAAAGGTGATCTTGATAAACGTACTATTACAGAAGATCCGCGTGCGGCCGTAACAGTAATGCTTGTTAGCGGCGGTTACCCTGAAGACTATGAAAAGAATAAAGTAATTACAGGCCTTGATGAGATATCATCCGAAAATATTGTATTCCATGCAGGAACCAAAGATTCCGATGGGAAAGTGCTCACCAGTGGTGGACGTGTAATCGCTGTAAGTTCTTATGGAAAAAACAAAGAAGAAGCATTAGCACATTCTTTCAAAGGAGCAAACACAATAAACTTTGATAAGAAGTATTTCCGTAGTGATATAGGGTTTGATCTTTAAAAGAGAGTTGAGCGATGAGTGATGAGAGATGAGTGAAGAAAAGATTCATCACTCATCACTCATCTCTTACCATTAAAAAAGCATGCGTACAGTAGGTAAACAAAACTATCTGGATAGCCCCTGGACTATTTTGTATGTGTTGGGGATTTGTCTAATTTGTTGGATAGTCGGCTATCTGACCTCACTTGGTTATCCTATTTATGAGGAGAAAGGTGATACTCCCCTATGGGATTTGTTATGCCGGCTTTTACCCAATAAACTTTTTACCTATATAATCGGATTTGTACTTATGGTGGGAGGTGCATTCTTATTGCATCGGGCTAATTATGCTTTGGTTCTTATCCGGGAAAAGACGTTTTTACCCTTTCTTCTATATATTCTTTTCCTGAGTACTAATCCTAATTTTTTCCCTTTAAAATCTACCTCTATAGGCGTCTTCTGCCTAATCCTGGCGATTTATCAGCTTTTTACTTTTTATCATAATCCGGAAGCTACTGGAAAAGCTTTTAAATCGACATTTATTATTGGACTTGGTAGCTTACTTTGGGTACATATAGTATGGTTTGTCCCTTTATTCTGGTTGGGAATGTATCGTTTCCGTTCCCTCACATATAAAACTTTTGCAGCATCCTTATTAGGCGTTCTTACAGTGTATTGGTTCGTACTTGGTTGGTCGGTATGGAAAGAGGATTTTACTCTCTTTACAGCGGCCGCATCGTCTTTAAGCGCTTTGTCACTTCTACGTTTTGAAATTACGGAATGGGTGGAATGGATAAGCGTGATTTGTATGACTATTCTTGCGTTGGTTGCTTCGTTTAATATCATTACGCATGAACATGAAGATAATCTGCGCACACGTCAGTTTCTTTCTTTTTTGATAATTTTTGCCTTATGGGCTTTTGTGCTCTTTTTCCTCAATGAGTATTCATCCGAAGAGTTTCTGCATGTAACGTGTATACCTGCTTCCATAATTATTGCTCACTTTTTTTCTGCACGACGCAATAAATACACATTCTGGCTGTTTATATTTACCATTGTTCTCTTTCCGATTCTCTTATTTATACAGCTTGGATGGAATTTCTTATAGAATACGGATATATAGGCGTTTTTATTGCTGCTTTCCTGGCAGCAACCGTTTTGCCCTTCAGCAGTGAGGTGGTACTTACCGGTGTTTTACTGGCGGGGGCTTCTTATTGGCCTTGTATGATTGCTGCTACCTTAGGCAATTTCCTGGGTGGTATGAGTTGTTATTGGCTTGGTATGCTTGGAAAAATAGAATGGATTGAGAAATACCTTAAAATGGATCGTGCCAAGATAGACAAAGTACAACAATGGGTACAAAAAAGAGGATCGTGGGTTGCTTTTTTCGTTTTTCTCCCTGGTGTTGGTGATTTTATTGCTGTAGCCCTTGGCTTTCTTCGAGGTAATATATGGATAGTTGCTATTTCAATGTTTGCAGGCAAAGCTCTTCGCTATTGGGTATGGATGGAGTTGGTGTTCAAAGTGCAGCAGATGTTCTAATTTTTAGCGTTGTGGAATTTCCACACGGCTTTTTAAAGGGTAACGTAGGTTAGAAGATTTACTGTAATAGGCTTCCATAGCTCCAATTTTCAGTTTAGCCCGTACTTTAATTGGAAGATGATTCTCATCATCACCAATCCAAATTTCCATGGCTTCTTTACTTTCTGTAAATGCTTCATCGTAGATATCAACAATAAAGTAACGGGTACTAAATTTCACTTTGTCACGATCAACAATTCTTTGCCCTTCATAACGATAGCTGATAGGAATCACACTCTTACCCATGGCTACTTGCAAACTATATTGTTGTCCCTGTTCCATGCCATTCCAATCGAAAGAACGGGCATGAATGATAGACCCAAGAATATCCAGTACACAATCGCCACCAACTAAAACCGTATCATTTTTTATTCTTTCGAGGTTACGACGAAATGCATGTACATGCGTTTCTTTTCCTTTATAGGAATAAGTAAGGTTATCAATCTGATAATATCCTCCTTCATTAGATCGTTTCGTGCTGAATAATAAACGCTGAGGATTTTTAGAAACATAGTTTGTAATGGTATCACGTATGCGGAACATCTTATCAACCATGCCGGTCGTATTAAGTAATAATTCGGATTTCCATGCCGGGATACCATTATATTCCGATTCGGTAATAGTAATAGAGGCACTCGCGCCTCTAGGTGACAATAAACCCCATTTGAAATAAACATCGAATTCTACCCGTTCTCTATTGCTGAATACTTTATTATTCTGCATGCATTGTGCTTGCGCATGGCCTATAAATCCTGCCAGGCCCAACACAACAAGGCATAAAGCTATTTTAAAACGGGAACCCGCCACGGCTGGAACTACCCGATGATTGATTTCTTCCTTCATTTCTGTAATCTCTTTCACGTTTGGTTACTTCTTTTGGTTTGTTTTTGGTTATATCCAACGGTTTCTGTTTATCTAACGGGGTAGCCAGTACATCCCAGCTCTCTTCCGTATCCCAGTTCACCAGAACTTCCAATTGTTTTGGATAATAATAAACTTTTTCCGGTTGGAGCTTCTCCGAATATTTACCTGTATCCCATATTCCATTATCGTTCTCATCAACAATGAGACGGGCATAGTACTTATCCGGTTTGAGGTTCATAAAAAGCACACCTCCATCGGTTACTTTTCCTTTTCGAACGGGTTCGTCACTTGCATTCAATAGTTCGACAAATGCAGTAGTGTCTATACCTGAAATATTGATATAGAGATGGCCATATTCTTCTTTACTCTTTATCTTGAAAGTACCTTTATACGAATCATTCCATCTGCCATATAAGCTATATATGGTTGCCGAATCCACTTCCAACTGATATTCTTCACCATAAGACCATGGGCGATCGATATAGTATCGCAATGAGTTGATCGTATCTTGTATCAATCCGAAATCCATAGGTACCCAGAGGGAATCTTCCTTCAGGTTCAGATAAATAAGATCTTTCGGCAGGTCCAATACCGGCTCGTTAAATGAAACAAACAGTGTATCATAAAGGTTCATGGAACCGGAAGCGTTCACATTCATATTCAAAAAGACGGTTGGCTCCGGTTCATCTTTTTTTGATTTTTTCTTTCGCGCCTCGTTAGGACGAATGCGCATGGCTATCGGTATTGTATCGGTTTTCGGGCGTAAAATATTTAATGACTCGCTTTGGGGATATGTAAGTTCTATTCGTAGAGTGTCTTGTTTCCAAACAGTAGAATCGGTAATCCAGTAGTTAACCGATTTATTCTCTTCAGCCATTTGAACGAAATACCAACTAGTGTCCGTAGGCTCGAAATTTAATGGTACGGGAATTGGTACAGTATCCAAAGGCGCATTGAATCGTATAGTGAACAGATATTCCTGTGAACGTTCGGGGCGAAGTATATACTGACGTTCAAATTTCTCCTTAAACAGCATCAATTGCATATTATCCGGCAAATAGCGGGTATATGATACAGTATGTATTGTATCGATCGTAAGACTATCCACCCAGGTAGTATCCTGGCGTGTTGCCAATTCAAAAGTAGGAGTTATAGGAGTTTCATCAAATGCAATATCTTCTCCCGGTTGGTCGAACTTATAGTCGCGGTTTACGTCATTCAGTGCGTAAATGCGATAGGTGCCCGGTGAAATGTTACGGATAGTGAAACGTCCTCTCTCATTGGTTCGTGAAGTTCGTACAAATGGGATCTTAACAAAAGCCGAATCGTCCAGATTACTATGCAGCCCGATAGTGACACCCGGCATAGGTTCCAGGTTCTGTGCATTTAATAATATGCCGGAAACTTCCAATGTATCGATAAGATCGCCGGTAGAAAATGCAAAAGTATAATTCTCTAATATGTTCTTTTCGTTATTATCCGATATGGAGTTGGTAAAGTCAATCGTGTAGGTTATATTCGGTTGTAAAGTATCTCTTAGCTCGACTGAAACCTTACGTCCAATTGCCCGTACAATCGGCATCTGCATTTGTGGGGGAGTAATAATTACATTTTCCGATGGCTTATCTAATTGGACCAATTCATCAAAAAGTATCTCTATCTTTTTACCCTTAAAATTTGTCTGATTAGGAATGGGAGTACTACTTACATATTTGGGTGGTTCTTCGTCGTACGGGCCACCATTGGGGTTCCCAACGCTGGCGCATGAATATATGAGTAATAAGAAAAACAATCCGCTCAGCACGGGTAGCATATATCTTAAATATCTATTTTCCATTCTTATAGACAATTACGTAGAAGGAACAAAAATAGATAAAAATACGTTGACTTATAGCACCCCGGCATTAATTAAGCAATCTTTGCATTCGTCTCGCTTATTATCTTCTGCTTAATTCATCTTGATACCAGGCTTTTATCTGCATCATTTTCATGCGAAGACAGGAATCATCTTTCAAAGGATCATTATCTTCATCGAAGATTTGATTGTAATAATCTATTATCTGTTGACGCTCATAGCTTCTCGTTTTATCTACCTGGTCAATCAGTCCTTTTACTTCGTCTAGATTTACTTTTGCCATAGTTGTAATTTCTTCTTTATAATAAAACCTTTTGGTTGTCAAAAAAGTTGTATGTGTTTCCAACGTTAAGAAAAGTATACACCGTCTTATCATTTAGGCAAATAGCTACCTTTGTATTTGAAAGATGATCTGTCTGTGTATATATAATTAGAAGAATAGAATAGCTATGTGGATTTTACTTGTAAATATTGGGTTGGTTTTGATGGCCGCCTTTGCTTATTATATTAATTATCGTTTTGTAAAGTATATTTCACCTAAATTCGCCTTAGGAGCGGGGATTTATGGAATTGCTGCATGCCTGTATGCCCTTGGTTTTCTGGTTTATTTCGCGGTTAACCTGAACCATTCACATGATACGAGATGGGGCTTTTTTATGTTTATATTATTTATGATACCCCCTATCCTCTTTCTGATTTATTGGTTGATAGCCGTATTTCCTTTTCTGCGTTTCCACAGATTTCGAAATATAAGTACGGTTATAGGAATAACATTGGCAACGATTGTTTTCGGTATGATCTTGCATGGCGGTTTAATCGGCCGTAAAAAGCTGATAGTTGAGGAAGTACAGGTAAATTCACCGCGTTTACCACAAAGTTTTGATGGTTTACGTATTCTGCAATTCTCTGATTTCCATTTAGGCAGTTTTAAAGGAGATGCTCCTTTTGTGGCGAAGATTGTTGAACGTATTAATGGCTTGCAACCGGACGTGGTGCTTTTCACGGGTGACCTTGTAAATACCCGGAGCGATGAGATGACTGAATTTATGGATATTCTTTCAGGCATTCATACTAAGTATGGGGTTTATTCAGTTCTGGGTAATCATGATTACGGTGATTATGTTAAATGGCTTAACTCGGAGGATAAAGAATCTAACTTGCAAAGATTAATAGAAGTACAGGAAAAATGGGGCTGGACTGTACTTAATGATGAGAATCGCTATATACATATCGGACAAGATAGTATTGCGATAGTAGGTGTCGGGAATTGGGGGGAACCTCCTTTCAAGCGATACGGTGACCTTACAAAAGCATATCAAGATGTAAATCCGGCGACCTTTACTATCTTGTTATCTCATAATCCTGTTCATTGGCGGGAAGAAGTATTACCTACTACTCCTATCGACCTTATGTTGGCTGGTCATACACATGCTTGGCAAATACGCCTGGGTAATATATCTCCTTCCGTATTTCTCTATCCTGACTGGGCGGGGTTATATAGTGAAGGCGATCAATATCTTTATGTAAATCAAGGTTTGGGTAGTATATTCTTTCCTATGCGTATAGGTGCGTGGCCTGAGTTGACATTAATTGAATTAAAGAGTAAATAATTTATTATATGAATATCACAATAAACTTTATTGAAGAAGATGACTTTGAGCAACTTGTAGAACTCTTTCAGGAATTTGCCGAGTTTGAGAGATTACCTGATAAGATGACAAATACAGTTGAGAAAATGAGAAGAGAAAAAGAATATTTCCATGGATTTGTAGTGAAGAATGAAAACAAAGAAATATTAGGATATGTTACTTATTTCTTTGCTTATTATACTTGGACAGGCAAGTCTCTCTATATGGATGATCTTTACATTCGTCCGGCATACAGGGGGCAAGGTTTAGGCACAATGCTAATCAAAAAGGTGATTGCCTATGCCAAGGAGCAACAATGTAATAAACTCCGATGGCAAGTGTCAAATTGGAATGAGCCTGCTATAGACCTTTATAAGAGTCTGGGTGCTGAAATTAATGAGGTGGAGATAAATTGTGATTTAATATTAGAATAAAACAATATCGTTATGAAAGTATTATTAGTAAATGGTAGTCCGCATCCAAAGGGATGTACATATACTGCGCTTGCGGAAATAGCTTCAGTATTGGAAAATAATCAGGTGGAAACAGAAATATTCCAGTTGGGAGTGAAGCCGATCTCCGGTTGCATGGGTTGCAATAAATGTTTTGAAACGGGTCAATGCATTGTGGATGACAAAGTAAATATATTTGTTAATAAAGCATCGGAGTTTGATGGGTTTGTTTTTGGTTCACCTGTCCATTATGCTGCCGCTTCGGGTGCAATCACTTCTTTTATGGATAGAGCTTTTTATTCAGGGGGCAAGAAATTAGCCTTTAAGCCGGGAGCAGTGATTGTGAGTTGCCGCCGTGCCGGTTCTACGGCTGCACTTGATCAGTTGAGCAAGTACTTGACAATAAATAATATGCCCGTAGTCTCTTCGCAATATTGGAATATGGTACATGGAGCTTCGCCTGGAGATGTCCGTCAGGATCAGGAAGGCATGCAGACAATGAGATCATTGGGGCAAAATATGGCTTGGTTACTCCGTTGCATAGAAGCTGGTAAGCAAGCAGGTATAAACCGGCCTGAGCATGAGCAACGGGTTTGGACGAATTTTATTAGATAAATATATGTAGGGACGGCCCTATGTGGCCGCCCGAATGAACAAATTATTAAATCAGGGCGGCCACATAGGGCCGCCCCTACATATTGATATTAATTGCGAATAACTTCAAATCCCCCTTTCAGGCGGATATCTGTAGAAGACGCTCCTACCATAACGGAGAATGTTCCCGGTTCAACCGTAAATTTATTATTGATATCCCATAAACCTAAGTCTTGTGGGGTCAGAATAAACGATACCTCTTTGGTTTCTCCCGGTTGAAGTGAAATACGTTTAAATCCACGCAAAACTTTAGTGTAAGTAGTTACACTACTATAATCATCCCGTAAATAAAGCTGAACCACTTCGTCTCCTTCTCGTTTACCTGTATTACTTATTTTACACCGTACGGTTATATTCCCTTGTGCGCCTTGTTTTTCAGGAGTAATTACAAGATCACTGTAGGAAAATGTTGTATAACTCAATCCATGTCCGAATGGATAAAGCGCACCGGATATACTGGCAGAGGCGCCAACGTCTGATCCCGGTTTGAATGGGAAGGCAAAAGGTACCTGTCCTACTGATTTTGGGAAAGTAACAGGTAGGCGTCCTCCCGGATTATAATCCCCGAAAAGAACGTCGGCAACTGCTTTCCCACAAAATTCACCGGGAAACCATGCATGCACGATGGCAGGAAGATGTTTATCCGCATAGTTAATCGTTGCTGCTCTTCCGTCCAATAATACCAATACTACCGGCTTACCTGTTTCGTAAACTGACTTTATCAAGTCATTCTGACGGCCCGGAAGATTGAGATCGGTACGTGATTTGTCTTCCCGTACGGTCTTTTCTGAACCACCGCAAACCAATACCACAACATCTGCCTGTGAAGCAGCTTCCAAGGCACGATTCATCAATTCGGTTTCTTCGGTAGAATAGGGGAATTCCACTAGTTCACTTTCCGGAAAATGCGGATCGAATATTTCACATCCCTTTTCATATACAACATTTGCATTGGGCAATGCTTCGCGTATAGCTTGTTGCACTGTGATCATAGGTGCGTTGGCCGGCCCGTAACGACAAATAAGATTCTTATGCTCATCTGCGTTTGGCCCTATTACCGCAATATTCCTGACTTCTTTACTTAGGGGGAGGAAGTTATTTTCATTCTTTAAAAGTACGATACTTTGATGAGCTGCTTCCAGTGATACGGCCTGATGTTCTGGGCTGTGAACGATCTTATCAACTGTTTTAATATCCCCTTTATAAGGGTTATCGAATAATCCCATATAAAACTTTATGCGAAGGATCTCAGCTACCCGTTCATTGATTGTTTGTTCGGATATCTTACCCTTTTCAACTGCACTTCGCAAAGGGATGATGAATTCATCAGGAGGAGTAAACTGTGTCCGTATATTCAAACCGGCATTTACCGATTGTGCAACGGCATCTTCATACGTTTCAGCCACTTTATGTTTTGAGTGGATAAATTCTACGGCTTCACTATCGGAAACTACATATCCTTTAAAGCCCCATTCCTGACGAAGTATTTCTGTCAAAAATAATGGCTGCCACTAACAGGCACCCCATCATAATCATTGTAAGAACTCATGACCCCTAAAGAACCTGCTTCCTGAAAGGCTACGCGGAAAGGCTCCAGATAAAGCGTACGCATTTCACGGGGAGCAACATGCGGGTCGGTACGTGTTCCTCCATCCCTTCCTCCTACAGGGATACTATATACTGCAAAATGTTTGGGAGAAGTAACCAATCCGTACTTCTGAAGAGAAAGTATCATTTGTTTTCCCATCTGCCCGACGTGATATGGATCCTCTCCATAACATTCAACCACACGTCCCCATCTCGGGTCCTGCGCAATATCAAGAATAGGAGAGTAGATATTCGTATATCCCAAAGCAATTGCTTCACGTGCTTCGACTTCACCAATGCGTGCAATTAATTCCTTATTCCACGTAGCGCCTTGCCCGCATTGAGCCGGAAAATAGGTGGCGCGGTCATGGCAAAGGCCACGTATTCCTTCATTGGTATAATCGACAGGAATACCTAATCGGGTCTGTTCCACAAAGAAACGCTGGACAGTATGGCGAGCCTCTACACTTTTTGAGTAAGGAAATGAATATTGTGAACGGAAACTACCTAAACCATTGTGTTGTTCATCTATATTACCAATCCCGTCTTTCCATATTTCGTTTTTCCATCCTTCGGTAGGCAATGGATCTTTTAATACTCTTCCAGAACCGTATAAAGTAGCCATTTGAGCCGTTTTTTCATCCATGTTCATCTGCTGTAGCAGGTCTTGCACACGGTCTTCCAGAGGAGCCATAGGATCTTCATATACATCCTTTATGCCATTTTTATTAAAATCTATCCAGCCCTTTTGATAGATACCTTTCTGAGCATACCCAACGTGTGCGTACACACAAAAGAGCATAAGGAAACAGGTTAAGCGTTTCATAAATATAGAATTAGAATTGTTTATGATGTAAAAGTAAGAAGTTATATTAATAAAACAAGGATGTGCCAGTACCAAAACTTTCCTTAATTGGCTGTAAGCCATATCCCTGAAAGGGAGTTAACTCAGCCCACCCTAAGCGAGGGAGCATAGCGACCGATGCGATGGTTGGGTTTATGAATTTTGTTTATATCCAATGCGCGCTGAAAGTGCAGCATATATAATTCTTTATTGTCTGATTTAATTATGTTGCACTTTCAGCGCGCCTGACTATATTAATGTAATCATGAACCCAACCATCGCATCGGTCGCTATGCTCCCTCGCTTAGGGTGGGCTG
The DNA here is from genome assembly GCA_032073245.1 of Tannerellaceae bacterium. Classification (GTDB taxonomy): domain Bacteria; phylum Bacteroidota; class Bacteroidia; order Bacteroidales; family Tannerellaceae; genus QVMG01. Next base: position 16,887 of record DAMANX010000025.1, read on the forward strand.
AGTTAACTCCCTTTCAGGGATATGGCTTACAGCCAATTAAGAAGAAGGTGTTTATTATACATTAAAGCGGAAGTGCATAATATCACCATCCTGTACGATATACTCTTTGCCTTCCACACTCATCTTTCCGGCTTCTTTTACGGCAGCTTCCGATCCGTACTTGATGAAGTCCTCATACTTGATAACTTCAGCCCGTATAAAGCCTTTTTCGAAGTCTGTATGGATTACACCGGCACACTGTGGAGCTTTGCTCCCTTTCAGATAAGTCCACGCTCGTACTTCCTGTACTCCGGCTGTAAGGTATGTTTCCAGGTTTAAGAGGCTATAAGCAGATTTGATAAGACGGCTCACTCCTGACTCTTCCAGGCCAATCTCTTGCAGGAACATCTGACGTTCTTCGTAAGTCTCAAATTCCGCGATCTCACTTTCAATCTTTGCGGCGACAACAAGTATTTCCGCACTCTCATCCTTTATTGATTCGCGAACTGCCTCTACATAAGCATTCCCATTTACGGCACTTGCTTCATCTACATTACAAACGTACATAACAGGTTTACTGGTGAGCAGGAATAATTCATGGGCAATCTTCTGTTCGTCTTTTGTGTCAAAACTTACAGTACGCGCGCTTTTCCCTTGTTCCAATGCCTCTTTGTATTTTACTAAAACCTCATAAGCCAGCTTTGCCTGTTTATCACCTCCCGTTTGTGCTTGTTTCTGCACCTTGGATATACGTGAATCAACCGTTTCGAGGTCTTTGATCTGAAGCTCTGCATCTATGATTTCTTTGTCGCGAACAGGATCGACGTTACCATCAACATGAGTAATATTTTCATCATCAAAACAGCGCAATACATGAAGAATTGCATCCGTTTCACGGATATTGGCAAGAAACTTATTACCTAGTCCTTCTCCTTTACTGGCACCTTTTACAAGGCCGGCTATATCTACAATTTCAACCGTTGTGGGAACGATCTTATTAGGATGTATCAATTCTGCCAGTTTATTCAGACGTTCATCGGGCACAGTGATAACACCCACGTTTGGTTCGATCGTACAGAACGGAAAGTTTGCAGATTGCGCTTTCGCATTGGATAAGCAATTAAAAAGAGTTGATTTCCCTACATTAGGAAGACCCACAATGCCGCATTGTAATGCCATGTAAATAGTTTTTTAGTTTATATCCCTTGTTTGAGGGTGCAAAGATAGACAAAATAGTTGAGAGTTAATATCAATCATTCGGCGTAGTACGCCTTATTCAGTAGTCAGAGTAGTCAAGGAGTTAAGAAGCCGCAATGCACTATAATATACTTGACTACTAAGGAGCAAAGCGAGTGATAACTACTTAACTCCTTTGACTACTAAGCATGAGGAATACTTAGTAGGCCGAATGCTTACAAACTAATGTTTTCTCCCTATAGTTTTAATCCCTTTTATTCTAGAAAATAATCTGCTCACAACTGTGAAACTAATATTTCACAACTGTGGAATATATATTGCACAGCTGTGAAATTATTATTCCACAGCCGTGAGCAGATTAAATATTGCTGTAAAAGGGATTAGATATACGGGAAGAAAAGACTAAATATATTAGCTAAAAGACTCAAATTCTTTACTTACCTAATTTGCTTTCCACATCTTCTTTGGATAGGTCTTTGGTACATAAGAACCAGTCGTAACATTTCATTTTGCCTTCTTTTCCTGCCATGCGATCATTAGCGATGTCGAGTGTTGCAGCAGTAGGTACAATTACCTCGTCACCCGGACGCCAGTCGGCAGGAAGTGAAACTTTGAAATTGTCGACTGTTTGCAATGCAATCAGTACACGTTTGATTTCATCAAAATTACGGCCGACAGCCATAGGATAATATAAAATAGTGCGGATAATACCTTTCGGATCAATGAAGAATACGGCACGTACAGCTGCCGTAGAGCTTTCGCCCGGCTGAACCATCCCATACATATTCCCTACCTTCATCGTGATATCATCGATCAAAGGGAACTTGACTTGAATGTTTTTCATTCCTTTGAAGTCGATCTTTTCCTGAATAGTACGTAACCATGCAATATGACTCGATAGTCCATCGATTGACAGGCCCACTAACTGACAGTTCAGATCTTCAAATTCCTGTTGCATCTTACCGAATGTCAAAAATTCAGTGGTACATACAGGCGTAAAGTCAGATGGGTGGCTGAACAGTATTATCCATTTACCCTTGTAATCCCCTGGGAAACTTATTTTACCTTGCGTTGTTGACGCTTCAAATTCGGGAGCCTTATCTCCCAGCCGTGGCATTGCATACACTTGATTTTCCATTTTTTCTTTCTGCATTGTATATTAATATCGCTTATATAACAAATAATAAGGCATATTAGATAAGCAATTCTGGCCTTTTATCTATATTAATCTGTTTAAGAAAGTTAATGTTGCTACGAAAAGATCGTAGCATAAATATAAAACTATATATTCGGGCATTCAAAACATCTAAAGAATAAGACAATGGGAAGAAATTTAACTCTATTATTAGTTTTAGTAAGTGTTTTAGTGTCTTCTTGCTCTGATAGCAAGAAAACAACTTTACTGGAAAATGCTTCGATTGTAGGAAAGTTGGAAAAGACCGCTTATGGTGATATGATTAGCCTGGATCCTACCTTGCTGAAAGATTCTGTTGTTTTTCCTATTAGCCATTTTATGGGTGATATAGAAATAGTAAAACTGGACAACAGAGACGAAGCTCTTATTAGTGAGACTGCGGTTATTATTTCAGAGAATTATATTCTTACAGGAAATTCTAGCCGAACAAAAACACCGTGTAAGTTATTCGATATTAAAGGTAAATATATAGGCGATGTAGGTGCTATCGGGCAAGGCCCGGGCGAATACAATAATATTTATTCTATGCAGATTGACGAAAAAAGTAAACGTATATACCTTTTACCTTGGCAGAGCGATAACCTTTTAGTATACGATTTGTTGGGGAATGTTTTGGAACCCATCAAATTGCCATATCGTGCTAACAAAGGTGTCTTTAAGGTAGAAGGGAATAAACTTACAGTAGCAGTTATACCTTTTCCTAATATCCCTACAGTAGCATGGGTGCAAACTTTAGATGGTGAAATTCTGCATGAAATTCCGGCAGGACATCTTACAACTGCCTTTGATTTTAGTAATGAAATTGAGTCAAAACAGAATACAGCTGATATGGATTTGAGTTTCTGGTTCTGGCCAACCCGAATTGATACATTATACCATATCGATACGGAGAAAGGTGTGTTGGTACCTAAATTTACAGTTAATTTTGATGAAAACAATATGGAGCCACACTCTTATGCTGAATGGCCGGATTATTATATGGGGAATACGAAGATTATATATACAACTTCATACAGTAATAATGCTGGGGATACATTTAGCGAAAATGTGGGATCAAAGAATGAATATTATATTGTTGATAAGAAAACTCTCAAAGGGGCATTGTTACGGATAGAGAATGATTATTGGGGTGGAAATGAGGAATGGCCTATCTATCTCTTTAATAAAGGTTATTATTCCCTTAATATGGACCCGGGGAACTTTGAGGAATGGATTGATAAAAAACTTAAATCCGATAGCCTTAAAGACGACTTACGTTTGAAGCTGACGGAAATAAGGAAAAGTATCAGTGCAGATGATAATAACTATATTCTTTATGCGAAGATGAAGAAATAGAGGTTACCATTCGGCGTGGTACGCCTCATGTAGTAGTCAAAGGAGTTAGAGTAGTCAAGGAGTTAAGTAGTCGAGATGCAGTAAACTATGCAAAGCGAAGGTTGTTTCTACTTGACTACTAAAGAGCAAAGCGATTGATAACTACTTGACTCCTTTTACTACTAATTTATACTGAACTTTCGTAATTGAATGTATTTGTTTATATTGCGACTGATTAGAATTAATTATAAGAAGTATGAAAGCATTCAATTTATCTCTCCTTATCCTCACTATTTGGCTATTAGGTTCCTGTCAATCAAAGAAACTGGAAGATTCGCGCCGGGAGATCATTTCTTTAGTTGGTCTTCCAGGCACGGAACTTACCATGGAGTTGGTTGCAGATATCCCTTCTGAGTCGTATACATTGTCGCCTCCCGATTTTTATCTGGTTGATGATACGCTTATTGCTCTGACTGATTTTAATAATGCTTCTTCGCTTCGGTTTTATAACCGGGTAGGAGAGAATATCGGACATTCGAACATACGCAAGAAAACTGACCGGTATGCACTTCCTGTTGATCCTGCTATGCGGACTTCTTTTGCCTTTTTGCATCCCAATACAAACATCTTTTACGAATATGTTATCGAAGACGGAGAATTGCGTTTGGATGAGTTTACCCGTTTGCGTGTGTATGAGTATTCACCCCGTGATGCTGTACGGTTGGATGAGGAGCATTTTGCGTTTATCGGGATGTATAAGGATGGGCTTTTCGGACTGTGGGATCAACCAACCAGAGCATTGACTTTCTTTGGTAGTTATCCAATTGAAAAAGAGTATTACTCGAACCTTTTACTTTCTTATTTCAACGGGCGTATTAATCGTTCAGGCAACCAGTTGGTATACGTATCCTATCAGTTCGGCTATATCTCTTCCTATAAATACAATAAAGGACGGTTAGTGAAACTGTGGGAAAAGCAAATAGGGGAGTACCTTTACAAAGAAAACAGCCTGGGACTTGTCTTCGACAAAATGCATAAGAATGGTTTTCTCGAGGTATTTTTTGCCGGTGATAATATCTATACACTTTATAATGGCTGTGATGAGACGGCAGGAGAGGAGTTTACCAACTCGATTCTCGTATTCTCGAGAGACGGCAAGCCAATCGCACGCCATACACTCCCCGAAATGATAAGCTACATGAAGATTGATAGCAAAGGCGAATATGCCTATGCTACCTATTTACCGAATGTGGGAGAGGTTAAGCTTGTACGGTTTAAGTTGCCTTAATGTGCTTCCAGCCAGTTTTTGCCAACGCCACAATCGGCGATAAGAGGAACACGGAGATTGATCGCATTTTCCATCTCTTCGAGCACGATTTTGCGAACTATGTTAATCTCTTCTTTCCATACATTAAAGTTCAATTCATCATGTACCTGAAGGATCATTTTGCTCTTTAATCCTTCTTCCCGGAAACGATTAAAGATACCGATCATAGCAACTTTAATGATATCGGCAGCACTTCCCTGAATAGGGGCGTTGATGGCGTTTCTTTCTGCATATCCGCGTACAATAGCATTACCCGAGTTGATATCGGGAAGAAAACGTTTGCGTTTGAAAAGGGTTTCCACATACCCATGATCTTTTGCGACCTGGATACTTTCATCCATGTATTCACGCACACGTGGATATGTACGGAAATAGCCTTCTATCAGTTCTTTTGATTCTCCTCGGGGAATATTCAGCCGTTCAGCTAATCCAAACACGGAAATACCATAGATAATCCCGAAATTGGCTGTTTTAGCTTTCCGGCGCATATCACTTGTTACTTCTTCAACAGGTACTCCGTAAATTTTAGCCGCCGTAGCCGCATGAATATCTGTTCCGCTAAGGAATGCTTCGACCATATTTGTATCATCGCTCAGATGAGCCATAATACGAAGTTCAATCTGAGAATAGTCGGCAGAGAAGAAAAGGCAATTATCATTCTCTGCAGTAAATGCCCGTCGTATCTCACGTCCTAATGCTTCACGTACAGGTATATTCTGCAGATTAGGATTGGTTGAACTCAGGCGGCCGGTAGCAGTAACTGCTTGATTATATGAAGTATGTACTTTGCCTGTCTTCGGATCAATTAATGCAGGCAGAGCATCGATATAGGTACTCAACAGTTTCTTAAGTCCCCGGTATTCCAGCAGTTTCTCAATAATTGGGTGTTTGCTCCGGAGCTTTTCCAGGATATCTTCACTGGTACTATAGTTACCTGTCTTTGTTTTCTTGGCTTTATCATCAATCTTCAGACGTTCAAAAAGGACTTCTCCTACTTGTTTGGTAGAATTGATATTAAAAGACATTCCTGCCAATTCATATATTTCCGTTTCCAACTTCTCTAAAGAAGTTGTGAGCTCAATAGAAGATTGTTTAAGAGCCTCTGTATCCAAAGTCACACCGGTTGCCTCCATATCGGCTAAAACATGAATCAAAGGCATCTCCATATCAAAGAAAAGTGATTCAAGTCCTTCTTTTTTCAACTCAGGAGCAAAGTAGTTTTTCAGACGAAGGGTAATATCTGCATCTTCACATGCATATTCAGCAACTCTGTCTACCGGAATGTCGCGCATAGATAATTGCTTTTTTCCTTTTGGCCCGATCAACTCCTCAATAGAGACGCAAGTATATCCCAAATATGTTTCTGCTAAATAATCCATATTATGGCGTAATTCCGGATTCAGAAGATAATGGGCGATCATCGTATCGAATAATGGGCCGTCTACTCGCGTTCCATACTTCCGTAAGACAAGCATGTCAAATTTTATGTTTTGTCCGATCTTTTGGATTTTCGGATTTTGTAGGGCGGGGGAGAAGCGAGCAACAATTTTTACTGCTTCATCATGATCGGCCGGAACGGGAACATACCAAGCCTCTTTTTCTTTCACCGAGAAGGAGAGTCCGACCAAGCCGGCGCGTAACGGGTCGATTCCGTCAGTTTCTGTGTCAAAAGCAAAAAAATCCTGACTCTCCAAAAGCCGTACTAATTCCTCTATTTTTTTCTCATTATCAACAAGATGATAATCATGAGCAGTGGAATTTAAGCCTTCAAGAGTTGAATATTTTGGAGCTTCCGTACTCTCGGGCGCAAAAAAGCCAAAGAGATCGTCTTGAATTGGGCCCGTTTTGACCACCTTTTTGGGTTCTCCCTGCAACTTGTTAATAAATGTTCTAAATTCTAATTCGGTGTAAATCTCGGTGAGTTTCTCTTCATCCGGTTTTTCGCGTATACATTGGGTGGCATCAAAATGAACCGGAACGTCGGTCTTGATAGTTGCCAAAAATTTAGAGAAGCGAATTTGTTCAACATTTTCTTCTACTTTTTTCTGAAGAGCTCCTTTAAGCTTATCGGTATTTGCAATCAGATTTTCTATTGTTCCGAATTCAGTCAATAATTTTTGTGCCGTTTTCTCTCCGACTCCCGGACATCCGGGAATATTATCCGAACTATCACCCATAAGGGCTAATAAATCAATAACCTGTTCGGTGGAGGTTAAACCGTATTTATCTAGTACTTCTGTTACACCCATTATTTCATAATCCCCTCCGAACTTCGGGCGGTACATATAAATATGATCAGCAACCAATTGTCCGTAGTCTTTATCGGGGGTCATCATATAGACATCAAAACCTTCCCCGGCTGCCTTCTTTGCTATTGTTCCGATTACATCATCAGCCTCGTAACCCATCACTTCGAGTATAGGAATATTGTAGGCCTTGATTATGTCTTTAATAATCGGCACTGAAGCACGGATCACTTCCGGTGTTTCTTCCCGTTGAGCTTTATACTCTTCGTAAGCTTCATGACGGAAAGTAGGACCAGGGGGATCGAAAGCTACAGCTATATGCGTGGGGTTTTCCCGTTTCAGAACATCTTCAAGGCTATTTACAAAGCCAAACATAGCCGATGTATTCACTCCTTTGGAATTGATCCGGGGATTTTTAATAAATGCATAATAAGAGCGGTAGATGAGCGCATAAGCGTCTATAAGGAATAGTTTCATTGCTTTTAACACGTTTTAGTGGCACAAAATCAGGGTAAATGTACGAAAAAAGTCGCTTACTCAATTGTTTTTGTTACTTTTGCGAAATCTTTTATAAGGCAATGGTTGTTACCTGTATGTATGGGCGAATTAAGAAACATAGAAGAACCTGTAGCGAAGGAGCTGAAGCTCTTTGAGACAGAATTTGCCGCTTCCCTCAGAAGCGCAACCCCTTATCTCCAAAAGGCAATCGATGTTATCCTGCAAAACAACGGGAAACATATTCGTCCTTTATTGGTGCTTCTTACTGCTAAAGCCTGTGGTAATGCAACTAAACAGTCAGCAGACGCTGCTGTTCTCCTTGAACTTTTGCATACGGCAACTCTTATACATGATGATGTGGTTGATGAGACCAAACAACGTCGTGGTGCTCCGTCATTGAATGCAATATTTGATAATAGAATTGCTGTACTGGTTGGTGATTATGTCCTTTCTACCGCTCTTGTCCGTTCTATTCAAACAGGTGATATGCGTATTGTAAATATCATATCCCGGCTTGGGCGTGAGCTATCAGAAGGTGAACTCAAACAGTTGGAAGTAGCCGAAGAAATTATTCTTGATGAACGGGCTTATTTGGACGTAATTCGTAAGAAGACTGCTACATTGTTATCTGCTTGTACAGAAATGGGAGCCATATCTTCTGATGCGTCTGATGAGATTATAAATCTCTGTCAGGAATTTGGTGAGTATATGGGATATTGCTTTCAGATAAAAGATGATATATTTGATTATGATTTGGGGTCGGATATCGGTAAGCCTACCGGGAATGATATTAAGGAAGGAAAAGTAACATTACCTCTTCTTTATGCCTTGGCAACAGGAAAAAAAGAGTCTGTAGAGAAAGCACGCCAAATAATTGAAAACAAAGATTTCACCGGTGAAAACATTCAATTTCTAATCTCTTTTGCAAAAGAATCGGGTGGGATAGAGTATGCAGAAAAGCGCATGAAAGAATATCACACTAAGGTGATAGATCTGTTGAATAAATTACCCGAATCAGAAGCGCGTAATAGCCTACACCAGTTGGCTGATTATATAATCAACCGGAAGAAATAACAATCAATTTACGTATTATGTTTGTTGTAGAGACAAGGCTTGCCTTGTCTCCGAATTGCATTTCTTACATCATGGTAGGAATATGGAGACAAGGCAAGCCTTGTTTCTACATTATTGCATGAAATATCATCAATTTATTTATACCAACCGTTTCTGAATATCTTCTACCAGGCTACTTGCGCCTATGCGGAACAATTCAGGAATAAGCCATTCTTCCCCCAGGATTTCTTTTACAATAGTATAATATTTTACTGCGTCTTCTGCTGAACGAACGCCTCCAGACACCTTAATACCAATCTTATTATTTGTTATTGAATGATACGTTTTAATAACCTGGCACATAGTGTAAACGGCTTCATGTGTAGCACCGGGATAGCCTTTTCCTGTTGATGTCTTGATGAAATCAGCTCCCGAATAAATAGCAAGTATAGCAGCCTTTTGTATGTTTGAAGCAGTAGCTAATGCTCCTGTTTCCAGGATTACTTTTAAGTGAGCTCCCCGGCAACTTTCTTTAATCTCCTGTATTTCTTCAGTGAGATCTTCGAAGTTTTCTTCTATAAAGTAACCCAGATTAAGCACTACATCGATCTCATCTGCTCCCTGCATAACAGCCATTGCTGTTTCTGCTATCTTGACTTCAACAAAGGTTTGGGGAGAAGGAAATCCACCGGCTACAGAAGCGATCTTAACGTCTTGTGCAGTTAATGCCTGTTTTACGGTATCCACAAAGATAGGGTAGGTGCATATAGCCGCAACATTCGGAATATCAGGTCTGGTTCCTTCGTAATCATTTACCTGGTCAATCATTTTCCAGATACTTTCTTTTGTGTCGAGACTGGTTAAGGAGGTCAAATCAATACACCCATGAATGGTTTTTAGTACTTCCGGAGTGAAGTTCTTTTCGAATCCTTTTTCTACCATTTTCTGAACTATCTCAGTAACTTTTGAATCTGCTAGAGCCGGTTCAAATTGCTCAAATGCTTTCTGATATTTGTTTGTTTCGCTCATGTTTTTATAGTTTATTGTTGTTCTTATGTCGTTCGTTATCTCTGGCGGTTTTCTTTGCTAGATTCTTCTCAAAGGCTGCAGTTAAATCAACGCCTGTTTGATTTGCCAAACACAGAAGAACCCATAGGACATCTGCCATTTCATCACCTAAATCCCGGTTTTTATCACTTTCTTTGAATGATTGTTCACCATAAGTACGGGCCATTATCCGTGCCAACTCGCCTACCTCTTCCGTAAGGATAGTCATATTGGTGAGTTCATTGAAATAACGTACTCCATACTTTTTGATCCAAGAATCAACCTGTTCCTGTGCTTGTTGTATAGTTATTTCCGCCATCTTATTCTTTGTTTTTTGAGTCAATGATTATAGTAACGGGGCCATCATTCAGAAGTGATATCTTCATATCAGCTCCAAACTCTCCGGTTGCTACTTCTTTACCTAATTGCAGACTAATTTCTGTACAAAAAGCTTTATACATAGGTATCGCGATGTCAGGTTTGGAAGCACGAATATAGGAAGGACGGTTACCTTTTTTTGTTGATGCCTGAAGAGTAAATTGGCTCACTACCATGATTTCACCCTCTGCTTCGATTGCAGAAAGATTCATCACTCCATTTTCATCGTCAAAGATGCGTAAATTGACTAATTTCTTTGCCAACCACTCAATATCATCTTGATTATCAGAGTCTTCTATGCCTACAAGAATGAGTAATCCTTTGTCTATCCTGGATTTTTCGTTTCCATCAATGGATACTGATGCGTATTGCACACGTTGAGTTACTGTCTTCATTAAATCAGCCCTTCTTTAATTATTTTTGCTTTCGAATCACCGACAAGTTTGCGTAGCTCTTCTATATCAGCTTCACGAATGCGTTTTACACTCTTAAAATGACGTAAAAGTAATACTTTTGTTTTGTCCCCAATTCCTTTAATCTTATCTAACTCAGAGGCTGTCTGGCCTTTGCTTCGTTTATCTTTATGGAAGGTAATGGCAAAGCGATGGACTTCATTTTGCATCATTTCTAACAACCGGAATAACGGACTTTGGCGGTTTAATCCCATATTTTCAGGAGGAAAACCAAACAGAAGATCTGCAGTTCGGTGTTTACGGTCTTTTGCAAGCCCCGCAATAGGAATCTTAAGCCCAAGTTCATCTTCGATAACAGCACGGACCACTTCCATCTGGCCTTTTCCTCCATCCGTTATTATCAGATCGGGTAGGGGATTTCCTTCATTGATAGCCCGTGTATATCTTCTTCTTACCACTTCTTTCATCGAGGCATAATCATCCGGCCCTTCTACTGTTTTAATGATATATTTACGGTATTCCTTTTTTGCCGGTTTACCCATTATAAAGACTACACAAGCAGCCACTGCATCACTTCCCTGTATGTTTGAATTGTCAAAACACTCGATACGTACTGGTAGTTTATCCAAATGTAATCCATCCTGGATTTCTTTTAGTAAACGTGTATTCCGTTGTTCCGGATTCAGTTTTTCTGCTTGTTTTAACCGGTCAACTTTAAACTGTTTTACATTCAATTCGGATAGACTTAGGAGCTTTTTCTTATCTCCACGCTGTGGAACCGTGAACATAACACGTTCTAATTCTATTTCCGGTGAAAAGGGTACTATAATCTCTTTTGCTGTACTCTGGAAACGTTCACGCATTTCTATAATACCCAAGGCTAAAAGTTCTTCTTTCGTTTCTTCGATCTTTTTCTTATACTCGAAGGTGTATGCCTGTACTATCGCGCCATCACCTATATGCAGGTAATTTATGTAAGCCGATCTCTCATGATCAGCAAAAGAGAATACATCTATATTGGTTAGAGTAGGGGTTACTACCGTCGATTTTGCTCTGAAATTCTCGATGATATCGTATTTTTCTTTCAGTATTTGCGCTTCTTCAAAACGTAGCTCCTGTGCATACGATTGCATTTGCTCATACAATAGTTTGCTTATGCCGGATATATTCCCTTTAAGTATTTCTTTAATATGGGCAATATTATTCTGGTATTCTTCCAATGGTTGCAAGCCTTCGCAAGGTCCTTTACATCGTTTAATATGATATTGAAGACATACTTTATATTTACCTTGTTTTATCGTTTCCGGTGTTAAAGGGTAATTGCATATCCGGATAGGATAGAGCTCTTTTATCATTTGTATCATAATCTTTGCCGAATAGGCAGAAGAATATGGGCCGAAATATTGAGATCCATCTTTTATAATATTACGTGTTGTAAATACACGTGAGAAGTATTCGTTTTTAATTACAATCGAAGGATACGTTTTATCATCCTTAAGCATCACATTATATCGTGGACGATACTGTTTGATCAGATTGTTCTCCAAAAGTAGAGCATCTTCTTCCGTGTCGACAACTATATATTTGATATCCCGAATTTGCTTAACCAGTACACGGGTCTTTGGATATTCTGATTCTTTATTGAAATAGGAGAGTACCCGTTTCTTTAAGTTCTTAGCCTTCCCTACATAGATAATAGTTCCCTTTTCGTCAAAGTATTGATAGCAGCCTGGCGAGTCGGGCAGAATGGAAAGAATGCTTAATATATGTTCATCTTTTACTATACTCATACATTATTGTTTCACGTGGAACAATTGTCCATTTATCTCCCTAAAAGTATTAACAATATATTAATATCGCTAGGAGAAATACCGGGTATCCGGCTTGCCTGAGCAATCGTGTCGGGATCAATCTTAGTGAGCTTTTGACGGGCTTCTGTGGAAAGAGATTGAATAGAATCATAGTCGAATTTACCTTTAATATATATATTCTCCAGTCGGTTTATTTTGTCTGCAATAATTCTTTCCCTTTTGATATAGCCACTATATTTCATTAATATTTCAGCTGCCTCGATGATTTCCTCTTTTCGTGAAGCCGGAACCTTTTCAAGCTCTTTAGACAAAGCAGGAATAATCTCCGATAATTTTTCTATGTTTAATTGAGGGCGGAGTTCCAGGTCAATTAACTTACATCCATGGGAGAGGGGAGCTGTACTTAGTTGTTCCAGTTCGCTATTAATCATTTGTGGTTTTATAGAATAATTCTCCATGAAATTGATCAAAGCATCTCTACTCTCTCTCTTTGCAATGAGAAGATCATAGCGATCTTGTTTAGCCAAACCTAATTGATAAGCCTTTTCAGTTAAGCGCATGTCTGCATCATCCTGGCGTAAAAGAATACGATATTCTGCACGTGAAGTAAACATGCGGTATGGTTCATCTACTCCTTTTGTAACAAGATCATCAATTAAAACTCCTATATAGGCTTCATCTCTTCCAAGAATAAAAGGTTCTCCTCCATGACAATTGATATGGGCATTTATGCCTGCAATTAATCCTTGGCCACCTGCTTCTTCATATCCTGTGGTTCCGTTAATCTGTCCGGCAAAAAAGAGATTGTGAAGCCTTTTTGTTTCCAGTGTATGATGTAATTGAGTCGGATCAAAGAAGTCGTATTCGATAGCATATCCCGGTCGATAAATCTGAATATCGCGAAATGCAGGTATAGATTGCAATGCGCGCAACTGAATATCGAGGGGTAGCGAGGAGGAGAAACCATTCAGATAATATTCCTGGGTTTTCTCTCCTTCTGGTTCAAGAAATAATTGGTGTTGTGTCTTATCGGCAAAAGTTACTATCTTAGTTTCTATACTAGGACAATAACGCGGACCTATACTTTGGATTTGTCCGTTATATAAAGGAGAATCCGGTAATCCTTCCCGAAGTATGTCATGTGTGGATTCATTTGTAAAAGTTGTCCAGCAACTCAATTGCTTCAGTGTACGCTGCGGATGTTCTAAATAAGAAAATTTATGGTAATCATTTTCTCCGGGTTGTTCATCCATTTCATCAAAATGAACGCTCCGACCATCTATTCTTACAGGTGTACCTGTTTTCATCCGATCTGCGATGAAACCGAGAGAAACAAGCTGTTCTGTTATTCCTTTTGATGCAGGTTCAGAAATGCGTCCACCCCGTATTTGTGTCCTTCCTATGTGCATTAACCCGTTCAGAAATGTGCCATTAGTAAGTATAACAGCACCGGCATAAAAATTGACATCCATTTCTGTGCTTACCCCTACAACGCGACCATCTTCAATTAACAACTCATTTACCTTATCCTGCCAGATAGATAAATTAAGGCAACTATCCAAAATCTCCCTCCATGTATCGATGAAACGGGCACGGTCGCTTTGTGCACGTGGGCTCCACATTGCAGGCCCTTTACTCCGGTTGAGCATGCGAAATTGGATTGCTGTTTTATCTGTAACGATGCCCATAAAGCCACCCAAAGCGTCAATCTCACGTACGATTTGTCCTTTGGCAATACCTCCAATGGCCGGATTACAGCTCATTTGGGCAACTTTATTCATATCCATTGTAATCAAAAGCGTCCTCGATCCAAGGTTGGCCGCAGCACACGCAGCTTCACAACCCGCATGTCCGGCACCCACAACGATTACATCATAATTAAAATTCATCTTATCCTTTCTAATAAAGCCAATGCTTTGTTTTCGTTTTCTTCCATTATCTCTCTTTCACCGGGGCCTTTGTCATTAATACCGCAAAGATGTAAGATCCCGTGAATGATAGTTCGATGCAATTCCTCCAGATATTCTGTTTTAAATGTTTCCGCATTTGTTTTAACGGTATCAAGACTGATAAAGAGATCGCCAGCAATCTTATTTCCTTCGGAATAATCAAAGGTTATTATATCTGTATAATAATCATGTTGCAGATACTCTTTGTTTACTTCTAATATCTTTTCATCGGAACAAAAGATATAACTGATGTCTCCTATCTTTCGTTTGTAAGTGGCAGCAACTTCTTTAATCCAGTTACTGATTATCCTTCTTTTTATCGGTGGAAACGGAACTTCTTCAATGTTATATATTATTGCCATATTTTATATCTGTACATTTTATCCAAAGAATAAATAAGTCAAAAGAATTGCCGCAATAGCTCCCGCTAAATCTGCCAGTAAAGAGTATGGTACTGTATAACGCGTATTCTTTATAGCAACACTTCCGAAATAAAGTGCAACTACATATAATGTTGTATCTGTTGAGCCTTGCACTACGGACGTTAATCTTCCCACAAAAGAATCAGCTCCATAAGTTCCCATTGCATCTATCATCATTCCACGGGCGCCGCTACCGCTTAAAGGTTTCATTAGAATTGTGGGTAATGCCTCCACAAAGTCTGTGTTTATTCCGACTGAAGCAACTCCCATACGTACACCATTAATGAGAAAATCCATTGCTCCGGATGCACGGAAAACAGCAATACCCACAAGTATAGCAACTAGATAAGGAATGATAGTGATAGCTGTCTTAAATCCATCTTTTGCTCCTTCTATAAATGCATCGTAGACATTAATCTTTTTACGTATTCCTGCAACTATAAATCCGCATATAATGGTAAACAGCAGGGTGTTGGCAAACAAAGTAGAGTACAGAGATACTTTCTCTTGCGGTAATGAATTAAATAACAAGATTAATCCAGCTATAAATGCTCCAAGCCCCCCGAAGAAAAGTAATAGATTGCGTTGTAAGACATTGATTCTCTGTTTTAAACATACCGCTAGTACTGCCACAAGAGTGGAAGAAAATGTTGCAAGCATAATAGGAAGGAATACATCAGAAGGATTTGCTGCACCCATCTGTGCCCTATACATCATAATGGTTATGGGAATTAATGTAAGCCCTGATGCATTGATACACAAGAACATAATCATTGCATTACTTGCTGTATCTTTCTCCTTATTCAATTCCTGTAGTTGCTGCATTGCCTTTAAGCCCATAGGGGTTGCTGCATTATCTAAGCCAAGAAGGTTGGCAGAGATATTCATAAAAATTGATCCGGTTACCGGATGACTTTTGGGAATATCGGGAAATAGTTTGCTAAATACTGGAGCGCCCAATCGAGCAAAAGCTTGTATAACTCCCCCTTGTTCACCTATTTTCATAATCCCCAGCCACAATGTCAATATCCCGGTTAACCCTAAAGATATCTCAAATCCGCTTTTTGCTGAAGAAAAGGAGGCATTGATAATCTCAGTGAATACCTGTATATCCCCAAGAAAAATCAATTTCACCAGTGCAACAACAAAGGCAATCAAGAAAAAGGCAATCCAAATGTAATTTAGAACCATATTTTGTAATTGACAGTTGACAATTGACAATTGACAATGAAAATACCTTTTTAAGAATTAGGTATAGATTAAGTCCTCAAATTTCTATTTCATTGTCAATTGTCCATTGTCAATTATTCATTTGCAAAGAAGAAAATACGCTTTGCTATGCAAAAGTACAATTTCTTCTTTGCATTCAGGGGCTGTTTACTTAATTTTGGTGCCGATAACATTTATAAAAGCTTGAGAGATGAAGAAGATATTGGTTACGTATGATATGTTCCGGGAAGGATTTACTGAGTTGGAAAGTAAGTACGATGTTACTTTTCCTGATGGTAGAGACTTTACTTACGAAGAAGTCTTGGATATGATTGCAGACTATGATGTACTCTGTTCCATGTTTGACTTTAAAGTAGACAAAGAGTTGATCGACCGGGGTGAAAAGCTGCAACTGATAGCCAATTATGCTGTAGGATATAATAATATAGATGTGAAATATGCTCTCGAGAAAGGGTTGACAGTTGCCAATACGCCTGATCCGGTAACTGCTCCGACTGCTAATCTGGCTTTGGGTTTGATGATCGATACGGCACGGCGTATTAGTGAGTGCGACCGTAAACTACGGTTATTGGGACGTAACATGAAGGTTGGCGTTCTGGAAAATCTGGGAGTATCCATTACCAATCAGACGTTGGGAATCCTTGGAATGGGACGTATCGGCAAAGCTTTAGCACGTCGTGCAGTAGCATGTGGTATGGATGTTATCTACCATAATCGACGCCAATTGTATGTTGAAGAGGAAACAAAACTTAATGTTGTGTATGTATCTAAGGAAGAACTTTTAGCACAATCTGACTTTATTTCAGTGAATGCTCCGTATACACCGGAAACTCATCATATTATCGGTGAATTCGAACTAAATCAAATGAAACCTTCTGCCATTCTCATTAATACATCCCGTGGCCCGCTCGTAGATGAACAGGCATTGATCAAAGCCTTACAAGAAGGTGTAATTCATGGTGCCGGATTGGATGTTTTTGAGCATGGTGACTTTCCTTCTCCTGAATTATTAGAAATGGATAATGTGGTTTTAACCCCTCATATTGGAACGCAGACAACAGACACTCGTGTGGAAATGGCAAGAGTTGTAAGCAATAATGTGATAGGTTTTTTAGAAGGTGACCGTCCTGTTTACCGCGTAACACGCCCTTAATTTTTCGGTTTCTTGTGTTTGGCTCCTGACTTTTTGGGAAGAGCAAAAATGGGGAGATAGAAAAAGATAGCGATCACTGACATAATCAGTCCCCCAATGGTTCCAGCTGCTAATGGAAACCAGAAAGCTTCTTTTGTGCTGCCGACCATAAAGGGAATAAATCCGAGAACTGTTGAAACGACAGTCAGAAATATCGGGGTTATTTTGGCATTCCATGCTTTGAGATATAGACGAAGAGGAGCCATGCGCGGATGACGAACCCGTAGTTGATTATATTCATTGATGATATATATACTTGCATTCACAGTAATTCCGCATAGAAGAACAAACGATGCGAATCCTCCCTGATCGAAGTTGAGCTTAAACCAGTAGAAGGTAAGGAACACGCCTATATAAGAAATTGGAATCACAAAGATAACCGCCAGAGGTTGCTTCAATGAATTAAAAAGAATACTAGTGGTGAAGAAAATAATCACAATAATCAGGAGTAAAAGGAAATACTGCTTATTATCTTTCTTTCCCCAATTCCAGGAATAACCTGATTTATCAGCCGTATAACCCATTGGCAACAAATTATTGAAGCCTTTTAATAACCGTTCCTGGATACGGTTCCCCTGATTGGATGCCCCTATGTATTCATATTGAATGCAGAGGCGATATTGCTGATTTACTTTGGCTACCTTTTGCGGCATCTGTCCCTTTTCTACGGTTGCCAGTTCGGCTAATTTGTAAGGAATACCTTTAATCTGCTGAGGTACATATTGCATATTCCATATATCAAAGTCCTTCGATTGGCGTGAGTTGAGTTTTAACCTCTCTGTTTCATTATTAACCACGATGTTACCCGTATAAATATCTTTTCCAAAGACGGGACGAAGAGATGCAAACAGATCGATAGGCAGGATATTCTCTTCCGCCATCCTTGCCTTATTCAGATTAAATGAAAATTCCTGATAGTCGTCTTTATACCATGAAAACTCCGAATTGATCAATACTTCGCGGATACGGCGATTGTTGAGTAAAGAATCTTTGAAGACCTCTGCCCATTCGAATAATTCATCGTAATTATATCCGAACATTTCAATTCGGTAGCTCCCAGCACTTTCACGAACATCATTGTTAAAGCCTTGATCCTGCAATCCGTATACACTCCAGCTTCCACCTCCTAATTCAAGTGCTTTGGTGATAACCCGGCTTTTCAGAGTATATGGGAATCCTGTACGTTCGCTTTCTTGCGTGAAATAGATACGAATATTAGCCTGGCGTGAACTATAGATACTGGTTTGGAATTGTTTTATCTCTTTATAAGTACTTAAGTATGACTCCATGCGGCGAATGAGGTGATTCATCTGATCCAGTGTAGTCCCATTTGGCATAGTCGCCGCAATAGACAACACCACTTCTTCGTTTCGTGTAAAATAACTACCCGCATACACTTTCTCAACAAACAGACGTATGGTACCTCCCAATCCTTTGTCTACAATAGGTTTTATTTTCTCTTTCCAGACATCCTTCGCTACAAAATTATTATACTTCTCGATCATTGAAATCCTGAAAGGAGACATCTGTTCCAGTTTTTCATTTTCGGGTTCAATCTTTTCAGGTAACATGAAAACAGGAATTCCAAAAAGAAGGATAATAAAGATACAAGCAAGTACACGCCATCTGATAAAAAAACGTATTTGTGCCTGATAATACCGGGTAAAGTATACCGGGAAACGATGTAAAAAACGATTTACACGAGTGAAACGTTTACGTTTTTCTTTGGGCGCTTTTTGTTTCCTATGTAACAACCCCATTTTATCAATTAATGCCGGAACGAGGAATAGGGCGACAAAAAGAGATACACCCAGGTTTATAATCACTACGGCTGCAAAATCCTGCAGGTTTAACCGGATACGCTCGTCAAGAAAGAAAATGATGCTCAATGCCCCGATTGTTGTTAGGGTAGCTGCAAGAATGGAAAGAAATGCCCCGCGGTCTCGTCGGTTCCGTAAATGATCTGTCATCACAATGGTATTGTCAATGATCAGACTAAGCGAAATCGTAATACCGGCCAACGAATAGAGTTGTATTTCCAATTTCAACAGATAATAGAGTATTACGGCAATTCCTAGGTTTACACTTATACTGATCATGATCAGTAGGAGATATTTGAAATTACGGGTAATAAGAAGAACAAAAAGAAGTAGGATCAGTATTGTTAGTCCGGAACGAACATAGATTTTATCTAATTCTTTTTGAATAAATTCTGTTGCATCATAACTTGTATGAACCTCATATCCTTTAGGTAGCAGGCTACGAATATGTTCCATTTCCTCTTTTACCTTTTTGGCAAGCTGCAATTGGTTGGCAGTCTCTTCTGCCCGAATGGAAAGATAAATAGAATTGAGCCCGTTGATGCGGAAATAGTTCTGCGGCGATTCTTCCTGACGGGTTACTTTCAATAGTTGATCCAGTCTGATAAGTTTCCCTTCCGCAGTAGTCAATGTGATGCGTGTCGGATCAAAACCATTGTCTACATTTTCCGGAATAAGTGCAAGGCGTATCCATTCCTGAGAAGTACCGGAACCTTCTGTAAATGCAATTCCCAGAAATTCTTTTCTGTAATATTGCGAGATGGCTTCCTGAATATTGCCGAGTGATATGCCTAATAATGACAGTTGCCGGCTATCATACTCAAGACGCCATTCCATGGGTGTCGCTCCACTAACATCTATGCGATAAATGCCGGGAATACCTGCTAAGCGGGGTTTTATCTGTTCTTCGGCAAAGCGCTGAATAAAGATAGGTGTAGCTGCCGCATTCAGTGTATAACTAATAAAAGGACGTGATTCATTTTCGTCGGGACGACTCATTTCCAATACCGGATAGCTCAATCCATTGGGAAGGCTGGGCCAGGTTTGACGAACGATAGTGGATGCCTCAAAGCGGGCTGCATCTATATCTGTATATTTGTCGAGTTCAAGCGAGATTCGTCCCCAACCGTTACCTGAAGTTGAATTAAGGTTTTTGATTCCCTTGATACGTGCCAACATAGCTTCCAAACGGGAAGTGACTTCCATCTCAATTACACGTGCGGAATTACCCGGCATATTATAGCTGACCGTTAACTGCGGAAGTGTACGTGAAGGAGATAGCTTAATCGGTAGAAGCGGTACAAAAGCTATCCCGGTCAGCGCAATGCAGATAAAGACAACAATAATGGTAAAAGATGATATGTTGGACTTTCCTTTGCTCATTAATAGATATGATGCTTATAGTCGAATTCTTTACTGAGTGAAATACCTCTGTCGAAATCGTGTAGTGTCAGTTTCCGTATTTTATAATAGCTCAGCCAATAGTTACGTAAAGCCGATATATAATTACGTTGTGCCTCTTCCTGTCTGTTCTGGGATAATGTGAGACTGCTGATATCGGCTTTCCCGATCATAAAGCGTTGTTTGGTCAGATCATAAGCCATTTTGGCCAGCTCGAGTGCTTCTTCTGCAGTGCCTATCAGATCTTGTTGTATATTGAAATCACTTACGGTCATAATAACATCCTCTTCAACAGACAATTCATCCTGACGGGCAGAGATCCGGACTACATTCAGATTGTTACGCGCCACATTATACTTCCCTTTTCGTACACCCCAGTCTATTAACGGAATAGAGAGAGAAAGAGAAACTATATCCTGTTGAAGCGGATCACGGTAGGCATCTTTAAATGTATTTGCAACCTGATTGAATCCGATGCTTGCATTTACCGAAGCATTGAAGATCGCTTCCTTTCTGGTTTTATCAGCTTGTTGCTCTGCTTCCAGTATTTGTTGTTGTACAGTCAGGAACTTTGGATTATTCTCACGCGCCTGTGCCAGAGCCGCATCTACGGATATTATCATATCTCTTGGACGGCTTGGCAGTTGTAATCGTATTTCAGTGTTTTTATCGAAATTCAGATAAGAGGCAAGATTAAACATCGCCCGTTGCAGAGCAATATTAGCATTTTGAAGGGCATTGCGTGCATTAACAGCATCCAGTTTGAGAGTAAGTAAGTCATCCTGGCTTATTGATGCTATTTTATGCCGTTCCTGCCCCGTTCTGTATAAAGTATCTGAAGAGGCTACCTTTTCCCTGGCCAGATCATACTCTGCCTGAGCCATAGCCAGATTGAAAAAATAATCAGTAGCTTGTTCACTAACCCCTTCCAGGTTATACAAAAATTCTTTTTTTACTTTCTCATACTTTAGTGGTTCGATTTTTCGTTCCCACTTGAAAGGATTATAACCGATTAGGCTTTGGTTGTAACCAATACGAATAGGAATAGTGGTAAACTGTGTATAAGTGTTATCTCCGAAATTTCGCATGTATCCCAGGTCGGAGTCAATACGAAAACTTCCTCCCAGCAAGTCAAAGTTCTGTTTTATTGTCAAGTCGCCACCCGCATAAAAAGACTGTTGCTTTCTGTACACATCGATATCCTGCTCCGAATCGTAACGACGGGTAATATCCCGGTAATATTGTGCCGGGGTCAGATTCAATGTCAAACTGGGTAAACGCCCGGCCTTATAGGTGCGGTATTCCCAGTATCCGGCAAGATACATATTCTTACTCCGGAATGCTTCCAGGGAACTGTCTGCTGCCAACGTGATTGTCCTTTCAAGCGACAGGCTCATAGGTTGTGCACTCGCTTTTCCAACAGCTAGCACAAACAATATTAAGAGTAGCTTTCCTGTTCTCATATTTATCTATTTCTTTATCCTTAATCTTGCGTAGAGACAAGGCTTGCCTTGTCTTCTTTAATATTATCTATTTACATCAATTCCTCTATATTGGAGACAAGGCAAGCCTTGTCTTTACCACTATCGCTAACCACTCATCACTCACCACTCACCACTGAAACATCTTCTTTCCGATAAATAAACCAATAAATTAACGGAATGATAAAGAGGCTCACAAGGGTTCCCACAACCATAGCCGATATCATAGCAATAGCTAAAGGCTTTTGCAGTTCACTACCCATATCATACGAAAAGAGCATGGGAATCATCGCAAAAATAGTTGTCAACGACGTCATTATAATCGGTCGTAAACGCCTTCTTCCCGCCTCATGAATAGCCTCCATTAGAGGTATTCCATCTTTACGCATTTCATTGATAGCGTCCAGTTTCAGAATAGAGTCATTAATAATAATACCACAAGTTACCACTATACCAATAGCGCTCATCAGATTCAAGGTATGCCCGCATATCCATAAAACAAACAGGGCAGTAGCCACATCAATAGGCAATTCCATTAATACAACAAATGGCTGAAGGAAACTCTCAAACTGAGCTGCAAGTATAAAATACATCAGCAAAACCGATATCATAAGGATAATAACCAGTTCGCTTAACATCTTCTTATTAGAAAAGAAACTCCCCGAAAAGTCTATATCCCATTTTGCTTCACTAGCTTGTCCAACAGATGAAGATGCCAGCTGTTGATTGTCAATTGTAGTACGAATATTAGCGATCAATTGTTCCGGATTTTTTATCTGATAAAAACTATAAGGAATAAATTCTCCGTTTTTACGGGCCGTAATACTCTTCAAGTCTTCACCCGGCCTGATGTGTACCAGGGATTGCAAAGGAATAAAATCAGACTTCCCCTCTTTATCAGGAAGAGTGCGGATCAAAGTGTTTTGTAATATGGAATGGATGGTCTGTTCGTTTCCGGCCAGAGCTATCGGCAAATATTGTTGGTAGGAGCGGAGAGTGGCAACTTCATTTTCTTTGAAAGCTGTTTTTAATACTCTGTAAACTTCGTTGTAATCCACGCGATATAAAAGAAGTTTCTGCCGGTCAACCGAAATATTCAATTGATTCTCGAAAGCAACCCCGACCGGAATATTGCCCGTCGCTTTTTCCAGTGTTTGTTCAATCTCTCGTAATATGGTCGGATCAGGAGCTTCTGCCCGGTTACGGGAGTAGAATTCAGCAACGATATCTGCTTCACCGGTGGTAAATAACTTTTCGAAAACTGTTTCCGGAGGCGAGAATGAGAGCACGGCATTTGGATAATTAGCCTTTACCCATTTCTCCACCTCTGTTTGTAGCTGTGGGATAGTTGTTGTTTTCTCTGTTTTAAAGTATAATTCAGCTTCGGTTACTGAAAGTTCTTTATCTCTGTTCAGAATAAATTGTTGTTGTCCGATATAAGCAGTATGCTGTGCACCCATCTGATCGGCTTCCTGAAATAGATGGGTAACGCGTTCTCTGTTTTCATCAATATGAATATTTTCATTCCACTCGATATGAGCAATCAATTCGTTCTGATCGATATAAGGCATACGACTGGTAGGAATAACCATGAAAAGAACAACACATAAAGGAACTGCCAGTACAACGCATGATAACGCCACTGTCTTATGGCGGAAGATAAAATCTATTCCATTATCATACCCTTTATCTAACGTATGTGCCTTTATAGGATTATTTATTTCAATATTCCACCAACCCTTTTTCATTTTAGGAATACTGTAAATCAGTTTATAAAGTACAGGAAGCAACATTATTCCGGTAAAGTACGAAACAATAAGCCCCACTGTTACCGCAAATGCCTGGTCATAGAAGATAGCTCCTGCAATCCCACTCATAAAAACCAGAGGTACAAATACGGCAATTGTAGTAAAGGTTGAACTCAGCATAGGAGTGATCACTTCATTTGTCCCTTTTGCACATGCCTCATCCAGGGTGTATCCTTTGCCCTGATATTGGGCAATATTTTCTGTCACAATAATAGAACTATCAATCATCATCCCTAGCGCCAGGATCAGACCTGAAAGGGAAATAATATTGAGTGACATATTGAACAGATAAAAGAAAAGGAAACTTATCACAATGCTTACTACCATGCTTAATGCAATCACGGCAGGACTTTTTACATCACCGAGGAAAAGAACTGATACCAGGCATATAAAAATGAAAGCAAGAATCAAATTTTGCTTTAAGTTAGTTATTGTATAATCAAGTAGTTCGGTCTGGTTTCGGGAAATACTAAACTCAATATCAGGATAAATCCGGGCAAAATGGTCGGTAACTTCAGCCAATGACTCTTTCATCTTGTCCATATTCTCATCTGCTTGCTTTATAACAGCTAAGGTTACGGCCCGTTTACCTCCTGCCATTGACAGGCCTGTTTCTTTCTCAGGAGCAATAGCTACATTGGCTAAATCTTTCAGTTGGAAGATACGATCCCCTTTGCGGATATAGATATTTTCCACATCTTCAGGCGTACGCAATAAGGTGGAAAATTTTATATTATATTCATAGTACCCGTCACGTACGGTCATGCTGCCAGGTTCGATATTATTCGATGAAAGCGCCGATTCCAGATCACTTAGAGTTATTCCCGATATTTCCATCAGATTAAGATCGGGCACGATCTGCAATTGTCTTTTTTGCATCCCTGTAATATCCACCATCGCCACTTCCGGCAACTGCTCAATCCGCCGTTTTATTACGCTCTCTGCAAACTGGCAAAGTTCCAGAAAATCGCTTTCGCTCCCATCTGAAAGCGTCGTCTCACTTTCACTTTTCACTTTTCCCTCTTCACTTGTCTTCACCGTCAGGTTAAGACAAAACACCGGTATATCCGTTGCACTTGCCTTTACTACCCGTGGACGCTCGATTTCTCGAGGAAGGTAATTCATGGCTACATCAATCTTTTCATTCACTTCAATAAATGCAAGATCCGTATTTGTCCCAAATTCGAAACTGAGACGAATAATTCCGGCACCATCTCGTGTTTCACTTTGTATATCCCGAAGCCGGGCAACTTGCATCAATTGTTGACGAATAGGCTTTACTACTGTATTCTCTAATTCCCGTGCAGAAGTATTTTGTCCGGATACCTGTACTGTAATTTCCGGGATAGCTATATCGGGCAATAAGGATACGGGTAGCGTGAAATAAGTTACCAAACCTACTATAAAGCAAGCAGTAAATGCCATTAATACGGCTATAGGACGTTGGAGTAAAAATTTTATCATGGTAAAATTTAAAAATTGACAATTGACAATTGACAGTTGACAATTGTGAAAGAATCAATACTTGTTATAAAATCTTTTTTTAGCATATTGACAGTTTATTAGAATCGTTATAAAACTCTTTAATTGTCAATTGTTAACTGTCAATTGTCAATTTCAATAACAGTGACCGGAGCTTCATGTGCCAAATTAATATTCCCGCTGATAATCACTTCGTCACCTGCTTTTATTCCTTCAATCACTGTATAATGTCCGGCATTTTCCAATCCGGTTTGTGCGTAATTCCAATAAGCTTTTCCATTCACTACAGTGAAAATAACCTGTTTCCCTGAGCGTAATACAACAGCTTCTTTGGGTACAACCAATTGTTTCGGAACCGTACGTTGGATGCTAACCCGTACATTCATACCTTCAAACAGATTTGACTTTTCACCGACTACCGCTTTCAACTGCACCATTCCGTTTTCATTTACAATCGGATTGATCTCCGATATACGGCCTTCCGCTTTTGTATCGGGAGCAGCATAAGGAGTTACTTCGACTTTGTCACCAACCTTCACTAAAGGCAGTTCATTCTCTAATATGGTAAAGGAAGCTTCCAGGCTTTGGGGGTCAATAATCGTACAAAAAACTTCGGAGAGAGAAGCGGTATTTTGTTCTTTAGCAAACAGATTTGCAACAATACCATTGAAAGGAGCAGTCAATACAGCTTTTTCATATTCGTAAGCCGCCAATTCGTATTGCACAATAGCCTGGTCATATCCACTTTTAATACGAACCAATTGCATAGTTGCAGCCGGAACTTTGGCGGAATCTGCCAACATATATCCCTGTCCTATCAAGACATCCTGAAGTTCCAGTTTTGCTTTCTCTAACGCATCTTTAGCACCCGCCAGTTTATTATTTAAACGAAAAGTAGATAAGGTCGCTAGCTTTTGCCCTTTTGTAACCCTATCGCCATTCTTCACATAGATTGCATCGATGGGTTCCCCCGATTCAAAACGGAGGTCTACATGTTTACGTGCAGAGAGTTTACCGTTACTGATCAATTCATGATAAAAGTTCCCTTCCTCTAATTTCATGACAGTCACTTCATTTTTCTCATCCGGCAAAACCGTCTCAATAGACTCATCTCCTGCCTCTGACCCTTTTTTCTCTCCACCGCAAGCCAGCATTATACCTGATAGCAGCAGTATGGTTAACAAATTGTAGTACTTCATATTATGTCAGTTAATCAATTTCGTAGGTATCTGCGAGCTTCAGAAGTTAAAGAAGTTATCGCTTCGCTAGAAGTAAGGAGTAATCCCTGACTATCCTTAACTCCTCTGACTCCTTTAACTCCTTGCTCCTCTATATTACTCCCCGCAAATATAATAAAATCCAAATACGATCTTATCGTAATTGCAATATTCTTAAACATTTTACGATTTATTCGCATTTCCCTTCATTTATAATTTCCCACCGAAAGCCGTTTAGCGAAGCGCAAAACAATTAATCATTAACCATTAATCATTAATCATTCGCTTCACCTCTTCCCTCATCTCCCTAATCGCCGTCGTCATCACCTTTGGCTCCTTATAAAGTACCGAATCCGCTGCTGCCTGCATCTTATTTTGTTGATAAAAAGCCGGTTCCGCATAAAGCTTTGTCAAAAGATAATAAGGATAAATACGTTCCGGCAACATATTAATTGCATGTAAAAACTTCTTTTCCGCTTCTTCATAATGTCCGAGTGCTTGCTCGTTCTTTGCCCATATATAATGAATCATAGGGTCTGCACTTAATAACGTAGCCCGTTCCAACAGACTGTTCGATTCTTCATAACGTTCCATTTTACTCAGGCATTGCCCGGCCTCAAACAGAAACTCCGGTTTATGATTCAATCTCGGATATAGCACCTCATATCCTTCATAAGCCGCCTCAAAAGCATTCGCATTATAAAGAAATTGCGTCTTCTTCCATTTCTGATAAACCTCTTTTGTATCTCTTTGTGAAAAGTAAAGAATCCCGCTAATGGTACAGATTAAACAAATAACCGTAATATTTATAATTTTAAAATTCTTCTTATCCGTATCAACCTGTTTCTTTCTTTTCACTTTCGTGCTAACAGCTATAACCGATAAAACTATCAACAATATCCAAAAAGAGGGTAATTGCAACGGATAAGAAGAAAAAGCAAATATCATTAATGATAATATTCCCCCAGTCACTCCATACCGCTTATTCTTCACCCCATAATAAAGAACACTCCCCAACCATAAAATAAACAAAACCAACCCAATCACCCCTTGTTCCAACCCAATCTGCAGATATTCATTAAAAGCATATTCCGGACAACCCGCTACCAGCTTTTCTGTCTCGTTTGCCTTCCCGGAAGCAAAATACTCAGCTTGTGTTTCAGCATAAGCTGCAGGAAAACCACCTAATCCGGTTCCCGTAATAGGTTGTTTCGCTATTGTCATAGCCGTCACTTTCCACATCAATAGCCTTCCATTTGCAGAATCTTTTTTCATCTGATAGATCCCTACTATCCCTGCAATCCCTATCGTCAAAAGAATAACCGCCCCTGCTAAAACCTTCTTTCTATGCGACTGCCATATATTTTTAGTTTTCTCCCATCCGATCTTATACCACCAATATACCCACGCACAGGAAACAATCCCCGCTATCCATGCCGATCGACTCATCCCCGCAGGCAATACCACTAATATTGCCAATAAGCATAGCCAAGCTAAATAATAAAGAATATCAAACACAGAGACACGGAGACACAGAGGTAAATATTTATACAACTTATACCTGCTATCACTTATTAATTTAAAACCTTTGCTTCTCTGTTTCTCTGTGTTTAAAATCATTCCCAGGCAAACTGGTAAAATAACCGCAAGATACCCCGAATAAGGCCCCGGATTAATAAAGGATCCGGTCAACAGAAATAAAGAATGCTGCGAAACCTGATATCCGTACAATTGCATCACACCCCATACTGCTTCTATTAATCCGGCAGATAATATAATCAATACAAGAAAAACAGAAATACTTGGAAACAGAACCAACACATATCGTAATAAAAACCAAAGAACAATCAATTGCCCACTAAACACTAGTTTCTCTGGTTCCGGCTCTAAAGACCAATTATAGGTTAATAATACCAGAACTGTTATCCCTAAGATCAGCCCGTCAAAAAGAAGAAATGAAAACTTTTTTTGTGGAAAAAGAATAGTAACAAGCAGTACACAAATCGCAAATAACCCTATTGCTTTATAAAACCACATCACTTCCCCCATCACTAATCCATTGACCATAGTAGGATCATTTCCAAATAGAGTAAATAGCAATCCACCTGTGATTATTGTTAGACTGACAGCCAAAATTAACTTTACAACCTTCATCAATTGTCGCCTTCTATTAGAAGTTATAATTTATTATTTTACCTTTTTTAGAAACCTGTTCTCCCTCCATTTCCCAGTATAGGGATCAACTGATTTCCAGATAATCCATGCTTTACCTACTATATATTCTTCTGGCAATAGGCCCCAGTAACGAGAATCCTGGGAATTCATTCCATTATCTCCTGCCATAAAATAATAGTTTTTTTGAAATTGATAAGTTAGTATTTCTTTATTATCAAGAAATACTTTTTTGTTTTTGTATTCTAGTTTCTTTTGTTGTTCCCATTCAATCAGTTTACGATATAGGAAATAATGTGTCCGATCCAAGGTAATATAATCTCCTTTTCTGGGAATATAAAGTGGTCCGAAATCTTTTATATTCCAGTTAATTATGGAGTCCAATGGAAAAGTATTATAAACAACACTCTTAAAATTTTCTTCTTTTATTTCTGCAATACGAATTTGAGAAGCTTTATTTCCAACTTTATTTGGGTATCCGTTTACCAAAAACAGTCCGTTTTTGATTGCGATACTATCTCCTGGCAATCCAATACTCCGTTTGATATAATATTTCATTATATCCATTTCAATTTTATCCCAAGTTTGCGGATGTGGAAAATTAAAAACAACTATATCGTTATGCCTGATTTTTCGAGTCCCAGGTATACGATAAATTTCTAGTTGTATCTCCTGTAGAGAATCAAAAATATTAAACAGACGTGCTCCCGGAATCCATTTACCAACAAGTACATTATCTCCTATTTCTAAAGTTGGCTCCATTGACTCACTAGGTATTTTAAATGAGGAGAAAAGCAAAATCTGAAGAATAACTAAACCAATAATACTCGTCATAAACCAGAAGATTATATTAATAATCTTCTGAACTAGTTGTTTGAACTTATAATTTATTTGTTTAATCATACCCTTAATAAAGAAATACTAATGGTTTATTTTTTTTGTGTACGGTTCTAATTTGTAAATAAATGAAAATATATAATTGAAATAAATTATTTTATTCAACGATTATTATTTCTATGGCAATATACGGTTTTAAATACACTTTTTTATTTTATCGGAATGGCTCATTTTTAAAATCTACATTAAAAACTTGTTTCCCATTCTTATAAATGAAAATTTGTTCTTCCTTTCCTTTTGTTAAATTTCGTAACCATAAAACTGCATTTTGAGGTACTTCATAATGTAGTTTTCTTTCTTCCGGTATTTGTTTGCCTAATGATCTCCAATTGCTTAAGCCGTCTTGATAAAATAACTCGTACATATCGCCTGGACAAACATAATTGTCATCATTACGGGGATAAAAAACAATCTTATTAATATGAATAGTCGTTCCTAAATCAAAATCCACATAACAGGATGTATCCCTTGAATGAAAATAACTGAGGATATCTCCATCATTAATAAATTGCATTTTTTTAACCGGAGTAAGTTCTGTCAATGTTTTTTTTGAAATAGCATCCGACGAATCCTCATTATATAAAAATAATTCTGCAAGTTCCACTTGTTTTCCGGGCGGAGATTTGTAACGAATATATCTGCAAGGTGTATGGTCCCAAGGAATAACCTCATTGTAATTAGTAATGAGGGTATCATTGTTTTGATAAAAAAGCACCGATTCTTTGAAAGATAATGTATTACTTCCTTCGATCCGTACTCCAATCATATTTCTGTGCAAAAAACTACGAATAGATGGAACTAAGGACATTTTACGAGTAAGAACTGCATTCTCAAGCTGATTTTTATCTGGTTTGAATATGTGTATTTCCCCTCCTGAAAAAATGAAAGGGTATCCTGCGGGTATATATTGTTGCCTATCCCAGCTTAAAGGCTGATAAATCAAGGCCGGTTCAATGTTATGAAATACAGCTTTTTTATTCTTCACAACTCCTACATCCACGGGGATCCATCCCTTGGGACTAAATATCCCTAAATAAACATACCTCGGTTTTGAATTAAATAAAGGAACCTCTATCTTGTTTTTCCCTGTGTAATTGTCGGTTACATCTTTCCGAAAAGGATGTTTAAATCCGTTTAGAACAGTTTTTTCTTTCTGTCTTTTACCCATTTTAGGAGTTTGAATACTATACTTATCACGATAAACCTTCCCTTTTTTGCGTTCGTCATCAAACTTTTTCCGGTTAGCATCAAATTGCGTAAACACAAATGGTAGATATTGATCTGTAGAGTCCCGAACAACATTCCAGGTATGTCCGTGCTGGTATTCCGGGGAATAAATGAAATAATCAATTGCTGTTGGAATTCCACATGCACGCGTAGTATAAATAGAAATGTCACATATTTCTCTACAAGATCCTATACTATTGTCTAATAAAAATATTGCATCTAATCTTGGGAGAGGTATATTTACGTAATAATAGAAATTTGTTTGCTTAAGTTTTCTAGCCAAAATATTACATGCCTCAACAACATCGGTTCCTGTATAGAGAGAATCTAAATAGGAAGCATATTTATTGTGATATAATTTTCGCCAATTCGTTAATGGTTCATCCGCTATTCTGTATGGAAGAATTAATTCGCAAAAATCGTCAAATAAAAGTTTATTATTCCAAGGTTTTTCCCAGACTTCAAAAGCGTAATCTATATTTTCGATCAAATAATCAGCCGTAATAACATGAATATCATAGATTATATCAAATTCACTAAATCCTAATTTATATAGCTCATCTTCATTCCGTAGGTCTTCTGAACTATTTTTAGTAGTCTTTACTAACAAACTTTTAAAATCCTTCAATTTTCTTGGTATCGTGCTATACTTTAATGGCATATTTTCTATCAGAAAACAAGCTGCACGATGCTTCAAGGAATCTTCTGGAGTATTGTAATATAAAAGTACTTTCTCTAATTCCATTCTATTCCCTAATGCCATTTTCAAGGCAGAATCTAAAGCTGTTGGTTCTGAACAGCTTGTAAATCCAATTATTAATATCCAAAAAGTCTTTATCCAATTCATAATTGACCTATCATTTGCTTGAATCTTTTTAATATCACATTTGTATATAACTCTTTTTTACACTCTAATATAAATAAAATTTAATGCTTATATTTGACAAAACAACATAGTAATTATCCTCTTCTCTTTTTAAGAAATCTATCTCATCTTCATCTCTTAGTATGAGGATTAATAGATTTCCAGAGAATATAGATAAGACCAAATCCTTAATATTCCATCCACGTATAGAATCAAATAGAGGAACATATGCATCTAGCTTTCAAATTCTCTTTTTATTTTAGTAATCCGGAGTTGGAAAGCTTTGCTTCCCACTTTACAGCAAGTCTTTTAAATAAAAGAATTTTACAAAACAATATTTAGGAGACATCTGGCTTAAATTCGCTATTGATTGATCTTACTTAATAGTTACTTGCTATTTATTACATTATATAAAATAGGCCGTATTTTAAGTCTTATAATTTGAATATTATTAAAATATAAGATTCGTCATCTAACAGTTTTAAATCATATTTTGGTGATATACAAAGATCAATATTCTCATTGTTTTCTTTAAGATATCCATAATCACAAATTCCGATTAGATAGTCTTTGTGTTGCCACTGTGGAAAAAAAGGTATTTTATTGTTATTATCTACTACTTTGCCCGATATTATTGTTTTATTACTTATGTCATAAAATGAATAATACCTTTTTTTGTTTTTTATAAAACTAAAGATATGAGTCTCTGAGAGACAAAAAAAATCAGCAGTAACGGCATAAGTTTCTTCTAATAAGTCAATTTTATATCTATCTCTTGAATTTGGAATGTTGTAATTAATATAGTCAATATTATATTCTAGTATGATATTATTGTTTACATACTTATATATATTATTAGAATATAATTCAAAAAAGAAAGTCTCATTTTTGTTATTTTTACGAAATGATTTTCCTCTTTGAGGATTTTCAATGTCTTGTTCAAACATTAAATAGCTATTAATTTTTTCTCCGTTATAATTTATATGAATAATTTTATTCTCTTTTTTCAATGTATTTAAATTGTATAACAAAAAACCATTATCAATACATATAAAATCTGAAGCCGCATTTGGAATTTTAATTGTATTCGTTATTTTATTTTTAGGTGATAAGGTTAAAATATTATTCATGGGAAGATCTAACAAATAAATATTGTTTAAATCATTATTCATAGATATAATATTAAAATATTCATTTGGGCCAGATCCTTTACCCTTAATGACATCAAGCATAAAACCAGAATTAATATCATATGAAAATATACATGAATTTATATTGTCATATAAGTATAATGTATCAGTTATTATGCTTATATCATATATATTACCTATTATATTTTCTAAATCATTAATTAAAGGTATTAGTATTACTTCTGAAAATAAATCATAAATTTCAATCTCTGTGTTTTCAAAATTATCAATATAAATATTTTTTTCTATTACCTCATTGTCTTTTGAACTTGGAGTACATGAAAAGAATAAGAAAATTGTCAAGTAGATATACAAATTATTAGTATTCATTTTTTTTAGATTAAATCTTGGGATTTAGATATAAATCCCAAGATATAAATTATGATCTACAACTGCTACATCCATGTGAATGATATCCTCGCTTACAATTATCATTTCCTTTGTAACTGCTTGCTGAAGAGTTTCCTGTTGGATTACCTTCCTTGTCATAGCAATTTACATGCATTACACAGTAATCACCATCCCCTCCCTCAGTTGAAGCTAGAGCTTCGATATTACACAATATTAAACCCGACAATGTCATCTCCTTCTCTTCTTGACTTAGATTCCATCCTGCAACTAAAATCATTGTTGCTACCATTATTATAGCTAATACTCCTCTTTTCATACTCATTTTTTAATTTATATTTTACTATTTTTTTGTTATATGGGTTTTTCAACCTACTATCTTCCAGTTAAAACTGATTTTATTTATATTTACTTTTGCCATCACCTCCTTTCTATTTAAAAGAATAAATGAAAAGATTGCTTCTGTATTTTTTGTCAGTAGATTTATTGCCGCTTATTGCGAATGATGCCTCCCTTTTCTTTTGTTACAGAATTTTACCTTTTATTCTCAGTTTGATCCACATATCACTATTACATTTTACAGTGATGGTTTCATCAAAGAAACCACTCTCTTTTGATAAATAATCCACTTGGATCTGTAAACTCTTTCCCGGCTGAGCAGGGTGTTTATCATAGGTAGCGCTAGCACATTCACAAGTGGTGACTGCATCTATTATGACAAGTGAATTCTTACCTGTATTTTTAATTTGAAATAAGGCTGTCTTTTTCTCTGATCTATTAAAACATCCTAAATTCACTTCAACTACATCTACTTCTGTAGTTGTCTGAAGTAATTGACTGTTTTTTGATGCAATATCTCCGGTGATTTGTTTCAGATAGAGATCTTTTATTGCTAAGCTATGTACCGGATTTCCCAAGATCTGCACCTTATTATTCTTATCTAAAAGAAAAGTCTGGAAAGTAAAATCGGAGGGAAACTGATTGAGTTTATTAATTCGATCATCCAAATCCATATATATTGGCATATCAAATTGATCCCGTTTCAGCAAATATTGTATTTCTTTTAAATCCCTCGGATGAAAAACAAAAATAAAAGGGATTTTATTCTCTGTAACTGAATTAGTATAATCGATCAGTTCTTTCCATTTATCCAATTGTAATTTGCAGCTTGTACATCCGATGGAATCGACATAAATTAATATTTTATATTTACTTTCGGGTATTAGCCAATTTACTGTATCCGTTAGATATCTTGTAAAAACAATATTCTCAGGAAAAAGAATTTCTTTACCCTGCCATTCGGTTACCAAGCGGGTGATTCTTTCTTTTTCAGATTCCTGACAAGAAGTTATAAATAGGAGAAATAATAGTATTTTTAAAGGTTTCATTAGATTCTCAATAGATTTATTTTTGAATTTCCCGCTATCCAAAAAGATAGCGGGAAGGATTGGGCCAATCGGATAACCTAATAATCCATTATAGAAGGACGGGACTATGTCCTTGCTATAGAATAAATAAAGTGATCGATAACCAAGAGAAACTTTTATTTTAAACTATAATTTTCAATGATTATTTCTGCTTTATGACCATCACAATCCAAGCTACCAGATCCTACACAGAGAATATTTGATACTCCTTCATTATGTGCCAAAGCTTCTACATTAAGAAATGTTAGATCATGTAAGATTTCTTGTTTATTTAATGATGAAAGATAGCTACTAATGGCTATTACTCCACCGATAACTAAAAGGATAGATTTTTTTTTCATAATATATTTAGGATTATTTGACACAAATGTAAATTGCCACAAGAGAATAGCCAATTTTATTTGATTATATTTTGATTATATTTTGCTCATTTTGACGATTTGGAGGTTTTATTATTAGAATATAATCAAAACAGGTACCTTTGTATATGACCGAAAGTATAAAAACGGGTATTATATGAAAAAAATAATTGAATTGATCCTCACCATTTCGGCGACTAGTGTTCTGTTGAGTATAGGACTTAATTGTATTTTTAACAATCAAATATCTTTAGTCAAAAATAAATTTCAGGATGAATTTGAGCGCATAATATGGATAGAGATGGAAAAAAGAATAGAAGATTCAGGCATTCCTATATCCTTCAGTTCTCTACCTGCACAGAAATCTGATATACTAAAGATAAATAATAAGGGGGAAATTAAAGCTCTGGAAAAGGATTCTACTTATAATGAGCAAACTGTGATACAAAGGCGAAAACAAGCTTTACAAACTTCTTTAAAGGAAATAAAACTTCCTGTACAAATAATTACTTTAGATTCTCTTTATACAAATATATTAAAAAGAGAAAATCCACTTATTGAAGCATGCGTACGATATATAGATAATGAAAATGGAAATATTGTAGATAGTAAGCCTGCCAGTAAAGTATATGCTGCTTATCATACTCCTATAATACAACTGGGGCTAAAAAAGGAAATGAGTATTCAAGGATTTTACACATTACCTTTTTCATATATATTATGGGAAACTCGTATTCCGGTTGTCTTCTCGGTTGGAGTTTGGTTGTTAATAACAGGGGGACTTATTTTTCTACTAATCTACTACAGAAAAAAGAAAGAAAAGTCTATTGTATATTTACCTGTGAAAGAAATGGAGAAGGTGGAAGAAAAGGATATTTTATTGAAAATTTCGGATGCGATTTATTTTCATCCGCAAAAGGCAGAAATACATTATAATCGAAAAAATATTATTACCCTTTCAGGACAATTAGCTCTTTTATTTCAAGCTTTTATTGAAGCGCCAGGTAATTTTATATCATACGAACAAATAGACAATATATTAGGATGGGAGAAAATGGATAAGACTACAAATCGTAGAGGGCAGGTAATAAACCGGTTGAAAGATACCCTTAAATCCATTCCGGAAATGGCGATTGAAAACTACAATAAAAAAGGATATAGACTAGTTATTGTAGAAAATGAGGTAAGCAAAAAGTCAGAGGAGAATATTTCAAGTGGGGTTAAAATTGAAGGTAACGATTAATAATCATTATTTGAGGAACATGTAAAAATAAGGAAGGGCTGTTAAACAATGAGTAAGATTTTGTTTAACAGTAAGGGGCTTGTTGTTAAACGGAAGGGATAGTGCCGTTAAACAGAGGAGGTGTTCTTGTTAAACAACAAAGGTGATGTTGTTAAACAGTTTTATTGGATATTTGAAGGGAAATTATAAAAAACACGGATAAATCATCTTATCCGTGTTTTTAAGTAATTACTGATTATAACCGGTATATGTACAGATCTCTGAATATCAGAAAGTCTCTTCAGGATATTCTTCGTTACCGGTGGGCTTTGCCGTATAATCCGTAATGGGAGGAGTGAAGCGGTTAATGCTTACTTTGCTCATTGCATCTTTTAATGCAGCTCCCGGTGTGAAATTGATTCGTCTGCGGTAGATATTATCCACAGTAGCTTCTTCTTCCGTGTCGGATGCTTTTGCCCGTATGGCGGGTTTGAAGATCCCGAATTCTCCGAGTTGAACACTGCATCCATTGTCAAGATTATTTACCAGCGCATCAACCAGACCGGCAATTACCAGATTTACTGTTCCACGGTGTGCACCGCAAATTTGACATACCTGTGTGCATAGTTTTTTAAAATCTACTTGTCCCGATAATACCTGTACGGGTACGAATCTTTCGGTCTTCGTTTCGTCAAAGCCGAAAATCTGTTTGGTTACGACATATTTAAGAGCCATAATCATTCATTGTTTAGGAAATCTTTTTCTACTTCTTTCATAATCCGGCCTTGATTGAGTCAAGATGTAAAAAAGGTTTCGAGTTTTAAATTATTTAATTATTGCGTTAACACATGAGCAAAAATAATGTGGAGTTATACGGAATGGCAAATTTTTTAAGCGGTGCTTTACGACAACTTAAGTATTGTCGTGTAGAACTTGAAAATTGGATATCTGTGTCAAAAATTACATGCAGAATTGCACGATTGATTCATTATTATTCACATCGGTTGCTGTGATAATGCCGGTTTGTTCGTTTACATCTATTCCATAGATGGCACGGTCGAGGATGTATTTGCAGATGGGATTTCCTTCTAGGTCAAAGAGGTAGATAAAGCGTCCTCCGTCTTCGGGTTGTTCGCCTTTTTGTTGGGTGGATAGGATGTCTTTAAAGGAACGTCCATGAAATACAGTGTAGATATAGTTATCGGTAATTTGTATGTCACTGAAACCCATAATGCCGGAAGGTATTCCTTTATCCTGGGATATCTTGAATTCAGGTTCTTCGAAAGGGCCGTAGATGACTTTAGAGGTGTCTTGTTCTACATCGTATATTTCAAGGACTTCTCCGAGCTGGGTTGCTAAAGCAAGTTTACCGTTTTGTGGGTTATAGTCGATAAAACTACGCCATGCCTGGGCCAGTGCAGGACGTGCGATGTCTTTATATGTGATCTGTGAAGGGATTGTACCATGGGATGAGAGGTAGTGCCCTGTTTGATCAATCTTATGAAAACGGTAATCTCCCAGGTAATCGGGTATTAAAAAGGAGGAATCTATTGGATAAAAGTCGAGTGCGCGAACTAGTTTCTTATCAATAGGAATTACCTGAAGGCGTTCTGCCATACCTAAAGAGGGTGAGAGGTTCCAACGGGTTATCTCCATTTTATTGGCATCCAGAGTCCATATAGAGTCTAAGCTGAAGAAATGGAATGTTTCTGCTGAAAGCATTTCCTCCGGGCCTTGCCCTCTTTGTCCAAAAGAAGTTATATATTTCCAATCGGGGTAAGAAAATGCATGAAAAAAGTGGTCGATATTATGGAGATCCATGACCAGAACTACGCTATCTTTTATGGATATTCGAAAAGGATAGCGAAAGAGGGCTGTGTCTAATGGAATGATTTCAGCTGTGAGTTTTTTTTCTGTTGGGAAATCAGTGTAATGATTTGCTTTATTTTCTTTTTCGGTAAATAGGTTGCAGCCTGTCAATAAACTGATTAGTAGCAGAGATAAGATGTGTGTATATTTCATACGTCATTATTTTATTTTTTATATTTCGGTCGTATGGAACTTGCAGTAAAGTCATTGCCTCTTGCGAAACAGTTTTAACGGCTCGTTTCATATAGATTAGATTTGGGAGTAAAGATACAAATTGATAGTGGATTTCAATTTGTAAACCTTTGCTTATTACTTTCTGGGGTAACGGAATTTGAGGATAATACGATATAAGTATCCTGGCTCCCTGCCTTTGCAAGGCGGGGGTGGACCGCAGCTTGCTGTGGTGGGGTGGTTGGGCTTAATTAATTTATATATTATCTCCCTGATTTAATTTATTCATATATTCTTTAATATCATCTATTATACAATCAGGATGTTCAAAAACAAACTTATTTTCATACCGTAGAATATGAACACCGCCCATATTCTCAATAAAAGCACTTCGTTGTTCATCATATATTTCATTTCCAACATGTACCTGACCATCCAGTTCTATTACCAAATGGATTTTAGGACAATAGAAATCTACAATATAAGGTCCTATTCCATATTGCCGTCGGAACTTAAGACCTTCTGTCTTATGTCCTTTAAGTAGATTCCATAGTTCTTTTTCTGCTGGTGTAGAATGACGAC
Source organism: Tannerellaceae bacterium (assembly GCA_032073245.1). Classification (GTDB taxonomy): domain Bacteria; phylum Bacteroidota; class Bacteroidia; order Bacteroidales; family Tannerellaceae; genus QVMG01. The sequence continues at coordinate 55,676 of DAMANX010000025.1, forward strand.
GCAGATTATTCCGGTGGTTTTTATTGCCTTTAGGATTTAAAATTTTTTCTGACTGGGGCATTGTTTGGGGGATTAAGTTTTGTTACAAATATAGGATTTTTATAATTCAACCACCCCACCGTTGCAAGCAACGGTCCACCCCCGCCTTGTAAAGGCGGGGAGGCGAGTTACTCTAGTTTATGCATCATTAGATACACCTTGTCACGGAATTTGTAGAGGTTAAACTATTTGTATATTTCGGAAAGAATTTATTTTACCCCGCCAAATGTAACATCAACGCCTTTTTCCTTTTTGGCGGTAGTGCCGATTTTGAGGCCTTGTTCTTTGACTTTGCCTGATATGAATTCGGGGATGTTATAGGATTTCATGAAGCGGTGGTAAAAGTCGGTATCTTTTTGTGGGAGGAGGAAGGGTTTATGGGCTTGTCCGTTTTCATCGATGTAGGCAATGAAAGGGCGGGTATAAAGTGCGTCTATACGGCGGCTGCTGAATACAACCCAACGACTGTTGCTGCTCCAGGAGTGGTAGCTGTCTACGTCATCGCTGTTTGCTGCTTCAAGAGGATAGTGTTCTCTGTTGGATAGGTTGATCATGTAAAGATCGGCATCTTTATGCCAGATGGAAAAGGCGCCATAGCTTGATAGTGTATACATCAGGTATTTTCCATCAGGGGATACACGGGGGAAAGAAACACTTTTTCCTTCCGTAGTGGCATTATATAAGGTGTCTACAGTTGAGCCGAAAGTCCGGTTTGTCGCATCAAAGGAAATAGAACAAAGGCTGTATTTGGCTTCTTCAAAATCCTCCGGCATTGTACGTTTCGCGGCAGAACAGAAATAAAGCGTTTTGCCATCCGGGGAGAAGCTGGGTAGGGTTTCGAATACATCTTCGGAGAAAAGGGCAGGAGTGGTTATTATTTCGTGTTTCTGGGTGTCATATACAACGACATCCGATTTGTGATCAAATACTTCTACCCGATTCGGATCATTCATGTGGAACGCTTGTCGGGTATCATTAACGGAGAAAGCAATATATCGTCCATCCGGATGCCAATAAGGATAGACGAGGGCGGACATTGTCTGGTCGGTTTTTGTATTTAGTTTTTCTACTTTATCTCCATCAATAAGCAGGGTTCCTCCATTATTTCCACGCATGTGAAAAACCATTTTATCAGGTGTCTGGTTGGGGAATGAGTGGCAATTCATACAGTTCTCACCACTCATTTTATTTTCGATGATGGGTGTTTGTTTGTAGGATTCCAGGTTACGTTGGTAAATGCCCATCATATTCCATACTTCATATCCCGGTTCGATCAGGCGATATGCAATATATGGATCGACGGGTTCAGGAGCAATGTGTAAATAAAAGGTGGGGTGGCCTATCCATTTGTCATCCGAAAAGGTTATGATTTTCACGGAAATATCATTTCCTTTTGCTGCTTGTAACAGATTTTTCCACCGTGAAGCGGGAATAACAAAATTACCTTTTTTCGCCTTTACAGTAAAAGATTCATTGCCAAAAGTAAATATGGCATGTGCTTTGACGGACGGTTCTGTCAGGGAGAAATTAAGCGGGGCTATATTTGTAGGAATAGTTACTCCTGTATAATCCGGGAAAATATCCGGTATCTCTGTTGATTCTTCATCTATCCGGACAGATTCTGAACAGGAGAAAAAAACGACTGCTAATAATAAGTATATATATCTATGCCACATCATATATCATTTATAAAACATAAAGTAAAACCAATAGGTATCACCATAAGAACGGTATAGCAAATTTTGTAATGCTCCGCTATTCTTATTGGCTATTACCTGTTTTTTGAATTCTGCAAACCGCAGGCGTGTTGTTTCGGGGATATCATATTGTTTCCAGTAATCCGGATCGTTTTCCGATAAAGTAATGATGGCTTCCTGATAAGATATTGGTAGTGTTGGCAATATCCCGGTTCCGTAAAAAGTCTCTACCAATTGTTTGAAATGGCCCAGTTCTTTCGATAAAAGAGCAAATGCCATCAGGAACTCCAAAGGACGTCTGTTTTCCGGGTTATGGTTAGCCATTGCCCAGTAGTCTTTTTCTACATTCGAAAGGTAATTGTCGTCTAAAAGGCATTTTCTTTTAGCACTGAAAAGTGAATCAGCTTCTACAGCAACATCATTATAGAGAAACCGGCGATGGTCTTTTGCCCAGTCTTTATAGTAGTAGGTGTTTTCAAGGATATCGATGTATTTCTCTACAACGGCATACGTACCGTAAATGATATTCGTTTGTACGAGTCGTTTTAACATGCGGGGATTTCCTTCACGGGATGAACTTACAAAACTTTCAAAGGCCATTTCCTGTGCACGTGCAATATTTCCTACTGTGAAATAAAACTCACCAAGGATAGTTGAGGTGACAGCTGTTTGATTCCATTGGGGCATTAATCCGTCTACACCTCGTTGTTGATAAGCAAACATGCGGTCGGCAAACTGATTGGTTTCAAAGAGGGCAATATTCAGGTGATAGAGATATAAATAGTTAGTGATGTTACCTTTACATTCTTCGAGAATGTTTTCCCATTGTTGTGTTCTTGTGTAATAATCCAGGCGTTTAAATTTATCGGATTTCTTATCCATATATTGTGGGGTGATCTGCCACCAGCATACGCCTATTATGATTAGCTGTATAAGTGTTTCGATAATTTCCTTTTTTCCGGATATGGCTTTTCGTTTGCGAAACAGAAATGCAATCATGATTGTAAGCGGTAGACTGATCCATGCATAATAAATCACAGTAGGGGGCGAAAGCTTACGAAGGAAATAAAAGTCAGGAAGGAAAACAAACCGGTATTCCTCAATAACTGCAGCCTGATGGCTCCACCATCCAAGCAGAAGCATTTCGATGATGACTAATCCAATAAGATAGCCACGTGAAGTACGGTTGACAGCTTCCCATAAAACGATACAAACGGCCAGTAACATGGCAACAGGCCCTGTCCACCAGAACAGAAGAGGTGTACAAAGAAGGGCATATACAAGGCGAATTTTAAAACTATTTATGCAGATATAGCCATAGAAGAAAGCAACACATAATAGAAAAGATACTGATCCCCAGAGGAAATAATTAAAATCGAAATGTATAAATAGCAATGTTAACGCGGGCAATACATAGAGTACATATAAGTTTGTATTGGGTGTGATACGTTTGACTATACAGGCTGTAAGAATTCCTACTCCGGAAATCAAAGTTGCTGTAATGGCAGCTCCGGCATAAGGCATAATAAAGAATTGTACAAGAAATTCACTGATAACTAAAGCAAGTCCTCCCGGCTGAATCAACTTTTGGCTTATATAATCCCATGTCATCTGAAATAGTTGATTCTGTTCAATATAAAAGAAATGAAACTGACTGTTTATTTGCAAAAAGACAAATAATACAATCCAAAAAAGTAACCCGAAGAGGGGTAATTTATATTTCATGGTATTGAAGAACTAATTAGTAGGACAAACTTACACAATCCTTTTCATCTAACAAAATGAACATTAGTTCCTTCTTTGCGGGATTCGGTTCGGATCTCTCTTCGCTGGTCTTTCACCGGGCCGGTTATAAATTCGGGGATATTGTATGATTTCATAAACCATTGATAGAATTCTGTATCTCTCTGGGGAAGTAAAAAAGGTTTTTCTGTTTCGCCCCGGTCGTTTATGTACGTAATATAAGGTCGGGTGTACAGACCATCGAGCCGTCGGCTGCTAAAGATCACCCAGCGGCTGTTACTGCTCCATGAATGGTAACTCTCTACCTGATCGCTATTAGCGCTTTTTAATGGATAATGATCTTTTGTTGTAAGATTGGTCATATATAAATCGGCCTCTTTATGCCAGATGGAGAAAGTCCCATAGTCGGAGAGTGTGTATAATAGATATTTACCATCGGGGGAAACACGTGGAAAAGAAACACTCTTTCCGTCTTTTTCTGCATTGTATAGGGTATCAATGACTGTACTGAAAGAGCGCTCGCCGGGATTAAAATTAATTGCATACAGGCTGTATTTCACTTCTTCGAATTCAGTAGGATAAGTACGGGATGTGGCGGAACAATAATAAAGGGTTCTGCCATCAGGTGAGAAAGTGGGGAAAGTTTCAAACCGCTCTTCTGAAAAAAGCTGAGGAGTGGTTATGATCTCATGCTTCTCAACATCATAGACCACAACATCCGATTGGGTATCGTAGACCTCCACCCGATTAAGGTCATTCATATGAAAAGCTTGTTGTGTATTATTTACCGAGAAAGCAACATATCGTCCGGAAGGATGCCAGGATGGGTAGACGAGTGCCGACATTGTTTGCTCAGTTTTAGTGTTTAGCTTTTCTACCTTTCCACCATTCAGTAGGTAAGTACCGTTATAAGGACCACGCATATGGAATAACATCCGGTTGGGATCCTGCATGCAGAAAGAGTGGCAATTCATACAATTTTTATTGCTGAGCTTGTTTTCCATTATTGGTGTTTCCTTATAATTCTCAAGATCACGCTGATATATTCCCATTTGATTCCATAACTGATAACCCGGTTCAATCAGGCGGTAAGCAATATGGGAATCGATAGGTTCTTTTGCCACCTGTAAAGAAAAAGATCTATATCCTTTCCATTTATTTTCTGTCTTAATAAGGATTTTGACGTTAATACTTTTTCCTGTAGCGGCATGGAGCATTTTTCTCCAACGGGAAATAGGAAAAGAGAATTGTTTTTTATTTGCATTTACTTCCCAACTTTCATTATTGTATTTGAAAATGATACGGGCAGCGTCGTAAGTGTTTATTAACCTGAAGTTTAGCGGCGCAATATTCGGAGGGATGGTACAATCTGTATAATCGGGAAAGATTTCAGGGATCATATCTATTTCTTCATCCGGTAGTATAGCCGACCGGGAGCAGGCAATTGAGAAGATCAAAAAAAGAATATGTAGTGTTTTCCAATTCATGACAGGCTATCTTTTAAAAAAATTGTAGAACCAGTATGTATCTCCATAAGAACGATATGCCATCTGGGCAAAAGCAGGGGTGTTTTGGTTTTGCTCAAAAAAGACCCTATATTCTTTGAAGCGGTTCATTATTGATTCGGAAATATTATATTCCTGCAATTTCAGAGGATCCTCTTCATAGATCAAAAGAAAAGCTTCCTGGAAAGATGCAGGTAAATGCATATTTTCAGTAGGAGAGTAGTACATATGAAGGTAATCATTAAAGCCGGTTAAGTTCCGGCTAAGTAAATATGCCATACCCAGATATTCTACAGCAATTGTATTTTGTGGGTTGTGTGAAGCAATAGCATGAAGGTCGATCCGTATGTCCCATGGACCGGAAAGATGATTTTTAGCGATCAGGTCCTTTCGTTTGGAACCCAATAAGGGATCATTATTCACCAATTCATCATTATGTAAAAACTTACGGTGTTCTTTTGCCCATTCTTTATAGAATAAAGTGTTTTCCAGAATGTTCAGGTATCTCTCGGCAACAGTCCAGGCTCCATAGATAAGATTCGTTTGAACCAGACGTTGGATCATTCGTGGTTTTCCATTAAAATATGAATTGATATTATTTTCGAAGGCCATGGCCTGTGACATTCCGGTATTGCCAATAGTAAAATAGACATCGCTTAAAAGGGTCGAAGTTGCAATCGTTTGATTCCAGGGGATGATCAAACCCTCGTTTCCTTTTTGGTCAAAATGGAAAGCCTTTTCTGCTAACAGGCCTTTTTGGGCTAAAGCCATATTCAGATAACACATTGACAGATAATCATCCTGAGGACCCTGAAGACTCGATATAATCCTATCCCATTGGTGCTTACGGGTGTGGTAGTCATATTTCATCAAATAGGCAGACTCCCAATCAATAGACATTAGTATGCCTTGCCGGGTGAGCAGAACAATGCATGCGACCTGAAGTGTGTAAAGAATAAAAAGAGTGATTTTCTTCTGTGGATCCCATCGTCTCAACAACCACATCAACAGAAGTATTAACGGCAAAGCAACCCAGGCATAATAGAGCGTTAAAGAAGGATTAATTTCCTGGCTATAATAGAGATCGGGGAGAAAGGCAAATCTGTATTCGCCTAAAAACGTGAAATAAACACTTCCGAAAGAGATCAATAGAACCTCTGCTACTATAAGCACGATTGTATATGCTTTTGGTGGACGACAAAACATCTCCCATAGTACTATACAAACTGCAAAAAGGCTTGTAATAGATCCCGCCCACCAAAATAGAAAAGGAATAATGATCAATCCGGCCAGTATGCGGGAGTTAAATTTTGCTATATGTGTGTAAATATATAACGCGAAAAGCATCAGGAGATAAGCTACGCTGCCCTGGATCATATAGTTGTAATCCAGTTGGATGATTATAAGAAAGAAAACCGGAATGAAGGCAGGTAGAAATGAGATCGTTCCTTTGGTTATGCGGCGACAAATAAGAACAGTCATATACCAGATAAGAGTGAAAAGACCAGCTGTTATAGCAGGCCCGGCAAAAGGAAAAATAAAGAATTGGGTCATAAAGCTACCGATTAATTGGCTTAAACCTCCTGGTTGCATTAATTCTCCTTTTATATAATAATGCCATGAATAGACAAACAGCTCATTTTGCTCAAGAGCAAAAAAGTAATAGGTGTGCGTATATCTTAAGAATGACAGCAGGAATATAAATAACAGTATAGAAAATAAGAGAGTACTGTATTTTGCGAATCCTTCCATTGTATGTCTACTTTGCTGTGTTTTTAGGTACTCCAAAGTTAGTTGTTTTTTGTTCTCCCTGCAATTCTGTCTACAATCACAGCAATTGCACCATCGCCTGTAACGTTGCATGCGGTTCCAAAGCTATCCATAGCGATATATAGGGCGATCATAAGTGCCTGAAGTGTTTCATTGAAGCCCAGCATACTTTGGAGTAAACCTAGTGCGGCCATAATTGCTCCTCCCGGTACGCCCGGGGCTGCTACCATAGCAATACCCAGCATCATTATAAAGCCTGCAAATTGTGTGAAGTCAATAGGTTCTCCTGCCATAAGAAGGATGGCCATTGCACAGGCTACGATTTTCATTGTGCTGCCGGATAAATGGATAGTTGCACAAAGTGGGATAACAAATACGGCAATGGGTTCACGGACCCCATTCAATAACGTTTGTTTTAATGTGACTGGGATAGTTGCAGCGGAAGATTGGGTTCCCAAGGCAGTTGCATAAGCTGGTAACATATTACGTAATAGCTTGAATGGATTCTTTTTACCGATACCTCCTGCAATAAGGAACTGAATAAGAAGGAGAAGTACATGTAAAACGAAAATTACCAGAATAACTTTCAGGAACATACCGATAATGCTCATTACCTGTCCGCTGACAGTCATATTCAAAAAGATACCGAAGATATGAAGAGGGAGCAAAGGTATGATAACTGCCTCGATGAGCTTAACGATAATATCTTTAAAGTCGTTCAGGCAATCTCTTAATGTTGTGCCTGATATAATTGATAATCCCAAGCCAATTGTAAAAGAAAGGATAAGTGCAGTCATTATATCCATAAGTGGGGGCATACCAATTACAAAATAAGGAATAAGCATCAGGTCTTCGGGGTTCTCTAAAGCCGCCATTTCGGTATTAACGGGAATCATACCCGGAAAAATAGCAGAACAACTGAAATAGGTGAAGAATCCGGAGAAAAGGGTCGAACCATAAGCAATAAGCGCTGTTATGGCCAAAAGCTTCCCTGCTCCTTTACCCAAATCTCCAATAGCGGGCGCCACAAGCCCAAGTATGATAAGTGGAATAGCAAACGATAGGAAGTTTCCAAACAAAGAATTAAAGGTTACGAAAATACGGGCGATCCAGTCAGGCAGGAATTGTCCGAATAATATACCTGCTAAGATGGCAATAACGACTTTCCCTAAAAGGGAGACCTTAATCTTTTTCATATATGCGTTTTATTTTATAGCCGGTAGCGGCTATCAGAATAGTCATCAATGGACTTATAAGGTTAAAAAAACAATACGGTAAATAGGTGAGAGTGGAAACACCCAGAATAGTTGCCTGTGTCATTCCGCAGGTGTTCCAGGGAACAAGTACAGAGGTAACAGTAACAGCATCTTCTGTTGTCCGGCTTAAGAGGCGGCTCTCATATCCGTTCTTCTTAAATACATCTTTAAACATATTACCTGTCAGAATAATAGAGATATATTGATCGGCCGTGCAGATGTTTAGGAGTATACCGGATGCTACTGTAGAGGTGACCATACTGGTACGCCGTTTCATAAAGCGCTTTAAGACCCCTGTGAGGCTTTCCAGCATTCCACTGGCAGTCATAGCGCCTCCAAAGCACATGGCACATATAATAAGCCATATTGTATTCATCATGCCTGCCATACCCCTGGTGGCAACAAGATCGGATAATTCCGGGTTACCCATCTCTAATTGTGTTGATCCGTAGAAAGTCATAAAGACTCCTTTAAAATGAGAGAGAACTCCTTGCTCAGCAACACCGGAAATTTCCAGTAAAAGATGAGGCTGGAAAAGGATAGCAAACAGGCCTCCCAGTACGGCAGAGACAAAAAGAGTAATCAGGGAAGGAACCTTCTTTGCTATCATAATACCTGTAATAACCGGAACAATCAATAGCCATAAAGATATATTGAAATGTTCTTTCAGTAGTAAAGAGAACTCTCCTACCTGTGTGGTTTCTGTACTTTTATGAATAAAACCAGCTACGGTAAAGATGATCAGAGTAATAAACATAGTAGGTACTGTTGTGTACATCATATATCGAATATGTGTAAACAAGGGAGTATCGGTTACTGAAGAAGCAAGGATTGTTGTATCGGAGAGAGGTGACATTTTATCTCCGAAATAGGCACCGGAAATAATAGCGCCGGCAGTCCAGCCAGTTGAGAATCCCAAAGCTTCCCCAATACCCATTAAGGCGATGCCGATTGTTGCAATTGTTGTCCACGAACTGCCTGTCATCAATGATATAATGGAACAAATAATACAGCAACTTACCAGAAAGAAATCAGGATGAATTATTTGCATCCCATAATAAATAAGGGTAGGGACAATCCCGCTGATCATCCAACTACCTGCTAATGCACCAATTAGTAGAAGAATGAGAATGGCAACGGATACACCCAGTATATTTTCACAAATAGCCTTTTCGATGGTTTTCCACTTTACATATCCCAAAGTAATGGCAAGGAATGCACAGACTGCTGTGGCTGCCAGGAGTACAACCTGGCTGCCGCCTTCCAGAGCATCACTTCCAAAAGTTTGTATTGTAAAGAAAAGCAAAACTACTAATACCACTAATGGTATCAGAGAAATCCAGGGAGAAGGTAATTTACGTTGGGTATTTTCCATCAAAAATTAATATGAGCTGCATAATTTTAACACAGAGTCACAGAGAGACAGAGTCTTTCATTTTCAAGAAATTAAAAATCTCTGTGTCTCTGTGCTTAGATCATGAAATAATATCTCATTTATTCCAAACCCGGGGCGCCGGAGCTTTATGTTGCGGCTTACGGTTTTGCAATTCTTTCATTACTTCTTCAATAGCTCGATTCAATTGCTGATCCTCACCGTTCCATTCTTTGATTGGATCATTATCAATTTCAATATCAGGTTTAACACCGTAGTTTTCTATGATCCATTCCCCTGTTTTTGCATCAAAACTGGTAAAGAAAGGCACCCGGATATCCGTACCATCCATATAAGGAAGAGAACCGCTGATACCTACGATACCTCCCCAAGTACGTGTTCCGATCAATTTACCTAATCCGAGAGCACGGAATCCCCACGGGAATAAATCTCCATCGGATGCAGAATATTTATTAACCAGACAAACTTTGGGGCCTACCTGTACGGCATCGGGGACTGTTCCAATCATTGTAGAACCACGACGCATCGTTAGACGGTAAGGCTCGCGTGCTAATCTTTCCAGGATCATGGGTGATACGTTCCCACCGCCATTAGCACGATCGTCAATGATCAAACCTTCTTTATCCAGTTGAGGATAGAAATAACGGGAAAATTCATTTAAACCTTCAACACCCATATCAGGTATATAAATATATCCAACACGCCCATTGGTTGCTTCATCTACCTTACGAATATTTTCCTGTATCCAGTTGTAGTGATACAGAGAATATTCTTCTTCCAGTGGACTGATAACGATCTTACGCGCCCCTGCCAGTTGAGGTTTGCTGTTCAACATGAGCTCTGTCGGTACGTGAGCTTTGCCTACAAGTAAAGAATACATATCTTTCACAGTGTTGGTTGCAACTCCGTCAATAGAAACAATAAATTCTCCTTCTTTAGCCTCAATACCCGGTTCAGTCAATGGTGAACGCAGGCTTTGGCTCCAGGATGCTCCCGGTAAGATCTTTTCCAAACGGAAGAAACCGCTCTTATCGCGTGAAATTTCGGCTCCTAATAATCCTGTAGAGAGACGTTTCGGACGTTCAAGTTCACCCGGATTTACATACGCATGTCCTACATTTAATTCTCCGATCATTTCACCGATCACATAATTCAAATCCAGGCGAGTCTTTACATAAGGCAATAATACAGCATATTTGTCTTTCATTGCTTTCCAGTCTACTCCGTGCATGTTTTCAACATAGAAACCATCCCGGTAAGCACGCCAGGCTTCATCAAAGATTTGTGCCCATTCCTGTGGGTAATCTACCGGAATCTGTATATTGGATAAGTTTACAGGATCTTTCAGGTCAACCTTGCCGGAAGGAATATCCGTAACATAAAATTGGCGGGCTTTGGAGAAGAGAGCTTTTTTGCTACCCGGAGTTATTGTCATATAAGCACCTTCCGCTATATCATCTTCTTTTTGTTTATTAAGATCATAGGCTTTTGTGCCACCACGGGAAGAGTAATATACTTTTTTCCCATCCGAATAGAAATTGGAGTAACGCCCTCCTTGTAAGGGTAATTGAATAATCCTGTCGGTTATGCCTTCTGCGTCAAATTTAACTGTGGCAACGGAGGCTGTTTCTTTTTTAGAATCATCTTTTTTAGCTTCGTCTTTCTTTGGATCTTCTTTTTTTACTCCATTTACTTGCGCGTCTTTCTGCATAAAAGGAGAAGGTGTATCTTTTGAAAGTAGAGCCAGATATATGCCATTCATGTTGTTATACACATGGTTCCACTCTGTGGATCCGTAAGTCGGATTAAAATCCCTCGCAGAAGTAAATATGAGATATTTTCCATCTGTGCTAAAAACAGGATAAGCAGAATCATACCATTTATCTGTAACTGGGTACTCTTTCTTCTGTATCAGATTGTAGAGGTAAATAATAGAAAATTGGTTATCTGCCGGACGGGAATATGTAATCCATTGGTTATCGGGAGAGAAATTAATATCTCTGATTTCCGAATAAGGATTCTGGAATAATAAAGTAACATTTCTGCTTGCCACATCTAAAAGATTTACCTGATTGTTACGATCCGTATAAATAATCATTTTTGAATCCGGACTCCATTTAAATGAACGGATGTAGGTGTCGTTAGCTTTTGTTAATTGAATTTTTTCACCACTACCTAAAGCTTGCAGATATAATTCTGTTTCGCCCGTTTCATCAGATATATAGGCAATATATTTCCCGTCAGGCGACCATTGTGCATTACGTTCATGCGCCCCGGGTGTACGTGTAATATTTTTGGTTACGCCTTTGTCTGCGGGTAAGTCAAAAACTTCACCACGGGCAGTGATTACAACCCGTTCTCCATCCGGAGAAAGACTTGCAGCTGTTATATATCCTGATCCGTTCTTAATCTCACTACGTGCATAAATATTATCTGAAGCAAGTGTGATATTCACTTTTACAGGCTGGCGCGAATCGGCATCCATTTTATAGATATAACCTCCATTTTCAAAAACAATCATATTCCCGTGAACAGAGGGGAACTTTACATCATATTCCGTAAAATTCGTGACTTTATTTGTCTGCTTTGTTTTAGTATTATATACAAAGATATTCATGGTACGGTCACGATCAGAAATAAAGAAGATATTATCACCTACCCACATCGGCATAATATCCTGTGCTTTATTGTTGGTGATATTTTCTACAGACGATGCTTCGGCATTATAAATCCAAATATCATCAGCCATACCGCCTTCATAGTATTTCCAGGTACGGAATTCACGCATGACACGGTTATACACTAATAATTTGCCATCAGGAGAATAGCTACAGAACCCACCTTCAGGTAAAGGTATCACATCGGATAATCCCCCTCCTTTATTTACTTGATAAAGCTTCCCGTCGAAACTACTACTGATACGATTACGATAAACTATTTGCTGTCCGTTCGGATGCCATGTCATCACCATATTATTAGGACCCATACGGTCACCCAGATCATCCCGGCGATTGGTTGCGGTGTATGTGATGCGCAAAGGTTCACCTCCTGTTACCGGAATGGTATATACTTCCGTATTTCCATCGTATTGTCCGGTGAAAGCAATTGTTTTACCATCCGGCGAGAAACGGGGAAACATTTCATAACCCACGTGAGAGGTCAATCGCTGTGCTGTACCTCCATTAACTGATACCTTATACAAATCACCGGCGTACGAAAATACTATCTCAGTTCCGTTTGTTGCCGGAAAGCGTAATAAACGAGCCTCTTCTGCTGCTTTCATTCCGACAATTGCCAGAAAGCACATTACTAGAGAGAGAATAATTCTGTTATTCATAAGCATTCATAGATTTAGTTAGGAAACAAAGATATAAATTAACGGACATTACACATATAGAAAATAAATGAATAATGAAAGTGGAGTGATTTTAAAAGCATAAAAGAATTGGTAATCCGGTAAAATAAGGTTTATTTTGTTTTAGATTATACAAACGTGGTTTTATATATGTTCTATTCGATTATAATTCCTGTTTATAACAGGCCCGATGAAATGGATGAGCTCTTGAAGAGCTTATTACTCCAAACGTATAAAATGTTTGAAGTAATAATTGTAGAAGATGGCTCTTCTGTTTCAAGTGAAGACATTGCACAAAAATACATGCCGGATCTTTCGATCAGATATTTTTATAAACCTAATTCAGGCCCCGGGCTTTCAAGAAATTATGGTGCAGAAAGAAGTGAAGGGGATTATCTGATATTTGTTGATTCCGATTGCATTTTGCCTGAAAAATACATAGAAGAAATAGAAAAGAAATTAAGCAGTAAGGCAGTAGATGCGTTTGGTGGTCCCGATAAAGCAGATAATAGCTTTACACCTATTCAGAAAGCAATAAATTATAGCATGACCTCTTTTCTTACTACTGGGGGAATAAGAGGAGGTAAGAAAAGATTAGATGTATTTTATCCAAGAAGTTTTAATCTGGGAGTCAGAAAGGAAGTTTTTGAGTCCATTGGCGGATTCTCTAATATGCGATTTGGAGAGGATATAGACTTTAGCATAAGAATTCTGGAAAACGGATATACCACTCATCTTTTCCCCGATGCTTGGGTATATCATAAACGGAGAACCAGTTTAAAGAAATTTTTCAAACAGGTATATAATTCGGGAATTGCCCGTATTAGCCTCTATCGGAAATATCCGGATAAGTCAAAGGTGGTCCATGTACTTCCTGCACTCTTTACTTTGGGGATTGTTGTTTTACTTCTTCTTGCTTGCTTTAATTTGTATGCCCTTATTCCAATTTTACTGTATGCCTTTTTGCTCTTTATAGATGCTTCTATTAACACTAAAAGTGTATTTATAGGATTTCTGGCTATTGTAACGTCATTTATTCAATTGATCGGCTATGGTTGTGGCTTTTTATTTGCTGTATGGATGCAACTTATTTTGAAGCAAGATCAAACAGGAGCTTTTGAGAAAACTTTTTATAAGTAATTTTTCTATTATATCTCTTTAGTCATTATTAGTTGATGGCGGCAATGTACCCCGTTTTCATATATCGGCTCTTTATAATGACAAGGGAAATAGTCATATTCCACGCCAGTCAGATTAAATCCTTCCTGCTGATAGAGCATAAAAGGACCGGGGGCAGATGTTCCTGTGCGGATCACCAGTCGACTGATATGATTGTCAGGAGCCCATTTCTCAATGATGTAACGAACCAATTGACGGGCAATCCCCCTGCGCTGGAAAAAGTCACTAACCGCAACATTCATGATCTCTGCTGTTGTGTCAGATTGTTTTTGTACGACAATAACCCCGACAGTTTGTTCACTCGTGATAGCGACAAAACAATCGGAAACAGGTAAATAGGCATCTACCTTCTCTATTTCGGGATCGGCCATTAATAATAAATCGTAGGGATAGAATAAGGCACGCGATATTTCTACATCCGGAAAGGACACCAATTCTATACGATTACCATCCGGATCGAGAACACCTCCTTCATAATAGCCGTCACCTGTATATCGTGGTTCACTATATATTGTATAACCGTCTTTGCGAAATGTTTCTATCAAATTATTTACTTCTTCCCTGCCACTGGTCTGAAAAGCAATATGTGCCAATCCCAGAAACTCTCCTGTATGACCGGTTTGAACATCTATACGCTGCATGATTTCTACAGACATTCCCCCTTGAAATGTAATGAAGTAGGAAGAAAAGCCTTTTTTCTCATTTACATATTTCTCATTACTTTCCCCGCTGAAATATTTCATATAAAATTCACGGGAACGTTCCAGGTCATTTGTCCAGAGAGCAACATGCATCAATTTCATATTCTTTTCTTTTTATATATTCATGGATTATTTACATATTCCGCACCCGGCACACTTCGCCAGTTCACCGCGGAAACGTTTCTCGACAAGTTTATGCAGACGCTCCTTTAATATATCCAGGCGAACATGATCAACCACGTCAGCAGTAAAGGCGACACTTAACAACATGCGTGCTTCTTCTTTGGGTATACCGCGCGTGCGCAAATAAAATAAAGCGTTTTCATCCAATTGCCCTGTAGTCATCCCATGTGAACACTTTACATCATCAGCATATATTTCAAGCTGTGGTTTACTGTGTATCTGTGCTTCACGTGTTATAGCAAGGTTACGATTTGTTTGATAGGCTTGGGTTTTCTGTGCCCCTTCTTTTACCAGAATACGCCCACTGAAGGCAGAAGTAGAATGATCATTAAGAACATTTTTCACTAATTCGCTACTGGTGCAATTAGGAACTGCATGGGTAATATGGCTATACATATCCACATGTTGTTCTTTATCTAAAATAGACATGCCACAAAGGGTTGATTCGGCATATTCTCCGTTTAGTTCGATATAATAATTATTACGGCTCAATCCATTGTAAAGTGTAATTCCATTTACCAGGACATTGGAAGATGCTCTCTGTTTCACATGAACTGAATTAAAACGGGTAGTCGAAACACTACTTTCCTCCAGATCATAATAATCAAACATAGCTCCTTCTGCTGCAAAGATTTCTACCACTTGCGTGGAGAGAAATTTCACATCATCGACACTGTGATCGCATACCAATAATTTAGCTTCTGAATGCTCCTCCATAATAATGAGCATTCGACGGTTTGCCATGGTATCCACATCGCTCCGCAGAATATTTACCAATTGTATAGGCTTGTCAACCACCGTATTCTTAGGGACATATATAACAAACCCATCTTGCGCAAGCATTGTATTCAACGCAATAAGGCCGTCTTTATTGCTGGGTGCAGCTTGTCCATAATACCGGGTTGCAATATCCGGATATTGCTCCGTAAACGCTTTTAGCCCTCCCACATATACATTCTCGGGTAATAGACCTTTTTGTTGTACGTGCGTGTAAAATGTATCATTTACAATAAAGTAAAGTGCCGTACTTAGATTAGGTACATCACACCTGAATACATCATAGGGATTTACCGGTATATCTACACGATTGATATTAATACCATAATCAGGAGCAAACAATTGTGCTACATCTGTATGTTGATAGTCTTCACTTTTATATTCCGGAAACCCCAACTGCTCAAAATCCTCAAGCGCTTTTGTACGAAGACTATTCATCACCGGGGTACTATGCTTACCTATCAGTTCTTCATACTTTGTAAATAACTCTATATATTGTTGTTCAGCTTTCACGTTTTCTAATGATTAATTATTAATTATTAATGGTAAACGGTTAACGATCATCATCAAAGAATTCATTTTCTTCTCAATTAATCATTAACCATTAATCATTAATCATTCTTTTTCAGCCAATCATAACCTTTCTCTTCCAGTTCAAGGGCTAGTTCGGGTCCTCCACTTTTTACGATACGGCCTTTATAGAGAACATGGACAAAATCAGGTTTGATATAATCGAGCAAACGTTGATAGTGTGTGATTACGATTGCCGCATTCTCTGGGGTACGCAATTGATTTACGCCATTTGCAACAACCCGAAGGGCATCAATGTCCAAACCACTATCCGTTTCATCCAGAATGGCTAATTTAGGTTCCAGCATGGCCATCTGAAAGATCTCATTGCGCTTCTTTTCGCCTCCGGAGAAACCTTCGTTTACCGAACGGCTTGCCAGTTTGTTATCCAACTCAACTATGGCGCGTTTATCACGCATCAATTTCAAAAAATCAGAAGCAGATATCGGTTCTAATCCTTTGTGTTTACGGTGTTCATTTAGAGCAGCACGCATAAAGTTTACCATACTCACTCCGGGTATTTCTACCGGATATTGGAAGCTTAGAAAAATCCCTTCCCGACTACGGTCTTCGGGCTCTAACTCTAATAAATTTTTCCCTTCATAGAGAACTTCTCCTTCAGTTACCTCTACTACAGGATTTCCTACCAGTACACTGCTTAATGTGCTTTTCCCGGATCCATTCGGGCCCATGATAGCATGGATTTCACCGGCATTCACCTGTAGGTCGATCCCTTTTAGTATCTCTTTGCCGTTAATTTCGGCATGTAAATTCTTTATATTTAATAACATAAGCTTGCTTTGCTTCGCTTTAATTGACAATTGACAGTTGACAATTGACAGTTAAAAGCATCGTTAAACTATTTAATCAATATATCTTTTTATAGTAAATCACATTTCTCTTTTATTTAATTGACAATTGACAATTAACAATTGACAATTGTCAATTTATAAATTTTGCATGCAAAATTTATCCTACGCTTCCTTCTAATGAAATAGTTAATAGCTTCTGTGCCTCTACAGCAAACTCCATAGGGAGTTTATTCATTACCTCTTTTGCATATCCGTTAACGATCAATCCGACAGCTTCTTCCACTCCAATTCCTCGTTGTTGGCAATAGAAGAGTTGCTCTTCACTGATCTTGCTGGTAGTCGCTTCGTGTTCCACTACTGCTGTTTCATTCTGTATATCAGCATAGGGGTATGTATGTGCTCCGCAAGTGGAGCTTAAAAGTAAACTATCGCATTGGCTGTGATTGCGGGCGCCTACAGCACGTGGTGATACCTTAACCAATCCTCTGTAACTATTCTGGCTGAATCCGGCAGAAATACCTTTCGAGACGATACGGCTTTTGGTATTTTTACCTAAATGGATCATCTTGGTTCCGGTATCAGCTTGCTGGTAATTATTGGTTACAGCTACTGAGTAAAATTCTCCGATAGAATTATCCCCAGCCAAAATACAACTTGGGTATTTCCAGGTGATTGCTGAACCGGTTTCAACCTGGGTCCAGGATATTTTACTACCTTCCCCTTTACAGAGCCCGCGTTTTGTCACAAAATTATAAATACCACCTTTGCCCTCTTTGTCTCCCGGATACCAGTTTTGAACTGTAGAGTATTTAACTTCTGCACGCTCCATTGCAATGATCTCCACGATCGCCGCATGTAACTGATTTTCATCTCGCATAGGTGCTGTACATCCTTCCAGATAGCTTACATAAGCTTCATCGTCGGCAACGATCAGCGTTCGTTCAAATTGTCCTGTATTTGCAGCATTGATACGGAAATATGTACTTAATTCCATTGGGCTTCGTACCCCTTTGGGGATATAAACAAATGAACCGTCAGAGAATACTGCTGAGTTCAAAGCCGCAAAGAAGTTATCCCGGTAACTAACTACGGTACCGAGATATTTCTGTACCAGATCGGGATAATTAGTTACAGCTTCGCTAAATGAGCAGAAAATGATGCCTTTTTCAGCTAATACTTCTTTAAATGTAGTCTTCACTGATACACTATCCATTACGGCATCTACTGCCATCCCTGCCAATTGTGCACGTTCATGCAAAGGAATTCCCAGCTTATCAAAAGTTTTTAGTAATTCAGGATCGACTTCATCCATACTTTTAGGACCTTCCTTTTTCTTAGGCGCAGCATAATAGATAATATCCTGATAATCGATAGGAGGAATGTTGAGGTGTGCCCATTTGGGCATCTCAAGTGTCTGCCAGTGACGGAAAGCTTTCAAACGAAAGTCTAATAACCATTCCGGCTCATTCTTTTTAGCAGATATGATACGAACGGTCTGCTCATCCAGCCCACGACGAATCACTTCTGTATCTATGTCCGTAACGAATCCGTACTTATAGTCGCTGTTCGTTACTTCATTTATAATAGCATTTGAATCTTGCATATATATTTTATTAGTAGTAAGGAGTATGGTGTAAGAAGTAAGAACCCACACAGTATTACTTCTTACTCCATACTTCTTTCTTCTTACCCCTTACTTCACATTCCATATTAAGAAAACAAGTTATTAGGGAAAATAGTTGGAATAATTTCTTTGATCTGCATATAGAAACGGGAGTTTAATTTTGTATCAACGGAAATTAGGACTGATCCTTTGTCAACCGATTCAAGTAAATTGAAAAACAGACTAAGGAAAAGAAGCATTACCAGAATACCAAATGCTCCTCCGATAATGTGATTGATAATACTCAACGGAGTAGCTCCTACCAAACGATGAACAATCTCACCAGCCAATAATACTACTGCAACTATCAATAAGAAACCAAGCACGTAACTCAGGATTGAAACCCCTTCCGGTGGAAACCAATCCAGATCTGCTATATATCCCCTTACCCACATAGCGGCTTTCCCACAAAAGAAAATACCGGCCAAAAGGGCTATAAGAGAAACAACCTGTTTGATGAGTCCATCAAACAGGCCTTTCACAATACCTATTCCTGCCAGACATAATATGATAATGTCTAACCAGTTCATATTTATAACGTTTTCTTGATTTCTGTTTCTTCGTACGCCTCAACAATATCTCCTACCTGGATATCATTGAAATTCTTTATGTTCAAACCACAATCCTGTCCGGATACAACTTCTTTAACATCGTCTTTGAAACGTTTCAGAGATTCCAGTTCACCGGAATGAATCACGATACCGTCACGGATCAGACGTACTTTATTGGTACGTTTGATTTTACCTTCACGTACCATACAGCCGGCAATAGTACCCACTTTCGTGATCTTGAATACTTGTTGTACTTCTACGTTTGCAGTGATCTCTTCCCTGATTTCAGGAGACAACATACCTTCCATTGCACTCTTAACCTCTTCTATCGCATCATAGATAATAGAATAAAGACGAATCTCTACACCTTCTTTTTCTGCATTTCGACGAGCTGCTTGTGATGGACGTACCTGGAATCCAATGATAATAGCATCAGATGCTGCAGCAAGTACCACATCCGATTCGGATATCTGTCCGACAGCTTTATGGATCACATTTACTTGAATTTCTTCTGTAGAAAGACGGATCAACGAGTCGGACAATGCCTCCACAGAACCGTCCACGTCACCCTTCACTATAACATTTAATTCCTGGAAGTTACCCACAGCGATTCGGCGACCGATGTCATCCAGGGTAAGCATCTTCTGAGTACGGAGTCCTAATTCACGTTGTAACTGTTCACGACGGGTTGCAATTTCTCTGGCTTCCTGCTCCGTTTCCAGCACATTGAAGGTGTCCCCTGCCTGGGGGGCTCCATTCAGTCCAAGAATTAATACTGGTTCTGAAGGCCCTGCTTTTTCCACACGTTGATTACGCTCATTGAACATTGCTTTGATACGTCCATAATGTGTTCCGGCAAGCACAATATCTCCCATTTTTAGTGTTCCGTTCTCTACTAATACAGTAGAAACATATCCACGCCCTTTATCAAGTGAAGATTCAATAATTGAACCTACTGCCCGTTTAATAGGATTAGCTTTTAAATCTAACAGATCTGCTTCCAGCAACACTTTCTCCAATAACTCTTCAATGCCGACACCTTTCTTTGCAGATATTTCCTGGCTCTGGTACTTACCACCCCAATCTTCGACCAGGTAGTTCATGCCAGCCAGAACTTCTTTGATCTTGTCCGGATTAGCACCTTCTTTATCTATTTTGTTGATTGCAAATACAATGGGTACGCCTGCTGCAGAAGCATGATTAATTGCTTCAATAGTCTGAGGCATCACATTATCATCAGCAGCAACGATAATAATAGCGATATCTGTTACTTTCGCACCACGTGCACGCATAGCCGTAAAGGCTTCGTGGCCCGGAGTATCCAGGAAGGTGATGCGACGGCCGCTAGCCAGCTTCACATTGTAAGCTCCAATGTGCTGTGTGATACCTCCGGCCTCACCGGCAATAACATTAGCTTTACGGATGTTGTCCAGCAAAGAAGTTTTACCGTGGTCAACGTGTCCCATTACCGTTACGATTGGTGGACGTGATACCCAGTCTTCTTCATTATCATATTCATCATCCGATTTGATAGCTTCTACAACTTCCGCACTTACGTATTCTGTTTTGAATCCGAATTCATCTGCTACAATATTGATCGTTTCCGCATCCAAGCGCTGGTTGATGGAAACCATCATACCGATAGACATACAAGTCGCAATAACCTGGGTTACCGGTATATTCATCATATTGGCAAGGTCATTTGCCGTAACGAATTCAGTCAGTTTCAATACGCGGCTTTCGAGTTCCTCCTGTTCCAATTGTTCGTTTTCACGACGAACTGCAGCATCCCTCTTATCTCTACGGTACTTAGCACCTTTGCCCTTATTACCTTTATTGGTTAAACGAGCCAGGGTTTCTTTTACCTGCTTTTGTACATCTTCTTCGCTTACGGCTGCTTTTACAGGCCGTCTTAAACGAGGTTTATTACCACCTGCGCCGGCACCTCCGCCCGTGCCACTGCTACGCGTATCGGGGCGTGTTGGGCGTGCATTGGTTCCCGGTGTATTATTGATATCAATCCGGTCTTTCTTGATGCGGTTACGCTTTTTCTTAGCATCTGCGCTCTCTCCCGGTTTAGTTGGTGTTGAACCTGGCTTAACAGGACCCGTACCCGGTTTGTTTGGACCTCCTGTATTAGGCCGCGGAGCTCCTCCCTCTTTCGGCCGGAATGGGCCGTTTTGTCCAGCAGGCCTGTTACCACCGACAGGTTTGTTCTTTTCATCCCGTTCTTTTTTCTTTTCTTCTTTTGTCTTCTTTTTAGGACGGGTCGACTGGTTAAGGCTGGTCAGGTCGATCATACCTGTTACCTTGATATTTGATTCCAGTTTAGGAGTATTCAGACGGAAAGGTTCCGAATCATGATTGGTCTCTTCTGTTACGGAAGCTTCCATTTCTGTTGTGACCTGCGGTTTAGTTTCTTCTTTTTCAGGAACTTTCATTGGTTCAACTACCCGTGCCGGTTCTTCTTTCTTAACCTCAATCACCTTTTTCGGCTGAACAGGAGTTTCTGCAATCAATGTTGGTCGTTTTTCTTCCACCTTTTTTTCTTCCTTCTTAGGTTCTTCTTTCGCAACTTCGGGTTTTGGCTCATTCACCACGGGAGCTTTTTCCGCAACAGGTTCTTTTTTCGGTTCCTCTTTTCGGGGAGGAGCTGTTTCTGTTACGGTTTTTCTATGACCTGCTTCCAGATCAATATGGCCTCTGGTGACAATTTTCGGCTTAAACTCTTCCGGAACAACTGTTTTTATCTCTTCCTTCTTTTCTTCTTGGGGTGGAGTAGGAGGAGTGACCTTTTGTGGACGAGGGCTCAATAGAGCATTACGTTCATTTTCGGTCAAGTCTTTTCCAAACTCTTTCACGAGCAAAGCATACTGTTCATCACTGATCCGTGTATTGGGATTATCCTCAATATCGTGACCCTTTTTGTGTAGGAATTCCACTACCGTGCTCTTCCCCACGTTTAAATTTCTCTGTACTTGTATTAATTTAATAGGCATATCTTACTTTGTCGTAAACTTATTCTTTTTCATCCTCAAATTCGGCAGTTAAGATCTTCAGCAAATCGTCGACTGTCTGTTCTTCCAGGTCGGCACGCTCAATTATCTCACTCCTGTCCATAGCAATTACCGACTTTGCAGTGTAGCAACCGATATTTTTCAATGCTTCGATTACCCAGCTGTCAATTTCATCTGCAAATTCATCCAGATAGATATCCTCTTCGTCGGCTCCTTCAATATCGCGGAACACATCTATAGTATATTCTGTCAACATACAAGCTAGTTTGATATTCAAACCACCTTTTCCTATCGCCAGCGACACCTCTTCAGGGCGCAGGTACACTTCAGCCTTATGCTCATCTTCGGTAACACGGATCGATGATATTTTCGCCGGACTCAATGAACGTTGAATAAACAGGCCTACATTCGCAGTGTAGTTGATCACATCGATATTTTCGTTGCGCAACTCACGTACGATTCCATGAATACGCGAACCTTTCATCCCCACACAAGCACCAACCGGGTCGATACGATCATCATACGATTCTACCGCTACCTTTGCACGCTCACCCGGTATACGGGCAATTGCTTTGATAGTGATAAGGCCATCGTTGATCTCGGGTACTTCCAATTCGAATAACCGTTGCAAGAATACCTTATCGGTACGTGAGAGGATAATCTTCGGATTGTTGTTGAAGTTATCCACCCGTTGTACGATGGCACGCACGGTTTCTCCTTTTCTGTAGAAGTCGGTTGGGATCTGTTCTGATTTAGGGAGCAGCAACTCATTTCCCTCGTCATCCAATAACAAGATCTCTTTTTTCCACACCTGATACACATCGGCAGCAATAATTGTACCGATTCTGTCTTTATATTTCGCGTATAAATTGTCTTTTTGTAATTCCAATATTTTGGAAGCTAATGTCTGGCGTAGATTCAGGATCGCACGACGCCCGAATTTGGCAAAGTGTACTTCGTCAGTAACCTCTTCACCAACTTCACAGTCAGGGTCAATAGTACGTGCTTCCGTAAGAGTCAGTTCCAGGTTTGAATCTTCCAATTCATCGTCGGCAACCACAGTACGGTTACGCCATATTTCAAAATCACCCTTTTCAGGGTTAATAATTACATCATAATTCTCATCTGTTCCAAACATTTTGGCTATTACGTTACGGAAGGATTCTTCCAAAACGCTTATCATCGTATCTTTATCGATATTTTTGAGTTCTTTAAATTCCGCAAGGGTATCGATCATACTGATTGTTTCCTCTTTCTTGGCCATAATCTTTACTTGAATCTTATTAAGTATTTTGTATATTTTATTTCTTCGTATGTATATGAATGATCTTCTTCAACTGTGACTTTTCTTTTAGCTCCTTCAGGCTTAACCTGCTTAATGAGCGTTATTGTAACCTCTTTTTCGTCTGCAGCTTTCAAAATTCCGGTCAATTTGGTTCCGTTTTTCAATAGCATCTCCACTTCATTGCCAATATTCTTTTGGTACTGGCGAAGCACCTTAAAAGGAGAAGTGATGCCGGCAGAACCTACTTCGAGTTCAAAATCTTCCACTTCACGATCAAGTTGGCTTTCTATGTAGCGGCTTAAAGCAATACAATCATCTATGCTCACCGCTTCATCATTGTCAATCTCAACAACAATCAGATTCCCAGGCTTAACACTCACATCTACCAGATAATTTGTGGATGATGCCAAACCCTCTTCTACCAACTGATTAATTTTGTTTTTTTCAATCATAAATATAACTATAACAGAAGGAGGGGACGACCCCGCCCCCTCCTCAACTTCTCTAAATCGAGTGCAAATATACAAATACTCAACGAGTTTACAAAATAATATACGTTTTTTCTATAAGTTTCCCTCAAATTTCTACTTCAATATCATATTGTCAAATCACGCATATAATTTCGCTTTTCTATCCCTAGTTTGTCCTCGAATTATACATAGAAACACTTTTTAACCTATCGTATTTCTCATAATTGTAGTATATCCC
>DAMANX010000026.1:0-72081 GCA_032073245.1 Tannerellaceae bacterium
TTAAGGGGTCAATTTCGACTTGGCGCACGGGGTCAACGCGCACTGGATTTTCCACCGTCTAACGATTCGAAATACCGATAGATAAGATTCTTGGAAAACCCTGCTTTTTTTGCAACCTGATTAATTCCGAGGTTTTCAAAACCAATTTCCTCTATTAATTCTCCGACAGCATTAATCAATTTTTCTTCGGACTGTTGCCGATCCCTTTCTTTTACCATATCATACATTTATTATTTGTGACCATCCGGGCACAAAGATATGTAACTATTCGGTCACAACAAAATTTTTATTTGACTTTTTTTCTGATGATAAAAAGTGAGTCGATAATAAAGTGCTTTCTATTACCGATAAACTATGATTTGTAAGGAGAATTATTGTGAGGGAAATAAAAGAATATATTCCTCAATAGTAGGAGATAATATATTATAAGAATATTGGCAATATGTGGATAATTGCGTATCTTTGTATCTATTAAGTCGCTCTTAATATATTCTTGAAAACGAAGCTAATCAGCGAATAATGATAGCTGGTTTCTAAATCGTTACCTATCTGCAAATTCGACTTTGTAATGCGTTGAAATACACATGGTTGAAGGGTTTTATATGTCTTGCTACATGAGTTGTTAAATTCTTTGTTATTCCACAGAAATCAGCGATTTCCTTCAGGTAAGAATTCATCTTTTGATTACTTAATACAGGAAGACAGAGGCCTTTTTGAATACATACTGGATGATCTTTGTATCTCTCCAATATCTGCTGTGCTGTTTCCAATAAAGAAACATTGCTGGTACAGTTGGCTTGGTTTCTTTTCATCTTATGGCGGCCCTTACGAATCCAAAGATTACCATCGTTATCTCTAAACAGATGTTCCGGTCTCAATTCTTTAGCATCTACGAACGCCAAACCGGTATTCAAGCTGAAAACAAATAAATCCCGTACTAATGTAAGACGTTCTACCGAAAATTCTTTAGCTATTAATAAATCCAGTTCTTCTTTAGTTAGGAAGACCGGAGTTGTTTCTTCTTGCTTAAACTTTATTCCGATAAACGGATCTTTCTTTATCCAGTCATTAGCAAGAGCTGTATTCACAAACTTCTTAAAACATTTCATATAACGAACTACAGTATTCTGACAGAGTTGTTTCTCCACTTTAAGAAACATTTCAAAACGCCGAATTATAGATCCATTAAGTTCTGCAAAAGAAATATCTTCTTTACCAAATTCCTGTTGAATAAAAGTAGCCAGACTTCTCGCACAGTTATCATAGCGGTTTATTGTCACAGCTTCATAGTTAACACCAATCTGCCTGCGGCATTCATCATTGTGTTCAAGGAATGACTGGTGTACAGTCCGTTTTTCTTCGAGACTGAATAGTTTTTTGAGAAGTAGCTTAGGTGTAATATATGCTTCCTCCAAAACAAGTTCTTTATGGATGGTCAGAAGTTTCACATTCAGTTCCCGAATATATTCATTTAACTCATTAGATGCTCTACTTTTTCTTTTGCAGCATCCTTTTGCCCGATCCCATAAGGATGGGAGTACACTTCGCTGTATTCGGGCTTCGTCATAATCACCTCCAACAGTTACTCTTAGTAAAATAGGAGCCTCTCCTGATTTTAATGTTCTACCTTTTAAAATAAAATACAAAATACTCAATTTTTCTTGCTTCATAATCCCATTTTTTAGTGTTACAAATCTATGAAATCGAATGCAAGTTGTGGCTACGCAAATAACTGTGAATCAGTGAATAAAATACATAATCGGTGGCTTTTTTCAGGGGCTCAAAAAAAGCCACCGAATTTGCAATGATAGACATGCTTTAGGATACCTTTTTTTTGCGTTTTCTTAGAAATGAAAAACCCCTGAACTTCTTTGAAATTCAGGGGTTTACGTGATTTTGCTTCTTTTAAAAGTGGTGCCACCAGGAATCGAACCGGGGACACAAGGATTTTCAGTCCTTTGCTCTACCAACTGAGCTATGGCACCATTTGGTATTGTTTTTTTCAATACGGGTGCAAAGATAGGGTGTTTTTTTGAATATACAATAGTTGGTAGGCTTTTTTCCAGTTTTTATCCTTGTATTGCATTCCAACCTTGTGCGGTAAGTTCAACTTCTCCTCCGTCGCGACCGATGAGATAATTGCCTAATTCTGGTTTTGTAATATGCCCAATGATTTGTATACCATTCATTTCAATTATTTGATCATGGAAGGATAGAGGGACTGTGAATAGCAATTCATAGTCTTCTCCGCCATTTAAAGCAACTGTATATAGATTCATTCCGAATTGTTCTGCTAATGCCGCTGTCTGGTAATCTATAGGGATACGTTCTTCGTAAATGCGACAACCGGTTTTACTTTCTTTAGAAATATGTAAGAGTTCTGAAGATAATCCATCAGAAATATCAATCATGGAGGTTGGTATTATTCCTGCTTTTTCCAACATCTCAATAATATCTTTTCGAGCTTCCGGTTTTAACTGTCTTTCCAATAGATATTCTTTACCGGCAAAATCCGGTTTAAAGTCACTCTGTCCATTGAATATTCTTTTTTCCCGTTCCAATAACTGTAAGCCCATATAAGCAGCTCCCAGGTCACCTGATACACAAATTAAATCAGTGTCTTTAGCTCCGTTG
Source organism: Tannerellaceae bacterium (assembly GCA_032073245.1). GTDB lineage: Bacteria > Bacteroidota > Bacteroidia > Bacteroidales > Tannerellaceae > QVMG01. Next base: position 2,635 of record DAMANX010000026.1, read on the forward strand.
CGATAAACAATTTTTTCTTTATCGCCTTCCCCAATACACGTAATGCTTATAGTTAGCCCCGTGAGAGAAGAAGATGTATCACCTCCTACGAGATCCACTCCGTAAATATCACATGCTAATTTTAATCCTGCATAGAATTCATCCAGATCTTCAACGGAAAATCGTTTAGAAATACCCAACGAAACAGTAATCTGTCGGGGTTTTCCATTCATTGCATATATATCGGAGAAGTTAACTATAGCTGACTTATATCCTAAATGTTTAAGTGCTACATAGGTGAGATCAAAATGAACTCCTTCTAATAAGAGATCAGTAGTAACTAGCACCTGCTTTTCTTTGTAATCAAGTACAGCCGCATCATCACCTACTCCCATTAAAGTACTTTTGTTTCTGATTTCTAATCGATCGGTAAGATGACGAATTAATCCGAATTCGCCTAATGTTGAAATTTCAGTTCGGTTACTCATATCATGTTAGTCCGGAAGACCCTTTTGTTTTATTGTTTCTATATGTTTAAGTATTATTTCATCAAAAAGTGATTCCCTTTTTCCGAAGAAGACTATTGAGATGGGCAAAGAATATAATGATTTTTTCCATTCTTCGGGTAGAAGAGGATTATTACGTAACCGTGCCGCATCTTTTTCAGTAACTACAATCAATTTCTCGGAAGATGTCATACTGTTAAACGTATCATCAAGCTTTTTGAAATCATTTTTATTAAAAGCATAATGATCGGGGAAATTTACAGCAATTACTTGTTTTGAATATTTTTTTAATTCTTCTTCAAAAGGTTTAGGAGTAGCAATTGCAGATATAACTAAAACATCATCATCTCTTCGTATATCACGGAGTACACGGGGGCTTGCATCTTCAGGAAATACAGGTTTGAGATCACTATATACTACCCGAGTGAATAGTATTTCTTGATTAGCAAGTAATTGCATGTGATCTTCTATAATTCGGTATTCAATCGGCTTTAGATCTTTTTCACATTTGGTGACGATAACGACATCAGCACGGCGTATCGTTGCAGGGTAATCACGAAGCATTCCAACTGGAAGTAACTTGTCTTCGTAATATAACCGATGATAATCTGTAAGCACAATTGAAAGGGAAGGTTTTACATATCGATGTTGAAAACCATCATCCAGAATAATTACTTCCGGACGCTTATCTTCTGGTAAAGCTAGAAGGTTGCGAATTCCACGTCTACGGTCACTGTCTACAGCTAATAATAAGTTTGGAAATTTCCGCATGAGTTGGTTGGGTTCATCACCTATTTCATAACTGGTACTTTGCGGAGTAGCTAATATGTAACCGGTTGTTTTTCGTTTATAGCCCCGACTAACCACAGCTATTTTGTATCGATGGCGTAAAAGGCGGATAATGTATTCGGTATGAGGCGTTTTTCCTGTTCCGCCTGCAGCCAGGTTACCCACACAAATAACAGGGACAGGAAATCGTTCGGATGGGAGTATTCCCCAATCGAATAGTTGATTTCTAAATCGTACCCCTAATCCGTATAAAAATGAGAGTGGAGCAAGGGCATATTTAAATTTTATGTCACTGTCAGATGGCATATATTATATTAGAATATTTCATCTTGACTGGAAATGAAACAAATATCAGTTTCATATACAGATCAAAACAAGACTTCCAACGCGAATTATTAACTGTTAATATTCTTAGTTCGTTGACAAAGATAATTAACATATTCATTATGAGAGCCCTTTTTTCTCTATTATTTATAATTCTCATACCATTTCATTTGAATTTAATCGGATAATTTCACTAATCCTATTAATATCTTCAGTGGAATAACAAACTTGTTGGTAAATATCTCGTAAAAGCTCAGAATTTATCTTGTCAAAATCTTCTTTTCGTGCGGTAATAAAAAGACCGCCGATATCGGCTGCTCCCGGACTAACCAGTAGTTGTGCCTCTTCTTCTGCATAAAATTGAGTTGGCCGATGTTGTTTGCGTGGTATAATTATAATAGTCCATTCATAATTTCTGTACAAACCGAATAAATTCATCTTTGGTTCTGTCTCATCTGGTAGGATGTCTAGCGAGTTATAAACTTTTTCAAAAAGTTTTCTGGCAGTAGTGAGACTTTTTGTTTGTATAACAAAACCATTTCGCAAATAGTGTATAAGTGAATGTAGTATTCCATCTGATAAACGAATAATCACTTCACCCAACTTTATTTGTGTATCTATTTCATTATCAATTGGCATTATGCCTTGCGTTACAGCTTGAAAATGGGCATGATCTGGTGCTGATGCTCCACTCTTTGGGCCATTATAAAATATTGTATATTTATCCAGATTTTTTACCAATTCCAGAAAATCATTAAAACGAGGGAGTATCTCTTGAGGAAGGTGTTGGATAGTCGGAATTGTGAAATGTTCAGGGAAAATGGGATAGGGATTACATAATATATAATAATGGGGATCAAAAAATAGCCATTCTTGCTCTTCAGGCAGATTCTTTTCGCATAAAAAACATTTTCTTTTCTGCAGAGATTGTATGTCTATTTTAGCACCCGATGATAATAGACGCGAGGGGGTAAATTGAGTTTTTATAATAAAACCACCTAAGTCGAATGAATGGGTGCAGATTGAATTAAGTTTTTCATAATTGTTTTTAGCTAAGGGCCAATCCTTTAACTGTTTTGCTAAAAGTGTTTCTACTTGTGAGGAGGTGGCCCATTTTTCCATTCTCATAACTTCATTTTATTTATACGGGCATGCAATTCCCAGGTTCTTATTTGATCTTTATATTTGTTATATGTGTTTAGTCTGTTGATGTCTAGGGAATTGTCAGAGTTGTCTTCCCAACGTCGACAGAGATATAAGGTCTCATAAATGCGCCCTATCAGATACTCTCTACAAATTCGTAATCCGATTGCATAATCTTCACCATAACTTGTGTTAGGCAAATTTAATGAACGAAGTAGAGGCGTGTAGAAAGCACGAGGAGCACCCAAGCCATTGATACGAAGGGCATTGTTATGTCCGTTTTCGGGTGTCCATTCTCTGTGATCAATTACTCCCGGTGGCAAAGTCTTCATATTGAAATCAGTCATACGATAGGTGCCTATCACCATAGCACATTGTTGTGCATAGAACGCATCTACAATCTTTTGTATTGTATTCTCATCGCTATATACATCATCACTATCTAATTGGATAACGAATTTACCACATTCAGGATGATGTACTCCCAGATTCCAGCATCCTCCAATTCCTAAATCATCTCTATCGGGGATGATATGAAGTAAACGGTTGTCATTTGCATAACTCTTTATGATTTCTGTTGTGCCATCTGAAGAATGGTTGTCTATAATTATCAAGTTAAAAGGAAAACTTGTTTTTTGTTTCCAAACGGATTGAATAGCATCCTCTATAGTTCTTTTCCGGTTACGAACAGGAATGATAACTGAAGCTTCCATGGCGAAAGATTCTTTATTAAAATCTATTGATTTGAATACAGGAGGAAGATAACCACCTATTTTTTTTAGATGATCAGTGCATGCAGCCTCCATCTCAATTTGTAGAGAGCGGTTACTTGGATTCACATAATCAAATAGTTTTTCACCTGATGAACGTGTATCATTTTCAACTTCCGTATACAGGTATTCATTTATATGTACTAATTCGGATTGTTGAGATACTTTTAAACGTAAATCATAAAGGCCTGCAAATTTATATTCTTTATTCATGGAAGCCGTTGCAAGTCGTAAAATTGATGTTCGATAGAGTAGGATAGACCCAAAGTCGAAATCATTACGTAAACTTCCTTTTTGATAGTCTATTAAGGGATGTTCAATCCTTTTATTTTCTTTAATTTGGTAATGATCGGCATATACCATTCCTGCGTTTGTGTCGTCTGCGATTGACACAAGGCGTTCCAAAGCCAGTAGGCCTGTTTGCAGAGAATCTGCTTTAGTGTATAATAAAGAATAATCCGAGGTGGAATGTTTAGCTATTTCCCGTATAGTCGATGTGCTCCATATATCTTCTGTATGAATGACATAAGCTGGATGAATAGCTTTTGCTTGTTTATTTGGAGTAATCAGATATATATTATTAATTAATGATGATTCACTTAATTGAATAACAGTTTGTTGAGTAATTTCCTGTTCTCCATATATAACAAAGCAGTTTATTCTGGGCATACGAATCGATTTTTGGTATTAATAGATTTGCAAAGGTAAAATTCTAATGGGATAAATTTGATAGAAAAGTTATGAATAATAAAAACATAATTGGGCATTCAATCCTAGGGTAGAAAGGATTCTTGTATAAAAACAATTCGTTTATTAATTTGAAGTCGGTATGTTGTTTGGCAGATAATTATGTTAATTAAACATAAATGGGTTTCTTTTTTGAGTGTTTTTATGCTGAATAACATAAAAAGCGCTATATTTGCATTGTGTTTTTCATGGTATTAGATTTTAAGGTTAACAATGAAGATTGGTTGTCCGGGAGGATAACCTTTCCTTTTTTATATACTCTTCTTTTCATAAAATTTGAAACAGATTTACAGGCATAATAAAAATTGAGGGATTATTTTCAATTACTTTCGGTGATCGCGAAGACAGCATATTCTTAAATTTATAGAAAATATGATAGGTTAAAAAGTCTTTCTATGCATAATTCAGAAATAAACTATGCATAGAAAAACAAAATAGTATGGGTAATTTGACAAATTGATATTTTAACTGACATTCATTAGTAAGTCATTTTACAGCCGACAAAATAGCTTCGAGGTAACCCCGGCCCATACATATATCCCGCATCCCGGTTTGGACCTTTATCAAAGTCCTTTTGAAAAGCATTAAATATGTTTTGTACGCCTGCATTCAATTGAAATGTAGAGGTTTTAAATATAGGTATATCGTATGTAAATTTCACATTTAAATCAAAGAAATCCGGAGTTTTTTCTTCTCTATCTTCCGGTATATAACCCTCCATGTGCTGTACTAACATACTACCGGTATAGGTGCCGGTAAGAGAGGCTCCTAAATTCTTTATAGGTGTAAAAGTAGAGGTGAAATATCCATATACATCGGGAGAACGAAACATCTTTTTCTGGGGTTCGATATTTTCATTTTCACTCCATTGTTCTGCCTCTTTATAACGACTACGTTGTATTGTCGCTCCTGCCTGTATTTGCATCCATGAATAAGCAATCTTTCCTTCAAGATTGATTCCCATCACACGGGCTCCTTTTCCATTTCTTCTCTCCAATAAAAGATTGTTATCGTTATCCCGTCCTTTTTCTTCCAGTATAAAGACATTACGAAGATCCGTATAGAATCCTTCTATCAAGAAGTTGGCCTGTACGGCTCCGAAACGGCGGTAAAAATCTATTGAAGCGCTAAGGCTCTGTGAGTTTTCTTCTTTCAAGTCATCTGCCAGGTTGATAATAGCAACATCTCCCCCCACTGCGGTGATATGAAGGTCTTCATCAAAAGCCTGTGGGGCACGGAAACCACTTGAATAGGAGAGGCGCATATTAATATCTTCAGTCGGATTAAAGCGTAGATTGGCTCGTGGACTGACTATGACATGATCGATTAGGTTATGTTTATCCAACCGTCCGCCAACTAGAAAACTCCAATGATTGTTTTTCCATTCATTTTGAAGAAATAGACTTCCAATGTGTACTGTTTGTTCAATTATACGATCGTAACCAAGCATTCTGTCTTGCAGGTCATCATAATTATATTCCATACCTCCGGTAAATTGTGCCGGCATGAAGAGAAAGCGTTCGAAGTCATATACATATTGTCCACCCCCAACAAAAGTAAGGTCAGTAGTATGTCCATAAGCATCTTCATTAAAATCCGCTCCGTAATAGCTATCTCGTTTGGTGTGTTGGGTTGAAGAATAAATATTTATACGATGACGATAATCTTTAGAAAATATGTCGAATTTTAATCCTCCACCATTAATGTTATGATCGGTTTGTTCCGTGATATTTGTTTGATGTGGTTGTTTATCCAATAGGTTACCTCCCCGTCGGAATTCACTGATATTGTGATATTCAAAAGTTAGTTTGGAGTATGTACTGGTTTTTAGATATGAACGGAAACCAATGGTTTTAGCATTTATTTTTCCAAGCTCCGTATATCCGTCACCATCATGATCATAAGCAGCACGATACCGGTTTTGACCGAATATATAGATTCCTGCTTTATGGTCATCAGTTACTAAAGATGCATTGAAAGTCGTATTATTATCCGGACGATCCCCACCTATCATGGTTAATGAGTGAGCCACCTGGGCAGAATTGCGCAAAGGCTCTTTGGTGATAATATTAATAGTTCCGGCGATAGCAGAAGAACCAAAAAGAGCGGAGCCACCTCCCCGCATAATTTCAACACGTTCAATCATGTTTGCCGGTATTTGTTCCAATCCGTATACTCCGGTTAATGCACTGAAGATAGGGCGGCTATCCATAAGTATTTGCGTATAAGGCCCTTCCAATCCATTAATACGAACTTGTTGAAATCCACAATTCTGACAGTTATTCTCAACACGTACTCCGGGTTGAAAATTCAATCCATCTGCTAATGATGTTGAATGTGTCGTTTCAAATACTTTTGCATCCAGTACGTTTACCAGAGAAGGAGCCAGGCGGCGGGACGTTTCATTTCTGTTTGCCGAAACAACAACACCATCTAATGAGACAGCATCTTCTTCTGCTTCGAAATTCATTTCCAGAGTATTTCCTTTTTTTAGAGTTACTTCTTTTGCTATCGTTTTATATCCGATAGATTTCATTACAAGTTTGAATTTCCCTTCCGGAAGATTTTTCAAATAATAATGGCCTGTACCATCTGTCATTGTTCCGATAGTAGTACCCTCCAGGTAAATATTGATATACGCCAGATGTTCCCCAGTTTTTTTATCCAGCACATGGCCTATAATATGAGCATCGGAAGGATTTAAAACCACATCATCTAAATTGGCAAAAACTGAAATAGTAGGTATAAATATATTTAGTAGTAAAATTATAATAACCCTGTTCATAGTATATGAAATTACTCTCTTTCGGGCTCGCATTGTAAAGGAACCTGAAAGATGTCTTAATTAATAAATGGAAAAAATTAAATACTCATTCCTGTTTTGAAATAAACGGAATATTATTTTGATAGGGTTAAGCAAAAGGAGGAGCCCGAAGAAATAAATTACCCTCTAAAGATGTTAGAATAGAGGGAGTTAGAGAAGTGAAAATGCATATAGATATATCCGGTAGATATTCAAGACATACCCGGTTAGTTATATCATCTGCTATCTGTAACGAAGAGAGGTTGTGAAGAATAATAATTTCTTCAAAAGTATTATGTGTATGTGGTATTTTATCTGAAGACCGGGCAAAGGGGTGAGAATGCAGAATAGCCGTTCCATTCTCTATATGAATATGAGCATAAAAAGAAATACTGCTATAGTACGCGATAAATATTACCGGTAATATCCATTTAATAGAATATATAGCTATTCGCTTCACAAACATATAATTGATAAACGAGTGCAAAGATAGTACAAAACCTTTTAAAAACAATTACCACCCTTAAGGAAGATGGCAATAGATCAAGATAGCATATCTATATAGATACTTACTATAAGCAATTAAAAAAAGTTTATGAACAAAAGAAAATTTGTATTGTTTCTTTTTAAGAAAGGCTAAAGTGAAAAAAGCCTTAGAAATTTAATAAAAAGTTAGTAAGATGAAACGTTTATTATTTATTGTATTATCTATCCTTTCAGTGACAATGATAAATGCTCAGGATGATAAAGGGTATATTGATGGAAAGTGGGTATTATCAGGCGTAACAGGGTTAAATATCTCTCAAACAGCAATGAGTAACTGGTCTGCAGGTGGTGAGAATTCATTTGCGGGAAATGTTTACTTAAATGGTTCTTTATTACGTAAAAGTGGTAATTGGTTGTGGCAAAATACACTGGTAATGGAATATGGTATGTCAAATACAAAAACCAATGGAACCCAAAAGACAAATGACAACTTGAATTTTACCACTCAATTAGGATATACAACTACCAATATTTGGTTCTATACGCTAATGGCTGATTTAAAGACACAATTCTATAAAGGATATAAATATCCGGATAAAACGCATTATATATCTAATTTCTTTGCTCCGGCATATTCGAATATTTCTTTAGGGATTGATTATCGCCCTAAATCAAATTATTCCTTGTATTTTTCACCTGCAGCCGGTAAACTCACTTTTGTCAATGATAATTATTTATCTGACCTGGGTTCGTTTGGAGTTGATCCGGGTAAAAAGTTTAAAGCAGAGTTTGGTGCATACCTGAAAGCGCGCCTTGAACAAAATATAATGGAAAATGTGGATTTAGTTACTGCAGTCGATTTCTTTACACCCTATAGTAGTGAATTCGGAAATGTCGATATAAATTGGGATGTATTGATTAGTATGAAAATTAACAAATATCTTTCCGCTACTCTTAATACCACCTTAAAATATGACAACGATGTGAAAACTTTAAACGATGAAGGTGAAACAAGAGGAGCCAAAATTCAGTTTAAAGAAGTTTTGGGTGTAGGTATAGCATATAATTTTTAACTGATAATAAATACAAACAGAAGTTTTGCTTTAGAGAAATCTCTGTTTAATGAAATCCTTGGTGCCATCGTAGTGGCACAGTTATGCCATACATGTGGCACTACTGTGCCATGCCGATGGCACAACTGTGCCAAGCAGGTGTCAATAATCATTTAACTCTATGTAGGATTTGTTCATTAGAATAATAAATTTGCTTAAGTGCTATGTTATAAATGGATCTTTATTTTGTCGTTATATTATCAGAATCATCTTTTTTTTAGAAAAAACTGTGAAAAGTGCAACGATTAGCATTTTCGTGCGTCTATATAAAAGAATGATTTTTAATACAAGTATGGATTCAATTTATAAGATTATCATAAATACATTCACTTTTGGTTAACAAAGAACAGACACATCTGACCTGTGAAGGCTGGATGTGTCATTTTTGTTTAAAACAAAAGCTAAACTTTTTTAATATGAAAACTGTACTAAGAAATTTTCTCAGTGTATTGAAACGCTTTAAGATGGCCACTCTTTTAAATGTTCTCGGGCTATCTGTGGCTTTTGCTGCTTTTATAGTTATTATGATGCAATTGGATTTTGATCGCAACTTTGACCGGATGCATCAGGATGCGGATTGTATTTTTAGGGTAGAAGCTCAATTTAGTGAGGGTACGCAAGCTATCATTAATCGCCCGTTAGCTAACCTATATATAGCATCATCCCCTCATATTGTTGCCGGAACTATCCTTAACCCTTGGAACGCAAATTTCTTTTTTAAAATTGAGAAAGAAGGGGTAGAGCATAGTTATGAGGAGAAAATGATTACGGTATATCCTGATTTTACGAAAGTTTTCTCTTTGGAAATAGTAGAAGGGTCTGAGCAGACACTGGAAGATCCGGAAAAAATATTGATTCCTTTAAGTCTTGCTAAAAAAATATGGGGTGATGAATCTCCAATAGGTTTGCAGCTCAAAGGAAGAGACGATAATAATTTTACGGTAGGAGGTATTTACCGCGATTTTCCCACGAATTCGGCAATGACGAATGTTATTTATAGAAAAATGCCTGATAGCGAAAATATTAGTAATTGGGGTAACTGGAATTACAGTGTATATATTCGTCTGGATAATGCGGAGAATGCCGCCGGCCTTATGGATAATTTTAAACGTGTAACCGACCCATCTGTTATGGGTAGAGAATTTAAATGGGAAGATTCATCATTAAACCTTCGTTTGACATCTCTTCCTGAAATGCATTATACGACCGATGTAGCGTATGATCCCACACCGAAAGCGAGTAGACAAACTTTAATGGTGTTGTTTGCAATTGCAATTGTTATTGTAATTATTGCCGGGATTAATTTTACGAATTTCAGTACAGCATTGACACCCATGCGAATTAAAAGTATCAATACTCAGAAGGTCTTGGGTGAAGATGTTGCGGCTATACGTCGATCACTTATTATAGAAGCTACTTTTATTAGCCTATTGTCTTATTTTATAGCACTTGGGTTAATAGCTCTTTTACCTTTAACACCTATTGTCTCTTTACTGGATGCAACTGTCTCGTTTTCATCTTATCCCTATTTGATAATCGGTACGGGTTTTATTGCATTAATCACCGGGTTATTTGCAGGTATTTATCCGGCATATTATATGACTTCATTCCCTCCGGCACTTGTTTTAAAAGGGAGTTTCGGACTATCTCCTAAGGGGCGTAAACTAAGGAATTCCCTGATCAGTATACAATTTATAGCATCTTTTGCACTGATTATAGGAGCATCGTTTATGTATTTGCAAAATTATTATATGCAAAATACTCCTTTGGGATACGATAAAGATGAAGTCATTATTACTAATCTTAATAATAATATTAATAAGAGCCGGGAAGCTTTCTCAAACCAGGTAAAATCTTTTTCAGGCATCGAAGATATAACTTATGCAGAGCCTCTCTTATCCAGTTCGGATCAGTACATGGGATGGGGGCGTCAGTATAAAGGAGAACAAATCAATTTTCAATGTTTACCGGTAGACCCATCTTTTCTGAGCGTTATGAATGTTGAAATAGCAGAGGGGCGTAATTTCAGAAAAGAAGATACTAATACTCGTCATGGTGCTTATGTATTTAATCAGAAAGCGAAAGAGGTATACAATCTTGAAGTTGGTGAAATGATTGATAGTACAGTGATCGTTGGGTTTATGCCTGATGTGAAGTTTGCCTCTTTCCGTACGGAAGTTGTACCTATGGCATTTTATGTATGGGGAACTCAGAATTGGGGATCTCAACCACGTAATGCATACATTAAGGTAAAAGCAGGATCTAATATGAAAGAAGCTATTAGTCATGTACGTTCTACACTTCAAACCTTTGATGCTGAATATCCATTTAATGTTCGCATCTTCGATGAAGTATTGAACCGCTTATATGAAAAAGAGCAAAGCTTAAGTTCATTGATTACCCTTTTTAGTTTAATTGCCATTTTCATATCAATGGTTGGTGTTTTTGGTTTGGTTGTATTTGATAGTGAGTATCGTAGGAAAGAAATAGGAGTTCGTAAGGTTCTCGGGTCTTCAACGGAGCAGATCCTGATAATGTTCAACAAAACATATATACGTATTCTTTGTCTCTGTTTTATTTTAGCAGCTCCGCTGGCATGGTATACGGTCTTCAATTGGCTAAAGAATTTTGCATATAAAACACCCATGTATTGGTGGGTATATTTATTTGCTTTTGCTGTTGTTAGTGTTGTTACAATATGTACTGTTACTTTCCAGAACTGGAGAGCGGCCAATGATAATCCGGTGAATAGTATAAAAACAGAATAAAGAGGTTTTTGTAACCTAAATAAGAATTCATTCGTCTATATTATATAAAACACTTGAATATATGATTCAACTAGAAGGTATAAATAAATTGTTTCGTACGGAAGAGGTTGAAACAATTGCATTGAACAATGTTTCACTGGAAGTAAAAGATGGAGAATTTGTTGCCATAATGGGCCCATCAGGATGTGGTAAGTCTACATTGCTAAATATTCTGGGTTTGTTGGACAATCCCACAGATGGTAATTACTATCTGGATACTTTGGAAGTAGGCCATCTGAAAGAAAAAGAACGCACACAAGTTCGTAAAGGTAATATTGGTTTTGTTTTTCAGAGCTTTAATTTAATTGATGAATTAAATGTTTTTGAGAACGTAGAGTTACCGTTGACCTATTTAAAAATGAAAGCTTCGGAAAGAAAAGAAAAAGTTAATCAAATATTGAAACGGATGAGTATCAGTCACCGTTCTAATCACTTCCCACAGCAATTGTCAGGAGGCCAACAACAACGTGTTGCTATTGCGCGTGCTGTTGTTTCTAATCCGAAGATGATTTTAGCCGATGAGCCGACAGGAAATCTTGATTCGAAGAATGGCGCTGAGGTTATGAGTCTATTGACGGAACTTAATAAAGAGGGAACTACTATAATTATGGTGACTCACTCAAAACATGACGCAAGCTTTTCGCACCGTGTTATTAATTTATTTGATGGTAGTATCGTCACTTCGGTGAGCGAATTTATTTAATATTAGAAAAGTTTAAAATTGATGAATTTAGTTGGTAGCATCCTGCCTGTGAAGGTAGGAGGCTTCTTTTTTTATTGGCAAAACAAATTTTAACTATAATTTCCGCATGTTTTTTCATAATTTCCTTTCTTTTTTCGATAATAATTTTCTTCTTTGCAGTGAATTTAAGATTTATTGGCGTTTTTAATAATGAAAAAGTACGATTAAGTACGTGTGTTGGCGTTTTATTCCCTGATTATCAGGTATTGATAAAATGGGGAGAATATTAATAAGGTAATTAACTGTTAGTAAACAAATACCTTTACCATGATTAATTATAAGTGTGTATGCATATAATCGTTTATTCAATCTGATTCAAATTAATTCTACAAATTATTATTTATGAAACTACAAAGATTACTTTTTATTAGTTGTCTATTGGTTTTGTACTGGATGTACCCCGAAAAAGCAGTTGCTCAGGGCGCTCCGGAGACATTTAATGTAACTGATGGAACTTTTGCTACTTTACAAGCAGCAATTCAAAGTGCAAATGATGCACCTGGCTCAACAGTTTATATAACTGAGCCGGTAACTCTTGACGATGAGTTAACTATTACGAGTTCAATGACTATTAAAGGTAGTGATAGAGCTACGGTTCTTAAATCCGGTGATACTTCGAAGCGTCTTTTTTCCATTGAAGTAGATGGTGAAACAGAGACTATCGATGTGAAATTTGAAAATATCACACTAGAAGGGGGAGATATTTCTCCTGATGATGATTATGATGATGAAAAAAGTGGTGGTATTATTCTTCTAAATAATACAGCTGCCGAAATGGTAGAATGGAGCGATTTATTTGAATCCACTTTTAAATTAGAGAATGTTTTGCTCAAAAACTCAAAAGCATATAATGGCGGTGCCATTTATAGTAAAGGAGGATGGAATCTGACTATCAACAATAGTGATTTTCAAAAAAATAAAGCCAGATACTTTGGAGGTGCCATTTCTTTGAAGAATTCTTTATTATCAATAGAGCAGAGTTCTTTTACTGAGAATGAATGTGGATATATAGATGATGATCTTCCATATGGAGATGGAGGAGGAGCTATTTATTTAAGTATGGAAAAAGATAATTATATAGAGAGCGATATTTGTAATTTATATAAAGTTACTTTTCAGTCAAATAAAGCCATACAAGGAAAAGGTGGAGCTTTTTATGCCAATGGTATAGCCTTAAAAATTACAGATTGTAAATTTTTAAATAACACATTAGGTTATGAGGAGGACATAGAAGAAGATGAATATATTGGGGAAAGAAGTGGTGGAGCAGTATTTGCTTCTTCAGGAAGCTATGATAAAGAATATATTAAATATGAATTTAATAGTTCTCATTTTACCTCCAATAACTCGATTGCTGGTGATGGTGGTGCTATTGGTGTTTATGGTGGAATACTTTCTGTAGTCAATGGTTGTACTTTTACAGGAAATATTGCAGGATTTGCGGGTCATTATGAAGGAAAAGGTGGAGCAATAAGTTTTGATGCCGAATACTCTTATGATATTGAAATAGAAGGAAAAGAAGGTATGCCTACAATTCAAATTTTGAATGCTGAGTTTATTGATAATCAATTATTAAGCCATAGTTCAGGATTGGGTGGTGGAGCCATTTTTTGTCATGGATATAGTGGGAATATGAATTTAGTAATAAACAATACACATTTTATAAATAATGTTTCAGGAGGAAAAGGAGGAGCAATTTCTTTTTATAGCGGGTATGACTTTTCTGCTAACAATTGTAATTTTTTGAATAATCAAGCAGGTTATAGCTTAGATGATACTATTGATGATTATTGTGATTGCATGCAAGGGGGAGCTATTTCAATCCAAGAATCCTACAATGCAAATATAAAGGATTGTAACTTCACAGAAAATAAGGCAGTAGCCCAAGGTGGAGCAGTATATATCGCTTTAGAGGGGGGTGAGGCAAATATTGAAGGAGGAGAGTTTCAAAGAAATTATCTTATTTCAAAAGATTATGATGAAAACAACGACTACCCTCATGAGTATAAAGGTGGAGCTTTGTTCATGCTTATGCATGATGGATGCTGTGAGTATGGTGTATCTAATGTTGCTACTATAAAAGATGTATTATTTAAAGATAATTATATAGAATCTTCCCGTATTCTTTCAAATGCACAAGGAGGAGCCGCATATTTAGCTGGTGGAGTATCTGGGATATATCAATTAAAGAATACAAATTTTGATAATAACTATATTCATCTCAAAGGCCAGAAGGGAACAGCCGGTGGTGGTGCTATAGCTATTGAGTCTACCGAAGTTTCAATTGAAGGTGGTGGGCAACTTTCAAAATATTTGGTTTTCTCTAATAATTATATTCTGATTGAAGACTATGAGGAAGGATGTTGTTCAAATGGAGGAGGAGGAGCTATCCAAGTAGGTAGTTGCACTCCATCCCTCTCTGTGATGTATGCTTTGTTTGAAGGTAATTATGTTAAAGTATTAAACGCAGATAATGCAAGGAATATAGGAGGAGGTGCTGTCGCAGCTTCTTGTTCTGAAAACCCTTTATACTTTCTGAAAACTACATTCGATAATAATTATGTAGATATTAATAGTTCAAGTGTTAGAAGAAGTGGAGGAGGTGCTATATTTTTAGGAGGTGCTTCATTATCTCTTCTTGAGTCAACTTTATTCAATAATAAAGTCAATTTAACAGCCACTGATATAGACAAAAGTGGAGGGGGGGCTATTTATAGTCAGGATTGTTGTACAGGAATGGATATAGTAAATACTACTATCACTCGAAATTCTATCATTTTTTCAGATGAACCAACTCTCTCCGGAGGGGCTGGAGTTTTTGGGGGAGATGCACGTATTTTAAATAGTGTTTTAGTAGGTAACTTTTTGAACTCATCTGAAAATGTAGAGGATATTTATATCTATCAAGAACGGCTACCTGAACGAAGAAACCCAGAAGAATTTAGCCAAACGTATTTAAAAATGGCTAATTCTATCTATGAAAAAATAAATGGAAGTATATATGATGAGCCTTTTAATGCGACACATTGGTTAGATATTAAAAATCAAATATCAAATGTGAGTAATGTTTTTGGAGGGGAACCGCTTTTAACGAATAATGTAATTCGTATTTCAGAGACAGGGAAAGCGGCATTTTATGGTACATTGACAGGTATGGTAAAAGTTGAGGATGAGTGTTGTAGTCATTATGAGTTTTATTTTCTAAAAGATAATATTTGGAATAGATTTATATGTTGTGAGCTAATTGAAGAAGTTCCATTTGATAAAGGAAATAGTAGTAATTTTGGATTAACTGTAGATAGGTCAGTTTATAATTATGAGACTGAAGAGGAGGAAACAAAGACTTTCAATGGCGATATATTTATAATCGCTCAAAATGAAGTGAATCGTTTAGCTTTTGGGCATGATGATGGAATATACAATGCAGGGGCTTATGCATTGGAGCCAACTACTCCACAGCCTAATCCTGATGTGAGTCTTCAATGGTCTGTTTCAACTACTGATGGTGGAACATTTGCAGATGTAGCAGACGGTACGCAGACTAAGGTAACAGAACCAACACCTGTTTATCTTCAGATTCGTCCTGTTGTAGAAGAAAGCCTAAAATATGATAGTTGGACGATAGATTATTCTGTAGTTCCTACAGACTGTTATTATCCTATATCCGGTAGTATTTCATCTACACAACGTTATGATTTTAAGAATGGTGAAGCTCATACAGAGGTAGGAACTTATGTCTATACAGTGACTTCGGTTACGCTCTATCAGGCGGGAAATAATGTAGGAACATTTAGTTTCAGAAGTTCACCATATACTCATACAATTGTTATTGACAAACCGGACAAACCAACTCCTCCGGATCCTGACCCGGATCCATGGCCGCCGGTACTTCCTGAAGATCCGGATGATCCAGATCCGAACCCTAATGCATTGATTCTAATTCATCCATTAGCTCCATACTGTTATACAGAGGAATATTTGGTTGTAACTTATGATATTCTGAATACTAACAAATCAATTGAATATGCTGTTGCCTTTACTGATGCAGCAAAAGCAGCCGGATTTAAAGATATACCGGAATATAAGGCCTTACCTAAGAATGGTGTTATAACAATTCCGGTTAATACCTTTATTCCGAAGGGTGTTTACCATGGATATCTGGTACTTCGTGAAAAGGGTACGAAGGATGTAGAATTTTATCCTTTCAAAATAGAAGTGGTTGAGTATGTTAAGATTGTAAAAGATCCTGTTTCCGTATCTCACCTATGTGTAGGAGATGAGTTCACACTCAGTGTGGAAGCTACAGGAGATGTATTGTCTTATCAATGGTATTTCAAAAAAGAAAAAATCGTTGGAGCCACTCAAAGTACTTATAGCAATATAATTTCCGAAACAACTATTGGAGATTATTATGCCAAGGTAATAGGATATTGTAATGTAGACTCCAGTAAAGTAGCCAATGTCGGACTGAATGAATTCCGTACGTTACTCAAATGGGATGATGTGCTCTATATGACTAACCTGGATAATCGGTTTATTAAATTCCAGTGGTATAAAAATGGCCAGGCGATCACAACTCATGGTAATGGAATCTACTATACTGATCCTGATGGCTTGTTAGGTTCTTACTACTTACGTGCATATACATCGGAAACAAACTATATTGAAAGTTGCCCGATAGACTTCCCGATACATACCCGTGGAACCTCTCTTTCAGTATATCCAAGTCCTGTAAACCAGGGTGAATATGTTACAGTAGAAAGTAATGAAGTGGGTGAAAGTTATATTGGAGCACAAATCGATTTGTATGATATGAACGGAAGAAAAGTCTATACAACCAGAGCAACAGCTCCGAAAGTGCAAATACCTATGAGCGTTGCAACAGGTGTATATATGGTTCAGATCCTGCATCAATCAGGAAAAGTAACAACCCATAAAATAGTTGTAAAATAATAGAATAATAAGGGTGGCCTTTTTGAAGGGCCATCCTTCAATAAAAAACAAAAAGAATAAATATGAAAAGGGTCTTATTTACATTTTTATTTACAAGTTTGGTAATGGGAAGTTATGCCCAGCAATATTCCTCAAATAACCAATATCAGCAAACAGATACTGTAAAGAAAGAAAAAATCTCTTATCTGACAGTATCCGGAATGATAGGTTCTTCTTCCATTGACTACAAACTAAATAGTTTGCAGGAGAAGGGGACTAATAATGGAGGCCTTGGTTATGGTTTCGACTTGCGGTATAGCTATTTCTTTAATTTCCATTGGGGGGTAACAGCAGGCGTTGGCATGAGTCAATATACCGGAAAAGGTAAGTTGAAAGGAAGCATGGAACTTGATCCTCATTATAAAGTAGGTAATTTTACAGATGATGACTGGCAAGACGCACCTAAAGACTTTGAACTTCGTACCCGTGTTACTAATCTGGAAGAAAAACAAACAGCATGGTTGGTTGAAGTGCCTTTGATGGCATCCTATCAGACTTATTTCGGAGACTCTGCCCGTTGGGGTATATATGGAGGATTAGGAGCAAAATTACAATTCCCTGTTTCTGCAAAATATAGAATCCAGAATGGAGCAAACAGTCAATTTAATGTATCCGGTCAATACGATGGTATCCCAACCGATATGGGAGCTCCTGGCAATCCTCCTGTACCGCAACATGGCTATGGTACAATTACAGATCCAAACAGTACGCTTGATTGGGATGACAAAGCTAAACTGAAAATGGGTGTGGCTCTCACTGCAGAATTTGGTTTCTTAATTGATTTGGGAAAAGACATGGATCTGATGGTTGGTGGTTATATGGACTACGGATTGAATGATCTGAAGAAGAATGGCGACAGAAAACTGTTCACAGCATCTTCTGCTTATCACCCGGGAGCGGATAAAAAGGTAGGTACTGGAATCGATTACAACGGGATGTTGAATTCGGATGTTACAGGAAAAATCAAACTTATATCCTTCGGAGGAAAACTTGCATTGAGATTTAAGTTGTAATATCATCTGTTAGGGATAGATATTCTCATTATAGAACTGGTTGTTGAATCCAATTTCAACAACCAGTTTTTTTATTTGTTTCTCTGATCTGGCTTATTTATCAACAAATCGAGGAGGATTTGAAGATTCGCGACTGTGCTGATAATAGTATCAAATTTCTCCTCCTTAGCAAAGGAGGAGTACGCCGAGGTACGAGGTGTGAGGTGGTTTGGTCTATTCTAAAAATATTATTTGCGGGGATTATATAAGCTATTACAGTTACAGCCAACCACCTCCCCCTCTCTTTGTTCAGGTACTCCTCCTTTGCTAAGGAGGAGAAATTTGATACTATTTTTCTTTAGAGGAAACTTTATAATACTTGAATCTTCTGGCACCACCAGGAGACTAAAATATCCACACACGAGTTTTATTTTTTGCCTTCAGCCTTCAGTCGCCTTTAACATTCTAATTGCCAGTTCGTATGACTGAAAGCAACATCCTTCAGGATGCCTAACTGCCAGCTTATCGAAAAAAGTCGGCAGCATGTTTTAAAAAGCCGGGAGTGTATTTTATAAAATTATCTTTAGGAGATAACCTTTTGAATAAAAGGCTGTAAGCGGAAGTTTTCAGCGGTAGAGGTAACGATTTGGCAACTGTGCTAATTTCTGCTTTTTGCGCTGTATTTCCTCAAATAACTCACTGCAAATCTACGAATTATTTCTCACAAACCCACACATATTTTTTTCCTTTTTTATTTGATATACCTTTCTTTCATTCAGGGAATAGATAAGGCAACACTTTTTAGAAATTTACTCTTTTTGTGAAGCAAAAAGGAAGAAATTTCTAAAAACCGCTTGCGGCTTGGTGTTGACGTTCTATTGCCTGTGTGTATTTTTGTTTCTCAAATGAATAAAGGATTACTTTAACCTATTGAAAAATAAGAAATAAGTTTCTCTATCGATACTGCATAGTTTGAGCCGTCAATAGATTGGAAGCCTAACTTTTCTGCAAATGCTTTGCTTTTATCGTTAGTCGATTCTATTCCGATATGCTCAAAACCATATTTTAAGGCTATTTCAGCTAAGAACCTGACGAAATGGAAGCCATGCCCTACACGCTCTTTTTGAAAACCTATTCGGGCTATAATCAGGCAATCGGGCGGAAACAGGCTTTCTACTCTGCGGATGCGTAAATACAGGTCTATCTGGCTGTTCCTGCGGGTGGTTACGATGCTATCAGGAGTAAGATATACAAGTGAACGGCGGTATTTGAACCGCTTCATCAGGTATATGTCTATCGCTTTGCATATTTCTTCGTATTCATTCATATTACTTAACGGTCTATCTTTTGATTCCCTTATTCCGTTCCTGCTTCTTCTCTTTCTTGGGTGGGCTTACCGCCTGTTTCTCTTCTTTTTCATTGGAAACTGTATTTTGCGGAGTGGGCTGTGTTCGGGCGGTTTCTTGTTTAATTTGCCGTTCCTGCATATTGAGTTGATCGGAGATACTGCTGTTCTTCATTGTGTTATAGTATTCAAAAGATTCATTTAGAGGGCGGTTATAGCTGAATAACCTGTCAAATCCTTGCTCTGTCTGCCGAAACAGGTTCTTCCTATCAAATCCGCCTTTAATCGCTCCTTTCTTGGTGTCCTTGTGGTTGGTAAGCGGGGAGAGCTTCTTTTTGTTGGTCTGGTCTTTCCGGCTGACAATCAAATGGCAGTGCATATTCAGTTCGTTGTTTGACCTGTCCCGGCTAAAATGTATCTTGCCGTAAAACTTTATATCTTCTGCCGATAGTCCTTTGTTGAAGTTCTTGGCATATTCGGGAATAACCACTTCCCGGATATACCGCTTCATGGCTTCGGCTTGTTCTTGCTCGGTGCTACCCATTGCCCGAAGCTCCTTTTCTGATGGGCTGACGTGGATAGCGTAAAACTTGGCATCCGTCTTTAGGAGTTGCCCTATATTTCCGTCTATATCCTTAATGACCTGTGATTTGTAGATGTTATCATTCGTCAGGTTGAAAAAGCTCTCTGTATATATACCCTGCTCCATGCGTTCCATATCTTCGTGCTCACAATAGTTGCACAGCTTCCGGCTACTGCCTGCGTTGTTGTATGTTCCTTTGGACGGTGGCGGGAAATCTATATTCATGGGGTTATTCATTTATCAGGTCGTTAATTTCTGCTTTTAGAATCTCTTTCCGCTTGCCGTCCATTACTCCGCATGTTGCCAGTTCAGAATACAGGGAAATCAATTTCAGGAGTTTATTATTATTCCGCTCCTGCTTCTTTGACGATGAGTTTATAGCTTGGGAAAGGTCGTTTATCTGTTTAGCTTGGTTGTTAATCACGGTTGCATGTTGGTTGAACGTTTCGCTTATCTTTTTCAGAACATTGTCCTGCAACTCTCTTGTGGTGTCTATCTCCGAAACGATCAAGCCTTTCTGTTCTTTCACGGAAGCATCAAATTTAACAGCGATTGAATGGCTCGCTCGTATCATCGGGTTAAGCTGGTCTTCCTCGTACTTCCGAATGAAGCGAATAACATCGTCCTGCCGCTTGTTGATTTTGGATAGTTCCGATTTTACCGATTCGGGAGCATCAGCGGGATTGATATGGGCTTTCTCCAGATACAGGAAAGTCAACTTTACAATTTCCCCTTTTTTCAGCGAATAGCGTTTGCAAAGTTTTTCTATTAACTTGTCCGTTTCCGCTTCTATCGCTATTGTCGTAAATATGATATTTCTATTCTGTTTAGCCATAGTTATAACTATTTTATAGCTATTTATACATCTAACTTGCTCAAATAGAATTGTATATCAATTCGAGTTATAGCAAGTGTTATAACTGTGCTTTATCCTAAAGCACTAAAGCCGAAGGCTTTGCCCCGCAGGGCAAGAGGAAGAACAGGACGAAGTCCAGTTCCCTCTTGCTCAATTTAGCAAAACGAACAGAGCCGGTAGGCGAAGTCGTTTCTGGTAAATGCGGAGCGACTATTGAAGGTATAACTTAAAACAAGCCTTCATTCGCTTGCGCTATTCTGCTTAGAACATAAAAAGCAGAATCATTCATCATTTTTCTTGTCCTTATCACCTTTCGGGTGCTTCTTTTCAAAATCCTGATACGTCTGAAAGTCCATATGTGAGCGCACAAACTCTCGTACATCAGAAGTGCGGTAATAGGTTTTGTGTGCAATCATAAAATAAGGGAGTTTGCCACTTGCCCGGTAGCGTTGGAGGGTACGTTTTGATACCTTTAGGAGGAATGCCAAATCCTGATTGTCGAGTAGTTTCTCGTCCTCGTCAAATACTTCACTGGTATTAATCAGTGATTTTAAGTCCTGACCAATTTCATTTAGCTTTTTGGATAGCTTCTCCATCCACTTTTCAAAATCTTCATTGTTGATATACATGATTTTACTTCATTTTGAGATTATTAATTCGTTATCTCAATGCATTGATGAAGCAAAGGACGGCAAAGCGGAGAAGCAAAAACAGAGGAGTAGATAACTACTCCCCCTAAAGATTCTTACAACATGCTCGTATTCAGAATATTGCAAAACGGTTATTTTTCATCTTGTTATTCCTTACCCTCTTTATCCTTACGGATTATGAGATTTTTCAGGAAATCAAGGGCTTTTGTTCGGTTGAATGGTTTTCGTCTGAAAACCATTACTTCTTGGTCATAGATACTGCCAAAATTGCAATTGAATATCTTTTGAAAAGCATCTGCAATTTGGTTCAGGTGTGCGGGTTTTCCGTTCCGTTGGAATACTTTCCTTGTCAAGAAAAGAGCTATTACAATTTCCGCTAAAGCAACAATCCCCAAGTCTTTCGACTTAGGGATTATATATAGGTTGGATTCAAACGTTTGCCCGTTAGTTTGCGGAAACTGTTCAGGATACCGAATTTTAAGATTTAACAGTTCCAGTTCATTGATAATAAGAGCCAATGATTTTTGGAGATAGGCAAACTTTAGGGCATTTTTCCCCCTGCTCGTATCGATTTAAGGGTTCTAAGGCTGATAACTCAATACGAGTATTACTTAAGCTCCGATAGATTGTTGCGTAATCATTCTTGGAACTAACCGCCTTTACATGTTGGATAAAATTTCCATAGGCACTTTGCATTTCTTCGTTTGTGACTTGTGAAGATTCTGACAATAGGCAGAACAACTTTGTTTTGAATAATTCATTCATAAGCATAAATTTTAAAAGTGAATATTGATTATTAGGTCAAAGACTCATTTTATGCTGTATGATCTTATGTTATTTATGTATCATATAACCAACTTCTTAATCCCCAATAATAACCTGTGCTTTCAATAAAAATCACTATAATTTGTTTGACATAAATATTTTATAAAACTCTTCTTTATAAGTATTTCCAATACCTATTTCATGATCTCTAATAAAAACATCATTATTATCGAAAGAATCTATCCGGCTCAGATTGACCACATAAGATTTGTTTATGCGGAAAAACATCTTTGGCGGCAATAGTTCATGAATTGTCCGCAGATATATTTTCGTTATCAGGCGTTTATCTTCTGTTTGGATAATAACATAGTCTTTTAGACCCTCAATAAACAGAATATCATTGTAATAAACCTTGAAATAACGGCGTTCTGATTTCACGAAAATGAAATCATCATCTGCTTTTATTTCTTCTTTTTCCTCATTTATCAATAGAGAATGATACGAAGTTGCCTTTTCAACTGCCTTTTTAAATCTTGCTTGTTCAATCGGCTTAACAAGATAATCCAATGCATCAACCTCATAACTATCCAATGCATATTCAGAATAAGCAGTTATAAATATAACAAGCGTTTCTTTCGGGATAGTCCGGGCAAATTCAAGCCCGTTGATTCCGGGCATCTCTATATCAAGAAAAATTAAATCGACGGAGTTGTACTTAATAAAATCCGAAGCTGAATCCGCAGAATCAAAGCTCCCCATAAGATTTAATTCCGGGAATTTATTTATTAAAACTTCCAGTCCTTCACGAGCAATGGGCTCGTCATCTACGATTATACATTTCATATCTTTAAGTATAAATTGACTATATAATTTTCTTCCAATTCAACAATATCCAATGTGTAAGCATTGCCATATAATAAATCAAGCCTGCGCTTTATATTTTTCAATCCCAGTCCGCCCGATTTTTGTTTCACAGACATAGCCGGTTTGGTATTCTCACAATAGAAGTGCATACAATCCTTTTCCTTAGAAAAAGAGATTGTGATTATAGATTCTCCTTTTGTGGTTAAACTATGCTTTACGGCGTTTTCTACAAAAGGAATGAACAACATAGGAAATACTTTAATATCAGAAAGACTATCATCCATTTTTATGGAGTAGACAAATCTATTTCTCCGTGTCCTTTCCAGTTCTAAATAGTCAGATAGAAATGCTATATCGTTCGTCAGGCATATTTTCTCATAAGGAGTGTCTGTCAGTTGGTAACGCAATAAATCTTCCAGTTTTGTAATGATACTATATGCAGATTCAGGATCATTTTCGACTTTTATATTTGCATTGTTTATCGTATTGAAAAGGAAATGTGGATTTATCTGACTTTTAAGCTGTTTTAGTTCGGCTTCGACTGTTGATGCTTCCAATTCGTTTTTTCGTTGGTTATATTCTTTCCAACCATAAAAGAGTGAAAAAATAGAAGTAGAGATTATAACCAAGCCTATTGATATTATATTCCCAACGATATTTATAACCGTTGTATCTGTATTATCCTCTACCGGGAAGATGAAAAATAAATTCTGGGCAACAGCGATTAGAAATAAGGATACTATCACACATAATCCGATAAATAGCAAATAATGAGTTAGTTTTCCTTTTAGTAGAAAGCGAGGCACTAACACGAACATGTTAATATAAATAACACTGACTATTGCTGCAAAATAAACTATCCACGCTAATAAGCCTGAATATTCGTATCTACTAATTCCGGCATTATCATTATATGTCATTTCAACTGTTAATGTTGTAATCACAGCTAATAAGACAATATGCCCGAAAGCCTTAATTATTTTGCCTTTCAGGTTATTAGATGCTTTAATATTAATTTTTTCAAATATCATATCTCTTGTAATTCATATTGAAAAATCAACTTATATTGGATGTTCGCTTTATCCGGTAATACTTTCAAGCTATAATTCTTATTTTGCAATAATTCCAGTCTTTTAGAAATCGACATTGAACTATAGAGAGATTCTGAAACTTTATACCCTTTTCTATTGTCTGTATATGTAAAGAAGAGGCTATTATCAGCTACGCTGAACTCAATGTTAATCGCTATATTACCCTCCTGATAAGATAATACTTTCAATGATTCTTCTACTACTGATATTAGTAATAGCGGTGGAATGAAACAGTTTTTTATTGTTTGGGAATGCTGTATACTAAAATCAAGATTAGGATTACATATCTTTTCAAGATTAAGATAGTCGTTAAAGAATTTCATTTCAGAACTTAACAATACGAATTCTCTGCTGCAATCATATAGTTGGTATCTTAATACACGGCTTAACTGTAATAGAATCCGGGAAGCATTTGGAGGATTTGTTTTAGAATATTCGGCAGCTTTATGTAGCTTATCCAACAGAAATTCTGTGCCGATACGGCTTTTCAGGTTATCAAGTTCGGTATGTAGTTGTTCTGTTTTAAGTTGTTCTACTTTTTGAACATCTATTATCCAATGTTTATAAAATGTAATAACAGATACACTGAAAAGATATAGCAAAAATGTAAAGAAGGTAGAAAGGAAATCAATAATCTGATAGCGTTCGGAATGATGGAAAGAATATTGTCCGAAAGGGATGCCATAATACTTGTGCATATAATGTTCAATCCAAATATCTCCTAACGAAAAAATAAATATAGTTGTCAACAAAGCTAAAGCATATTTTATATACCTTCCTTTCAATAAAAGTCTGGGAATAAATATGTAAATATTCAAGTATGTTGCAGTTAAAGAGAGTAGTATATAAAGCAACATAATCCAATGTATGCTTATATTTTCTGTCTGTCCTTCATAGGTAATATAAAGATGATTAGCAAGGATTATCCCGACAGATATAATAAGTACGATGTGTCTAAGCCACCTGAATTTTGATTTAATCAGGAAGCTATATAATGGATTATGTAACTCTCTATTTATCATGCTTCAAACAGATAATACTATTTCATTGTGTCCATAAGTTGAAGGCAAAGGGAGTCAATCTTGTCCATATCAGGATGAAATACTGATACATTTGAAAGGATTATTATACCCTTCTTTGCAGTTACATCAAGAGTCATAGATGATGAATAGCCTCCGGTTCCGCCATTATGCCAATATAAAACCTGATTATCTCCCTTATCTATTATATGCCAGGCAAGAGCTACTTTCATTCTTTCGTTTACTGTAAAAGTAGGTATTCTTGTCAATGCTAGCTCTCTATTATTAGGGTTAAATTGAGCGTTTGCAAATTTAGATAAATCAGCTGCTGTCGATAAAATCCCTCCTGCACCAATAATCACGTCTGAATCCCAATTCCAGTTATTTGCATAGTTACCGTCATTATCCAAGCCCTTTACCAACCCGGTTTTAGCATCATATGTATTGGTATATGAATTAACCATATTATATTTTTTGAAGATTTGGTCTGATAGCAATTGCCCATAACTATCACCCTGTAATATACTTAACGTATAACCAAGTAAGCCAACTCCGAAATTTGAGTAATTATATTGCTTTTGGTTCGGACTACCTAATTTTATCTCCTCTTTTAAATATAATTCTAATTCGGTTTTGCCATATTCCTGATATGGGTTTCGTTGTATCGCCTTTGTAGGAGAGATCAGGTATTCTGAAACATCCATGTTTGAAGGGAAAGTTCCCAAGCCGGACGTGTGATTAGATAAACTTAAAAAATCTACTCTGATGCTATCATGGAAAGGGTAATCATAGAACTGGTTTATATCATCTTCAAGCCCAATCCTGTTATCAAGAACTGCATTTGCCAATAAGGTAGCAGTAAAGACTTTTGTAATAGAACCTATTTCAAATACTTTATCTTTGTTCTCAATAGGCTTTAGGGTATCATTTTGTTTTATTACCCCGTAATACTCGGTTAAGTTGTCTCCTATAAAAGCAATAGATATTTGGGTATTATCAGGGAACACTTTTACGTGATTGTAGATGATTTCAATTTTATCATCCGGTAAGTCTGCCAAAACATTTACAACACTTTGGGCAAAAGCTGAATTTAATAACACTGTTGTTATTACAGTCAATATCATTATTTTTTTCTTCATCATTTTTCTTCCTATAATATTTAACGTCTTGCTTTTCCAATTATTAGAACCCAAATTTCAATCCGACAGAAAAATAGGCTGATACCCCAAAATGCGGATAATCGTCTTTACTATCATAAAAAGCCTTTAATGTTCTGGATTGAAAATATGTTTCCCGTGCAATAGCCACACCTCCGGTAATTGGAATGGAAAGGTATTTCCCGATTTTAAATTCAGGTTGAATACCAGCATATCCGTATTGCGTAATATAATACATGTTTTTGCCGTCCTTTTTTACTGCTGCCGTCAAACCCTTTGCTTCTCCGATTATTCCTAATTTGAAGTAATCATTTATCTGGGTACTTATTCCGACTTCAAATGAATCATACATGGATAATTTGAACTCATATTTTCCGTCCAGTCTCCAATCCAAATAGAGAGAGGGAAACAGCATAGGATAGCCCAGAGCATTGTTTATTGCAACTCCGACACCCCAATCGAGATTAGGTTTTGCGTGTCTGATAAATAAAACTCCACCTTGCCCTAAAATAGACTTCCCTGATATTTTATCTAAGTCGGAAGTATAAACTCCTGCACCTAATGTTGCAAGCATAGACCATTTTTCATTGAGTGGTCTAAGGTGCATTAATCCAATCTGGGCATTTAATACTTCCGACATATAATAATCTTTCGATAAGTCTTTTGTGCCCATTGATGCGTATGTTCCACCCAAAGCGATTGCCCAAGCAGTAGGTTTATTATTTTCATTCATTTTAATTGAAACAGGGATTCTTATACTTCCGTCAATCGTTTTTAAATCCCCTTTCCCTCCGAGCTTATTACCGTTCTCATCTTTAAAATTTGCATATGGCATATATTCCGATTTGAAAGAAACCTGTGCTTGTGCAGTGAAAGAACCTGCGCAAATTAGCCCGGTAAGAACAACTGTTTTAAATGACTTATTTAGCATAACATATATTGTTTTAATTCGGGATAAAAGTATGGCGATAATTCGGGCGAAATAGAAAAAGTGGACAAAGTTGTGCCATTTATAGACAAACTGTGCCATTCGAACATACTAGTTTATATTCTCTCGGTAATTTGCTTTTCGAGAGATTCCAGTTTATGAGATAGGGCTTCCATGTCCTGACTGATTTTCTCTTTGGTTATCTTGGCATAGATTTGGGTAGTTTTGATGTTGGTATGCCCCATCACCCGACTGACAGTTTCTATCGGAACTCCCTGTGATATAGTCAATAAAGTACCGAAAGTATGACGACTTACATGATAGGTCAGCCGTGTTTTTATTCCGCATTGCTTGGCTATCTTCTTTAGAATAGTATTACAGCTACTATTGCTCGGAACAGGAAAAATTTTGTTATCTCTCGTATAACCTTTGTATTTTTCTATTATTCGCTTGGGTACTTCCAACAGCCGGATACTTGAATCGGTATTCGTTTTCTGCCTGCGGGTGATTATCCATAAATGACCATCAAAAGACGTTTTAAGATTATCTCTTGTTAGATTCTTTACGTCTGAATAGCTAAGTCCGCAAAAACAGGAAAATACAAATAAATCCCTTACCAATTCATATTGGGCGTTCTTCATCTTGGCATTAACAAGCAAGTTGAGTTCTTCTTTATTCAGGAATCCCCTGTCTTTGGGTTCGGGGCTTATCAGGTAGCCTGCAAATGGGTTAAAGGGTAATTGTCCTGAATTTCGGGCAATGGCTACTATATGTTTAACGCCAATCATATAGCACCATATTGTATTGGTAGAACATTTCCGTACTGTTCGCAGGTAATGTTCAAAGCCATTGACAAAAGCGAGGTTCAACTCTTTCAGAAAAATATCATTCCGCTTATACTCACGTTTGATATAGTTCTCCATGTGCATATATAGGGTGCAATATTTGGAATATGTAGCTTGCGCCCTGTTATACCCGACCTTTCGGGAAAACTCTTGGTTGTGTTTGGCAAATAGAGCTAAGAATGTATCTTGCTTTACACCTAAACCTAAATAGGCATTCTTTACCTTGTCAGCAGTAACAAAACCATCGGTTTGCATTACTTCTTGATAGTGGCGGTTAATATCCGTTCGGATTTTATCTAATGCGAGGTTTGTTTTTACGGCTAATGTGGTTTTACCTATAAGCCTTCCGGCTTTGGTGTCCCAAAGGTTAGGGGGTACATTCATCTTACAGCTGAACTGGCTGATAGTTCCGTCAATCGTTATTCTTCCCATTACGGGAACTGTTCCGTCGGGTTTGGAAGCATTCCGCTTCAAATAGAATAAAATCTTAAAAGTGCTACGCATTTTACTCAAAGTTTTAACTGGTTACAAAATTAGTTTACTTTGAGTTACAAGAGGTTATATGCGATAGCGCAAGATGCAGACAAATAGTGACTTATAGCCAGTTTGCGTTTTCTCCGCAAGTAATGATGTGGTAACCGAACTTTGTCTTACCTTTGTCTATCGGTGGCTTTTGCCGTCCAAAAGAAAAGCCAAACAAAGAACGTTTTCCGCACGTTATCAGGCGGTTGTCCTCGTTTGGCTGAAACTTGCTTTTTTATCAGACTTTTATTTTAAAAAGTCGTTAGCTTTCTGGGATAAGCCGGTAGCTTTTATGTAAAAACCGGAAGCAAAATCAAAATTCCCTGAAGGTAACCTGAATGCAACTGCTTTCAGCTATACGGGCTGGCAATTAGAATGTTAAAGGCGGCTGAAGGCTGAAGGCAAAATAATAGCATTATGTAGAGAGCTATTAAGAGGGTGGAATTTACTACATAACCACACTAAAAAAACAATTAGATGTCTCTACAAAAACAATTAGATATTTTAAGAAAAAGGATTAGATACTTTTGAAAAAAGATTATTATGTTTCTGAAGGTATATGCTCAGATGGGTGAGCATATATGTTCATTTTGCTGAGATGCCTTACTCACTGAACTGGGTAAGGCTTCTCAGGATATAGATTAAATATGAAAGACTTTCCTTTGTCTAATTATTATACATCAGTGTCTATAAATTGGACACTTTTAGTTTCTTTCTCTACGTTGTATTTTTCATTGTATCAGATGTTTGCAAGCTATGGCATAACTTTTGCTTTCTATAATATAGAATTTTAAAAGCGCTATTATATGAAGCAATTCTTTTATGCCTTAAAGAATATTATTAATGGAAAAGTAAATAATATAATAAAGATCACATCACTCACCTTGGGGCTGGTTGTTGCATTAGTTCTTTTTTCAAAAGTTGCTTTTGAGATGAGTTTTGATTCTTCTTACCCGGAAGCCGATCGTATTTACCAATTACTAAGAAGAACATCCAGTGACGGGGAAAAAATTGAGCAAAATTCGCGTTTGTATGCTCCGGTTGTACGCGATCTGAAAGCTGAATTACCGGAGATCGAAGAAGGAACGACTACTATGGGTGAAGCAGATTACACTTACCTTCAATGCGGTGATAAGATTTTTCGTGAAAAAGTACTTAATGCCGATGGTAACTTCTTTGATGTTTTTGGTATAAATCTCTTAGAAGGAGACCGGCACTTTTTGCATGTTCCTTCGAATATTTTCTTATCCTATTCTACGGCGAAACGTTTCTTTGGTGATACTAACCCTATTGGCCAGACGATAAGACAGAACCGCGAGAATCTAACTGTAGCAGGAGTCTATGAAGATATTGATAATAGCCATCTTATCTATTCTGCTTTTATACCTATGAGCCCTAAAATTTTTGATGACTTAGGATGGCATAATCCTGACCCATTTTACGGATATGTTAAATTGTCGGCCGGAGTATCGCCGGAGCTGGTAGAAACTCGTATAAAAGAAGTTCTTCCTAAATTTATTGATATTAAAGCGCAAGAAGCCAATAGTAATTATCATGATTTTTATCTTTTTCCTGTAACAAAGCTTCACTCAGGACTAAGTGATGTACGACGCTTGGTTATGATTCTTAGTATCCTGGCATTTTCATTGCTTTTTGTAGCAGCGATGAACTATGTTCTTATCTCTATATCTTCACTTGCAGAACGTTCAAAGTCGGTTGGTATACATAAATGCAACGGAGCTTCTCAAAAACATGTGTTTCGGATTTTCTTTTATGAAACAATCGGGATTCTCTTGATTTCGATGGTATTTGCAATCCTGATCATTTTTGTTTTCAGGGCTCCGATAGAAAGCATTATACAAACACCACTTTCCGCTATATTTTCAGCGCATAATCTCTGGGTAGCAGGTATTGTTTTGGTAATATTGCTTCTACTTGCCGGAATAATTCCGGCGGTTATATTTTCCGCAGTACCTGTAACCAATTTGTTTCGTACATATTCAACTCATAAACGTTCATGGAAACGTATGTTACTTTTTGTTCAGTTTACAGGCGCTGCATTTATGGTAACACTTTTGGTTATTATTGTTAGGCAATATGACCTGTTATTACATATTGATATGGGTTATAAAACCAAAAATCTTTATTATTCGGAAAATATATCAAATGTGCCCCGCTCAAAGATAGCACTTTTAAAAAATGAACTGGAACAAATGCCCGAAGTGTCCTCCGTCTCAATTGCATCTTGCTTACCTCTCAGAGGAATGGAAGGATTAGGCGCCATGGATATTGATGATGATACACATAAAATACCATGCCTTGGAATTGGAGCGGATAGTGATTATTTATCTACAATGGGTATTAAATTGCTGCAAGGTGAGAATGTGGGTAATAATAGTTCTGGATATACCCGAGCGGTTGTTAATGAGTCCTTTGTCAGACAAATGGGTTGGAAGGACTCTCCTGTAGGGAAAACCTTTTTATCAGGAATAAACGGAAAAGAGACACCAATACATATTATAGGTGTAATGGCTGATTATAAAATATCCTCTCTGAATGGAAAAGAACTGGAGGATCTCTATCCGCCGGTAGCCTTTTTTCATTTGGATATTGGAGAGGAAAACTGGATATTCAGATGGGAGCGGGTAATGGTCAAATTGCTTGATAATGATGAAGTTACCATTACACAGATAAATACAAGAATGCGGGAGATCTTAGAGAAACCCAATGCATTCTTTATAGATTATGATGTACTTCTTGCTCAAACCTATCAGGATGCGTTGCTATATCGTAATTCTATCTTAGCTGCCTCTCTCTTTCTTTTGCTGATTACTGCATTAGGTTTAATCGGTTTCACACAAGATGAGATTAACCGGCGAAGTAAAGAAATTGCAATTCGAAAAATAGTGGGAGCGAAGGTTCTGGATGTTTTGACTACTATTGCCAAAGGAATTATCTATATCTCTTTACCTGCTATGTTAATGGGGCTGATTATTTCATATATTATAGGCGCTCAATGGTTGCAGCAGTTTGCCGTAAAAATACCTTTAAACTTTTTCCTTTTCATATCTTGTGCGCTTATGGTATTAACAGGTATATTGTTGTGCATAACTATTCGTGCCTGGCATGTAGCTAATGAAAATCCCGTTAAAAATCTGCGTACTGAATAAGAAATCATTATTCAAAGTGCTATATTTACTGTGTACAAAGTCATAGAACAAATAATAACATCTCTGAAATATGAATAATTTACTGAACTTTAAATCTTTCTTTAAGTTTTTGAGCCGTAATAGATCTTTTACTGCAATAAATGTCTTTGGATTATCGGTGTCGTTGATGTTTGTGATCCTGATAGCGGTATACGTTGGACAAGGGCTATCGACAGACCGGTTTCAGGAAAATGCGGAACAAATATATGTTATCGGTGGCGACGGAGAAATCGGCTTTGCCTGGAGGATAGGCGAACGTGTTGCCGAACGTTATCCCGAAATAGAGAAAATGTGTCCTGTAGTCAACTGGTCTGGGGTTCCGATTTTCGTAGGAGATGATAAATATAAGGGCAATGTTCTTTATACTGATACTACATTCTTCAGTATGTTCACTTTTCCTTTGGTTCAGGGAGATTATCGAACGGTAATAGAAGCAAAAGATTATGCTGTTATCTCAGAAACATTTGCACGGAAAGCCTTTAGTGACCGTGATCCGATCGGGCAATATGTAAAGGTGAATGATTCAGTAAATGTGCGGGTTAATGGTATTATGAAAGATATTAAAAATTCTACTATACCTTATGCTGATGTCATAGTAAAGATCGACAATGTTCGTTTTATGAATTCTACGCTCGATGCTCAACATGGTGATAATTCAAGCGGTGTTCAGGTTTTCTTTCAGACCGTAAAAGGTGCAGATATACAATCTAAAAAGGAAGATATGAATGAATTCCTGAAAGAGATATTCTGGATTTACCAACGGGGAATTACAGAGAAAGTAACGCTAACTCCCTTGAAGGAAATCTTTTTTTCTGATAGAAAATCTACCAATACTTTACAACAAAGTGATTGGCAATTTGTCGTGATCTTTATGGTGGTAGGTATACTCATTCTTATTTTTGCCGTGATCAATTATATCAATCTGACTGTGGCGCAAACCGGTTCGCGGGCGAAAGAAATGGCCACCCGCCGGTTGCTTGGTTCTTCACGCGGGGAATTGTTTTTCCGATTAATTCTGGAGTCTACCCTATTATGCTTTATTTCTTTTTTGTTGGGAGGGGTGTTGGCCTATTTCTTCCTTCCTTATGCGAATGACTTATTACAGGTCGTTATCGACCTTAAAGGGGCTTTTACATCCGCAAATATATTTATAGCTTTCCTTCTGATTCTTTGTATAGGGTTTATTTCGGGACTGCTCCCGGCTATTATAATCTCCAATTCAAAGCCTATTGATATTGTGAGAGGTGGTTTTCGCACCAAGACTAAAATGGTATTCAGTAAAGTCTTTATTACTTTCCAGAATATCATAACGATTATGCTTCTGGCTGCTTCTTTGACTATGGTGCTTCAGATCAATCACATGATCAAAGCCCCATTAGGATATACGACTGACAATGTCATGTACGTGCCTACTTATCAATTCGAAAGTCGTGAGAAGATTAATACGTTTGTGAATGAAATCAACCAATTGGCATCTGTAAACCGCGTCGGATATGCGCAGGGTAGCCCGTTTGACAGAGGGAACAATTCAACAATAGTTTACGAAGGAAAAAACATCTCTTTTCAATTTCTGGTTGGCGATAGTACTAACTTTAATATATTGGGGTATGAGATAATACATAAGAACAATAATGTCGCTGGTACGCAATTTTATTTGAATGAGCAGGCTTTGTTGGAAACTGGTTTACCTATAGATGTTACTGAATTTAAACTTTGGGAACAGGGAGAACCTTTTTCAATTGCCGGAATAGTCAGGGATTTCCAACTAAGGAATATTTCGTATCATAAACAGCCTGTAATCATTCAGGTTCGCAAAAGTGAAGATTTCTATCCCTGGAATATCATGGTAGAAATACAAGGTGATCCTTTTGTAGCCCGTGATCAGATTAAAGAAATATATGAACGTATATCTAAATTAGAGTTCACCGGGAAGTATGTTGATAAGCAGATAGAAGATTCTTATGCCCAACAGAATCGTATGGCTAAACTCGTTATTGTCTTTTCTATTATAGCCATTATTATTTCATTATTAGGATTATTGGCTATGTCGACCTATTTTATTCAACAACGCTCACGTGAAGTCGCCGTGCGTAAGGTTTTCGGATCAACGAATACACAAGTATTAAGTCGATTGATCTGGCGTTTCCTGAGCTTTGTTTTAATTGCTTTTGTTATAGCAACACCAATTATATGGCACATAATGAGGAAATGGTTAGCTGACTATTCTTACCGTATTTCATTAAGTCCGTGGATATTTCTGGTGGCAGGATTATTTTGCCTTCTTATTGCTTTTATCACCGTATTCTTCCAGAGCTATCAGGCTGCTAATGATAATCCGGTAAATAATCTCAAGGCAGAATAGGGAAAAGCAGATTGTCTAATAATTATACATGAGTGTCTAATTATTAGACAATAGAAACAAAAACTAACATTGTTATAGTGTTGATAAATAGAATATTATGTATTTTGGCACATAATTTGGATATAGAGAAGTAAAGAGATTATAAATCAATTAAATAGAATACAATCATGATTAAAATTGAGGGTTTAAGCAAGTTATTCCGTACAGAAGAAGTAGAGACTATCGCATTAAACAATGTCTCCTTGGAAGTAAAAGATGGTGAATTTGTAGCTGTGATGGGACCGTCAGGTTGTGGAAAGTCCACTTTATTGAATATATTGGGATTACTGGACAATCCGACCTCAGGCGATTACTATCTGGGTGATTTGGAGGTTGGCCATCTGAAGGAAAAAGAACGTACCCAGGTACGCAAGGGAAATATCGGTTTTGTATTCCAGAGTTTTAACCTGATTGACGAACTTAATGTTTTCGAAAATGTTGAGTTACCTTTAACCTATCTGAAAATAAAATCTGCTGAGCGTAAACAGATGGTAAATGAAATATTGAAACGAATGAACATCAGTCATCGTTCACATCACTTTCCTCAACAGTTATCCGGAGGACAACAACAACGTGTTGCTATAGCCCGTGCAGTTGTTTCCAATCCAAAGATGATTTTGGCGGATGAGCCGACCGGTAACCTGGACTCAAAGAATGGTGCCGAAGTGATGGATTTATTGACTGAATTGAATAAAGAGGGTACAACCATTATCATGGTAACTCACTCCAAACATGATGCCAGTTATTCTCACAGGGTGATAAACCTTTTCGATGGTAGCATCGTATCTTCGGTGAGCGAATTTATATAAATAGCTTAAAATAGATAGACAAGATTGATGATTTTGCATACATCCCGCCTGTGAAGGTAGGATGTATGTTCTTTACTAAGGCATCATATTTTATATGGTGATGGGATTGTATATTTGAAAAAGTTCTTATTGTTCTTCTCAAAAGATTAAGTTTATGAAAACAATTATCCGCAATTTTCTAAGTGTAATCCGTCGCTTTAAGATGGCGACTTTACTCAATGTTTTAGGTCTTTCAGTAGCTTTTACAGCAGTGATTATTATCCTGATGCAGGTGGATTATGACCTGAACTTCGATACGAATCAACCGGATGCAGATAATATTTATCAGATCAACGTAGACTTTGGGGGGCAAAAAATTGCTATTCTTCCACGCCCGTTAGTAGAGGGATTTAAAGATTATTCGCCACATGTGAAAGCATCTGCCATTGCCAATGCTTTTTTCTCTCAATCGGCGAATGCGTTTCTCTGCGTGGAAAAAGATGGCATACAGCACTATTATGCTGAGACAGCGATGGATGTTACCGAAGGCTACTTCGACGTGTTCCATTTTGATCTGGTCGAAGGAGTTATCGAAAAGCTGAAAGAACCTCAAACAGCGCTGATTCCTCAAAGTATGGCGAAGAAGATGTTTGGAATGGAATCACCTATTGGAAAGAAATTGGTTAATGAAGAAACTTACATGATTGTCGGAGGAGTCTACCGGGACTTTCCCAAGAACAGTTCGACACCGAATTGGATTTATTTCCGGATGAAGGACGATCATAATAAAGAAAATTGGGGAAGCTATAACTTCCAAGCTTATGTGCGAATGGAGGCTTCTGTTTCGGCACAGGAGATTTTGGATGCCTATATTGCCCAGCTTAATCCGGAGGTGTTCGAAGGTATGCCGAATGCCACTTTTGAGTTACTTCCTTTACGGGATGTCCATTTCGCGGAAGTTGACTTTAATATGGTTGAAAAAGCAAGCCTGCAAATGATCTGGGTATTGCTTACTATTGCATTTGTTATTCTTCTGATTGCAGCGATCAACTTTACGAATTATAGCATTGCGCTCACTCCGATTCGTATCAAAAGTATCAATACACAAAAAGTATTGGGAGCCACTGAGTTCCAACTACGGATAACTCTGATAATTGAAGCTGTAATCACCTGCCTGCTGGCATGGGGCGTTTCGATTTTCTTCACTCATTTGCTCGGGATGACTTCCCTGGCGCAGGTGATTGGAGCGGATATATCTGTCGTGTTACATGTTCCTCTGTTGTTGTTTGTTGGCGGAATTGCACTACTAGTTGGATGCTTTGCTGGGCTTTATCCTGCTTTCTATATAACTTCGTTTGCACCGGCATTGGTATTGAAAGGTAGTTTTGGGCTTTCCCCGAAAGGGCGCCAGTTACGTAATGCTTTAGTAGGCGTGCAGTTTGTTGCTTCATTAGCATTGATATCGGCTGTCCTTTTTATGTACTTACAAATGCATTTTATGCAAAGCAGCTCTTTGGGTTTTAATAAAGAACAAATCATCGTCACTGATCTCAATAAGAAATTAATCGACTCTCAATCCTCTTTGGTCAATGATTTGAAAAGCAATGCCCATATTGAAGGTATTAGCTTCGCAAATGACTTGCTCTCAGCGTCCGACCATTTTCAGACCTGGGGACGCATTTTTAATGAGCAGCAAATTATGTTCCAGTATTTGCAAATTGATACAGCTTTTCTGAGGGTAATGGGCATTCCATTACTTGAAGGACGTAACCTGCGTTCAACTGATTCGCCTTGGGCTACCCAGGTGATTTTCAACCAAAAGGCACAAAAAGACTATAATCTTTCAATTGGTGATAAAGGGGAACATTCCGCAGAGATTATCGGCTTTATACCTGATATTACTATCAGTTCCATGCGGAAAGGTATACAACCGATGGCGTTCGGGATCGTTCCTGAATCAGGAGGGCGCTATGCATATATCCGTACCCAAGCCGGTAGTAACCATGCGGAAACTATCCGTTTTGTCCGCTCCACACTTGAACGGCTCTCTCCGGGTTATCCATTTAATGTCCGTTTTTTTGATGAGGTAATAAACTCTGCTTATAAAAGCGAGGGCCATACCACTCAACTAATTACATGGTTTAGCCTGATTGCTGTACTGATTTCTATGGTGGGTGTATTTGGCCTGGTTGTTTTCGAAAGCGAATACAAGCGGAAAGAGATTGGCGTACGAAAAGTATTAGGATCTACAACAGCCCAGATTCTGGCTATGTTTAATATACGATATGTCCGTATCCTTGCGATCTGTTTTATCCTGGCTGCTCCAATAGCCTGGTATGCCGTATCGCGTTGGTTGGAAAACTTTGCATACCGCACACCGATGTATTGGTGGATATTCCTACTTTCATTCCTGCTGATTACCGCAATTACAATAGCAACAGTTACTTTCCAAAGTTGGCGTGTAGCAGATGCTAATCCAGTGGATTCGATAAAGACAGAATGAGAATTTATTGTTAATTGTTAATTATAATGGTTCACAATTAACACCTCCATTGAGCTTACAATTAATAATTTATAATTAACAATTAGTCATGAAGACCCTTTTTAGAAATTTACTAAGCATACTCCGCCGGTTCAAGATGGCTACTACCCTGAATATTCTTGGGTTATCGATTGCATTTGGCGCTTTTATGGCTATTATGATGCAGTTAGATTATGACTGGAATTTTGATAAGTCGCATTCTAATGCCGATAAGATATATCGTGTAGAAACCATGATGGATAATGGAAATTATGCTATTATATCACGTCCTTTGGCAGATCGCTTCATAGCCTCTTCTCCTCATATCGTAGCCGGAACACTCGCTTCTCCTTCCTTTAAAAGAGAAATGTCATTTTCAGTAATCGGCGATCCGGAACATAATAACTACCGGGAACTTGCGCTGAAAGTATATCCCAACTATGGAGATGTTTTCGAATTTAAAATGGTGGAAGGAGAAAAAGATGCGATGGAAAAACCTAACAACGCCCTTATCCCTTTTAGTTTGTCACGAAAGCTGTTTGGTAATGAGAGCGCAATAGGTCGTCAGTTAAAGTCGGATGATGAAATATATACGATCGGAGGAGTATATAAAGATTTTCCTGTTAATACAATCGTTGAGAATAGCATTTATTATCCCATTCCTGCCGATTTACTTTTGCACGAATGGGGCGAAACGCAATTCTATGCC
Source organism: Tannerellaceae bacterium (assembly GCA_032073245.1). Classification (GTDB taxonomy): domain Bacteria; phylum Bacteroidota; class Bacteroidia; order Bacteroidales; family Tannerellaceae; genus QVMG01. The sequence goes on from DAMANX010000026.1 coordinate 41,080, forward strand.
TATATCCGGGTGGACGACGCTGCAAATAGTAAATCCCTGATCGATAATTTCTTTACTAACTTCGATGCTTCTTCCTTGGGTCCTGGTTTTGAATGGATGGAAAATCTTAAATTACGATTAACACCACTCACGGATATCCATTTCGTGACCGATGTACAGTTCGATTTCAATCCAAAAGCAGGACGGCACACTCTTATGGTCTTATTGGCTATTGCCATTATTATCCTGATGATTGCCGGTATTAATTTTACTAATTTCAGCACGGCATTAGCCCCTATGAGGATCAAAAGTATTAATACCCAGAAAGTAATGGGAGCCGGAGAAGGTACCCTTCGTACCGCTATGATATCGGAAGCTGTCTTTATCAGTTTTCTATCTTTCCTTTTAGCTCTTGTGTTACTTTATTGGTTCTCAACGACCTCTTTAGCCATGCTGGTCAATGCTGATCTATCTTTGTCTGCACATCCGGTAATTCTTCTCACCACAGGAATCATATCCTTATTGACTGGCTGTCTAGCCGGAGCTTACCCAGCAGTTTACACTACTTCTTTCTCTCCGGCACTGGTACTCAAAGGGAACTTTGGGCTCTCCGCCAAGGGACGTAGGTTGAGAAATGGATTGATCAGTATACAGTTTTTCGCTTCTTTCGCCTTGATTATATGCTCATTGTTTATGTATCTCCAGAGCAATTTTATGCAAAACTCACCACTGGGTTATGATAAAGATCAATTAATAGTCGTTGATATCCCGACAGACCTGACCGATAAAAAAGATGCCATTACCGACCAGCTGAAATCCTATTCAGGCATTGCGGATGCCACTTTTTCTGATATGCTCTTCTCAGGTTCCGATCAATACCTGGAGTTAAGCCGGGATTTTAAAGATGAGATTGTTCGGTTTCAAAGTATTCCGGTCGATGCCTCTTTTCTCAGAGTTATGGGTATCGATATTCTGGAAGGACGCGATTTCAGGAAAGATGACGAACGGACCCGTAATGGTGTTTTTATATTCAACGAAAAAGCACATAAAGCCTACGGGATAGAAGTAGGCGACAAGGTTGGCCACTCAGAAGTAATAGGACTAATACCGGATATCAACTTTGCTTCATTCCGGACCGAGATAGTGCCGATGGCTTTCTTTATTTGGGGAGAATACCAGTTTGCCACTCAGGTATTAGACAAGTACGCGTATGTAAAGGTAAATGCCGGAACAGATATGCGAACAGCTATTTCCCATATCCGCTCGACGTTGGAATCGTTTAAACCGGGCTATCTTTACAATATCCGTTTCTTTGACGATGTGATCCAGAAATTGTATGAAAACGAAACGCGTTTCAGTTCATTGATCATCCTGTTCAGCCTGATAGCTGTCTTTATATCCATCGTCGGAGTGTTTGGTTTGGTTGTTTTCGATAGCGAATACCGCCGGAAAGAGATTGGCGTACGAAAGGTGTTGGGATCTACGATCCGTGAAATACTTATCCTTTTCAATAAATCCTATATCCGGATACTTTTCGTTTGTTTCCTGTTGGCGTCACCCGTTGCCTGGTATGCAATAGATAAATGGCTGGAAAACTTTGCCTATAAAACACCGCTTTCCTGGTGGGTATTTCTCTTGTCTTTCTTACTTATCTCCTTTATTACGAGTGCAACAGTTACCTTCCAAAGTTGGCGCGTGGCAAATGCAAATCCGATTGATTCACTAAAAACAGAATAAGGAAACCTAGGATTAACGATTAGTGATCAATGTAACAGTAGAGATATATAGCACGAATAATTAATCAATATGCGATAAAAAAATGAGCATAATCAATCAAAATTTTATAAGTCTTTTCCGGCGTTTCCGGACAGCTACAGTTCTTAATATTGTAGGTCTGTCGATTGCTTTTACGGCTTTCCTGATCTTAATGATGCAGGTCTCTTATGATTGGGGATATGATCGTTTTCATCAGAATGCGGATCGTTTGTATCGGGTTGAGATTGCTTTGGAGGATGGGGGAGCGCAGCCCATTCTTCCCCGTCCTTTTGTGGAGGCTTTCTTTGCTTCATCTCCTCATATTCTACAGAGTACTATTATCAATAAATGGGATAGCCGGCGCAATGTTGCTGTTGAATACAATGGAGAACGTACGGGATATGACGAACTATATGAAAAGGTATCATCCACTTATGCTGATCTTTTCAGTCTGCAAATTATAGAAGGCGATCCCAATACACTGGATCATCCCAATAAGGTGTTGATACCGGAAAGCATGGCTCAACGATTCTTCCCGGGCGCTTCAGCTGTTGGGAAGAGTTTGGATAGCGATGAACTTAAAGCCGAAATTGGTGGTGTTTATAAAGATCTACCGGAAAATTCAATTCTTCGTAATGCGATTTATCAGCAAATACCCGATAGTGAAGGAGCCGGTGAATGGCGGTATCATAATTATCAGGCATATATTCTGTTGGATGATGCTGATAATAAAGAGGACGTTTTACTTAATTTCGAAAATCATTATAGACCGGCAGAATATACACTCAAAGGAAGTAAAATTCGGTTAACCAATATGCCGGATATTTATTTTCAGACTGATATTATATGGGATTCGCAAACCAATAAAGGTAGTAAAGCTCAGGTTTTTGTTTTGCTGGGTATTGCCTTGTTGATAGTCTTTATCGCGGCTATTAATTTTACAAATTTCAGTAATTCCCTTGTTCCTATGCGTTTGAAGAGTATCAATACGCAAAAAGTGATGGGTTCTTCCGTCCGTTCGCTTCGGTTATCTATGTTATTTGAAGCAATAGTTTTATGTATGCTGTCGTATGGTATAGCTCTGTTAGTGATCTTTTTCCTGTCGGATACCTCTTTAAAAGATATGATCAACGGGGGCATTTCCCTCTCTACACATATTTCTTTGGTTCTGACAACGGGAGTTTTTGCTATAGGTGTCGGATTGCTGGCCGGTTTGTGGCCTGCCCATTATATAACTTCTTTTCCACCGGCACTTGCTCTTAAAGGAAATTTTGGGCTTACCACACGTGGGAAAGGTTTTCGGAATGTGTTGGTAGGTGTACAATTCACATCTTCGTTTGTTTTGATTATCGGAGCGCTCTTTATCAATTTACAGAATCACTATATGACGCGCTCGACTCTTACGATCGAAAATGACCAGGTTGCAGTAATTAAACTTAATAGAAAGCTAGCTAAAAATACCAATCTCTTAAACCATGAATTAAAAGCTTTATCCGGTATAGAGGAATCTGCAACTGTCGACCGTGTGATCGGAGGAGGAGACGCATATACGACTATGGGGCGCACATACAATGGTGAACAGATCCAATTCCAGATTATCTGTGCGGATATATCCATACTGAAAGTATTAGGACTTGAAGTGAAAGAAGGAAGAGATTTCCTGCCGGAAGATCTTCAGGGCGACGCCGTATATATATTTAATGAAAAGGCACGACAGGAATTTGGCCTTGAGGCGGGAAGTATTATTAATCTCGATTGGGAACAATATCGTTTTCGGGAAAAGGTCGTTGGTTATATGGATGATGTCAAATATAACTCCTACCGTTCGGAAGTCGGCCCTTTTGCTTTTTCTACCCAGGGTAGCTATAAAGGATATGCTATGGTTCGTATACCGGCAGGTACCAATTACCAACAGGTAACAGAAGAAGTACGGCAGACGTTGAATCGTCTTGATCCCGACTATCCATTCCAGATGAATCTCTATAACGAAGTGTTGGATAATCTTTATAAAAAAGACATTATTCTCGGACAACAAATTACGTTTTTCAGCCTGGTTGCGATCTTGCTTTCGCTGATTGGAGTATTTGGCACTGTTCTTTTCGAAAGTGTTTACAAACGCCGTGAAATTGCTCTTCGCAAAATATTCGGTTCTTCTATCCGTGAAATACTGGCCTTGCTCAATTACCGTTATGTCCGTATTTTGGTTGTTTGTTTCATTTTGGGTGCACCTATAGCATGGCACGGAATAAGTCTTTGGTTACAGAACTTTACATATCGTACTCCAATGCATGCATGGGTCTTTATCCTTTCTTTTGTAGTAATAAGTGCGATTACGCTCTTTACGGTATCAATCCAAAACTGGCGGGCAGCAGCGATGAACCCGATAGATAGTATAAAAGCAGAATAAGTTTTGAATTGATCCTCAAAGACAAGGATGTAGACAACGATTTTTAAAGATTTTAACGTATTTATGTCATAGTCACGAATAAATAGTTCTATTTTTGTGAAAATTCTCAATTTAATTAAAAGCAAATATAAATTATGCAGAACAGACGTGACTTTTTGAAAAAAGCTTCCCTATTGCTTGCGGGAAGTGTTGTTGCTCCTCAAATTTTATCATCGGCAGGTAATGCTGTTACCGCTACACCAAAACGTATCGGTCTTCAGTTGTATTCTCTTCGGGAAATGGTGAAAGACGATGGAATTCAGGCTGTATTGGAAGCTGTTGCTGAAATGGGATACAAACATGTTGAAACAGCAGGTTATGATAATGGTAAGATATACGGTTTGGAACCTCTGGATTTTAAAAAGAGATTGGATGATCTGGGTTTGAGATGTACAAGCGCTCATCTTGGCCCGGATATTTCAAAAGAAACCGAAGCTCAAGTAATGGCTTGGTGGGATAAGGCTATCGAAACATATAATCAGGTGGATGCAAAATATCTTGTCAAACCATCTATGACGATGAACGAAAAAACCACGGTAGACGATATGAAGTTGTTTTGCGACTATTACACATCTGTAGGTTTCAAGACAGCCGCTGCCAGCATGGCTTTCGGCTATCACAACCACGCTTTTGAATTTCAACATACTTTCGATGGCAAGACCGCTTACGATTTTCTACTCGATAATGTGAGTAAACAACATGTCTTTTTCCAAATGGATGTTTACTGGATAATGATGGGTGGACAGGATCCTGTCAAATATCTGAAAGAACGTCCTAAACAATTTAAGGCTATTCATATTAAGGACGAAATGGAAATAGGTGCAAGCGGTAAAATGGACTTCAAACCCATCTTCGAACAGATGAAGGCAAATAAAGTGAAAGACTGGTATGTTGAAGTAGAAAACTACACGAACGATGAACCTCTGGAAAGTGTACAGGAAAGTTTTGATTATTTGAATAATGCAGATTATGTGTATTGATTAATCACTCTTTTTAATGATATCAAAAAAGGATGCTACCGAAATAGCATCCTTTTTATTTATATTGTTGTAAGCACTCGGCGTAATATGCCTCATAGTAGTCAAAGTGGTCAGAGTAATAAAGGAGTCGCTATGCGTTATTTGCTTTACGCTTCGCTTAGCGAACGTTGTTTCTACTTAACTACTAAAGAGCAAAGCGATTGATAACTACTTGACTCCTTTGACTCCTCCTCAGATAGTAGGCTTGAAATATCCTAATCCTCCGCAATCGAAGTTTGTAATATATGAATAATGCTTATTCACTTCCGATTGTCCGTATGTTACATAAACTTCAGCGGAACGACGGAAAGATTCATCCTTATTTGCATCTTGCAAAAGCAGATAGCCAAACACACAATGAGTTGCAGATTCAACCAATCGACGTGCATGGAAATCAAGAACTTCCTGATCTTTAGTTTCAGTAACCATCTGTACCAGTTCTTCATATTTATTGGTCATCTCAATCAGTTTCTGACGAATCATTTCCAATTCAGGCTTGTATTCAAGCCCTTCATATTCGCGTATCTGGGTCAGATATAATCCGGTTGTGACATAACGAATAGCTGCTACAACCTGTAATTGAGTAGTACCTTCATAAATATTAGTAATACGAGCATCACGATAAAGACGTTCACAGGCATAATCTTTCATAAAACCTGAACCACCATGAATTTGAATCGCATCATAAGCATTCTGGTTGGCATACTCTGAAGTCATTCCTTTACCCATTGGAGTGAAGGCATCAGCCAGCTTACTATACTTTTTCAATTCCTGACGTTCGTCTGCTTCCAGCTTGCGCTCACGGGAGATATCTTCCAAAGCTTTATATACATCTACAAAACGGGCAGTTTCGTAAAGCATCGCACGAGAAGCATCAGCTTTTGCACGTATCAGGGCAATCATTTCATATACAGCAGGGAACTCAATAATAGCTTTCCCAAATTGTTTACGTTCTTTGGCATAGGCATAAGCTTCTTGATAAGCAGCTTCAGAAAGGCCGACCGATTGTGCCATAATACCCAGACGGGCACCATTCATCAATGCCATTACATATTTAATAAGACCCAGTTTACGATCTCCGCAAAGCTCTGCTTTAGCATTTTTGTAAACCAGCTCACAGGTAGGAGACCCTTTGATACCCATCTTATTTTCTATACGACGAACATCAACACCACCATTACGCTTATCATAGATAAACATGGAAAGTCCACGTGCGTCACGTGTTCCTTCTTCCGAACGTGCGAGAACTAAATGTACATCAGCATCCCCATTGGTGATAAAACGCTTTACACCATTCAGATACCAACAGTTATCTTTTTCGCTGAATGTAGCTTTTAACATAACAGATTGCAGGTCGGAACCGGCATCAGGTTCAGTCAAGTCCATAGACATTGTTTCACCCGCACAAATACGTGTGATAAAACGCTCACGTTGGTCATCATCGCCAAATTCATACAGTGTTTCTGCACAATCCTGTAATCCCCAAAGGTTACAGAATCCGGCATCAGCACGTGCCACCATATCTGCAGCCATAATATAAGGAACATTCGGGAAGTTTAACCCACCTAATCGGCGTGGCATTGCTATACCCATTAACCCTGCTTTACGAACAGCATCCAGATTTTCCTGTGTACCGGGTGCATACGTTACGCGGCCATTGTCTACACTTGGTCCGTCGTGATCAACACCTTCAGCATTTGGTGCAATGATTTCATCGCATATCTCGCCTACAATTTCCAATACTTTTTCGTAGCTATCCATTGCATCCTCAAAATCGAAAGGAGCATAGTCGAATTTATCTTTATCGGTATAATTTCTTTCTTTCAGTTCCACAATCCGCTTCATCAGTGGATGATGCAGATGATGTTTATATCCTGGTGTATCTAAAAAATAGTTAGCCATAATTTACTTCGTGTTCTTTTTGTAAAACTTAATCATTTTAGGAAGCACTTCTTCAACCGTACCGGTTATAACATAATCGGCTATTGAATTGATTGGTGCGTTCGGGTCATTATTAACTGAAATAATGATTGAACTTTCCTGCATTCCTGCAATGTGTTGGATCTGGCCTGAGATACCACAGGCAATATAGAGTTTAGGACGTACTGTAACACCGGTTTGTCCGATTTGTCTTTCATGATCAGAGAAGCCTGCGTCAACAGCGGCACGGGAAGCACCAACTTCACCTCCGATAGTAGCAGCCAGGTCATACAGCAATTGGAAATTCTCTTTAGAACCCACACCGTAACCACCGGCAACAATTATAGGAGAACCTTTGATATTGGTTTTGCTCTTCTCCATATGACGTTCCACAACAGAAACTACAAAGTCAGTATCACTTACATATTGACTAACATCGTGTTTCTTTGTTTCGCCTATATGCTTTGCATCTGCTATCTCTTTTTTCATTACGCCTTCACGTACGGTAGCCATCTGAGGACGGCATTCCGGATTGATAATGGTAGCAACAATATTACCACCAAAAGCCGGACGGATTTGATAAAGCAGATCTTTATAAACTTTGTTTTCTTTCTTTTCTTCGTGGTCACCAATTTCCAAAGAGGTACAATCGGCTGTTAGTCCACTACCCAATGCCGAAGAAACACGTGGACCGAGATCGCGTCCGATACTGGTCGCTCCCATAAGGGCTATCTGTGGTTTTTCTTCTTCAAAAAGCTTAACTAATACAGATGTATGGGGTAGGGAAGTATAAGGCACTAAACGAGCATCATCAAAGATATGCAATACATCCACGCCATAAGGGAATACTTGCTCACCTACACCATCCAATTGATGGCCGGCAACAACTGCTTCTAGTTTACAACCCAAAGTTGTAGCTAGTCCACGTCCTTTTGTAAGTAATTCTAAACTCACATCGGCAATAACGCCGTCTTCTATTTCGCAATAAACAAATAAATTATTCATTCTATTCATAATTTATAGTAGTTAAAGTAGTTAGAGTAGTTATCAGTCGCTTCGCTCCTTAGTAGTTAGAGTAAAATACCGCATCGCGACTACTTGCTCCTTTGACTACTTTAATTCCTTTGACTACTTCTTTTAACCAATAGTGTGGTTCAAAATTAATTCTCTCATCAATCCATCGATAGCTTCATCTGTTGGTTCCAGTGTCAGGTTTTCTTTAGCCTGGAAGATTACGTTTTCGATTTTCTTCACTTTAGTAGGAGAGCCTGAGAGACCACAAAGTTTCACGTCGGCATTAACATCAGCTACACTCCATTCCTGTAGATTCAGATATGGACGGCTATCAAACAGATTCAGATAGTCAGCATCAGCTTCCTGTTTTTCTGTTACTGTTTTTGCATGTTTATATTTTTGTACGTATTTAGCATTGCGAGGACGGCATCCTGCAGCTGAGCTATTTACGGTAACAACTAATGGCATAGTTCCTTCAACTGTTTCCACACCACGCTCCAAACGACGTTTAATGGTTATCTTTCCATTTTCAGCTTTTTGAATTTCTTCTGCGTAGGTGATTTGTGTTAACCCTAGCTTTTCCGCAACCTGAGGCCCTACCTGTGCCGTGTCGCCATCAATAGCCTGGCGTCCGCAAATAATCAAATCATAATCTTTGATCTTCTTGATTGCCATTGAAATTGCATAGGATGTAGCCAATGTATCTGCTCCGGCAAATGCACGGTCGGTTAACAAATAACCGCCGTCAGCTCCTCGGTATAAACCTTCACGGATGATTTCGGCGGCACGTCCCGGGCCCATTGTCAACAAGGTAATAGTTGTTCCGGGATAAGCATCTTTCAGGCGCAAAGCCTGCTCCAATGCATTCAGGTCTTCCGGGTTGAAGATTGCAGGTAAAGCAGCACGATTGACCGTACCATCGGCCTTCATTGCATCCTTGCCCACATTACGTGTGTCGGGAACCTGTTTTGCAAGTACAATTATTTTCAAACTCATGTTATTAGAAATATTAGTTTGTTTTTTAAGTATATATACAATTAGTTTGTCTCATTTAGTCCGGGTGCAAAAGTAATCAAACATTCTTTAATACAAAGAGTAATAAACCGGAATATGCACACTTTATAGTTTTTTGAGCATTTTAATAGCGTTGTATTTATGATTTGTGGAATATATAAATAAATCATTAATTCCTATTATTGGTACATGCTGAATAAAAAACATACAAAACCCTTCAACCCTTCAGTTTAGTACGAAAGCTTTTGGTTTTCAAAAAGAATGAGGCTGAAGGGTTTCCCGTGAAACCTTTCATTTTGCCCTTTAAACCCTTCATTTATAATTAAAAACCTTTCAAGTAGTTAATCGGGACTTTTGTCACACTTTACTAAAAATAGAGAATGGTTTTAGCCGAATGAATGAGATAGTTAAAGTGATAAGCTTTATATAATTAAAATTGAACCGTAGTTTTTTATTGTTTGAATCGTATCAAACACCTGTTCGCTTACTATCAAACAGCTGTTCGCTCATATTCAAACAGCTGTTTGCTTATAAGCAAACAATAAAAAGAAGCCTTCTCATTTTAAATAGGAATAAGTAAAAACAGACTTACTAAAGTAATATTACAAGAAATTGGAAGAAAATGAAGGGTTTAAAGGGTGAAATGAAAGGTTTCACGGGAAACCCTTCAGCCTCAGTGTTTTTGAAAACCAAAAGCTTTCGTACTAAACTGAAGGGTTGAAGGGTTTTGATGACTTTAAATTAATTTAATGGACTCGCTCAATCATCAAATTCAATTTCCAGTTGTATAGGGCCATTATTTTTAGGTTCTTCCATATTGTTCTCGAAGTTACTAACGGAAAGCCCCATTAAACGTATCTTTTTTTCTGTTGTATCTACTTGCGAAAGGATATCTTTGGCTGTACTCCATAGAAAATTAAAGTTATCAAATCGTTGTGGCAGGGTACGGCTACGGGTATTTATCTCGAAGTCTGCATATTTGACTTTTAATGTCAGTGTATATCCGTAGAATTGTTTCGCTTCGATGCGTTCCCATACACGTCGGGCAATGTGATAAAGTTCGATTGTCAGACTGGTAGATTTATCAAGATCAGTTTCAAAGGTGTTTTCCGCTCCTATCGATTTACGGATACGGTCGGGAGAAACCGGGCGTTCATCAATTGCTCGTGCATTGTTATAGTAAATGGAACCTACTTTTCCAAAATGGCGTTTTAGTTCATCCTCCGAGAGCTTTTTCAGATCAGCACCTGTATGAATGCCTAATCTGTGCATTTTATCAGCAGTTACTTTGCCGACGCCATAGAAACGTTCAATTTCTAATTTCTCCACAAAAGCTTCGGCATCGGATGGTAAAATTACAAATAACCCATCCGGCTTGTTGTAATCGGAAGCAATTTTAGCCAGAAATTTATTAAAGGAAACTCCGGCAGAAGCTGTTAACCCCGTGACTTCTTTAATTTTCTTTTTTATTTCTTTGGCAATTAAAGTAGCTGAAGGAATAGTAGGATGATCTGTTACGTCCAAAAAGGCTTCATCCAGTGAAAGAGGTTCCACTAGTTCGGTGTATTCCATGAAAATATCCATGATCTGATGTGAAACTTCCCTGTATATATCAAAATGAGATTCTACAAAAATCAAATGCGGGCACTTACGACGGGCCGTAACTGAAGGCATGGCTGAACGAACCCCATACTTTCTTGCTTCATAGCTGGCAGCAGCAACGACACCACGTGATTCGGCATACCCCACAGCTACAGGTTTACCACGTAGTTCGGGATTATCACGTTGCTCGATAGAAGCATAGAACGCATCCATGTCGATATGTATGATTTTACGAATCATAGTACGAAGTTAACAAATTTGTCGTACCTTTGTCCACATTATTTACATAAAGGGCCGTGAAGGTCCACCCATTTATTTTGATGACATTTGAAGATTTAGAATTGATTGAGCCTATACAAAAGGCCCTCCAAAAAGAAGGATATACTACTCCAACCCCTATACAAGCCGAAGCCATTCCCATAGTTCTTAAAGGTTATGATTTATTAGGTTGTGCACAGACAGGAACCGGTAAAACGGCGGCTTTCTCTATTCCGATTATCCAAAAGTTGTATGAACAGGACAAAGCCGGAAAGAAGCGAGGCATCAAAGCATTAGTATTGACTCCTACCCGTGAACTGGCTATCCAGATAGATGAAAGTTTTGCTGCTTACGGGCGTTTCACAGGGCTTCGACATACAGTTGTTTTTGGTGGAGTGGGGCAGAAGCCTCAAACGGATGCTTTACAGCGGGGTGTCGATGTGTTGATTGCTACACCGGGACGTTTACTCGATTTGATCAATCAGGGTTTTATCCGTTTAAATACATTGGATTATTTTGTGTTGGATGAGGCCGATCGTATGCTTGATATGGGATTTATCCATGATATTAAACGCATATTACCTTTACTGCCTAAAAAAAGACAATCTCTTTTCTTTTCGGCAACTATGCCACCGGAGATTGAAAAATTGGCAGGAACTATTCTTCATGAACCTGAAAAAGTAGAAGTAACTCCTCCTTCTTCAACAGTAGAAAAGATAGATCAATCGGTTTTCTTTGTGGAGAAAAAAGAAAAGGTAAATCTATTAATCGATCTGTTAAAAGATAAATCATTGGAATCGGTATTGGTCTTTACCCGGACAAAACATGGAGCAGATAAAGTAGCCCGTATCCTGGTCAAAGCAGGTGTAGGAGCCGAAGCTATTCATGGTAATAAAAGCCAAAACGCCCGGCAACGAGCTTTGAACAATTTCAAAGATCATACGACACGTGTGCTGATTGCTACCGATATAGCAGCCCGTGGAATAGATGTTGATCACTTATCACATGTAATAAACTACGAACTTCCAAATGTACCTGAAACCTATGTTCATCGTATCGGGAGAACAGGACGTGCAGGACGTGATGGAGTTGCTTTTTCTTTTTGTGATGCAGAAGAAGTTCCATTGCTAAAAGACATCCACAAACTGATAGGGAAACAAATCCCTGTAGCAGGAGGCAATATGTTTGAAACATCCGAAGTAAAACAGGCTATTGCAAATAAAAAAGAAGCCATCAAAGAAGAATCCAAGCGCCGGAATATGTTCGGAAGCAAACGGGATGGTAGTTATTGGCGAAATAAAAAGAGAGCTCAAAATTCAACCGGAAATACGGCCGCTCCCAAAAAGACAAGATCTTAACGAAACACTTGTTTTTACCGAAATTTTTATATATTTGTCTTAATTAGACAAGCTTTTTACGGAGAAAACAAGTGTTAAGCCTAAAAAAAGAGACAATACATCGAATAAATAAGGGGGATGCAAAGGCTTTTGAAGAATTGTATGCCACTTTCTATATTTATCTGCGTGCAGTTGCAACTAAATACGTATATCAGAAAGCAATCGCACAGGAAATAGTTAATGATGTATTCCTGAATGTCTGGAGTAACCGCGCTACATTAATACACCCTGTTAATGCTTATTTAATCAAGGCAGTCCAAAATCGTTGTCTCAATTATGTGCAAAGAAAAAGGATGGAAGAAGTACCTGTTACTGATGTTCAGGAACAACTGTTAATTATACAGGAAGAGTTGATAAATGCCGATGAACATCCACTTGCCTATCTGGAAAACAAAGAATTAGAAAGCAAGATATATGAGGCAGTAAGTAAACTTCCTCCTAAATGCAGGGATATATTTGAGCTCTATTTGTATCAAAATAAATCATACGAAGAAATTGCCTTTATAAATGGAATCAGTTCCAGTACTGTACGTGTTCAAATCAAGATAGGCCTATCTAAATTGAGAGACTTTTTAGGTGACTATTATTACTTCGTTTTACTTATTCTCTTTTTTTCTGAAAAATAATACAGTTTCTTTTAAACGGTTTGTGATTTCTGTGTGTACTCCCTATGACACACAGTATACACTCTTTTGAAATGGACAATAAACAAGTAGAAAATTTACTCTTCGGCTATTTCGCCGGAGAGTTAAATGAATCCGAAGAAAAAAAACTTTTGGAATGGCTAGAGGCTGATCCGGCCAATAAAGAAAAGTTATCCCAAATGGCTGATTGGTGGACTACCGCCCATGTACCTTTATATGCATCCGATCTGAAAACGGATTTTGAAAAACACTTTAGTCATATAATAACTGAACAGGCACACATAAACATGCCATTTTTTAATTGGAGAACTTGGCGAAATATTGCTGCTTCTGTAATTATTTTGATTGCTGTAGGAAGTTTGTCTTATTATGCCGGGAGACTAGATACTCTTGTAGAGGAGCATACTAATGATATAACTCTTTCCTCTGCATTTTCAGAAATAACAACTCCTCTCGGATCAACGTCAAAAGTTATTCTCCCTGACGGAACCCAAGTCTGGATAAATGCCGGCTCAACCTTAAAATACGATCAGGATTTTGATAAATCTGTCAGACAGGTTTCCCTTATTGGAGAAGCTTACTTTGAAGTTGTCCCGGATTCATTGAGGCCATTTATTGTCAGATCGGATAATTTGGATATAGAGGTATTGGGAACCAGTTTCAATGTAATGGCTTATGAAAATGAACCGGAAATAGATGTTTCCTTAATAACAGGTTCCATTAATGTAAATATTAATAATTCAGAGTCATCATCCCCAGAGAGTATGATATTGTCGCCAGACACGAAATTGATCTATAATAAAGAGACAAAGGCTACTGACGTAACGGGAATAAATGGGAATGATGCTATGGCCTGGATAAACGGACGAGTAAAATTTGTTGACCTGTCATTTGAAAAAATTGCAAGGAATTTAGAACGTAAATTTAATGTGAGCATAAGTGTTCAAAACAACCAGCTGAAGAAAGATATTTTTAGCGGTAGTTTTTCCTCTTATTATACATTGGATCAGATTCTTGATGAGATTGACATGGAGAATAAATATAGAAGGGAAAAAATAAACGGTCAGATTATTATACGAGATAAATAAGCATTATTCATTAAAACTTGCTATTATGAAGTAATTAATTCTAGTCCTCTTTGGAAGGATACTGTGTAAGTGAGATTTTATTATTATTAAACCTAAATCACAACGAGATGAGCTATTTTAAAAAAACCAGCATGCTGCTGATCGCAGTATGCATGGTAGCTATGCCTATGTTTTCCAGCGAAGTTGCTGCCTCTGAGCTACAGACCAGCTATATGTCTGTGCCGCTGGAAAATAGAAGTTTACGGGAACTCTTCGATTTGATAGAAGAGAAGTTTAACTACACCTTCCTTATCCGGAATACCGACATTGATCTGAATGAACGTGTAACATTAGATGTTACAAACAAATCTCTGGAAGATATTCTGAAAATCGCCTTGAAAAATCAAAATGCTGAATTTGAACTGAAAGAAAACCGAATTTTTGTTTACAGGCCTACAGTCAAAAAACAATCTACGACGCATGGTCTGCCTATTGTACAGCAAAACCTACAAGTAACAGGTGTTGTTGTAGATCAGGTGACTGAAGAACCTATTATTGGAGCAAATGTTCTTGTAAAAGGAACATCCATGGGAGCAAGTACTGATTTTGACGGAAAGTTCTCATTAGAAGTGCCTCCGGGCTCAACTTTAACTATTTCGTATATAGGATATTTACATGTAGATGTGGTAGCATCATCCACTCCTATGACTATTCGTTTAAGGGAAGATACACATGCTCTGGAAGAAGTTGTAGTAGTTGGTTATGGCGTACAAAAGAAAGAAAGCCTGACAGGAGCTATGCAAGTGGTGACAGCATCTGAGTTATTGGATGTAACTACTTCTGATGTTGCGACTATGCTTCAGGCAAAGGCTCCTGGTGTATGGGTAGGGTCAGGAGGAGGCCAGCCTGGATCTGAAGGCCAGGTATTAATTCGTGGAAAAGCAACTATCAACGGGAGTACAAAACCATTATGGGTTGTGGATGGTGTGATTATGGGTGAAGATGCCGGACAATTGAACCCCAATGATATACAATCGATTTCCGTATTGAAAGATGCTTCTTCCACGGCAATTTACGGTTCGAAAGGTGCAAACGGAGTTATAATGGTTACTACTCATCAGGCCAAAGCTGGCAAGGCACGTATCAGTGTAAGTGCAAAATGGGCAGCAACCGAGCTGGTAAAAGGAAATGTTGAAATGATGAATGGTTCTGAGTTATATGATTTTTTCCAAAGCTATACAAATCAGGAAGCTATAACCTTTACGGGTTATAATGAAAACTTACGTAACCGTAACTATGATTGGTGGAAAAACGGTAGTCAAACAGGATTTGCACAGGAGTATAATCTTTCTATATCAGGAGGTACTGAAAAAATGAAATCATATACTTCAATAGGAATCTGGGATGAAAAAGGAGCTATAAAAGGATATGATTTTACCCGATATACATTCCGTTACACGATGGATTATAAGGCTAACGATTGGTTGACTATAAGACCAAAACTATCTGCTGCCCGCCGGAGTTCAATGGATAAAGAACATAATAGGAATGCTATGTATACAAATTTACCGTGGGATTCACCATATGATGAAAATGGAAATTTAATCCAGCAAGAAATTCCAACGAATTGGATAGCACAAGATAAATACAATTATCAATATAATTTGCAGTGGAATTATACTGAATCAGTTCGCTATGATGCAACTGCTAACTTTGATTTTGATATAGAATTAACCGACTGGTTGACATTTGCTTCTGTAAATAGTTACAGGTATCTGGGAAATATAATTAAAGATTATACGGATCCCCGCTCATCGTCAGGACAATCAGTCGACGGGATTATACGGGATCGTAATAACAATACTACTCGCTTATATACCAATCAATTATTACGTTTTAATAAATCATTTGGAAAACACGCTCTAAATGGAGTACTTGCTTATGAATGGAATACAAGCCGGAGTGAAACATTTGATCAATCGACTCAGGGTTTTGCTCCCGGATTTACTGTGGCAGAGGTGGGCGCAACTCCCCGTGCAGCAACAGGAACATTAAGAGAATGGGCTGTACAATCGGTATTATTCAATGCAAATTATGCTTATGATAACCGTTATTTAGCTCAATTTGCTTTCCGTAGAGATGGCGCTTCAAATTTTGGCGATGATGCAAAATATGGTAATTTCTTTTCTATAAGTGGTGGATGGAACATTCATCAGGAAGCCTTTTTTGATTATGACTGGGTGCAACAATTGAAAATACGGGCCAGTTATGGTTCCGTCGGCAACCGTCCCAATGAAGAATATCCTCAATATGCTTTGTATAGTGTGAGCCGTAAATATGATGCAAAGCCAGGAGCCATGTTAAGTCAATTGGAGAATAAAAATCTTACCTGGGAAAAAACGTATACAACGGGATTCGGTATTGATGCTATTTTTCTGGATCGTCTAACTTTCAATTTTGATATTTACTATAAGAAAACTACTGACTTATTATATCAGGTACCTATTCCCGGAGTAGTTGGATTAGACAAATCATATCAGAATGTCGGACAGGTAGATAATAAAGGATTCGAAGTCGCACTTGCCTATGATATTCTGAAACAACGTGACCTGAAGTGGACGGTTGGAGGTAATATAGCACTTAACAGAAATAAAATTGCCGAATTATATGGTGATGGAGAACCTATAATTTCTTCTAATGGTGGTGCGAGTACATTAGGGGTCTTAAGTAAGATAATGCAGGTTGGTAGTGATATGGATACTTGGTATGGAGCTGAATGGGCAGGAGTAGACCCACAAAATGGTGATCCTCTATGGTATTATACTACCGAAAGCGGTGCCCGTGAAACAACAAATAGTTATAGTACGGCTCAAAACAGCCAGGTAGCTTTAGGTTCCATGAATCCTGATTTTTATGGAGGTTTTTCAACTAATTTAAGTTGGAAAGATCTTACATTTTCAGCCAACTTTGGTTATTCCATAGGAGGTAAAATATTTAGTTATAATCGTACTGTATATGATTCTGATGGAACGTATCCAACTTATAATCAACAAAAAATGATGAAGGGTTGGAGCCGTTGGGAAAAACCGGGTGATATAGCTACCCATCCCAGACTGGTTTATAATAACAATAATAACTCTAGTAAACCATCTTCCCGACAGTTAGAAGATGCTACATTCCTGCGTCTACGAAATGTAACGATCGGTTATCAGTTGCCGTGGAAATTACCGCAGATAGAAACTGTACGTCTTAACTTAAGTGGTGAAAATCTTTTCTTATGGACAGATTTTTCCGGTTCCGATCCAGAAATTATTAATACGGATAATGGTAGGGTGGGAGCGTATGTTAATCCATACCCTCAAACACGTAAGTTCTTATTAAGCTTAAGTATTACCTTATAAAATTTAAAAAGATGAAGAAATTAATTATACTGGCTTTATCAGCCTTGACTTGGATGACAGGATGCGATTTAGACCGATTTCCTCATTCGCATTACTCTGCATCAACCATTCAACAGGATCCCGAAGCAGCTCTTGATATATTATTAAATGGTAATTATTCCTATTTGAGAACTGTTTATGATACTTATATCCGCTTTGGTGAATATCGAAGTGAGAATGTTAGAAAAGATAAATCAACCACAGCAGGTTATTGGTATTATTACACATGGGATCGCGATCCAAGTGCCGGTAATCCCAATAGCCAATGGAATAACGGATATAAAATAATCTCACAATCCAGTGAAATTATAAAAATGATAGACGAAGGACAGAATGAACAGTTAGACCAGAAGCTGGGAGAAGCCTATTTATTAAGAGGGTTAATGTATTTTAATCTGGTTAATATGTTTGGTAGGCCATACTATCAAAGTCCTGAAACGAACCTGGGGGTGCCTATAGTAAACGGTATGCCGGCTGAAGGTGTAGCAAATTTTGATTTTCCTGACCGGGCTACAGTAAAAGAAGTATATATGCAAATAACAGGAGACCTACGAAAGGCGGAAACATTGTGTAATACCTATTCTACTATAAGAGGTTCTAAAGAAGCAGCACAAGCTGCATTGGCGAAAGCTTATATTTACATGAGCGGAACATATGAAGCTCCGAATGCGCTTTATGTGGATTCTGCTTATCATTATGCGAATACAGTCATTGAAAGTGGAAAATTCCAATTGCTTAGTCGTGAAAACTTTATGAAGTATAATGAATTTACTCCTGAAAGCGCATTACAAACTGAAACGATTTTTGCATGTAAAACGCGTTTTGAAGATGTGGCAACCAGTATGAATTCACAACTAGGGGGACAATACTCACGTATACAAGAGACTGGTTGGGGTGAAACCTGTGCAAGTTCACTGGCAATAGATTTGCTTAATGAAGTAGGAACGAATGATTGGAGAAATGGCGTTGGTGATTTTAGTGGAGTTGTGGATGCACGGGCTGCTTTTGTTGTACCTGATTATGCCACACCAACACGTCGTGCATTTATTTTTGTAACCAAACTTATTAATGATGCAGGCCAACATACAGGTTACACTTATAAACAGTTTATTCCTGAAAGTATAGGGTCAAATAATGAGCTTATTTCAGTTAAAGATGAATCCAACGGAGCTGTTTATCCGGTAACAATTGTTGATTTGAAAAACCGAAAATATTCCATTGAATACCGCAATGAAAAATCAATAGGATATGATGATCAATATATAAATGAAAGTCAGGGATATCCACGATATTATATTTATAGATGCTCTTTGGAAGATGGGAATACACAACAACATTCGCCTATTGTTTCGCGTTTGTCGGATTTAATTCTGATACGTGCTGAAGCGGCTGTAAAGAAGGGCAATTATGAAAATGCGTTGAGAGATGTTAATACAATTCGCGAACGTGCCATACCTGGAGGTGGTTACGCATCTATGGATGCATCAAATGCTAAGCAATTGGTACAGAAAGAGCGCCATTTGGAATTAATTTTCCATGGCGACCGTTCTTATGATGTATTTCGTGTAGGTGACTCTTTATCCCGTCCAATGCCGGGATGGTGTGGAAATCCGCTACGAACAATGCTTGCGACAGATCCGGATGTAGTGATGTATATCCCAAGCCAGCAAATTAATGCATGGCCAACAGAATTGACGCAAAATCCATAAAGGGGACGTATAATATAGATTAGTACTATGAAGAATTCTTATTTACAATTACTGGCAGGGATTACCCTGCCAGTTTCTTTATCAGCTCAGGCTTGGTTGCAAACAGAACAATTGCCTAATTTAGTCGTAATTGTTGCCGATGATTTAGGTTATGGAGATTTAAGTTGTTATGGGGCAAAAGCTATTCAGACTCCAGGTATGGACAGACTGGCCAATGAAGGTATTCGCTTTACGCAAGCTTATTCTACTGCAGCCACATCTACACCCAGTCGTTATTCCTTATTAACGGGAATGTATCCATGGACAAATACGGATGCCCGTATATTACCCGGTAATGCTCCGTTAATAATAAACAGAGATCAGATAACACTGCCTAAAGTGATGAAGCAGGCAGGATATATCACCGGATCAGTTGGTAAATGGCATCTGGGGCTTGGTGATGGAAATATAGATTGGAACAAGCCAATCACTCCCGGAGCCAAAGATGTTGGTTACGATTATTCGTTTATTCAGGCAGCAACCAATGACCGTGTTCCTTGTATCTTTATAGAGAATGGGAGAGGAGTAGGTCTTGATCCGTCAGACCCATTATATGTTAGTTATCGTGAGAATTTTCCTGGTGAGCCTACCGGAAAGGACAACCCGGAATTATTGCGTATGCATCCCAGTGTAGGGCACGCTGCTTCTATAGTCAATGGAGTGCCCCGGATAGGATTCCAGACCGGAGGTAAAGCCGCTCAGTGGCGTGATGAAGATATGGCGGAACTTTTCCTGGAGAAAGCGAAACAATTTGTACGGGAAAATAGTAACAAACCATTTTTTCTGTATTATGGCTTGCACCAACCGCACGTACCTCGTGTACCAAATGAACGTTTTATCGGTAAATCGGGAATGGGGCCCCGAGGAGATGTGATACTTGAAGCCGATTGGTGCGTGGATGAATTTCTTAAAGAACTGGATCGTCTCGGATTAACAGAAAATACAGTAGTAATACTAACAAGTGATAACGGCCCGGTTTTAGATGATGGTTACCAGGATCAGGCTGTAGAATTAGTCGGTGATCATAAAATGTCCGGCCCGCTACGGGGAGGAAAGACCAGTCTATATAATGGAGGTACTTGCATCCCGTTTCTTTTAAGGTGGCCGGTGGTTGTTGAACAAGGAGTGTCGGATGCTCTAATTTGTCAGATGGATCTTTTAGCCTCTTTTGCTTCTTTGGTAGCACAAACCTATCCGGATCGTACACATAGCCAGAACATTTTAGCTGCTTTATTAGGAAAGAGTAATAAAGGAAGAAATGAGTTGATAATAGAAGGAATGAACAATTATGCCTACCGTGAAGGAGACTGGGTAATGATACCGCCGTATCCTACTCGTAGAAGTTCTTACGAAAATGATAATTTTGCAGGACTTGGGCTTTCTTATCAACTCTACAATATAAAAGAAGATATTGCTCAACAAAATAACCTGGCAGAAAAGGAACCCCAACGCCTACGACAAATGATGATGACATTCGAAAAACTGAAAAGAGAGACAGGAAAGAAAACAAATTTCTAATCTGAAATGTAATATCTATTCGATAAGAGTATTTTATTCAATTAGTTTAAAATTTGAAGATAATTTTCAACACGGAGACACAGAGAACACAGAGTTGTTTTATTTGATTTTTAATATATTAATCTCCGTGTGCTCCGTGTCTCCGTGTCTCCGTGTTGAAAAAAATATTCAAATATTCCTCAGTCTCATTCAGAAGATGATCTTAAAGATCCAACTTTAACTTCTCATTCCCATCCACATCCAACGCCCGGAATGTCAATTGTTTTCCTTTTTTCTGGATGATTAACATATAGGCTCCATTAGGTTGGCTACCGCCTCCCACAACTATGGGGAAATTATTACCGGCAGAACCTTTGGGATGATATGCAAAGCGGTGTGTATGGCCGTTAATACAAATATCAAACGGTGCTTTATCCAGAAGATCACCCCACATAGCACGGCAAGGATTATAACCTCCTTCACGGCCTCCGTATATGGGAATATGATGAATCAGGATTCTTTTTGTTGCTTGCTTGAACTCATTACTAACCAATTCTTTTTTCAAAAACTCAGCCTGGTCGGCACGGATACCGTCAAAATTATTTAATCCGTAATATACCCATGTACTATCCGGTTTATCTTCCCCACAATCAAGCATAACAATACGTGTATCACCCCAATTAAAAGCTCCATAAGTTGTACCATTGATATAATCAAATAATGATCTTAAACCGATAGAATAAGCATTTCGTATTTCATGATTTCCCCGCAGATAAAAAACGGGAGCTTTTTCTGCTATAGCTATCTCATTTAATACTTTCATGAAACTAACTGCTTGGTCTTCATCTTTCGGATCATCAATACAATCACCGTTATAAAACACAAAATCGTATTGAAGATTAGCATCTTTTATCTGTTTTGCAAACCTTTCCATAAGGTCAAAGTTTTTATGAACATCATTAAATACTAATGCTGTGAAATCAGTATCTTTTGGAGAAGGTATGCGGAATGTATAAGTGTCGGAGTAAGCTGTATGGCCGAATTCTTTTTTATATGCCTGATATAGTGTTATTTCACGCGATACAACACGGTAGCTATAAGTCACACCAGGTTCAAGGTTTTCCAATCTAAAATGGTGCGTTTTATTATTACATAACATCTGACCATCCACATATAAATGGAGTTGCTGGTCTAATTTTCCGTCTTTTCCGTATTCAACCCAACTGTGAACCGGTACATTTGTGAGCCAGGATATGGTTATTCCATTATTGATAGGTTTTTGAAGATAAGGTTTTGTCCGGAATATATCCTCTTTAGCAGCAGATACCCTCACATCCACAAATACAGGATAATGGTCACTTCCCGGCACACTAACAACCTGACGTGCCAATACCGAATATGTACGACTTTTATCATATCCGTATATAAAGTCTATACATCCATAGGGTATGTTAGGAGCATTGATAACGGGTATAGTTGCTTGTTTGAAATCATTCAATGTATGGAATTTGCTTTGTAATGCATTTTGAGAAGATGATTCAAAGTCACAATTCATATCACCAGCCAGAAATAAGGGCTTCTTATATTCCTTGATAGCATCGAAAATAATAGGAATGGAAGCATCCCTATCTTCGGGTGTTAATGATAATTGTGTTGAACAAACAATATATTTATCAAATTCAACAATAAGGAGCCCTCTGGCTTCTTCTTTTCCCGGTAAAGAAATAGTGCGGGAATATAAAGGCTTTTCTTTTGAAAGTATACCAAGGCCGAGTTTACCACCTTCAAAATCTCCTATTGCACCATAGGTATGATACATCATTGTTCTCGCTGCAATTTCATTTAATACAAAACCGCTACCACTTCTTTGAGTTGCACTATCAGCTTCCTGAATAGCAACAATTTCAGGTGCAACCCGATAAATCACGTCTGCCACGCGGTCATAGTTAAGCCCGCTGTCGGTTCCTCGGGCATTTCTGATATTATATGACATGATCCGCAATGTATTTACTTCCTGTTCCGGGATACTGGGTTGAGTAAACTGAGCCTGGCAATAAAAGCTGAAAAGGCTCAAAATTACTGAAACTACAAATAAATTGGTTTTTTTCATGATATTTAGGTGTTTTATGTTCATAGGGAATACACATAAATCTATGGTTCTGTTTAAAGGTGTATTCATACAAATGGAAGTAAATTTGAATAAAACAGACTTCAGTCTATATCAGTTGCCGTCTGCTTTAGCTGACGGTAAAGTAAGAAATAATAAAAGGGCTTTAGCCTAATTAATTCTTTTGGCTAAAGCCTTTCCTATCTATACTGTAAACCGTCAGCTAAAGCAGACGGCAATTGATACCTGACTAAAGCCGGGTACCTCTGATATTATCACAGATAAAATATTAACCCACTATCATATTGTCAATAACACAGCAATAACAACCGCATTATACAGCTAATATCTTTCCGTTTCATGGCGAGAAACGTTTTTTAACGTATCGTATTTCCTATATATAGACTATAATATTGACTTTTTGCTCATTCTTTGTTATTCGTAGGCTTTATCCATAAATTATGAATTTATCGGAATTTCAGAAACCTTCGTTTTAAAAGAATGTCAATTAAGCTTATCTTAATAAAATCCATTTTATGTTATCGATTCTTATTATTTTATGTATGTTTGCATAATGTTTAGGTGAACACTATGCATACATTAAGTAAAGAAATCGTCAATCAGATCAATCAGGGGAATACGAAAGCCTTTAAGGAATTATACACCACATACTATGTATATTTATGTGCGGTGGCAATAAAATACGTATACCAGCCTGAGGTTGCGCAAGAAATCGTGAATGATGTTTTTATGAATGTATGGAATAATAAAACGCAATTAATCTTTCCTGTCAAAGCTTATCTTGTTCGTGCAGTAAAAAATCGGTGTTTAAACCATCTTTCCAGAAATCTTTCACAAGAAGTTCCTTTAACAGATGTTCAAGAACAATTGTTAAAAATACAGGAAAGACTTATTGATCTTGAAGATCAACCTTTAGCTTATCTTGAGAATAAAGAGTTTGAAGAATTAATCTATGAAGCGGTCAAAACCTTACCTCCTAAATGTCGACTTATTTTTGAACAATATCTTTACCAGAACAAGTCCTATGAAGAAATAGCAAAAGAAAATGATATTGCAACAAGCACTGTAAGAGTGCAAGTCAAATTAGGCTTATCTAAGATACGGGCAATATTAGGAGATTTTTATCCTCTTTTCCTACTTCTATTTAATTTATCTGAAAAATAATCCAAATTTGTTTAAACATGGACTTTGTTTTATGTGTATTATTAAATGTACCCTAAAAAAAGTACATGCAAACACGAAACAAAAAATACATTGAAGATTTAATCTTTGCCTATTTTGCTCAGGAACTTACTGCTGAGAAAGAGAAAGAACTACTCCAATGGTTGGATGAAGATCCAACACATGAAGTTATTCTTTCTAAAATGGCTGATTGGTGGGGAGTTGCCCATACTCCACTTTTTAATGCAAATATGCGTGCCAATTTTGAAATGTATTTTGGGCATTTGCTCGATGTGGATGTGAATCCTCCAAAGAGATTAAAACAACAGTGGTTAGGTTGGCGAAATATTGCTGCTATTGGTTTATTACTTATCTCTGTTAGTGTAATGTCCTTTTATGCGGGAAGGTTAAGTATTCCCCAAGGTACGGAAGAAATGTTCCCGGAACAGCAAATCGTATCAGAAGTTGTTACTCCTTTGGGATCTACCTCAAAGATAATATTACCTGACGGGTCGGTTGTTTGGGTAAATGCAGGTTCTACTTTAACCTATAATTATGATTATAATAAAGCTACACGTGAAGTTAATCTACTTGGCGAGGCCTATTTTGAAGTCACACACGATCCTTTAAGACCATTCATTGTTAAATCAGAAGAATTGGATATAAAAGTCGTTGGTACAAGTTTCAATGTGAAAGCTTACCAGAATGAGGAATCTGTAGATGTATCCCTTGTAACGGGAACTATTAATGTCCATATAAATAATGGGACTGTAGAATCAGAAGAAGTGGTCTTATCACCAGATCGCATGCTTAGCTTTAATAAAGATTCGAATAGCGTTGAGATTATTCAGATAGATGGAAAAGATGCAATGGCATGGACCAGTGGACGGGTTAAATTTACCGAACAACCATTTGAAAAAATAGTAAAAGACCTTGAACGTAAATTCAGTGTGCAGATTCGAATTGAGAGTGAACGATTAAAAAAAGAAACCTATTCAGGGAGCTTTTCTCCAAATCATACATTAGACCAGATACTACGGGAAGTCGATGTGGATAAAAAATACAGATGGATACAGCGCCGCGATGAACTAATCATTCGAGATAAATAATATTAAAAGTCATAAAGTCCAATAAAAAACTACAATCTATGTCTAATTAAAACTACAATTTATGCCAGAAATTTAAAACAAAAAATGTCTCTTATTGAGACGACTATTTGCAAAAGCAGTTAATCAATTTATTTATTCATTAAATCTAAAATTCAAAGAAATGAATTACCTAAAAAAGACAGGCAAATTACTTATTGCCGCATGTCTGTTAGCAGGTATGCCGACCTTTTCCGGGACAGTATCGGCATCTGAATTACAGACTCACATTATGTCTGTGCAAATGGAAAGCACCACACTTAAACAACTCTTTAATCTGATTGAAGAGAAATTCGACTACACCTTCCTTATCCGGAATGATGACATCGACCTGAATGAGCGTATCTCTATTGATATGAGCAATCGTTCGGTGGAAGAAATTCTGACTTACGCCTTACGCAATCAAAACGCTGCATTTGTTGTAAACGATGACCGTATTGTGGTTTACAAGACCAATTCTCCAAAACCGGCTGTAACTGAAGTTACTCAACAAAACCAACGAATAACAGGTGTCGTAGTTGACCAGATTACCGGCGAACCGGTGATTGGAGCAAACGTAATCGTAAAAGGAACTACTATTGGTTCCAGCACGGACTTTGATGGGAATTTCTCCTTCGAAGCGCCGGCAGGAGCTACTTTGGTTGTTTCTTATATTGGTTATTTAAATCTGGAAATTCCGGCATCATCTTCTCCAATGACTATTCGTTTGCGGGAAGATACGCAAGCTTTAGAAGAAGTAGTAGTTGTCGGATATACAACTCAACGCCGTGAAAGTTTGACAGGAGCTCTACAAACATTGAGCAATGAAAAACTTACCAACATAACTTCTCCAAATGTGGAAAATATGTTGACGGGAAAAGCTCCGGGTGTTTATGTTTCTCCTGGTACTGGTGAACCTGGTTCTAGAGGTAAGATTGTTATCCGTGGTAAGTCTTCCTTAAATGGATTAACTGACCCATTATGGGTTATTGATGGTGTAATTGTAGGTAACAAATCTGACAATTCACTAAATCCTGCGGATATAGAAACTATGACAATCCTAAAAGATGCAGCTTCCACTGCTATTTATGGTTCACAAGGTGCAAACGGTGTTATCCTTGTAACGACTAAAAGAGCAAAAGGTGACAAGCTGACCTTAAACGCATCTGCTAAGTTAGGGGCAAATGTTCTTTCTATGGGGAAACTGAGCATGATGAATGGAGCTGAACTTTATGATTATTATAAATCATATGCCAATCAGGAAATGATTGCTTTTCCTCGTTGGAATGAAAGTTTACGTAACTCTAACTTTGATTGGTTTGATGAATTAAGCCAGACCGGTTTAACTCAAGATTATAATATTTCTCTTTCCGGAGGAAATGAAAAAATTAAGTCATTCTTTTCTGCCGGTGTATACAAGGAAGAAGGTGCTGTTGTTGGTTATGATATGACCCGTTATAGTTTCCGTTTTAAAACAGATTATAAGGTAACCGATTGGTTGACTGTGAAGCCTTCAATTTCAGGCTCTAAGACAGATACAGACAGCAATCAGGCGGATATCACTGCTTTTTATACCATGTTGCCCTGGGATAATCCTTATAAGGCTGATGGCACTCCGGTGGATAACAGAAGCAGTGAGTGGGTAAATAGTAATTCAAACAACCCTATGCGGGATCGTCAGTGGAATAATACAGTCTACAACCGTTATGCAATCATGGCTAATATGGATTTTAATATCCGGATTACTGATTGGTTAAATTTTACATCTATAAACAACTACAGTTGGGATAATAATTCGTATAGAACTTATCAGGATCCACGCTCATACTTGGCTGAGGGAGTTAATGGCCGTATAAGTGAATATGATTACAAAACAGAACGTCGTTATTCGAACCATATATTAAACTTCAATAAAACATTTGGCAAACATGCGGTGAGCGCTCTTGCTGCTTATGAGTTTAATGATTATAAACAAAAATGGACAGAAGCTATCGGAACAGGATTTAATCCGGGCTTTGAAATATTAAGTGTAGCAGCATTGGCTGAAAGAACCAGAGGGTCTATTACAGAAGATGCCATGCAATCTTATATTTTCAAAGCGAACTATGCTTATGATAATAAATACTTAGGAGAAGTTTCTTTCCGTCGGGATGGAGCATCTAACTTTGGTACGAATGCTAAGTATGGAAATTTCTATTCTGTTAGTGGAGGATGGAATATTCATCGGGAAGAATTCTTCCAACTGTCATGGGTTGATAATCTGAAACTTCGTGTTTCTTATGGTTCTGTAGGTAACCGCCCGTTTGATAAATATCCCCAATACGATCTTTATGCAGTAAGCCAAAAATATAGTTATAAAGCAATTCCAGGATCATTAATTTCTCAAATCGGAAATAAAGACCTGACATGGGAAAAGAATAAAACGTTTGGTTTAGGTTTGGATTTTAGTGCCTTCGATCGCCTTCGTATTAGTATGGACTATTATAACAAACAAACAGATAATGTACTGTTTAAGGTTCCTATCTCCGGTTTAACAGGTGTTACTAGTATCTGGCAAAATGTTGGAGAATTGCAGAATAAAGGTTTTGAGTTAACAATCGGTGGAGATATTGTCAAAACAAAAGATTGGTATTTTGGAATGGATTTCAATTTTGGATTAAATCGTAATGAGGTAAATGCTCTATATGGTGATTTAACTGAGATTATTGATCCGAATATTGGTAGTGTTGGTTCTGCAAGTCGCCTATTGAAGCCCGGTTATGACAGTGATACATGGTACCTTCGCGAATGGGCTGGTGTAAACACGGAAACTGGTAAAGCGCAATGGTATAAAAATGATGGATCTGGTGAGATTACAGAAAATTATGCGCAAGCAAAAGAAGTGGCAATGGGTGCTTACACTCCTGATTTCTTTGGTGGATTTAGTTTAGACCTGGCTTGGAAGAATTTAGATATGAATGCATTGTTCGGTTATTCTGTAGGTGGAAAGATTTATAACTATTCTCGTCAGGAATATGATTCCGATGGTGCTTATGGGGATAGAAATCAAATGAATTTGAAGAGTGGATGGAGTCGTTGGGAAAAACCAGGTGATATTGCAACCCATCCCCAACCTTCCTATAATAATACGGTAAATGCCAATTCAAATAAATCTTCTTCCCGTTATCTGGAAGATGGTGATTATTTGAAATTGAGGAGCCTGTCCATTGGATATAACGTGCCATTAGAAAAATTTTCAATATCCAATCTTCGCATTTTCTTAACAGGAGAAAATCTGTTTACTATCACAGGATATTCAGGTGTTGACCCGGAAATTCCAACAAAAAATGACGATAATGGTAATCCTCAGATTACAGGATCAACCGGGCCTTCTGCTCGTCCTTTGACACGGAGATTTATGTTAGGTATTAACTTTACATTATAAAAAAAGATGAATATGAAAAAATATATAATAATAATGCTTGCGGCTGTTTGTTCTTTTACGGCTTGTGACATTGATCGATTACCCTATGGATCTTTAGCGGCAGAAGCTGTAAAAAGCGATCCGGAAGCATCTTTAGAAGGGCTTATGAATGGACTCTATGCTCAGTTGAAAGACTGGTCAGATCCAATGCACCGTTGTGGTGAATATGCAGGTGATAATATGATGATCCGTGGAACTTCTACAGATGCTTTCTATCAGTTTATCTCTTATGCCCGTACTCCGGAAAATTATCGTTTGCAGAATTTCTGGGACTATAGTTATAAAGGGATTGCTCAGGCTTCTAATATTATGAAGATGATACCGGAAGGCCAAAGTGCAGAGACTGATAATAATCTGGGCGAGTGCTATTTTATGCGTGGTATGCTTTATTTCTATCTATGCCGGGCCTATGGTCGCCCTTATTATCAGAACCCTGAAACTAATTTGGGCGTACCTATTGTTAATGGAACTCCGGATAATGTTTTAAGTATGGAACTTCCTGATCGTTCAACAGTAAAAGAGACTTATGAACAAGCTATTTCTGATTTGAAAAAAGCAACTGAATTAATTTCTGAGAACAAAGGTTCTATCTTTGCTTCAAAGGAAGCAGCCTGGGCTCTTCTTTCCAGAGTGTATTTATATATGAGTGGAACCTGGGAAAATTCCAATACAGAATATGCCCGTCTGGCTATAGAATACGCAGATAAAGTGATTAATTCAGGTGTTTATTTATTACTCCCGCGGGAAGAGTTTATGAAATACAATACGTACATTCCGGAAAATAATAAGGAAACAATCTTTGCTGTAAAACGTCTCGCTTCTGAAATTTCCGGAACTGAGTATTATTATGTAATTGGTGGTATGTATGGAAATGTTGGCGGAATGGGCTGGGGTGAAATGTATGCCAGTGCAAAATATATTGATCTGTTAAACGAAACAGGACGTAATGACTGGGCTAATGACGTTATAGTCGATGCGCGTGCTAGCTTTATCAGACCTCAATACGTAGATGGCGGAACGGAAGTATTCCGTTTTATTAAAAATGTTTATAATGATGCGGGAGTACATACTAATTTCAATTATGTACAAGCTCCTGTTACCAAAAGTGGCAATACTGTAACTTGTGTTGATGGAGATAAAACTTATACACTAACAGCCGTAGATGAGGCTCAGGGAATGTACTCTATTAAATATGAGGATGGTAATACTTATACAGGTGTTCTTGATCCGGAAATGAAACTGAACCGTGTATATCCAATGTTCTATATTGATAAGTGTTCACGTGAAGGAGTAGAATCCCATTTGCATTCTCCGGTTATTACCCGTTTAGCTGAAGTTTACCTGAATAAAGCAGAAGCTGCAGCGAAAATAGGTGACTATGCAACAGCATTGACTGCTTTGAATATTATTCGTGAACGTTCATTACCAGGTAAAGGATATGCTTCATTAGATGCATCAAATGCAGAATCATTGATCGAAAAAGAACGTACATTGGAATTAGCTTATCAGGCAGAACGTAGTTATGATGTATACCGCAACGGTCGCTCATTGACGCGCCGTTATCCGGGGCCTCATAATGCAATGGAAGAAGTTATGCCGAATGATTATCGTACGATTTACTTCATTCCACAGAACGCAATTAATTCTTATGCCGGAACGCTGACACAGAATCCTACATCGAATTGATTCAAGATATAATTTTAGAATTTAAAAAGATCTGAAGACTAGAAAAGCTCTACTTGCCAGGTAACAAAAAAGTTATCTGGCAAGTTTGTTTTTATCTTTTACAAACTCAATATTACGGGTGAAAATGGTTTGATAATATTTCTTTTGAGAAATAATATTTCTTTTATTCTGCTCGAAGATATCCATAATAGATTCAAACATACGATTGCCGGATTTTTCTCGTATAAGATGAAAAACTGAAATTTTATCTTCAAGGGATAAAAAAAGTTCTGCAATATATAGAGCATTAAATGTATAGTCCATATTAATAGGAGGATAAGGAACGTCCTTTGAATTACGGAATAGATGACCGAAAACAACATTTTTAATAAGCTTACAACTGCCTCCTTCCATCCATACTTTTAAACTAATCAGTTGTTCGTCATATCCAAATGAACGCAATCCGTTAAGGCCTTTAAGATATTTCCAATATTCCTTATGACAAGCATAAGAAGCACCTAATACACATGGAATTTCTATAATTGTTTGAGACGTATCAGGATCAATAGGATTCCAATGAATAGAAAGATCATTCCAATCTATATAAGGTAAGCCCCCGATAAACTCCCCGTTGCGGTAATGCTTTAAGATCTTGATCTTT
>DAMANX010000027.1:0-70728 GCA_032073245.1 Tannerellaceae bacterium
TGATTCAGATTACTACTGAAAAGGGTAGAAAGACACTGGAAAAGGTGATCATTAAGTAAAAAGGACTCTTCTAAATGTATAAAAGGGACATATCGGTAAGGATATGTCCCTTTTTCTTTAATAACAAATCTGTAATGACATAAAAGATAATAGAGAAGATATTCAAATAGAGGAATATTTGAAGATTTTTTTCAACACGGAGACACGGAGCACACGGAGATTAATATATTAAAAATCAAATAAAACAACTCTGTGTTCTCTGTGTCTCCGTGTTGAAAATTTATCTTCAAATTTTACAAAACTCAAAGATTCTTTCATCTCTAATTAATTCAATTATCATATTGTTACCAATATACATAGTATGAAGCCATTATACATATAGAATAAGAACATTCTATGCATAGAAACACTTTTTAACCTATCGTATTTTCTATAATTATAGGAAGATATTGACTTTTTGCTTAATCCACAGCTATAGTAAACCTTATTTCTAAACTTATTAATAAGATAACTAATCAGAGTTTAAAAGAAGATGATTCTTGTATAAGTAGCAATTAAAAAATCACTTTCTTCAGGTATTATTACCTGAAGAAAGTGACTGAACTTATATCAACAGTTTACAGCTTATGCAAGAAGGCGTTAGAGAATCTTAAAATCCGTAATGCTCCCCTCCTATGCTATAGGTATCGGTTTCCCGTTTCTTTTCTCCAGTATATTTCCATTCAATAGTATCTTCATGTGTTTTCCCGTCTTTGGTAACGATCGCTTTCAGGATATTTGTTCCTTCTGCAAGAGTTACTTCATCAAATATATAATGAACATCGGTATAACCTTTACGGATACCTGTTAACTCTTTATCGTTTAAATAGACTTTAGGAGTACCTATATTGGAATATACAGTAACAGAGGTCACCTTTTTTTCACGGTCAACATTACGACGTTGGGTAAGATACAATACAGGATCTTCACTCCAATTTGCTTTATACCAGAAATAGGAATCCTTTTTGATTTTCCGGTCGAAAGTAACCAAACCTTTCATATTACGGGCAGGAACACCTCCACGCGTCCATAAAGGAGCACTGAAATCAAATGTATTCCAAAGATAAGAAGCAATAATATAAGGATGCTTAGCTATCACACTCCAATGATATTCATGCGTCTTGGTCTGGAAGGTTTCAGGATAAAACTCTTTTGTCCAATTCAGGGATTCTTCCAGATATTCTGTTTGATGGTTAAGGTTTGCGTCTGCACCATATTCTGTAAGCATTAACTTCTGATATGGATAATTCTTTTCCAAACCTTCTACCCAAGGTTCGATATCCTGTAACTTTTTTTCATACCAACCAAAATACCGGTTCATACCCTGGATATCAGCAACCAAATTGACAGGGTGTTCCATGTGTCCATATCCATTGACTGAAACAGTATAACGATCAGGATCTTCTGTTTTAGCCAAATCATGCAAAGATTGTGTTAATTCACGGGTATACTCATGTGGACGATAGACTTCATTATGCAATCCCCATACATAAATAGAAGGGTGATTAAATCCCTGACGGATCATTTCCCGTAACTGGTTACGTGCATTTTCGGCTTCCTGTCCTGTAACACGATTTACAAAAGGTATTTCTGCCCAAATAATAAGCCCAAGGCTATCACAACGTGAATATAGATATTCTGATTGTTGGTAATGAGCAAAACGAACAGTAGTTGCACCAATATCCATAATAGTAGCCAGGTCAAAATCATGATGCTCATTCAACAGCGCACTACCCAATCCCCACCAATCCTGGTGGCGGCAAACGCCATACATCGGATATTTTTCTCCATTTAGATAGAAACCGTCTCCGGCTTTGATCTCAAAATTACGTAAACCCAAAGGTTGTACAACTTCATCTACTACCTTGCCATTTTGTAATAAATGACTCTCCACTTTATAAAGATAAGGATTCTTACGTCCTTGCCAAAGAGTTGGATTCTTGATAGTAAAAGAAGATGTAAATGACTGAGTTCCTTGTGGGGTCAGATCAAAAGATTGTGTATGTGTCTTTACCAATTTGCCTGATTGGTCGTAAATACTGTTTTGAAGAGTTACCGGGGTTGGTTGAAGAGTGCTGTTATCCAGTTTCACTTTTACCTGTACCTCTGCCTGTTTACGGGAAACATTTTTTTGTGTAATATAAACACCTGCAGATGCGTTATCTGTAACAGATATATTATACGGTTCGGTAATAATCAACCATACCGGACGATAGATACCACCATATACACCAAAAAGACTATGATTGACAGGTATAACATCCGGACGTGATTTATTATCGGCTTTCACTATAATTTCATTCTCCTGTCCTACCTTCAATAGTTTACCTATCTCACAAGCAAAAGCAGAATATCCTCCTTTATGATCAGTAACAAATTCGCCATTCACATATACTTCTGCACATGCCCCTACTCCTTCGAAACGAAGAAAAATGCGCTTTCCTTTTAGCTCTTCGGGGAAAAAATATTGTTTCTTATAATAGGCAGGCCCTTCATAGAAGCTAGCAGCTTTTACCTGCATATCTTTGGCATTCCATGTGTGTGGTAATTCTACAGACTCCCATCCTGCGTCCCATGTACGGGTATTTATTATCAGTTCATCACTTACCGGAGCTTTCTTGAAAACCCAGCCGGAATTAAAAGGAATAACATCTCGTGTTTGCGCAAACAAATTGATAGATGTGAAAAGACAGAATAAAGTCAATAATCCAAGTTTCTTGTTCATAGTATTCATATTTTAGTGCAAAAGTAGAAGATATGGCTGTATAATCAAGCACATTTATCTCAAAACAGGATAGAATTGTCTCTAAAATCGTTTTAGTCTGTTATCTTTGTAAATAAGAAATATCGCGAAAGCGTCAGATAAATCTGAGTCCCACGCTTTCTTTTTATGAATCCGATCGGAGGGACAGGGCGGAAATAAGGGATCACAGTTATGTCGGTTATTAAAAACAAATATATTTTCATCAGTCTTTGTTATTTATTTCTACTACCGATAAAAATGTTTTCGCATACAGATTTTTTTCTCTCCCATCTGGGAGTTGAAGATGGATTATCTCAATTATCTGTACTTATTATTTACCAGGATTCAGAAGGATACTTATGGTTTGGTACACGAGATGGAGTAAATAAATATAATGGTTATGAATTCACAATCTATCGGAATGAAGTAAATAATCCGGAATCATTGAGTGACGGCTATATTCAAGGTATTGCAGAAGATAAACAAAAAAACATATGGGTTGCAACCCAACACGGATTAAATTGCATAGAGCACCAAACCGGAAAAGTCATACGGTTTTATCCCAAGGATATAAATCCGCAAAGTAAAACGAATGCTGTCAATCAATTATTTTGTCATACGGATGGCACATTATATGCTATATCAGAAAAACATATTTTTGTTTGCAATAATAGCAAGGAAGTTAAATCTTTTCTCAATCTTGAATATCTTCAATCCAATATAGGATGTATAACTCAGGATCCGGACAACGGTAACATATATCTGGGTACACAAGGAGATGGAGTATCAGTATTATCCTCAGAGTGGGAGCTTATTGAAAAATTACCAACTAAAGAGCATAACCTAACATCCAGCCATGTATCAAGCATCTTATGTGATAAAGACGATATATGGATGGTTATTGATAATAAAGGTCTTTACCACTATAATAAAAAGAACCAGAAACTTTCCATTTACAATGACAGTAATACGAATCTGAGTCATAATCATATCCGGACATTAATTCACTATAATGAGGAATCTCTGCTTATCGGTACATTTCGTGGTTTGAATATCTTTAATAAAAAAAACAATACAATTACCCCGGTTCAGTTGGAAATGGAGCAGCAAGGGGGATTAAGTCATTATTCTATTCATAGTATGTTAATTGATAAAGATGGTATTTTATGGATTGGCACATATGCTGCGGGGATAAATTATTACAGCCCATATCATAAAGCTATTTCTTATATTAAATCTAATGATTTTTCGGGTGTTATGGGTATGGGACAGGAAGATAAAGATGGCAATTTATGGTTTGCGACAGAAGGAGGAGGCCTCTTTTGGTATAACCCCAAAACTAAGGAGCAAAAACTATATCCACTAAAGCCCTCTATACAAGGAAATTACGAAATGAATATTATAAAAGCAGTACTCTTAAAAGGTGATTCCATTTTCTGCTCAACTCATTTTGGAGCAGTTTACCTATTTTCAATCCACAAGAAAGAATACACTTTGTTATATGATTACCAGTCACATGATATATATAATTTATATATTGACCTGAAAAACAGACTATGGATTCCAACCAATAATGCCAATGGCCTTGTTTTGGCTTCAAATGGTAAAACACAAAATATGTTTGAAATTGGAAATGAAAAACGACGCTTCCTCTATACCACACAAATAACCGAACTCGAACCGGACATTTTTCTTATGGGAACCATGACTGACTCGATTTACCTATATAACATTCAAAATAAAAAACTTGAAAATATCGCCAACCGGATGTATGGCTCAGACAAACAGCTCAAACTAGGATATACTTCTGATATACTGAAAGATACTTCTTATATATGGATCGGTACAACAAAAGGAGGATTATTCCGTTTTGACCATTCTTTAAACCTGTTAAAGCATTATGATAAGCATGATGGAATAGCAGGTAGTAATATACGAACCCTGGTCTTAGATAAGAATAAGGACGTATGGGTTGCGACAGGTGATGAATTATATAAGTTAAATCGTTTGGAAGATATGTTTTATCTCATAAAGCCTGAAGATCTGCCGACACAGGAGTTTAGTCATTTTTCAGGAACTATATCTGAGGACGGAACTCTTTATTTTCCGACAAGTGATGGTATTCTTTACTTTAATCCCCAACAAATCAAGCAAAATCCGATTATTCCACCCATACATATCACATCTTTAATTACAAATAATAATGAAGATTTACTAAAACAAATAGAATATATAAGGGCTAAAGAGGCGAAAGTCATACTCAAATCCAATCAAAACAACCTGACTATTCGCTATGCTGCTCTCAATTACATTCATACAGACGGAAATCAATACATGTACCGTTTGGATGGTGCAGATAATAATTGGCATATCGTAGGAAGTCGTAGAGAAGCCTATTACAGTAATCTCCATCCTGGTTCCTATACTTTCCGGTTAAAAGCTTCCAATAATGATGGATTATGGAATCCTAACGAAACCACCTTACATATAACCGTACTTCCTCCTTTATACAGGACCTGGTGGGCATGTTCACTTTATATACTCATTATTTTAGTTATATCCTTCCAAATTTATCGTTATCAACATCGCAAACATGAACTTGAAAGAGATATCCGGTTCAAACAAAAAGAGCAGGAACGAATGAAGGAATTACATGAAGAACGTATGCGGATGTTCAATAATTTCTCACATGAATTACGTACGCCGCTTACCTTAATTATAAATCCACTTGAAGAATTATTACAGAGTATATCTTTTTCCCCTGAAGTGAAGCAATCATTACAGCGTATGAAAAAGAATACCAAACGAATGCTTCTACTGGTAAATAATTTAATGGATGTTCAAAAGTATGAGGCCGGCAAAACAAAACTACAACAGAAACAACTCGATTTTTCTTCCTTTACACGAGAAATTTATCTTTCCTATGAAAGTATTGCTAAAAGAAGAAATATTCAATTCATTCTTCAAAACGAATTGCCTTCTACATATTATGTCAATTATGATGAAACAGAGATAGAAAAGGTATTCTTTAATATTCTCTCTAACGCATTCAAATTCACTCCTTCCAATGGAACGGTTACATTGCTGATAAAAAAGGCAGGAAAGGAAATTGACAAAAGAGAGCATATAGACCAGCAGTATCTTTATATTGAAGTGAAAGATACCGGAAAAGGTTTTAGTAATGAGGAAAGTAAGAAAATATTCGAACCTTTTTATCGTTTCAATGAAGATATTCACCACCAAATGTCTGGTACAGGAATTGGCCTGAGCCTGACACGCTCAATCGTACTTCAACACAATGGATACATATGGGCAGAAAGCTCAAGTGAATCAGGAACACGCTTCATGTTATTACTTCCAGATACAGAAATACAACCGGAAAAAGAGATATCAATTATTGACTCACCTGCATCAGAAATTAATAAAAAAGCTATCCTCCTGTTGGAAGAAGTTGAAATAAGAAATAAAGAGACTATACTAATTGTTGATGATGATTCGGAAATACGTGAATATATGCGACAACAGCTTCACCCGGAATATAAAATAATTATGGCCACAAATGGGAAAGAAGCATTAGCACTTATCCAATCGAATATGCCACAGATGGTTATCAGCGATGTTATTATGCCTGAAATGAACGGAATAGAATTATGTAAACAAATCAAATCAAATGCGATGTTTACCCATATACCGGTAATATTACTAACAGCAAAATCAATGGCTTCACAAATCGAAGAAGGATTTAATATTGGTGCAGATGATTATATTACCAAACCCTTTCAAATATCGATTGTGAAGGCACGGATCAGGAACATACTTAATTCATACCGGAAAAAGACAAAACAATCCGACTCTGCCAATCTTTTACAGACAATGGGAATAATTGTTTCAGAAGAAAAAGACGATTTCCTTTCTCAATATATAGCCATTGTTAAAGAAAACATCACAAACTCTGAACTTGATGTATCCTTAATTTATGAGAAACTTGGTATGAGCCGTGCCAATTTTTATAGAAAGGTAAAAACAACAACAGGCCTCTCTCCTATTGAATTAATTAGGAATATACGTCTTGAAGCCAGTGCACAGCTCCTACGTGAAACTAATTTAAATATATCTGAAATAGCCCAAAAAACCGGATTTAGTAGCCGATCATATTTTGCACGTAATTTCAAATTAGTCTATGGAGTTACACCAAAAGAATACCAAGAGGCCAATAAAAAAGATAATTAAGCTCTTAATTATCTAAAGTCGCATAGAGCAAAATCTTGCACACCAGCCGATTTGTTAAATTTGCCTCCCTGCATTGTGTTTTTTTTACTTTGAGATGAATTTATCCCTATATGAGACAATTGTGTCCGTGCACAACTCTTATAATCACTTCTTTTGCGAAAATTCTAATTCTAATTTCAACTTGTTTAACACTTAAAAAACAGAAAGTATGAACAAACTACTTCTCGGGGAGCTGCCTCCACAACAGAAGGCAGATAAAAGGAAAAGAAGTTTTCTTTTATCATTAATTCTTTCATTTACTCTCGTGTCCCTTACTTGGGCACAGAATGTTCAAATCACCGGTACTATCACCTCTGCCACGGACAAAGAGCCAATTATCGGTGCTAATGTTGTTGTTCAAGGAACTACAAATGGTGTTATAACCGATTACGATGGAAATTTCAGTTTACAAGCACCTGCAAATAGTAAAATTGTTATCTCTTATATTGGTTTTATTACACAAACGATTTCTATTGATGGCAAAACATCATTTCAAATCACTCTGCAAGAAGATGCTATCGGTTTACAAGATGTTGTAGTTGTTGGTTTTGGCACTCAAAAAAAAGTTAACCTAACAGGTGCAGTTGCATCTGTAGCATCCGATGTATTAGAGAACAAACCTGTTGCTAATATTGGTCAGGCTCTTGAAGGCGTGGTACCCAATCTCAATATTTCATCGGTTAGTAGTAACCCAAATCAAGTACCCTCCTTCAATGTCCGTGGAGGAACTTCTATGGAGTACAACACCGATAAGAAAGAATGGCAAATAAAAAACGGCAGTCCACTTATTTTAGTAGATGGTATACAAATGGATGAAACATATTTAAATATGATGAATCCAAACGATATCGAAAATATATCAGTATTAAAAGATGCCTCTGCTTCAGCCATTTACGGGGCACGTGCGACTTATGGAGTCATGTTGATTACAACAAAAACCGGTAAAACCAATCAAAAAGCTAAAGTAGACTATAGCTTTAATATTCAATGGAATACTCCTTCTCATCTACCGGACATTATGGATTCTTACACCCATCAGTTGGCAACAAATCAGGCTACCGTATTAACACAAGGAACTGTAACCCCTTGGGCTGAAACTATTCTGGCAGCTAAAAAGAAGTATATTGAAAATCCTACTCCGGAAAATGCATGGATATATAATGAAGGAAGCACATCTGCTTTCACTTGGGTAGCTAATGTTAATCCTTATGACTTAGCTGTAAGAGACTGGACTCCTATGCAAAACCATACGGTAAATGTTTCAGGTGGTTCTGAAAAAACTCGTTATTATATTTCATTAGGTTATCAACGCCAGGAAGGGATGTACAAAATTAATACAGATGTACAGAATCGTTTCAACGGAATGATGAATCTGGATACTGAAATTACCAGTTGGTTTAAAGTTTCAACCAAACTTTCATACAACACCACTTCCTATGATGAACCCTATATGAATCCACAAAAAGGATCATTATGGGCTGCTATGAAAAATGAACCGGGTAGAAATATCAATCAACCTATTAAGAGCGGTCCAAATGATCCGATCCCAAATACATGGAGTGATAATATTGTAGGCTGGCTTGAATATGGAGCCACACAGGATACCAGAAGAACAAATATGCTTTTCAATGTTAATCCTACAATTATCATTTCTCCCGATCTGCAGTTGAAAGCAGAATTATCCTATCGCCCTGTTGATTATTTTCAAAAAAGAGTGATTCCTACCCGTGAATATCTTTCCGGAAACTGGAATACATTGATTACAACACATACAAATCCTTCCAAAGTAGTTGAAGAAACTAACCACTCTGATTTATATACGATTAATGCTTACGCAAACTTCAACAAAACAATTGGCAAGCATGCAGTCGGAGGTGTAGTCGGCTTTAATCAGGAATGGTATAAATACCGCAAATTAACAGGTGAAGGACAGAACATCCTTACTGAGAAGCTTCCGGTAATCAATGGAACAACCGGTAATCAATATGCCAAAGATGAATGGAATCATTGGGCTGTACGAGGTGCTTTTGCCCGTGTAAACTATAGTTTTAATGACCGGTATTTGGTTGAATTTAATGGACGCTATGACGGTACTTCCCGTTTTGGTAAAGACAGCCGATTTAAATTTTTCCCATCTGCATCTGCTGGTTGGAGAATTTCAGAAGAAGGCTTCATGGAAAATACTCGTTCATGGTTAGATAACTTAAAGGTTCGCGGTTCATGGGGCTCTTTAGGAAATCAAAATGTTTCCATGTATGCATATATCCCAGAATACGGAAGTGTTTCATATGTAAGCTATTCTATGGGAGGATCACGACCAATGGGTATTACTCCTCCCGGGCTTATCTCACCTGATTTGACATGGGAGACAGCTACTACTGTAGACCTTGGTCTTGATTTCACTCTTTTACAAAACAGATTAGATGCGTCTTTTGACTGGTACACACGTAAAACTACAGATATCCTGATGGATGGAGCCAAATATCCTGCTGTGTTAGGTGCTTCAGCTCCTAAGACAAATTCCGGTACACTTAGAACGAACGGATGGGAGCTTAGTCTGAAATGGAGAGACAGGTTATCAAACGACATACGCTACGATGTGGGATTAACTCTTTCAGATTATATTACTGAAGTAGTAACTTTTGAAGGAAACCCCAATAAATTATTAACATCATTATACAGCGGAATGCGTATGGGTGAAATATGGGGGTATGAAACCGTAGGTATTTTACAGGAAAGTGATTTCACAAAAGAAGATGGTAAATATATCTTGAATGGACCCGCTCAAAATAAAATAGCTTCTGTTTGGTATCCTGGAGATATCCGTTATAAAGACATAGGTGGTAAAATTGATGAAAATGGCAACAATGTTCCGGATGGTGAAATATCTAAAGGAGACGATACTGTAGAAAACCCTGGTGACCGCAAAATCATTGGGAATAATACTCCCCGTCTACGTTTTGGTATATCAGGAGGTATATCCTGGAAAAATTTTGATTTAAGCATTTTCTTCCAGGGTATTGGAAAAAGAGACGTATGGATTAGTGATAATGCTTTCTGGGGAACCCCATCAACAGCTGGTAATATGGAAATGTATAATAATTCATGGACACCGGATCGCACCAATGCTAAATACCCAATGTATGCAGACAGATCTCAAAACAGAGAACAACAAACCGGATATTTATTCAACGGTGCTTATCTTCGTCTGAAAACATTATCTATCGGATATACTCTTCCGTCAGAAATCCTAAACAAAATTCACTTACAAAATGTACGGGTAAGTGCTTCCGGATATAATTTATTTGAAATAACCAGTATTC
Source organism: Tannerellaceae bacterium (assembly GCA_032073245.1). Classification (GTDB taxonomy): domain Bacteria; phylum Bacteroidota; class Bacteroidia; order Bacteroidales; family Tannerellaceae; genus QVMG01. The sequence continues at coordinate 10,375 of DAMANX010000027.1, forward strand.
CTAAGGTATTTGATCCTGACTTATTGTCATCATCATATCCAATGATGCGTTCAGTAGCATTTAATGTACAAATAGGTTTCTAAAAAATAAAAAAAGTATAATCATGAAAATAAAAAAATATATTTTGACTTTAGGGCTTATTTCCATGCTTTCGGCCTGTAATGACGATTTTATGGAAAAATACCCACTAGATAAAATAACAGATGAAAACTTCTGGCAATCAGAAAATGACTTGAAGCTTTTTCTCAATACGATGTATCCCGATTACATCATTGGACATCAAAGCGGCTGGGCTCAGGACAGAATGTACCCTTTGAATATTATGGGTAGCCCATTGATGTATGGTGATGTATATTCTGACAATGCAGTAAAAACAGGCAGTGAAGACGCACGTATGGCTGGTGAATATGTAGTTCCTACAGGTGCAAGTAATACTGGCTGGGCATGGGATAAAATGAAAAAGATTAATTTTTTCCTGACACGTTACCATAAAGCAGAATTGCCTGAAGCTACCAAACTGCAATATGCTGCAGAAGCTTGGTTCTTCAAAGCCTGGGATTATTATGAAAAAGTATTATATTTCAATGATGTACCTTGGTTAACACGGGATTTGAATGTGGATTCCGAAGAATTATATGCTCCACGTACTCCACGGGCAGAAGTTATGGATTCAGTACTCTGGTGTCTAAACCAGGCAGTTACCTATTTACCGGAAAAAGGAAAGGAAGAAGCAGGAAGATTAAATAAAGACCAGGCTAATTTCTTAAAAGCTCGTATTTGCTTATTTGAAGGTACATATCGTAAATATCATACTGAATTAAACCTGCAAAGTTCCGCAAATAAGTTTTTACAGGAAGCTGTAACTGCTTCAGAAGCTCTTCTGGGAAAATATTCCTTATATAATAAAGGTGACCTTCCATATTGGAGTATGTTTGCAACAACTGATATTTCTGATAATCCGGAAGTAATACTTGCCCGTACATATATTGAAGGAGAAGTAGGTCATGCAGCTCAACGTTACTATGATCAAAACAATTCTAACCGTCAGGCACAAGGAGCGACACGCGGACTTGTAGATGAGTATCTCTGTATAGATGGAAACCCTATTTATATTGATGGCGGTGAAGGGAATTACACAAAGAACCCCAACTTCCTTGGATATGGAAAATGGACAGAACTAGAAAATAGGGATCCTCGTTTGACTCAAACGATCTGCCGTCCGGGAGAACATAAAACAATTTATCAGGGAGGTAAAGTATCTTTGGAAGACAATGGTATTACATATCCTACTCTTAGTTATAACCAAAGTGGTTCATGCGTAACCGGTTATTACATTATTAAACATTGGATGGGCGATGTTGTAGAACAAGACCGCGTAACAAATGGTATTCAATGTGCAATAATGTTTCGTTATGCCGAGGTATTACTCAACTATGCAGAAGCAAAATATGAATTAGACGGAACATTAACCCAAGGTGACGTTGATCTGACTATTAATGCATTACGTGAAAGAGCTGGATTTGACTTTGCAAAATATCCAACTTCTAAATTAACCGTAGGGCAAGAGCCTACAGATCCTCGGTTAGATAAAATCTATGCTGAAAAATTAGATTATAACGTACCACCCCTACTTCGTGAAATACGTCGTGAACGTCGTGTAGAACTAGCAATGGAAAACAGCCGTTACCGTGATTTGATGCGCTGGAAAGGTGGTAATTTATTTACTATTCCTTTAAGAGGTATGAATTTTAAAGCTGTTGAATCATTATATGATGGTAGCAATACTACTAAACCAGAAATAGCACCTAAAACTGTTTTAGGTACAAATGTTTGGGTGGATTCGGATGGTTTCCTGATCTGCTATCCCCGTAGCCCCTATACAAACACTGTAAACGGAGCTTTACCATGGGATGATTACAGATATTATTTCCCTCTCCCTAAAGAAGAACTTACGCTTAATCCAAATTTAGTACAAAACCCAGGTTGGGAAAATAAATAGAAGGCTTGTTAACCCTTTCTGTCCCTAAAGCAGGTATAAAACATACCTCTTTAGGGACATTTTCTCTCAATTATCCGGTTATACCATGAAAAAAAAACTTCTCTTGTTTAAATCCATATATTACAGTAGCATTTTATTATTATGCTGTAACTATTATTCCTTTGCCTATCCAATAACCTGCCATGAAGAAATCTTCTCTATTATAAACGAAAGGGTAAGAGAAGACATCAAATCATCTTCAATAAACTCTGTACATAAACTTGACAATGACATTTCCGATTTGTTGCCACTATATCAGGAAGATGGCTCTTTCTCAGGAATTGATTATAGTAATACAGCCAGAAGCGGATGGTTACCAGTAAATCATCTCACATATATCCTCCAAATGAGTTTAGGATATACTACAGATAGCAGTTCATATTACCAAAACAAAGATTTAAAAAACAAAATTGAAAAAGGATTATTTTTTTGGTACAACAAAAATCCTCGTAGTAATAATTGGTGGCATAATGAAATAGGTGCACCACAGCGTTTAGGGAAGATTCTGTTATTACTTGAAGTAGGCCAGGAGGAATTATCAAGGGATCTTTTTAATAAATTCATTTTACGGATGGCTACCGAATGTGGTAATCCTCATAAACAGGCAGGAGCCAACAAAATTGATGTAGCTATTCATTATATGTACCGGGCCTGTTTAACTAAAGATGAGCAATTAATGAATGAAGCTATATCAGAAATATTTACTCCTCTATCATATACAACCAAAGAAGGTATTCAATATGACAATTCATACATGCAGCATGGCCCACAATTATATATTGGTGGTTATGGAACAGCTACTATAAACGGAATTACAAATATAGCAATGTATCTCGTTGGAACTGAATTTGCTTTATCAGGTGAAAGATTGGATATTTTAAGTAAGTTTGTTAGAGAAACCTATCTCCCTACTATACGAGGTGAAAACATATCTTTTAGTGTTCTGGGAAGAGGGGTTACCCGCAAAAATGCTTTGTCTCAAAAAAATTTTATAATAAATCTGGAAAGGATGTGTGTTATTGATCCTGTACATAAGGAAGATTATCTTCATGCCATAGCCAGAATAAACAGAATAGAACCAGCAAATTCAAACCTAAAGACATTTAATATCCACTACTATTGTTCTGATTATACTCTTCATCAACGTTCTGGATACACTTTAGATATTCGAACTGTATCAAACCGGACAGCAAGAAATGAGCAGGGCATTGGTAATGGAGAAGGTTATAAACAATACTTCCTTTCAGATGGAGCATATGCCTTACAGATGTCAGGTGATGAGTATGTAGATATTTTCCCTGTATGGAATTGGGCTAAAATACCGGGAGTGACTTGTCCTGAATTTATTGAAATACCTATCGCTCCCAGTTATATAACCATGGGTACATCTTCTTTCGTTGGGGCAGCTTCAGATAGTATTTACGCAGTGACAGCTTACCAGTATCAAGACAATTATGAAAACATAAATTCCTCTGCAAAAAAAGCATGGTTTTTATTCGATAAAGAAATTGTTTGTTTAGGTTCCGATATTAATTCCAGCAGTATATATAATGTAAATACCACAATTAATCAATGTTTACTGGATGGGAATACCTATACATTCACCAAAGAGGATAATGCAATAATTCAAAATGGAGATTATTCTTTTCAGAATAATCTTAAATGGGTATTACATGGAGGGGTAGGTTATTGTTTTCCTGAAGGTGGAACCATTAAGCTAACCTCAAAAGAACAAGAAGGAGACTGGTTTAATATCAATAGAGGTTTCTCAAAGGATATTGTAAAAAAAGAGGTATTTACACTTTGGCTTGATCATGGACTCAAACCAGAGAAAGAAAAATATGCTTATATCATTGTTCCTGGAATAAATACTCCTTCAGAGATTGACAGCTATGTTATTGACAATATAAAAATCATAGCAAATACAGATTCTATTCAAGCTGTATATCATAAAAAATTAAATATATTGCAATTAGTATTCTGGCAAAAAGGTATTTTCCGATATAAAGACATCTATATACAATCCGATAATAGTTGTGCACTAATATTGAAAGGAATCTGTTCAGAGAAAGCAACCTTTCATCTAGCAGATCCCTCACAATCAGTAGATAAAATAAAAATTCAAACAGGATTGCCCGGAATAAATGGTATAAGAGAATTTACCTGTGATTTTAGTGATCCCCCATATTATAAGGGAAAGACTAAATGTATCTTTGTAGAATGAATGAACGAATTAATAAAAAATATTAGCATTACCATGAAACAAATTTCTTATTTATACTTAAGTAAAAAAATAGTATATGGACTTTTATTCTGTTCATTAAGTACCCAATTACTACATGCGAATAATCCTTTATCTGAACAGGCCTCAAATTCAGCAATTGCTAAACAGGAAATTCTTAAAGTATCCCGCAAGGTAGCCGACTGGCAGATAAAAACATTCCCTGAAAATAAATATGCTAAATCAGAACCAAAAGGTTGGATCACAGGAGCATTATATATGGGGATGTTTGACTGGGCAGAATTAAGTGGCGATAACCAATACTTTGACTGGTTGAAAAAAACATTTAACCGCCAATACTGGCAGGTAGCAGACCGGATGTATCACGCAGATGATGTATGTGTCAGTCAAACATATATCGATATGTATAATAAATTCGGAGAGGAAAAAATGATTATACCTACCCTGGCACGTATAGATTGGGTTATTGATCATCCTTCCCTAGGCAGTATGAATATCGATTATAGTAAACCCAGTACTTACGAACGATGGTCTTGGTGTGATGCGTTATATATGGCTCCTGCCGTATATACTCGTCTTTATTCTTTTACTGGGAATGAAAAATATATGCAATTTGCTGATAAAGAATTTAAAGCTACTTATTTTCATCTGTTTGATAAAGATGAAAACCTATTTTATCGTGATAGCCGTTACTTTGGAAAAGAAGAGGCTAACAGTAAAAAGGTCTTCTGGGGACGCGGCAATGGTTGGGTAATCGGAGGACTAGCAGAAATTCTTAAAACTATACCCACTTCTGATACCAAATACAGGCCTTTCTATGAGGAACTATTTATAAAATTAGCTACCCGTCTTATAGAATTACAAAGTGCAGATGGTTTCTGGCATGCCAGTTTATTAGATCCAGCCAGTTATCCATCACCGGAAACGAGTGCTACCGGTTTTATTGTTTACGGACTAGCTTATGGCATCAATAAAGGTTATTTACCGGCAGATAAATTCCTCCCGATAGTAGAAAAAGGCTGGAATGCGCTCGTTTCTGCTGTAGAAGATGACGGAAAACTGGGTTGGGTGCAACCCGTTGGTGCAGATCCGCGTAAAGTGACAAAAGATATGACCGAACTATACGGTACAGGTGCATTTTTGATGGCAGCCTGTGAGATATATCAATTGGCTAAATAAATATGGAATATATTTTCTATATTTGAAACTACAAACTATCGAGTAAAATGTGTATACGTACTATTAAAATTATATGTTTTTGTGTGGTGATAAACTTCACCGGTCTTTTACAAGGAAATATACTTGCTGTACAAGACTCGATACGTTTGAGCCAGACAAACAGATTAAAAGAAAAGCTTGATTGGGTCAATCCTCAAGCTATACGGTTATACCTGGATGATATTAAAACATCCAATAAGAAAGATGTTTCTGAATGGGAACAAAAGCTCCTCGAACTGGAACAGGAATTGAAAGTAATAACTCCTTTCTTTTTGCAACCGGTACTTTCCGATGAACAACTGGAAAAGGTAAATCATGTTCTTGATTTACAACAAGAGATAATGTTGGCTAATCCACTTTTAGAAAATAGCAGGATAATAGCTGCACGCTATCATTTTGGTGATAGAGCGTCTAAAGCTATGGGGCCTTCATTGGGTACATCGCCGGCAAACTACTCATCTTTATTCTCTGGTTCAAGAAAAGGATTTGATGCGGAACTTATAGAATTATCAAATTTAGGAAAAGAACCCACAAAACAAATTCTTTATAAACCGGAATTAGATGTTCCGATATCTGATGTACAGATGCATTGGAATGCGGATAAAATTCTTTTTTCTTCGCTTGATTCAGCACGTAGATGGCAAATCTATGAAATGAATATTGACGGGAGCCAACTGAAAAAGAAGGTGATTGTGGATGAACCCGATCTGGAGTTTTGTGATGCGAATTATCTGGCCGACGGAAGAATTATTGCCACTACAAACATTGGATACAATGGTGTTCCTTGTGTAAATGGAGAAGATGTTGTTGCCAATTTGATTGCTTATGATCCCCAGACTCATAATATCGATCGCCTGACTTATGATCAGGATGGAAACTGGTCTCCAATAGTTATTCCTAATGGACGTGTAATGTATACACGTTGGGAATATACTGATCTGACGCATTATTTCTCGCGTATCATTATGCACATGAACCCGGATGGAACAGAAAATAAGGCTTTATATGGAAGTGGTTCTTACTTTCCAAACAGTACGTTTGATATGAAACCACTTCCAAATTCAGCAAGTCGTTTCATCGGTATAATTACAGGACATCATGGTGTATCTCGTTCCGGACGTTTAATTATTTTTGACCCAGCCAAAAGTCGCAAAGAAGAAAAAGGAATGGTACAGGAATTACCCTTCCGGAACCGTCCTATTGTTCCCATAATAAAAGATGAATTAGTTAATGACGTATGGCCGCAATTCATGAAGCCTTACCCATTGAATGAGAAGTATTTTCTGGTTGTATGTAAGCTTTCTCCGGATGCATTATGGGGTATTTATCTGGTTGATATCTTCGATAACTTAACCTTGATTGCAGAAGAAGAGGGGGCGGGTTTAACAGCTCCGATTCCTGTAAAAAAGACAAAGATACCACCGGTTATACCTTCTAAAGTGAAACCGGGAGAAAAAGAAGCTACTTTCTTTATACAGGATATCTATGAAGGCGAAGGAACAATCGGTATACCGAGAGGTACGATTAAATCTTTACGTATTTTCGCTTACGAGTATGCGTATATCCTTTCTCCTTCCGATCACGACGCACAAGGCATACAAAGCGGATGGGATATTAAACGAATCCTGGGCACAGTTCCTGTAGAAGAAGACGGTTCAGCCATGTTTATGGTTCCGGCAAATACTCCTATATCTATTCAACCTCTGGATAAAGACGGAGCGGCTATTCAGTGGATGCGTAGCTGGGTAACAGGACGGCCTGGAGAAATAGTTTCCTGTATCGGATGTCACGAAGACCAAAATATGATGCCTATACCTAAACGTACTATTGCATCCACTATTTCTCCACGTAAGCTGGATATTCCGGAAGGTGGCATTCGACCATTTACTTTCCCATTGGAAGTACAACCGATATTGGATAGAAATTGTATTTCTTGTCATGACGGAACATCAGAGATTCCCGATTACAGAAAAGGAAATATGGTATTATATAAAAGAGGTGTTGTTACTAAAATAGAACGATATTATGATCAAAGCTATCTGAATCTTCATCCTTATGTGTATCGTCAGGGACCTGAAGCTGATATGTACGTATTGAAACCTTATGAGTATCATCCCAGCAATAGCGAATTAATTCGTATTTTACAAAATGGGCATCATGGTGTTGAATTGTCTGAAAAAGAATGGCAGAGTCTTTATACATGGATTGATTTAAATGCTCCTTATTTTGGAGCTTTCACTCAACTTAAAGAGTGGAAAGGGATTGACCAAGTGGATCGTCGACGGGAACTTTCTAAAAAATACAGTAATGTGGATGTTGATTGGCAACAAGAAATCAGAGATTATGCTGAATGGTTGAAAGACAATCCTGTGAGTGAGAAAAAAGTAATGGAATCGAAGGAGATTAAAGAATCTAAAGAACTTAAACCTATTAAGGGGCCAAAAGAGTTCTCTATGAAAACTCGCCAGATTGAAGTTATCACAGGTGAAAAGATTACATTGGTATGGATTCCTGCAGGTTCATTTATTATGGGAGATAAAAATGATCCGTCTGCTTCACCGGCATTTAAAACTTCTGTAAAAAAAGGTTTCTGGATAAGTGCTACGGAGATATCAAATAAGCAATTTACTGCGCTTTTCCCAGATCATGATAGCCGCTTTATCGGTCAGACATGGAAAGATCATACTACTCCCGGTTATCCCGCTAATGAGCCTGATCAGCCTGTAGTACGGGTTAGTTGGGATGAGGCCAATGAATTCTGTAATAAGCTCAGCGGAATAAATAACTGTACAGTTCTTTTACCTACAGAAACTCAATGGGAATGGGCTGCCCGTGCCGGTTCAGACAATGAATTCTGGTACGGTGATCTTTCTACGGATTTTGCATCCTACGAGAATCTGGCAGATAGTACTCTGGTTGACCTTGCTGTAACCGGCGTTAATCCCAGGCCGATGAAACCTACTGACCCAATGCGTAAATTCTGGGATTTTCAACCAAAGATATTAACGGTTAATGATGGAAAACTCATTTCTACTTCCGTAGGCAGCTACCAACCTAGCCCATGGGGTCTTTATGATATGTATGGAAATGTTGCGGAATGGACACGTTCCGATCATCACCCCTACCCTTTGCAATCTCATTATAAGGATTCTACGACAGAGAAAAAGGTTGTACGTGGTGGTTCCTGGATTGAACGTCCTAAATTTGCGACAGCTGCCTCCCGTAAAGCATATTTGCCTTGGCAAAGACCTTTTAATGTAGGTTTCAGAATTGTGATTGAAGAATAAAAGGAAGAAAATCTGTTTATTATATTAGAAAAGCTCCTGATCTTCTAAGGAATTATCAGGAGCTTTTATTTATATAATTTATTTTTATTCTTTCAACCACTTATCCAACCATCTGAAGAATACCCGTTGGAAAAGAACACCATTCTGTGGTTGCAATATCCAATGGTTCTCATCCGGATAAACAAGCATTTCCGCTGGTACTCCATTCAGTTTAGCAGCATTAAAAGCGCCTAATCCCTGAGAGATAGGTACACGATAATCCATTTCTCCATGAGTAACAAGGATCGGAGTATCCCATTTATCTACAAATCGATGGGGAGATGTTGCAAAAGTGCGTTGAGCGATCTTATTATTCTTATCCCAATATGGCCCACCCATATCCCAGTTAGCAAACCACATTTCTTCTGTTTCCAGATATTGTTGCTCTAAATTGAAGATTCCTGCATGAGCTACAAAAGCTTTGAAACGTTTTTCATGATGACCGGCTAACCAATAAACAGAGAATCCACCATAACTGGCACCTACAGCCCCTAAACGATTTTCATCGATATATGGTTCTTTTGCCATCTCATCGATTGCAGAAAGATAATCCTTCATATTCTGTCCGCCATAATCTCCGCTGATCTGTTCCAGCCATTCTTGGCCAAATCCCGGTAAACCACGACGATTGGGAGCTACAATAATATAATCGTTAGCGGCCATAATCTGGTAGTTCCACCGATAACTCCAATTCTGGCTAATCATATTCTGCGGCCCACCTACACAATAAAGAAGAGCCGGATATTTTTTATTCGGATCAAAGTTGGGTGGATAAATAATCCAGGTAAGCATATCTTTTCCGTCTGTTGTCTTTATGCAACGGGGTACACTCTTACCTACTGTTAACCGATCAAATATCTCTTTATTCTCAAAGCTGATTTCTGTGGCTTCGCCAGTAGTTGTATCAATAGAGAATACTTCAGTAGGCTTCTCCATAGACTGTCGAAGAGCTACCATATTACCTCCGGCAGAATCAAAAGATACATAATCATATTGGCCCTGGGTTACCTGACGCAATTGTTTGTTCAGACCTATTCCCCAAATATGTTTTGTACCTTCTTTACTTGCAATGAAACCAATAGCCTGACTACTCGGATGCCACTGAAGAGCTTCTGCATTATAATCGAAATCTGAAGTCAAATAAGTTTTTTTACCACTCACAAGATTAGCTACAAAAAGACGATGTTTGTCTGACTCATAACCATCCCTTTCCTGACTTATCCAGGCAATATACTGTCCATCAGGTGAGAATGTAGGTTGCGTATCATACCCCATCATTCCTTCTGTTAGATTATATGTTTGTTTTGTATCTATATTATAGATGTAAATATCAGAATTTGTAGAAAGCGAATATTCTACACCTGTTTTCTTACGGCTGGCATAAGCTATTTGTTTTCCATCGGCACTCCATGCAAAATCCTCAATTCCATTGGAAGGCTTCATTGGAGCTTCAAAAGGTTCTCCAGCCATAATATCCGTGGCCTCTCCCATTTTACCATCCCATGCGATTGAAGCCACATAAGGATGAGGTATTGTTTCAACCCATTCATCCCAATGTTTATACATCAAGTCATCTACAATACGTCCCGTAGCTTTAGGCAGATCAGGATAAACATCAGTAGCCCGTTGTCCGTATTTTATATCACTATAGAATACAACTTTCGTTTCATCCGGTGAAAGAAGAAACTCATTTATTCCTCCATCAAAACTGCTCACCTGTCGACGACTGGAACCGTCTGCATTCATCACCCATATCTGTCCTCCCGTGAGAAAAGCGATTTGCGCTCCTCCATTGATCCACACTGCATTATTTTCACTTTGAGGCGTTTGAGTAATTTGCTTTTTATCGCTTCCATCAATATTTACAACAAACAACTCACGATTTCCTTTATTTTGCTCAATACTCATAAAGGTAACTCCATATAAAACTTTAGTTCCATCAGGAGAAAGTTTTGCATCACTGACACGTGACAAGCTCTGTAATACTTCCGCTGTTAAAACGCCATTTGGAATGCTAACTTCTGCACGTCCGATCAACGGAGCCTGTTCCTTTTCCTGCTTTTGTGAAGACTCCTGTGTACAGGCGCCAAGTAATACGGATGCTGCCATAACCATTGTTCCAATAGATTTATTCATGTGCGTTAGGATATATTAAGTTATGCCTGCGAAATTAGTAAAATTTATTCATATCTTTGCGCAACAAATTAAAGATCTGACAGTATGAATAAGATTTGTTTATTAGGAGCCGCAGTTTGTATGGTATTCATATTCGGTTCATGTAAACCTAAACAGAGCGCGTATAAAGCTGCTTACGAACAGGCAAAAGAGAGAGAAATGTCTCAACCGACAGAAGTAATAGTGGTTGAAGAAGAAGTGGTAGAAGTAGCTCCGGTTGCAAAACCGCGTGTTAATGAAGCCACACGTACAGAACGAATTAACCCGGCACAAGGTGAAGACGCAAGCCGTTTGAAACGTTATAGCGTAGTGATTGGTAGTTTCCAACAACCAACAAATGCTTATTCACTTAAGAGTCGCATGGAAGGTGATGGATATAGTGTTGTTTTGGGTGAAAACGAACAAGGTATGTTACGCGTGATCGTTGCCAGCTTTGAAGATAAAAATCAGGCAGCAGACAGTCGTGATGCTTTCAAACAGAAATATGCTCCAAACTTCCAGGATGCCTGGTTGTTGGAACGTGCTTATTAAGTATTTACAAGATATTCCCATTAAGGGTTAAAAGGAAGGGCCGGAAGTCTCTTCCTTTTTTATTTTGGAATAGTCGTGGTTACATTCTGATCATAACCATGCTAAAGTCCTATCATGGTCATGCCTATCTACAACCTTGACCATATTCAGCAGTAATCATGAGCATAATGAAAAACAATCATTACCATGATAAAGAAAGTTTCAAATAGTTTAAAATTTGAAGATAAATTTTCAACACGGAGACACAGAGAACACAGAGTTGTTTTATTTGATTTTTAATATATTAATCTCCGTGTGCTCCGTGTCTCCGTGTTGAAAAAAATATTTAAATATTCCTCGATTTGAATACCCTCTCAAGCGTTTACTTCAAATTTTCTTTGGATTAGAGCTTAAAACTGGAAATAGATAAACGGTTGAACTCCAGCACTCTTGAATTGAATAACAATAAAGATAAGGATTACCAGCATCAAAGCCTGGATAAATAAAGGAGAACGTGTAACCAGATTTTGGGCAGCTAAATCCAGACGTTTAGGTGTAAAATGGAGTATATAGCCTAAAAGCATCATGAAAAAGACACCTTTATAACCTGTTATAAATTGTGTAAAGACCTCGGGATGAAAGTTTGTAAATATCTGGCTGATCACTTGTCCGGCTGTTTGCATTGAATCCGCACGGAATAAAATCCAGTCCAGACAGACTAAATGGAAAGTAAAAATAACTCCTAACACTCTTCGCCAGGGCTTCATTTCACTTCCAACTTTTTTGAAACTTGGGAATCGTCCCATTATAAATTTATGTACTGCCAATGCCGTTCCATGAAGTCCTCCCCAAATCACAAAATTCATAGAGGCGCCATGCCATAACCCTCCTAGCAGCATTGTTATGAACAAATTCAGGTATTGTCGCTTCTTACCTTTTCTGTTTCCTCCTAAAGAAATATATAGATAATCTTTCAGCCAAGAAGATAATGATATATGCCATCGGCGCCAAAACTCCGTAATAGTAGCTGATTGATAGGGTGCATCAAAGTTGATATTAAACCGGAAGCCCAATAATAAAGCAATACCGATTGCCATATCGGAGTAGCCCGAAAAATCACAATATATTTGTAATGCATACCCATAGACACCCATCAGATTTTCCAATCCGGTATAAAGTAAAGGTGCATCAAAAATACGATCTACAAAATTCATACTGATATAATCAGATATAACAGCCTTCTTAAACAAACCACAAAATACAAGGAAAAGACCTTCCCCAAATTCTGTCTTCGTTACCTTTAGCGGCTTGAACATTTGAGGAATAAAGTCGCGCGCACGAACGATAGGCCCTGCTACAAGCTGCGGAAAGAAAGACACATAAAAAACATAATCTATCCATCGTGTCAAGGGTTGTAACTTTCCACGATACGTGTCGATTACATAACTCAAGCTTTGAAATGTAAAGAAAGAAATTCCTACGGGAAGAAATATATCAAAATGGAAAGTCATTGTCTCTTCCCATTCGTGAATACCTAATAAATGACCGAGCTGATTGGTCAGGGATACGCCTAAATCATACAGAAAATTAAAGTATTTGAAGTAAGCAAGCATTCCAAGATTGATGAACAAGCTTAATACAACCAATAGTTTTTTCTTATTCATGCTGGAAATATGGGTGATAGCCTGTGCAATAAAAAAGTCTGAAGTTGCCGTACAAAGCAAGAGGATAAACCATAACCCACTGCTTTTATAATAGAAATAAAGAGAAAAAAGAGTCACATATATAAATCGTGCCAGCGTATGCTTACGTAAGGACATATATATGATAAGGAATCCTATGAATAGAAAAAAGAATAAACCGCTGCTAAACAGCATGGGAGACTCCCGGTGATAAACAAACAGATCACCTAACTTCTCGGCGGAGAACTGGAAATTATCCGGTGATAAGAGGTTGCTCAGCCATTGCTTTACACCTTGAAATAAGTCTGATATATTTGTTTGTATCTCCATTTTTTACAGCTTCCTGTTAGCGATGTGCTTCCAGATGTTCATTATATCGTTTCATCAATGCCCTGAAAAAAAGTTCAGCCTGATCATAATATCCTTCTTTGGTAAAATGAATCCGATCACGTCCCATCAGTTTATTATCGAACCATAAACGGGAAGAGTTCTTGCCACCTGTTACAGCAAAAAGATCCCAACACGCAATATTTTCTTCTTTCGCAAAACGAACAATTGAAGTTGCAGCCAGCTCACTGTTTTCATTTCTTACATATGTACGTTTCTTATTTACTGTCACCCGCTTATAACATTCCGGAGGAGTAGTAAGTAATAAGATTGTTTCAGGAAGATATTCTTTCACTAAAGCAATAAATGTACGTACCTGTCCGGTAAATTCCTGCGAATTGAAACGACGACCGAACGTTTCATTTGTTCCCATTGAAATAATCAATAGAGAAGGTTTTAATAAGGCCAGTTGTCGGATATAGCCCGGATCTGTATAATTCACAAACATGGAACTATTCACACCTACATTGTGATATAAAATACCTGGACCACCATTCGTCAGATTAAAACCAAAATAAGTATTTGTAAACGATGAAGCGGGTAGAAGTTCATCTGTGCCTTGTTTACGGCGAGTACTCTGTAATTGCAATGTATCTGTCAGGCATGAGACCACAAAAGTATCCGCCATAACACCTGGAACAATTGGTTTATTTGAAAAATTAGTTTTCACAGAATCTTTAAGAAAACCGGCGGGTAACATGGGCATAGACTTTTCACATCGATAAATGACCGCTTGATTAAACTCATAACCGGCACCATTGACCGGCCCTATACTTATATCAAAATTCACTGAAGGAGAAACAGTTTGAATCCCAATACCTCCTACCCCAATAGGTGTTTTTTTATCTCGTTGAATACAACGTCCGGCAGTCCATTCACGAACAACAGAAGTAATATAATAATCATCCGGTTCATTCACCTTACTCAACTTTAAAGGAGCTATAAAACCACGGCCTGCATTTCCAAAATATTCCTGCATACGTCGCATGACACGACCTGTGAGAAAACCGGCCTGGATATGTGAATCACCAACATGAACAATATTTATAACCGTATCTTTTCTATCCAAAAGTGCATCTAAGCCAAAAAAGAAAGATTCCAAAGAATAACTATGATCAGTAATAATACAAAGCGAATCAATCACCGGAATAGTGGTTAACGGAAGAGAATCCAATGGAATAGGCTTACGTTGGTGAAGATGAAAAAAATCATTCTCTGCCAATGATATATCCTTGACCCCGGCTTTGATTATTCCCCTATTTATACCTGGAAAGAATAATATCGCAAATCCGATACTGAGTAATAGAATAATACTAATTAAGTGCCTTTTCCGCTTCATCATAAAATTCCTTTTCAAGTAGTAACGTCTTCATCAAAGCATTAGCCAATTCCTTTCCTCCTCTGAAACTAAAATGTGTATAATCCTTGCTGGCCCAGTTATTTTCCACATATCGAACCATACTATTCTCACCTCCCATAGCTCCAAACATATTCCAGAAAGGAATAGCAGCCCGTCGTGCAATTTGCCGTTGTGCCTGTAACATGGCCAATACTTCAGGCATAGTTTCAAATTGTCCATCTACCTGATGGCTACGATCCGTTACACTTAATAAAAGGATATCGCTTTCGGGAAAACATTCCTTTATATGTTGAATAACCTGTATCATGCGCTGGCGGTACCAGCTATAATCCAACATATCTTCACTAACCACATTTAGTCCATATTGCAAAATAATCAGATCATAAGGACGAACAGCTGTAAGCTCTTTACATCTCTCTTTATCAAGTCTTTCAAGTATCATACCTGAATTACCACGTAAAGAAAAATTATCAACTACGACACCCGACAGATCTTCCAACGCAACACCCAAAGCGCTAAAGCCTTCAGTATCCGTAAATGTATAGGAAGCTTCTGTTATTATTCCCTCGGATATATTTTGAGTTATCTTTTGTGCTGGAGGTAGTACACGACTAATTGTATCCCCCATACCATTTAGCACTAATTGCATACGTGTTTTTTGATTGCTTTCATACAATAGTGTTACAGAATTTACTTCCGGTAATTCAGGGTAACGTCGCGTATTTTTCAAAAGTATGGTTGCCTTTTCTTTATTAGGTATAAATACTGTCCCAGGGAGTACATAACGACGGGATTGATCAGTTAACATCGACCAGGTTTTCCATCCATCGGCTTTATGATCAATGGTTGGACGGAATTGAGCTGTCACAGACGTGACAGGAATAAATCCAACCCCTCTCCCACCAAATTCTTTTTGCATCGCCGAACGAAAGTCCGCTACCATTATATCTCCTTCTATAAAAGAGTCTCCCATAAATGCAATACGTACCGGACGATCCATTTGCTTTCTTTTATCCAGAGTAGCAAAGAAACGTTTTAAACCAATATGGCCAGAAGTATAATCTTCTATTCTAACTCCTTCCGAATCCGCACCAGCAGTAGTATAAATTGCATTATAAAGAGAGTCTCGTTGGGACAATAAGACAGAATCAATTTCTGGTATTTGTGTGATAGCTTCACGGGTTGTAAGCGTATCAATATCCATAGTATCTGTTTGGGCCAGTAATAGTTTTATGGAATCCAACGAAGCTCTTTCCGGTTTGATACGTATATCAGAAAGCAAATCCACTTTCTTTATTTTGTATCCAAAAACCTCATCTGGCAATCCATACAAAGCGAAGCACATAACCATCGTTAATAACAGAACAGCTAATAGCCTCCCTAAATAATTATCTTTCTTCATTTATTTCTCTTTCGAGGGGCAAAATTACATAAAATACTTATAAAACCATCCATTTTGAATTTTACCCTAAAAAATAAGGTGATCAGGAATATCGTGTTAAACCATTTTAGTCTATACTTGTTACTAAAAAGGATATATAATATATTTAAATACTCTGCCATTTTCAGAATATAACTATGAATTATATTATTTACATTTTAATCCTTTATATTTTAGCAACTATGAATTCATGTAATTATTCATCCAATCATGATAAATCCGCTGAGGAACTGAATGTTCCTTTAAATCATGTTTTGAATAACAAAGTATTAACCGCGGAAGAACAGGCGCAATTAACTCCTCTGCAAGTATTAGAGATTCTAAAGTCAGGAAACCGTGAATTTGTAGAAGATAGGTTAACAATACGTAATAACACAGCCCGGGTACGAAATGCGGCATTAGGACAATATCCAAAAGCCGTAGTATTATCGTGCCTTGACTCCCGTGTACCGGTCGAAGATGTTTTTCATCGCGGTATAGGTGATATTTTTGTGGCCCGTGTTGCCGGTAATATTGTAAATGAAGACATTCTGGGTAGTCTGGAATATGCCTGCAAAGTTTCAGGATCCAAACTTGTCCTGGTTTTAGGACATGAATATTGTGGAGCTATCACTTCTGCTATCAAAGGGGTTAAATTAGGTAATATAACCAGTTTATTAGACAAAATACGTCCCGCTGTGGAAAAGGCTTCTTTAAGTTTTACAAGAGATACTTTATCGTACAATAATCCGGAATATGTGGAAGCGGTATGCTATAAGAATGTTGAATTGACAATCCAAGAGATTCGAGATAAAAGCCCTATTCTTAAAGAAATGGAAAATGCCGGAGATATTATGATTGTGGGCGGAGTATATGATATGGAAACCGGAATTGTTGATTTTATTAAATAAAACAGAAATAATCCAATCATGAACTGTGTGCAACAAAATTCATAACCTTGTTTGGTGACTCTATATGTCTCTTTGACAATCATGCACATAATAAAAAAGTAACCTGCAGTGGGTTACTTTTTTATTATCTTACCGGTTTGTTTTTTCCTTATTTACAATTTGTCTGCAATCAATTTAATCAAATCGGCAGCTTCTGTGGCATCTTCATTTTCTGAAAATATGCCGATAATGTATTGTCCTTTCCAAAAAGCAGGAATATCTCCATTGTATCTATCCTTTATTACTAAGAAACCTTCTGTGAAATCTATCGGTTGACGGGCAAATATATAGTATTTAGTTAGGGTATCTTTTGCTCCGTCAATAGTCTTACCATCTACCAAAAAAAGTTGAAAAGGTTTTCCTTCTTTATTGTATTTTGCAACATATACATTTTTCAAAAATTCATGGCCTATATAGTTTGCCGTGACATATGCTTCCGAATAAGGTAATTTATCTTCCTGTGGGAAGATCTGAAATACAGTAGGATAACTTGCACCCGGATCTATTTTTTTTGCCAATTCCCCTCCTATTTTATGCATTACCGATTTCACATTTTCGGATGAATTTCCCCACATCTTTACATATATATTACCTGCAAAGAAAAAAAGACTAGCATTATCACCTTGTGCTTCACCTCCAATCAAATAATGATCAAGTTCCGATGAACGTTCTGACGCATACATTCCAAATGCATCTTCGGGAGTGGCATGCCTATATATTTGTAAGGTAATATAGTCTTTTCCTTTTTGATATTCTACACTTGTCATTTCACGGAAATTATTTTCCAAAAACAACGGTGCAGCACCATTAATGCGATCAAATAAGTTTTCCGGATTAAAAACTTCAACTTCTTCACCAATAGTCCAGTTTTCTACAACTGGCAACCACGATTTCAACTGTTCCGGAGTTTGGGCATTGGTTATATATGCCACAACACAAAATATAAAAACAAATAGATACTTCATATATATAAATTGTCAGGATAAGAACTCTGTTGGTACATCTCTTACAGGGGTAATTGCTGCAATCTTTTGCTCCACATTAAAACCTGAAGAACATTTCACCTTACAAGTTTCACAATTAGCACATATATCTTTAGGTAAATTCAATTCAGCCAAAGTTTCTTTGGACAATTGTGCATGTTTATATCCATAGGTATACATATAGGCACGCATAAGATCCGGGATTGGAAGATTTTCAGGACATTGCTTCAGGCACTTACCACATTGTTGACAATATAGGCCTTCTTGCGTACAGAGAGAAGCCAAATATTCTTCTTCGCCTGTTGTTAAATTTCGATTTTCAATAGCTGCAAGACATTCGTCAAGTTGATCAAAATTATTAAATCCAGGAATAGCTGTAGCGATATTTTCATTTTGCCAAGCCCATTTCAGACAAGCTTGTGCATTTACGATCTTCTTCCCTTCTGCATCTTCCCGGGCACCTGTCATTGTTTTCATTGCAATAAAACCAATACCAGCTTTGGCTCCTCTCTCAATAGCTGCATTTGTCTCTTGCAGATTGGTTAATTTGAAATTATAACTTAACAATATAACATCATAGACTCCTGCATCCACTGCAGCATCTATCAATTCCGGTTTATGGCTATGTGTCGAAAAGGCCAGAAATTTGGTTTTCCCTTCTTCCTTGTATTTCTTTATCAGAGCTATTAATCGTTCATCTTTTACATGGGCAGGTTCTCTAAGATCATGCACATAAAACCAATCTATAAAGTTCATCTGAAGTCGTGAAAGACTCAAATTGAACCTATTTGTAAACTCCTCTTCAAAATCATCACTTAAAGGCCACTTGGGTTTTACTTTAGTTGCGATATAGAAACTATCCCGGGGTTTATCTTTAAAGAAATTACCTAACATTTCTTCATTTTTTCCGTTTTGATATCCATGTGCTGTATCAAAATGGGTTATACCTGCATTATAAGCAGCACGGACGACATTTGAGTTATCGGCATTCATCACTCCCATACTCAAAAGAGGTAGCTGAATACCTGTGCGTCCCAGTGTTCGCATCGGAAATGCATTCTTTTTAGTTGTTGCTGTCTTATTTAAAGTGGATGCTGTTGCACCAGGGATAAACAATGCTCCCGCACTTGCTGCTGCTGAAATACGGAGAAAATTTCGTCGATTTACACCTTTCTTTTCCATATTGTAAACTTTTATAAGTGAATAAATTATATTAGTGGCACTACAAAAATAATTATATATTCTATATTCCGGATAACTTGAGTTCAAAATATAAAAAAATGCGTAAACAATCTAAGAAGGTGATTTGTTCATTTCATATCCGTACCGCAACTTCTGCTTATTGAAAATTGTAATCATTTAGTTGAAAATATTAAATTTCACAACTTGAAGTAGTTGTAAATCCTGTTCAAAATCCGCTTAAATTCAAGAAAATTCAAATAGTTATAATTTTCAAGTAAAATATTCAAGTAAAATATTCTCCATCCTTTCCACTCTATATACATTCGCATATCGATTCAAACAAACAAATCGAAAAGAGAAAAAACAAGCACAAGAAAAAACAACAGATATGGACTCAACACTACAAATTCAAACTGGACTTTTAAACTTACAAGATAACTTGATGAATTTTGCTTTATCACTTACAGCAAATAGAGAAGATGCTATGGATTTAGTACAGGATACTACTTTAAAAGTTTTAGATAATCACGAAAAATTTATTGATAACGTAAACTTCAAAGGTTGGGTTATGACTGTTATGCGTAACATTTTCATCAACAATTACCACAAAGTTGTACGTACACAAACTATAATCGATCAAGGTGCTGACTTATATAATCTAGACGTAGTTAACCAATCTGGTTTCGATCACCCGGAAGGCATTTGTGATATAGAAGAAATCAACAAAGCTATTAAAAGATTAAATGATGAAATGAGAACTCCGTTTGCAATGTTTGTAAGTGGTTATAAATATGATGAGATAGCAGATGCACTGGATATACCTATAGGAACTGTAAAAAGCCGTATTTTCGTTGCCCGTCAACTTTTACAAAAAGAATTAAAGGATTTTCATTACGAAAATTGAAAATTAACTGTTGGAATAGATTAAAGAAATTCCAGAGTCAGTAATCTGTTCATTTCACAGATATATCCATTTCAAATAACCGATTCTTGCATTCTATTCAAAAAAACTTCAACCAAAGAAATACTGTATATTCCTATTTTATTTCTAGTATCCTTCTTTTTCTTATTTATTTTTCCCATCCAATAGACAACGGTAGTTGAGACTGGGCTTGCCCTGTCTCTTTAATTACAGTTTTTTGTATGAGACAGGGCAAGCCCAGTCTCAACACTAGTTAATTAATTCAATTCGTAACTACTTTTTAGTAAACTATTAGAAATCATTTTGTCATAAATGAGCGTTAATTTTTCTTTTTATAGGCGTATATGAAGAATTATACGCATAGTACATGACAAAAAACAGATTCCCTCTAATTTTAGTGTTTGATCGATCTTATTATGACAAAATGATAGGTTAAAAAGTGTTTCTATACATAGTTTGAGCTCGTAGTATAGGTATTCTACTCTCATACTATAGGTAAAACGTACACATATTACCTTAGAACTGACATTTTGCTTTTTGCTCCTTATTATTTTTGTTTATGGTCATGGCCTTATATTGTACGAATTGGGGAAAAGGTTACAAGGTCAGTTGAAAATTGTAACCACTTTGTTGAAAATATCACTTTACACAAGTTGAAGTAGTTGTATATTCCATTCAAATTCAGCACAAATTCAAGAAAAATAAATTAGTTACGATTTTTTAGTCAAATAATTAATTATTTCTTTTTCTACCTTTTCAACTCTCTCTACATTCGCATATCGAACGAAGCAAAAAAGGTCGAAATAAAATAAAATAACAGCGATAAAAGATAACAAACATGAATGCACCTCTACAATTTCAAACAAGATTATTAAGTATCCAGGATAACTTAATGCGCTTTGCTCTTACTTTGACTGCAAACAAAGAAGACGCTCAGGATTTATTACAAGATACTACTCTTAAAGTTTTGGATAATCAGGAAAAATTTGTTGATAATGTAAACTTTAAAGGTTGGGTTATGACTGTTATGCGTAATATCTTTATCAATAATTACCATAAAGTTTTACGTGTACAAACTATCATGGATTCAGGTGCTGACTTGTATAATATAGATACAATAGATCATTCCGGTTTTGACTCACCGGAAGCAACAACAGATCTTAAAGAAATAAATAAAGCTATAGAAGGTTTGAATGAAGAATTAAGAAAACCGTTTGCTATGTTCATTAGTGGTTATAAATACAATGAAATAGCTGATACATTAAACATCCCTATGGGAACAGTTAAGAGCCGTATTTTCGTTGCACGCCAATTGCTACAAAGTGAATTAAGAGATTTCTATCACATTTGAACCGTTTTAAATAGAAATCTAAACCGCTTTACGAATACCGTAAAGCGGTTTTTTTATGCTGTATTATAAAATTGGCTATCTTTGAATCCTAATTGCTTATAAATATGAATTACGGATTCGTTAAAGTAGCTGCGGCTACTCCTCTTGTACAAGTTGCTGACTGTACCTATAATATTGAACAGATTGAAAGTTTAATACGTAAGGCTGCAACTGAGAATGTACAAATAATTGTTTTTCCAGAACTTTCAATAACCGCTTACACTTGTATGGACTTGTTTTCGCAACAGATTCTGCAAGAAGAAGCGGAAAAAGCATTATTACAATTAGTTTCTAACACAAAAGCGTTGGAGATGCTTATTTTCGTAGGTGTTCCTCTACGGTCTGGTAATTGCCTCCTTAATACCTGTGTTGCTTTTCAAAAAGGGGAAATCATTGGTGTCGTTCCAAAAACATATCTACCTAACAGCAAAGAATTCCAGGAAAAGCGCTGGTTTACATCAGCACTTGATATACATGAAAATGAAATAGTAATTGGGGATCAGAGCTATCCGATGAACCGATATCTTCAATTTGTAGATGGTGACATTTCTATTGCCGTTGATGTTTGTGAAGATCTTTGGATGCCTATTCCTCCCAGTTCATATATGACGATGGCTGGCTCTACGATTATTGTTAATCCGTCCGCCAGTAACGAATTGATCGGAAAGCATGCTTACAGAAAACAATTGGTAAGTCAACAATCGGCCCGTTGCATATCAGGGTATATTTATTCAGCCTGTGGTTATGGCGAATCAACGACAGACTTGGTTTTTGCAGGAAGTTCTTTGATTGCTGAGAATGGAGTAATTTTAGCTGAAGCAAAGCGTTTCTCTATGGAAGGTGAACTGATTATAAGTGAAATAGATATTGATAATCTTTTGCACGATCGCTTACTAAATACAAATTTCACAACAGGATTAGCCATTGAAGGCTCTTTTCCTATTTATCAGGTTTCATTTGATTTACCAGACGCTAATAAAGAAATAAAATTAACCCGCAAAATCGTTGCTCATCCCTTTACTCCATCAGGAGATGCTTTATCAGAACGTTGCGAGGAGATTTTTCAGATACAAATAGCCGGATTGGCTAAACGAATTGCACATATACATGCACACACTGCTGTGATTGGAATTTCAGGTGGCCTTGACTCTACTTTAGCTCTCTTAGTCACAGTTATGACTTTTGACTTATTAAAGATTCCTCGTAATCAAATTATCGGAGTCACCATGCCTGGATTCGGTACTACCGATCGGACGTACACCAATGCTATTAATCTCATCCACTCATTAGGTATCACTTTGCGGGAAATATCTATAAAAGATGCTACTCTACAACACTTCAAGGACATTGGACACAATCCTGAAAAACATGATGTGACTTATGAGAATAGCCAGGCAAGGGAAAGAACACAGATATTAATGGATATTGCAAATCAGGAAAATGGTCTTGTAATTGGTACAGGAGACCTTTCTGAACTGGCATTAGGTTGGGCAACATATAACGGAGACCACATGTCGATGTATAGTGTAAATACAAGCATACCTAAAACACTTGTAAAATATCTTGTTCAATGGGTTGCCACTCATAAGGTAGATGAAAAATCTCAACATACCTTATTAGATATAATAGATACTCCTATCAGCCCGGAATTAATTCCAGCAGATGCAGAAGGAAATATAAAGCAAAAAACTGAAGATCTGGTTGGTCCATACGAATTACATGACTTTTTTCTATATCATTTCATTCGTTTTGGCTGTAGGCCTGCAAAGATCTTCTTTCTTGCACAAAATGCTTTTGCAGGAGTATATACAAAAGAAATTATCCATAAATGGCTCCATATCTTTTTCCGTCGTTTCTTCCAACAACAGTTTAAACGAAGTTGCCTTCCTGATGGCCCTAAAGTAGGAAGCATAAGTTTCTCACCACGCAGTGATTGGCGTATGCCAAGTGATGCGATGGCTACCCTTTGGCTAAAAGAGATCGAAGGGTTAGTATAAAATGGATTTATGAAACCTTCTTCACTTACGCCATTAGCTGATTTACAATTACAATACGATCTGCTTCAAAAAGAATTTGCTTATGAGAAGCAGATGTATCACCAGCAAACGGAACGTACTGGTGTTCAAAAGAAAATACAACAAGGCTTGTGCTGGTATCCTGTTTTACCCGGCCGAAGCTACTATAATTCATTAAATCAGTTCGTTCTTGTTATCGAACGGCGAGAAAATAGAGAAGTAGAACACAATTTTGAATATGGTCGCCCTGTCTGTTTCTTTACTACTGATATCAGTGGAAGTATTTATCCTTTAAACTTCTCCGCAACCATAAATTATGTGGAAGAAGACCGAATGTTAATAGTACTCCCCTCTCCTTCCGTTTTAGCTGATATACAGGCGAAATCTGATTTAGGCATACAACTTTATTTTGACGAGACAAGCTATAAAACAATGTTTGCTGCACTAACCGATGTTATGCGGGCAAATAATAATCGCCTTTCTTATTTACGGGATGTACTACTGGAAAAAACTCCGGCAGCAAAATTAAGTCTTTTCCCAATCCGTTTTCCCTGGTTGAATCAATCACAGGAAAAAGCTGTAAATCATGTTTTAGCTGCAAAGGATATTGCTATTGTACATGGCCCTCCCGGAACAGGCAAAACAACCACACTGGTAGAGGCCATTTATGAAACCCTTCATCGGGAAAACCAGATTTTAGTATGTGCGCAAAGCAATACAGCAGTAGATTGGATTGCAGAAAAGTTAGTTGATAGAGGAGTTAATGTGTTGCGTATAGGCAATCCCACTCGTGTCAACGATAAAATGCTTTCTTTTACCTACGAACGTCGTTTTGAATCACATTCTGATTATCCGGAATTATGGAGTATACGGAAAACTATTCGTGAAATACAATCTGGTTTACGAAAGAAAAGCAAAAGTGAGAATGATACAGTACGTAATCGTCTGTCGCGAATGAAATTCCGGGCAACAGAATTGGAAGTTAAGATAGATGCTGAGTTATTTGATGAAGCCCGGGTAATTGCATGTACACTGGTTGGTTCGGCGCACCGAATCTTAATGAACCGTCATTTTACTTCGCTTTTTATAGATGAAGCTGCACAGGCACTTGAAGCAGCTTGCTGGATTGCCATTGAAAGAGCAGATAGAGTTATTCTTGCCGGGGACCATTATCAATTGCCACCTACAATTAAATGCCTCGAGGCTGCAAAAGGAGGGTTAGATCAAACCTTGATGCATAAAATCATTATAAATAAACCGGATACAGTATCCCTTCTTACCATACAATACCGGATGCATAGCGATATAATGTCTTTCCCATCCCGCTGGTTTTATAATAATCAATTGGAGGCAGCTTCAGAAGTAAAAGACAGAGGCATTCTCCGATTGGATCAGCCTATAGTGTGGATGGATACATCACATTTAGATTTTACTGAAGAAGTAAAGATTGAAAGTTTAAGCCGAATCAATAAACAAGAAGCTGAATTACTTGTGTCTCAACTAAAAGCATACCTTGAAAAGATTGGTAGAGACCGGATATTGGAAGAGCATATTGATTTCGGGCTTATTTCACCTTATAAGGCGCAAGTACATTATCTTCGGGGACTTATTAAACGAGATTCTTTTTTCAAGCCTTATAAACAGCTTATTACGATACATACTGTCGATGGTTTTCAAGGCCAGGAACGAGATGTGATTCTGATTAGCCTAGTCCGTGCCAATGAACATGGGCAAATCGGATTTCTAAACGACTTACGACGTATGAACGTAGCTATTACACGTGCCCGCATGAAATTAATAATAATGGGAGATTCCAAAACATTAACCAAGCATCCGTTTTATAGAGAATTATATAAGTATATTACCCTGTTAACAGAAAAGATTGAAAAAATCTACTTATGCTTAGTTGTTACATCATGTTTTATGTAAGTTTGTAGTCAGAAATCTTTACAAATATGATCATAAGGAAACTATTACGATACGAAGGAAGTCATGTAGTACGAAATTGTGCTACTCGCCGGTGTAGCCACTCTATTCATGGACATTCTGCAATAGTAGAAGTCATGTTTTATGCTTCTTCTTTGGATAATGCAGGTATGGTTATGGATTTTGGGTTAATGGGAGCCATCAAACAAATCGTGGATAGTTTTGATCATTCTCATGATATGTGGAGTAAAGAATCAAAAGACATTATTGATTTTTTTAGACGGGAGAATGAGCGATGGGTTATTCTCCCTTTCAATCCTACAGCAGAAATGCTTTCGCTCATGTTTTTTGCTTATGCTAAGCATATTATTGAACATACAGAGTTTTCCAATGATGAAGGAGATATCCGTGTATTAGCCGTACGTTATCATGAAACCCAAACAGGTTATGCTGAGGCTGACCTAACTGATTATGAGAATATATGGCTTCCCAATTATTCGTTAAATGAAATAGAATTCAGTAAAGGTATACAGAAAGAGTGGCCCAATGATTTCCAGCAGATGCTATTTTCAGGAAAAACGATTGTTAATCCTGAAATTCCTCTTCAAGTGAAATGAAGAAAGTTATTAAAGACATTGCAGAAATATATCCATGCATTCAGGGAGAAGGCTCCCGTGCCGGGAGCCCCAGTATATTAATCCGGACTTTAGGTTGTAATCTTCGTTGCCACTGGTGTGATACTCCATATACCTCATGGGAGGTTGAAAAAGGTAGTTACTCCTTAGACCACGTTTCTTCTTTATTATCAGAGCATTCACAGATACAAGACATAATAGTAACAGGTGGAGAACCCTGTATATATCCTGATATAGATACCCTAATATCTATATGTAAAAAAGAGAACAAACATATCACTCTAGAAACAAATGGTACACGTTTGATTTCAAAAGATACAATGAAACTAATTGATCTGGTTTCAATTTCTCCGAAACTACATAACTCAACGCCTCTAAATTCACCGTGGACAGAACGACATGAAAAGGAACGTATTCATATAGATATTCTTTCCGATTGGATGCGATTAGCAAAAAATTATCAATTAAAATTTGTAGTTACTCATCCCGAGGATTTAAAAGAAATTAATTCATTGATAGCACAGCTGGATTCTGATAAACAGAAAGTATATCTGATGCCGGAAGGAACCACTCAAAATCAACTACAAGAAAAAAGAGAATGGCTCGCAAATATTTGTATTCAGGAAGGATTTTGTTATTGCGAACGTTTGCATGTTGTTATTTATGGTGACAAAAGAGGTGTTTAATAATTATATAAACATAAAACAAAACAGGATCCAAATGTTATTTCATCCGGATCCTGTTATTTTCAAAAAATACAGATTGCCCCCTTTATCCTAACACAGTTTTGCCACCTTAACTCCACATAAAAGATTCTTCACAGATTCTCTCTATCTCTTTCTTCTCTAAATTACTAAAATTCTGTTTATTCAATTTTGCATAAAAAGTTGAATAGGATATGCCACATTCATTTAATATTACATTTCTTAATTGAATCTTTGGCTCTTCTTCCAAAGACTGATAATATTCTTTAAAAGATAATTCCAGCTTTTTTGTTGTCTCTTCTTTCATCAATATTATTTTTAGTCTTATATTTAGACTGCAAATATAGTAAAATTAAGTCAATTCACCAATATTTTGACACCATAATTTATGTTAATTATAAAATGCAATTTATATGAAAGAAAAATACGAAGAATTTAACTATCTTGAAATAAAGAAATTATTAACAGAAACACCCTCCATACCCAGCTTCAGAAAACTGGCACCAATTTTAGGCATACATCGCAATGTCTTAGATAGGGTCCTGAACGGAAAATCAAAGGGTGGCCTTAAAGATGAAGCATGGGATATATTAATTAATCTCTTTGCTCAGGAAAATATCTGTATATGTAAATCGGATTTCTACTATTCAGTATATCTACATGAGAATATGCCGGAAAATAAAGTAGCAGATGAAGAGGATGATAAAAATGAAAATGAAGAGAAAGAATTTGTACCAAAAGAAGACTATGATAAATTAATGGAGGCATATAAAGACCGGACTCAAAAAGTAGTAGATCTTAATAAATTAATAGAACAACTGAAAGAGAAATTGAAATCACAAAAGAATATAGATGATCAAAACATATAAACAAGCAATATAATAGACAATATATATATATGTAATACTACCCAACACCAGGATTAATAAGGTATAATCATTTTTTATTGTATCTTTGCTTAGATGATTTTTACCAATTCAATGTCTTACATATTATAATAATGAATTACTACGAAATAAATATCAACTACTCCACATCATTACCAGCTGAAATTATTAATGATATTCTGGCGAGTGAACTCGGCGAGATCGGTTTTGAAAGTTTCACAGAAAAAAATAACGGCCTTCTGGCTTATATCCCGGAAACATTATACAATATAGAAATACTTCAAAAACAATTAGAAACCTTCCCTTTGGTTGATGTCACATTCCATACTACCGAACAATTAATTGTAGCTAAGGATTGGAATGAGGAGTGGGAAAAAAATTATTTTAAACCTATCCGGATAGGTACCGATTGTATCATTCGCGCTTCTTTTCATGAACCAGACCCTAATTTTACACATACTATCATCATTGATCCTAAAATGGCTTTTGGAACAGGTAACCATGAAACAACTTATTTAATGATCAGTGAGATATTGAAGCTGGATTTGACTGGAAAAGAAATCCTTGATATGGGTTGTGGTACCGCTGTTCTAGCGATTCTAGCTTCTTTAAAAGGAGCTAAACGAGTAACAGCAATAGATATTGATGAATGGGCATATAACAATGCACTGGATAATATACAGTTAAATAATACAGAAGACATTCAGGTTGCCTTGGGTGGAGCTGAACGTATTTCCGAATATGCCCCTTTTGATATTATTTTCGCCAATATAAACCGAAATATACTTTTACAGGATATAGGATATTACGCTGATAATCTAAGAATCGGCGGACAGCTTTTCATGAGTGGTTTTTACAACGAAGACATTCCCCTAATTGAGAAGGAATGCATCCATCAAGGTTTATCGCTCAATTCTGTAAGCGAAAAGAATAATTGGGTAGCCGTAATGGCTGTTAAGTAATAATATATTTTAACAATAAAAGGACAGAATGACTTAAACTATCTGGCCTTTATAAACGTTATCTTAGTATAAACATTTTAAAAGTAATTGATTATGAAAAGTTCAGATTCAAAATTATTATTAGGTCTTGCTATTGGTGTTGCAGTTGGAGCAGCTGTTGGTTATTTGGTTGGTTCTGATAAAGGTGAAGAATTACTGGAAGAACTGAAAGAAATGGCAGGCAAAGCAAAAGAAGGCTTTAACGTTGCTGTTGAAAAAGCCAAAGCAACTGGTCAGGAAGCATTAAAAACAGCAAAGAGTTATAAAGATGAGGCTATGAAAACAGCCCATGATGCGATTGATGAATAATTAGTATATGGAAAAAGATTTAGGACAAATCTTCAATGAACTGAAAGATGATGTTTCAGTTTTTGTGGAGGCTAAAATTGAATTCCTGAAATTAACAGCATACGAGAGAGCCGGGAAACTTGTTTCCTCTCTCTCTTATATTCTGTTATTAGTTGTACTTGCTTTTTTTGCAACATTCTTCCTTTTTCTGGCCTTAGGATTTCTTCTGGGAGAATGGTTGAATTCAACAAGTGCAGGTATAGCCATAGTTGGAGGTATTTACCTCATTATAATCGGGATCTTAATTATGAGTAAAAAATGGTTCTCTGTGAAGATCATGAACAATGTGATCGACGCGCTGGATGGCGACGATGAGGACGAAGACAAAAAGAATGACACAATTTATGGAAACAGTTCAATTAACCCCACTGGAACAACTCCGCTCTAAAAAAGAGCAGGCACGGATACAAAGTGAGATACAAAAGGACAAACTAAGCTCCAATCTGAAATATGTCCAAAGCAACGCAGGTAAACTAATTGTGAATGGTGTCACTTCTTCTATATTCCCCGGCAAATCCAATCAATCAAAACCATCTTCATTACCTTCTACCTTAGCTGATATTGCACTTGGAGGTGCAAAAACCTATCTTAAAAGCAGTAAAGGAGGAGGCTTAGGTATTATTCCTTTAGTATGGGGGATTGCACAACCCTTTGTCTTAACCTGGGGAATTAAAGGAGCTAAAAAACTGGTAGGAAGCCTTTTTTCCGGCAAAAACAAGAAAAACAAGAAAAAGAAGTAATATCTAACAATTAATTTATGTTAGAGAGCATATTTTTATCCTGTTTTGTAAACAATTTACAAAAAACATAATTACCTTTGTAGTCGTAAATCATGAACAAGATGAAACGTAGTATTGTACTTTTCGTAGCATTTTTATTTATGCTCGTATCGTTTATCTCATGTGCCACTCCTTGTGGCTGTTAGAAAGAACAATAGATAGTATTTTTTAATAAACCAATAAAAGTTTTATTACAATGATTAAAGTAGGTATTAACGGTTTCGGCCGTATCGGACGTTTGGTTTTCCGTGCTGCACAGACAAGAAATGACATTGAAGTTGTTGGTATTAACGACTTGATTAGTGTTGAATACATGGAATACATGTTGAAATACGACACTGTTCACGGTAAATTTAACGGTACCGTTGAAGTAAAAGATGGTAACTTAGTTGTAAACGGTAAATCAATCCGCGTAACTGCTGAAAGAAATCCTGCTGATTTGAAATGGGATGCAATTGGTGCTGAATATGTTGTTGAATCTACAGGTTTATTCCTGTCTAAAGATACAGCTAAAGCTCACGTTGATGCTGGTGCAAAATATGTTGTTATGTCTGCTCCTTCTAAGGACGACACTCCAATGTTCGTTTGTGGTGTAAACTTAGATGCTTATGTAAAAGGAACTCAATATGTTTCTAACGCATCTTGTACTACAAACTGTTTGGCTCCTATCGCTAAAGTATTGAACGACAAGTTCGGTATCACAGACGGTTTAATGACTACAGTACACGCAACTACAGCTACTCAAAAAACTGTAGACGGTCCTTCAGTAAAAGACTGGAGAGGTGGACGTGCTGCTGCTGGTAACATCATCCCTTCTTCTACAGGTGCTGCTAAAGCTGTAGGTAAAGTTATTCCTCAGTTAAATGGTAAATTAACAGGTATGTCTTTCCGTGTTCCTACTTTAGATGTTTCTGTTGTTGACTTGACAGTTAATTTGGCTAAGTCTGCTACATACGAAGAAATCAAAGCAGCTATGAAATCTGCTTCTGAAAACGAATTAAAAGGTATCCTGGGTTACACTGAAGAAGATGTTGTATCTTCTGACTTTATCGGTGACGCTCGTACTTCAATCTTCGACGCTAAAGCAGGTATTGCTTTGACTGACAAATTCGTTAAAGTTGTATCTTGGTATGACAACGAGTGGGGTTATTCAAACAAAGTGTTGGAATTGATCGCTCACATGGCAAAAGTAAACGGATAATTATCCAACTAGATAGAAAAAAGCCGCTTCCTTCTGGATGCGGCTTTTTTTTGTACCTTTGCTTTGCGTAACGGTTGAAATTATAAATATGAACTATCAGCTTATTACAATATTAGGCCCTACAGCTTCTGGCAAAACACCTTTTGCTGCAGCTTTAGCTAATGATCTCAATACAGAGATTATTAGCGCTGATTCCCGCCAGATTTATCGGTCAATGGATATTGGAACAGGAAAGGATCTGGCTGATTATATTGTAAACGGTAAGAAAATCCCATACCATTTGATAGATATTTGTGATCCGGGATATAAATACAATGTGTTTGAATATCAACATGACTTTCATCGGGCATACGAATCAATCCTACAAAAAGGTTTGTTACCGATTCTTTGTGGTGGAACAGGGATGTATATAGAAGCTGTTCTCAAAGGATATAAGTTGCTGGATGTTCCTCCCAATCCTGAGTTGAGAGAATCATTAAAAAACAAAACGTTGACGCAACTTGAAAGTATTCTGGCATCTTATAAGACCTTACATAATAAAACGGATGTCGACAGTGTTCAACGAGCTATCCGCGCCATTGAAATTGAAGAATACTATCGTGTAGAAGCTCCTGATATCAATGAATATGAACCGATACATAGCCTCATTATCGGAATAGACTTAGATAGGGAATTGCGAAGAGAAAAGATATCAAAACGCTTACGTGCCCGTTTAGATGAAGGTATGATTGATGAAGTGAAAAGTATTCTTGCCACAGGAGTGTCACCTGATGACCTAATCTATTATGGCTTAGAATATAAATATCTTACATTATATATTATAGGCCAGTTGACATATCAAGAAATGATTTCACAACTTGAAATTGCAATTCATCAGTTTGCTAAGCGACAAATGACCTGGTTTCGGGGTATGGAACGGCGTGGTAACAAAATCCATTGGATTGATGCTACCCTTCCGACAGAAGAAAAGATTGAAATAACGAAGCAATTGATAATTGGCTAAGGCCGATCTTCGATTGATAATTGATAATTATATGATAACTATAAATGATTTAAAAAGCGACAATTTCTTTCTGATGGCTGGGCCATGTGTTATTGAAGGAGAAGATATGGCACTTGAGATTGCCGAAAAAATTGTAAAGATCACTGAAAAGCTTTCAATTCCATATATATTCAAGGGCTCTTACCGAAAAGCAAATCGTTCCCGTTTAGATTCATTTACGGGGATTGGCGATGAAAAAGCATTGAAGATTCTTCGGAAGGTTAATGAGACATTTGGCATACCCACAGTTACCGATATCCATGAGAACCATGAAGCAGCTATTGCAGCCGAATATGTTGATGTTTTACAGATCCCGGCATTCCTTAGTCGTCAGACAGATCTTTTGGTAGCTGCTGCTCAAACCGGCAAAATAGTGAATATAAAAAAGGGACAATTCCTCTCCCCTGCTTCTATGCTGTTTGCCGCACAGAAAGTATTGGATGCGGGTAATAAAAACATTATGCTCACCGACAGAGGTACTTCTTTTGGATACACAGATCTGATTGTGGATTATCGGGGAATTCCACAAATGCAGGAATTCGGCTATCCTGTAATTATGGACGTAACACACTCTTTACAGCAACCGAACCAAACATCCGGAGTAACTGGTGGACTTCCGACACTGATTGAAACTATTGCCAAAGCTGCAATCGCTGTAGGTGCTGATGGATTATTCATAGAAACCCATCCTCAACCTTGCAAAGCAAAATCCGATGGAGCTAATATGCTACAAATAGATTTATTGGAAGGATTACTTCGCAAATTAGTGCGTATTCGCGAAGCCATAAAAGAATAATAGATACCCAAAACATTTAGTTTTCATTGAAAACGATCTTTACTTAGGAATAAACCCGATAAGTAAAGGTCGTTAACATATTATTATTCAAATTTATTTTGCCACAAACGGCACCAATTTAGCCGAAAGATCAGGC
The DNA here is from genome assembly GCA_032073245.1 of Tannerellaceae bacterium. Classification (GTDB taxonomy): domain Bacteria; phylum Bacteroidota; class Bacteroidia; order Bacteroidales; family Tannerellaceae; genus QVMG01. The sequence goes on from DAMANX010000027.1 coordinate 43,630, forward strand.
ATTGGCATATCTCTGTCCAAAGGATACATGGGGCGTTCAATACGTTTATAAGGCAAGCCTAAAAGATCCTGATTCACCCCACCTACAGTAAGAGCCATCGTCCAATCAGCTTGCATATCATATAGTTCAGGTTCCAGGTATCCTATCTTTACAACTACGACATCGGCTTCACGGGGTTTCAGATTTAATTTTGTAAATTCACTCTCACGGTGGAAACCTTTTCTTACTTCCGTAACGATTACATATACACTACCTATTTTAACTGCGACTTCGGAGTTGTTTGCATTGTCGTATATAGCTGTTACCGTTCCCGATAATTTAACAGGAGGGGCAAAACGATCATCTACTTTTGCGCCAGCATATCCTTCGATCTTATTTCCAACTCCTACTTCTTTTGCTTTTTTTACAAATTCAGGGCCGGGGATAGAAGCATAAATAAGAGTAGGCCCATTCTCAGATTTGAATTCCTCACGTTTCAATATCTCTGTAATTGTCCATGTAACATCGCCGGCTCCACCTGCAGTTGGATTGTCACCTGTATCACTGATAAAATATGGTTTTTTTGAACTAGTTAATGCTTTGGCAAGGCATTCATCCAAAGTCCCTACGGGAGCTACAAATTCAAACTGATGACGCACGCTCCAGAAATGATGAGCCAGATATTCTGCCGTACGTACAACCATATCTTTATCGTCACCTGTAACCATCACAGTTGCCCTATTACGCGGTTCGTCTGACCAGGCATAACCGATCCATATTGCAGCGTCGATAATACCTTCCTGAGCCGCAGCTGGAGCAACGGCAGCATAGAGTGATTTAGCGGGTTCCACCCGTGTACTCGTTTGTTCTCCGGGAAGTAAGATAGGTACAGGGATCCATGCTTTATAAGTCGGACGGCCTTTTCCTGATTCAAGTCGTTCGATCAGATTATATACGGCTCTTTCTTTGGATTCCATTGTGTCTTCATGGGGAGCCATACGGTAACAGGTCATTAAATCAGTGTTTTCTGCTAGTGTCCAACTTACATTTCCATGCAAATCCATGCATGTAGATATAATAGGTTCTTTTCCTATGACTTCCCGGATTCTGAGAATAAGATCACCTTCGGGATCATCCAAATCAACCACACTCATTGCCCCATGAATATCAAAAAACAAAGCATCATAAGGAGCATTTGCTTTTAATAAATCAAGTGTTTGCTTCACAAGTGATTCATAAGTTTCTCGTGTTACAGCCCCTCCGGGAGTTGTATTCGCAGTCATAGCAGGAAGCCACTCGGCCTTTTCACGCAACGGATTGCCCGGATGAAGAAAAGGATAAGAATTAAGCAATACATCTCCCGAACGTTTATTGAATGCCTCCTCTGTGGTTAATGCCGGAGAAAATGTACTCGATTCGATCCGCAATCCGGCAATACCGATACGCGGTCTTTTCTGAGCGCTAACAGCAAAGGACATTAATCCTACAATAAGAGTAAGTAATAGAAGTTTTCTTTGTGTTTTCATACATTGTTTAGTTGATTGAATACACAAAATTAACATAACTTTTTAATCCGCCTTTATACTGGTTACCGGATTTGCATTTGCTGCTTTATAGCTTTGCCAAAAGACTGTTATAAATGAGATAATTAAACAAAACAGGCCGGAAATGATAAAGAATACAACACTTAATGATATCCGGTATGAATAAGCCGATAACCAGTCCTTCATTATATACCATATAATAGGTGTCGCAATTACAAAGGCTACAAGTACATAATTCAGGAATGTACCTACCAGGCGAGTAAGTATTTCTTTATTGGTAGAACCGAACACCTTCCTCACCCCTATTTCGCGTGAACGTTGTTGTATGAAATAAGTCGACATTGCCAATAAACCCAATAATGAAAGAATTATTGCAATTGCAGAAAAGAGGCTGACAATTTGAGTGGTTCTTCTCATATTAGAAAAAGACTCTTCAACCTGCTTATCCACAAATTGTCCGGGAAATTCCAGGCGCGTTATACGTTCATATACATCTTTTACCTCTTGATATCCTTTATATGGGTCTCCCTGTACTTCTACAAGTATATTCCAGGCATAAATATTTTCTCTTTTCTTAAATCTGAAAAGAACAGGTTGCTGTCCATGTAAGATATTATTCAACTGGAAATCTTTTATAATACCTGCGATAGGTACATTGGGTTGATAGTAAGTAAAAGTGACGGCATCTTCCGGTAAGTTCTCTTCTTTCAGTGCATACTGATTCAAATAGTAAGCATTATCAGCTGTCACATTGTTTTCCCTGATTATTTCAATACCCAACATTGAGATAAAAGCCGAATCACCACCCAAAGTTTGAAAACTAATTGATCTTCCTTCAAAATCAATCGTATTATTATTTCCTCGGTTAAAAGGAGTTCCTTCACAAAGAGAGACTTGTTTTACAGAAGATAGTTGCTCCAGTTCACTGGCGATAGTTTTTGCCAGCTTATTATCACTCAAATCCATGACGGAAATATCAATAATATTGGTAGTATTATAACCTAAAGGAGCATTTATCAAATGATTTACCTGAGTAACCATAATAATAGCAGCAGCAATGAGCGCGATGGTAATAGCATTCTGAAAAGTAATAAAGAATTTACTGAATACCATCTTTGTTTTCTGACGGAAAGTTCCTTTTACAACGTCTACTGCTTTTGTTCTGGATATAAGAATAGCCGGCAGTAATCCTGAAAAACTCCCTATTGCTAAAACGACTAATATCGTAATTAAAATATTCGTGCCGGTGAAAGCGCCCGCAAGATCAATCTTTGTCTCTAATAGTTTATTGGCAAAAGGTAAAAACAAAAAGGCCAGAAGTAGTCCGAATATAAAAGAGATAAAAGTCAACAACGTAGACTCCATCATCAAACGACTGAACAGATTCATGCGAGATGAACCCAGTAGTTGTCTGGTAGCCATTTCTTTTGCACGGAAACCTGTTTGTGCAACAGTTAGATTTATATAATTAATAATGGCAAAAATAAGGATCAGAATACCTACTGACAGCAAAATATTGACGAGCTTCTTATCTCCTTTATTAGTCATATAACCATCATAATCAGAAAAATAAGCTTCCCTCAAAGGAATAAAAACTACTTCCTTTACAACTTCACGTTCGTAAAACCAATAAAGGCCTTTGAAATAATCCCGCACATCATCTGCCTTTGAAGCTAAAGAAGAACCTTCTCTTTCCAAAACAAACACATTGGCAGATAGGGCATTATTATATGTATTACCATCCATATCTCCTCTGAAATAACGGAGATTTTCATTGCGTACAAGCAAGTCACTATAGAAAATAACTGAATTACTGATATCTTTCATTATACCATTTACCGTTACATTTACTGAATCATTGAGTTGAATAACCTTTCCCATCGGGTCTTCTCCGGGAAATAATTTATGAGCAAAGGTCTGAGAGATAACAGCATCATTACGGGCGGCTAAAACCTGATCTTTATTTCCATTCACAAGCTCAAAAGAGAAAAACCGGAAGAAATTTTCATTGACAAACTGCACTTGTGCATTAAACATATTACTTTCAGAAGTAACCGGCATATTATTAGTTCCCGTCAGGAGAATCGCACCGGTAACAGTAGATACATCTTCAATCTCAGGATAACGTTCTTTTATCTTTTCTCCCAGGCCAAAAGAAGACATAAGAAATTCCTCATTCCCCAGCATATATATACGCTCTGAATTCTGATGAAAACGGTCTGTTGAAAGCTCCTGAATAGTATAAGTGACTATCAGGATAACAAACATCAGTGATACAGAAAGGCCAAAGATATCAATAGCCGTATATGCCTTATTTTTGCTGAGAAACCTCAGAAATGAATTAAACTTAAATAGATTATTCATCGCTTAAATTGTTAAAGAATTTAATCATGCTTAATTATCTTCTCATCAATCAAATAATATGCCAAAGACAATAAAAGGCTTATTGTGTGGAGAGTAAATAAACAAAGAACATATGACTATGTCCATTTTTTAGACAATGTTGTAAAATAATTAGACATAAAAAAATGCGGATCTGACGACCCGCATTATATCTACAATTGGAAAAGCTTTTATACTTTACCCAAATCTATTTCCGTTTTTTAGAAATTAACACCAATACCTACAGACAAACCAAATTGAGAAATGTCTTTAGCTGTATCGCCGAAACCTTTTTTGAAATAAACAGCTGGTTCGAAGAATACATTTTCAGAAATATAGATGTCATAACCTACTTCTATTTTACCGAAGCTAGCCATATCAACGTCTTTCTGTTTTAAACCTTCGTAAGCCAAACCTCCATAAAGGCCATTTACAATGTAGTATTTTCCACCTACTGTAAATGCAAATGAATTTGTTTTTTCGTCACCAAATTTCTCATAGTCGAAACCTAAACCAGCTGTAATAGCCAGGTTATCAATCACGAAATAAGAACCTTTCGCCATAATTCCAAAATTAATAAGAGAATCATCTACATCTTTAATCTTTGTTACACCAAAGTCTAAACCGGTTACATTAGCAGAAAGTGTTTTAGTACCTTTTGTAAACTGTTGCGCATTTGCTGCAACCCCACCTAACACCATCACAATTACTAGTAATACTACTTTTTTCATCTTTTTGTTATTAAATTGTTATTAAATCGGGCGCAAAGGTAGAACATATTTTGATATTTTAAACACTTGCCTATCATTATGAAAAAAATCTTCCATTTTTAACTTAAACGTATATTTTACATAGAACGGGTTATTTTACCAAAAGAACTAACACAGAATCAGACTACTTACAGTATGATTTTCCTTCACAGAGAACAAACTTCGTTTTCTCTTTAAAACTCGATATAATAGTACCTAACCTTCATGTTTATAAACAATTAATAGCGTTAACATTTAAAATTAAAAAACATTTGCAATATGGCTATTTTCAATCTTCATTTTTATCAATTTTAACTATTCAGGCATCTCCATTTACAGAGATTTAATTGATGATTTGATTAGTTGGTGGAAAAGAATATCAGAATGGTCATTCAAAATCTATGCTGTTAGGCAGCATACTCAAAAAATCTACAACTTTAGTTTGGTTTAACGTTTCATACTCTAAACCTGTAATTGCCAAACTTCGATAGTATTCTTTAAGGTTAGAGTAATAGTATTTCTCCGACTTAATTCGCCAATATTCTTTGCCCAATTTAGATGTTATAAACCATTTTTCAATAAGTCTGGCTAATCTTCCATTTCCATCTTGCATAGGATGGATCTTAACGAACATAAAATGAATAAGCGATGCGTAATAAAATACATCTTCTATTGCGAGATCTGCATTTAGTAATATTTCTATATCACTAAAAAGCTTCTCTATTTCTGATTCAACTAATGAAGGTTCACAAGCTACATAAGCTATCTTATCTTTATCATCCATTACAAACATTATACTATTCCGAAGTTCTCCTCTCGCAGAAGGAGAAAGTAAATGTTTACTTAGTATTCTATGAGCTTCCATTGCATTCTCAAATGTAAACTTATGAGATTGTGCATATTGGTAAGCCTCAAATAAGTCGTCAGCTTTTTTAGTGTAATCTACTTCATAAGGAACTTTGTAAAACTTATGTTTCACATAGCTGTCTAACTCAATATCTTCACCTTCTATCTTAGATGAATAGACAGATGCAACAGAATTGTAGAAGTCAAAAGGTTTTACATTAGGTAAAGTACTTTCTTTGGGCAAAGAAATATTCGTCCAATCTATCTTTACAGTCTCTTTATAGATCGCAAGTAAAGAGGTATCCAATAATTTTAGTTGTTTTACCATAAGATGAAAGTAAAACAAAAAAGTCAGAAAAGTTTTGTTCAACTCTCTGACTTTTTGATTGTCGGGGTACCAGGATTCGAACCTGGGACCCCCTGCTCCCAAAGCAGGTGCGCTAACCGGACTGCGCTACACCCCGAAAACTATTACCCGAAAGTGATAGGCATTATTGTCTAATGCGGTGCAAAGGTAGAGTTTTATTTTAAAAAGAAAAATTATTTGCGGTTTTTTTACAACAAAAAGAAGAGAAAGAGGTAGGAGACATATATTATATGTCTCCTACCATCTTGGATGGATCTACCCATTCATCAAATTCTCTGGCAGTTACCTCTCCTGATTCGATTGCTGCTTGTTTTAATGTTTTATTTTCTTTATATGCTTTTTGTGCTATTGCAGCGGCCTTATAATATCCGATTTTAGGATTTAAAGCTGTTACTAGCATAAGAGAATCATCCAGGTGTTTCTGAATTGTGTCTTTTACGGGCTGTACTCCTTCTATACAATGAATCGTAAAACTATGACACCCTTCTCCTATCAAACGTGCACTTTGCAGGAAATTAGCTATAATCATCGGTTTAAATACATTTAATTCAAAATGACCGTTAGCACCACCTATAGATATTGAAACATCATTTCCCATAACCTGGGCAGCGATCATAGTGAGTGATTCACATTGAGTTGGGTTTACTTTACCGGGCATAATAGAAGAACCAGGCTCATTCTCCGGTAAATGAATCTCTCCGATTCCGGCACGAGGCCCTGAACCTAACATACGGATATCATTAGCGATCTTCATCAAACTCACAGCAACAGTCTTTAGTGCTCCATGTGCTGCTACAAGTGCATCATGTGTTGCTAATGCCTCAAACTTATTAGGTGCCGTAATAAATGGTAAACCTGTTAATTCAGCGATCTTTGCTGCTACATTTTTGGAATAATCAGGTGGAGTATTGATACCAGTACCAACAGCTGTGCCACCTAAGGCCAATTCAGAAACGTGTGATAAAGTCTTTTTTATTTCTTGAATACCATATTGTAATTGAGCAGCATAACCACTAAACTCCTGGCCTAATGTCAGGGGTGTTGCATCCATAAAATGTGTACGTCCAATCTTTACAATATCTTTAAAGTCCTTGCTTTTCTTTACAAGTGAATTATGTAATTCTTTCAAACCGGGGAGTGTTACTTCTTTCAGGATTTTGTATGCTGCAATATGCATTGCCGTAGGGAAAGTATCATTGGATGATTGCGACTTATTGACATCATCATTCGGAGATAATATCTTTTCTTTATCTGTAAGTTTACCTCCTTGTAATACATGTGCTCTATTAGCAATAACTTCATTCACATTCATGTTACTCTGTGTTCCGCTACCTGTCTGCCAAATGATCAAAGGAAAAGAATCATTCAATTTACCATCTAATATCTCATCGCAAACATCTTCTATCCACTCGCATTTATCTGAGGATAAAACACCGGAATCTCTATTCACTAATGCTGCCGCTTTTTTCAGATAAGCAAAAGCATAAATGATTTCCTGAGGCATTCGACTGGTTTCTTTTGCAATGTCAAAATTCTCTATGCTTCGTTGTGTTTGAGCACCATAATAAGCATTTAGTGGAACTTTCACTTCCCCCATTGTATCTTTTTCTATACGATATTCCATATTGATTTATTATTTATAACTATGTTATAGTTAAACCGGAGAAACGTTCGTTTTGTTTAAGATGATATATCTAGAGACAATTAAAATAGTATATTTGCATAAAGCATAATAGTAATAAGAAACAATACGCGCCATGGAAGAATATAACAACATTGAAACAGCTTATTTTGCATCAGGTTGTTTCTGGGGAACACAATTTCATTTAAATAAAGCACCGGGAGTAATAGAAACGGTTGTTGGCTATATGGGAGGAGAACTGGAAAATCCTTCTTACGAACAAGTTAAAACCGGTGAGACAGATCATGTTGAAACAGTTATGGTACTTTATGATCCTGACAAGATAACCTATACTCAACTTGCCCGTCTTTACTTCGAGACACATGATTTTACTCAGATTGGAGGACAGGGGCCGGATATCGGAAGTCAATACAGATCAGTTATATTCTACTGCAATGATGAGCAACAAATGTTAGCAGAAGAACTCATTGAAACATTAAACACAATGGGATATAATGTCGCGACCTCTCTCGAGCCTGCAAGTATATTCTGGATTGCTGAAGATTACCATCAGAATTATTATGACAAATCCGGACAAACACCCTATTGTCATATTTACCGGAAAATATTCTAACCTGTATTATTTATTCATAATAAAAGAAATTCACCACAGAGGCACGGGGATATCAGAAAAGAGGAGTTCACGAAGTAGAAAGCGCTAAAGCGCTTCTCTGTGTCCTCCATACTTTATGTTACCCGTGCCTCTGTGGTGAATTTCTTTTATTTATGAATAATACAGGCTAAAAGAATTATCTCAAAAATTCTTTTTTTCGTCTATAATATATTCAGGACGAGCTTTGATTTCATCGAAAAGGATTCCGATGTATTGACCTAATACACCTATAGTAATCAACTGAACACCTCCAAAGAATATTATAGTAAATATTATCGAAGTCCATCCGGATTCAGCATTGCTAAAGCCATATATTTTCCCCAGCGTAAACCAAATTGCCAATATAATGCCTACCAGAACAGCCACAAATCCAAGGCCCATCACGATCTTTAATGGTTTTTTGGAAAAGTAGAGCAAAGCACGGGATGCAAAACTCAACATTTTACGTAACGGATATTTTGTTTCTCCCGCTATTCGTGCTTCTCTTTCATAATAAAATGGAATTTGCTTAAAACCGACCCAGCTAATCAATCCACGAATATATTTCCCTTTTTCTTTCAAATGATTGAACTCTTCCATTACTTTTCGATCTATCAATCGAAAATCTCCGGTATCTAAAGGAAAATCAACTTCACTCATGGAGTTCATTGTGCGATAAAACATCTTAGCACTTAATAGCTTAAAGCGACTCTCTCCTACTCTTGATTTCCGAACACAATACACAACATTAGCCTGTGTTTCTTCCTGAAGAGCCAGAATATCAGGAATAAGTTCAGGAGGATCCTGCATATCAGCATCTATTATCACAGCTAAATCAGCATCACAATGGTTTATACCGGCGGTAACTGCCGGTTGATGCCCAAAATTACGTGAAAAATGTATCACTTTCACCTGAGGGTCTGCATTGGCAATTTCATTAAGAATCTGCGTTGTTCCATCCCGGCTCCCATCATTGATATATATAATTTCTGTAGGATTTGGTATTGAGTCCAGAACCGCTTTTGTTCGTTTATACGATTCTGATAGCACCAGTTCTTCATTATAACAAGGTACAATAACCGCAAGCTTTTTCATTTATCGTAAGATTTAAAAGTAAAATATTTATTCATAACAAAGTTTATCACTGTATAAAAAGCCATAGCAATCAATTGATTGTAATATGGATCAATGGTCAAATGCTTATTTAGGTAAAGCAATAAACCTAATTGGAGTAGATAACAAATACCAAATACAAGGCCAAAACGTAATGCGCTACTTAACCATCCAGCATTACTTTTAAACGTCCATTGCTTATTCCATATAAAGCTATTTAAAACCCCTGCTACATATCCGGTAATATTAGATACTACATCTGAAAAGCCAAAGATCTTCATTATAATCCAAATGACAACAGCCGTGATCAATGTATTGCTTACCCCTACTATACCGTATTTTATCGCTTGTTTAACTGTCTCCATCTTTATTGATAATATCCTCGACTTCCGCTTTGGATAACTCTTTTACATTTGTTATTGTAAATCGGGGAGAAAGGAAATCACCATATTGGTTGCATTCTGTTATTACCTTATCCAAAATACCTTTTATATCAGCACGGATAGGCACCAAAAATACCATCTCCACATAAAGTTCCTCTATAGTAAGACGTTCAATCTCACAATTCTCTTTTGGAAGGAGATAAGCAAATTCCCGATCAATTACCTGTCGTTGATATTCTTCAAAAGGCTTTTTATCCTTTGATATAATAAGAATATAAAAACGAAGTTTTTCATTTTTGCCTCCTAATCCGGTAGATATATAAACTTGCTTTTCATCTGAGAACTCAGATTCCAGTGAAATACGGGATTCCATCAGTGCCATATATGCCCAATTAGCAATCGATTCATCTGAATGTTCCGCATAGTCTTCCAACATACGAAAGGCTTTTACTGATTTTGAAGCAGCCAGGCTGGTCAGTAAATGTTTTTTTTCTTCGTCGGTAATAGTTTCCTCCTGTAATATATGAAATAACGCTTCACTTTCTTCATCTGTAAGGGGAGGTGTCCAATCTTTTTTGCGCATTTCCTCTGAATATTTAAAATATTCCATCTGCAATTCGACCGGAATACGTTGTTCTAATATATGGAAATGCCCCTCGAGCTTACTAAAGGAATCGCGAAATTGCCTGAAAACATCTTCTTCTTTCTTCATAAGATCATTTTTTTTGTTATCACTTCGCAAAAACAGGAATCCAAAACAAAGGTACGGTTTTTTATTTAATAACAAGTAAAGAGGATAAAGAGGTTAATACAATACTTATTTTAACGTATTATATTAGATCAAATCGAAGATTCGCCTTTGCCAATGCTCACATAAACCATACAAATTGTGTTCACGACAATTATCAAGAAGCTTCACGACAATTATCAAGAGATTTCACGACAATTGTCGTGAAGCTTCTTGATAATTGTCGTGAACAGAATTCTTAATACATAAAAAATAAGAGAGTGTCTCAAAAGTTCCAGAGGGACATAGAGGCAACAGAAAAGACATTATACATAAATAGAATACTAAAGAAATTACTACCTTTGTGCATTTGATATACTAATAGAACGAAGAAATAATATAATCAGTTATGGCGAAAATAAAAGGAGCGGTTGTTGTAAACACGGAACGATGCAAAGGCTGTAATCTTTGTGTTGTGGCCTGCCCTTCAGACGTATTGGAATTACATCCACGTGAAGTAAACAACAAAGGGTATCATTATGTATATATGAAGAACCCGGATGATTGTATCGGTTGTGCCAATTGCGGATTGGTTTGTCCCGATGGTTGTTTAACTATCTATAAAGTAAAAATCTAAGGATTATGTCAGAAGAAATAAAATTATTAAAAGGTAACGAAGCTGTTGCTTATGCAGCGATTCGGTATGGAGCCGACGGCTATTTTGGATATCCTATTACTCCTCAATCGGAGATATTGGAGACGTTGATGACTGAGATGCCGTGGGAAACGACAGGGATGGTAGTATTACAAGCGGAAAGCGAAGTTGCTGCTATTAATATGGTATATGGTGGAGCTGCTACCGGCAAACGCGTATTAACCTCTTCTTCCAGTCCGGGTATCAGCTTAAAACTAGAAGGTATTTCCTATCTTGCCGGCGCAGATCTTCCTTGTCTTATTGTAAATATTATGCGTGGCGGACCCGGTCTTGGAACTATCCAACCTAGCCAGGCCGATTATTTTCAAACCGTTAAGGGAGGTGGACATGGTGACTATAGATTAATCACACTAGCCCCTTCTTCCGTACAGGAAATGGCAGACTTTGTTGGCCTTGGTTTTGATCTGGCATTCAAATATTCAAATCCGGCTATCATATTAGCTGATGGTATAGTGGGGCAAATGATGGAGAAAGTAGTTCTTCCTCCGTACAGGCCACGCAAAACAGAAGAAGAAATACGGGAAGAATCGCCATGGGCAGCACAAGGAAAATTAAGCAACCGCAAACCCAACATTATCACTTCGTTGGAATTGGATGCTGCCGTTATGGAGGAAAATAATATTCGCTTCCAGAAAAAATACAAACAAATAGAGGAGAACGAAGTACGATATGAAGAATTTATGTGCGATGATGCCGAATATCTTCTGGTTGCCTTCGGATCCTCTGCTCGTATATGCCAGAAAGTAGTTGAGTTGGCACGTGAAGAAGGTATTAAATTAGGCCTTCTACGCCCTATTACTTTATGGCCTTTCCCTACCAACATAATTGCTGAATACGCAAATAAAGTGAAAGGTATGCTCTCCGTTGAACTAAATGCCGGACAAATGGTTGAAGATGTTCGCCTGGCAGTAAACGGAAAGATAAGGGTTGAACATTACGGTCGTCTGGGTGGTATCATATTTACACCTGATGAAATTTTAGAGGCATTGAAAACAAAAATCATTAACCTATAACCCATAAAGGAATGAGACGCGGAAGCAGATTTGACGAGTTATTAACAGTGTTATTTATGATATTAGCTATTGCAGCAGTAGTTTGCTTTTTTGCATTAAGCGACCGTACGTGGTTTCTCGCCCTGGGCGGTGTAGCTGTAGTTCTACGCGTGGTTCAATATGTAATGCGTTATTTCCATTAAGGACTAATGATTTAAGATTAACTTTCAAATAAAAAGAATATGGAACTCAACGAAATAATAAAACCGGAAAATCTGGTTTATGATAAACCCCGGTTAATGAATAATAACTCGATGCACTACTGCCCGGGCTGTAGTCATGGGGTTATACATAAATTAATAGCTGAAGTGATTGCCGATATGGGATTGGAAGAAAAAACTATTGGTGTTTCCCCGGTTGGCTGTGCGGTATTCGCTTACAACTATCTGGATATCGATTGGATCGAAGCTGCCCACGGCCGCGCACCTGCTGTAGCAACTGCCGCCAAAAGGTTGAATCCCGACAAAATGGTATTCACTTATCAGGGAGATGGAGACTTAGCAGCTATAGGTACTGCAGAAACAATTCATGCTGCCAATCGTGGTGAAAATATTGTTATTGTATTTGTGAATAATGCAATTTATGGTATGACCGGAGGGCAGATGGCTCCTACTACACTGGAAGGTATGGCAACTTCAACCACTCCTTACGGACGTAGTATTGCACTGAATGGACACCCGCTCAAAATAACAAACTTATTGGCACAACTGGAAGGTACATGCCTTGTTACCCGCCAAAGCGTACACACAGCCGCTGCAGTAAAAAGAGCAAAGAAAGTGCTTCGCAATGCATTTGAAAATGCAATGAATAAGAAAGGTACTTCTGTTGTAGAATTTGTTTCAACTTGTGCTTCCGGATGGAAAACAACTCCGGAGAAAGCAAACGAATGGATGGTTGAAAATATGTTTCCATTCTATCCATTAGATGACTTAAAAAATAAAGATGCTGCCCTATGAAAAAGGAAATAATTATAGCCGGTTTCGGTGGACAAGGTGTTTTGTCAATGGGGAAAATTCTTGCCTATTCAGGATTGATGGAAGGAAAAGAAGTAACCTGGATGCCATCTTATGGCCCTGAACAACGAGGAGGAACAGCGAATGTAACTGTTATCCTGAGCAATGCGCCTATAAGTTCCCCTATCGTAAATGAGTATGATATTGTGATCGTACTCAATCAACCTTCTTTTGAAAAATTTGAAAGCAAGGTTAAACCAGGTGGTATCTTAATATATGATGGATATGGTATTCATACTCCTGTTAATCGTACCGACATTAATGTATATCGTGTAGATGCGATGGATGCAGCTACAGAGATGCAGAATGAAAAGGCTTTTAATATGATCATTCTGGGCGGACTATTGAAAGTGGCTCCTATGGTAGAACTTGAAAATGTATTGCTTGGATTGAAAAAATCTTTGCCGGAACGTCATCATAAACTAATCCCGATGAACGAGGCCGCAATTAAAAAAGGAATGGAAATCATACAAAAGGTTTAATCCAACGTTTAGTAATATTTGCGAAACTGTTTAAAAGAAATAAAGAGAGGGCGTTTCTTTCGTAGGAACGCCCTTTTATTATATCTTTGCATCCCATGAAGCGAAGTATATACATATTACTGATCCTGACCGGACTGGCGACACTCGCTCATGCACAGCGCCCTAGAGCTGGTGGTGATGGGCGATCATTCTCTCTATCCAATCTCACCAACCCACAAAGTGAAATAGCCGACAGCCTGTTACTTAATGACTCGACACTTTTAAAAACACAAGGTATCACAGCTTTTCGTCTTTCACCTTTTCTTGGAATGCCTTCTGTTGCTCCAATGGATACGAATCGATTAAACTTTCCCAATAATACTTACGTAGAAGGACAATCGCTTTCGATAGGTTATTTGGGTAATGTAGGTTCTCCTGCGGAAACACGTATATTCAGTGAGCGTCGGGAACGTCGTGATTTTATCTTTGCCGATCCGTTTAATTATTATATCACAACACCGGAGAATGCCTTATTCTACGACACTAAAAATCCTTACACAGACCTTCTTTATACTTTCAATGGCGGAGATCAAAAAAAGGAAGAAAGGTTTAAGGGTTTAATGACTTTAAACTTCGGTAAGAAAATTAATATCGGAGGAGAAATTGAATATATCTATAGCCGTGGTCATTACAATTCGAATGGAAATAAAATGGTCAGTTACAGGCTATTTGGCAGTTACCTGACCGATCGTTATGAAATGCGGGCATACCTTAGCAATTACAACATTGTAAACTATGAAAACGGAGGTTTGACCAATGATCTGTATGTTACTGACCCGGATCAGTTCAATGACGGCAAACGAAAAACAGACACAAAAGCATACCCTGTTCGTTATACAAACGTCTTTAACCGTGTAAGAGGAAAACAGTATTTCCTGACACACCGCTATAATTTAGGGTTTTACCGGACATTAGAGGAAACCGATGAAGAAGGAAACAATATAGAATCTTTTGTACCTGTGTCGAGTGTTATTCATACATTGGCGTATGAAGATAACCGCCGGCATTTTACATCTTCGGATATGGCAGGAATTGATTCCACCTATAATCCTATTATAATTGATAATGAAAGAGTAGGAAATATCAGATACAACGAAGATGAGGTATTACATGATCGACCTTCTAGTTGGAATTTAAAAAATACGGTAGCTCTCTCCTTAAGAGAGGGTTTTCAGGATTGGGTTAAGTTCGGTTTATCCGCTTTTGTCACTTTTGAAAAACGCCGTTATCAAATGATGGCTGGCGGTTATGAATATGATGACTATGGATATATCACTAAATATCCGGACTTACATTCTCCTACAAGTGTAATATATGATGAATTCTCTACTTATATAGGAGCTGAACTCTCCAAGCGCCAAGGTAGTATACTGACATATAATGCACGAGGGGAATTGTGCCTGGTGGGTGATGATATAGGAGAATTTCGTTTAACAGGAGAACTAAAAACGCGTTTTACTTTATTAAAAAAAGAAGCTAGCTTTAAAGCAGAAGGATATGTTAGAAATGTAGCTCCTGCATTTTTCATGCAACATTATCATTCACGTTATTTCTGGTGGGATAACAACTTCAAGAATGAACAGCAGATCTATGCTGCAGGAACAATTAACCTGGAAAGTACAGGAACACAGCTTTCAGGCGGAATCAACAGCATACAAAATCATACTTACTTTGGCACAGCAGGAACACCAGAACAGTATGACGGGAACTTACAGGTTGTTACAGCACGAATCAAACAAGATTTCCGTTTCCGTGCTTTCGGATGGGAAAATGAAGTAGCATATCAGGCAAGTAGCAATAAGGATATATTACCATTGCCACAATTAGCACTGCATAGTAATATCTATTTTGATTTCAAATTGGTAAAGGTCTTAAGTGTTCAATTAGGAGCGGATGTACATTATTTTTCTTCTTATTATGCTCCTTATTATGAACCTGCTACCCAACAATTCCAACTCCAGGCCGACAATGACAGAAAGGTAAAAATAGGTAATTATCCATTGATAAACGCCTACGCAAACTTTCATTTGAAACAAGCCCGCTTCTTCGTGGGGGCTTACAACGTAGGGGCTAACTTCCTTGATCCGGAACATTTCTCACTGGCGCATTATCCGCTTAATCCTTTTGTTTTAAAATTTGGTATAGCTGTTAAGTTAAACAACTAGTCTCTGATGAAATCCAGGAAATTACTTCTCCTCTATACCTTTTTGCTTCTTTTGGTGATCACTACCATGGTTATGTTAGCCCGAGGTAAGAAACAACCCGATCTTCCCCGCGATTATAACGAAATCAGACAGGAAGGTGTTTTGCGTATGGTTACGGAATATAGTCAAACAGGCTATTATATTGCAGGGGATACAATAGAAGGATTTCAATATGAGATGGGGCAAGCCATTGCTGAACTTTCCGGCCTGGAAGTTGAGATACATCTGGAAATGAGCCTGGCAAATAGTTTCGATAAACTTACTTCCCGCGAATGTGATATTATTGCCCGTAATATTCCGGTCACAACCGATCTAAAAGATAATTATCTGTTTACTGATCCGGTCTTATTAAATAAACAGGTTTTAGTTCAGCGCACTGCAGAAGCAAACGAAGGGAAAGATCCTATACGTAATCAATTGGATTTAGCAGAAAAAGTATTGTATATACCCAAAGACTCCCCTGCCCTGCTTCGCATCAAAAATCTGGAACAGGAAATCGGCGATACAATTTATGTAAAAGAAGATTCTTTATACTCTTCCGAACAATTAATTATAATGGTAGCTAGAGGAGATATCGATTATGCAGTATGTGATCAGCAAGTAGCTCTGGGTTCTCTGGAGCAATTCCCTGAAATTGACATTAAAACAGACATCAGCTTCACTCAATTGCAGTCCTGGGCTATACGTAAGGAGTCATCCGTATTACTGGATAGCCTGAACAGTTGGTTCAGGCAGATAAAAGAAAGCGGGCTATACAATAAATTGTACTCCCGCTACTATAAATAAAATTAGGTAGATCACTCTTCTTCTATAGTCGTTTCATGAGAAGGCAGAATAAAAGAAAATTCAGAACCAATACCAACTTGAGATTCAACTTGAAATGAACCTCCCATCTTAGTTACAAGTCCTTGGCAAATCGCAAGTCCTAAGCCTATTCCTTCTGCATAATCGTTCACCTTAGCAAAGCGTCCGAAAAGCTGTTTTTGCTTTTCTTCGGGAATACCCAATCCCGTATCCCGAACAAAGAAATTAAGACAATCATCCGGTAAGCTATTATATCCTAAAGTAATTGAGCCTTTTCGTGTATGTTTAATGGCATTATTCGCCAGATTAGTAATCAGTTGCAACAATCGTATGGGATCAGTACCAAACATGCATTGTGTTTCCCCTTTCTCCATTACCAATTGTACTCCCGGCGGCATACGTAAACGCGTAGAGGCATAAGCTGAATCCAGTAAATCATTAATATCAACCGGTTCATAATTAATCTTCACAACATCTGCTTCTATTTTAGATAGATCCAGAATGTCATTGATCAATTGCATAAGCATTTGATTGTTTGTCTTGATTACATCATAATAAGACATCCGCTCCTCATCCGAATCAGTAAAAGCCATTAACTCGGCAAAACCGGTAATTGCATTCAAAGGAGTACGGATCTCATGGCTCATATCCGCCAGGTATTTTGACTTCATTTTATCGGCCTTCTCAGCCTTAGATATAGCTTCTTCCTGTATCTTTCGTTCATGAATATCCGTAGAACAAACAAGAAGCACGACCGGACGCTTTTCCGCATCACATTCATATACAGATGCCCTGAATTCACGCCATTTATATTTGCCTAAATCTGGTGATAGAGTACGAATTTCCATTTTAAGTTCAGGGATCAGGCCATTAGACAAACGCCTAAAATCCTCTCTTACAGACGTTACATCATCTGTATAAAGCGTAGACAAAAATTCATCCCAGGTAAGATTTACATCTTCCTGTTCTTCTGAATCCCATGCATAAAGGGATACCTTTGCATCGCGAAAATCATTTTTATTTTCCGGGTCAAGCGTTATGGAATAAGCACATATATCGTTCGCTTCAAATGCAATACGCGATAACTCACGTATTCTTCTCAACTCTTTTTCCATATCAGATATAGAAGTAGTTCCCTTCATATTATACGTAAATAGACTAACTTTTACTTGTAGAAATGTGAATGCGAGATAAAGGTATTATCTTATTCTTTAAAAGACAACAAAAACACAGAAAAAATCATTAAATTATGATTATCTTTACGCTGAATTTAAAAGTGAAACATGAGATTTGACGAACTGAAGCTCGAGGATGCCGTCCTCGACGGTCTTGATGCAATGAATTTCCAGGAGACAACTCCCGTTCAAGAGTTGACCATTCCCGT
Source organism: Tannerellaceae bacterium (assembly GCA_032073245.1). Taxonomy (GTDB): domain Bacteria; phylum Bacteroidota; class Bacteroidia; order Bacteroidales; family Tannerellaceae; genus QVMG01. Next base: position 61,686 of record DAMANX010000027.1, read on the forward strand.
TATTTTAGAAGGTAAAGATATTATCGCTTGTGCTCAGACAGGAACAGGTAAAACTGCGGCTTACGTATTGCCTGTTATCAATGAGCTTAGCAAAGGACTACATCCCACGAATGCCGTTAATGCTGTTATTATGGCGCCGACCCGGGAACTAGCTCAGCAGATTGATCAACAGATTGAAGGCTTTACTTATTTCATTCCTGTTTCTGCTGTTGCAGTATATGGAGGAACCGATGGAATTGCATGGGAACAACAGAAAAGGGGAATGGAAATGGGGGCTGATATTATAATTGCAACTCCAGGCCGTCTTTTATCTCATATAAAATTAGGCACAGTCGACTTTTCCAAAGTTTCTTTCTTTATTCTGGATGAGGCCGACCGGATGTTGGATATGGGATTCTATGATGATATCATGCAAATACATAAAATGCTGCCATCAACGTGTCAAACAATTATGTTTTCTGCTACAATGCCTCCTAAGATACGAACCCTGGCGCAAACTATTCTGAAGAATCCCGAGGAGATTAAAATCGCTATTTCCCGTCCTCCCGAATCAATTATGCAAACAGCATATATATGTTATGAGCCGCAAAAGCTGAAGATTGTCGAAAAACTTTTTCTTGAAAGCCGTCCGCAACGGGTAATCATCTTTTCTTCTTCAAAACTTAAGGTAAAAGAATTGGCCTCAACCTTAAAACGAATGAAGTTTAATGTAGCCGCTATGCATTCTGACCTCGAACAGTCTCAAAGAGAAGAGGTGATGAAAGAATTTAAAAATGGCCGTATAGATATATTAGTAGCCACAGATGTAGTTGCCCGGGGTATTGATATTAATGACATCAAGCTTGTAATTAATTATGACATTCCACACGATCCGGAAGATTACGTGCACCGCATCGGGCGTACGGCACGTGGTACAAACGGTGTTGGATTGGCAATCACTTTTGTTTCTGTGGAAGAACAGGCAGCTTTCCAACGCATTGAAAACTTTCTAGAAAAAGAAGTCTATAAAATACCATTAGATCCTGATTTTGGAGAAGGGCCATTATATGAACCCGAAAAGCATGTTCAACATGGAAAAAGGAACTTCTCACGCGGAGGAAACAGTCGGGGTAAAGGAGGTCTAAAAAAAGGCCCATCACGAAACAAGCGTCCTTCCAAGCCTAAACAATAAAGTTTACTAAACTTGCTTCAATTTCACAATAAAGACAACGGCATTCTCCTCCTCTTTTCTACCAGGGAATGCCTTTTTTATGTCTTTGCCTGACTTAACATAACAATATGAATTGTTATACATATCCATAGCTTCCAGCACCACGTCACCCGTGTTATAGAAATCATCCCTTAAGCCTCCCTCAATATTTTTATACTGGTAGGTTTGCGTATCAAAACAAAAAGTATAATTCTTTTTATCATCCTGCATATTCTGATAAGAAGAAATCCAAAAACGCCCCATAGGATTTACTGGAGTTACAGGTACTTTCCCGCTATTCCAGATCGTTGCCGTTTGTTTCTCCCACGAATTTTTTAGATATAAAGTATCCATTGGTAATTGTTCGGAATAAGGGGAAGCATAATGCACCAAAGGATTTCCGGAAGAAGGATCCAAACATAAACGAGGTTCGAAAAGCCCAAGCATGAATTGCGGGCGTCCAAGATCCAAGGCAACCAGCTTACGTGTCTCTATTTTATGGAAAGAAGTATCATAGGTTACAACTTCTTTTTCTATATAGATTTCCTGTGTATCAGGATCCTGATAACTATTTTCCTCTATAGACCAAATTCGGTTGCTATGCAACGACATGGCAAGAATCTGCCTATTGGGTAGTTCACTATTGAGCTTCTTTCTTTCTATTAATTGTCCTTCAAAATCATAATAAAACACATCCTCTTGATTGCCTAGTACAATCAGCTCCTTTTTAACTGAATCAACCATATAACCGGCAACATTTATATCTTCCGGATTTGTGATACGACAGATAAAATCACCGTTATGTTGGAAACGATACAAAACGCCTTTACTTATCAAAAAAAGGTTTGCTCCCTCTTGCCTGATACTCCTCGCTTTATCTATTCGATAGCCATCGGCCGGTTGCAAAGGAATAGCCGTGAGTTCTTCTGTTATATCAGATAAAGAACCTGTTAGTTGTTCAGTCACATACATGGCTGATTGATAGATGCGACAAGCTTCTTTTGCATAAAGGACAACTACTATTATTAACAATAAAGTAAAAGTTCGTTTCATATAATAATCGATTTAAATCGTATAAACTATAACGTAAACAAGGGTCGTTTATTGGAGTAAAGTATAAAAAACGGAATATATAACGAACCTTGCGTTAAAGATAGAAAACTTTATTTGAAAACATAACGAACTTTGTGGCGAGATGATAAAAGGATATTTTGATATTGTAATATGTGAAGATTTAGCGACGATGGTAGAGACAGGGCTTGCCCTGTCTTCGTGTAAGCAATACTAATTAAATAAATGTGTTGTTCCAGAGAGAGACAGGGCAAGCCCTGTCTCTACCATCGTCGCTACATCTTCAAATATTCCTCTATTTAAATTCTTGTAATTGAAAATAACGTCCTATCAAAGTTCTTGTGTAAATACCCAGTTATCTCCATTCGACAATTTTTCATTGTAATAATACCCTTCCCATGTAAATGATTTCAACATTTCTGGGTCAGTAATCCTGTTTTTCAGGATATAACGGCTCATTTGTCCACGGGCCATCTTTGTGTAAATCACGATCGTAACATATTTACCGTTTTTCCATACTTTAAATTCAGGAGTAATGATACGTACAGACTTCTCAATCTTCTTCCAATCGAAAGCCGGCTGCACTTCCTGGCTCGCCAGATTTACAAGAATGCCATCATCCGCTTTAATCTCATCAAGCAAACTCTTTGTTTGGCGAGGACGCCAGAAAGAGTACATATTACCCTCTCCCAGTTCAGGAAGTTTAATATCGTATTCCATTCGATAAGGCTTGATACAATCCAACGGACGCAGAAGCCCGTAACAGATAGAGGCAATACGGAGATGATCCTGAGCATATAGATAGTCTTCGTCGGAAAAGTCTTTGGGATTCAAGTTCTTGAAAACAACACCGGTATATGCCAGTATTGCCTGAATGGAGTCGTTATCTTTCGAATGAAATTCCTGATAACGGTGATAGACTTGTGAAGCAAGTCTTAGGTTTATATTTAGCATACCAGCCAGTTCGTTTGCCGGATATTGAGCCATTTGTAACGCTATATCTGATGCTTCTTCTGCAAAGCGGGGACTGGATATTATTGGTGCTTGGAGGGAAGTAGCCTCTGTCATTGTTTTAGCGGAAGTAATGAGAATAATCATAATAAACAAGAATAAAAAGATAAAGCAATATTGTCAGACATCTCTTTTCCGTGTAGGGAAAGAAAGAATATGCCAGGTTACACCTATAGTAATTAATAATAATAGAATACGTAACCATAAAAGTTGAGTAAGAAAAATAACAGTAATGAGAATGGATACCCACATAGCGGTAAGAGAAACAATTTTACCACGTAAAGGTATCGACTTATCCTCAAGATAGGATTTTATATAAGATCCAAAATAACGATTCGCCATCACTCTGCTATAAAGCTTCTCTGAGCTGCGGATATAAAACCAACAGGTGAGTAACCAAAAAGGAGTGGTTGGAAGCACAGGTAAGAAAATACCTAAGGTTCCCAATGCAAGAAAAAATGTTCCTAACGCTATATATATATACCGTCTGAATTTACTCATTCGACAGTATAAGTATTTATTTCATCCCTGAATCCCTGTAGGAATTCGGACACAGGCATCCTTTTCTTTCCTTCCAATTGAATAGATAACAATCGTAAAAAACCATCAGGAACAACCACCATAAGGCTACCTTTTCTGTCTATCCGAAGTGCTCCTGTTTGAAGAGTGTGTGCCTCCCGGACTCTTTCCGTTTCATAGATTTTCATCTGTTGGCGTTTCCCTGTTGCAGATACCAGTTCTGTCCAGGCAGCTGGATAAGGAGAAAGTCCACGAATGAAATCATATATTTTCTTTGCAGGTTGCTTCCAGTTAATGCGGCGTGTTTCTGTAAATATCTTAGGTGCCGGACGCAGCGCCTTCACATTCCCCATCATTTCCTCCTGGGGGATCGCATCAATCTTACCGGCAAGCAAAAGATCAACCGTTTCTGTTACCAACTTTGCCCCCATTATCATTAGTGCATCATGCACATCGCCTGCATTATCGGTATCAGCAATTGATAGCTTTTCCTGACGAATTATTTTTCCGGTATCAATCTCATGTGTCAGAAAGAAGGTAGTAACTCCTGTTTCTGTTTCTCCATTGATAACCGCCCAATTAATCGGAGCAGCTCCTCTATATTGAGGCAGCAGAGAACTATGCAAATTAAATGTACCGTAACGGGGCATATCCCAAACTACTTCAGGAAGCATACGGAATGCAACCACAATCTGTAAATCGGCATTGATTTCCTTCAATTCATTAAGAAAATCAGTATCTTTTAGCTTTTCCGGTTGCAATAAACGTAAGCCTATATGTTGAGCATATTCCTTTACCGGGCTTGGTTGAGGTGCACTCATGTGTCGTCCTACCGGTTTATCAGGCATAGTTATAACACCTACGATATTATAACCTCCTTCAACCAAGGCACGCAGGCTTTCTACAGCAAACTCCGGAGTACCCATGAACAGGATACGTAAATCTTCTTTCTTCATTTTAATCTTCTGAAAAGTTTTCTACTAAGACCTCACGGTATGAATTAAATATCTTTGACTTTGACATAAAGCCAATATAGTGTCCCTCTTGATCGACAACAGGTAAGTTCCATGCTTTTGTATCATCGAAGATCTTCATGATCTGCTCCATCGGCATATTGATCTCTATGCGTGCCGGAGCTGAAACCATAAACTTAGATACATGGAATCGATTGTAAAGTTCTGGGCGAAACATAATGTTACGGATATTATCAAGCAATACAATACCTAATAATACACCTTTTTCATCAATAACCGGAAACATATTCCGGCTACTTTTAGCTATTACTTTCACCATATCACCCAAAGACATTTCAGGAGAAACGGGTTGAAAGTCATTTTCAATCACATTTTCTCTGTTCAATAATGTTAAGACTGCCTTATCTTTATGGTGTGTCAGCAGTTCTCCCTTTTGTGCCAAACGCATAGAATAAATACTATGTGGCTCAAACATTAGGATGGTAAGATAAGAACTAATAGACACAATCATCAAAGGAAGGAACAGTTCATATCCTCCGGTTAATTCGGCTATCAGGAAAACCCCTGTTAACGGAGCATGCATAACAGCAGCCATTACACCGGCCATACCTAATAAAGCAAAGTTTTTCTCTGAAAGATATCTTGTAAAGTCAAAGTAATTGGATGTATGAGCAAAAACAAACCCGGAAATACAACCCAGGAAAAGACTTGGTGCAAATATCCCCCCACATCCACCACCGGCATTAGTAGCGCTGGATGCAAATACTTTGGTCAATAGGATCACCCCCAGAAAAGCCAGAATACCCCAATAACTACTATTCCACTCATAGAATAAACTTCGATCCATAATATGAGAGAACTGCCCATTTAGTAAAGATCCTATCGTATCATAACCTTCACCATACAACGGAGGGAAAAGGAATATAAGAATACTCAGGGTTACACCGCCCACCAGAAATTTCTGCCAGTAAGTTCCCAACTTACGATAAGCCCCCTCTACCTTATTCATCACACGGGTAAAGTAAAGAGAGACCAATCCGCAGAAAATACCCAGCAATAATACATAGGGAATACGTGCCATCTCAAACACTTCGGTCTGAGAGAACTTAAACATAGCATCAGTTCCGGTAAATATATAAGAGACAGAAGCAGCGGTAACCGAAGTAATCAATAATGGCATAATGGAAGTCATAGTCAGATCCAGAAGTAAAACTTCAATGACAAATACCAGCCCGGCGATAGGTGCTTTAAAGATTCCCGCAATGGCTCCGGCAGCTCCGCATCCTACCAATAACATCAATGTTTTCTGTTCCATCTTGAACAATCGTCCAAGATTAGAACCAATGGCGGCACCTGTTAATACAATGGGTGCCTCAGCTCCTACCGATCCACCAAAACCAATAGTTACGGAGCTGGCAACAATCGAACTCCAGGTATTATGCGGTTTGATACGGCTTTTCCGTTGAGAGATGGCATAAAGTATCTTTGTTACCCCATGACTAATATCATCGCGAACGATATATTTCACAAATAATCCGGCAAGCAAGATACCGATAACCGGATAAATAAGGTAAAGCCAGTTTCCTCCATCCAGATCAAAGTTACCAAGAAGTAAATGTTGAATCAAATGGATCATTTGCTTCAACAGAATGGCAGCAGCTGCCGTAAGTATACCAACTAAAAAGCTAAGAATCAATATGAAATGCTTTTCCTTGATATGCTTTTCACGCCATAATAAAAATCTATAAAACAAACCTTCTTGTTCCATTTCAAATACCTTTGCCTGTGCACACAGTTTTAATCGTATATATAAGAATCGTAATATCTAACACCAATGACATATTTTCGTAATAAAGAACATCATACTGCAAACGCTCGATCATTTGATCCACATCGGCTGCATAACCATATTTCACCATACCGAGAGATGTAATACCGGGACGCACATTATGAAGCAGGTAATAATAAGGAGCCTTCTTCACGATCTGATCAATAAAGAATCTTCGTTCCGGGCGTGGCCCTACTAACGACATATCTCCCTTCAATACATTCCAAAATTGTGGCAATTCATCCAGTCGATATTTTCGCATGAACAGTCCGAATGGAGTGATACGGGGATCTTTCTCCATAGACAATAGAGGCCCTTTAGCCTCTGCATCCACATACATAGTGCGAAATTTATAAATAGTAAAAGGCTTACCCATATAACCAATTCTCTCTTGCGTGAAGAATACCGGCCCGTTTGAATCGCGTTTTACCCGCCATATAATATAAAGAAACAGCGGCGACAACACGATGAGCGCCAGTAAAGATACTACTTTATCAAGGAATAACTTAATATTCTTCTCCGCCGCAGAGAAATTATTATCGGTTACATCAATAAGAGGAATGCCATGAATAGTTTTGATATTAACCTTTTTCATCATTCCAAAGTTATCTGCAAATACCTTAATTGGGCATTTGTAACCGTAAAGCGAATAAAGAATAGATAACTGCTCTTCACTTTCCGTATGATCTGTTGCGACGATTAATTCATCCACCGGATGTGCTCCAATAATCTCAGGAAGTTGCTCCAGATTACCCAATATACGGTTCGCATCTATCTGATAAGGTAAATCTCTCTCAACCTGTATAAATCCAGTGATGGAATAGCCTAATTTATAAAGATCATCCGCGATCTTAGCAGCATTCTCACCACAGCCAATAATCAGTACTTTCAGGGAATATTCCCTTCGCTTCATACGGTTGATTCCTCTTTGCGTAATGCACAAACGGGGAATATAAGTAATTATAAATTGAAGGAATAACAGCGAGAAAAAGAGTTCATAGTAAATTTCAAAGGATTGTGGTAAGTCATTCAAGACAATGATAAAGAAAACTAAAACCACTCCTATAACCACTGTTATAAAAGTAGAAAAGAATTCCGTCAACCGGGATTTACCGATCGGCTTATTATAATAACCGGAGAAATAAAAGAGTATTAACCAGAAAAAAGGAATCAGAAGCTGTCCTTTCCATACCTGATAAAGGGAAAGATATGACACTAAAGAAGAATAACCTTCATAGATAGCAACCTCATAATAACGAAGTATATTGAACAACAACCATGTAAAAGCTGCCGCAATAAAATCTGAAACAATATACTTTGTTGCCTGAGCCCTTTTGTTCATTTCTATCTGATTACCTTAATAACTCCGCCTGCACCGAGCTTGAGGATACTCGAAGGCTGTGCCTCACTTATATCATCCTGCCGGTATCCGACAATATAATCTACACCATTTTTTATCGTATCCGATATTTCAGCAAATGTAGAAGGAAACACTCCGCCACTGATATTAGCAGAAGTGGATACTAAAGGTTTACGAAAACGTTCGCATAAGCGACGGGAAAACTCTTCCTTTGTCACTCGGATACCAACACTTCCGTCCTCTGCAAGTAATTTAGGCGATAAGTTCCGGGCATTGGAGAAGATAATAGTCAAAGGTTTATCCGCCACTTCAATCAGTTCCCAAGCAATCTCAGGAACATCCGATACATAGGTTTCCAATTTGACAGGGTTATCTATCAAAACAAGCATTGCTTTACTGTCGGTACGCTGCTTCAAATCATAGACTTTTTGTACCGCCGCATCATTGGTAGCGTCACAACCTATCCCCCAGATCGTATCCGTAGGATAGAGAATCAATCCTCCTGCCTGTAATACTTCACAAGCTTTTTTAATATCTTCTGTCATGCCTTCTGTATTATTTGCGCAAATGTACGAATCCTACGTGATTATAAAAAAAATACTAAAGGAAACTTCTTATAACATTATCTCCTAAGCTATTTGTCATTTTGTCAATGCAGGGCTTTTACACTTCGTTATATGAGTTTGGGGTCAAGGGCGTTTTCAAATATCGCATTCTCATAGAGTTTAGAAAACACAAATAGACAGAAGACATTTTCTTTTTCCGACACTTTTCTATTCTCTTACTCGGGTTATTTGCATCATCTTCATTATGCGTAAGTAAATTAGATGTATTTACCGGAAAACTGCTATTTCAAAAAGAACCATCTTCACCACCGTTCCGGAAAAGAAAAACATTGAATTTTGACGATTATAACATTCCTAAATTCCATCATGCAGATGATTATCTCACATCATACACATACTATCGGGAAAACATCTAAATGATGTTCCAAAACCATCTAAATGATTTTCCAAAAGCATCGTTATGTTTCAAAAAATCATCTAACCTGTATTATTCACAAACAGGAGAATATCCGCTGTAAAATTTTG
>DAMANX010000028.1:0-67303 GCA_032073245.1 Tannerellaceae bacterium
GATCGATCAAACACGAAACTTAGAAGGGAGCTATTTTTTGTCATGTACTATGCGTATAAATCTTCATAGACGCTAATGAAAAGAAAAATTCATGCTCATTTCTGACAAAATGATAATAGGTATAAAAATACCCGGAGTTCAAAAGAGAAGTGTACGATAATCCTGATTGGGATCTCTTGTTTTCTAAATCTGATTTACAGCATCTGCAGCTTCAGCCAGAATCTCCCAGGTTATATAACTTATTTTAAAACAAACAAAATTCTGATTAAGCAGTAAAAAGTTGGATAATTGTTAAGAATAAATGATATTTGGAGCTTGATTTGAATGTACACTATGAATAAAAACATATTGAATAAAATAAAACCATGAAAGATACCAGAAGAAATTTTTTGAAAAAAGGAGTTATGGCAGGTGCCGGTGCATTATTAATACCAGAATTGGCTAAGGCTGTTATAGAAGAACAAGCAATAGTGCATGCTCCTAAAATTATATTAAAAAAGAATTCAGTCATCCTTTTACAAGGAGATTCCATTACCGATGCCGGAAGAGATAAGACTAATAATGTTTCAAATTCCCTACCTATGTTGGGAAATGGATACGGCCTTTTTATTGCAGGGCAATTATTGGCAAAAGAAGCATCTAAGCAGTTGAAAATATATAACCGGGGCATTAGTGGTAATAAGGTATATCAATTAAGAGATAGATGGGAAACCGAATGCCTGGCATACCAACCGGATGTTGTCAGCATCCTCATTGGAGTAAATGATTATTGGCATACATTGACTGCCGGTTATAAAGGAACCGTGAAAGTCTATGAAGATGATTATCGTGATCTATTGCAATACACCAAACAAAAATTACCGAATGTGCAATTAGTTATTTGTGAACCTTTTTCATTAAAAGGAGGTTCCGCCATTGACGAACCACGGTGGTATCCCATGTTTGATGAATATCGGGCAGTAGCTAAAAAACTTGCGGATGAATTCAAAGCCGTATTTGTTCCTTACCAGGCTGGTTTTGATGCAGCTGTCAAAATTGCTCCTGCACGTTACTGGTCTCCTGATGGGGTACATCCTGATCTTCCCGGTCGTCAGTTAATGGCGAACCTGTGGTTGGAAGCAACGGGTTTGTAGCTTCTGTATCCCTATTTCTTTCCAAAGGAATATTCATCGCTAGTTCAGGTGCATTTTGTATAATCTGTTGCCGGATATATTCGCGCAATTCAGCACGAAGATTGCTCGGTGTCGGATCTAATTCTTTTTGCTTTGCCGGCTGGAAGATATCTTTATAACGGCATTTGACAATTTTGTATTTGAAATTATCCAGATTTCCGGTAATGTCGATTCCTAACTTGAAAGGAACGGGTGATTTTAAGACTGAAACATGATAGTCAAATGTCATATCCAGATTATGCGTACCACCAACCGCGACTCTATACCTGTCTATTTCAACAAGGAAGGGGTATACGTCGATTTTATTATCTTTGATTGTAAAGTCTACGGAAATATTATCGATAGCATTCTTCTTCTTATTTTTAAACATAAGGGTCTTGGATATTTCCGTAAATGTTTCTCCATCCAGCAGTACCATGTCTTTTCCTTTCACATAGCATCCCGCATTCAGTGAAGGAAGAATTACTGAAGTTGTTGAATCAACATCACAAGTTATTGCCATCTGACAATCTACAACTCCTTCGAAAGAACGTAACATAGGGAGTATTGTGTCGATTGCCGGATATAAGTCTATTAATTTATCAACCAGAATACTTTGCATATCCATATCAAAACCTACGGAAGCTTTCTCATAATTCTTTGCTGTGTAATACATGCTGAAATTACCTTTACCCATATTAGACTGCATATCTAATTTCTTAAGGTTTATGCTTTGGTTCCGTAGTACAATTTCACCGGTAACCTCTTCCATTTGAAGGTCTTTATAATCAAGTTTTTTTGCTTCCATGTTCAGTGACATATCCAGAAAGGACGGAACGACGAATAGCAATTCTGTTGTATCTGAAGTGACAACAGTAATTGAGTCCTGCAGTGCCTTTTCATCCATTACAATCAGATTTTCATCCTGTATAGTATTGCCCTCTTGCTGTTCGGCATATAGCATTCCCATACTTGCCGCCTGTACCAATTCATTACAATCAATATAATCGGATGAGACTGAAAATTTTCCTTGTAGTTTTCCTCCACGTAACATGGCGCGCCGTAAACTGTTAACTTCACCTGTTAACTTGAAATTACTTTTACCTGCATGGAACATAGCATCGGTAAATTGAATAGTATTCGTATCAAACTTTACTTTTGATTTCTCCATTCGCATAGGTAATGGAAACATCCGGCTGAATAGTCGTATTTGATTAAATGAAACACTACCCCTAACTTCCCAGTTCCGCAATAATTGTCCCGAAGAAGATAAGGAATCGGTTTGTGTTTGTCTTTGATTGGTACGATTGCTCCTTTCACCTCGGTTTGCCATGTTTCTTTCCGGCCTGCGACGAGTACTATCCGCTTGCATTGCTTGGAAACGTTGGCGAATGGCATCCCGGTAGGGCAATGCTTCTATATTAAATGTGCTTCCGGCCATAGATACACCCATGCGGGAAGGAATATCAAAATACCGTAAGGAATCAACTGTTATAGATGCGCCGATTTGTGGTATTTGTTTATTGGAAGCAGATGGTTTAATTCCACCCCTCAAATAGGAATTTTTAGCAACAACCCATACCGAATCCGGCATACGAGTTCGTAATTGTTCAATTCGTATATGAGAAGTGACCGACATGACCGCTGAAGTATCAATAACAGGAGATGTTTTAGCCGTTATCTCCAGGCCGCGGAGTAGGGTGTTAATATCTTCCTTATACTTAACATGCATGCTGTCAACTGTTAGTACTCCATTGAGTAAATCATCCCCTGCGATATAAGAACTGGTCACTTTAGAGGAATCCACAGAAAAGTTAGCTCCACTAATATAGATATCCGTTCCAAAAGGAATACTAAATGCTTTCAGGGAATCAATATTTAATTTACCCAAAGCACTTATGTTATTATAACGTCCGTCGATAAGATCATTAAGCCTGAAAGAAGCTTCAATATCAGCATTCATAAAACCTTGCAGAAGGAAAGTGTCCGGATCGAAGAAGTCCTTAGCCATACGTGTAAGGTCTACTTTCCCTTTTATTGTTGCGTTTATGGCTGGCGATTGCAGAATATCTTTTACCTGTCCATGCATTTGAAAGGATGTATTCATTCCTGTGAGGTGCATTTTATCAAGTGTCACGTACGATAAATCAGGTTCTTGTCCGTTTAAATGTATATTCATCTCCATTTCCAGGGAATCAATACCTTGTTCAACACCTTTCATAAAATAAGAACCATCTTCCAACAGACAATATGCATTTATCGTTGGCATAATGCTATCTCCTAATTCTCCGACGATATTAGCATCCAAGCGGATAGAACCTGTGGTTTTGATATCTTTCTTATTCTTCAGATATGATTCAGGAATAAATTGCAGTAGGTCGTTCAAATCAGATGCTTTTAATCCCGCCTCTAAGTTCATTCCGATTGTTTTGGTTTCATCGATATATGTCAACGAACCATCGGCGGTGAAAGGTAAGTTATTCAACATCATTTCAGCATTCTGCAGCGTAATAGTCTTAAAGTTGTCGGTTAACTCTATTGTACTTTTAAAGAGCAAAGCCAGTTTATTGTTCAAGGTATAATCCGGACTCTCAAAAAGAATGGATGAAGAACCTGTTTCAATGGCAAGTGTATTTCCTCCTTGAATCAATGAACCTGTTAATTCCAAAAAGAATCCGTCAATCTCTGCATACATGTCTGCCTGACGGTCATTATAGATGAAATGGCCATCTTGTATCCGGAGCTTTTGTAAGTCGATAGGAGGGAGGGCTGTTGTATCTTTTGACTCTTCTATATCTTCTTCACTTATATAAATATCCCAGTTTGCATTTCCCTTGGTATCAAGGTAACCATGGAAATGTGGATTTTCAATTAATACATCCCGAATTGTAATTTTCCCTTCGGAGAGATAGTCCATGGGACGTACTGTGAGAGTTATTTGATTAAATTGAAAAAGTGAATCAATAGGAGTAGCATAAGGGTCTTCAATACTTATACTATCTGTAAGGGCATGTGATAAGACATGTCCGTTGGTAAGACGAAGTCCGAGATGGGGATAGGTATTGAAGAAAGTAAGTTCTATTTTCTCACATTCAAATTCTCCTCTGATATATTTATTCACTTCCCGAACAACAATGGGTGTAAGCTTTTTATGCGGAAGAATTCCCCAGTTTACTATACTGAAAGCAATCGCCGGCAATACAAATAGTAGAGTAAATAACGTTGCCGCAACAATGATTAAGATTTTCTTTTTGTTCTTCATCTGCACTCAAATAATGACCATGACAAAGATACATAAAAGATATAGTTGTATGGTTTATTGAGAGACTTTAACAAAAGAAACCATACATAATAAAGACAGACAAAGCGCTTTCAACGCTTTGTCTGTCTTTATTATTTTATAGCAATTGACTTTCAGTAAGTTATTTTTATAATTTTGATTTATCAGAACTCATCTTTATTTGAATTATCTGTTCTTTTTCCCCCGCAATGTTAACCTGTAGTAATTCATATCCTTCAATCGGATTTTCATTTTCAGTTAATGTTTTTGCCGGTTTGGAAGTAAACACAGCATTCTCAGGAGAAATAATTTTCAGATAAAATTCTTTACCGTCCTTGGATAATTGTGCTTCTTTCTGCATACACTTAACATTGGCTGAAGTAATAATATTCCAGGTTATTTTCTTATTTGCAGAGGTAAGGTTTACTTTATCCGTTAGTAAAACTGTGGCATCATCCACTAATGTGAAGGTACGCAAAACAGAACTTGTTAATGTCGGATAAGCACTGGTCATATCAATTGTAAAATAAGGCTGGCTGGCATTGTCATCATATCCGGAAATTTTACCTGTTCCTGCAGAATTTTGTATTTTGTCGTCAATAGCCAAAGTGTTATGGCTGAAATTAGTGTTTCTGAAATAATGCCATCGTTGTCCATCCGGTTTGTAATCCCAAAATCCCGGAAGCGCATAATTATCAGCTCCCAGATCATCACTCCAACGAATACCGTTTGTCTCTATAATAAAAGTTCCAATATCCAATTGTTGATGAGCTTCATCGGGGTCACCACCTTTCGCTATAAGGTATATATAATCCGATGCTTTTTTATCTCCGTTGAATACGGCTATATCATTTATCCCTTTATAGACAGTCAGCTTTGATTGCTCATTTTCTGCAGAATAAGCCGAATTGTCAAACCAGGGCAACGACATAAAGAAAAACCAGCGGGGCTGAGTACTTTCTTTTAGTTTAGCCGATACTATTTCCCTATAAAAGGCTGCAACTTCCGGTTGGTTGAAGTGTTTACTGAAAAAGAAATAGGTCGGATTTGTATCCGGTGAGGTTCCTCCGGAATTGGCAAAATTGAATATTTTACCCGAAGGGCTGGTAGAATGAACATAATATAGAGCTGTTTTGCTAATACCTTCCAGGCTTGATACTCCCAGATCATAACCTAAATTCATATTTAAGGTCGAAAGAAGCAAGGATAAATAGATATTGGTATATCCCCAGTAAGCAGGCCCTTCATAGCATACACCATCCGGTGCAAAGTGTTTCAGGCAATTAGGAATATACTTCACTGCATTTTGAATAATTTGCTCTGTCAGTTCAGGATAATCCTCTGCAATGGCCATAGCTCCCATTACCATTCCTGTATTGCATACCACATTCCAGTTTGTTTCGCGTTTCGCCCATGAATTAGAACCTCCATTGGCATATTCTTTTATAGCTAAATCCAGTGCTTTAGTCTTTATAGAGTTAACTGCTAATTTTCTGCTATCTTCCGATAAATCGTCATAAAGCCAATCGTATGCAATAGCGACTGCGGTCGTCATCTCTGCAACATCCAGATAGTGTTGTGGATTCCAGTTTGGAAAGTTGCAGACGTTCACTAATTCTTTTTCCGCTTTCTCAAGATATTTTCTATCTCCCGTCATTCTGTGAGCCAGCGATAAAGTAATCATACGATAAACCTGCTCCCTGCTGATCATAAGTATATCTTGTGTGTAATTAACATCCCTCAATTTATATTCTTGTAAGGGGACAGATAGTAATTTATTCGCCTCGTTAATCAATGCTGTTTGCAATTCAGACATTAAAGGGACTGCAGGGATTTGCTTCTTTAGAGATTGTTCATCATCTGATGAGAACAAAAGGCGTGGATGAGGCAAAACTTCTTTTTCCAGAATCTCGGTTCTTTCAGGTTTTGAATCATTTTTCTGACAGGAAACACCTATCAGACAGAAAGAAATAAAAATAAAGATGAGCTTTTTCATGGTATATTTATTTTAGTAAGAAGGAAGCGTAAAGATATTCAAATATTGTTTATACGAAATGGAGTTAACCCAAAAAGTTAAAAATATGGATTTGAACACAGAGGCTGGGAGACACAGAGTTTTCAATTTATCCAATAGAAGGAAATTTATCTCTGTGTCTCCGCGCCTCTGTGTTAATTCAATATTCTAAAGACTTTTATCTAGTCTCAATATCCCTTTTCCGTTTCAATGCCTCCATAAAGTAGTAATCTGTGTAATTGAGCGGAACATCAACTTCTGCTCCATGAGGAATACTTCCAACAGAATGCATGAGAAGGAAATTACCATTTGTACCTAAAGGAGCACGGTAATCGGGAGATACCAACGAAGACATTATACGGTCGGCATATTCTTTATAAGATAGTGCATCCGGGGTGTCAAAAGTACTGATTTCGTATAGAGCGGAAGCAATACAAGACGCTGCTGAAGCATCTCTTAATTCATTGGGTATATCTGGCGCATCCATATCCCAATAAGGAATCAGATCGTCAGGCATATTCCTGTGATTCTTTATATGTTCAAAAGACTTGATAGCCTGAGAAAGATATCTTTTATCACCTGTTTCCCGATAAGCCATTGTGAATCCGTAAATTGCCCATGCCTGTCCGCGCGACCAGGTAGATTCATGAGTATAACCCTGTGCAGTATGCCTGTTGCGTACCGAACCATCCGTCAGGTTATAGTCAATAACATGATAACTACCACCATCCGGACGGAAATGTTCCTTCATTGTACGGTCAGCATGTGCTACTGCTATTTTGTAGTAAGACGAATCACCCGTCAGATGGGTTGCCGTAAATAAGAGTTCCAGATTCATCATATTATCAATAATTACCGGACATTCCCAGCCGCGTTTAGCCTGCCACCCAAGATCGGCATCCCATGATTGTAAGACACCTGCTACTTCCCTGAAGCGTGTTGATAAGGATTTTGCGGCCTGAATAAGTACTTCTTTATAATGCGGATCTTTAGTCAGACGATACCCATTACCAAAACAACAACCAATCATAAATCCTACATCATGATGCCATGTCTGATCTTTTACCACCTCGATCGGTTGTGTATATTTTCGTGCGAGAGGTAAATACAAGCTATCATTTGTCAACTCATATAAATACCAGGTGGTTCCAGGGAAGAAACCACTTCGCCAATCACCGGGGCCACAATATTGAACTGAACCGTCTTTTCGTAAAGTAACCGGGTTTAAAACTTTCCCGCTCAATTCAATAACTTCTATAGCATTCCCTAGTTGAAGACGTGCAAATTCTACATTTTCATCTACAAAAGGACTTGTTTTTGCTTTCTTTTCTGTACAGGAAGAGAGAACTATAGCGAGTAATAATGTTATAAGTTTAATCTGTTTCATAAATTTATTTGCCTTAATTTCATTTATTGAGAGGATAGTATCTCGGCTGTGGTTGACTAAAAACTAGTATAAAATTTCTCCTCCTTAGCAAAGGAGGAGGGGACCGCCGCTTGCGGTGGTGAGGTGGTTTGAATACATTAAGAGAATTATTTAAAAGTATATCTAATATGAGTTACACCAAAACCACCTCCCCCTCTCTTTGTTCGGGTACTCCTCCTTTGCTAAGGAGAAGAAATTTTATACTAGTTTTTAATTAGCCCAGTGCAGATACTATATTGATTATAATTAATCCCACCCCGGATTATTAGGTGATAGAGCCGGATTCTTTTCAATTTCTGTTGCCGGAATAGGCCATAGATAATCTCTTTCTGAAACTACCCGTGTCAACTGTCGCTTTCCCGTAAAACCGTATTCAACTTTATCTTTCAGCTCCAAAAGTAATCCCCATCGGCGCAGATCACTGAAGCGATGTCCTTCGGCAGCCAGTTCAACTGCCCTTTCATGTTTGATACGGGTAAATATTTCTTCTTTGGAATTTGCCGCTAACCACGTTGGCCCACTATTGATACCCGGCATTCCAACACGGGTTCTTACCTGATTAATCAAAGCAACCGCTTCTGTTAGTTTACCTGTTTCATTATAACATTCCGCTAACATGAGCAACACATCAGCATATCTTATCAAAGGAAAATTAATAGGTGTATGTGCCCGGTTGTTAATCCCTCCGTCCATATCATATTCGGCAACAAATTTTCTCCACAGATAACATTCCCATCCGTTATTGTTACGAATAAAACCATAGTTTTCGTTTGTTCCGTTTGCAACAACAAACTCACAGTCATTGGGAGCGTTTGACAGCCATCCTTTGTATTGTGTATAGGGTAGAATGATTGAGATTGACATTCTCGGATCGCGTTCTTCATACATGTTCAATAGTTTTTCTTTACTTTCCGGATAGGCCACAACCGAAGAATTATCACTGGAAAGGGTAGCTCTGAATACTTTATCTTTAATTTCCGTACTTTCATTGAAACCGGGGAAAAGCTCATCCCAATTGAAAGGCTTTCCATCTTTGTACTCATAAGAATCCACAAAATCAGTTGCTACCATTACATTATTCCAACAACTTCCGAAAGAGGAACGTGAACCCATATAGAAAGTCATAGGCATACCATAATCCAGTCCTACGCCCCCGGAATTCTGAATAGCAAATACCATTTCTTCGCTTTCATCACCAATAGGCTTGAAAAGGTTTTCATAACTGGAATATAAGCTATATCCATATCCCGCGCCGGAAGGGTCATTGACTATCTCTTCGAAGTTTTTGCTGGCTTCTGCATATTCCTTTGCATAGAGGAGGACTTTTCCTTTCAGAGCATAAGCTGCTCCCCTAGTTGCCCGTCCATATTCCGAATCACCCCATTTCACAGGTAGCGAACTGATAGCTGCATCCAGATCCTGAAGAATAAATGTTCTTACCTGTTCCACAGAAGAACGCGGTTCCATCATATTATTGAAATCATCATCCAGTATAATTGATTCATCATATAGAGGAACTCCCCCGAAGAAGTCGAGTAATTGAAAATAATAAAGAGCCCGCATAAATTTAGCTTCCCCTATATAAGTCGCAATCATTCCCTCCGACATTTCTACATTCGTAACATTCCGTATCACCGCATTGGCACGCATAATCCCGTCGTAAAGTGTTTTCCATTTACTCTCTACCTGTCCCGTACGTGCCGTATAATTACCCAGTATCATACTTGAATAGGCAGCCCCGTCGTATCCCTGGCCGATATCCGATAGGCAATCCAATCCGAATACAGTGCCGAAGGTATTCTCACTTTTCATATCAGCATAAACACCCATCATTGCCTGGCGGGCTTGTGCCTCTGTTTTCCAAAATATCAGTGAACTCACCTTATCTGCGGGTGATTGATCCAGGTCATAGCATCCACTGAGTAAAAACAGAGGTGCGAATAAAGCTATTAATATCTTATACTTTTTCATGTGTATGTTTTTTAGAATGAAAGATTAATTCCTAACACAGCTTGTCTCATAGTAGGGTAGGTGGTGTTTTTTACTTCCGGATCCATACCTACATAGTCGGTAAATGTGAAGAAGTTTTCCAAACTTCCGTAGATGCGCACTTTCTCGATGGATATCTTTTGAGTCAACTGCTTCGGTAATGTATATCCCAATTGAATATTCTTAATCTTCAGGAAAGATTTATCCAGTACCCAGAAGTCACTGTCTTGTGAGTTACGGGTGTCAGACGTAACCAACAAACGGGGATATTTAGCATCTGTACGGCCTTCATACCATCTGCCATCCGTTATATCTTTGTTCAATAGATGACCCCAACTGGAGAAAGGACGGTAATAATAATCTTTATATAAAAGTTTGATTCCTGCAACTCCCTGTATGAGCATAGAAAAATCGAATCCTTTATATCCTGCGGCCAGGCTCAACCCATAAGTGAAATTGGGATTGGGGCCTCTGCCTACGATATCCCTGTCTTTGTCATCAATGATCCCGTCATTATTCAGGTCTTTATACAAAAAGTCTCCTTTCTGGGGTGTGCCATACGATGCAAACGGATTACGTTGTTTTCCGGTGGCCTCATCAATGGGAGCATTTTCAATCATCCGTTGAACAATCGCAAGGTCTTCATCCGTTTGGATGAGGCGGTCTACCATCAATACATATTGTGCATTGATCGGTAGCCCTTCTTTGATGATGCTTCCCCCGCTAATTGAATAATCGTCTCCTTTAAACTTTGTCACTTTGTTTTTCAGCCAGGTAACATTACCATTTACGGAATAGCTGAAATCACCAACCTGGTCTCTCCAACCTAAGGATAATTCAATTCCTTGGTTCACAACCGAAGCACTGTTTTGTTTAGGGATGGAAGCATTTCCATGTACACCCGGAGCTGGTAGATCAATCAGGATATTCTCTGCTTTTTTATGGAAATAGTCGATAGTCCCGTTTAGCTTGTTATTGATAACCCCGAAATCCAACCCAATGTCGGCAAGCTTTGTCGTTTCCCATGTCAGTTTTGCATTGGATATTGCT
Source organism: Tannerellaceae bacterium (assembly GCA_032073245.1). GTDB lineage: Bacteria > Bacteroidota > Bacteroidia > Bacteroidales > Tannerellaceae > QVMG01. Next base: position 10,911 of record DAMANX010000028.1, read on the forward strand.
GTTTGGGAAAGTCCCATTGCTAAAGCATTGTTCAATATATAGTTTGTTGTACTGTAAGTAGATAATGCGTCATAATTACCTTTATTCGGGTCGTCACCACCCACTGCATTATTTCCTAAGGAACCATACGACATGCGCAATTTAAGATTGCTCAGCCAAGTGGAACTGAATTTTTCCATAAAAGCTTCCTGGTCAATGCGCCAACCTGCAGAAACGGAAGGGAAATATCCCCATCGTTCATCAGGAAGGAAGCGGGAAGAGGCATCCGCACGCATATTAACCTCTAACAGGTATTTGTTTTCCCAACCCAGATTGATACGGCCGAAATAAGAACGCATTGTCCATGCAGCACGGTTCCCATCCGCAGAAGCATCACCTACTGCGCCTCCGATTACTCCTAAACCATTATCTATCAAATCCAGTTTTGAAGCGCTAAACCAACTCCATGTATATTGTTCCTGACTGGCTCCTGCCATTACATTCAGGTCAAGTTTACCGTTCAGGAAGCTGTTCTCATAACGTGCAAATGCATCCATGAAATAACGCTCCGTTTTTGTATTCTTATTAGTTATCTGCGAGCGTCCTGTCCCACTTGAAGTAATGGTGTTTGTAATGAAATTCCAACCATCTATAAAGACAGGTTTGTATTCCTGTTGGTCGTCTGTCATCGAATAGGTATATGAACCTGTCAGTGAAAAGCCCTTAAAGGGAGTAATAGTACCGAAAAGCCGTGCCCGTGTATTTCTTTTTTTGAAATTACCTTCGATTGAATTCAGACGGCGGAGAGGATTATTTGCAGCTGCCTGTGAATCATCTTCCGTATTATTCATAGCTCCGTAACGTCCATCGGGAGAACGGAGAACCATCCCAGGTGTCGTACTACAGGCATATTCAAAAATATCTTTCAGACGGTCGGTTCCCGGTTCTGTTTTTGATATATATCCGTTTACGTTGGCACCCAACTTCAGCCACGATGTTACATCAGCATCCACATTTACCCTTAAATCGAACTTTTCATTACCGGAGTTTTCTATCACTCCGGGATTGTTCATATAACCAAAGGCCGTATAAAATCGCATCTTTTCACTACCTCCGCTTATGGACAAATTGTGGGTCGTAGCAACGGATGTTTTAAAGGTCTCATCAATCCAATCCGTATTGGGATACATCAGTTGGTCTCCGTTTTCATTTGCACGCCACAAGTCAATGCTTTCCTGTGAGAAACGTGCCGGCTGATTGGAATTCAGATATCCTTCATTTATTAATTCCATATAATCGGCATAATTACTAACTGATTTTAATGTTTTACCGATAGATTCAAAGGATACATATCCGGTATACTCTAGTTTAACGGCACCTTGTTTCCCTTGTTTGGTTGTAATCAGAATAACTCCGTTAGCGGCTCTGGAACCATAGATAGCGGCAGAAGCCGCATCTTTCAATACGGACAAACTTTCTATATCCTGCGGATTCACACTGTTGATATCTCCTTCCATTCCGTCGATAACGACTAAAGGAGCGGAGTTATTTAATGTACCCTGTCCACGGATCAGGATGGATGAATTATCACTTCCCGGTTGATTGCTTCCAGAAGTTACATGTACACCCGATACTAATCCGGCCAACCCCTGTGATACATTGGTTATCGGACGGCTTTCCATCATTTCACTCATGTTTACAGCTGAAACCGCTCCGGTCAGGTTAACCTTTTTCTGTGTTCCATAAGCCACAACCACCACTTCATCGAGTATCTGACTATCTTCACGAAGTACCAGATTGTAATTTGACTGATTACTCACGGTAAACTCCTGCATTGTAAATCCAATATAGCTTACCTGCACAATCGCCTGGGACGGAACGTTGGAAAGAGTAAATTCTCCATCGATATTAGTAACCGTACCATTTGTAGTTCCCTTAACAACCACGCTGGCACCAATAACGGGCTCTCCGTTAGCTTCGGTTACTATCCCCGTAATTGTTTTCTGTTGTTGCTGCCCTACACTTACCGTAGGTAAATACACGGTGTTGTCATTTCCGGGACTTGCATACACCATTCCTCCTGTAACAAGAAATAATGATGTTCCTGCCAATATCCTTTTAGCAAGGATAAGGCACACATTTGGTTTTTTCTTCATAAGAAATAATTATTAATTTAGTTGTTAGTAGAAAGTAAGTTCAAAAGCCAGCCCTTAAAGCCTTTAACGCCCTTAAGGTCTTGAGCTGACTAAAAAGTCAATCAGCCTAAGTTAATAGCGACAAATTTCTTCTCCCCCTCTCTTCGTTCGGGTACTCCTCCTTTGCTAAGGAGGAGAAATTTGATACTACTTTTTAGTCAGCCCTCAAATCCTAAAGTTCCTTAGGCTCCTAAGAATTCCTAAAGGCTCTTATTTGATCGCCTTATCTTTCAAGAAAGGTTTTCCGTTCCAGGCCTTTTTAGCTGTCCAATCTTGTGCAGCATCTGTCCAGAAAGCATGATCGGCAGGAAGTCCGAGGGGCAGGAAAGCTAAAGACGTAATATATAAACTTCCATTATTGCTATAATAGTCAGCAATATCCGGTTGATGCCCAGCGAAACCCAATTGGAGAAATCCGGCTTTATTAAAATTTCCATCGACCGAAAACATACGTTTCATAACTGCGGTTAATGCACTTCTTACCTGCCCGTAAGTGAGAGTTTCCGGCAATTCATATTTCCATACCAAAAGAGCTAAAGGTTGGAAAGTTCCCATACGATAAGTAACCGACCGTCCCACTGCAGGATAAGTTCCTTCGGGTGATATCATACGCTCCAGTATGTCGCCAAAGCGTTGCATACGTTCTAATGCCGGTCCAAAACCTTGTGTATTAATCTTCTTCTTCTCCTTCAAAACATCCAGAATCTCAACGTACATAGGTTGAATAACATAACTATTGTAGTAATCAAATGCAAAGTGAGGCCCGTCCGAATACCATCCGTCTCCCACATACCATTCTTCTGTTTTCCGGACACCTATATCAATACGGAAAGCATCATAGCTTTCGTCAATAGAGAGCATGAATGTTTCTACCATAGCCCCAAACAGAAGCCAATTACTATAAGCCGGTTTAAAACGCCGTAATCCCTGGAATTCTTTAATGTAGCGTTCTTTTGTAACCTTATCCAATGGTTCCCAAAGCTGTTTGGGAGCACGAAGGAAGCTATTTGCAATATACGAAGCGTCTACCAATGCCTGTGGCTCTTTATCCCATTCCAGATAATCCGGGTTATTGGGGTCAACCGCATTGGCATAACTTTTCAAAGCCCATTCACGTAGTTGCTTGCGTTGTTTGCCTTCATTCGTATTATCATCCGGTAAGGAAAGCCATGGAGCTAATCCCGACATCAGGCGGCCGAAAGTTTCCATATAGATAACATGCTTGCTGTGGTGTTGCCAAAGCGGAGAGTATTCCGTCTCCATATTCTTTACGAGTTCACCCCGGCTCATATTTTTCAAAACCGGTTCAGCCATTTGGTAAAGCAAGTCCGTCCAGTATTTACGGTCGTTGTTTTGCTGGATTTCTGATTCGGAAGCAATCAGGGAAATACTGTTTGTGGCAAATAATGCCAACAATATAAAATATAAGATGTTCTTTTTCATTGTATAATTATTTAAAAGCTGATTTCACCGGACGGCCAATCCACACCTGTGGTTGTTTCAATCCCAATATATAAGCAATAGTGGCAGCATTATCATAAACCATCAGGCTCTCCTGTATCTTATGTCCTGCTTTTACATTCTTACCCCATATAATATAGGGTACTTGCATTTCTTGCATTGTCTTTCCCCCATGTCCCTTTTCAATGCCACCGTGATCGGAGATAAAGATGACAATTGTATTTTGAGCCATTCCATTATCCTCAATGGCTTGAATGATTTCACCGACGTAGCTGTCGATCTTCTTACACTCTTCAGTATATTCCGGACTTCCCCATCCGTGTCCATGGCCTTTTCCATCAGGTTGTGCAAAATAGATGAATGAGAAAAGAGGTTTCTTCTGATTCAGGAAATCAATAGATTCACGTACCACTTCACGGTCTTTACCCGGCAAATCACGGTTAATATTTACTGCTTCCTTTTCAAACAGATAACCAATTCCCGACCAGGAATAAAAAATACCCGTTTGCGCTTGCGGATATTTATCGCGTATCAAACCGAACACCCCCGGAAACATTCCATACTGATTAAGCTCACGTGAAGGAAGATCCGGTGTTTGACTTCCCCAATCGGTAAATCCATGTAATTCCGGCCCGGCTCCCATCAATATAGAAGCCCAATTCACTGCGCTTGATGAGGGTAAGACCGAACGCATTTCCAATGACGAAGCCCCTTCCTTCATAAGTTTTTCCAAATGAGGAAAACTCCCTTGATGCTCTTTTAAGATAAAAGAACCCAATCCGTCGGCTCCGATAAACACTACATGCTTTACTCCTTTGAGTTGTGCCGAAAGGCCGGCGCATATAAACAAAGAGAAAATAAATAAGATTGTTTTTTTCATGATACTATTTGTTTTTACATAATTCTAGTGAAGGCAAAAATAGAGCCTCAAAGCACTCTCTCTTATCCTATTTCAGTCCGTATTATTTATACAATAGTCCAAATCCGTAAATTTAACATCCTTCTTCCTTTATGCCTTTCCTTTACCTTTTTCCCTTAGAATATCTAGTTCGTTTTAGCTATAGAATTTATCTGCTCACAGCTGTGCAATATATATTGCACGGCTGTGGAATAATAATTGCACAACTGTGAAATATATATTGCACAGCTGTGAGCAGATTATTTTTATTGCAAGAAAACACTAAAAGTCCTGCATAAAACAGCTAATCTCCAGGCATAAGGAAGTTAAAAGAATAGATAACTATTTTATGTTAAGGAAAAAAGTTGTAATATTGTTGAGGGGATAGCATTTAAACAGACTCTTTTAATCACTGCAAAAGTTTCATGAAACATTTATTTCTCTTTACGTTATGGATATGCTGCGCTTTTTCAGCTTATCCAATTTACTTTAAGCAAGTGGGCATTGAAGACGGGCTTTCTCAGCTATCGGTTGTAAGCATATATCAGGATCAGTTGGGGAGGATGTGGTTTGGCACTTTGGAAGGGTTGAATAGGTACGATGGTGAGAGTATTGTTACCTATAAACCCAACCAACAAGCAGGGGAGGAGAGTGGAAAGCCATTCCAGTCGCTTTCGGGTAACGAAGTTTATCCGATTGTGGGAGATGCTGCCGGTAATATATTTATAAAAGCTGACCGTTCTTTGATGAAATATGATATTCGTGCGGAAAGTTTTCATCTGATAAGGGATAAAGGAGTAGCGACTGTTGCTTCCCATAATGGAGAGATATGGACGATTGTAGATGATTCTGTCTTGCGCTGGGATGAAACAAACCAACAATTAATCCCTTTTCTGAAAACTGATTTACCACGTCTGATAACACGGATTATGTGGGATAGCAGTAATCGTTTGTGGATTGGAACGCTGGCAGGATTATATGTTTATGAAGAGGGTAAAGAAATTTCATGCGTAATACCCGAACATGATATTTATAGCCTGTATGAGGATAGGTTTCATAATCTATGGATAAGCACACGAATGGAAGGGTTATACCGGATAAATGCAGGAGGTGGAATAGATAAGTTTCTTCCCGAACCGGATAATCCATATTCAATCGCCAGTAACCAAACCCGTGAGTTTGTAGAAGACAATCAGGGAAATCTCTGGATAGGAACCTTTAAGGGATTATGTAAATATGATCGGTTATCCGGTAATTTTACCACTTATCCGCAGGATATTCTTCCCGGAAGTTTATCTCATTCCTCTGTTTTTTCGTTGTGTAAAGATTCCCAAGGAACTATCTGGGTGGGCACATATTATGGAGGTATCAATTATTTCAACCCAGAAAGTGATATTTATACTTATTATGCAGCAAGTACCTCCCGGGATGATTGCCTGAATTTTCCGTTTATCGGTAATATGGTTGAAGATGATGACGGCAATATCTGGATATGCACAGAAGGAGGAGGGCTGAACTTCCTCGATCGTAAGAATCGTCAGTTTAGGCATTTTACGGCATCTGAAAAAGGTAATACTATCCGGGAGAATAACCTGAAAAGTATTTATTATGACAGGAAGCGTAATAAAGTATACATAGGAACTCATACGGGAGGATTGAGTATATATGATATAAAAACAAAAAGATTCCGGAATTTTCTGCAGGAGCGTAACCCGGTTGCACCACATAGTATTATTCAGGATATGAAAGTATATCAGGATAAACTTGTTTTTCTCGACCGGGAAGGGCTATTTGTTCTGGATATGGATACCGAAGAAATAAGTCCGTTGTTCCCTAACGTTTCTTATAATAACAGGCCTTATGCCGGCCTTAATTTTATGATCGATTCAAAAGGATATGTCTGGTTGACTAAAACGAATAGAATAATCCGTATCAAAATAGAAGATGGTTCCGAAGAAGTTCTTTCTCCGGAGAAAAATGGTTTGGGTACATTCAGCGCTTTGAAGATACTTGAAACTAAAGATGGAAGAATATATGTAGGAACCCGTGGGTCCGGCCTTTTCTTATTCAACGAAGAAGAAAATACTTTTAAACAGTTTACGGCAGAAGAAAATTACCTGCTTAGTAATTATTGCTATAATCTGGCAGAATCGCAAAATGGACATTTGATAGTAACCAGTGACAAAGGAGTTTCTTTTTTCGATCCGGTAAAAGGGATGGTTAAACAAGTACGTTTGGATTCGGGATTACCCATCACATCGATAAATCTCGATTGTGGCGTGCTTATGTGTGAAGATGGCGAGATTTTTGTGGGAAGTGCCGATGGGCTGGTTTCTTTTTATGAAGAAGACCTTTATAAAAGCAATAAGAATTACCGTCTTTATTTCTCTGATCTTTATATACACAACAATAAAGTCTATCCCAGGGATAAGTCAGGTGTGTTATCAACAGTTCTGTCATATAATGATAATCTCTCTTTGCATTACAAGCAGAATAACCTGATTTTTCATTTTGCGTCCGATAACTATATCCATACACAAAAGAATACTTCGTATGAATATATGTTAGAGGGATTTGATGCTAAATGGATACCTACAACTAAAACCAGTATTTAATCTGAACCCGGGAAAATATACTTTGCGAGTAAGGGAAAAGGACTCTTATAATGATCAACATTTACGTCATATTGATATGGCAATACAGATTCATTCACCCTATTATGCAACTCCGTTGGCTCTCTTTATATATCTTATTATTATATCTTCCATATTGTATGCCATTACACGTTTCCGGTTAAGTAAAATGAGACTGGCTGCATCTTTGGAGACTGAACGAAAAGATAAAGAGAGAATAGAAGAGATTAACCAGGCGAAGCTTCTATTCTTTACAAATATCAGTCATGAATTTAAAACGCCGCTTACATTAATAATCTCGCAGATTGATTTGTTATTACAAAACAGGTCGTTGGCTCCCCCGGTGTACAATAGTATACTTAAAACATATAAACATGCCGGGCAGTTGCGCCATCTGATCAATGAGTTATTAGATTTCCGGAAACTGGAGCAAAAGCATGTTAGGTTGAAAATTACGGAAAAAGATATAATACCATTCCTGAAAGAAATATACCTAACGTTTCATGAATACGCTTCTCCTCGTGGGATTAGTTATAACTTTAAAACAGAAAAAGAAAACCTGCTTTGTTGGTTCGATCCGGAGCAATTGCAGAAAGTGTTTAATAATTTGTTGTCGAATGCGTTTAAATATACCAAGGAAAAAGGATTTATTGATATTGTTGTATTGGAAACCGATACGCATGTAATTGTAAAAGTGATAGATAATGGTATAGGTATAGAGGTACAGGAAAGAGACAAAGTATTCGATAGATTTTATCAGGCAGGAAATAATAAGGAAGCAACACAAGGAGGCACAGGAGCAGGGATTGGCCTGGCTTTATCAAAAAACATAATAGATTTACATCATGGGGATATTTCCGTTGAAAGTAGCCCCGGATATGGTAGTGTTTTCACCGTTTCATTACAAAAGGGAAAAGCTCATTTTGAAGAAGATGCAACTATAACATTTGTTCCCGAAGAAGAACAGGATATAATAAATACCGCTATTCCTGAGACTGAATTTACCGAACAACTCATTGAAGTAGCAGATTTATATTCAGAGGGCGTAAAGAAAGATGAGCTCTATACAATACTTATTGTAGAAGATAAAGAAGAATTATTACAGATATTATCCACCTTATTTACTCCGCTTTATCGTGTTTTGTTGGCACATGATGGGGAAGAAGGACTCACAATTGCCAGAGAGGTAAAACCTGATTTAATATTAAGTGATGTGATGATGCCGAAAATGTCGGGTATTGAAATGTGTTTCCGAATAAAAAGTGATAGGGATACATCTCATATCCCAGTGGTTTTATTGACTGCCCTGACGTCTGCGGAAAAGAATATTGAAGGATTTCAACGGGGAGCTGATGATTATATACCTAAACCTTTTAATTCAAAGGTATTACTGGCACGTTGCAATAACCTGATCAGAAACCGGATTATATTGCAACAACGGTTACAAAACCAACAAAACTTTGATATCCAGCTTCTGGCAAATAACAGTCTTGATAAGCAGTTTCTGGAACAGGTAGAAAAGATTATTGAAGATAATTATAAAGACCCTGACTTCGGAATAAACCAATTAACAAAAGAATTAGCGATGAGCCGTTCTTCCTTATTTGCGAAGTTCAAAGCATTGACTGGAGTTACTCCTAATGATTATATCTTAAATATGAAACTAAAGCAGGCTGCAACTTTATTAAAAAGTAATCCACAACTGCAAATAGTTGAAATATCCGAACAGTTAGGATTTAATTCCCAGCAATATTTCAGCCGGTGTTTTAAGGCTAAATTTAATATGACACCGTTGGAGTTTAGGAAGAAGAAATAACTTACTGTTTATATATTATTGATAGCAAGTATAGTAATTAGTTACTATACTTGCTATTTATAATATATCACGAAGAAGCATCTTCTTTAGCTACCTTAGCTTCATATCTGGAACGCAATGCAACCGTTACGAATCCAAATATTAATCCGATAACGCAATACACCATAATAGTGAAAGCTGCTATCTCAAAGGTTGCCCCAGGTACGTAACTCATAAATCCGAAGAATGCACCGGCACCAATAAATAGGGCAGGAATAAGGGAAGTCCATTCGTTTCTTTCACCGAAAATAGCAAGAAAGGCAATTAGTCCTACAGCGATAGGTAGTCCGAAGAAAGTAAGTGAAGTAGAGAAAATCCCTCCTAATACCATGATTAGTATGGAGGCAATAATCCCAACACCGTAAGAAATAAAAGCTTTTATTCCTCCTTTTACATTACAACCAGCAAGAAAGTAAACAGCCCAGGATTGGAAGGCTACCCATCCAAAACCTACATTACCTTCAGGTGGCATAGAAGGTGATAATAACTGATCCACGATCTGGATAAAGAATGCAAGTACACCAATAATAAGTGGAATGACAACGAACTTTTTTAATGACATGTCTGTGTGTTTTAAATGATTAATAATATGGTATAATTAGGTTTTATCTGAAATTAATCCTCTTTTCTTCTTCGTTTTGATTACGATAAATTGTAACCTGCAGTCTTCCACGCCATCTGTTTTCTTCTGTCAGAGCATAGACTTCTTCAATAGAAGAAACCTCTTTTTTATTGATACTACGAATTATATCATTTTTCTGTAAGCCGGCTTCACTTATCATACTTCCATCTTCAACACTAATAATTAAAATGTTTTTTTTGCCATCCAAGCCTTTTATTACTTTGATGCCAGCGCCCAACCATTCATATTCTTTAGAATCGTCACTAGGGTCGACTAATTGAACGGAAGGAAAAACAGGCTGTTCGGCAATAGCTTTTAGGGTAGGGGAGTATACTCCAAAACGATCCATGGGGATATTCTCAAATCCGATAGTAAAAGGTATGCTTCCATTGGTAAGAGTATAGTCACCCTCTTTCGCGTTTGCAAATCGTAATTCACCACTTATACTATGGATATCGGTACCATCTTTCCTAACCTTATCAAGTGATACCTGATTGGAGAAGAAGTTATAATCAACCTTTTCTCCCCAGCTTTTAATTTGAATGGGGAAATAGGGTTGCATAAACACATTGCGTTGTATGATATCTCCACTCTTTAAAAACCATACATGTGGATGGAGGGAACTATTAATGACCAGATTGTTTTCTACTTTACGGTAAAATCCTTCCCTGAGTTTTATACCTCCCCGTAGACATACATTATTGTATATATGATAGTTGGAACTTCCATCATCCAGATCAATATCCCATCCATGGTCGCAACGGAACCGGTTATTACGGATAATGGTTGTATATATAGCATCCAATAGTATAATATCCTGATGTTCTTCTGTCAACTTATGCATTATAGCGGAATTGGGATGCCAAAAACGGTCTCTACCCCAGGAATTGAATGCGCCGTGATCACTTGTTTCGAGAACGGTTTCAAAAACATCATTATATTCAAGGATATGTCCACCGAATGCCCCATCGCCAATATTTATTCCGGCCCGTGGGATACGATAAATAGTATTGTGCCGTACATTGATTAAGGCAGCAATCTGAATTTGAACGCCTGCAACCTGCTTTTCAATAAGTCCGATGTCATGGATTAGATTGTCTTCTACTGTACATTCGCGAGGGTAAAGGCTGTTTTTGGGTCCTGGAGTTAAATCCATTTCTTCATAGGGTACAAAATTATAATATCCTAATGAGCCGGAACGTACAGCTGTAGTATCGCCAACCAGGCATATAGCACTGGAACCAATATGATGGATATGATTACTTATTATTGAGTTATTGAGATTATATCTGCTAAGGAATATCGCATTTCCTCCTAATTCAGTAAATTCACAATTGGAGATAATACAGTCCTTCGTGTTTTCCAGCATTACTGCTGCCCCACGGTAAATGCCCCAGTCGCTTCGCATAAGGCTTTCATACGGATGCAAAATGGTACGCAATGTATGTGTGAAACAAATATCCTTTATTGTTACATTAGAGAGACTGTTATTTTCATCTCTGCCTCGTAGCTCAATCAGATGAGGAAGAGTAACAATCTCTACACAAAGTTCTTCCGGTTTCTCATTAGAATAAGGATAGTAGTATAATATTTTCTCTTTTTTATCAAGAAACCATTCACCGGGAACGTCTAGTTCTTCTCGTATGTTTTCAACATATCGTAATTCGTTATGAATTGGTGAGTCGCGTATCACCTGATAGCCTCCTTCATAAGATAGAGTATCTTTCCCTTTTCCTGTGATAAGATAATGTTGACTCCCCCAACGTCCACTATGCATGGAATGAATATATCCTCCTACAGGGTCTTTCCATTTTTTTATTCTTTGGGAAGAAAGAGCATCTTTAGACGTACCATTAAAGAGAACGCCTTCTTGATAATTGGGATAACGCGCAAGAATTCTTTTTTCACCGTTGATATATAGTTGATCAAAATTATCTTCTACCTGTGCCTGGTAGATATTATTTTTCCCTTTTTCCCATACGGGCGAAATACTTTTACTGCCTTTGAGCGTTACTGGCTCGTTTTGCCAGGAGGATATAAGAAGTTTTTTTCCGTGAAAGTCGTCATAACTTATAACTGCTGTTGAAGCCAATTGATAGACTCCTTCCCGGAAAAGAATACTGATTTCTTTCTCCCGGCTGTTTTTTGCTAATTGCAAAGCAGCTTCAAGAGTTCGAACAGGTGAATTTTGAGAACCATTATTCGAATCATTTCCCTGACCGGAAATGAAGATTGTTTGTTCTGCATGCAAATAACAGGCAAAACAGACCAATAATAAAGTGAACAATATATTTCTTTTCATGATACTCCGTTTCTGATTATTTATTATATATCTGTTCTTTTACTTCTTTCAGTAATTGATAGGTTTGTGGAGAAATAGTTCCGTCCTGATATATGCGTACATTCATCATAGGAAGATTTCTTCTTTTATTCGATTCACGGATAATGGTTGTTAATTCATCTGTGGAAAGAAGAGGAGCCGGTATTTCGGTGTCTTTATAGATATGCGTCCAATCACCCGGTTCTAAAAGGCCACAATAAGTTGCCTGTAAACCCTGGTGGGGTCCCCCTGTGAATCGTCCGTCACCTCCAACGGGTAGATATGGGTTTTCGATACCGGCACTCTTTTCAGATAGTCCCATTTCTCCTGCATAAAAGTCCTGGAATTCTGTAAATTTAGGGAATATCCATGGATTATAACATACTACCATATTGGGATTTCCTCTTTTTACAGCAGTAGTTATTTTTTCAAAATTTGCACCATTGGGATAGTATCCCATACCGTCATCGAGCCATAATCCCGCAATTTTACTTCCGTAACGATCACTGATTTCTCCCATGATCTGTTCCAGATTACTGAAAAGCATTTCCGGATGTTCCCGGCTATAGTTTTGCTTATCCCACCATTCTTTGTCTCCATGTCCGGTGTGATAGTATAAAATAAGCTTTATACCATATTTACCTAAAGCATCAGATAAAGCTAAAATTAAATCACGTGAAGCAGTACGACCGGGAATTATATTGTCAATAGTTTGCAAAGGTGCCGGGAAATAATATTCTGCCCATGAAGTGGTAAAGAAAACAAGTTGTCCTCCGCAATCATTTACCATTTTAGCAAAAGCATCCGCATCAAAATCTTTGACAGCTTCTTCATAGCTTTTCGGTTCACCTTGACGAGGCATACTGCATGAATTCCAGTGGAAAAAGAAACCATATTTAAGATCACTCATCCACCGGGCGTCAGTATATAGTTTTTTTATCTTTTGCTGGAGTTGTGTATACAATGCAGGTGTGACTATTTCTAAGGAAGAAAGATGAATATTGAAATCGTCTGATTGGCCCGGTGAAAGGATACGCAGTGTAAGAGTAGATATGCCAGATGATAATTTTATAAGTTTATCAAAGGAACATCGTTGCCATCCGTTACCAGAAACAGAACATTGAATACTATTCTTACCGTCAGTTAATTCCAGTATAACTTTTTCATTTTCTGATACGTTATTTAATTGAACAAGAGTTGAAACTTGATAGTTACCCTCTTTAGAATCTATGTTCCATTGAATAGACTGTTCCGGCGATTTCCAGTTTTCCACCCAGAAGAATTTGAAAGATTCTTCCGGCATAAAGATTTTTATATCTCCATTCAGTTGGGCTTTTCCGGAAATGAGACGAGTTACCTGATCGGTTTCAATAGGTATAGCAGGCAAATCTATTGTTTTAACGGCATTATTACATCCCACGAGAAGATATGCCACTAATATAATTTGTACCAGAATATTTTGTACAAATGAGAGTTGAGTTTTTATCATAAGTTTTTATATAGGTTAATCTGTGAGTTTGTTTCAATTAAAAACTATATATCAAAAGGGTTTTACTTTCCCCTCCTTTGCAAAGGAGGGGTGGCGCGCTGTTAAGCGTGACGGGGTGGTTAGATGAAAATTATAGCAAATATATCAAACCACCTCCCCCTCTCTTTGTTCGGGTACTCCTCCTTTACTAAGGAGGAGAAATTAAATCCTCTTTTTAATCCGCATGCTTATGGCATTGGATTTTGCTCAATTTTATTGCTTATCAGCTCTTCATCCGGAATAGGCCACGTTTGGTTATATATTCCGATTGGATTAACCAGGCTTTCCGGCCTCATCTGCTGAATTTTATCCATAGTATTCGTCCTTTTCAAATCAAACCATGTAGAACCTTCCAAATATAGTTCTTTTTTTCGTTCCAGATAAAGAGCTTCACGAAATTCTTCTTTTGTTAATCCTTCGAGGTCAGGAACTAAAGCCGGATTGGATTTATCAGTACGTGCTCTCCATCTTATTTTATTGATATATTGATATGCTTGCGACGGGCCATTTATTTCATTCTCTGCTTCTGCTGCAATAAGATACATCTCTGCCAGACGCAGATGAGGTTTTGTATAGTTGGAAATAACGGAGCCTGGAGCAAGGTCATTATCAATAATTGCATTATCTACAAATTTCTGGAAATAGCTGGCAAGTACTTTCCCTGATGGAGTAGTATAGTTCTCGGAAATACCCCATTCATTTCGTTGGTCTCCTTCTGTGAAACTTTTTATAAACCATTCTGCAGGAAGTAGGATAGGTTTGAATCCGGCTGCTGTTATGGTTAAGCCAGCGATTGCATTTCCTCCTTTTTGTGGATCATACACCTCTTCCCATATTGATTCTTTTGTATATACCATATTATGGAACACGGAAGCATAATCATCCATCAAACTAAAGCGGCCTGAATTAATAACAGAAATAGCTTTATCCCGTGCCTGAGCGAAATATTCTGTTTTATTGATAGGGTTTCCGGCCATAGTAAGATATACTTTTGCTAGCAAGGAAGTAGCTACAGATTTATAAACCCGGCCTTGTTGTAATGGATCATCATTTAAATTATTTTCAGCATAAGTCAAATCTTCCAGAATGAATTCATATACTGATTCCTGACTACTTTTTTGTATTTGTATATCGTCATAGCTCTCTATTGGCACTTTTCTTAAAGGAATATCTCCATAAACTTGTACTAGTTGAAAATAGGCGAATGCACGTAAAAAACGTGCTTCGGCAACTAAGGTTGCATATTGTGGTTCGTCCGGCGTTTTACTTAGAACAAAATTTGCATTTTTTATCATGGAATATCCGGCACTCCAATATCTTCTTGTATTATAGAAAATAGAACGTCTATCATTCTGATAAGTAGGTAATGCCTGTTCATAAGAAGCATCCGGTTCTCTGTATATATCAGAAAACATTTCAGTTATCATTGTACCATCTCCGTTGGAAAAAGTACCTAAATTGGAATATATTCCCATTACAGCAGCTTCATAACTCTCGTAACTGTTGAAATAAGCATCCGGACTTATAAATGTTTTAGGATTTTCGTCTAATGAACATCCCTGAAGTATGACAAAGGATATCATGAGAAAGGTGAGATTTTTTATATTTAAGGCTTTAAACCTTATTTGATTCGATGTTTTCATATTCTTATATTTTAAAAAGTAACTTTCAAACCGCCAATAAATGATTTTGTGGAAGGATATACACCTCTGTCCCAACCGTTGATTGCAGTATTAGAACTCCATACAGCTTCCGGATCATAACCTGAATAGTTGGTAATTGTAAACAGGTTTTGTCCACTTATATAAACATATAGTGAGGACACAAACCCCAAGTTTTTAGAAGGGAATTTATATCCCAACGTAATATCACGAACTCTAAGATAAGATCCATCTTCAACCCAAAGGCTATTCGCATAATCACGTATAGAAGTTCCACTGTTTTTCGATGGCCTATCTATTTTATTACCTGTTCCGCTTCCTTGCCAACGGTTATTAAATGCTTCCTTAGTTGGCATCCAATTTCCGTTTACCGTGAGATTATATTTACGGAATTCATTTACAACATCATTACCGAGTGTTCCGACTAATAAAATGGATAGGTCAAAGTTCTTATAAGTAAATGTATTGTTAAATCCGAAGGTCAATTTAGGTTCAAGATTTGTAAGAATTCTTTTATCGCTATCATCCACATTCCCCTGTCCATCAAAGTTTTTAAATTTGTAATCACCTGCTTTTTTAGTAGGTTCACCATTTTGTATAGCTTCATCATCTGTTTGATATATTCCTACCACTGTTTGTCCATATAGCTGGCGCATGGATTCGCCTAACATTATTGGAAACCAGTTTCCCCCGGAACCTGATTCCAGATATGTGATTGGGTTACCATCTACATCTTTTCCAAGATCTAAAACTTTTGTCTTGTTTTGTGATAAGGTTAAAACAGATGACCATTTGAAAGCTTTGTCTATGTTCAGTGTGCTAATCTGGAATTCCCAACCGCGATTACGAATAGAGCCCACGTTTTGTATTACACTTGTGAAACCGGATGAAGTTGGTAACTTGACTGGCATTAACAGATCAGTTGTTTTCTTTTGGTAATAATCTGCGGTTAAAGATATTCGATCATTAAAAAGATTCAAATCAAAACCTACATCGAATTGGGAAGTGGTTTCCCACTTTAAATCTTTATTTTCTAAGGAACCCTGTACAAATCCGGTATTGTTTTGCCCGTCAAAAGTCAGATTTACATTATTTAATCTGGCAAGTGTCTGATAAGAACTGATGGCTTGATTTCCAGATGTACCGTAACTTACCCTTAATTTTAAATTAGAAATAGCCTCTATTTCTTTCATAAAAGCTTCTTCGGAAACCCGCCATGCCAATGCCCCTGATGGGAAGAAAGCATATTTGTTATTTTCACCGAACTTGGATGAACCATCATAACGACCGGTTAGGGTTAGATAATATTTACTCAAATAATTATAATTAATACGTCCCAGATAAGATATTAACTTGCTATCCCAATATCCGGTACTAGGTTGAGCTTTTATTTCTGCTGCTCCAAGGTTGTTGTTTTGATATATATCACTTATAAAACCGGTTGCAGTACCGCTATTTAGATTATCCCCTTTATTGTATTGGTAGGTGAAACCGGCAACAACATCAAAAGTGTGTTCTCCAATTTTTCTGTTATAAGATAATACATTCTCATTTAAGAAAGCTAATGAGCTTGAATAATTTTTAGAAGCTTTTCCATTACCTTGACTTGTTTGTCCGGTAGTTATAGTAGAAGGTAGATAACTGTCTGTTTTAGAATTATTCTGATCAATACCCGCACTTAATCTTAAAGAAAGGCCCTCTAATATTTCAATATTCAAACGGGCATTTCCTATAATACGTGTAGCATTATTTTCATTATAAGTTTCTTTGGAAATTCCAACGGGATTAGTTTGTCCCCACGAAACGCCAGTGAAGCGGGTATATGTGCCGTCCTCATTGTAAATACCTTGCGTAGCAGGCATTACCATGGTAGTGAAAGGTATACCTCCACCACCATCAGCACCAGTATAAACAGCCTGATTATATTTGGAATTTTGAATAGATAAGCTAGTCGCTAAATCTATTTTCGAGGATATTTTTTGATCTACGTTTACGCGGAATGAAATACGTTCAAAACCGGAATTACGGATAATACCTTCCTGATTATAATAACCAAAAGATGTATAGTAGCGGGTATCGGCACTACCACCACTTAATGAGACATCGTGATTATGCACTATTCCTGTCCGATAAACTTCGTCTTGCCAATCCGTACCTTTTCCTAATGCGCTGATTTCAGCAGAAGTCCAGGGAAGCGGATTACCATCGTTGGCAGCAACCTCATTTTGAAGGGTTGCAAACTGGCTGGCATCTATTAAATCAATCTTTTTACGTAATTGTTGTCCACCAAAATATCCGCTGTAACTTACTTTAGCTCTTCCTTCTACTCCCCGTTTGGTTGTGATCATAACCACACCATTTGCACCTCTGGAACCATAAATTGCTACTGCAGAAGCATCTTTTAATATTTCGATGTTTTGTATATCATCCGGATTTAATTGAGCACTAAGATCATCCAGTAACATTCCATCTATAACATACAGTGGAGAACTTCCACCACTTATAGAGTTAGCTCCTCTGATAACAATATTTACAGCTTCTCCCGGTTGACCCGAACGTTGATTTGCCTGCACCCCGGATGTTTGGCCTTGCAAAGCTTGGGCTACATTTGATACAGCTTTTACCTGAGTAACCTTGTCTGAGTTAACGGAAGATACCGAACCTGTTAAATCACTTTTTTTGACAGTCCCATATCCGATAACCACAACTTCATCAATAGCTTCGGCATTCTCGAGTAATACTATCCGTAGTTCTCTATTTGATGTTAGTTTGATTTCCTGTTCAATATAACCGATATAAGAAATGATAAGCGTGCTATTAGGTGGAACTGATAATTTAAAATTTCCGTCTATATCAGATATATCCCCTAAAGTCGTACCCTTTATCGCTATATTAGCACCAATAATAGGTTCATTATAGATATCAACGACTTTTCCGGATATTTCAATATTAGATATTTGTTGAGAAATTTCAGTTTGAACAGGTACTTCTTTCTCATAGAAAATTACTTGTCTATCTATGATTTTATAATCCGTATTACTTCCTTCTAGAGCATTATGTAAAATATCGTCAAGAGTGTTTTCATTTTTATCGATCGTTACCTTTTTTGCAAGGTCTACAACCTCGTCACTGTATAAGAAAATGAATTCGCTTTTTTGTTCGATTTCTGTAAAGAGTTCTTTCAATGTTTTACTGCCTGAAGATAAATTTATCTCTGCTGTTTGAGCATACGATCCTGGTGCAGACCAGCAGTAACAGGCAACAAGTAAAAGGAAAAACGAGTATCTCATGATACGTAGAGCTTTTAGCAATTCCCGATGGGAACCACTTTTGATTGTGATTAATTTCATATCTTTGTATATGTTTTAGATTAAAAAATGTTTTTAGAGCTTTTTTCGATCTGAATCCACCGGAAAGTATTCCCAGTACTTTCCGGTTTCTTTTTATTTTCTATGTTTTCATATAGTAATTGTTTTTTAAGGTTTAACACTAATTTTTATTTGATCATCACCAATCTCATATTCTATAGGCGCCGCAATAGATATGATCCGGAATGTTTCTTCAATATTTTCTTTAAGGTCCAATTTACCACTGATGGTTTTAAGGTTTGCCCCTTCTACATTGTAATTGAGGGGGATATTATAATAACGTTCAACTTTTCGTAGCACATTACTTAAATTATCTTTGTAAAAGATCAGAAAACCATACTTCCAACTAATGTAATTCATGACGTCGACTGTCTGTAAGGAAAATGTATTGGAGCTTTTTTCGAATGAATATTTCTGATTGGGCTTAATTGTAGTAACTTCTTTCTTATTTAATTCCCGTATAGAAACAGAACCGGTAGCTAATACAACCGATTGGTCTGCATCGTTTTTATATGCGCTGATATTAAATGAAGTTCCTAAAACATTAATTTCTAATAAATCTGTCTTAACAATAAATGGTGTTTTTTCATTTCTTGCTACTTCAAGATAAATCTCCCCTTCTACAAATATTTCTCTTTTATTAGCCTCGAAAGCCGCAGGATAGATAACCCGGCTTCCGGAATTGACCCATAGTTTAGAACCATCACTCATCACGATACTGGTTGTTTTTCCATAAGGAACAAATAACTGATTGAATTGAGTTTTTTCATTTTTTGTATCCTTCTTTGCCTCTATTGTTTCGGCATTGATGGTCACACGCCCTTCTGCGTCATGTATAAGCTCAACATTTTTATCTGTGAGTTCTATTTTTTTCTCATCTCCTAATACAATGAGAACATTATCAGAAGTCTCTTCCGTTTGAGAAAAAAGAGATTCATAATTGATAGGTGTATTTTGGGCTTGTTCGTGTTTATACCAAAGAATGGAAATAGAAACGGAAATGATTAGTGTAATAACAGCAGCATAACGAAGAAATAATATCCTGAAAGGAGGTTTTCTTTGCATTTTGTTTTCATACTTTTCTACTTCCAGCCATATATTTCTTTTGTCTTCACTTGAAAGTTCATTATCTATAATTCGAATCCCTTTTATAATGGGGCTTAAATCGTCAATTATCTTTTTTTTATCGGGGTCTTCCTGCATTATTTTTTTCCAGTATTCATCCTGCTCTTTTGTTGGATGCATAAGCCATTTAAAGAATCGATCATCATCAAGCAGACTATGAAATATTTGTTCTTGTTGAGTTTTTTCCATGATCGATTCTTTGTTATTTTGAGGGTACACAGATATGGCTGTAGTTTTGTACTCACAGTATCTGATTTTTTTTGGGAGAAATCCTCTTAAATAAATTAAATCTTATAAGTGGAAGGACATTCATTTAAATGTAAACAAAATAGAATAAAACAAGTGATTTAACAAAAAGAACCTGTAAGGTTTTTCTTGAACTTAATATAGGGAAAAAAGAAAAACAGTAAGTAGTGTAGAACCAATTTCAGAACGGATTTTATCAATGGATCGATGAATCAGGTTTCGTGCTGATTGGTAGTTTATTCCTAATAGTTCGGATATTTCTTCATAAGACATTTCTGCTTGAAAGCGTAAATAGATGGCTTCTTTTTGTCGATCGGACAGTAGAGTTATTACTTTTTCGAATTTTTCTTTTATGTCTTCGCTTATATCAGATTCTTCTTCATTTTGATAAAAGAACTTTACATGAAAAGGAATTTCTTGTGGAGAAAAATAGATGATTTTTTCTTTTTCCTGAATAGCATTAATCAATATGTTTTTTAATGCTTTGAATAAATAAAAAACCGGATTCATCAAATGAGGAAGATTTTGCTGGTTCTGTAAGAGTTTTATGAAAAGCTCCTGAATACAGTCTTTTACAAGTTCTTCATCTACAATAAATTTAGTGCCATACCTATAAAGCCTGTTAGAAGTTAATTCAAAAAGAATTGCAAGTGCTTTTTTATCTCCTTTTCTGAATTTTTCCCATATAGAAGCTATTTCACTTTGTGATATTGATTGTTCGTTATCTTCTATTTCAATCTGTCCCATATTACAAATGTACAAAAAATGATATGAAAAGGGATATTAGTACAAAAAAAGACCCCGATATTTCTGTTAAATAGAAATTACCGGGGTCTCTGAGAATTTTTAATCATCCGGATATAACCGGTTCATTAAAATTAGAAACGAGTTTTTTTCAGTATTTATTCTTCTTTCAATGCTATTTTAGAAATTATCAAATCCGGTCCGTTTTTTACATTTGCCTTCAGTACAACCATTCCATCATTGGAGTCTTCCCGCATCACATGGAATTTAACCCAGTTTTCTTCCTCTTTTTGTTTTCCTAATTCAAAATTACGTCCTTCGAAGATAATATCACCGGTACGTCCTTTTTGGTCTTTATCTTCAAAACAGACATAAAGTGAACCTATTATTCCCTGAGGGCAATGGATTGTAAAGGTTATTTCTTTTCCTTGCCATGCCGGACCTTCTTCGGTATTCTCCCTTCCATTACTCGTAATCTTAATACGTGTGTTTTTCTGGATTTCTTTTGTATCGGAATCTATATATAGTAAGGAGTTTGAGAAGGCTCCCGGTGTAGTTGATTGAAGTGGCTCCACGTAAGTGAACATTGTTTGAAGTGATTTTATATCCACTTCATGTTTGGGAGCGAAATTATCGGTTTGCATATAGCGCAATAAACTAGTTTTCAATTGTCTTGCGGCCGGAAGTGAGTCATTACTCAAATCAAATCCACATACAAGTAATTTCCCTTTTCCTATTTTAAGTTCGAAAATGGAAGCTAACTTATTGTTTCGATGAAAATCATCTATTGGCTGTGCCAAAGGCCGATAATCAGCAGGATAATCATTAATATAAAAGGCACGTGCGTCTTTGTAAATAGATTGCCATTGCCAATCGCTGTGTGCATCGGTAGGGAAATTTCCAAAAGCAGGATGTTTGTCCTGTACTACCATACCAATAGTATTTTTCCCTTGACCGGGGAAAAATGTAAGTGACCAGTACAAAGGATAAAAGTATATTTTATCAGCTGTTGCTTCTGTGCCGAGGCTGGAAGCTTGTAATAATACATTTTCTCCTTTGTCAAGACGTTTAAGAGTTTCTCCATTCACCCGGTCGGTTATATAAACTTTTCCCGGTTCATTTTTCTGTGAAGAAGGGTATACCCAGATATGCCAACGGTTTGAAATTGCATCATTATCCAGGCCAACTTCAATTGTTAGTTTTTTTGCTTTATCTATGCGAAATAAATTGCATTCGATTTTACCGACAATTTCCGAACTGCCGACAGGGTAGGGACGTGGATTAATTTGTCCATAGTCTATCAGTACATTTGTTTCATCTGTTATTTTCCAATACAATCCATCATGTAGGGCCTGTGTTCCGTAATGAGCTAATTGTATATCGGCGGTTAACTTTTCATTGTTTTCCCAAATAAATTTAGGAAGACGTAATAGAGGTACAATAGTATCCATATGAGAGCGGAACTTTTCAGGCGTAGTTATGGCTTTACTATCATAGAATACATCCAGCCAGCCCACTAAAGCTTCTCCCTGCCCCTGATAATCCTGCATGCTAAGTAATTGGATTCCTGCGCACGACGGAGTCCTGAGGAAGGATTCTATTTCATATTTATACATGATTTGATTGAGTGCCCCCGAGGATTGTACAAATGCTTCATTTTGTTCTTCCAGATTATTTTTGCGGGCAACTTCCAAAAATTCTTCCATGTTGCGGGCTTTCAGTACCCCTTTATATTTTTTTATTTCACTCCATCGAGGATAAACAGGCCATTGTCCGATTTCATGTGATAGGATTGGTATTTCGGCTTGTTTATAAACGTCTTCAAAATCCCAATTGGTAGATGCTCCCCCTTTCAATCCCCTGGTACTACCAATACCTTGAATGTAATGAGTTGCCATATACTGGTCTAGAGGCATGATTTTCCTGGCTGTCGATACGGAATAGAGTCTTCTGGAATCCTTTTCTTTCAGAGGTTTCATCCATGATTCCATAATATCGAAGTCTGAATTACCCAACTCGTTGCCGATACATTGCATAATAAATGAAGGGTGATTGCCATAAGCATCCAGCATACGGCTTAATTCTTTTTGAACGAAAGCATCGGCTGAAGGGTTTTTACCCAATCCTTCAGGACTACCTTTGGTTATCATATCTTTCCGGTCAGGTGGGGTATTGGTCATCCACCAGTCAATCCAGATTACTTCAGCCTGGATATAAATCCCAATACGGTCTGCAGCTGTGAATGCAGCTTTGGGTGGACACCACGAATGGAACCTGACATGGTTAAGCCCATAATCTTTATAGATACGGAATATACGTTCCCAATCTTCAACGTTGCATGAAGGATATCCGGTCAAAGGAAAATGGACACAGTCCAGATTACCACGCATAAATACCGGTTTCCCATTTACTAATATTTTTGAACGGGAAGCGGAAATATCTCTGAATCCTATCTCTGTTTTGTATGAGTCATACCATTTCTTGTTCTGTAATTCGAGTTCTAGTTCATATAAATTTGGAGTTACGTCATTCCATAGTTTTATATCAGCCGGTAGCTGTGCAGTATAATCGAAAGTAGTTTCCCCTTTATCCAGTCTTTGTTTGATTGTTTTTGAAAATGCTATTGTTCCGGTTTTCCTGTCAATCAGGCGCATTGTTATATCTGCATCTTCACTCTTGGTTGATTCATTGAGAAGAATGTCTTTGATACGTATGGTGGCTGGTTTAGAAGTTGTATATACCTGCGGATTAATAAATCGAATAGGATCTTTGGCTTCAAGTTGAACTTCACCGACAATTCCGTTCCAGATACTTTGAGTGTATTCAGTATATACATGTCCTTTATCACCGATATTATGGATAAGGTCATTATTTACTCGAATACTTAACTGATAGCTTCCAGGGGCCAATATTCCCAGGTCATGCCAATGTGGAGAGTTTAAAGCATCTTGTGTAGAAACTTCTTTATCATCAAGAAATACTTTTGATTCCCACATAACCCTCTCCAGTTGAAGTAAAATTCTTTTACCTTTCCATGCTTGGGGTATTTCTATTGTTCGTTGATACCAAGCAGGACCATAATATTTATAGGCTCTGGTTAAAATGCCAAAATCTGAACCTGTTGTTTTTTCTCCATAATGGGCTTCATCTGTGGTTCCGGGAAGCATAATAAGATTAGGTAATCGTTGGTTTTGCCAGTTTTCAATAAGACCTTTATTGTTATCGTCAAGTTTGAATCGCCATTCTCCAGCGAGCGTTTGAGTTTGTTGTGCTTGTAACCATGCGGTTAGAGCGCATAAAAGAAATAATAGGATTGATTTATTCATATTGTGTTTATTTTCATTATACAAAGTAATAGTTATTCATTTTGAAATAAAATAGACAAAAAAAATAAAAGATGGATTATTTTATGATGGATTATAAAGGTTTTAGAGATTATAGTAAACTGGCTCCCTTCTTGGGAGGGGAGCCAGTTGGTCCATTTGTTATTTATAATATAAATAAACTATGGTTGGAATATTACGAATACTTAATAACCTGGATTCTGTGTAATAGCCGGTGTAGCATCAATTACATTCTGGGGGATCGGCCACAGGTAATGTTTGCTTGCGTCAAAGATTCGTACTTCAACTTTGATGCGTTCATCTGTAAGAGTTAATGCACCGTTAGTAGGATCAACTTTTCCCAATAAAGCACCCCAAACCTGTCCGGGCATAACTTGTTCACCTATTTTCCAACGACAAATATCGAACCAACGCAGACCTTCCATACCCAATTCTACACGACGTTCACGACGTATGAGTTCACGCATTTTATCCTGTCCATTGTACACAGACCTGTCTACTTCGGGCATACCCGCACGTTTACGAATCATATTAATAGCTTCGTATACTGATTCATCAATCTGATTTTGCTCAATTTTAGCTTCGGCATACATTAGAAGTACTTCTGCATAACGCATTACAATACCGTTTACATCTGTATTGCCCAGAGTTGGATAGTCGGATAAGTTATCAATATATTTACGGCTGTGGTAGCCTGTTTTCGTACGTCCATAGGGTGCATAGAAATCTCCGGTTGGATCATCCGAATCAATTGGATTGAAATAAGCTCCTTCATATAAACATCCCGGATAGATAATAGATATATCCAGACGTGGGTCACGATTTTTATAAGGATCTTTCGGATTGTATAAAGGAGACTCCGCAATGGTTTTACCATCACTACATTCGAAAGCATCTACTAAGGACTGAGTAGGATTAATAGAGGCCCATCCGCCAGCTGAGTTTGGAGCCAAAGGTGTTGGAATCCAGTTCTTAGCCAAAGTTTCTACATACTGGACAGCCATAATAACTTCTACATTATTATTGTTTGCTCTTTTGAAAAGACCTCTGTAGTCCTCAAATAGTTCATAAGTACCCAAATCCATTACTTGTTTTGCTGTATTTGCAGCCGCTGCAAAGTCGCTTTTGAAAAGCTCCATACGTGCTTTTAAGGTTAAAGCTGCACCACGGGTTGCACGACCAATATCACTACTACCATATGTCACAGGCAAATCTTGTGCAGCAACAGATAATTCATCAATAATGAACTTTATCACTTCATCTTTAGGTGTACGGGGAAGATTTGCTTCTTCTACTGTTAAGACGGATGTGACTAAAGGAATATCACCGAAAAGAGTTACTTTTAGGTAATAATACCAGGCTCTCATGAAACGTACTTCTGCGATGAGACGTTTACGCAAATCTTCGTCCATAACAGGCCTGTCAATATTTTCCAAAAAGTTATTGCACCGAACTATTTTATTGTATTTGATAAATTCAATACCATAACCACAATCAGTATAGTTTGGAGCAGTTGTCGCATTACCTGAGGCTTGTACCTGCCATCCTTCCCATGGGAAAGGGTTATAGGCATTATCCGAGGCGCAATCAAAATAAGGTAATAAATCAGCGGCAAACCATCCTTCATAACAACCATTTGCGGCTGCTATTGCATCTTTTTCCGTATTCCAGAACACTTCGTTTGAAGGCCTGTCTAACGGGTTTCTTTCCAAAAAATCACTGCTACATGATGTGATAAAGAGCAGTACTATTCCAATTAAACTATATTTTTTCATACGATTATTCTATTTAAAAAGTTATTCCAATACCAAATGTATGTGTTTTCACCTGAGGGTAATACGCTCTTACAGCTACAGGAGCCTCGGGGTCACATCCTTTTTGGAATCCTGAAATTGTGAATAAATTTTGTGCACTGTAATATACGCGTAGTTTGTCGATAGATACTTTTTGGGTTATATGTTTGGGAATTGTATAACCTAGTTGTATGTTTTTCATACGCAGATACGATGCATCTTTTACCCAGAAATCAGAGGGTTGAGAGGATGCATTTTGAGTCCAGGATGATAAAGGGCGGGGGAATTTACCATTGGGATTGGTTTCTGCATCCCAAGAATCTCGGAATAAAGTAGTTGGTTTAGCGGTTGGGCCTTCCAAAGTACCGATTGTTTCCGATTGTGCATAGCCTTTTACACCTGCTGCTCCCTGGAAGAATGTACTGGCATCAAAGCCTTTCCATGTTGCTGATAATGTTATCCCGAAGATGAATTTAGGATCCCAACTGCCCAGATAGACACGGTCTTCTCCGTCGATTTTTCCATCTCCATTCTGGTCTTTGTATTTCAGATCACCAGGGCCGGCTCTGTTCCTATTAACAACGGCGTATCCGTCTACTTCTTCTTGTGTCTGGAAAATGCCTAAGACTTCATATCCTCCAAAGGAATTGATGGGGTAGCCTTCTTGTCTGAAGCTATGTGTGTTTTCCCATATCTTAGCACCGTCGTTTTTTAAGTCCAATACTTCGTTTTTGTTGTATGCCCCATTTACGACAGCATTGAAAGTCCAATCTTTATTGGCAAATTTATAGCCTGCCTGAAATTCAACCCCTTTATTGCTTACTTTTCCTGCATTTTGATAAGGGGCTTCAAGTCCATATAAGGTGCTGACAGGCAGCTTCATTAAGATGTCAGATGTAGTACGGGAATAAACATCTACAGATAATGTGAACATATTATTTAGAAAACCCATATCCACTCCTACATTTACAGTTTCGGATGTTTCCCATTTTAAAGCAGAATTAGCACCATCTACAGGGGCTACTCCTGTATTTATTTTACCTCCGAATACTGCATTTTTCTGAGTAAGCATTGATTGGTAAGGATAATATTCAATGGACTTTTTTGCATCTGTACCTAATTGCTGATTTCCCAATAAACCCCATCCTCCACGAATTTTTAAATCCGAAAGTATATCACGTGTTCCTTCCATAAAGGATTCATTGATAATCCTCCAGGCAGCAGAAAAAGAAGGAAAAGTTCCCCAACGATGTTCTTTTGAAATACGTGATGTTCCATCACGGCGAATGTTTGCTTCTAATAAATATTTATTATCAAAATCATAGGTTACACGTCCAAAATAAGATTGCATCGAATATTCATTGGCAGATCCTCCATTTTTTTGTCCGTCGGCAGAACCTCCATCAAGCTCCCAAAGGTCATTATTCAGGAAGTTCGTGCGTTCAGCTGTTGTCCAGTCACGACGCGCATATTCCTGAGAGTAACCGGCTAAAGCACTTAGGGTATGTTTTCCGAATGTTTTGTTATAAGTTAATAGTGTTTGTAAAGTAATGTTTTGATAGTCTTGTCGTTCTTCTTTCAACTTATTAGGACCTTGATAAAGGGTCGGGTCGCCGGTTTTCCAATTGTAAAATTGAATATCTTTGATGAAATGTTCATCTGAATATGCCCGATATTCATAACCCAGAATTTCTTGTATTTTTAATCCGGGTATTATTTCATAAGAAACATTGCCTACACCGCGCATTGTACGTGTTTGAAAATGACGTGGAGCACTGATATCCATCCATGCTAAAGGGTTACCATCAGTGATATAGCCATAATAACCATTTGAATATTTATAGGGTACCCATGGAGAAATACGATAGATTTGACGAAATATCTGATACATATCTTCCTGATAAGGGTTGGTCGGTTCTGTACGGTCATTATATGTATATGATAAATTGACGCCTGCAGAAAATTTATTTACCTGGGTATTGATGTTTCCTCTTACTGTATATCTGTCATTTTTTATTTTTTCAATAACTCCATCCTGACCCATATAGCCTAAGGAGAACATATAGGTAGTATTATCAGAACCTCCACTTACTTCAGCACGGTGGTTTTGTTGGAAACCACTACCTGTAAAGAATAAATCCATCCAGTCGGTATTCGAATAATTATCAGGGTCGCTTCCATTTCGGAATTTCTCAATTTCTTCTGCTGAGTAGAAAGCTGCTTTTCCCTCGTTTATTTGCGCTTGGTTATACAGTTGTGCATATTCATGAGAAGGGAGGTATTCTTGTAACGAGGTTGGTGACTGCCAGCCTACATAACCATCATACTTTAAGCGGGGTGCTGATTTTGTTCCTTTTTTAGTTGTTACCAAAACAACACCATTTGCGGCACGTGCTCCATAAATGGCAGCGGATGCGGCATCTTTCAGTACGGAAATGTTTTCAATGTCGTTAGGGTCAATATCATCAATGGATGATACAACCAATCCATCGACAACATACATCGGGTTAGCATTATTTAATGTACCTGTACCACGGATACGGATTTTACTTTCTTCTTTTCCGGGTTGTCCGCTATTCTGAATAACTGTTACTCCCGATAATAGACCTTGTAAGGCACTCGTAGTGCTAGTTACCGGACGGCTTTGGATGGCTTCGGAACCTACTGCAGCTACAGAACCTGTTACATTTACTTTCTTTTGTACGCCGTAACCTACTACAACTACCTCATCTAATGTCTGGGTATCTTCCAATAAGACAATCTGGAATGTGGTCCTTGTTCCAATTGTGATTTCCTGTGCCAGATAGCCAATATAGGAAATCTGTAAAATTGCGCCTGAAGGAACATCTAATGTAAATTCACCATCAACATCTGTTATAGTTCCGATTGTTGTTCCTTTTACAGAAACATTCGCGCCGATAACAGGGATGCCTTCTTTATCCAATACGGTTCCTGAAATTTTTGAATCGTTAACGACGGATGAAATGGCTACATCCGGTTTAAGTTTTGTGTCAGCTTTTATGGGCGACATTCCAGCAGGTAAGATAACTGCAGCAATTAACAGATATCTCGTTAAAATTGAACTGCTTAATTTGTTCATAATAAATTTGATTTAATGATTTGGACAATAACATTTAAAATTTGTTTCTTTGAAATGGGATAATCTTAGATTTCAAAGTTAGATTTCAACTACTACCTAACTTCTTTTATTCATATTTTCAGTTGTTTGGGTTTTCATACGTGAACATTTTTTTGATATATTAGATTTCTTTGAATTTTAAGAAAAGAGTTCTTTTAGAACTTAGGAAATTAAAAAATCACAACCTGCTATAAATAAACATCTTTCCTCCACTTCTATTATTCTTTAATTCTTCGATTTTATTTTATTACAACATTCCCTAAAGGGTTTAATACACACATTTTGATTGGATTATCATCCATTTTAAGCTTAGACTAAGAGCCTGTTTTATCAAGTTCTAAAAGAACTATAACAAATGGGATTGAGATACTATCTGATGTGTGATCACTTGTTAATAATATTCATGTAAAGAAAGAAAGTTAATAGAATGTAAAAAATAGATAAAAAAACTATAAGATGGACAATCTTACTTTTTTGCTGTTTGATTAATATTCTATATAATTTCTCCTTTAATTATTATCTATATTCATGATTTATAGTTCTATGCAATATTAACATGGATTAACTAGAAATTATATAAAGTTGTTCATTGAAAAGAGTGATGAGAGGAACAAATTGTTGGGATATTTATACAAATCGGAACTAGGGTTTAAATTAACATTAGTTTTATATGAAAGGTTAATGAAAATAGGGAAAACATGATAGATTTGTTGTATGTCCTAGTAGCAGTTGATGTTTATTATTTTTTTCATTAGGAAGATGCAGGCTGAAACTTTTTTCTCAACGAGTTTGTTTATATTGAGAAACTTTTCTCACCTAGGTGAGAATAAATTCTCATGCTGGTAAGAATAGTTTCTCATGCTGAAGAAACAAAATTCTCATCTTAGTGAGAAAGTTCTATAGTGATAGATTTTTGTTTCTGATAAATGCCTGTTTTTAATGGATTGATTTTGGGTTTAGTGAGGAGTTATAGCAATTTCTTCAATCATAAGTGCTTGAGAAGAGAGGCTATTGAATATTATGCTTATTTGACCTAATAGTGCTTCACCTTCTTTCATTTGCAAGGATATCCATTCTCCCTCTTGAGGTATGGAATCCATAATGTATTCGTTTCCATTGAATAGTATTTTTGCTCCTGCAATCCTGTTGTAAGGATTGGATAGTTTGATATGGATTTTCCCATTAAAATGGAAAGGTAACTTGAGATCGAGTTGCATTTCCTGTCCTTGCCAGACAGAAAAAGACTCATGTACAAATATATTCCCTTTTAGCAAGTTGTACCCGTATTTATCCGTCTCATATTCTGTGGTTGCATCTTTGTCTGTACTCCAGTCATAAATACCATTCTTATCTGATTTTCCTCCTGCTTTTACATAGAGATATGCATTTTCAAATTCGGCAGGAGCAATATATGGTTTACTTATATCTTGTAACTGGCGTTTCATCCAACTATAATCAATAATATCTATAGGTTGAAAAGAAGGGGAGGAAACATATTGCATTAAACTGTTTCTCAAAGCAAGAGCAGCTGGTCGATTATCGAGACTGTCAATCAGATTGTATCCACAAATAAGTATTTTACCTCCTTCTTCACTGTAAAACTCCATAATTGAGCCTAGCTTTCTGTTGAAATGAAAATCATGAATAGGTTGTACAATTGGGCGGATAGAGTAGGGTAGGCCTTCTAAATCAAAACCTCTTGATCCATTACAGATATCAAACCATTGGAAATCCAGATACTTATCGGTTGGAAAGGAATTGAATGCGGGATGTTTGTCGCGAATAACAGCTCCGTTTACAAAACCCTCATTCCCAAGATTACCTCCTTGCCAGAAAGTGGGTTTCCATTGTGCATATCCTCCATTTACATTTGTTCCTAATCCGTGTGCCCAAAGGAATACTGTTTCTCCTTTTTTCAACCTGTCAATAGCTTCAGTAAGTGATGTTGTCTCAATTATATTGCCGGGAGTCGGTATATCTTCCGGAGGAAATACCCAGAAATTCCATTTATTCTTAAAAGGAGTTCCTTCAATAGAAACTGTCAGGGTTATCTTTTCAGCTTGATTTATATTGGTCAACGGTATAGTAAGTTTCCCTATTTCATTTAATGTCGCATTCCGGATAGTATAGTTTGTAAAGGAATTTTTCTTTAGTATTTTACCGGACTCACTTACTAATTGCCATTGGATAGTTGCATTTGGAATATTTTCTTTAGAGAAATGGAGGATTTCCAAAGCCACATGTAAAGTATCCCTATTTGTATAAGTATAGGATGGAGCTCTCATTAATGGAACAGTTGTATTACACCACTCACGAACATCTTCCGGTTTTACTATTCCTTTGTTATCATAGAATGAGTCTAACCATCCGATTAAAGCTACACCTTGTCCGGAGAAGTCCTGCATACTTAGGAGCTGAAAGCCACCGCATAGAGGGGTTCGTAAAAAAGACTCAATATTTTCTTTATATAAATTAATTGATTGTTTACCGGAAGATAGGATAAATTCTTCATTTTGTTCATATACCCCGCGTTGATAGGCTAGTTTCCGGTAGTTTTCCATATCATGGGAACGTAGAATGCCTGTGTATTTTTCAACCTCATTCCAATTGGGATAGAAAACCCATTGTCCAACTTCATGTTGGATGGAAGGTAAAGGAGATGCCTTACCGTACCATTGTGCATAATCCCAATCAGTAGACATTTTTCCTTGATTGATATATAACAAAGGATAAGGGGAAGATAGGTCTCCGTGAAAATTAATATCTGTATGTTCTGTTGCCGGACGTCTTACAGATGCAGCATAAAAATGACGGGAATCATGTTCCTTAACTTCTTTAATCCATGGATCCATTAAATTCCGGTCAAAACCTCCTAATTCATTTCCCATCGCTAACATAACCAGCGATGGATGATTGCCATAAGTATCAGCAATACGCTTAAGTTCAGGACGAAGAAATGGAGCCACAGAATCAACATCCAATCCTTTTCCCATCCATCCGTCCCGCCAAAATATTTCACTAAGCACATAAAGGCCGACCTCATCTGCTGCTTCGAATGCAGCTGCCGGAGGTGTCCAGGAGTGGAAACGAACATGATTAAAACCATAGTCTTTATAAATTTTGAAAATATGCAACCAACTTTCTTTATCGGTAGGGGGATATCCTGTTAAAGGAAACTGAGCACAATCTAAATTACCCCGAAGGTAACGGGGAATTCCGTTAATAGTAACATAATCTTCTGTTCTATCAATTGTTCTGAATCCAAAGGTTATAGGTTCATAGGAGTCTTTTCCGTATTTTGTGTTGAATGTAGATTCAAGTACATAGAGTTGGGGAGAAAATTCATCCCATAAATGAGGATTCGGTATGAGAAGAGTTTTTTTGATAGTTTCGTATTCTTGGTTTATGTCAAAACGGAATGTTTCTGATTGTACCAATTTGCCTGTAGCTTTTTCTTTTATATCCAGAGACAAGGAGCTTTTTATCTTTTTTGTTTTTTTGTTTCTTATTGAAATTTCAATGTCTAATTTCCCATTCTCATCAGGAAACGTTCTTATTTGTTTGAGATAAATATCCGGATACACAGATAACTCAATTTTACCAATGATACCATTCCATATAATTTGTGTCTGGTCACCATAGCTATGTCCCCATATGTTTCCAATAGAATATATTTCTCGGTTATCAATACTTAATGTGAGAGTATGTATGCCCGGAGATAATTTTCCAAGTGAATACAGATGTGGGGTAGATAAGGATTCTTGCAAATCTACATACTCGCCGTCAAGCCAAAGCTTACTTTGCCACATTACCCTTTCTAAGTAAAGGTCTATATTTTTCTCTTTCCAGTTTTCAGGTATAACAATATCCTTTTGATACCAGGCTTTGCCGATATATTTGTGTAATCGGGAGAGTTTTCCCATTTCTATTACTTCATTCCCATATCCTCCTTCGTCGGTAATACCCGGTAGTTGAATAGTTGACTTTAGCTGTTTATTGAACCATTTTTGCTGTTCTCCTATATCAAGCGAATCTAACTCAAATCGCCATTGCCCGGCTAATGAATTTATACTCCTTGTTTGCCCGGAGGCAAAGAAAGATAAAAAGGAGATAAAAAGGGGGATGAGGTTTTTCATGGGGTATTTTAATTGTATGTTGATATATTTGTAGAAAATACGATATAAGTAACTGGCTCCCCTTCTGCCAGAGGAGGGGGTGGACCATCGCTTGCGATGGTGGGGTGGTGGGAGAAAAAAGGTTTTAATAAAAATAGGTATATATCATTTATAAAGAATACCAACCGCCCCACCACTGCAAGCAGCGGTCCCCCCCGCCTTAACCAAGGCGGGGAGCCAAGTTACTTTAATTCACTTATCAAAGACATTACTGTAAAGCTTTCATATTTTACAATAAATGAAATTAGATATATTGAAGTTCTGTGATTTAGTTTTGCACGAGTCCCCGAATTAATTCTAGGTCTATTTCCTGTTGAGGATTAAATCTGTCGGATGCCATATAATCCAAGATACTATGTTTGAACTGTGCTGCTGCTGGCCGTTTGTCTATATCTTTTTGCAAATCAACACTACAAACCATAAGTTTTCCTTTTCCGACTTTTGTTTCGAACAGGATTCCTAGTTTCCGGTTCGTTACCCAGTCGTCAATCAAATGGATTACCGGACGATAATCAGCAGGAAAATCATCCATTATCATTGCATCACAATTGGCCACAATATCCCACCACTGATAGTCGCTTACGCCTTCATTAGGAAAGGAAGATAAGGCGGGGTGACTGGCATCACATAATATACCTAAAGTATGCGGAGGCTGTTTATTAGTCCATGCCGTATTCCAAAAGATAGGGGAGAATCCTACAGCTACTTTTCCTCCTTTATCCGGATGAATGCTGCCGCGTGGAGGAATAAATAGAATATTCTCTCCTTTATGAAGTCTGTCTATTATATTTTCATTAAGATTAGTTACTATCGCAGGAGCATTATCAATTTTCTTTTTTTCTGCCGGATATACCCAGATATTCCATTTATTCAGAATAGGGGTACCTTCTATCTGTACAGTGATGGCAACTTGAGTCGGCTTTTTGAGTTGTTCGAGTGATATATCTATATTCCCTACCGGAATGCAATTATCCACAGGTAAGTCTTTTGTAAAGCTACCTTTACCAATAAACTGATTATCTGCTGTAATCGCTGTCCATGTAATCGCTGTATTATTTAATGGAGTTTCTCCAAAGTGAGCAAACTCAACCGGTACGTTTAAATGCTCGTTATTAAGCCATATCATCTTTGGGAAACGAACCAGTGGAACCGTATGGTTATTGAATTGGCTGTATTCTTTTCCCCCCACATATCCTTTTGTATCCCAAAAAGCGTCCAGCACACCGACTAAAGCAGTTCCTTGTCCGGGAAAATCGTGTAAGTCAAGTAACTGAAATCCTGCGAATCCGGGTGTTCTTAATGCAGCTTCAATATCAGCTTTGTAACAAAGTGTTTGCAGCCGACCTGAAGCATACAGAAAATCATCAGCCAAGTCACCCATGTGTTTGGCATCCAATGTCTCTTTGAATATTTCAAAGTTTTTTGCTTTCAGTACTCCGGTATATTTATCAATCTCTTTGAAGTTAGGATAAACACACCATTGTCCAATTTCATGGCTAACGGTCGGCATGTTCTTTCTGATAATGTTTGCAAAATCATAATCTGTTCTTGGTGGTTGTCCGTTAATGATGCTTTTGAGCCCTTGGCCCCATCCCTGGATACGTGGGTCAGGTGCATTCCAGTAGTCTGCATTTTCCACATATGGCCAACCGGCAGCACTTGTATACACCCTGCGATTATCTTTCTCTTTCCAATAAGCTACTAAATCAGTCAAATAAGTTACCTGATTTTTGCCTCCTGGTTCATTGCCATAAGCCATCATACAGAAAGAAGGATGATTACCGTATTCTTTGAGGATTCTATCTCCTTCCGCATAGAACCATTTATCCTGTGGCCCATTATCACCAACCCCAGCCCATGCCGCACATTCAACCTGAAGGTATATACCCATACTATCTGCTATAGAGAATGCTACTTCAGGAGGACACCATGAATGAAAGCGTACATGATTTAATCCAAACTCTTTGCATGTACGATAAATCTTTTCCCAATAAGAACTCTCCATAGCCGGATAACCTGTCAAAGGAAAAATGCAGCACTCAAGAGTACCTCGCAGAAATATTGGATTTCCGTTTACAGTAAATCGTGTACCATCTTTTTTGAAATCCCTGAATCCAAAGTTTGTCACTCTTTCATCTTTCTCGTTGCCTGATATAAGTGTAGTACGAAGGCGGTATAAATTAGGAGAAAATTCAGACCATAAAGATATTGTTTCTCCTGCTTCGATTTCGGTTATAATATTTTCATCTTTTGTAATAAGCTTTACCGGTTCTCCTATAATGTCTCCGTTTAGTTTTTCTATTTGTAGGGAGAGGTTGGCTTCTATATTTTTCTTTCCGATAACCTGTGTGTTTACTATTACTTTCTTATTTGCTATATCCGGATAAATCTGAACATCCTCGATATATATGCAAGGTTTGGCTGCAAGTGATATATTACCTACAATCCCATTCCAATTACTTTGTGTATGGTCGGAAACACTATGAGCATTCACCCCAACTGGAATAATTACATTATTATCTACCCGAAGGGTAATAATGTGTTTTCCGGGATTGATTCCTTCCAATACATATCTGTGAGGTGTAGACATAGCATCTTGATTTTCTATTTCAACCCCATCTACATATAAAGTTGTTCCCCAATGTGGACGTTCCAGTTCAAGAATAACCGGTTTATTCTTCCATTTACCTGGAATGCTTATCTCTTTTTGATACCAGGCTATTCCTACATAATGTTTATCAGGATTTAACCAGTAAGGGAATTTTATATTACCTTCTTGTCTATACTTTTCGTATTCAGGTGCTGTAAACCATGATTTATCATTCAAATCACCTGTCCACTTAGTATTTACATCAATATTATCTCCATATCCCTGTTCCTGTAAAGATCCTGGAAGTTCAACTGTTTCAGTAAACCGAGTATCAAACCATTTCTCCTTCACTCCCAAATTATCTTTATCCAGCCGGATACCCCAAGTTCCTTCCAGATTAATCTTATTCTCTGGAACACTACATGCAATCAGGCATATAGAAGTAATAACCAATAGTATTTGTTTCATAGTAAGTATAAGTTTATGTCTAACATTCTGATTTTATTAAAGTATTCTAATGCTTTCTCTTCGTTACCAAGACCCTTATGCCCCAAACACATCAGTAGATAACAATGGATTTGATTTTTCTTATCCATATCATCTTCCCATATTTGTAAATCAGGAAGTGAAACAGCAAAATAGTCCATTCTAAATTTAT
Source organism: Tannerellaceae bacterium (assembly GCA_032073245.1). Lineage (GTDB taxonomy): Bacteria > Bacteroidota > Bacteroidia > Bacteroidales > Tannerellaceae > QVMG01. Next base: position 47,245 of record DAMANX010000028.1, read on the forward strand.
CTGCCAGATGTTTTTCTCCATAGGCAATTAATTTATGGAAACGGTTTTCAGCTTCCTCTTTTTTTCCTAATTCCAGGAGAGCCAGTCCTTGATAGAATATTTTCTCGGATTTCTGGTCATTATAATACATTGCAGCGGCCGGCTCATTATTACCTTTAGATGCTTTTTCGAAATAACTCAACGCCTCTTCTTCTTGTCCCATGGCTTTTAAAATGCAACCTTTGTAATAATCAAAGTCATTCTCCTGAGCACCGTAAAGTTTTCCTTCGCCTAAATTATGCGGATAGATATAGCATTGATTAATTAGAAGAAGCGCATCATCATATTTCTGTTCTTTCATCCATTTTTTTGAAAGTTCTACGCGGGCTAATTGATATTGTGCGGGAACTTTACCTTCTCCACCTTCCCAAGGGTGAAATTTTCGTTGTTCAATAAGGTTTATTGCTTCTTCATATTTACCTAATTGATTAAGTAGAGTTATATATTCCAGATAAAGGTCATCACGTTTCCATGCAGTTTCTTTATACTGTTCGAGAAAAGCTAATCTTTCTGTATGTGGATAATTAAGTCTCTTATATAATTGATCTAGTTCCATCAATATACGTGCATCGGAAGTATCGAGCATAAATGCTTTTTCTAATAATTTAACCGCTTCCTCTTTATTATCCGCTTTATTGAAGTAAGCTAATGAAAGATTACGCATAACTGTAGGGAATGTATCATCTTGCACAAGCGAACTTTCCCAGCATGCAATGGCTTCTGGGTATTGCCTCTTATCATACCATAGGTTACCAAGAAGATAAGAAGCTTTTGGTGTATAGTCTACCAGGTTAATCGCTTTTTGGAGCGCAATAATAGCTTCCGGTTGGTTCGGGAAGCAATAATCCGGCATTAGCTTTTCTGCTACAATAATAGTTTCAATAGCTTCTTCCTTTCTTTTAAGCTCAAACAAACACCAGGCTTTAAAATATATAAGTATTACTTCCGGTCTAGATAATGCTTTGAATGCAATTTCTGTTACTTTTAGAGCTTCTTCCCAGCATCCCGCAGACATATAGTCAATCATCAATTCTGAGTAGTTGCGAGAATCATCGCCCATTCGTTTAATTATTATTTCCACATCCTTTTGGCTGTTATTCAACAGAAACTTTTCAAAGAGGCAGCCGAAATTGAATTTATCAATCAACAATGATTCTGTTATCAAAGAGGAGGCTTCTTTCTTTTTGTTTAAATGGCGCAATATTGTTGCTTTTGAATGACGTGCCCGATGATTGTGCCAATTACGAACCAGTGATTTATCTATTTCAGAAAGGGCTTCTTGCCAGTTTTGTTTAGAAGAAGATATTTGTGCCAGTGAATAATAGCCCGCATCCTGCCATGCAGCATTCCAGCAGGATTTATAAAAATATTCATATGCTTCTTCCACTTTACCTTGGTATTTGAGGGATAATCCCAGATTATAGAGTGGTTCTCCATCATAAGGGTTGGGATTACGCTCCATTAAAGTTTCTACAGCACGACGTAAATAAGGTTCTGCTTTTGCAAACTGTCCTTTTCGTATCAACCATAATCCCATGGCATTATTATTACGTATATCTTGTGGTTCCCTACGAAGAGCTTCCAGATAATAATCTGTAGGGTTATAAGTGGCATGACGATACTGTTCAAGATGTAATCCGGTTAGATATAATTGTTCAATGGATGGTATATCAGTAGGTTCTAACGCTGCTTTTGCCGGTTCCGGGATTTCTTTGTGTTCATTTGTCTCTGTTTCCCAGCTAAGAAGCACTTTCCCTTTAGGATCTGATATAATAACTTTAATATCGGTTAGTTCGGATATTGGAACAATTTCTTCAAATACTTCTTCCGGAGAAATATCACATTTTTTTTGAAAACAAATGTTTCCGGCTTTCAATATTTCAATATGTAAAGCATTTTGTTTGGATGTTGCAAATATTTTAAGTCGGGCATTGTCTGCTTCTGGTTCAATATTCATCAGTAAGTCGGCTGTAGCATTTTTCACTACGCCCAACTCTCTGTAAGGCATGAAATATTGGGTGAATGTTTTTTCCTCATAAGGCTGAAGCCATGTAAAATCAGGTTGGTTATCAGTGAATACTCCGGTCATCAATTCTATATACGGACCATCCGAATCAGTCAGATTTCGATCCCATGCCTGTCCGAAATCACCATTACCCCATGTCCATTGTTTTTTACCGGGTGATATATGATGATTGGCAACATGGAGTACTCCTGTACGACTATCATTTTCATATCCGCCTACAAAATCATATTTAGACTTAATTGCCATATAAGAAGTAGGTACAGGTATATTTTTGTATCTGGAAATATCAACACCGGCCGAATAATCCATTTTATAATAAGTACCTGTCGCAATAGGATAGGAGGATACATCCCGTTTTCCATGGTCAAAGACTGCGTTTACGTCTCCCGGGAATACCGATTGATAGTCATCATTTACGGCTACGGCAGGGTTGGCCCACCAGAGAAATGTTTGAGGAATGGGGGTAGGATTATAAAGTTTTCCTTGTATCTCTAATACAGCACGTCTGGGTGAAAGCTTAAACCCCGCCATCCCTTTCTGGTGAAACATCCGTTCCCGTTCGCTCACCCAGACAATAGCACTTCCATCGGCACATTCTTCAAAAGTATAATCAACCGGTAGGAAGGTGCTCGGGCGATGATGTTGTGGCCAATTAAATTCGATACCCCCTGATATCCAGGGGCCAGTTAATCCAACAAGTGCCGGTTTTATTACATGATTATAATAGATAAAATGTCTTTCCTTAAGTTTATCATAAGCCATTTGAATGCGGCCACCTAACTCAGGCAATATCATTATCTTCAGATATTCATTTTCAAGGTAAACAGCTTTGTAAAGTTTATTTTCGCATGTGTCCTCTATCTTTTCTACAACCGGATAAGGATATACAACACCACTGCTCCCCTGATAAACACGTTTTTCAAGAAACATCGGATTCTTTTCTGGTTGGCCGATACCATAGGTGGGGAGAAGAATTTCTTCTTCCCAAATTTTCACTTTTTTGTCCATTATAGAATTATTTTGTCAGTTCTTTTTCAATTTCTTCAAGGCTCTTTCCTTTTGTCTCGGGGAGCTGTGAGCGAATAAAAATGAATCCGGCCAAACATATCAGGCCATACACCCAGAATGTTCCCGAAGCCTTTAGATATTCATTTAATATAGGGAATGTATACGTCAATAGAAAGGATGCTGCCCACAGGAAAAAAGTCGATACAGCCATCGCTGCACCCCGTATTCTTACCGGGAATATTTCCGACAGTACTACCCATACAACCGGAGCCAGCGACATGGCATAACAGGCAATAGCTATCACCACTAATAATAGCATTGGCCAACCACTTACACCCATAAAGTAACATGCTCCTAACGCCGCATATATGATAGCTAAACCAGCTGAGCCAAACTGCATCAATCCTCTGCGTCCCCAGCGGTCTACAGTAAAAATTGCCACAAACGTAAAGATTACATTTGTAACTCCTGTTACTACTATATTCATTAGCACATCGGAAACAGCATAGCCTGCGGCAGAAAATATTTCGTGTGCATAATTAAAGATAACATTAATACCACACCATTGCTGAAATACGGCCAGTACGATTCCAATCACCAACACCTTTCTGACATTCGGCTTTAAAAGAGCTCTCCAGTCGAAACTTTCTTTTGTCTGTAGAAGTTTCAGGATTTCTTCCATCTCATTCCGTGCATTCTCTTCACCACCAATACGGGCAAACACTTTACGAGCTGCTTCTTCCCGGTTGTTAATAGCCATCCAGCGCGGACTTTCCGGAATAACGAAGGAGAGTATAAAGAATAAGGTTGCAGGAACTAATTCCGCCCAGAACATCCACCGCCATGCCCATGTAACGCCTTCTGATGAAAGTATATTGCTGTCAGGCATATAATGATTACCAATCAACCAGTTGACAATTTGTGCCGACAATATTCCTATTACAATTGTCAATTGATTCAATGATACAAAACGTCCCCGCACAGAAGCGGGTGCCACTTCAGCAATATATATAGGTGAAATATTAGAAGCAATACCAATACCAAACCCTCCCAGGATACGATATAAAATAAACCATGTAAAATTATCTACTACCCCGGTACCATAGGCAGAAACCGTAAATAACACAGATGCAATTATCAACATTTTTTTCCGTCCATACTTATCACTCCATGCCCCAGCCATCACAGCTCCGATAAGGCAACCTATCAAAGCGCTACCCATAGCCCAGCCTCTCAAGGCAGCAGAACTCTCTAATCCGAAAAATGGTTCATAGAATATCTTAGCACCACCGATAACCACCCAGTCATAACCAAACAGCAGTCCACCCATGGCAGAAACCAATGTAATAAGTAAAAGATACGTTGTGTTTGTTTTTTTCATGTGATCCGTATTTTAAGGAATAAAGAGCTTACTTTCATCGTATGCAAAGTAAGAGTAATTCACCTATGAAGAAAATAGACAAAAATAATAAAAGATGGACTATTATATTATTTGTATGGGTGGCCCAATTGTTTTCTGGTGATATCAAAGGGATAACAGGATATATATATTCCGACATTCAATATGGTTTTCAACTGATTGAACAGAACCAAAAAGGTTTAACCCTTCTTCATCTTTTTATATTCTCGCGGAGACATTCCCATAATCTTATTAAATAACCGCGAGAAATAATAAGTATCTTCTATCCCGATTTTATGGCAAATCTGTTTGATTTTCATATCCGTAAAATCTAGAAGTTTACAGGCGCTCTGGATTTTTAGCTGATTAAAGTAGGCAAGTGGCGAATATCCTGTCCGTTTGCTAAATAATACGGAGAAATGAGTAGATGAATAGCCGGTATGTGAAGATATATCTTTTAATGTTAGTTTCTTTTCCAGATTCTCACGCATATAATGAATAGCAGCCATTACAATATCGGTTTCTTCAGTCTTGTTGTTTACTGCGCTACGATATTGTTGTATATAATGTAAGGTTCCCAGGTAATGATGAAAAACTGTCGAAGCATATAGCAGATTTTCCCGACTGTATCCCATTTCTAAGGTTCTGAAAATCTCTTCAAAAAGCTCAATCCTGTCACTGATTCGGGAATGAATACCTGGTTTTATTTCTATCGGATGGGCTTTATCCGCAGCAAAAACAGAAGCCAGTTTTCCTTTAAAATGTATCCAATAAAGAGTCCATGGATTATTTTCATCTGAACCATAAGTGTGAGGTGTACCTGCAGGAATGATAAAGTATTGATTCGCAGAAATGATATGTTTTTGAGTGTCTATCTCTATCCAACCTTCTCCTTCCACACAATACATATAAATATACTGATTGATTGGTTCCTCCCGTTTTCGAAAATGATGCCAGGCTTTCGGATAATAGCCAATATCCGTAATATATAAAATAGAAGAGTAAACATCCTTTTCCATTTCCAGCACTACCGATTGAGGAAGCACTAACGCTCTTTCTCCACTAAAACCATCTTTTCGTTTTATCATAACACGACAAATCTAACAAAAAAATAAACTTGTTCAGATTTATCTGTGGTAATATGAGAGATACTAATAATTAACTTTTTGGTCACTTATGTAAGGATGAATTAATTCAATCGGGTAAGGCTCATAATCTTCTTTCTCCGGTTTTTTCTTAAAGTCGGTTTTTGTTCCTTTAATAGTAATTGTCTTATCGATATTATCAAATGTAATAAAAGCGTATATAGATTCTTTGAGTTCAAGGCTCTTCTTGAAACCATAAGCACTGTTTATAGCAAAGTAATGAACACCGTTTATTTGGTTGTAATGGTCTACATGATCATGTCCTGCAAAACAAGCAATAATTTTCTTTTCATTACCTGAATTCTTGTTGATTTTGTCAATCACCTTACGTACCTCCAAGCGGTTTGGAACCGGATTGGTACCCCGCATAGTCAAATCATCTAAACTTTCATGAGAAAAGATAATCACTTTTTTATCCGTTTTATTTATATCCTGTTCTAACCATTCTATCTGTTCCGGATTGATGAGGTCCCGGTTCGGATAGTCTACATAATAATTGGCATTAGCATAGTCGATATATTTTCCATCTTTCAAGATATAATTACAATCGAGTACTACAAAATGGAAATCCCCGTAATCAAAAGAATAATAGGCTCCGGGCATATTCTGCCGTTTTATGATCTCTTCTTTGGTGGTATAATCCAATTCATGGTTACCTATTACATGGTAACTTTTTCCTGGATAATTATTCCATATAGATAACATCTCCATATTAATAGCTTCTTTTCCATGGGAGAGGTCACCTAACTGAATAATAAAATCAGGATTTTCTTTTTTTGCTTTATCAATAAAAACTTCAAGGCGCTCTTTTTCTTCATGGACATCTGTTATCAAACCGATTCGTATGATGGAATTGTTATTTTGCTCCTTAATAGAAACAGATCTAGAGTTGCAGGTATATCGATTTGATTTTGATCCGGTATCTTTAGAGATGGCTGTCGAGGTTGTCACAAAAAGCATAACACCTAATAATGTGAAAAAAGCAGGAATCGTTTTCATAATTGAAAAAATTATAATTAGAAAAAGTAAAAACCCGACCGGATCGATAATTATGTATTATATCAAAAGTATCTTCTAAAGATATGTCAGTACAAATATATGAAAAAATGCAGGATAGCCATAAAGGCTACCCTGCAATCATAGAATATTAAACACATGAAAAATATTAATCACTTAATCTTCCAATAAGACAACCCTGAAACCTACATTGTAAACTTTCTGATAATCGCGATAGGGGAGACGATAAGAGGATGTTGAGCGGTATGGGCGGTCATACCATGAGCCTCCGCGGGCTACCCGTTTTTCAGAGTTTGTTTCTATACTATTTCTACCATCTGTATCATTGTATGGATAAGGCTTATAAGCGGATAATGTCCATTCCCATACATTTCCATGCATATCAAAAAGATCCCATGGATTTCTTATATAACGTCCTATCGGTTCTGAAATAAATCCTCTATCATTATACAACGTATCGCGTGGAATCCAATCATCATATTTATTGGGGTTTTCAATCACCCTTGCACTTTCGTAGTTTTTATATGAGGTACACGCCGCAAAATCTCTTAACATTATATCTCCCAGATTAGCATATCTCGAAAAGTCCGTATCCATATTACCATACCAGAATGGGGTGTCACTTCCGGCTCGACATGCCCATTCCCATTGCGCTTCTGTGGGTAAAGTGAAATTCATTCCCGTTTCTTTGGATAGCCATTGACAGAAGTCTATTGCGTCCTGCCAGGAAATGCGAACAGCTGGCTGATCGGGTTGGTTCATGGAATACCCTTTTCTTCCAAATTGATATCCATGACGATGTTCATCCCGGCTGTCGTGCGTCGGATCGAAAGTCCTGTATTGAGCATTAGTTATTTCAAAGCGGCCTATCCAGAATGGTTTCTTAATTTCTACTACATTTTGTGGCATCTCATCAGGATGGCGTTCACTTCCCATGATAAAACTCCCTGAAGGCATTTTTACTAATTCAAGAGTTAGTCCGTTACCCAATGGTATACTTTTCTGGAAACTACCTAATGCCAATTGCTTGTTATGTGTCGAACCCCATGAGGCGTATTGCTTCTCTACCGGATTATAAAAAGGCCATCCTTCTAAAGCTATATCAACACTATTATCATCTTTTTTTGAAGGAGTAACAGCTTCAATATTTTGAGGTATTTCAGGCAACCATTCATCATTATTTTCTGGGCCACCAAACATTTCTTTGTATAATTCCCGTAAGTTGTTGCTTGGAATAGTTTTGTCAAAATTTGGAATATCAGAACGTCTGCCGTGAAAAGGCGCATTAAAATCAATCCAACATGCAATTTTCTCCCATGATTCACGATCCATTTCTACGTTGTAGTGTCCTTTCTGAAGTATTTGCATCAATTCGGTCTGATCGGCATGTACATCCATCGGTACTAACATATTCATATCACTCTCGATACCCGGACGGCGTACGTACCGGTGTAGATTGGCATAAGATTCAGTAAAGTGGCCTCCGTAATCACTGCCGGCACGTCCGCTTATCTGTGATTTCCAGTCTTTAATATAACGGTCTCCTTTCAGATAAGGCCTGTCCAGTTTATCATTCCCATGGCAAGAAATACAATATTTATCCAATATGGGTTGTATTTCATGCCTGTAACTGAAACCACGTGTTTCGCCATACCATTTTTGAATAGATTGAGGAGCTTTTTTCGAAGCTTCTGTTCTTCGGGGAACAGGTACCATATTTTTATCTTCATGACATCCGATACAAGATAATGTTTCTCCGGGCATTCCGGTAAACCAGCTTCGCATCACTTGTAATGCTTTTCCTTCTTCATCCAATGGCTGGACAAAAACGGCTGTGTTAGCAGGTATTGTAAACATAGCTGAACCATCTTCTTCTACATCAACTTCACCCAGAATTTTTTTGATATCCCAAGGTCCGTCCATACCAATAGTACCTAATAAGCCTCCTTGTTGCCATGGACTGAAAACATAAGACCCAATACGCAGTTTTTTTACCGTACCACGCGGAATGCCTTTTAATCCGTCACCAATATAAATATCTTGCATAAATACTGTGGCTGTTTTTGATTCCAGATTTATCCTATCCGGTATAACTGATGGAGCTTTTGTCTTTTCCATCAGTACAGGTTCCAAATAGGCAACACCTTCTTCTTCTGCTATGAGTGTACGGTTATCAAACCTATCCACAAGATACACCCCCCATAGAGACTTAGGACTCTCTTTCATGGATACCAGATAATAATTCTCATCCAATGGAAATGGCTGAAGGAATTGTGGCCATACACCATCCGGCAGGCGGTCACGAACCAATGGTTCTACTTTTCTTCCTTCATAAGGAATTTCGGCAACAACTCCTTCTGCCTCTTTTCTTCCTTTCCGGATGTCCAACACAAGCATTCTTCCACTCCGTGAAACGCTATGATGGCCTGTTGCAATCCCTACTACCATGGATGGTTGTCCGGGTATAGGCCGTGCATTAAAGAAAGAGGTTGGAAAGTATGAATTCGTACCATAAAATGCACTTTGGGAGGTTCCGTCGGGATTCATAGTAAATAAAAGCCTTGAGTTAGAGTGGGGGATGTCCGCATATTCCCATCGCTGATAAAGAACGGTTCCATTATCCATCATAACGGGCCCCCAGTTACTGTCTTGATCATAAGTGAGTTGTCTTGTTTGCCCTGTTTTCGGGTCGTAAGAGAACATTCCGCACATTTTATTGCCGCCGTTCGTACAGGGTAATCCCAGGAATGTTCCGGTAGAGCAAAATAATAAGCGTCCATCTGGAGTATAACATCCGTCGAAGCTATCAAAGTCTTTATAACTTTCAGGTGTTACCTGCCGGCTTGTTCCTGTTTTCAGATCAAATTCAAATAAATGCCACTTATTATATGTTCCAATGGAAGAATATAAAAGGCGGTCACCATCAAAATGCGGTTCCGGATCGGTAATAATCATTCCCGGTGATGGTTTATATAAAACCGATTGAGTGATTTTTGACGGATTGATTTGTAAGGTTACAAATTCATTTATCCATGAATTCTTTGGATCACGTATTTCCGAATTGTTCTGAAAGTTAGACGGTGCAATTCCAAGAGACCCACTCATAGCTGTACGTGCTTTATCTCCTAATGTTCTACGTATAGCAACCACATTTTTATTTGATAAAAGAGGATTTGCCAATAATCCGGCATCCAGTTTTCGTAAGAGATTCTCTGCTTCTTTAGAAGCTTTTCTATCTCCTGTTTTTAATCTTATTATCAGTTCATCCTTGTTGGTTTCAAGTTCAGTAACATTCTTTTCCCAATCGGAATCTATCTTATAACTGGCTGCATATCTTTTTTGTATATCTTTTACTGCCGAACGGTATTTTTCGGGCATATAATAATTGAGTCTATTAATCAGAGTTTGATTAGTTTCCTGAGCAAATGTGAAGAAAGGGTATAACATCCCTACTATAAAAATAAATACAAAGTATGTCTTTTTCATATATACTGGTTTAGATTTATACATCTACAAAATCCCTATTTACAAAAGTAAAGCCATAGAAACTTTCAAGCAATGGACAATCTTATATTTATGATGGATTATTATATTATTATAGATTATATTACATTGATAATTTTTCATAATGCATTTGTTTCTCTTTTATCATTCTTCCTACTTCCTTTAAACAGGCTACTTAGGTCAATTATGTTTAGCTTTTGCGTATGAATACGGTATTAGTCTGTCTTTTTCTTGTTTTTTATACAAGTGGCCATTGAACATATTTCACAGCTGTATGCTCGTTTTCTAACATTTTCTCCAATGCCGATAATACCACTTACTGATTTTATGGGTAACATCAGGAAAGAAGAGGTTAGCTTAATTCCACAAAATCCGGGATGGAAAAAAGCAAATATCTTTTCTTGTTCGGTAAGCGCCCAGTCACAATAACCGGGGCTATAGTTATAGCTTATTTGTATCCCTTCTGGATTCATCTTTTTTTCCAGCTCTTTCATCATAATGCTAATACAAGCTTCTACGAGAACCGAACCTAAGCTGTTGGCAATAAAAGCTTTTACCATATCATCCTTTTCCTGTAAAAAGTGGATATACTTGTCAAAGCCTTCTCCTATTGTAGCTGCAAACACAGCAAAATAATCCGCTTCGCGAAGAGCTGACGTTATAATATAGCCTGTACTGAATATTGTTTCTCCGGCCCGTAAATGGCTTTTGTCCTTTCGTCCTCCATGTAAAATTGTATACCCATATTCCGGAGTACTTATTTCTTTAAGTTCTTCCAGAATTTCCATAATCATGTTTTGAATATCGGAATCCGGTTCCTGATTTCCATACCCCATTAAAAGATATAATTCTTTCATGTCAACAAGCAGGGTGGAAAAAGGACAACTTGTACTTTTAGGAGGAAAAAATCCAATATCCATTAATGTCGATTTATAGAGTTATTATACGTTTCTAATGTGTTATAAAATGCCTCAATATTTGCATGCGGAGTATATGGAGGAATATCACATCCGGAAGATAATACAAAGTTAGGATTGGAGGCTGTATGATTTAATAAATCAAGTACAGCGTTTTTCATTTGTACAGGTGTTGCCGCTTTGAACAATCCTACAGGATCTATATTCCCCATGCACAGCACATCCGGAGGAAGCTCGTCTAATGCTGCTTTCATATCCATCATATTACCAAAATGATAAGCGGCTGCTCCGGTATCAAGCATGGCTCCGGTACAATGACCGGTGTTTCCACAATTATGGAGTACAATCATAAAGTTTTCATCTTGTAGGGCTTCCACTATGGGACGAATATATAAAGATGAAAATTCACTGCAACCATCCGCCGAAAGTAATCCGGCAGCTGGCTCGGCAATAACAATTCCATTGATTCCCTGTTCTTTTAATGCTGTGCAATAATTGAGAAGAAATTCGGAACATTTACTTAATAAGGCTTTTGCAGTATCCGGCTCACAATAACATGCCATCATAATTTCCGACATATCATACAAACGACCAGCTAAAGAGAAGGGGCCTATACATCCTCCCAGTACAGGCTTATCATGAATATGAGTGGCTGTGAGTTTATTAGCCAATAGATACTGAGCAAGCCTTCCTGCTGTCATATCAGGTATAGAAAGGGATGAAACAGATCCCATGTCAGATACTAATCTCCCGGTTACTGTCGGGATTTCTTCCGGATAAAAAGCGACGTTTGCCCCGAAGGCTTCAGCTTCTACTGTGAGATCCATAATTACCGTACAAGCTGCAGCAGGGTATTTTTTATCAAGGGCATGGATTGCTTCAAAATGAACATTTCCATCCGTTACAGCTTCATACACTGATTTACCAATAAGTTCAATTCCCGGGTGTGTCATAATGGGAATGGCAATGCGTTCCTTTTGGTTTATGACATCTGATACCCATTGTTGCATATTTATCTTTCCCATATCTTAAATAAATGATTTAGCCAATGCAACAGCAGCATTTGCGTTACTACTATATCCATCTGCACCAATTTCATTGGCAAAAGACTGTGTAATAGGTGCTCCTCCAATCATAAATTTCACCTGTTTCCGTAAACCGGCTTCTTCGAAAGTGTCTATAACCTGCTTCATAGCTGTCATAGTAGTCGTCAATAATGCCGACATACAGATGATTTCCGGTTTATGAGTTCTATAAGCATCCATGAATTTATCAGCAGATATATCAACTCCCAGATTGATTACCTCAAATCCGCAACCTTCTAGCATCGATGCTACGATATTCTTTCCAATATCATGTAAATCTCCTTTAACTGTTCCAATCACTACCTTGCCTAACATTTCAACCGATTCTCCGGCTAAAAGCGGACGAATTATCTCTAAGGCACCTTTCATGGCACGGGCTGCCATTAGTAGTTCAGGAACAAAAGCTTCATGAGCCTCAAAACGTCGACCAATCTCCTCCATTGCTTTTACCATTGAATCATCAATAATCTCTTTAACCGGAATTTTTTTATCTACTGCTTCCTGTGTCAAGGCAATTGACTGGTCGAGTTTTCCTGTTAGAATAGCTGTATATAATGCATCTTTGTTTTCCATGGTATTAATAATTATTTCGATATTGACTGTTGTAATCTTTAATGGCTTCAAATAGAATAATTATATTTTCCGGTGGCACATCGGGTAAAATATTATGTACCGTATTAAAAACAAATCCACCACCGGCAGAAAAGATTTCCATTCGTTCAAATACCAAGTCTCTTATTTGTTCTTTACTTCCAATATTAAGTACACCCACATTTTCAATCCCTCCTCCCCAGAATGTACAATCCTGTCCGAATTCTTTTTTTAGAAAATCAGGAGACATATTATATGCATTGGTCTGCACCGGATTAAATATTTCTATTCCTGCTTCAATCATATCTGGCATCAGGTTGGATATAGAACCACAGGAATGAATGAATGTGTGCATGTTACTATGACTTTTTACATAATCACATAAGATTTTATGGCGAGGTTTAAACAAGTCACGGTAGGTGTCAGGACTCATAAATGGTCCTGTAGTCATTCCCAGATCATCACCAAAACGAATGATGTCAACAATATCCCCAACCGACTTACAAACTTTTTCTAATGTGGCAAGATGCCTTATCAGTAGTTCATCTAAGAGTCTTGCAACCTGGTCAGGTTCACAGATAAGATCCATCAGAAAGTTATCCATTCTCCGAAGGAAAGTTCCCCATTCGAATAGATTACACCCACAAACTATCATAAGTGCTTTGTCTGTTGTATTTCTCAAATGAAGAGCTTTTTTTCTTAATTGCTCATAGAAGTCAGGTTCGCTTGCATGATCCCACGGACTATGAGCGTCTCTTGACCACAATATACGTCCCATTTCAATATCCAGATCATTATACTTTGAAGGATATCCATCAGCATAAGGAAAATAAGTCTGGTCAAAAAAAGTTGCTCCAACAGGCATACGCGATAACATACGTTTTCCATCATTATCATAAGTTGCCCATGAACCATCCGGTTGTAGAACCGGTTTGAACCATTGTGGATAAAAAGCCGTATTGCCGTTGGCCATTGTAATTGGTGACCAGTCGGAAGGTTTGTCGTTAAAGGCACGGCCAATATCGATCACATCAATACCAAATTCGTCAATAATAGAATCATCCGGTTGTGCTAATTGCTGAACTACATCATAAATAAGAACAGGTAAATCATTTTTTTTGATGTGTTTAAGCAAATTAGAATAGGCTATTGCTGAGATGCCTGAACTAGGTGTTGAACCTAAATCAACAGGTACCCGATCCGGTTTGCCATGTGCAATGGCAGCTAATACTCTTTCTCGTGAAGTCATTTATTTTGAGTTGTTTATTTGTTTATTCATCAGTCTGTATGGAATACTTCTTCCATTGCAGCCCACCATTCACCCGGTTTGTTAGTTTCCAAGGGTTGCTGACATGGATTGGTAACTGCCCACCAACGTTGTGTTTCCGGGTCAGCAGCCATTCTGGCCATATCTGCATTGTAGTTTGTTCCTATATATTCATAATAACTGAACAGTAAACCCTCTTTGTAATATATAGAGTAATTCCTGATATTACATTCATGGATCATTTTTAATACTGTTGGCCATGTATTGGCATGTAACTGTTTATATTCTTCCAGTTTTTCAGGTAATACCCTGATAATACTTCCGTATCGTTTCATATATTAAAAATTAAATGCTACTACTTATTCCTATTAGAAAAGAGGCAAAAATGAGAATGAATAGTCCTATCCACATAAATCTACGTACTTTTGTGGAGACACCTTTCCATTCGCCCCGATATAGCCCCCATACAGTTGCGAATACAATTGTCAGGGTCATCAGAATTCCCCATGCGACAAAAGAAAATTCTCCCATTTGTGCTTTACCCATTCCAAAAAAGACATAGTTGATATACCAAAGAAAACCTGCTATCGCACAACATACATAATTAATAAGAAGAATATTCTTTGTTTTATCATTTGTAATCTTAATAAAGTTTTTGAGTGATTTGTTTTTAGTAGCCAGATAGAGGCACCATATAAGCGTAGTCAGGAATGAACCAAAATATAAAACAAGAAAAACAGCGCTATCCTGAAAAAGCGGATTTGTTCCGGCGGCCACGCTTGCTTTAGCTAAGGGAATTCCCTGCTCAATACCTAAAGCAGTGGATGAACCGGCCACCCCAACAAACAAAGAGGCAGCAATTCCTTTTTTTATATTGAATTCACTATTTACACCATTTTCTCCTTCTGTCTCTTTACTTTTGAGTAATCCCGAATAACCGGAGATACCAATGCCGATCAATGAGATAATGATTCCTGTAACCAGCATCATACCTCCGTTTCCTTCAAATAGTTTAGCTAATCGTCCGTCAATCATGGGAGGAACCAATGTTCCTATCGCCATCATTAATCCAAGTGATAGGGCATATCCTAGAGAAATACCCAGATAGCGAAGTGATAAGCCAAATGTGAGGTTTGCTGCTCCATAAATGATTCCCAGGAAAAATATTAAAAAAAGAATACTGGAATCAACTCCGGTAATTATCTGCCATAAATCAGGAACAAAGATCAAGCATACAATCAGAGGAACGATCACGTATCCGAATAAACTATATATGAGCCAGTGATTTTCCCATTTCCATTCCTTGATTTTATCGAAAGGTATTGCAAAGCTACCGGACATGAAAGCCCCGACTGCAATAAGAAGAATACCATAAAGTATGAAGGCATTCATAATATTATAATTTTATTCTTTTACGTAATTCAATAAGTAACTGAATATCTTTATCCCGCATTTTTCCTTCGCGGTTAGGGGGAGCATTCAGGATAAGAATATTATCCTGAGATGTTGTTCTGTTAAATAGTTCAACCAGTTCATCCAATGATTTGTAAGTGTCATCATCTGTATGATAAAACCATCTTTTACTCATACATACAGTTGACTCCCATGGCATATAATAAGTTTTGCCATCATGGGTAAATAATTTAGGGTCCGGGTTAGCCGGAAGATAAGGATCTCCTAATCGAAAATCACCCGGAAAATACCGGATTGGATATCCTTCTTTTTGGTCGGTTGGCAAAACCATATGTTTATCAGGATTACCTGGTGCCCCAATGCTCCAATTTATACCTACCTGGCATTGAGGAGCTTTCTTCTTTATGATTTGATAAATCTCTTTTATAGGCCAGCGGTGATTGGGCTTTTCCCATCCGCCATCAAACCAGAATTCTACAATTTTAGTATGTTTCTGTGTTATATCAATCAATTCATTTAATTGATTAATCATATATTCATTGTATGCAGCATCCAGTGTCTCATCTTTCACATTGGCGTTTACATTTCTGTCCCATAATGAATAATATAATCCCAAACGGATGCCTTGCTTTTTACATTCACGGGCAACGGCATCGATCACATCTGTTGTATTTCCTGAACTTGCCACATCATATTCAGTGTGCTTACTATCCCATAAACAAAAACCTTCATGGTGTTTGGCTACAAGAATGATATACTTCATTCCGGCTTTTTTAGCTGTTTCAACCCACCCACGGGCATCAATGTTAGTTGGTTTATACGAAGATGCAGGAAGTGAACCGTCTGTCCATTCCTGATTGTGAAAAGTGTTTATACCAAAATGTATAAACATGCCATATTTCCTTTTGATTTGTTCTTTCTGATATTTACTGGGCTTTGTGGAAGGAATAGGATTGTCTATTCCCGGCTGTGCAAATACCGGAAAAGCATTCAGGGCAAAACTAAGGCAAATGATTAAGTAACAAATAGTCTTTCGTGTGTTCATAATATTTACTTTAATGGGAATAAAATAATGTGATCCTAAGATATCCCGGAATGTTTTTTCCAATAAGACAAAAATAGAGTTAACACTCTTAAAAGTAAATGGATAATACCTTAATTTTAATGGATTATTCTGTTATTACAAAAAATAGTGTCATATTTACGATTTCAACACTAGAGAGAACTTTGTTATGGCTAGCAAACAAATAAAGATACGGGACGGTTTCCAGGGAGAAAAATTGATAAGTATTCCAGAATCGGCATTGAATAAAGCTATACCTCATTTTATACCTCATCAACCGTATGTTACACATATAGGTTATTTTCCGAAGGCAATGTATCATTATAGACAACGTATCCATGGCTGTGAAGATGATATTCTTTTTTACTGTTTACAGGGAAAAGGATATTATATGCTGAATGATATTAAATATGAATTGAATGCAAATCAGTTCGTGATTATTCCTGCAACAACCCAACCATTGTATTATTGGGCGGATCCAGACGATCCATGGTCCATTTATTGGGTTCATTTTACAGGAAATGATATTGAATTATATAATGAGGCCCTTCAGATAGATAAAGAACCTATACCTGTATATATTCCAATCAATGAAGAGGGGGTGAAAATATGGACTAGAATGTATGAAAGTATTGCTAAAGGTTATAGTGTTGAAAATTTACTTTATGCGAATCTTTGCCTGAATAATTTAATTGCAACATTTCTTTTCCCGCAAAAATATCAAACAATCGTACCTTCCTATTCAGATAAAGACATTGTAAAGAAAACTATTGTTTATATGAATAATAATCTGGACAAAAAATTGACGGTGGAAGATATGGCATTGCTTAATAATCTTTCTCTTTCTCATTTTTCTAAAATATTCCGTTTGTCTACGGGAATGCCACCCATTGATTACTTTATTCATTTAAAAATGCAAAAGGCATGTCATTTACTCTATACAACTGATTATAGAATAAAACGAATAGCTATGATGGTGGGCTATGATGATTGTTATTATTTTTCCCGTTTGTTTAAGAAAGCAAATAATATACCTCCGGAAGAATACAGGGCATCAATGAAGAAAATCTTTCAACCCATGGATATTATTTAGGGTATATTGCTTTTATAACGTCTTATATTAAGTAGGTCATAAATCTATAAATATACATATTTACTATGAAACAACTCAGAAAATTACTTATCATCTTTGTATTGATTATTTCTTTTAGTTCTTTATGGTCACAACAAAATGATTCCAAACTTTGGTATAAACAACCGGCAAAAAGTTGGAACGAGGCATTACCGGTTGGTAATGGAAGGCTAGGGGCCATGGTTTTTGGCCATTATTTTAAAGAAACCATCCAACTAAATGAAGAAAGTGTATGGGGAGGCTATAAAAATGATGCGAATGCAGATGCCGCCCACGCAATCCCGGAAATTCAGAAATATTTGCTGAATGGCAATATTGCGAAAGCAATGGAACTCTCGGAAGAACATATGGAGAGTAACCCTTTGCGAATACGTTCCTATCAGACATTCGGAGAACTGACTATCGATTTTTTCGGTGTGTCTCGTTCTATTCCTAAAGTTAATAACTACCATCGAGAACTTGACCTGGAAACAGGTATAGCATCAGTAAGTTATGAAATGGAAGGAGTAAAGTACAGCCGTGAAGTATTTTCTTCGGCTCCAGACAATGTAATTGTAATTCGAATGAAAGCCAGTCAACCTGGAAAACTTACTTTCCGTTTATCTTATCATCGTGAAAGAGATGCAATTGCATTTCCAGTTTCTGTTAATGAACTTGAAGTTAAGGGACAAATTATTGATGTCCCCGATAAAGATACTGGTGAAGCGGGGCCACACATGAAATTTGCCGGGCGCATAACCGGAAAGAATAAGGGAGGAAAACTAACTACTATCAATAACTCATTCTTTGTAGAAGAAGCAGATGAAGTAGTTTTTTATTTAACTGCTGCAACTGATTATAATTTTGAGAGAATGGATTGTGACCGTCAGATCGATCCTGCCCTTATATGTCAAAATATTTTGTCGTCAGTTGTATCAAAATCTTATGAAACTATACGTAAAGAGCATATAGCCGATCATAGTACTATGTTCAACCGTGTATCATTTAATTTAGGCGATAACAAATCTTCTTTACCAACAGACGAACGTATAAAGAATCTGAAAGAGGACGGAAGTGATCTCTCTTTGATAACTCTTTATTTTCAATATGGGCGCTACTTGTTAATGGGCTCGTCACGTTCGCCGGGTGTTCTCCCTGCCAATCTGCAGGGAATATGGAACAAAGATTTGTATGCTGCCTGGAGTTCAGACTTCCATACGAATATTAATATACAAATGAATTACTGGCCTGCAGAAGTGTGTAATTTGTCGGAAACAGTTATTCCGTATTCCAATCTGATAACTGCTTTACGTGAACCGGGAAGAGTAACGGCACGTAAAACGTATAATTCGAAAGGCTGGACCATGAATCATCTTACCGATCCTTTCGGACGTACAGCCATTAGTGACGGAGTAGGTTGGGGCACTTTTCCTATTGCCGGCCCATGGTTGGCTCTTCATCAATGGGAGCACTATGCATTCACAGGAAATGTGGATTATTTGCGTGATGAAGCTTATCCTTGTATGAAAGAAGCTGCAGAATTTATACTTGGTTATCTTGTAGAGGATAAAAACGGACATTTGGTAACAGCTCCTTCCAATTCGCCTGAAAATAGGTATCGTTTACCTGATGGCCAGGAATTTATGCTTAGTTATGGTTCAACTATGGATACTCAGATTATTACGGAATTATTTAATGCTTGTCTGGAAGCTGGAGAACTATTAAAAACGGATAATCCTTTTCGTAAAGAATTAAGAAATACATTAAAGAAGCTACCTCCGGTAAAGATTAGCGCGCGTTATAATACAATTCAGGAATGGATTGAAGACTACGAAGAAGTAGAACCTGGTCATCGTCATATATCCCATTTGTTTGGACTCTATCCCGGCACTACCATCAACCCTGAAAATAAAGATTTGTTTGAAGCCGCCCGCCGAACAATTGAACGCCGCCGTTTCTATAATGAAAATGCCGAACATCGCCAAGGCTCATATACCGGATGGAGCCGGGCCTGGATGATTAACTTCTATGCCCGTTTGTTTGATGGTGAAGAAGCCGGAAAGAATGTACAGTCTCTGATTGGAGAATTGACTCTCCCTAATATGTTTAATACTCATCCTCCATTCCAGATAGACGGTAATTTTGGTGGAACAGCCGGTATAGCTGAAATCCTATTGCAAAGCCATAATGATGAAATACATTTACTGCCGGCATTACCTCCTTCCTGGGAAAGCGGAGAGATAAATGGGTTGTGTGCACGTGGCGGTTTTGTTATTAATATGAAGTGGGATGACGGGAAATTAACGGAAGCAGAGATTCTTTCAAATAAAAAACAAAAATATAAAGTAAGATATCAGGATAAGGTTAAATTAATTTCTTTAGAAAAAGATAAACCCTTTGTTTTTATGCCTTAAATAATCAGGGGGGTGTGTCAAAACGATGCACTCTCTTTTTTTGTATGTCATTCTATGCTG
>DAMANX010000029.1:0-64928 GCA_032073245.1 Tannerellaceae bacterium
GCAAAGATCAAGATCTTAAAGCATTACCGCAACGGGGAGTTTATCGGGGGCTTACTATAGGTATATCTTGATCTGTATTATTGATGTATAATAATACTTAGCGGGTGATCTTAAAATGGTGTTGATTTGAATTTGCAATACATATATTTGGAGTGTAAACTATAGTAACTCAGCTCCCCGCCTTGGTTAAGGCGGGGGTGGACTGCTGCTTGCAGCGGTGGGGCGGTTCGTATTCCTGATAAATGAGATATTCCTATTTTTATAAATATATTTTTCTCCCACCACCCCACCATCGCAAGCGATGGTCCACCCCCTCCTCGGAGAGGAGGGGAGCCAAGGAACTCATATCATATTATCTTCAAATGTTTTTCATTTCAAAGAAATATCAACATGTAGGGGCGACCCTATGTGGTCGCCCGGATGCATTGAATTTATCAGTTCGGGCGACCACACAGGGTCGCCCCTACATGATACGAAATTTACTGGGAATTAAAAGGGTAATATTTCAGGTGTTCTCTGGGTATTGGGTTGTTGTTCCCGTGTTCGGGGATTTGTGTTTGCCGGAGGTGTTCCTACGGGGCGGCTACCTTCAGTTGGCCGGGTGGTTGGTCGTTGATTAGTTGCTGGTGGGCGCGTTGATCCACCAGGGGTTTCCGGACGACTGGGTGGTGTTGGTCTGCCGGGTCTGTTCGGCGGAGTAGGACGGCCCGGTTGATTCGGACGTTCGTTGGGAACAACAATAATAGGACGGCCATACGGCGGGTACATGGAAGGTGGATAAAGGGGAGCGACGTACTCTATATCATCATAGAGATATTCATATCCTGTGAGATAATCATTCCAAAATTCCAGAGCATACACTTCGTTGCGGGAGGTGCTATATTCCAATACTTCCTGATATCCATCCTCAGTTTCATTAATGGAGAGAACGCGATTAGGAAGGCCGGCAATCCGTTCTACCTGTGCTTTTGTCATGCCGGTAGTTAGCCTTCTTAAGTCAAGTGATCTATAAGAACCACAAGAAATAAGAATAATTGCAAAAATGGCAATAAAAACGAAATTCTTCATAATCTTTTTCTTCTGTGTTACATACATATACAATGAAACAGAAGTCCACAATAAAAAGTTTATGTAAAAGATCATGCAGCGATTTCTGCTCATTCCTCATCTCATATCGTGAAGGTTGTTCTTAGGCCTTGTTTAACCAGGATTAATTATTAGCAACACAAAAATTAGTAACGTATGAAAAGTATTTTTACTTTGTTTATTGGTTTATTTCTCTTGTTTACTGTGAATGAAAACGTACTTGCCCAAGGAAAAGTACAGGTGATAGGTATGACTGATCAAAACCTGAACGCAATTGTAACCGGAATATCAGATGATGGTAATAAGGTTACGGGCTATGAGTTTAATCAATCTTTTTCTTTTATATGGACAAAAGAGGAAGGGTTAAAAGCGTTGGATATGGGTAAAGGTGGTTCCGGAGCAGTTGATATCTCTAATGCAGGTGTAGTAGCTGGGCAATTTGCAGATACCACATTAATGTATGAAGATCCTAGTTACGGGCCGGTACCTTTGTTTTCGGCAGGTTATTTCGAAAATGGAAACTGGAATAGCCTGGGTTTAAAAGAAGGAGTTGCTCCTTCAAGTATGGTAGGAAGTATGGCTGGGGCTATATCTGCTGATGGAAAAAAGGTTGCAGGTTCACGCAAAGTTATTTCGGAAGAAGGTAAAGAGTATCTGGAACCTGTGATATGGACATTGAATGAGAGTGGTAAGACTGTTGAAATACTGGAATATACGCAAACAGGACAAGGAGCTCGCATTACTTGTATGTCGGCTGACGGAAGAATAGCAGGAGGATTTGCTGCGCCTTATAGTTTGCGTAACCCAGTAATTTGGGTAGATGGTAAAATACATCAAATCACTTTGAATGGAATCGTTCAACAGGGAGAAGTTCATGGGATAAGTGCTAACGGCCGTTATGCTGCTCTTTCAATGGGAGGAAATGGAGCTTTATATGATATAAAAGAAGACCGCTTAACAGTTCTGGAAAAGAAGGAAAATATGGTTTCAGCTGCTGCTACCAGTGTGTCTAATGACGGTATTGTTATAGGATATCATCAGATTAATGTTGGGCCTACTAACCGGGAAGCGTTTATTTACATAGAATCCATAGGAGTTATATCTTTGGTGGATTATCTGGATATGCTCAAGATAAAAGTTCCTGAAAGCTTGATAATGCAGACTACAATGGGCATTTCTGCAGATGGTAAGAAACTGGTTGGTTTTGGTGAATATAATTGGTATATGGTAGGTTGGTATATTGAAATAGACCAACATTTGAGCCGTGTAAATCCGGCAAGAAACCTTACTGTAGCAGAAGTGGATAGAGGTAAAGTGAAATTAGCATGGGAAGCTCCTTCCGAAAGTAATTCTACTCAATGGGTGTCAGGTTATAACCTGTATAGAAACGGTAAAAAAATAAATGACGTGTTATTGAGAGATAATACGTATGAAGATGACTCATTGGAAAATGGTACTTATCTGTATAAAGTAACAGCTGTATATGGTGATAAGGAATCATTGCCAACCCGTGAAGAAAAGATAAGCACGGCTCTTGTTGGCCTTCCGTTCTACGATGATTTTGCTTCAGCCAATATAGATAGTCTTTACTGGAATAAATCTACTTCAGGTGCCATTTGGCAAATAGATGGATATGGTGGTATTCAACCTCCTTCCTTGTGTTATTTCAACCCGACGGGTTCTAAATATGAAGAATCTATTTATTCTCCCTGGATTGATGCTTCTACTTCATTTAATCTACAATTGGGCTTTAATTTGCTTATCCCAAATGCTGAAGTGGTGGGTAATGACAGTTTACGTGTAGATGTTTACGATGGAGAGAACTGGCAAACGGTAGCATCCTATAGTGCATCAGAATGGCCTTCTTATGGTTTTGTACCACAAAATATCGATATCTCTCAATTTGCCGACGGAAAAACTACCCGTATCCGTTTTACCGGGTATGGCGATAATAAAGGTGCATTCCTTATATGGGGAATTGATAATATAAATGTATATTCTTCACATGATAAATTCCGGATTCAGAGGCCGATGAATGTTACGGCATATCGTACGGAAGATGGTAAAGTGCGTGTAAACTGGACTGATCCGAATGAGGTAGGTACACTCTCCTATTTACCTGATGAAAATGTTTACAATTGTATTGGGAATGAAGGTAAACCTTTTATGGCCGCTAGTAAGTTTGAGAAAGAAGATTTGGTTGGTTATGAAGGTTTCTGGTTGACTCATATTTCTGCTTATATTAATCAGAACTGGGGTGTGAATCCTGCAACTCTCAGATTGGTAGTATTTAAAGGAGATAAGAAAGTTATTTCACAGGATATTACGAATTATACGCCCAATGCATGGAATACGTTTGCTTTGAGAAAGACTGTCTTTATTGATTCTACGCAACCTCTTTATTTTGGTATTGAAGTGGTGACACATGATGTCAGTGACTGGCCGATCGGAACATGTGACGGTGTTTTGTTTGATACCTGGGATGATGAACAGATTGTTATTAATGATGGCAGATCTAATCTGTACTCGGAAGATAACGGTGTGACCTGGAAGAAACTGACAGGAGATAATATGATTCATTCTATAGCTGTTAAGGCAACTGTAAGCCGTGATCGTAATGCAGTGCCGAAAGAGCGTTTAATGGGGTATAGGATATATCGTGACGGATATGATATGTTGGGCCTTGACGGATATGGAAACCGGTTATTAACACCTATGAATAATCATGCGGATATGGCTGCTCCAGATTATGCTTGTTGTTATGAAGTTACAGCATTCTATACTACCCAGGAAGAGTCTGAAAATTCAATATCTGCATGTGTAGAATCTATTGAGACTCCGGCTACCCGTTCGGATGCTACCGGTAATCCGGAATTAGATAGTGCAATACAGATATATGCTTTTAACGGTTCTTTGTATATTAAGACGGATACTTCAGGTATATTATCCATTTATACTGCTACCGGACGTTTGCATTCTCAAAGAACTGTTGCTGCAGGACAAACAATTATTCAATTACCGGCAGGTATGTATATTGTACAGATAAATGATACTGTAGATAAGGTGGTTGTTGGGGATTGATATAAAATTGGGAGCTGACTAAAAAGTCAACCAACCCAAGTTAATAGCGACAAATTTCTCCTCCTTAGTAAAGGAGGAGGGGACCGCCGCTTGCGGGGGTGAGGTGGTTTGTGTAACCTAAAAGTGTATATATAAATATGAGTTACACCAAACCACCTCCCCCTCTCTTCGTTCGGGTACTCCTCCTTTGCTAAGGAGGAGAAACTTGATACTACTTTTTAGTCAGCCTCTATAAGATTAATTAAGAAGGGCTTTAGTCAAAATGTAATGTTTTAGGCTAAAGCCTTTTTCTTTGTATCTTACAAAAGAAACGAATAAACCGACTGCGCTTGGAGTATATCTCCCAAGAAAAACAGAAAGGCATCAATATTTTTTATCAATTGCCGTCTGCTTTAGCTGACGGTTTGAGAAAGGACATTATTTGTTTAGTCCGAAATGTTTATTACTTTTGTTAAATAAAATAGAAACCTAAAAACATAGTTATATGGTAGACGTAAAGCAATTCATAAAAGGAGCTGAAGAGAAGATGACATTTGCTATCGAGTATCTGGATGAGCAGTTATCACATATCCGGGCTGGGAAAGCTAACCCAAAGATCCTGGATGGGGTAAAAGTTTCATACTATGGAAGTATGGTGCCGCTTACTAACGTGGCCTCAGTAAATACGCCGGATGCGAAAACCATTATTATTACTCCATGGGAAAAGCCATTGATCAAAGATATTGAAAAGGCTATTCTAAATTCGGATGTAGGTATTACGCCTGAAAACAATGGAGAGATAATTCGTTTAGGAATTCCTCCGTTAACCGAAGAACGTCGCCGTCAGTTGGCTAAGCAATCCAAACAGGAAGCTGAAAATGCTAAAATAAGCGTACGCAATGCTCGTCGTGATGCTATTGATGCTATTAAGAAAAGTGTAAAAGACGGTGTGCCTGAAGATGTAGCAAAAGATTCAGAGGCAGAAGTACAAAAGATTCATGACAGGTATATCAAAAAAGTTGATGATCTGTATCTAGCTAAAGAAAAAGAG
Organism: Tannerellaceae bacterium; assembly: GCA_032073245.1. GTDB lineage: Bacteria > Bacteroidota > Bacteroidia > Bacteroidales > Tannerellaceae > QVMG01. The sequence goes on from DAMANX010000029.1 coordinate 5,198, forward strand.
ATAATGACTGTGTGATGCTTTGCATCACAAATTGACAATTGATAATTGAAAATTGACAATGAAAATACTTTCAGATGTTACTATTAATTGTCAATTGTCAATTATCAATTGTCAATTAAAATGAAAGGATTTGTCATTAAAAACACCGGAAGTTGGTATACTGTGCGTACGGATGACGGGCAGGATATTGAAAGTAAGATAAAAGGAAATTTCCGGTTAAAAGAGATACGTAGTACAAACCCGGTTGCTGTTGGCGATCGGGTTGATATTGATATAAACAAAGAAGGGACGGCGTTTATAACGGAAATAGAAGATCGTGCCAATTATATTGTACGCCGTGCCTCAAACCTATCCAAACAATCCCATATAATTGCAGCAAATTTAGACCAGGCAATGTTGATTGTTACGGTTAATTACCCAATAACAACCACCATTTTTATGGATCGTTTCCTGGCAACTGCAGAAGCCTATCGGGTTCCTGTAAAAATAATCTTTAATAAGATAGACCGGTATAAAGGTGAAGATAATGAACGACTGGAAGGGTTGATAAAACTTTATAATTCTATTGGTTATCCTTGTTTCAGGTTATGTGCCAAAACCGAAGAGGGAATGGATGAGTTGAAAGCTGAACTCAAAGATAAGAAAACACTTCTTTCGGGACATTCGGGGGTTGGTAAGTCTACTATTATTAATAAGCTTGTGCCTGGGGTAAACTTAAAAACAGGCGGTATATCGGAATACCATAATAAGGGCATGCATACCACAACCTTTTCTGAAATGATTGAATTGTCTGATGGTGGCTATCTGATTGACACTCCCGGGATCAAAGGCTTTGGAACGTTTGATATGGAGGATGCTGAAATATCCCATTATTTCCCTGAAATATTTAAAGTATCTCCAGCTTGTCGGTTTGGTAACTGTACACATAGACATGAACCCGGTTGTGCTGTATTAAAAGCCGTACGAGAAGGTTCTATCAGTGACTCCCGTTACAAAAGCTATCTGAGTATCTTAGCAGATCGGGAAGAAAATAAGTACCGCGAAGAATATTAAAGACCTTAAACTGCAGGAAGACTCATTCCGGTGATCTTACGGTAGAGATCAAGTGCATATACATCAGTCATGCCGGAAATATAATCCAATACACATTGTATTTTCCCGTATTTAGAAGAGACTTGCGTGTCGTATTGATCAGGAATGCGATGAAGTAATAATTTGCTGTATGTGCTTTTCCGACTCATTACTGCTTCCGTTAATAAGTTTATCAATTGACTGAAAATCCGGTAACCTGCCAATTCCACATCCACCACTTCATTGGATTGATATATCTTGCGATAGGCCATTTCCGAACAAGCGGCATAAGCTTTCTTTGCAGGATCACACACATGTTCGATCAAAGGACCACAATTCACTCCATTCATCATATCTTCCTCCTTTTCCATGAAAACACGGGAACATTCTTCTACCAAAAGGCCAATGATACTGGACCGTAAATAGGCAATCTGTTCATTTGTGTCATCTACCATGTGCATAACACGGGTTATACGATCACGCTTTTCCCCTTCAAAAAAATCAAGGAGATAGTTAATCGCTTCCTCTTTGGTTAAGATATGTAGTTTATACGCATCCTCAATATCCATAATCTGATAGCAAATATCGTCCGCTGCTTCTACCAGATAAACCAAGGGATATCGTGCATATTTGTTGGAATTAACACTATCCCGGCAAATACCTAACTCTGTTATGATTTTATTAAAAGTTTCTTCTTCCGATTGAAAATAGCCGAACTTCCCTTTATTGCCTGCATGTTCTGAAGAATAAGGATATTTGATAATCGAGGCTAAAGTGCTATAAGTTAATGCAAAGCCACCTTTCCGTCGTCCGATAAATTGATGAGTCAACAGGCGAAGTGCGTTCGCATTTCCTTCAAAATAAAGGAAGTCTTCCCAACGTCCTCCTTCGCGACAAACATCCAGTTTCCACTTTTCGCCTAATCCTCCTTCCGCAAAGAATGCTGAGATTGCTCGTTCTCCGGAATGTCCAAACGGCGGATTACCCATATCATGTGCCAGGCAAGCAGCTGAAACAATAGAGCCGATATCGGAGAAGTCAGTTTCAATTTCAGGGTATTTCTTTTGTAACGCCCGTCCTACATTCGATCCTAAGGAGCGTCCAACACAAGATACCTCCAAGCTATGGGTAAGACGGTTATGAACAAATATATGTCCCGGAAGAGGGAAAACTTGTGTTTTATTTTGCAATCTTCTGAAAGGAGAAGAAAAGATAAGGCGGTCGTAATCTCGTTGGAAGTCTGAGCGGTCGTGTTTGCGATCACTATATTCTTCCATTCCAAAGCGTTTATCAGATAGTAGTTGTGTCCAGTTCATTATTTGTTAGTTGTTTACCAGATGAGTTCTCCTTTTGCCTGGCGGATGATTTCGAATTCGTCGGTAGTGCAATTAACGATTGTTGAAGCGTCTGTTCCACCATATCCGCCGTCAATCACAATATCGACTAAATCCTGGTATTTCTCATAAATCAGTTCGGGGTCAGTTGTATATTCAATAATGTCATCTTCATCCCGTATAGACATTGTCATAATGGGATTTCCCAATACCCGGACAAGTTCCCGAATAATTGTGTTATCGGGTACGCGAATACCGACTTCTTTCTTATTCTTAAATAACTTGGGTAGCTGATTGCTGGTTGGCAGAATAAAAGCAAATGGGCCAGGGAGATTTTTTTTCATCAGTTTAAAGGCAGCATTACTCACCCTAGCATATTCACTGATGTTTGATAGGTCGTGACAGATAATTGATAAGTTGCTTTTTTGAGGATTTACTCCTTTAATCTGGCATATCTTTTCTATGGCACGGATATTCATAGCGTCGCATCCCATAGCATACACCGTATCAGTCGGGTAGATCACAAGGCCACCGTCACGTAGCACTTCTACAACTTTATCTATCTCCCTTGAGTTGGGATTTTCCGGGTAAATCTTTACTAACATATTATATTAATTGACAATTGACAGTTGACAATTGACAATTAATAGTTTCCAATAGACAATGGGCTTATAGTTTTCTTTTCATTGTCAATTGTCAACTATCAATTGTCAATTAAAAATCATCCATAGATGATTTTTCCGTTTTCATCAGTAAATTCTTCCATGCCTTTACTGTATTGGTTCATGGCCCGTAAGCTCATACCCATACTGGAGAAACCTCCGTCATGGAACAGGTTCTGCATAGTTACTTTTCGCGTCAGGTCAGAGAAGAGTGTGATACAATAATCAGCACATTCATCTGCCGTGGCATTTCCAAGAGGGCTCATCTTATCAGAAAAGTCCAATAAATGATCCATTCCTTTGACACCGCTACCTGCCGTCGTTACGGTAGGTGATTGCGAGATTGTATTGATGCGAACACATTTTTCACGTCCATAGATATATCCGAAGCTACGTGTGATGGATTCCAATAAACTCTTTGCATCTGCCATATCATTGTAGCCGAAGAAAGTACGTTGAGCTGCTACATAGCTTAAAGCAACAACAGAACCATACTCGGCAATGGCATCCATCTTCTTTGCAGTCTGCAACATTTTGTGGAAAGATACAGCAGAAATATCCAATGTCTTTTCCAGCATGTTATAATCCAGATCGTCATATCTACGTTTCTTGCGCACATTCGGGCTCATTCCGATGGAGTGGAGGACAAAATCCACAGGCCCTCCTAATATTTCAATAGATTTGGAGAAAACTAATTGTAAATCTTCCACACTTGTAGCATCTGCCGGGATCACTTCGGCATTTAGCTTTTGAGCCAATGCATCCAGCTCTCCCATACGTAAAGCCATAGGTGTATTACTTAATGTAATAGTTGCTCCTTCTTCTACTGCTCTTTCTGCCACTTTCCAGGCAATAGACATTTCATTCAGCGCACCAAATATAATGCCGCGCTTGCCTTTCAATAAATTATGACTCATACCTATTTTATATTAATTACCGGAGCAAAAGTACGCATTATGTGGGAGATACGCAATTTGTAGGGCATAGTTGGATTTGTATGAGGAATGATTATTCCCTATAATACACTCTTTTTACCCGTGTAGATATAGAGGTTAATATCTCATAAGGTATAGTTTTTAGCTTTTCTGCTAATTCATGGACAGGGAGTTCTTCTCCGAAAACAATAACTGGATCACCTTCCTGTGCTTCGGTATCCGTTACGTCAATCATGCATGTATCCATACATATATTACCTAAGATAGGGCAGCGTTTTCCATGAATAGAGACTTCTCCTACACCATTTCCAAAATGGCGATTCAGACCGTCTGCATAACCAATAGGGATAATAGCAATGCGTGAATCACGTTTTACATAAGTCATCCGGTTATATCCGATAGAATCTCCTGCAGGAACCTGTTGAATTTGTAATATTGTAGTTTTTAATGTGGTTACATTTCTAACGCCATTCTGTCCTGAAGCGCTTACTCCATAGAGCCCAATACCCAGTCGTACCATATCCATCTGGTATCGGCCAAATCGTTCTATGCCGCCAGAATTAAGAATATGCTTAATTACCTTTTGTTCCAAAGCATCTTCCAGTTTTGAGACTACATCGGTGAATCTGGCAACTTGCATCTCAGTGAAATTATCTTCTGTGCTTGTATCACTACATGCCAGATGGGAGAAAACGGAACGGACAATAACTCCACTTTGCTTCTTAATACGCTCAATAACTTCGGGTATCTGTTCAGGTTGAAAACCTAACCGATGCATTCCTGTATCAAATTTGAGGTGAATAGGATAGGAAGTTATCCCTCGCCGTTCAGCTTCATGAATAACTGTTTCCAATAAGCGGATACTATATATTTCCGGTTCTAACTGATTTTCAAATAAGACATTAAAGCTACTCATCTCGGGATTCATTACAATGATCGGAATTGAAATACCAGCTTTACGTAGTTCTGCTCCTTCATCGGCTACTGCTACCGCCAGGTAATCGCAACGTTGTTCCTGGAGAGTCTTTGCTATTTCATAAGAACCAGCTCCATACCCAAACGCTTTAACCATACAAGCCATTTTAGTTTCGGGTCGGAGTTTCGAGCGGTAATGGTTGAAGTTGCCTATTATTGCATCCAGATTTACTTCCAGAATAGTTTCATGTACCTTCTTTTCCAACAGTTCGCTTATGCGCTCAAAGTGGAAACGCCGTGATCCTTTTATCAGAATAAGTTCATTTCTGAAGTTACGGTAAGCTCCTGATTTGATAAACTCTTCTGTAGTTGGATAGAATTCTTTTTGCATTGGAAAAAGAGATTCAAAAGCCATCAGGTCGCGTCCAATCCCGATCAATCGATCGATCTTTTTACGTTCCACCATATCTGCCACCTTCTTATATAAAGATTTAGGGAGAGTACCGGACTGGAGTATATCTGATAGGATCAGTGTGGTCTTCATCTTTTTATCTACTCTTCGGCTTTGTTGAAAACCAAGAGCTATATCAAGAGAATTAATATCTGAATTATAAGTATCATTAATTATAAGACAATTATTTATTCCCTGCTTGATGTTCAGACGCATATCTACTGGTTCCAGTTTGAAGAAACGGTCTATTTCCTGTATACTTGTGGGTTTGAGAAAGAACATTACTGCTATACAATGGATCACATTCTCGATAGAAGCGTCATCAGTAAAAGGAATTTTTATGGCACGATCAATACCTAAGAGCGTGCAATGCAATATTGTTTCATTTTCTTTCTTTTGAATAGATCCAATATAAAGAGGCGAATCTGCATTTGTTCGGCTCCATGCAATCGTTTTATGGGAGAGGAGAGAAGATTCGATACAATTAGAGAGGATGATATCATCCCCATTGTAAATGATGGCCTCCGATTCGGCAAACAACATTAATTTCTCCATACATTTTTGGTTAGCAGACAGAAAGTTTTCCTGATGAGCTTCTCCAATATTTGTCAAAACGCCAATTGTTGGAGCGATGATAGGTTGCAACTTCTCCATTTCATCGGGCTGGGATATACCTGCTTCAAAAATTCCTAATGTGTGTTTCTCGTTCATTTCCCACACGGAGAGTGGCACACCTATCTGGGAATTATAACTGCGTGGTGAACGGACAATATTAAATTCCGTATGTAATAACTGATAGAGAAACTCTTTTACAATTGTCTTACCATTACTTCCGGTAATACCAATCATAGGAATATCAAAACGTTTTCGATGATGGGCCGCCAGTTTTTGTAAAGCTTTTATGGTATCCTTTACCACTAAGAAGTTGGCATCCGGCATATTCTCAAAGACCGGAAGCATTTCGCTTACTACAAAATTGCGCACCCGCAAGCGATAAAGCTCTTCAATGTATTTATGTCCATCATTGGTTTTTGTTGTGATGGCAAAGAAAAGGCTCTGTTCCGGAAAAGAAAGCCTGCGGCTATCCGTTAATAAGATACTGATAGTGTCATCATTCCATTTTCCCGAGCGTATACCAATAATACGTGCTATTTCTTTTATCTTGTACTCCATGTTATTAATTACGAATTAAAAAATTACGAATTAATTAGACGATTACGAATTGAAATCAAAGTATAAAAACATAAATATGCTATTATCACCCATTCTTGCAATTTGTAATTTGTAATTGCCGAAGGGCGATCTCCGATTCGTAATTCGTAATTAATTTTTCTTTTTCCTTTTCCATATCAAAGAACGGAAATTTCTCCTGAAGTTGTTCCATCTTTAACAAAGTTTGTCGGATGAACTGTTTATGAACTTCACTAGCCGGTTGAAAAGGCTTATGATTAATGGCTTTTACTATTTCATTCCATTCTTTAAGAGTGTCTTTGGTGTCTGATGTAAGGCAACTATCTACAAACCGTTTCCATATATACTCGATAGCTAATGGAGAAGGATGGACCATATCATCCGCATAAAAACGATAATCACGCAATTCATCCATCATGATCTCATAAGCAGGAAAATAATAAACTTGTTCCGGAAAATCCCGTTGTAAATGATCGATGACAAGCAGTAAAGAAGCTTTACTAAGCTGGTTTCCATGTGCTCCATCTTTCCAGTGGCGGATAGGGCTTACAGTAAAGAGCAATTTGGCTTTTGGATTATGTTCCCATAAAGATAGAAGCAACTCTTTCCATTCAGATACAATTTCTTCTACTGTCAGCATTTCACGTGAAAACATCTTTTCAGGTAGCTTATGACAATTGGCAACAATACGTCCGTCTGTTTTTAACTTATAGGCGTAAACAGTGCCAAATGTAACGATCAAGCGCGTAATTTTTCGCAATTCATCAGCTGATTCACTTAATCTATTATTAATATTCTCCAATGTCTCTGTTTCCGAAGAAGAGGAGAAGCGGCTATGATGTGTAAAGGAATGATATGCTCCTTCGTGTTCAAAGAGATCTTCTTCTGTATAACGTTCCGGTTGTATTAAACTACGTATAGCCATTGCCACTGACGCTGGATTATATAAAGTACCAAAAGGGTTGATATCGGTTTGAAACTTATTTTCTTCCAGATGTTTTCCTATATTCTCTGTAAAACATGACCCAAGCAGCATAATACGGTCAGCATAAGTAAAAGTCAATATATCCTTCGGAATATCAATACGTGTATACAGTTCCATCATTTTGTAATTTATCAATTGCAATATTACATCTTTTCTTCTTATCTCCAGCAAGGCTTAAGGTTCTTCTTCATCTATTCCTTTCTTCGGCAATAATTAATTTTCCACCAATTGGTGTATTAATACTCTCAATTGGTACATTAATATCCCACAGTTGGTGCATCGTTACTTATTGAGCATAAAAGAGTTAGAAGTTTCCTTGAAGCTATTAAAGCCTTTAATACCTTTAAAGCCCTTAAGGGCATTCTTTAAATCTTACAATAACCCTCTGAAAGATAAGCTATGGTGCAATTGTATAATATTACTATTATATATGCCGTTTATTCTGTACTTTTGCACTCAAATAAGTTTACTATGATTGAAAGCGAGGAAGGACACCTTTTGGAGCATATTAATTATCCGGCGGATTTGCGTGCATTGTCCCCAGATAAGTTGCCTCAGGTGTGTAACGAGTTGCGACAATATATTATCGACGTACTTTCAGAACATCCCGGCCATTTAGGCGCCAGCCTTGGGACGGTTGAACTGACTGTGGCGCTTCATTATGTATTCAATACCCCAAGCGATCGTATCGTATGGGATGTTGGGCATCAGGCCTATGGGCATAAGATCTTAACCGGCCGGCGGGAAGCATTTCGTACATTACGTACATTTAAGGGGATTAGTGGTTTCCCGAATCCCAGTGAGAGCGAATATGATGCTTTCATCGCCGGACATGCTTCTAATTCTATTTCTGCAGCCTTAGGTATGTCAGTGGCATCTAATTTGGAAGGTGATGAACGAAAAGTAGTTGCTGTTATTGGTGATGGGGCTATGACCGGAGGATTAGCCTTTGAGGGATTGAATAATGCAGCCAGCTATCCGAATAATCTGTTGATTATTCTTAATGATAATGATATGGCGATCGATGAAAGCGTTGGTGGAATGAGTCAATACTTGGTGGATATAACAAGTAGTAAGGTATACAATAAACTACGGTATGACACCTTCTGTGCCATGAAAAAGTTACGTCTGATCACCGATGATCGTAAAGGAAGTATCCTCCGTTTCAATAATAGTTTGAAAGCCTTGCTTACTAAGCAACATAACCTTTTTGAAGGCTTCAGTATCCGTTATTTCGGGCCTGTTGATGGACATAATGTGAAGTATCTTATCAAGGTGCTCAACGATATAAAAGGACTACAGGGACCTACTCTTTTGCATATTAAGACAAAGAAAGGTAAAGGTTTTAAGCCGGCCGAGCAATCAGCTACAGAGTGGCATGCTCCTGGTAAATTTAATAAAGAAACAGGCGAACGTTTTGTGCAGCAATGTTTGGATGAACCGCAGTTGTATCAGGATGTTTTTGGACATACGCTTGTTGAGTTGGCTGAACAAGATGAACGTATTGTAGGTATTACGCCTGCGATGCCGACCGGTAGCTCTATGTGTTATATGATGAAGGCATTCCCCACGCGTTCGTTTGATGTGGGAATTGCCGAAGGGCATGCTGTTACATTTTCTGCCGGGCTTGCCAAAGAAGGAATGATACCTTTTTGTAATGTTTATTCTTCCTTTATGCAAAGAGGTTATGATATGATAATCCATGATGTTGCCTTACAAAAACTTCATGTTGTGTTTTGCCTCGATCGTGCCGGATTGGTAGGTGAGGACGGTGCAACTCATCATGGGCTCTTTGATCTTGCTTATCTTCGCCCTATTCCTAATCTAATCATCGCATCTCCATTAAATGAAATCGATCTGCGCAATCTGATGTATACAGGATATGCAGCAGTGGATTCTCCTTTTGTAATACGTTATCCTCGTGGAAAAGGAGAAATGAAAGACTGGCGGAACAAAATGGAGCTTTTACCTGTTGGAAAAGGTAGGATGATACATGAAGGAGCTAATGTGGCTTTACTTTCTATTGGCCCGATTGGTAATGAAGTGATAAAGGCAATTGAAGAAGTTGAGAAAGAAGGAGAAATATCTGTAGCTCATTATGATATGATATATCTGAAACCCATTGATGAAGAACTGCTTCACGAAGTCGGAAAGCGGTTTAGCCGAGTAATAACTGTAGAGAACGGTGTTATACAAGGTGGGCTGGGTACGGCTGTTATGGAATTTATGTCTTCTAATGGCTATACACCGCAAGTTCAACGAATCGGTGTTGGCGATACATTTATTGAACACGGATCCATACCGGAGCTTTATAAGTTGTGCGGAATGGATGCGGGGAGTATAGCAGAGAAAATAAGAATAACGGTTAACGATTAACGATTAACGGTTAACGATTAATTAGAATATTCACTAATCGTTAGCCGTTAATCGTTAGCCGTTAATCACTAATCGTTAGATAAAGTGCGAATAATTATTGCCGGTGCAGGCGAAGTGGGAACGCATCTTGCAAAGATGTTATCCCAGGAGAAGCTGGATATCATATTGATGGATTCGGATGAAGACCGTTTGGTGTTTCCTAACTCCAATATGGATATACTGCCTGTGGTAGGAAATCCTACCTCTCTTCGGAATCTTGAAGATGCAGGTATTAAGAATACGGATCTGTTTGTTAGTGTTACTCCTGAGGAAACAACCAATGTTATGGCATGCATGTTGGCTCATAATTTGGGAGCGAAACGTACATTGGCACGTATCAATAATTATGAATACCTCTTGCCTCGTAGTAAAGAGTTTTTCCAGAATTTGGGTATAAGTGCAATGATCTACCCTGAGATGCTGGCAGCAAAAGAGATTGTATCAGATATACGTCGCCCGTGGACGCGTCAATATTGGGAACTATTGGGAGGAGCTCTTATTCTTATCGGTGTAAAGCTAAGAGATAACTCCCAATTAATCGGTAAGCAGATAATGGAATTGCCGAGTGAAGATAAGCAATACCATATTGTTGCCATCAACCGACAGAATAAAACTATTATTCCGCGAGGGAGTGACTATATACAATCAGGTGATCTGGTTTTCTTTACGACAACAAAAGCGAATGTAGAGGAAGTACGCCGACAAGCAGGCAAGGAAGATCCTGAAGTGAAAAAAATCATCATTATGGGAGGAAGCCGTATTGCAGTGCGTGCGTGCCAGTATCTTCCGAACCATATTCGTATCAGGCTTATTGAGATTAATAAAGAAAAAAGTCATCGCCTGGCTGAATCAGTGCCTGGGAATGTATTGGTTATCAATGGTGATGGACGTGATACTGATCTGCTTAAACAAGAAGGGATAAAAGATTCACAGGCTTTTATAGCTTTGACGGATAATGCAAGTACAAATATCCTGGCTTGTCTGGCAGCTAAGCGATATGGAGTATTTAAGACGATTGCCAATGTGGAGAACTTGGACTATATATCTCTGGCGGAGAGTATGGATATTGGAGCAGTTATCAATAAGAAATTGATTGCTGCCAGTTATATCTATCAATTCCTGTTGGATGTGGATGTTTCGAATGTGAAATGCCTCACATTTGCCAATGCAGATGTGGCAGAACTTGTGGCGCGTCCTAATTCAAAGATTACTCGTAAAAAGGTAAAGGATTTACACCTTCCCCACGATATGACTCTTGGGGGTATTATTCGCGATGGCGAACCAATGTTGGTAAAGGGTGATAATCAAATTCAAGCACTTGACCACGTCGTGGTATTCTGTCTTGATTCGGCGATGCGAAAGCTGGAAGACTACTTTAATTAAAAAGATGATTAATATTCGTTTCATACTAAAGATGCTTGGATTGATGTTTCTGTTGGAAACATTTTTCATGGTACTGGCTACAATAGTTGCTTTTGTCTATAAAGGAGATGACTTTATTCCTTTTTGTATTTCCAGTGGGCTGTTGTTTTGTACAGGGTTCATCTTTTATCTGATCGGACGGCGTGCCGATGAATTCAGTGCCGGACGGCGGGAAGGTATGTTGACCGTTGCTCTTACTTGGATATTATTCTCTTTATTTGGAATGCTTCCTTTTCTGCTTGGTGGATATATAGATAATGTCACGGATGCTTATTTCGAAACAATGTCGGGATTTACTACCACAGGAGCTTCTATCTTGACTGATATAGAAGCGCTTCCCTATGGGATTCTTTTTTGGCGAAGCCTGACCCAATGGCAGGGAGGTATCGGTATCATTGTTTTCACAGTAGCCCTACTTCCTATCTTTGGCGGTGGTGCATCCCAGTTGTTTGATGCCGAGACACCCGGCATCACACATGAACGTTTTCGTCCCCGTGTGACACAAGTTGCCAAACGTTTATCGGGCGTCTATATTTTTCTGACACTTATTGTGGTCGGTCTTTTATGGGCCGGACCAATGGATTTCTATGATGCATTGAATCATGGACTGACTACCATTTCTACAGGGGGGTATTCCACTAAGAATGTTAGTATCGCCTTTTGGGATTCTGCTTATGTAGAGTATATTATCATGCTTTTTATGTTTTTAGGGGCTACCAATATTACATTGTTATATTTTGTGTTCAACCGTCAGCCTATGAAGTTATTCAAAGATGAAGAGTTTCGCTGGTATTTCTTATTTATACTTGTTGCGACAGTAATAGTAGTAATATGGCTCCTTTATAACGGTATAGCAACAGATGTCCCGGGTGCTTTCCGGAAGTCGGCTTTCCAGGTGATCACATTAATAACTACCTGTGGTTTTGCTACGGATAACTATGTGACATGGGGACCTTTCTTTTGGCTGATCGCTCTTATACTGATGTTTATTTGTGGCTCGGCAGGGTCTACCAGCGGCGGGTTGAAAATGGGACGTTTTGTTATACTGGTAAAGAATCTGTCGAATGAGTTTAAAAAGCAAACACATCCACATGCTGTTATCCCGGTGAGGATGAACGGACATGTTGTGTCGGGTGAGATCGTGCACAGGGTTTTGGCTTTTGTGTTTGCGTATATAGTATTAATAGTTATCAGTTGTCTGGTATTAGCTTTGGATGGTATGGCATTTGAAGAATCGATAGGAGCAGTTATTTCGGCTATCAGTAATATAGGGCCCGGGTTAGGAAAACAAGGGCCGATAGGAAATTATGCAGAAGTTCCTGTCTTGTCTAAATGGTTTCTCTCTTTCCTGATGTTAACAGGACGATTGGAAATTTTTACTATTCTTACAATCCTTGTACCGGGATTCTGGAGAAGGTAAGCGTAGAGACAAGGCTTACGTTGTCTCCACTAGTGGTTAGGGAAAAATGAAAAGTGAAAGATGAAATATATTAAGTGGTATTTTGGGGTTGTTTGTTGGGTGATGCTTTGGATGAATGCATGCACAACAAAGAATAGCCACACACATGATTTATTGCCGGAAGGAGCTTTTACATCTGGTATCGAAGGGCCTGCAACCGATAAGAAAGGAAATGTATATGCCGTAAATTATCAAGAGGAAGGAACTGTAGGGATTGTTTATTCGGATGGTATACACGAGCGTTTTCTCGATTTACCGGAAGGATCTACAGGGAATGGAATTCGTTTTAATATGGATGGAGATATGTATATTGCTGATTATACAGGACATAACATTCTTAGAGTCGATATGCAGACAAAAGAGATTTCCGTGTTTGCCCATGAACCGGAAATGAATCAACCCAATGATATAGCAGTGGCTCCCAATGGGAATATATACGCCAGTGATCCTGACTGGGCAAATAATAGTGGACAACTTTGGTTGATCAATTCAGCAGGAGAAGTGACTTTGCTTGAAACAGAAATGGGAACCACCAACGGAATTGAAGTTTCGCCTGACGGAAATACTTTATATGTAAATGAATCTGTCCAACTAAAACTATGGGCTTACGATATTCAACCGGATGGAAACCTTTTTAATAAACGGCTTTTTCATTCTTTCGAAGGCTTTGGAATGGATGGAATGCGTTGTGATATTGAGGGCAATTTATATCTCTGTCGTTATGATAAAGGAACGGTTGTAATACTAAGTCCAGAAGGTAAATTAATTCGCGAAATACAGCTTAAAGGTGCCAAACCATCAAATATAACTTTTGGAGGTTCTGATAACCGTCAATGTTATGTAACTCTTCAGGATAGAGGATGTTTTGAAACATTTAGGGCCGACTACCCGGGAAGAGAATAATTTCTAATCTTTTTCTTCCCTTCATATATACGCTTTTAAGTAATTTTGCGTTATAATAGTTACGAATAACTTAGAGAAGACGCAAATGATAGAATATATCAAGGGGGAAATTGTTGAATTAAGCCCTACCCGCCTGGTTATGGAGTGTGCCGGGATTGGTTATGAACTCAACATTTCGCTTAATACTTACAGCGCATATAATGGCCAGACAACTGGCAAAATATATGTTTTGGAAGTAATACGGGAAGATGCTCATCTTTTATTTGGTTTTGCCGATAAGCTGGAACGTGAATTGTTTCTGCAGTTAACCTCTGTTTCGGGTGTAGGCCCAAATACTGCCCGTATGATCTTATCCTCTTTACCTCCTGCCGATTTAATACAAGTAATTGCAACAAAAGATGAAGTTGCTTTAACGTCTGTAAAAGGCATTGGGTTGAAAACTGCACAACGTATATTAATTGACCTGAAGAATAAGGTAAAACCTGTAGAAGGAGCTGTAAATTCTGTTACTCCCGGAGCAGTGATGGGAAATGCAGCTGTTGTGGAGGAAGCGGTAGCGGCTTTAGTTATGCTGGGTTTCCAAAAAGCAGCTTCTCAAAAGGCTGTAGTTTCAATTATAAAAGGTTCACCGACACTGGCTGTCGAACAAGTAATAAAGGCAGCTTTAAGAATGCTTTAAAATAATTGATAATTACTTCGTTATAGCAAGTGTTGCTTGAACTGCAAGTCGATCTCCGATTGATAAAGAATGAAAAAAAAGTTAGCGAAATATATTCTGTGTATAGCCCTTATTATGTTTGGGACCGGCTTCTTTGTATTGAATGCCGGTTATCTGGGTATATCGCCGATTATTCCTGAGCCTGAAATACCTGAAGCTCCACAAGACACTATAACCCGCTTTCCTGTAGCTAAAACCGCACCTGAAACATATAAGGATATCCAAAAGCAATTTCCTGCCGATTTACGTAATCCTGATAATCTAAAGACGACTATTGAATATGATATCCGGACAGGTAATTATGTGGTGCGTTCACGAATTGGTGAAATGGAAATCAATACGCCGATTATACTGACACCGGAAGAATACCAGGATTACAGCTTGGAACAATCACTCCGTTCATATTACCGGCAGAAGAACGAAGAAGAATTCCAGAAGGAAGCCAATAAAGAATTTAACCTGACTGATATGCAATTTGACCTGGGGCCGGCCGAAAAGATATTTGGCCCGGGCGGTGTTCGCGTACGTACACAGGGATCAGCAGAGATCACGATGGGGCTAAAAAATACCAAAACTAAAGACCCTTCTCTGCCCGAACGATCACGGAGCCGTACCTTTTTTAATTTTGATGAAAGTGTGCAACTCAATGTGCAGGCAAATGTAGGTACGAAGGTAAACTTCGATATGAATTACAATACCGAAACTTCTTTTGATTTTGACTCCAAGAAATTGAAATTGGCTTATCAGGGTGAAGAAGATGAAATAATTAAGAATATTGAAGCAGGGAATGTAAGCATGACAACCAATAACTCCCTGATACGGGGAGGAGCAGCTCTGTTCGGTATGAAGGCTGATTTGCAATTTGGAAAGCTACGTGTAAATACTCTCTTTGCACAGCAGGAATCCGAATCTAAAACGGTTAACTCAAAAGGTGGAGTACAAACCAATCCGTTTGAATTGACAGTTGACCAATATGATGAAGACCGGCACTTCTTCCTATCGCATTATTTCTATCAAACTTATGATAATGCGATGGCACAGTTGCCTTACATCAGTTCTTCGGTGACGGTTAATCGCGTAGAAGTGTGGATAACCAATAAACGGAGTAACTTCAATCAGGTTCGTGATATTGTGGCTTTCTCGGATCTGGCAGAACATACAGTTATCAGTAATCCTAACTTTGTACAACCTACTGGCGCACAAAACCTACCTTACAATGGCGCCAATAATTTATATACAACAATCAATAGTGCACAATATGCAGGAGCACGTAATATCAGTCAGGTAACACAAGTTCTGGGTTCCGTATTGGAAGGTGGTAAAGATTTTGAAAAGATAGAAAACGCCCGTCGACTGGAAGAAACCGAGTATACTTTGAATAAACAACTAGGATATATTTCCTTGCGGACAAAATTGCAACCGGATGAGGTGTTGGCTGTGGCTTATGAATTGAATGCTGGGGGACAGGTCTATCAGGTAGGAGAATTCTCTACCGATAATGTAGGTAGTGAAGAGAATCCGAATAATATATCTGCAGCACTCTATGTGAAGTTATTGAAAGGTACTTCTATGACTCCCAATATGCCTTTCTGGAAATTGATGATGAAAAACGTGTATGCATTAGGGGCTTATTCTGTTCAAAAAGAAAAGTTCCGGATGGATATCCTTTATCAGAGTGATACAACCGGTACCTATGTAAACTACATTCCGGTAGGAGATATCAGCGAAGATATCTTATTACGTGTAATGAATCTGGATCGTTTGAATGCACAAAATGAAGCCTATCCTGATGGATTCTATGATTTTGTTGAGAATTTCACTGTTCAGTCAGAGACAGGGCGTATTATATTCCCGGTAGTCGAGCCTTTCGGTTCCCATCTTCGGAAGAAGATAGGCAATGATGCGCTTGCTGATAAGTATGTCTATCAGGAGTTATATGATTCAACGCTTACTGCGGCACGTCAGATAGCAGAAAAAAATAAATTCCTTTTCCGGGGAGAATATAAAGCATCTTCGGGAGCGGAGATCCAGTTGGGTGCAACCAATGTGGCGCGTGGTTCGGTGGTAGTAACTGCTGGTGGTGCAACCTTAACGGAGAATGTTGATTATACAGTTGATTATACTTCGGGTGTTGTGGTAATTTTGAACGAAAGTATTATAGCCAGTAATACACCAGTCAGTGTGTCGTTAGAAAACCAGTCAACATTCAGTATGCAACGCAAAACGATGATGGGGCTTGATGTGAATTATGACTTTACTAAGAATTTCAGCCTGGGTGCTACAATTATGCACATGTCGGAGATGCCTCTTACGACTAAGACCAATATGGGAGACGAATCTGTCAAGAATACATTGTGGGGATTGAATACTTCTTATAAAGGAGAAAGCCAGTGGTTGACAAATATGCTTGATAAGATCCCTCTGTTGGATTTGACAAGGCCAAGCCAGATATCTTTTAATGCGGAATTTGCCCATTTAATAGCTGGGCATTATGAGAATAAAAACACCGGTGGATATTCTTATCTGGATGATTTTGAGTCTACCCAGAGTGGATTTAACCTGCAAAACCCTTATTCCTGGCAAATATCCAGTACCCCTTATCAGGATGGCGCCTCTCCTTTGTTCCCGGAAGCCAGTCTGGTGAATGATGTGAGATATGGTATGAACCGTGCTCTTCTTTCCTGGTATTATATCGATGGTATTTTTAACCGTCCAAACTCAACCAATATCCCCGGTGTGGATAAAGAGGAATTATCCAATCACTATGTAAGAGCTATACCTGTTACAGAATTGTATCCTAACCGTCAACAGGGAATAAGTGACGCTTCTACTTTGCCTGTATTGAACCTTGCTTATTACCCCAATGAACGTGGGCCTTATAACGTAGACGGTGAAAACCTGAATTCTGATGGTACACTTGCTAACCCACAGAAACGTTGGGGAGGAATTATGCGTCGTATCGAACAAAGTGACTTTGAAACTGCAAATATAGAGCATATAGAGTTTTGGTTGATGGACCCTTATCTGTATGAAACAAATACGGAAGGTGGCGATCTTTACTTCAATCTGGGTGAGGTGTCAGAAGATATTCTGAAAGATGAAAAGAAATTCTTTGAGAACGGTTTGCCAGTAAATGATGATCCGACCAAATATGAACTAACCGTGTGGGGAAAGGTTCCAACACAAAAAAGTACGGTATATGCTTTTGATACTTCAGCAGGAGCACGGGCTGCACAGGACGTAGGACTTAATGGATTAAACTCAGCAGAAGAAAGGAATTTCGGAGCATATAAAGAATATGTTGATAATTTACCGAAAGTTTTATCGCCCGAAGTGATAGAGCAGATGTATAACGATCCTTTCTCTCCGGAAAATGACCCGGCAACGGATACTTATATGTATTACCGGAATGATTATTATGAGACAAAAGGTGCCGGTATTCTGGAAAGATACAAACGTATCAATGGAACGGAAGGCAACTCTCAGGAATCAACAGGTAGATATAATTCCGCAGCAAAAACACTTCCTGATGTGGAAGATATTAATCAGGATAATACACTGAATGAAACGGAAAAATATTATGAATATCGCGTATCTCTTCGTCCGCAGGACTTACAGATTGGTATGAATAATATTGTAGATATACGTGATACCACTGTAATCCTCACAAATGGACAAAAGGAAAAGGTAAAATGGTATCTGTTTAAAGTGCCTATTAAGAAATATGACCGGACAGTAGGTTCAATACGCGACTTTAAGTCTATCCGTTTTATGCGTATGTATTTGACTGATTTTTACAAACCCACTGTGTTGCGTTTTGGTACTTTGCAATTAGTACGGAGTGAATGGCGTACGTATGATCAGGATCTATCTAATCCGAATGTACCTTCAACCGGACAAGGAACACTCGATGTTTCTTCTATCAATATTGAAGAGAATGGCGATCGTAAGCCGGTAAATTATGTATTGCCTCCCGGTGTCAGCCGGGTGCTCGATCCGAGTCAACCCCAAGTACGTAAAGAAAACGAACAGGCTCTTTCTATGCGTGTAACCAATCTTGAGAAGATGGATGCACGGGCTATTTACAAGAATACCATATATGATCTTCGTCAATACAAACGACTGCAATTATATGCACATGCGGAAGCTTTTGTCAATAATGAAACAAGTTTGAAGAGTGGCGATTTAGCCGTTTTTATCCGGTTAGGATCTGACTATAAGAATAACTACTACGAGTATGAAGTACCACTAACATTGACCGACGGGGGCTTTTACTATGAAGGTTCTGATCAGTTAAAGGTATGGCCGGCTGAGAATATGGTGAATTTCAAATTTGATGTATTAACTGATCTGAAACTCAATCGTAATAAAGCTAAACGAGAAGGACAGAATGGAGTGGATTATCATCTTGTTTATTCTGAATACGATCCTGATAATGCACGGAATAGAATTAGTATCGTAGGTAATCCCAGCTTGTCGGAAGTAAAGACAATTATGATCGGGGTACGTAATAATACGAACGAGACCAAGAGTGGGGAAATTTGGGTAAATGAACTTCGTCTGACAGAATTTAATGAAGAAGGTGGATGGGCAGCAAATGCTAATCTGAATGTGGCTCTGTCTGACCTGGGAACAGTATCGGCGAGTGGACGTATTGAGACAGCAGGCTTTGGTGCGCTTGACCAGTCATTAATGGAACGGCGAATGGATGATTATAAGAAATTTAGTATATCCACAAATCTACAACTAGGAAAGTTCTTTCCTGAGAAGGCAAAAGTGAATATTCCTTTCTATTATGCCTATTCCAACGAAACAATTGATCCGAAATATAATCCTCTAGATCAGGACATCCGGTTGAAGGATGCGTTGGACGCATTGGAAACGAATGCAGAGAAGGACTCTATCAAACGTTATGCACAAGATCGAACTACCATTAAGAGTTTTGCTTTGAACAATGTGAAAGTAGATATACGAAGTAAGACACCTATGCCTTATGACCCGACAAACTTCTCGTTTGGTTATTCCTTTAGTGAAAGCAGTAAACGGAATCCGGAAACTGAATATGAAACACAAAAGGATTATCAGGGTAACTTTGCTTATAATTATACACCGTATCTTCCTCCTTTCCGCCCTTTCCAGAAAATAAAGAAAGACAATGGATACACAAGATATATAAAGCAATTAAGTATTAATTATATACCTAGCAACATTAGTTTCCAGACAGCCATGGTGCGTAATTACTATGAGATACAGTTAAGAGATCTTAGTAATACAGGGATAAAGATCGATCCTTCGTTCAGTCAGAATTTTATGTGGGATCGTGCTTTCAGTATCCGTTGGAATCTGACCAATAACCTTCAATTCTCCTTTAATTCGGGAACAAATGCCCGAATTGAAGAACCACATGTTCAGGTAAATAAAAAGCTTAATTATGATGCATATCAGATGTGGAAAGATTCTGTGATTGAGAGTATAAAGCATTTTGGTACTCCATTGAAATACGATCAACGTTTCCAGGCAACTTTGAATGTACCTCTTCAATACATTCCTGTTTTAGATTGGATGAATAGTACGATTACTTATAATGCTTCCTATAACTGGGATCGTGGAGCTCAGATTGCAGATTCAAGTATAGAGATAGGGAATGTAATCAAGAATCAACGCCAGATTAACGGGCAGGCAAACCTGAACTTCCAGGCGCTTTATAATAAAAGTAAATTCCTCAAAAAGGTGAATGAGAAATTTACTCCTAAGAATTCGGCCGCTTCCCGAAGGGCTGCTGTTGAACCGAAGAAACCGCTGAAAGTAGAAATGGATGTGAAGTTGAATCCCGATAGCGCTACTGTTGTTACGCATAATATGTTAAATGATAAGGTGCTGATGACTGCTAAAACATTGGATGGGAAAAGATATCCTATTAAATTCAAAGCGATAAACTTCTCGCAAGCCCGAATATTGACGCAGGACACTGTAACTATCAAAGTAGTAATAAGGCCAGGTGAGAAACCTACGTTTAGCAAGGTAGCAACTGATGTAGCGGAATACTCTGCACGTTTTGTTATGATGTTGCGCCGGATGAGTATTCAGTATACGCAGACGGATGGAATGATGTTGCCCGGTTTCCGGCCGGAGATTGGCGATATGTTCGGACAGTATCGGGGTGATAAAATGGCTCCCGGTTTAGCTTTTGCATTTGGAAGTGTACGGAGAAGTTATATTGATGAAGCTGCCGAACGGGGATGGTTGGTAATGAACCAGGATAATATCACACCGGCAATGATCAATCAGACAAAGACATTGGATATTCGTACAAATCTTGAACCGGTTGTCGGATTGAAGATAGACCTGAATGCCAACCGGACTACGACAAACAGTAATGAGATTCAATTTATGTATGAAGGTATGCCTGAGATCAAAGGAGGTAGCTTTACGATGACAACTATTGCTCTGCGTACGGCTTTCTCCGGTTCGGGAGATATTCAGAATAGTTATTCCTCATCTTCTTTTAAGAAATTCCTTGACTATCGCGATGTGATAGCAACCCGGGTTGAAGGAAGGTATAGAGGAACAACTTATCCGAATGATGGTTTTATTGCCGGAACGCCTACCGCAGGGCAACCTTTTGACCCGGCACTTGAAGGTGGAATAAACCGCAATTCAGCGGATGTATTGATCCCGGCTTTCATAGCTGCTTATACAGGGAAAAACCCGGATAAAGTTTCTCTGTCTCCTTTCCCGTCTTTGGCGAGTATGTTGCCTAACTGGCGTATTACGTATGATGGGCTTATGCAGATACCTTTGATAAAAAGGTACTTTAAGGGTATGACATTGAGCCATACTTACCGCTGTACTTATAGTGTGGGAACTTTTTCTTCTTATCAGAATTGGGTGGATGCAGGATTGGATGGCTTGGGCTTTATACGCAGTATCCAAACGGGTAATCCGATGCCTTCTTCTCCTTACGAGATTGCTTCGGTGGCTATTACGGAAGGGTTCAGCCCATTGCTTGGAGCTGACGCAACATTACTAAACAATATGACAGCGCGTGTGGCATTTAATAAAACCCGTACCCTTAACCTGAATATTTCGTCTAATCAAATCGTAGAGGCGTTAAATGATGAGATCCAGATAGGCTTAGGTTATAAGATCACAGAATTCAATAAAATATTAAAACGTAGGGCATCACAAAATTTCAGTAATGACCTGGATATCCGTGTCGATTATTCGTATCGCAAGATGCATTCACTGATACGTCGTATCGAGTTGAATGATTCACAGGCAACAAGTGGAAATGTTGCCAAGACAATGATGTTTTCTGTTGATTATGGTGTAAGCCGGGCACTTACTTTACGTGCTTTCTATGATCTACAAATTAATGAACCTTTGATCTCTAGCAGCTCTTTCCCAACCTCCAACTCTAATTTTGGGGTGAGTGTTCGTTTTTCATTGGCTCAGTAAAAGGGTTTCACTTAAGTATTTTGTTATTGCTTGTTTAGCAAATACTTAAAGCCTTTAACGCCCTTAACGCCCTTAATGGCATTAAAGGCTGAGAGCCATAGCTCAAGGCAAACGCGTTATGTTTAGTGATAGCCTTTCAGTTCTTTCCTAAGCAGTTTTGCCCTGTTCTCTGTTACTCCATCCATTAATGCCCAGAATCGTGGGCTATGATTCATTTCTTTTGTATGGCATAGTTCATGGAGAAGGACATAATCAATCAGATGCCAGGGGAGCCGCATAAGATAAAGAGATAGATTTATGCCTTTTTGACGATTACAACTTCCCCAACGGGTGCGGCTACTATTGATCTTGACCGTTGAATATGTGAAGCCGTATTGCTGTGCAAGCCGTTCTATCCGGCCGGGTAGAAGTCGTTTAGCTTCCCGCCGGTAAACGTTTTTCAGTATCTCTTGCAATTGTGTTTGAATAGTATCTTTGGAGATATCGATATGTGCGGGAAAGCGTATCGTCAGTACTTCATTAGCAAGGGTTATTCCAATCTTTTTTCGTTCTTCACGAAGGATTATGAGCCGGAAGGATGCTGTTTGTAATTCCGTGTTTTCATCCAGCAAAGAACGTTGTGGGTGTTTTATTAATAGATCAAGAAGTCTCTTTCTACTTTCATTGATAAAAGCAAACATACGTTTCTCATCTCCCCATTCAGGCATAGTAGCTAGAATCTTCCCCTCAGACACTTTCAGTGAGTATTGTCGGTAGCGGGATCCCCGCCGTATGGTAATCGTTCCCAGCTCCGGGTCGTTAATCATCTTTTCCATTTCTCTTACAAAATTACTTTTTTCTATTGAAAGATGAAAGGTGTGAATTGAAAGTTTAGAATGGAGCTAACTTTCAACTTTCAACTTTCAACTTTCCACTAAAAAAGAGCTATCTTTGCGCTCGCATTGAGGCAATAAAGAATTAACATTATAATAAAGATAAGTATGAGCAAGAAAGCACTCCTCATTATTTGCGATGGTTGGGGCATCGGCGACAAAGGAAAAGACGACGTAATCTATAACACACCTACTCCTTATTGGGATTCTCTGTTAAAGAACTATCCTCATTCACAACTGCAGGCTTCGGGAGAAAATGTTGGTTTACCTGATGGCCAGATGGGAAACTCTGAGGTAGGACACCTTAATATCGGTGCTGGACGTATCGTTTACCAGGATCTTGTTAAGATCAATATTGCTTGCCGTGAGAATACTATCATGGATAATCCGGGGATTCAACGGGCTTATAATTATGCAAAGGAAAACAATAAGCAGATCCATTTTCTTGGATTGGTTTCCGATGGCGGGGTTCATAGTTCATTGGAACATCTGTTTAAACTGACCGATATTGCAAAAGAATATGGTGTAAGCAAAGCTTATGTACATTGCTTTATGGATGGACGTGATACCGACCCAAAGAGTGGGAAAGGTTTCATTGAACAACTTGAAAATCATTTGCAAGGAACAGGCGGTAAGATAGCTTCAATTATTGGCCGCTATTATGCAATGGATCGTGACAAACGATGGGAGCGTGTGAAAGAGGCGTATGACTTATTGGTTGATGGTAAAGGAACACCTGCTGAAGATATGGTAGCAGCAATGGAAGCTTCTTATCAGGATGGTGTGACAGATGAATTTATCAAGCCAATCGTACACGTAGAAAATGGTAAACCTATTGCTACAATTGAAGAAGGAGATGTAGTTATCTTCTTTAACTATCGCAACGACCGCGCAAAAGAATTGACAGTTGTATTGACACAACAAGATATGCCGGAAGCTGGAATGAAAACCATTCCTAATCTGCAATATTTTACTATGACTCCTTATGATGCAAGTTTTAAGGGACTTACTATTCTTTTCGATAAAGAGAATGTAGATAACACATTGGGAGAATACCTTGCTCATCTGGGTAAGAAACAACTTCATATTGCAGAAACAGAAAAGTATGCGCATGTTACTTTCTTCTTCAATGGTGGTTTGGAGACTCCTTTTGATGAAGAAGACCGTATACTTGTACCTTCTCCGAAAGTTGCTACTTATGACCTGAAGCCCGAAATGAGCGCTTTTGAAGTAAAAGACCAATTGGTTGAAGCTATCAATAAAAATAAATATGATTTCATTGTGTGTAATTATGCCAATGGAGATATGGTAGGCCATACAGGCATTTATCCTGCCATAGAGAAAGCGGTAGTTACTATCGATGCTTGTTTGCATGACACTGTAGAAGCAGCAAAAGCAAATGATTACGAAGTGATCATCATTGCCGACCACGGTAATGCCGACCATGCATTAAATGAAGATGGATCTCCTAATACAGCTCACTCTTTGAACCCGGTTCCATTTGTATATGTTACCAATAACAAAGACGCAAAAGTAGAAAATGGTATCCTTGCTGACGTAGCTCCTTCTATTCTTCAGATCATGGGGTTGAAGCAGCCGAAGGAAATGACGGGAAAAAATCTTATTCAGCGATAAGAGATGAGAGGTGAGCGATGAGTATTCGTAGGTATTATTGTTTACACATCACTCATCGCTCATCACTCATCACTCACAACTTATAAATATGATCCAAATAGACGACACCCTCATAAGTTTTGACTTGATCGAACGCAGCTTTTTATGTGATATTTCACAATGCAAAGGGGCATGCTGTATAGAAGGTGATGCAGGAGCTCCTTTGGAGCAAAACGAGCTCCCTATTCTTCGGAAGATACTTCCGGCTGTATGGGATGATCTTTCGCCCAAGGCTCAAGAGGTGATCAATCGACAAGGAGTTGCCTATATTGATGAGACAGGTGATACAGTTACTTCAATTGTCAATGAGAAGGATTGTGTTTTTACTTATTATGGCGCTGATGGTATATGTAAATGTGCGATAGAGAAAGCCTATAGAGAAGGAAGAATAGATTTCTATAAGCCTATATCCTGCCATCTCTATCCGGTACGTATCAAACGATACAAGACTTTCACTGCTGTCAATTACGATCGTTGGAGTATTTGTAAGGTAGCCGAGGTATTAGGAAAAAAAGAAAAACTACCTGTTTATAAATTCTTAAAAGAACCGCTTATCCGACAATTTGGAGAAGATTGGTATGCTCAATTGGATCTTACTGCTCAGGAATGGCTCAAACAAAAGAAGAGATAATAACATGAAGGTATTCCTTTATTGAAATTCTGCTCAAACTTCACGAAGTTTGCGGGTGAAAGCCCCGAGGTCTATTGACAAACCTCGGGGCTTTTGTTTTTTATCCTTGATAGCTTGTACGGTTATATCCTATTTTCCCTTCCTTTTTATATAATCACTGTTTTGTAATATTCGAAGATTTGCGACAATGAAGTAGAGACTGGGCTTGCCGTGTCTCCCAAGCCCGAAGGGTTTATATTCGTATCTCTTCAGTCGTTCGCCTCACTCTCTTCACTTATCGGAGACAAGGCAAGCCTTGTCTTTACTTCATCCAATTTCTATATACACTTCTTTCTAAAAAATATGCATGAGTCATGTTATGTTTTATTTTCTTTGTCGTCTAATGAATAGAATGAAACTGGAGACGTTTACAAAAACGGTGGTGCCCCTTCGGGACAGGTTGCTACATATCTCGCTCAGGCTGATAGAAGAGGAGGCTGATGCGGAAGATGTGGTACAAGAGGTACTTCTTAAACTCTGGTTAATGCGTGATAAACTGGATCAATATAAGAGCGTGGAAGCACTAGCCGTGACGATGACTAAGAATTTGACGCTCGATAAGATAAAACTCCGAAAGCCCCGTGGTGACGAGGCGGAACTGATCAAACTGGATTCGGAAACGCGTAGCCCGGCTGAACAACTGGAACAACAGGATGCTGTTAGTTGTATTCGTAAGCTTATCCAACAACTTCCAACTTTACAACAAACAGTTATCCATCTAAAAGATGTAGAAGGATATGAATTGTCGGAAATCGCAGCAATAACCGGTACACAAATAGAGTCGGTCCGTTCAAATCTCTCGAGAGCAAGAAAAAGAATTAGAGAAGAATATTTGGCTATATATACATACAACCATTATGAGAATAGATGATTTATTAAATAAATATTTTGAAGGGGATACCTCCGCTAACGAAGAAAAGGAAATACGAGCTTTCTTTGCAGCCGGAAACATACCTGAGCACTTACAGTCCTATCAACCTTTATTTGCTTACTTTGATGAGGAAATCGCAAAGAATGAGGAAGATGTTGTGTTGAAAGCCCCAATCAAATCAAAGAAACCAAGTATATTCTATATGATATCCGGTATTGCAGCAGCCATGCTTCTGTTATTGGGAATCGGACAATTGCTTTTCTTTCCCGGTACCACCTTTTGCTCTGGTAACTATGTCGTGGTCAATGGACGATGTTATACCGATATTCATACCATACGTGAATATGCCCTGAATGCCTTACAAGAGGTTTCATCTACACCCGATGAGTATTTTCCCCTGATAGAAGAAGGAGAAGATCCGGATCGTATAATTATTGAAGAACAATTTAAAGAACTGGGAAACTTTTTCCTGGATGATGAAGAATAAAATAATAGTACAATGAAACGAATAATATTCACAATGACATGCCTGCTGGCTTTATGTATCCTTCTACCCGTGAATGCCCGGGCAGTGGAAACGCAAAAAGATTTGAGGATACAAGATGTATTCCAGCGATATGGTAAAAAGAAGAATGTAACCATGGTAGAGCTTTCTAATGAAATGCTTGAAACGTATGGGATGACACATTATAAAAGTATTACGATCAAGAATGATCCCGATGCTCTTCGCTTTACGCGTCGTTGCCTGGAAGCCGATCAGAAAGGCGCGCGCAAGATCAAAGAGATCACAGATGATGGGGGAATTATCTCTGCGTATTATCAACTACCGACTGTGAAACAGGATATTAATCGCTTTGTACTTTTTAAAGTAAATAAAAAGGGAGTGGTAACCTTAGTATATATTGAAGGAGAACTTGATAGTGATGACCTGATTACGCTACTATTTACAAGAAATGATTTATAAATAACAAAATATACAGAAAGATGAAAAAGATACTTTTACTTATAGCTGTTTTATTTCCTGTGGGATTATTGGCTACAGAGATAACTCCGATAGTGCCTGATACGACAATCTATGTGGAAGGGAAGAAAATTGAATTGAAAGACACGGAAGATCGTATGAAAGTACGTGTATATGATGTTAAACCGGATGGCGGGTATGAAGAAGATGAATTGGTATTTGAAGGACACTATAAAGATGGGAAAAGCTATGAAAAACGGAAATATGCCAAATCGATCACTATTCCTATTCCTTCATGGACAAGAGGGATTGATCCTCATTGGGCGGGTATAGGACTAGGGTTTGCTAACTTTGCTGATTCACATCTGAATGTAAATGATATCGATGGAGTATCATTAAACAGTGGAAAGTCCTGGGAATTGAATCTTAACTTCTGGGAGCATGATTTCCGTCTTTCCCGCCGGTATGGTTGGACGATCGTGACGGGCGCCGGTATTCGTTGGGATAGATATCGATTGGATACGAATCATTGTTTCAAAAAAATAGATGGCAAAACAGTGTTGATGGCAGCTCCGGACGGAATCCATTACTCCAAGAGCAAATTAAATATGACTAGCCTCACTATTCCTCTTTTATTGGAATGGCAAAATGTAAAACGAAGAAACAGTGACTTTTTTATTTCAGCAGGAGTGGTTGGAGTTATAAAGACGGCCTCGACTTCCAGAGTTACTTACCGAGATGAGAATCATAAGAAAGTAAAAGCAAAAGTAGATAAAGGCTTATATATACGGCCTGTAAGTATGGATTTTCTTATACAGGCAGGTTTTGAATGGTTTGGCTTATATGTCAAGTATTCACCGTTTGAACTTTTTGAAAATCATAAAGGACCCGCTATTCATCCGGTATCTATGGGGCTGCATTTGCATATTTAATTAACACACAGTATCAGTGTTTAATTCTATATCTAGCTTATTTCTTTTGTGACCGACAACTGTCGAACAGCTATTCGACAGTCGTCGGTCACCTGTTTGACAGCTGTCAGTCACCTGTCCGACAGTTGTCGGTCACAAAAGAAGCCTATATCTTGTTCTTTTAATCTCTCTTAGTCTTTTTAATCTCTCTCCTTTTCCCAAACTTTTATTTATCTTTGTTTGTTGTTACGAATGAAGATTCATTTAAGATATGCAAACAAACAGGATAGAAGAAGTGACCTATATTGAGGTACACGAAATACAAAAATACGGAACCTATTATTCCGAAAAGAAACTATGGAAGAAAATCCTTCGGGTAGGTAAGAAAGTAGGAGCGACGGTACTGCGTCCTGTATTTCAGCTATATTATATGTTACAAAGTGACTCTGTTTCTTTCAAACATAAGGCTTATATAGTAGGTGCCTTAGGGTATTTTATCTTACCTTTTGATCTTATACCCGAAAGCATATTACCTCTTATCGGCTTTGCAGATGATATAGCAGTTATGTCATTTGTCCTGAATATTGTAAAAGAATCTCTTACCCCTGAGATAAAGGAGAAGGCAGAAAATAAGGTTGCTGACATTTTGCATACAACCAAATTATAAATACACTTACATCGAGGGAAATTTGAAGATATTCATCTTGTAGGGGCGGCCCTATGTGGCCGCCCGAATTTGTTGATGTGGTGGGTATTGGGCAGCCACATAGGACTGCCCCTACATGTTGATATTTAAACCATAGATTAAAAATACAAAAGAATATATATTCAAAAAGAAAGAGGTTATTATCCGCAAAGATAATAACCTCTTTCTTATAGTTTTATAATTCCTTTCCGCTTATCTCGCAACCCTTTCTAGCCATTTCACCATACTAAGCATCACTATCATTGAAGCTGCGGTCGCTATAACAAATACTAACCAGCAGGCCCATAATGGAACACTTGTGTAGAGCAATCCACCAATAAATAAGATTGAGTTACCAATAGCCGTTGCTGCCAACCAACATCCTTGCATAATACCTTGTAAGTGAGGAGGTGCAACTTTGGATACAAATGACAATCCTAGTGGAGATATAAATAATTCAGCAACTGTCAGAATAAAGTACAATCCCACCATCACCCATGGAGTTACTCGCATAGCATCTAAATCAGCAGCGCTCATCGTTGCCAATGATTCTTTTGCCGGTAAAGCAAAAGAGAATACCATCAGGAAGATATAGGCAAGAGAAGCAATACCCATACCGAGTGCAATCTTCATTGGAGTTGAAGGCTCTTTTCCTCTACTTTTTAAAGCTCCGAATATCCACATGATCAGTGGAGTCAAAGTTACAACGAAGAAAGGATTCACACTCTGGAATATTTCTGCTCCTTTAATACTGGTAAATCCTAAATTGATATTGATAACACTCAAATCAACATAGTCTCTTGCAAAATAAGTCAGTGAATAACCATTTTGGTGGAAAGATAACCAGAAGAATATAACAATACCAAACACGGCAAACAAAGCATAGATGCGTTGTCTGATTTCCTGAGCGCTCATTCTGATCTCTTCCTTAGAAATAGTAGAGGTTGAATTCTTTGCCGCTGCAGCTTTCAAAGCAGGATCCGGGAATGTTTTCTTATTTACAATAAAAATAACAAGTGAGATTAACATCGCAATAATCGCTGCTGCGAATGCATATTGGAACCCAACATTGAATACATTCAAATAGTTATTAGCGAATGCTACCAAATCAGTAACTGTCGATCCGTCAAGCATAGCAGCGTTTGCATATTCATTTAACCGGGTAACAGATTCTGCAGGCATAGCACTGCCCTGGCCTATTATCTGATGACATAACTCAGGTAATGAAGCGTTATAATCAAAGTTGTGTACTTTAAGCCACCAGTTTCTAACACCAATTGCAATAAAAGGAGCAAAGAATCCACCAATGTTGATAAACATATAGAAAATCTGGAAACCGGCATCTCTTCTATCTGAGTATTTAGGGTTGTCATACATTTGTCCTACCAATGCCTGAAGATTCCCTTTAAATAAACCATTACCAAAGGCAATAACTAATAAACCGGCACAAGTTAATGTTAGATATAATCCCATATTCGGAACCGGAGTTGGTGTAGGAATGGCAATGATCAAATAACCTATTGCCATCATAACAATACCAGTCAGGATGGTTCCTTTATAATTTTTTGTTTTGTCGGCAATTAACCCGCCCACCAGAGCCAACAAATATATGGAGGCGTAAAATGCTGAATAAATATAACCTGTGGTAGTTTCTGATAAGCCAAACTTAGATGAAATAAATAGCGTAAGAATCGCCATCATAATGTAGAATCCGAAACGTTCCCCCATATTGGAAAGAGCCGCTCCGATTAGACCTTTGGGATGATTTTTAAACATGTTTTGAGGTATTAAATTAGTATTATTATGTGTTATTGTATGATTTGTTGAATGGCTCCTGTCTCAGGATAGAAATACACTTTAACCGGCATTTTCTTATCCTCAAACATCACAGGTGCAAGGCTTTCAATTTCTCCGAATTGAGTAATCTGCACCTCTCCTTTGTATAGCGTTTGTTTATTGGTCAATATCTCTACACTGGCTTTTCCGGGAATATTATAGATCACTCCTTTCATACCTTTTATCTTTTTCTCGATCTCTTTCGGATCTAAAACCTGGGCTCTTTGAGTTGCTGTCAGATTCATGTAAACCGGCATGCCTCCAAGATCTTCAGCATCTACAATACCCAAACGTTCTGAAAAACGGAAGAGTACTTCTTTGTCTAAATTATCGTGAGGGATTACCGTTACTTCATAAAGTTCGGTCGAACGTGAAGCGATACCGGTGAAAAGGTTAGTTAATGCTTTCTCTTGTTCTTCCAGTTGATCCATAACAATTTGCATGGCTGTACCATCAGGAGGTAGATTATCAGCATCGCCTGTTAATATATTCATACGGCTTTCCCGTATGCGATAGATTTGTTTGGCAGCAACTTCAGCCTGACGGGCAGTTGAACCAGCCATTAAAAGCTCTTCCGAGAATACGGATGCATTGGTTGCGGTTTCGGGTTCCGTTTTCTTTTTCTTTATAATGTCCAATTCTGATTCTTGCGGAGTATATTCTGCATTTATAGCACATAACAGACCTTCTTCTGTCAGATAAGCATAAGGAGCTACAGTTCCCGATTTAAATTCAATAAGGTATGTATTATCCGGATCAGGGACACCTACATTAGAAAGGGTCACCTTTCCTAATTCATAGTAAACCTGATCTTCCGTGATTGCATTTTTCACTCCCAGATATTTTTCTGCATATTGATAATAAGGGCCGGCCTTGGCAGTAATCTTTGTTACTTCAGCATTTACCACTAATGTAGTCTTTGGCAATGAATAAGTAATACCATAGTTATTGGCTTTTACAGCGTTTTTTTTGATCACTTTGGTTTGCGCCATCAGCGAAAAACTAAGGAATAAACTCAGGAGGATAAGTATATTTTTCATACGGAATCTAAATTAACATCTTTGACGACTGCACAAAACTAAAAAATAATTTGGTAGTAACCAACGGGAAAAGCATAAATCGCTTGAAGAAAAGAGGGATTTAACGTCTTATTGACACCCAATTTCTTGACAAAAAGACTATCATTAAAGTAAACGTGCGGGAGAATCAGACAGGTAACTTGTATTTAAGCGGAAAAAATTTATAAAGAATTCTATTGCCGATGGGCATCGACAGTATTGTCCATGCGCTTCGTCAATATTGTCCATGCGCATCAGCAATACTGTCGATGCCCATCGGCAATAGAATATATGCTGTGTTTATAAGTTTTTATCTGAGTTGTTTATAAGCTTTTCCGAGCATTTCAATAATATCTCCTGAAAGCATACTTTCTTCAGAAAAGAATGCCGCAGCAAGATCGCCGGCTATTCCATGTAGATTGACGCCAAGAACAGCAACTGTTTGGGGTTCATATCCCTGGGAAAGAAGGCCAAGTAATATACCTGTGAGTACATCGCCGCTACCGGCTGTTGCCATTCCCGGATTACCACTGTTATTAATGAATATTTCACCCTCCGGAGTACATATCATGGTATATGCTCCTTTAAGCACGACATATACCTGCTTTTCAGCTGCAAAAGTGATTGCTTTTTGTAAGCGTTCGTAGCCGCTTGTACTTTCTCCGATAAGGCGATCAAATTCTTTCGGATGTGGTGTGAGTATACTGAATGGAGGAATTTTTGCGAATAATTCGTGATTGGAGGAAAGCAGGTTAAGCCCGTCGGCATCAATAATGATAGGTTTTCCCGCTCGTTCCAGTACACGTTCAAAAGCTGCTGCCGTTTCAAAGCTATGGCCAAGACCCGGCCCTATTGCGATTGCAGTGAAATTTGACAGCTCTGGAACGTTTGTAAACCGTTCCATGTGCGGATCAAAACTAAGCATAGCTTCCGGAAGAGCAGTCTGGAATATTTGTTCACCGCGTTGGGGGGTATGTACAGTTAATAGGCCTGCACCACTTCGCAGGCAGGCGCGTGCAGCCAGTAGAGATGCGCCCATTTTGCCTTTGCTTCCGGCAATAAGCAGAGCATGTCCGAAATCTCCTTTGTGTGCAAAACGTTTACGTGGGTGAATCATAGTAGCGATATCCTCCTCTGTTATCATTTGATAAGGAGTTTCCATTTCTTCGATAGCGACGGGATGTAATCCAATATCCAAAACTTTCCATGTGCCCGTATATGCCGCATTTTCCGGTAGGAGGAAAGCAAGCTTCGGAAATCCGAAAGTCAATGTTATATCTGCCCTTATAATAGCATCTGGATCATTTGTTCGGTTGTCTTCACCAAACAAACCGGATGGGATATCTATTGAAACAACGGCGGCTTCCGATTGATTGATATATTTCACTACAGCGGCATACCCGCCAGTTAACGGCCGATTAAGCCCTGAACCGAAGAGTCCGTCAATAACCACATCACGCCGCGTTAAAACAGGGGGCTTAAATTCTCCGGATATCTCTTTGAATACTGCATCACTTTGGTGTATAAGCCTATGCCGGTTTTCTTCACATTCCGGTGATAGTTGTTGTGTCGGGTTGAATAGGTAGGCTTCGACCGAAAAAGATTCATCAGCCAGCAGACGGGCAATTGCCAATGCATCGGCGCCATTGTTTCCTTGCCCTGCAAAAACGATAATACGGGTTTGCCGTGAATAACGACGGATAAATTCATGTACAAATACTGTTGAAGCACGTTCCACCAGGTCAATGGAGGTGATGGGCTCATGTTCGATTGTATATTGGTCTAATTCCTTTACCTGTTGGGTGGTAAATATCTTTATCATATCAGTTCTTATTGTATTCGTTAGATTTTGTCCACAAACGTACAAAAAAACTCCCAAGCGGTGGTATGGAAAGATCACCCTTTTTTATGTATAGCTGAAAATAAATGCTACCTTTGTCGGCTCATAATTAAGGGAAATATGGACAGGATACGCCTAAAGGATAAAGAATTTGAATTGTTTATTCCTGAGCAAAAGATTCAGCAAGCTATTGAGGGGATGGCACAACGTATAAAAGCCGATATTGAGGGAACAAATCCTTTATTTGTAAGCATCTTAAACGGGGCTTTTATGTTTACTGCTGAGCTGATGCGCAAATTAAATGGCCCTTACGAACTGACATTTGCCCGTTATTCCTCTTATCGGGGGACTTGTACAACTGGAAGTGTAAATGAAATTATGCCTGTACGGGTAGATGTAAGCGGCCGGATGGTGATCCTTTTAGAAGATATTATTGATACGGGAACCACGATGCAGTTTGTAATGAATAAACTAAAAGAACAGGGTGCTGCAGATGTACGTCTGGCTACGATGCTTTTCAAGCCGGCGGCTTTATGCTGTAGCCTTACTCCTGACTATGTTGGCCTTGAGATCCCTACTGATTTTATTGTTGGCTACGGACTGGATTATGATGAGTTGGGAAGAGCTTACAGAGATATTTATAAGTTAGCGGTGAGTGATGAGTGATCAGAGATGAGTACTCATTGCTATTAATAATAATATTAAAAAGGAAAGATAGATTATGTTGAATGTTGTGATTTTTGGTGCTCCGGGGTCAGGGAAAGGAACACAAAGCGAAAGATTAATCAAGGAATTTGGATTAGAGCATATATCTACCGGTGATGTTTTAAGAAGCGAGATAAAAAACGAAACAGAATTGGGCAAGATAGCTTCCGGATATATTGAAAAAGGACAATTGGTTCCGGATGAATTGGTTGTAGAAATGTTGGCCAAGGTATTGGATGAAAAGAAAAATGAAAAAGGGGTGATTTTTGATGGTTTCCCTCGTACCATTCCTCAGGCTATTGCATTGAAGAGTATGTTGAACGAACGTGGAACAGATGTAACAGTAATGTTAAATCTTCATGTCGAAAATGATGAGTTAATCAGCCGTCTTCTTGAACGTGGTAAAATATCGGGACGTGCTGATGATAATCTGGAGACAATAAAATCCCGTTTAGAGGTATATCATAAACAAACAGCTCCTTTGGCTGATTATTATATCAAAGAAGGTAAGCATGTTGCTATCAAAGGAGAAGGAACTATCGATGAAATATTCGAAAGTATCCGTAAGGCGTTGACTGACTTAAAATAAACATAATTAGTGGTGAGCGATGAACCATGAGTGGTGAGTATAGACAAATCGCTCACTAGTCATCGCTCATCACTCATCACTAAATACTAATAAAATGGCTGAATCGAATTTTGTAGATTATGTAAAGATCTACTGCCGCTCCGGAAAGGGTGGGAGAGGATCTACTCATTTTCGCCGCGAAAAGTATATTCCGAAAGGAGGGCCTGACGGAGGCGATGGTGGAAGAGGAGGCCATGTTTATCTTCGTGGTAACCGTAATTACTGGACATTGCTTCATCTTAAATTTGAGCGCCACATCATGGCGACAAATGGAGAAGGTGGTGGACGTCAACGTAGTTCGGGTAAAGACGGAGAAGATAAATATATCGATGTCCCCTGTGGTACTGTTGTATATGATGCAGAAACCGGTGAGTTTATCTGTGATGTAACAGAAGACGGCCAGGTTGTAATGCTTATGAAAGGTGGACGTGGAGGGCAAGGTAACTGGCATTTTAAAACTGCTACCAATCAGGCGCCACGTTATTCTCAGCCGGGTGAACCTGCGCAGGAGCGTACTGTGATTATGCAATTGAAGCTGTTGGCCGATGTAGGGTTAGTAGGATTCCCTAATGCTGGTAAGTCAACCCTGCTTTCTGTATTATCTGCAGCTAAGCCGAAGATCGCCAATTATCCTTTTACTACATTGGAGCCTAATCTGGGCATTGTGAGTTATCGGGATAACCGTTCTTTTGTTATGGCAGATATTCCCGGTATTATTGAGGGTGCCAGCGAAGGTAAAGGGCTTGGCCTGCGATTTTTACGTCATATAGAGCGTAATTCTTTGTTACTCTTTATGGTTCCGGGCGATGCTGATGATATCAAGAAAGAATATGAGATATTACACAATGAACTCGTTAAATATAATCCCGATCTACTGGATAAACGTCGTGTATTGGCTATAACCAAAAGCGATTTGTTGGATGAAGAGTTGATAGAGGCACTTTCTGAAGACTTACCGGAAGGAATACCTTATATCTTTATTTCTTCTGTAGCCCAAATGGGGTTAGTGGAACTAAAAGACTTGCTTTGGAGCGAGTTGAATAAAGAGAATTTCCATGAGGTAGAGCGTATAGTGCATAAGAATATCGATGTCAGTTCTCTACAATTTGACGAAGACTTTGTTGTTCCCGTCATTGAAGATGATGATGATTGGGATGAAGATGAAGACATTGAAGAATACGATTGGGACGACGAAGATGATACCAACGAATAAATCCATAAAGATGTTGCAATTCTCCCATTTACAAGGTGATTGCAACATCTCTCATTTTACAACCACCCGTCATGGAGGAGTAAGCCAGGGAGAGTATGCTACATTCAATCTTGGAGCGTATTGTGGTGATGACCCGGAAGCTGTTAAGATGAATCGTGCAAAGCTTTGTCATGCATTATCTCTTTCTGCTGATCGTCTTTTTGTTCCCAATCAAACACATGGAAGCGCAATGAAAGAACTGGATGAAGAGTTTCTTTTATTGTCAGCCGAAGATCAGGAGGCCATATTGTCGGGTGTTGATGCGTTGATAACACGTGTACCAGCTGTTTGTATCGCAGTTACTACAGCAGATTGTGTTCCTGTTTTGTTATATGCTCCGGATAAAAAAGTCATAGCTGCAATTCATGCCGGATGGCGGGGTACGGTTTTGCAGATTGTTTATAAAGTTGTATGTAAACTTATTGAATCGTATGGTTGTGATCCTCTTTTACTAAAAGCAGGAATAGGGCCATCAATAAGCCGGGATTATTTTGAAGTAGGAAAAGAAGTGGTGGATGCTTTCCTGATGATTTACTCTGATTTAGACCGGATTGTTACTTACTCTCAGGATACAAACAATCCTCATATTGATTTATGGGAGGCAAACCGACAGCAATTGTTAAAAGCCGGATTAGAGGCTGATAATATAGAAACAGCAGGGCTTTGTACATTTATTGATTCTAATGATTTTTTCTCTGCCCGCCGGCAAGGAGTGCAAAGCGGTCGTATGTTGTCCGGTATATTTTTAACAAAATAATAAAGGCCTTAAATGATACATATTTCCCTTTCTAAAGAGATTACTGTTCCTTGTCCTGAATTGCATATAATAGCATTAACAGCTAAGGTTACAAATACTCCTTCAGATGAACGGCTTTGGGAGGAAATTACAACAGAAGTTGAATCCGTTCGTTCTTCTATTAGCCTGGAAGATGTGAATAAATGGGAGCCAATCCGTGCTACGAGACAAGCGTATAAACGATTAGGCAAAGATCCTAATCGTTACCGACCCTCGGCTGAAGCATTACGGCGGCGTATTCTGCGTGAATTGCCTTTATATCGTATAGATACTCTTGTGGATATTATCAATTTGGTTTCGATTAAAAGCGGTTTTTCTATAGGCGGATTTGATGTCGATAAGATTGTGGGAAACCTTGTTTTGGGAGTTGGCCAGGCAAATGAACATTACGAAGCTATTGGTCGCGGATTATTGAATATTGAGGGCCTTCCTGTTTATCGTGATGAAAAAGGAGGCATAGGAACCCCAACGAGTGATGAAGAGCGTACAAAGATTGATATTCATACAACAAATATGTTAATGATGTTTAATGGGTATTCAGGGGTGTCCGGATTGGACGATGCCGCCCGTTATGCAATCAATTTGCTGAAAGAATATGTGTTAGCTCATGATTTTGAAGTAGAATACATCACTTTTGAATCACGCAGGAATATAGTACTATAATTTGATAATAAATGTATATAAAGCAGAAAAGTTATATCTTTTATGCTAAAAAACATACAAATTTTTGCTTGTTATTATATAAATCTCTAATTTTGCTGCCGTTAAACATAATTACAACCAAAAATGATTGAACTAATTGGAACAAATGCCGGCCTTGTATGGAATTCTTTAAATGAAGGTGGCAAACAAAGTCTTAAAGACGTAAAGAAAGCAACCAAAATCAAAGCTGACAAAGATCTGTATGCCGCATTAGGCTGGTTAGCAAAAGAAGGTAAATTGTCTTTCGAAGAGATTGAAGGTGAAGTATTCGTAGCGTTGGTATAAACCACACCACGAACAAAGAAAAGCTATGAAGGCTGTTCAATAATGAATTGGACGGCCTTTTGTTTTTAAATATTCTGACAGATTGTTGCTTAATTCAATTCTAAAACCTACTTTTGTATAGAATTTGGTGTAAAATGACCGAAGATCATAAGAGATTGTTAGCTGTATTTGAAGTAAGGGTTCGTGATTTGATGGCATTATGTGACAAGCAAAAGCTAAAAATTGACGAACTGAATACCGTATTGAATCAAAAAGATACAGAAATACAGCAGGCAAAAGAAATGATTAATGAGTTGAATGCTAAATGTGATAACATGTTGACTGCGCGCGTTGTATCCGTTAGTGACGGAGATTTGAAGAGTGCCCGGACACGGTTATCAAAGTTAGTGCGGGAAGTAGATAAGTGCATTGCACTATTAAATGAATAGAAGCGATGGACGAAAAATTTCTTATACATGTAGAAATAGGCGATAAAACCTATGCCCTTCGGATAAAGAGAAGTGAAGAAGAAGTAGTTCGCGAAGCTGCGAAGCAATTACGAAAGAAACTTCTTCAATACAGACAAAAGTTCTCTCAATCCGAACTCGAGATAAAAGATTTGTTAGCCATGGTTGCTTTACAGTATGCAATGGATAAGTTGCAGCTGGAAGACAAGAATGATACTCGTCCGTATACGGATAAGATAGAGCAACTGACCAGCGAATTGGAAATGTATTTGGAAGATAAATAACTTCTTTTGATAAGAAGAGTTTCCGCACTGCTTTACACGGAATATCCGTGCAAAAGGTAGTGCTTTTTTTATTTATAATATATGAATTAATTTAATGTAAAATGGAAATGTATATAATCATATCAATAGGAACTTTCATTCTTGGAGGTATCCTGGTGTGGGTGGCTATGCGTTTTCTTTTGAAATCGAAGTATAATAATATACTTGTCGAGGCCGAGAAGGAAGCGGAAGTAATCAAGAAGAATAAATTACTGGAAGTAAAGGAGAAATTCCTCAATCTGAAAGCCGACCTGGAAAAACAGGTATCCCAACGTAACTCTAAAATTCAGTCAGTAGAGGCCAAGTTAAAACAAAAAGAACTCACCATTAACCAACGTCAGGAAGAACTTCAGCGTAAAAATAATGAGGCGGAAGCAATCAAAGAAAACCTGAATAACCAGATCGAACTGGTAGAAAAGAAAAAGCAAGAGCTTGATAAAATCCATCAACGTGAAATAGAACATCTGGAAGCTATCTCCGGGCTTTCTGCCGATGAAGCCAAAGATCGCCTGATAGAATCTCTTAAAGATGAGGCAAAAACAGATGCCGCTGCTTATATAAATGAAATTATTGAAGAAGCAAAATTGTCTGCCAATAAAGAAGCTAAGAAAATCGTTATTCAATCTATTCAGCGTGTTGCTACTGAGACAGCTATTGAAAACTCAATAACCGTATTCCATATTGACTCGGATGAGATCAAAGGACGTATTATTGGTCGTGAAGGTCGTAATATCAGAGCCCTGGAAGCGGCAACGGGTATTGAAATTATTGTAGACGATACCCCTGAGGCTATTGTGCTTTCAGGATTTGATCCGGTCAGGAGAGAAGTAGCGCGTTTGGCTCTCCATCAATTGGTACAGGACGGACGTATACATCCTGCTCGTATTGAAGAGGTGGTAACCAAAGTGAAAAAGCAAGTAGAAGAAGAGGTGATTGAAACCGGAAAACGTACAGCTATCGACTTGGGAGTGCATGGTTTGCATCCTGAATTGATCCGTATGATTGGTAAAATGAAATATCGTTCTTCTTACGGTCAAAATCTATTGCAACATGCTCGTGAAACGGCAAACCTATGTGCTGTTATGGCATCAGAGTTAGGTTTAAATCCGAAGAAAGCAAAACGTGCCGGGCTGTTACATGATATTGGTAAAGTGCCTGATGACGAACCGGAATTGCCACACGCAATCCTGGGTATGAAGTTATGCGAAAAATATAAAGAGAAACCTGATATCTGCAATGCCGTGGGAGCTCACCACGATGAAACGGAAATGCAAACACTTCTGGCGCCTATAGTTCAAGTATGTGATGCTATCTCAGGAGCCCGTCCGGGAGCTCGTCGTGAAATTGTAGAAGCATATATCAAACGTCTGAATGACCTTGAGCAATTGGCAATGGCCTATCCGGGTGTTGTGAAAACTTATGCTATTCAGGCAGGCCGCGAACTTCGTGTGATTGTGGGAGCGGATAAAATCGATGATAAAGACACTGAGAGCTTGTCAAACGAGATCGCTAAGAAGATTCAGGATGAAATGACTTACCCTGGACAGGTTAAGATCACGGTTATCCGTGAAACACGTGCAGTAAGCTACGCAAAGTAAATCGATAAAACAATAATACAAAAAAGGCAGATCAAAATGATCTGCCTTTTTTGTATCCTTAAGTTTCTTAAGCCTTTCCATAAAGCTTCTCTCTCAATTCAGCTACTCCCGGATCAGTGATGTAATCGTCATAATCCATCATCTTATCAATAATTCCATTAGGCGTAAGCTCAATAATCCGATTAGCTACTGTCTGGATCATCTCGTGGTCATGACTGGCAAATATCAAGTTTCCTTTAAAGGTCTTTAATGTATTATTGAATGCCTGTATGGATTCCAGGTCAAGATGATTGGTCGGAGTATCCAGAATTAAAACATTTGCATCTGTCAACATCATGCGGGATATCATACAACGTTGTTTTTCTCCTCCCGATAGTACGCTTACTTTCTTCAGCAATTCTTCTCCGGTGAATAACATACGGCCAAGGAACCCTTTTAAAAATACTTCATTTGTATCCGGAGAGAACTGGGTCAACCAATCGATCAGGTTGTAATCAGAATTAAAGAAATCGGAATTATCCAATGGTAGATAGGATGTTGTTATAGTTTGTCCCCATTGGAAAGTTCCTGCCTCCGGTTTTTCTTCCTCATTTAATATTTGAAAAAGAGCTGTCATGGCACGTGGGTCACGGCTCAGAAATACAATCTTGTCATCTTTCTCAACATTGAAATTTAAATCTTTGAATAGAACTTTTCCGTCAATAGATTGGGTAAGTCCTTTTACTTCCAATATCTGATTACCCGGTTCCCTGTTAGGTGTAAATAATATACCTGGGTAACGACGTGAAGAAGGTTTGATTTCTTCGATGTTCAGTTTCTCAATCATTTTTTTGCGGCTCGTAGTCTGTTTGGATTTCGCTACGTTGGCGCTAAAACGACGAATAAATTCCTCCAATTCCTTCTTCTTCTCTTCAGCTTTTTTGTTTTGATTTTGTTGCTGACGCAGTGCTAATTGGCTGGACTCATACCAGAAACTATAGTTGCCGGCAAACATTTGCAGTTTACCAAAATCAATATCTACCGTATGTGTACTTACAGAATCCAGGAAGTGGCGGTCGTGGCTTACGACCAAAACTGTATTTTCGAAGTTGGAAAGATAGTTTTCCAGCCAGTTTACCGTTTCAAGGTCGAGGTCATTGGTTGGCTCATCCAGTAACAAGTTGTCGGGTTTGCCAAACAAGGCACGGGCTAATAGTACGCGAACCTTCTGCTTACCACTCAGGTCGCCCATCATGCTATAATGAATATCTTCACTAATGCCCAAGCCGCTCAATAAGCTTGCAGCGTCACTTTCGGCATTCCAGCCTTCCATCTCGGCAAACTTGTCTTCCAGTTCAGAAACGCGTATACCATCTGCATCTGAGAAATCTTCTTTAGCATAGAGTGCATTTTTTTCGCTCATCACTTCCCATAAGGATGTATGCCCCATTAGCACTGTATCCAGTACTGTATATTCATCGAATGCAAAGTGATCCTGACTAAGTACGGAAAGGCGTTCGCCCGGCCCCAGAGTAACAGTTCCACGTGTTGGGTCAAGCTGTTTGCTGATGATTCGCAGAAAAGTAGATTTCCCGGCTCCATTCGCCCCGATTATACCATAGCAGTTGCCCGGAGTGAATTTCATATTTACATCCTGAAACAAAGTTCGTTTTCCAAACTGTAAATCCAGATTATTGACTGTAATCATTATCCTTTTACCTATTAAATTGTTTTTGAGGCTGCAAAGGTACTAAATTATGTTGAAAAGGTAAAATGGGAAGGGTGATAAGTGAAGGAAGTAATGACGTTTATGAGCATAGCACCTCACGATGCTGAGCATAGCTCTTCAGGAACCTGAAGGTAGCACCTCGCGGATATGAGTATAGCACCTCAGGATAATATTATGAACATTAAAGAATGGTTAATGAGAACAATTTTATGAGGTTTATTGATTTTCAAAGTCTATTAAATGTATGTGTGGAAATGTGGCTGTTTTGGATGCTATATCATTGAATAATAGTGCATAAAAAACTAAATATATATTTGTTTTTTCTTCTATAATTACTATATTTGTGGACACTATAAAAACCAGAGTCTATGACTTCTTTTGATACCAAAACAAACTATGTTGTTTATCTTACCATCTAAAGAAGTGTTGATTTTCCCCTTTACTTTCTTCCTCTTGAAAAGAAGGAAATCACTAGTTTATTTACTTAACTATAAAAATGATTTATCAACATTAAAAGAAACAGACTTATGAAGAAAAATTTACTGATTCTAGGAGTGTTTCTATTGTCTATAGGGCAAATAGGAGCGCAGGGTTTAACGGTTACACTGGCGGATGACGAATCAACAGAATATACCGGTACGGAAAAGAAATTGAAGGTTGTAGTTGATGATACAGAAGAAGTGTTGACCGAAAGTGCTTATGATGCCGATATGACTATCAAAGATGCGGATGATTATACAATCGAGATAACAGGAAAAGATGGAACAGCAGGAGAAGGTTTAAGTGGTGAATTTACTATAACAATCACATCCGCAGATTTAAGTGGAACCACTTTTGGCCCAATAGCTTCTGTAGATTATGATGGAGACCCGAAGCAACCTACAATTGAAAATCTGAATCATTCGACAGTAACGTTCCAGGAAGGTGATTATGCTATTAAAATTGATGGAGGAGATGGATTGCCGACAGATGCTGGAACTTATCAGGTGACTCTGGTACCAGGGGCAAATGGTAATTTAATGGGAAGTCCTACTGATCCCGTTCCATTTACAATTAATCCTAAAGTACTTACCGAGGCGAATTTTACTTTGAATCCGGCAACATTTACTTATACAGGATTGAAACAAGTACTGACAGGAGTTACCTCTAGTGAAATTGGTGATGCGGATTTCAGTTTTGATGATAGTGAATTCGATAATAAGAATGTAGCTGATAAAATGAAGGTTAAAATTATCCTATCCAATGATAATTATAATTTTATGGATGGAGAAAATTCCACTATGGAGTTGATTATAGAAAAGGGAATCGCACCCTATTCAATTGCAGGTCAGACATTCCAGGATTTGATAAATGAGATAGATCAGGATGGTTACCCTTTTGAAGGAGGTAATGTGGAAATAGAGAACCTACCTGGAAGTTATTCTTTAGGGGATTTTACATTGAACAAAGGATTAGACTTTGAATATGTATATGGTAATAACACTGGAGTTACAGAAACAGCAACAGTGGGGTTGAAGGGTATTGTGAATTTTGAAGGTTTATCTGAAGCTGCTACATTTAAGATTACAGCAGCTGAATTTAATGTGACTGTACAGACGGAAGCTATTTTTACCGGAGCAGAAATTAAACCGGTCGTAACTTTGGCGGGGACAGAGCTTAAAGAAGGTGAAGATTATACAATAACAATAACTGCTGGACCACATACAGATGATCAAATCATAGATGTAGGAGAGTATGTTTTAACAATAGAACCTACTGCTAATTTCGAAGGTGAAGCTCTGGAGGATCAGCCATTTGAAGTTAAGCAAGCGGATATTGCAGGTGTGAAATTTGAGATAAATGAGAAGGCTTATGATGATGGAAATGCTATAACTCTTGAAAAAACAGATATATTATCCGCTGAATTAGGAGATCCTGGAGTTGATGTTAAGGATGATGGTAGCTATGACTTCGAGGCAGATTCCTATCTCAATAATATAGAGGCCGGTATTGCTAAAGTGGTGATAA
Source organism: Tannerellaceae bacterium (assembly GCA_032073245.1). Lineage (GTDB taxonomy): Bacteria > Bacteroidota > Bacteroidia > Bacteroidales > Tannerellaceae > QVMG01. The sequence continues at coordinate 48,945 of DAMANX010000029.1, forward strand.
AAGGCGAAGGAAATCTGAAGAATACCCAACAGGTTGAATTTAAAATAACCAAACCTCTTGATCATGTAGATATTAGTGTGGAAATACCGGCACAATATCATACCGGAGCCGCTATAACACCAACAAGCATCATTGTTAGAGATAAAACGAAGATACTAAAAGATGGTGTGGATTATACTTTCACTTTAGAGGATTTAGAGGATAATACAAATATGGGAAAGGCTTCTGCAACAGTCAAATTGAATGAAGTTGTTGGCGGTGTTTATAAAGGAGAACGAACCGATACTAATGTTGAATTCAATATTGTTGAGCGTCCGGAAACCTTTACGGTGAGCTTGTCTATTGCCGAGGGGCTAGAAGTGAGAACGTTCCCTGGCGGTGGTGATTTGACAGTAGAAGATGGTGAATCCCTAACAATTGAGTTCAGGCCGATAAATCCGGATACTAAGAAAGAGGATATTCTTCTGATGGTGAATGGTAAGGAAGCGGACTTTACATTTGGAGAAGGTGCTTATTATTCGAGTTATAGTACGGGACCGGTAACGGATGATATGTCAATCGAAATAGCTCTGAATGATTATAAGATTAGTATACCGGAAGTCGAAGGAGCAACCATTTATCCTGCACCGGGTGAGTATGATATACCTTACGGGGAACCCTTCACATTCACACTGACGCTAAATGACGATTATGACGAATCGGAAGTTAAGATTTATGTAAATGGTGAAGAAGTTCAACCTGAACCTTTAAAGAGTATTACTTACACAATCGTTCTTGAGAAGGTGGATGGTCCAATTGTAATTACTATAGAAGGTGTTAAGCGGAATGAAACGAGCAATGTCGGTTTAGAAGACGGTGTACGTATATATAGTGAAAACGGAAATCTAATTGTTGAAACGGATTCACCGGCACCTCTTAAGGTGTATACACCAACCGGAGTTCTAAAGGCAGCACGTGTTAGCTCGGAAACGGAAAGTATTCCATTGAATCCTGGGATTTATATTGTTCAATTGGGAGACAAAACATATAAGGTTGTTGTGAAATAGTAGGTTTGATTTTATGAAAATAACGTGAGCTTTTGTAGCAAAGTTGCGTTAATATAAACAAAAGAGGCTGTATTCGCTAGGATACAGCCTTTTTTATGTGTTAAAGCATTAAATCTGTGTCTATTTCTTTGTTTCTTTCTTTTAGTTATTGGAAATTAATCCCTACTTTTGTGCTTCATAACATACATTTAAAAAAATCCTGCTAATATATGGCTGAAACAAAAAAGATCAAGCGGGCGTTGGTTTCCGTTTACTATAAGGAAGGGTTGGATACGATTATCCGCAAACTACATGATGAAGGGGTAGAATTTGTCTCTACCGGAGGTACACAATCGTTTATAGAATCATTGGGTATTCCTTGTGAGGCAGTAGAAGATTTGACAGGATATCCATCTATATTGGGTGGAAGAGTAAAAACACTTCATCCGAAGGTGTTCGGAGGAATTCTGACTCGCCGTGATAATGACGAAGACAACAAACAAATAGCTCTATATGAAATACCGGAGATCGACTTAGTAATTGTCGATCTTTATCCGTTTGAAGAAACAGTGGCTTCGGGTGCCGAAGACCAGGCGATTATTGAAAAAATAGATATAGGTGGTATTTCTCTTATCCGAGCTGCCGCTAAAAACTATAAAGATGTGATCATTGTAGCTTCAAAAGCACAATATCAACCGTTGACTGATTTACTGAATGAGAAAGGAGCCACCTCTACTCTCGAAGATCGTCGTTGGTTTGCTAAAGAAGCATTTGCAGTCTCTTCAGGTTATGATACAGCCATATTCAACTATTTTGATGGAGAGGAAGGTTCTTATTTCCGCGCGGCAGTGGATAATCCGATGCCGATGCGTTATGGAGAAAACCCACATCAAGCAGCTAAATTTTATGGACGCTTTAACGAGATGTTTAATCAGTTGCATGGAAAAGAGATTTCATACAATAACCTTTTGGATATAGATGCGGCAGTTAGCCTGATCGATGAATTCGACGAGTTAACGTTTGCAATTCTCAAACATAACAATGCATGTGGTATTGCTTCACGTCCTGATGTTGTTGATGCATGGAAAGATGCACTCGCAGGAGATCCGGTGTCAGCATTCGGTGGCATTCTGATTACAAACACTGCAATAACTAAAGCTGCAGCTGAAGAAATTCACAAGATATTTTTTGAAGTGATCATTGCACCGGAGTATGAAGAAGAAGCTCTGGTTGTTTTGATGCAAAAAAAGAACCGTATTATTTTGACACGTAAGGAAAGTCAATTGCCAAAGACGCAATTCCGTTCACTTCTGAATGGCGTGTTGAAACAAGAGAAAGACCTGAGTATCCAACAAACAAATGATTTGACGCCTATGACTGATAAGGCGCCGACATCAGCGCAGATTGAAGATCTTTTATTTGCAAATAAGATAGTGAAGCATAGTAAATCGAATGCAATCACATTAGCAAAGAATAAACAGCTTTGTGCGAGTGGTATCGGGCAAACATCCCGTGTAGACAGCTTGAAGCAGGCAATTGAGAAGGCGAAATCATTTGAATTTGACCTGCATGGTGCTGTAATGGCTTCTGATGCTTTCTTTCCTTTCCCCGACTGTGTGGAAATTGCTGACAAAGAAGGTATCACGGCAGTTATACAACCAGGAGGTTCAGTGAACGATAAACTGTCGGTGGACTACTGTAATGAACACGGATTGATCATGGTGAAAACCGGTGTACGTCATTTTAAACATTAAGAAACAAAACTGAGATATGGGATTATTCTCTTTTACACAAGAGCTGGCAATGGACCTGGGGACGGCTAACACTATTATTATCAGCAATGGTAAGGTAGTGGTAGATCAACCTTCGGTAGTGGCCCTTGACCGCCGTACCGACAAGGTGCTGGCAATAGGCGAGAAAGCTCGTCAGATGCATGGGAAAACACATGAAAATATACGTACAGTACGCCCGTTGCGTGACGGAGTGATTGCAGACTTCTTTGCTGCGGAACAAATGATCCGTGGAATGATAAAGATGATCAATGCAAAGAATCGTTGGTTCTCGCCATCATTGCGTATTGTAGTGTGTATCCCTTCCGGAAGTACGGAAGTGGAATTACGTGCCGTTCGTGATTCGGCAGAACATGCCGGTGGACGGGATGTCTATATGATCTATGAACCTATGGCAGCAGCTATTGGTATCGGCATTGACGTGGAAGCACCGGAAGGTAATATGATTGTTGATATAGGTGGGGGAACAACAGAGATTGCTGTGATATCGTTGGGTGGTATTGTATCGAACAAATCCATTCGTGTTGCAGGAGATGACCTGACTGCCGATATCATGGAATATATGCGTCGTCAACACAATATCAAAGTGGGTGAACGGACGGCTGAAAGCATTAAGATCAATGTAGGTTCTGCTTTGACTTTCCTGGATAATCCACCGGAAGACTTTATTGTTCACGGACCAAACCAGATGACTGCATTACCGATGGAAGTGCCGGTGTCTTATCAGGAAGTAGCTCATTGTATGGAAAAATCAATCTCCAAGATGGAGGCTGCTATCCTGAGTGCTCTGGAGCAAACACCTCCCGAACTGTATGCCGATATTGTTCGTAACGGCATTTATCTGGCTGGTGGTGGTGCGTTAATGCGTGGCCTGGATAAACGTTTGACAGATAAAATAAATATTCAATTCCATGTTGCAGAAGACCCATTGCATGCAGTGGCGAAAGGCACAGGAATAGCATTAAAAAATATCGATAAGTTTAACTTCCTGATTCGATAATAGAATCGGGAAGAATTGCGAATTAAAAATTACGAATTACGAATTAAAGATCAACTTAGGTTGATTAAGGTAGACAAACTGATTTAACTTGGTAATTCGTAATTCGTAATTCGTAATTCGTAATTGAAACCCCGTGCGTCAACTCCTCGATTTCCTAGTCAGTAAACGTCATTGGCTCCTGTTTGTTTTGCTGGAGGTAATTTCTGTTATACTCATTTACCGGAATATGAACTATCAACGTTCCATGTTTCTTAGTTCGGCAAATGTTGTAACTGGTTATGTTTCTTCTGTGACAGGTTCCATAGCCGCCTATTTGAATATGGGGGAAGTGAATAAAGAATTGACAGAAAGAAACGGGCAATTGGAAATGAAAGTACTGGAATTGCAGGGTCAGATTGAAAAAATGCAAGCCGAAGAACGTTCTTTTACCGGATTTGTTACTGATTCGACAAGGCAGTTTCCTTTTGAATTTATCATGGCACGGGTAGTATACAATAATGTAACACACTTGTCTAATTACATTACGATCAATAAGGGACGAAAAGACGGAATAGCACCTGATATGGGAGTCGTTTCTGAAAGGGGAGTCGTGGGGATCATTTCAAATGTATCAGATCATTTCTCGGTGATATTGCCCTTGTTGAATCCGAAATTAAGGCTAAGTAGCAAGTTGTTGGGGAGTGATTATTTCGGCTCTCTCGGATGGAATGGACGGAATGCACGGTATGTGCAATTAGACGAACTTCCGCGACACGTAAATTTTGAGAAGGGTGACACTATAGTTACCAGTGGATTTTCAGCAATATTTCCTGCAGGGATAATGGTGGGTACAGTGGGAGATTTCCGCCGTCAGCATGATGATAATTTTTATTCGTTGGAGGTTGAGCTCTCAACGGATTTCCAGGCATTGAGTTATGTACGTGTCTTGGTTAACAATCGGCAGGCAGAACAATTACAATTGGAACGGGAGGCCAAAATAAATGATAAATGATTTTATACGCAATCTGATCTACTTTGTAGTGTTTGTATTGATTCAGGTACTTTTCCTGAATCACATTCACTTTTTGCGTATGGCAATACCATTTTTATATATCTATTTCCTTTTGAAACTTCCTTATGGTTTTTCGCGAATGAACATGTTGTTGGTTTCCTTCCTGACCGGTTTGATAATTGATATGTTTACCAACACACCGGGTATGCATGCTGCGGCCTGTACCTTAGTCGGATTCTGCCGGGAACCATTGATCCGTTTTTTGATTGGTAAAGATTTACCCGAAGGCATTTATCCTTCCTTCCGTACTTTTGGCTACGGAGGATTTTTCCGATATACACTTTCTTTTGTGATTATTCATCATGTTACTCTGTTTCTGATCGAATCGCTTTCGTTATTCGATCCTCTCTTTCTCATCATTCGGATATTGGCCAGTGGGGTATTGACAACCCTGCTGATATGTGGAATCGAAGCTTTTAATATGGAGTCGCAAAAAAGTGGAGAAAAGCAATAAATATACACTTGAAAACCGTAGGTTGGTGATAGGGGGGGCAGTGATTGTCATTGTTCTGATTTTTATTGTCCGCCTGTTTTACCTGCAGGTTTTGGACAACGATTACAAAGCCTGGGCAGATAGTAATGCTTTCCTGAAAAAAACAATATATCCTTCACGCGGTATGATGTATGACCGTAATGGAAAGTTACTCGTCTTCAATCAGCCAGCCTATGATGTGATGTTGATTATGCGGGAAATACAACCCTTTGATACATTGGATTTTTGTAATACATTAGGGATAACGAAAGAAATCTTTCATAAACGTATAACGGAGATAAAAAAAGGTGCCGGATATTCTTCTTATGTTCCGCAGGTATTTATGAATCAGTTATCAGCACAAGAGTACGGTATATTGCAGGAGAAACTATATAAGTTTCCGGGATTTTATATTCAAAACCGGACCATACGTGACTACGAATACCCCCATGCCGCCAATATCCTTGGTAATATCGGCGAAGTAAACCGTAAAGATCTGGAACAAGATAATTATTATGTTCAGGGAGATTATTCGGGACGTTCCGGAGTGGAACGTTCTTATGAACAAATCTTGCGGGGAGAAAAAGGAGTAGAGATACTTCTTCGTGATGCTCATGGACGTATCAAAGGCAAATATGAAGACGGAGCTCATGATGTTGCCCCTGTGTCCGGAAAAAGCGTTACGCTTTCCATTGATATGGAACTTCAGGCATACGGGGAGCTATTAATGCAAAATAAAAAGGGCAGCATTGTAATGATCGAACCCGAGACAGGCGAGATATTATGTATGGTGTCCGCTCCTAGCTATGATCCACGTCTACTGGTCGGCAGACAACGAGGCGCTAATCATACTATGTTGGAGAAAGACCCGTTGAATCCTTTGTTTGATCGTTCTATTATGGGAACATATCCACCGGGATCTACTTTTAAACCTTCTCAGGGACTTATCTTTCTGGAAGAAAATGTGATCAACTCGCAAACTAAGTATACCTGTGCACATGGTTACACTTACAGAGGGGGGAAACCAGCGTGTCACGGACATGCTTCACCGCTAAATCTGGTACCGGCTGTTGCTACTTCCTGTAACTCTTATTTTTGCTGGGGATTACATGATATGCTGGATAACCGCCGCCGTTACCCAAATATTCAGGAAGGGTTCGAGGTTTGGAAAAACCATATAGTTTCAATGGGATACGGTTATAGGTTGGGGGTGGATCTTCCGGGTGAAAACAGAGGATATATACCAAATAGTAAAGTTTACGACAAAATATACAATGGACGTTGGACTTCCAGTACTATAATATCTATTGCTATCGGGCAAGGTGAGATATCGGCAACCCCTTTACAGATGTGTAATCTGGCAGCCACCATTGCAAACCGGGGTTTCTATCGTACTCCTCATGTGGTGAAAGAGATAGAAAATACTCCTATAGATACTACTTACACAAATAAACGTATGCCAACAGTTAAATCACAACATTATGAATTGTTGGCAGAAGGTATGCGGAATGCAGTATTAGGTGGAACATGTCGTAGAGCAGATATACCCGGTCTCGAAGTGTGTGGTAAAACCGGTACAGCTGAAAACCCTCATGGAAAGGATCACTCTGCTTTTATAGGATTTGCCCCTTATAATAATCCTAAAGTCTCTATCCTGGTTTATGTGGAAAATGGCGGGTGGGGAGCAAACTTTGGAGTGCCCATTGGACGCCTTATGATAGAGAAATATCTGAAAGGTACGATTTCGGATGAGAGTAAATATATAGAAGAGCAAATGATTAATTCTTCTACTATACACACCTATCGTCATGCGCTATAGAAAAACAAGTATATGGCAAACGGTGGATTGGATCACGATCCTGTTATTCGCTTTATTGGTGATAGCCGGATGGTTCAGTATTTGTGGTGCCAGTTATGACTTTGACAATACAGGTTTGTTTGATCCGTCGGGTAGGCCGGGCTCCCAGTTGATATGGATCGGAACATCCATTGTTCTTATCTTTATTATCATGATGCTGGAGAGTGATTTCTATGATATATTTGCTTATCTCATTTATGGATTGGTCATCCTTCTTTTGGTCTTTACTATTGTCGGGGCATTAGTCAATTTGCCTATTGTGCCCGATATTAAAGGTTCTCGTTCATGGTTGGTTTTAGGGCCAATTCGATTACAGCCTGCTGAATTTGCCAAGTTTGCTACAGCCCTTGCGCTGGCAAAATTGATGAATGGCTATGGTTTTAAGTTGAATACAGTTAAAAACTTTGCAGTATCTCTTTTATTGATACTTATGCCGATGGTTTGTATTCTTCTGCAGAAGGAAACAGGATCAGCCTTGGTTTATCTTGCTTTTTTTCTTGTCCTTTACAGAGAAGGTATGTCAGGTTATATTCTGTTGGCAGGCTTTTGTGCCGTGCTTTATTTTGTGACAGGGATTAAATACGGAGAAGATATTGTAGGGGTAACGCCTCTCGGAGAATTGCTGGTTTCCGTTATGATACTTATTATTTCAACCTTTTTGGTATGGTTGATACGAAAAGATAAGCAAACCATACTTATATTGTTGGGGACTTTTGCTGTGGCCTTTACGGGAGGATACATTGCATCTTTGTTTATGCCCGTAAATTTTGCCTGGATATCTTATGGCCTCATTGCGGGAATGGCTCTTTATCTCTTTTTTCTATCCTTTAAAAAATGGGTATGGTCGTATGTCTTAATTGCTCTGTTTGCCTTGTTTTCTGTTGTTTTCTTATATTCTGTGGATTATGTTTTCGATAATGTTCTGGAATCTCATCAACAAATACGTATAAGAGTTTCACTGGGATTGGAAGACGATCCGAGTGGCGCCGGCTATAATGTGAACCAATCTAAGATTGCTATTGGTTCCGGTGGTTTAATTGGTAAAGGTTTTCTGAACGGAACACAAACAAAGCTGAAATATGTGCCTGAACAGGATACGGATTTTATCTTTTGTACAGTGGGAGAGGAGCAGGGTTTTCTTGGAGCCACCGCAGTACTTATTCTGTTTGGAGTATTTATTATTCGCTTAATTATGCTGGCTGAACGTCAGGGTAATGCTTTCGGACGTGTCTATGGTTACAGTGTAGCTTCCATATTCCTCTTTCACGTTGTAATCAATATTGGTATGGTGACCGGACTTACTCCGGTAATAGGCATTCCACTACCTTTCTTTAGTTATGGAGGCTCCTCTCTTTGGGGCTTTACTATCCTTTTATTTATATTTCTCCGCCTCGACGCTTCGCGCAAAGAAAGAACCTAATCCGAAGGGATTCTCTTATCTGACAGGCATATCACTTTTTACCACCTTCAAACCTACTTCCTGAATCCCCGGAAGTTTATCATTCCGCATTCCTTGCCGGAAGCTAAAGGTATAACTTCCCTTTTCCGCAAAGTAATATCCGGAACGTAAAGGAAAACTCGACTCATAAAGAGAAATACCTTTTCCGAACCATTTCCCATAATCATCCGCCAATATACATTCTATGGTATCTTTAAGAATGGTTTGAGACGGCTGTTTCTCATCCCAGAATATCCATAGGTTTTGATATGGGTACAGGTTATTGTTGCGAATTTCAAGAGACAAGTCATACGTGTACGTTGTATCATCAATCTCGAATGTGAAGAAATATTCTTTCTCTTTTTCCCAATAGCGTCCTTCAATCTGTTGATAACGGTCGAAGACAGTCGGCCCCCCACATGACAAAAACAGGAAACAAGCTATGATGGTCATGAATATCCATTTAGGATTTCTCATCGTTATTCTCTGGTTTCTCATTATTGTTCTTCTTGACTTTGTGATGATTCCTGTTATGCTGGTTTTTAGGTCTATTATTATTGTTGCCGTTATTGTTATTAGGCTTTTTGTTCTCCGGACGTTTTTCCTCATTATTCCGGTTTGATGGAGAGTTATTATTTTGATTTTCTCCATTTCTGTCACTATTACCCTGCGGTTTCTTCTTTTTCTTCTTCTTCACAGAATCAAACCGGGTAACGCTATCCTGGCCGAGAATATCCAAGGCATCACGTTTAGGAGGTTGAGGCTTTGTGTCCGCTTCAAGAGTGACGGGGCGCTCGCCGCGTTTATTCATATTGATTACATCGAAAGCGCGACCGGCCGGGATTGTGATCAGATTAGCCGCAAAAGATCTATCCGTAGAATAGGTGATTTCCCTTTTGAAGATATCCGTCTTGAAGTGGTAATAGGAATTATCCTTTGTTTCCAGAACGATTTCACGGGAAGGCAGGCGTTTATGTCCTTCCACATAGGCGTCTACCTCATAGTTGATGCAACATTTCAGCTTAGCGCATTGTCCAGCTAGCTTTTGGGGATTCATGGAAATGTCCTGATAACGTGCAGCACCTGTAGCTACCGATACAAAACTTGTCATCCAGCTCGAGCAGCAGAGCTCCCTTCCGCAAGGGCCTATTCCTCCAATGCGTCCGGCTTCCTGGCGTGCGCCAATCTGTTTCATTTCAATACGTACACGAAATGCGTCGGCCAAGACCTTAATTAATTGGCGGAAATCCACACGGTCATCAGCAATGTAATAAAAGATCGCTTTATTACCATCACCCTGATATTCCACATCACCGATCTTCATGTTTAACCCCAGATCAGCAGCGATTTGACGAGACTTGATCATGGTCTCATGCTCTTTGGCTTTTGCTTCTTCGAATTTTTCCAGGTCGGTAGGTTTGGCTTTACGGTAAATCTTTTTAGGTTCGGCTTCTACCCGGAAATTGTTCTTTTTCATTTGTAAAAGCACCAGCTTGCCTGTTAATGTTACTGTGCCGATATCATGTCCCGGACTCGATTCAACCGCTACAACATCTCCTTTTTCCAAAGGAATCTGAGCGCTGTTTACATAATATCCCTTACGGGTATTTTTGAATTGTACTTCCACATAATCGGTAGCATTTTCCGCTTCCGGAATATCGCAAAGCCAATCGTATGTATTTAGTTTATTATCTTGTTTCTTGCTGCATCCTTTTGAACCCATGCAGCAACTGCCTTTATTTTGTTTAAAATCCATTGTAGCAACTTAGTTGGTATATATAGTGTTTCAATAGTCTCGTGCAAAAGTAATTAATTATTCTTATATATATCCGTTAATCTATTGTTTTCATCAGCATTATCTAATCCTTTCTTCAGTAATATCTAATCTTTTCTTGATGTACTTTTTATCTGCTCACAGCCGTGGAATATATATTGCACAACTGTGCAATAATAATCTCACAGCTGTGCAATATATATTCCACGGCTGTGAGCAAATAACTTTCTGTGCAAAAAAGAGCTAAATATAGTAGTAGAAATTATTAAATGTTAGGGAAGTTTGACCTAATAGTTTTACTGGGATTGTTCTCTATTTCTAATCTTCTTTGTATCTTTGAGTATTAAATAATGAACAGGAGAAGATGAGAGTATTGTATTTATGGGTAATCAGCTGTGTGTGTCTGTTTTCCGTTCAGGCTCAGACGGTACCGGAACTATATCGGCAGGTAGATAAAGATAAAATGAATCATTGGGTGGATTCGGTTTTCGATACGCTAAGTTATGATGAGCGTATCGGGCAACTTTTTATGCCTGTAGCTAACCCTACTGCGGATACCCGTAACATTCAATTATTGATGCGTTATGTGAATGAAGCAAAGATCGGAGGAATCCTTTTTCATAAAGGGAATGCCGTGACCCAGGCTGAAGTGACGAATCGTGTTCAGAAAGCATCCCGGGTGCCAATGCTGGTGTCGTTAGACGGCGAATGGGGGCTTTCGATGCGTTTAGACGGAACAACCCGTTTCCCGAAGAATATGATGTTGGGAGCTATTGAAGATAACTCTTTGTTGGAAGCTTATGGGAAAGAAGTAGGCCGCCAATGCCTTGAAATGGGAATACACATCAATTTTGCACCCGATATCGATGTGAATAGTAATATGGCTAATCCAGTGATCGGGCTTCGTTCTTTCGGGGAAAATGCCGAAGCAGTAGCCGAGAAAGGCATTGCTTATGCCCGTGGGCTGGAAAGCATGGGTGTACTTTCGGTTGCCAAGCATTTCCCGGGACATGGAGATACGGCCGAAGATTCTCATAATACATTACCAGCTGTACGGCATAGTATTGAACGACTGGATAGTGTCGAACTGCTTCCATTTAAAAGATATATATATGAAGGTTTTGCGGGAGTAATGACGGGCCATTTGTATGTTCCGGCTTTAGATAAAACACCTAATCAGGCATCTTCATTTTCACGTCCTATTGTTACCGGGCTGCTAAAGGAGAAATTAGGATTTCAAGGCTTATGCTTTACAGATGCGTTGGCTATGAAAGGTGCATCTACCAGTAAGGCGGATAATCCTTCTGTCAAGGCACTCCTGGCAGGGAATGATATTCTATTGGCTCCGGCATCGGTTATCAACGACTTCGCTGCGGTAAAAGCTGCCATTACTGAAGGAATATTAAAATTACAGGACGTTGAAGCCAAATGTTTGAAGGTTCTACAATATAAATATATTGCAGGTTTGTCGAACTATAAGCCAATTGAATTAAAGGGATTATCAGAAAGATTGAATACTTCACATGCAGCCTGGTTGGTTTCTAAATTGAATGCAGATGCCATTACCGTATTGAAGAATGAAGAAGATTATCTTCCGGTTAAAGGCGTTGGCCAAAAGAAAATAGCTGCCCTATCATTGGGTGATGGACTAAATAATGATTTTCAGGCTATGTTGAATAAATACGACTCCGTAGCATGTTTCTCTCTTGGGCGTAACGCTACAGATGCTCAGATTCAACAGGTTTACAACCAACTCGAAAAGTACGATATAATAATATGTGGAGTTAACACCGTACGTATTCCGGAAAGTCCGGCATTGCGGCAACTGGTGGCGAAAAAGGAAGTTGTACTGACATTCTTTACGCTTCCTTATTCCATACGTATGTATCGTCAATCCATAGCAAAGGCTAAAGGTGTGGTAATGGCTTATGAAGCAACCCCTTTGGCGCAGGAATATGCAGCGCAAGCTATTTTCGGTGGAATTGCAGCCAAAGGAAAATTGCCGGTATCAATCGCTGAGCTATATCCTGCCGGAACAGGAGCAATTACTGAGAAAACCCGCCTGGGCTATCATGAACCGGAGGAAGTAGGTATAAATGCGGTACGGTTAAATGTCATAGATGCTATAGTAAAAGAAGGATTGGACGAAGGAGCCTATCCCGGTTGCCAGGTGTTAGTCGCAAAAGACGGGATGATCGTTTATAACAAAGCCTTTGGTTATTATGATACAAGTAAAAAGGAACAAGTGACAGAATCTTCCATATATGACTTGGCTTCAGTCTCTAAAGCTACGGGAACATTACTGGCTGTGATGAAAGCGTATGATGATAAAAAGTTTACGTTAAATAATAAGATCGCTGAATATATACCAGAATTAAAAGATTCAGATAAAAAGGATATAACGATACGGGAAATGCTTTATCATCAATCCGGATTAATCCCGACTATTAACTTCTATCTGAAAACAATTGATAAGGATAGTTATTCGGGTAGTTTATATAGCACTGTTAGCAAATCTACCCATCCTATACGTTTCGATGGAAAGACGTTTGTACGGAACGATTTTAAGTATCTGCCTGAAATGGTATCCAATAAACCCAAGGCTGGCTTCACTACTCAGGTAGCACGGGAGTTCTATATCAATGATACTTTCAAAGACTCAATTATTCAACAAATCGCAGATTCAAAATTGGGGGTAAAAGGTAAATATCGTTATAGCTGCATGAACTTTGTCCTGCTTAAAATTATGGCGGAAAGAGAGCTTGGAGTGCCAATGGATGAACTATTATCAACCGAATTCTATAACCGCCTGGGTGCTAGTACTACTATGTATAATCCTTTAAGAAAAGTAGATTCATCAAGAATAGTTCCTACAGAGAATGATCAATTTGTGCGTAGGCAAATACTCCGGGGATATGCACATGATGAAGCAGCAGCTTTCCAGGGAGGAGTTTCCGGTAATGCCGGTTTATTTTCCAACGCACAGGATCTGGCAAAAGTTTGTCAATTATACCTCTATCAAGGTATTTACGGTGGAGACCGGTTGATCTCGAAGGAAACAGCACGGTTATTCACACAAAGTAAAAGCCCTAATTCCAGAAGGGGGTTAGGTTTCGATAAACCGGATCGGGGGAACACTAAATCATCACCCTGTGGCGCATTTACGCCTGCTTCGGTTTATGGCCATACAGGTTACACCGGAACTTGTTTCTGGGTGGATCCCGATAATCAATTGATCTATATATTCCTCACAAATAGAGTACATCCCAGCCGTGCCAATACCAAATTGTTTTCTTTGGATATAAGAACACGTATACAAGATGCAATCTATAAATCCTTGTAGTTGAAAATCGAAAAATAGAAAGTATGTTATTTGGGCACGGTGATGATTTCTATAATGCTAATAACGAAGTGAAGGTAAACTTCAGTTCAAACGTGTGGCATGGAGCTAATCTGGATAAATTAAAAGAGCATTTATTTGAACAGTTTAATGTTGTGACACGTTATCCGGAACCGGATGCTACTAGTTTGAAACGATTGATTGCCAGGCGCTGTGAAGTGGAAGACTCAAATTTGGTGGTAACAAATGGTTCAATAACCGCTTTTTATCTTTTAGCACAAGCAAAAAAAGGAGCAAAGTCAACAATTCTATATCCATCTTTTTCAGAATATGAAGATGCTTGCCGGTTGTATGGTCACGATATTACTTTTTTCTCTAATTCAGATGATTTGTCGCAACTCTCATTGGAAGGCCAGGAGCTTTGCTGGATATGTAACCCTAATAATCCGGATGGAAAACTTATAAGCCGGACAGAGTTATTGGCTTTGATAGCAGCTAACACGGAGACTACATTTATTATAGACCAGGCTTATGCTGCTTTTACAACAGAAGAAATGCTTAAGCCTGCAGATATAAAAACATATCATAACCTTGTGATTGTACAATCTATATCAAAAGGTTACGATGTCCCAGGCTTGCGAATTGGTTATATTATAGCTTCCCCCAAAATAACAAGTGAAGTTTATAAGTATTTGATACCATGGTCGATGAATGCAATTGCAATCGAAGCCGCAAAATATATTTTAATACATCCGGCGCAGTTTACCCTCCCTATTCGAAAATGGCAGCGGGAAACAACAGAATTTATGTCTCAATTAAATAAGCTGGATGGTTTGGAGGTAATCCCTACATTGGTCACTTTTTTCCTTGTACGTTTAAAAAAGGGAACTGCTGCTGATTTGAAAACCTACCTTCTGGATAATTATGGAATTCTGATCCGTGATGCTTCTAATTTCCGGGGTTTGAATGAAGCATATTTCAGATTATCTACCCAAAACACAACACAAAATGCCGAATTGATTGATGCAATCAAAGAATGGTTACCATAAATAAAAAGGCTGCCTCATATCTGAAGCAGCCTTTCTATTTAGTTTTGTTGAGTATTACTCCACTTTCTTATTAAGAAAAATATGGCCAAGGTAACCAAGAATGATTACTACCAAACCTATTATAAGGATAGTGTTGGACAGTCCACCTGTGATAGTCGGAACTGCTAAAATAGCCACACCAATAAGGAGTACAATAACTCCAAGATTTTTAATGATTGCGCTCATGGTTTATAGATAATTTTATATATTATTTCTTTTTCTACCGCAAATAAAGCAATAATAACCCGATTGCAAAAATATTTTAGAATAAAAATAACGAAACCATCCAATTTAGCTTTTATATTTGTAAGATAAATCAAACGCAAGATGTTACGGATATTATATGTTCTTTATACGTGGTTGATCTTTGTGCCTATCTTCTTGGTGCTAACACTTATAACAGCTGTAATTGTTATCGTAGGTTGTCTTCTTGGAGGCGAAAAAGTATTTGCTTATTATCCGGGTATGATATGGTCACGTCTGACATGTTATCTGGCTCTCTGTCCGATAAAAGTTAAGGGTAGGGAGAATATTGATAGAAAGAAATCGTATGTATTTGTAGCAAACCATCAAGGTGCCTTTGATATATTTTTGATTTATGGTTTCTTAGGAGTTCCTATTAAATGGGTGATGAAGGCAGGTATCGGAAAAATACCTTTCGTAGGAGCTGCCTGCCGGGCGGCAGGTTTTATTTTTGTGGATAATTCAACGGCGAAAGCAGCAGCGAAAAGTGTAATTGAAGCGGAACGAGCTTTACAAAAGGGAGCCTCTATTGCAGTATTCCCTGAAGGATCGCGTACTTATGATGGTAAGATGATCCGTTTTAGAAAAGGAACTTATCAAATGGCGGTGGATCAAAATTTGTCTATTGTGCCTATTACATTGAATGGGCCTTATTATGTTTTACCTATAGGATCTCTTAATTTACGTAGACATCGTATGGAAATGATAATTCATTCGCCTATTAGTACGGACGGAATGGATACTTCTCATAAAGGATTACAAAAAATGGCGGATGATACACGCGACATTATTGGGTCAGCTCTATGGCCGGAGTTCAGATAATAGCTTTTTCTCTTTTTTTCTTTCCTCATTTTTCTTCTTCGTTTCTATTGAGAATGAGATAACTAACAGTTTTGTGATTAAAA
>DAMANX010000030.1:0-60295 GCA_032073245.1 Tannerellaceae bacterium
AACACTGTTACAGGATTTAGACGAAAATCTGTCAACCAATTTCAGGACGATACAATCAAAATTTACTGAAGGCAAACTGAATGCAACTGCTTTCAGCCATAGGGGCTGCCAATTAGACAGTTAAAGGCAGCTGAAGGCTGAAGGCAAAATAATAGCATTATGTAGAGAGCTATTAACAGGGTGGAATTTACTACATAAACCCACTAAAAAAACGATTAGATGTCTCTACAAAAACAATTAGATATTTTAAGAAAAAGTATTAGATACTTTTGAAAAAAGATCATTATGTTTTTAAACAAAAGTAGTTATGTTTCTGAAGGTATATGCTCAGGTGGGTGAGCATATATGTTCATCTTGTTGAGGTACCTTAGTCACCGAACCGGATAAGGCTTCTCAGACGAACGTTTAGATTTTAATCCGTTAGTCGGACCCTTGTTTGACTACAGTCAAATAAAATAAACCTGGCTTTGTAAAAGCAAAAGATATCCATTTCATTTCTTAAAACTATATTTTCTGCATCTTGATTCTATTAAGGTAACAAACAGAGTCAACCTATTTCAGGGTGAGATATAAATAACAATAAAAAAAGCCGCCTCAAAATGAGACGGCTTTTATATAATATAGATAAATCTTACTTATCTTACTAAACCAGTAAAGTCTGCGTTAGTTGCATATTTAGCAAATTCCAAATCAAGAGCAGCTTCTTTTGCGAAAGCTCTATCTTTTGCGATTGCAGATCTCAGGTTACTGATAACGCCGTTAGAGTTGTTTGTGCGAGCAGCAACAACAGCTTTCAGGTAATCAGTTACAGCGTCAGCATTAGCTACAGCATCCAAAGTTTGTTGTGCTTTGCTATAGTCTTTTGCCATGATCTGAGCCAATGCAGCATTATTACTCTTAATGCTACCGAAAGAATTTACAGCTTTTGCATATTCACCTTGTTCAAGATAAAGAACGCCTAAAGCTTCACTTAATTCAGCAACACCAGAAGCGCTACCTAATAATTGTTGAGCTTTTGTTTTGTCACCCTTAGTTAATGCGATCAATCCTAAGTTCATGTTAGCTTCTGCATTTTGTTTTACAGAGTTAGCTTTGTTGAACATAGCTTCTGCCTGAGCAAGGTCACCTACCTGGAAGCGAGTCATACCGATATTATTCCATGTACGATAATCGTTTGGATAAAGTTCGCTTGCTTTCTTATAAATGGTTTCTTTTTCAACCGGAGTTTTTACCAAAGTAGCAGCATAAAGAATTTCTTCTACTGTTAATTCTTTTGGATTACTCTTTGCCAATGCACTAATTTCATCATCACTTTTACCAATGATCTCGATATTAGCTGTCAAACGAGAACGGCGTAATTGTGGAAGAATTTCCTCAGCTAACACACTGAATACAGAAGAGATATTTTTAATTTCTTGTTCACGGCGTTCAGGATCTGTATACATTGATAATACACGTAATACAAGATCTTTGTCCTGAATATTTGATTTAGATACCAATTCCTGGAATCCTTCCCAGTCTTGAGCAGTATAACGAGCATCAACCGGAACATCTACTTTCGCTTTCTTCAATTCTCTTTCAAGATATTTAGTTGTATTACCTTCACGTCTTTCAGCCAATCCGGTATTCAATTTCACACCACCATCAGGAGAAGCATAAGCAGAAATTTCAATTGCTACATTTTGATTAGGAGCTTCGTCGGCATTCTTAACCAAATTCTTCCAATCAGCAATTTCTTGCTTGCTCAATTCTTTTGAACGCAATTCAGCTTGTTGGATAAGGAACATGATATTTGCATCATAAGCTTCTTTAATGATACGTTGGAATTTATCTGCAGCAACAGCAGAAGTCGCAGTAGCAGCATTTGCAAGTTCAGATGTAGCAATCACACCTTCACCTATTTTTACATCAGGTAATTGAACAGTTTTGTTTTTAATTTTTGCATCAAAAGTCAAATATAATTCTGATTTCTTCATTTCAGGTTTATAGGTAAAAGAAGATCTCATAGTTACGTTTCCTCCATTGGCTTGTGAAACAACCTGGTTGTTACCGTTCACTTTTTCACCCTGATAGGTATACGCGGTTCCCCACGCTTCACCACCAGCATAACGTAATACCGGAGTTACAGTTACAGTTGCGTTTTTATTAAACCATTTTGCAGGGAAAGTGGCATTGATAGTTACAGGCACTTGGCCGCCAATTGCTTCCAAAGGCTGAGGTTCTGCTTTAATGTACTCTTCAGCTAACGGTTTCAACTTGCCTGAGCAAGAAGAAAGAGTTAGGATTGCTGCCAACGTAAAGAATGGCAATAAGATTCTCTTGTTCATAATTTGATGTAAGTTTAAAATGTTACTTAATATAGTTTGTTTGCTATTTTTTCTGTGTTTTCCATTCTGTGCACCGCATTCGAACAGCAATATGCAAAACTAACCATTTTTTCGTTTTTAATAACAAATAAGCTAAAAATCTTTCCTAAATGAGGAAAATAAAGTTCTATAGCAACAAGTAGATGAAGTATTAAACGTTAAAACAGAATCTTTTGTACTGATTGTAGGTCTCCATAAGTAATTTTAACCAAATAAATACCTGTCAGGTTTGCGGGCATAGACACCATTGTTTGATTATTAGACAAGATGCTTTCCTTTATAACTTTGCCATCCATAGAGATAAGAGTTAAATAGGCATTATTAACTCCTTCAGGCAATAAAACAGAGATTGATTGACGATCTGCCTCCCTAATAATTTGAACTTCTTCCGAAGACGAAATAATAGTATTGCCCACATTAATTGAGGGCTGAATAACCGGATCAACATACAATGATGTCTTAAAGTTATAATCCGGATGAGAACCTGCTTCTATCCATTTATCCTGTGCAAATAACCAGGTAGTATTTTGTGTAGTAGTACCCGCTTTAAGATTCAGAGCAGAGAAATAAATATTTTTTGGAGCAGATACTATGCGGTACCCAATATAAAAAGATCCTTTAACCGAAACCGGTTTATCAAAACGAATAAAACTTTCCTGAGCACGGTCAAGATGTTTTGGTGTTTCTTGAAAAATATCTTCATTTCTTGCTTTATTCCAATATTTCGGTTGAAATGGCTGTGTATATAATAGCGTTTCCGGCCCATTAGTCCCGCTATACACACATACCTCTACTTCTAACCCATCATATTTCGATCCCACGGAAGGTATTACCAGATAGGCCCCATGAAGTACTGCATCGTTAGCAGTATAGTAAGCCTCAGCATATTGAGTAATATCGTATGTATTATTTCCGAATAATGGAATTATATCTGAATTCGGAAGAGTAGCGACCTCGGTCTCTTTTACATATCCATTCATTCGCACATTACTTAGCCGTACACAAGTAGTTGCGGCGTCATAAGGATTAAGTCCTTCACATATTATTTGTTTTTTTTTCGATGGATTCAGCCAATATTGTAGTTGACGACTAGACTCTGTCTCTGGTTCCCATGTCCGGGAAAGCGCAAAATAATAATCATCCTTAGGCTTTGAGCAAAGAGAATATCCTCCGGATAAGGCTCCTATTACATGGCCATGTATATTAAAAAGAGGTGAACCGGAAGAACCGGGAGCTGTACTACCGGTAGTCCATTTAGAAACAAACCAGTGGGCATTCTCCTCAAAATCCATGGTATTTATTATAAATGTTTTTAATTCAATGGCTTCATCCAACCAATTCACCCTTTTCAATGAACCTCTTGGATGATGAATCGCAAAAAAAGGAACTTCTTGTTTTTCGGACAGATCCCAACCTGCATAATAAGATTGAAAATAGGCAGGAGGTGTTTCCTTTAATTCCAGAAGAGCCATGTCATACTTTTCATTAAGAGCCCGGTAAGTAGTGGATACCATAGACATCTCTTCCGTACCCCGGATTACCGGGCTACAAAGAGGACTATCATAGTTAAAAAAACAAACAATTGAACCGGCAACCTTTTCGAAGTCTTTTGGTTCAGTTATTTTAAAATCATCATTAATACAATGCGATGCTGTCAATATATATGGCTTCCCATCCTGTGCCGTGTTATTTATCAGGACACCTGAACATGAAGTTATACCATCAATGATCAATAAAACGACACTTCGACCAAGTTCCGGTGTAATATCAGGATCATCCGGGAAACATGCAAGAGTTTGCATACAATAGTGGCTGTTTTGATCATCTCCCGGTTCACGTCCAGCAACAGCGCGATAACCATGATTTACTTCTCCAATGGTTAACCTGCCGGAAAAAGAAGCATTAGCCGGCTCCTGATATTCAATGATTAATTCATCCCCTTCTATTGGCGAAACAGGAAAAATTTCAAGATCAGAATTATTTAAATGGGTAAATGAACCACGAATATGCGTTTGGTCAGAGTTGTAAAGAAAAAGTCGGGCACCTTCCGGCAGTTCAAACTCAGAAAATAAAATATTGATGGAAAGGGCCCCTTTAGACCTAATACCCAAACGCCAAACACGCGTACCATCCAAGAGAGTAAACGAAGTACCCGAGTTAGAACGATTATAGTTAGTTATAAATTTATAAGCAAAACGATATCCACTTCGAAGATCACTTTCATTCAAGGAATCAATACGTAACTCTTCTTCCACATCAAATACAGGCATTTCCTCAAACAATAAATTGTCTGAGCTCCTGGTAGCACTGATGAGTGGAAGTGGCCTTCCTCCGTAACTGATTTGGGAGAACCCCGAAATTACCAAGAAAAACAATGCACAAGTTAACAAGCTTACTCTTTTCATGGAATCGCAAATGTAATAAAAAATTTGATTTTCATCTTTATTAATATCAAATGAACTAAAATCCGATATTGATATTTGCCTTTATATACTGCCGAGTTAATTATTGATAAGGGCAGGATTAAAGTCTTAAATTATTGCGTACTTTTGTGCTTTACACAAAAAATTATCACAAACTAATAGTAAACGATATGGCAACACCTCCTTTTAAGTATCAGGAACCATTTCCAATGGGAAAAGATACAACTGAGTATTATCTGCTTACAAAAGACTATGTTTCGGTAAGCGAGTTTGAAGGCAAAGAAATGCTGAAAGTTGAAGCCGAAGGATTAACACAATTAACAAAAACATGCTTCCATGATGTGGCTTTTTACCTGCGTCCTGATCATCAGGAACAGGTTGCAAAGATTTTATCTGACCCGGAAGCTAGTGATAACGATAAGTTTGTCGCATTAACTTTCTTGCGCAATGCTGAAGTATCTGCGAAGGGTCAACTTCCTTTCTGTCAGGATACTGGTACAGCCATCATAGTTGCAAAAAAAGGGCAACAAGTATGGACAGGCTTCAATGATGCAGAAGCAATGTCGAAAGGTGTATATGAGACATATACCGAAGACAATTTGCGCTATTCGCAAAATGTTCCCCTGAATATGTATGATGAAAAGAACACAGGGACTAACCTTCCGGCTCAGATTGATATATATGCTACAGAAGGTATGGAATATAAATTCCTTTGTGTTGCTAAAGGTGGTGGTTCTGCAAATAAAACCTATTTATTTCAGGAGACTAAAGCATTATTGAATCCTGATACATTGGTTCCTTACCTGGTTGAGAAAATGAAAACACTAGGCACCGCTGCATGCCCTCCTTATCATATTGCCTTTGTTATAGGTGGAACATCTGCTGAAACCAATTTAAAAACAGTAAAACTGGCTTCTGCACATTATTATGATAGCCTGCCTACAGAAGGGAATGAAGGGGGACAAGCTTTTCGTGATATCGAGTTGGAACAAAAAGTATTGGAAGAAGCCTTTAATATTGGGTTAGGTGCACAATTCGGCGGGAAATATTATGCTCATGATATCCGTATTGTCCGTTTGCCACGTCACGGAGCTTCCTGCCCGATAGGAATGGGTGTTTCATGTTCAGCAGACCGTAATATCAAAGCTAAAATCAATAAAGAAGGTATCTGGATTGAAAAAATGGATACTAATCCGGGCAGACTTATTCCGACTGAGATGCAAAATGCAGGTGAAGGCGAAGCAATCAAAATTGACCTGAACCAACCCATGGCCGAAATATTGAAAATACTTGATAAGTATCCTGTATCTACACGTTTGTCTTTGACAGGAACTATTATTGTAGGACGTGATATTGCTCATGCAAAATTAAAAGAACGCATTGACCGTGGAGAAGGCCTACCTCAATATGTAAAAGATCACCCAATCTATTATGCCGGCCCGGCAAAAACACCTAAAGGAATGCCTTCGGGTTCTTTCGGCCCGACAACGGCAGGGCGTATGGACTCTTATGTTGACCTTTTCCAGGAAAATGGAGGTAGCATGGTAATGATAGCTAAAGGGAATCGCAGTCAGCAGGTTACTGATGCCTGTTTGAAACATGGGGGTTTCTATTTGGGAAGTATTGGCGGTCCTGCAGCAATCCTGGCACAAGATAGCATTAAGAAAGTAGAGTGCCTTGAATATCCTGAATTAGGTATGGAAGCAATTTGGAAGATCGAAGTTGAAGATTTCCCCGCTTTTATCCTTGTAGATAATAAAGGAAACGATTTCTTTAAACAGCTGAAGCCACGTTGTGCAGTCTGTAAATAAAGATCAATCGAATAGATAGAATAAAAAATGCGAACGCCACCAAACGTTCGCATTTTTTTGATTATATTTTGATTATATTTCAATTATATTTCGGTTTGCACAAGCTTATTCAGCATACATTTCTTCGATCAAATCGGCATATTTATCCAGAATAACCGGACGACGTAATTTAAGTGTATCCGTTAGTTCACGTCCTTCCATTGTAAACGGATTAGGCAATAAAATAAATTTCTTAATCTTCTCATAAGAAGCCAGATCCTTTTGTTGCTCTTCCAGGCGGGATTCAATAAGACGTAGAATCTGCGGATCTTTTATTAAGTCTTCCTTATCTGTATAAATTATATTTTTATTCTTTGCATATTCTGTCAATACCTCATAATCCGGTACAATCAGAGCTCCCACAAACTTATGTTGATCTCCAATCACTGCAATTTGGGAAATATATTTATCACTGCTTATAACACCTTCTATGGCCTGAGGCGCAATATACTTTCCATTAGACGTTTTATAGAGATCTTTAATACGTTCCTTGAAGAACAGAACATCACCTTCCAAATGCCCGGCATCTCCAGTACGGAAAAAGCCATCTTCTGTAAATGATTTTGCATTTTCTTCGGGTTTCTTATAATATCCGCAAGTGATTGTTTTTCCTTTGACCAGAATTTCATCATTTAAAGGGTCTATTTTGACCTGCACATCCGGCATAACCTGGCCGATCGAGCCAATAACAAAACCTTGCATAGGGCAAAACGACACTGTTGCTGTTGTTTCACTCAAACCATATCCATAAACAATAGGAATGTTTACTGATTGAAGAAAAATATTTACAGTATCTGAAAGCGGTGCACCCGCCGTTGGAAATATTTTCCCTTTTTCAATACCTAATACACTTTTCAATACCCTGAAAATTGTAGCATTATAAAAGCTAAACTTTAAGGATAACCCGAAAGGGGCCTTTTTACCTTTATTCTTATATTCCAGATTATATGCATGACCGGTCTTCACCGCATCCTGAGCCATCCTACGTAATATACCCGGAAAATTAGCAATTTTATCCTGAACACCGACATATACTTTTTCCCAAAAACGAGGAACATTACACATCATAGTGGGGTGAACTTCCGGCAATGTTTTCTGAATCATTTTAGGATCCCGGTTAATTGCTACTGTTGCACCCTTATGAAGGCACAAATAAGTCCAGGCTTTTTCAAAAACATGGGTAAGAGGGAGAAAACAAATAGATGTTTCCTTATCCGTGATAATAGGCAGACGGATATCATGAATGCGCATTGCCTCCAGAAAATTGGAATGTGTAAGCATTACTCCTTTTGAAACACCTGTTGTACCGGATGTATATATAATGGTAGCAAGATCTTCAGGGGTAGCTTCGTTTATACGTACTTTTACAGTAGATTCAGCTAATGCATTATCACCCAAACGGAGAAAATCATCAAAATAAATAGAGGTTTTATCATCCGGATTCAATTTTACTTCAGAATCAAAAACAATGATTCTCTTAAGTATAGTAGATTCCTGCTGAACCATAAATGCGTTATTATATTGCAATTGTTCTCCTACAAACAAAGTACTTATGGAAGCATCATTAATAATGTATTCTATTTGTGCCGGTGAACTTGTAGCATACATGGGAACAGTAACAGCACGATTTGCATACCCGGCAAAGTCGGTATAAAGATATTGCGGCATATTTTGTGAATAGATGCCAAGGGTGTGATGTTCTTCCACACCAAAAGCGGCCATTGCTTTAGCTGTTAACATGATCACATCAGAAAACTCCCTCCATGATATTTTCAACCATTTTCCGCTTTTGTCATCCCGACACTTTAATGCTGTTTTTGTTCCGTATTTTTCCGCCTGCCGGTGGATTAACTCAGCGTAGTGATAGTAAATCATGATTATTCCGTTTTAGTAGATAATGCAAAGGTAAACTATTCTATGTTTTACAATGGAAATCACACCCAATATTTACACAGTTTCGCGCATTTTGTGCAATAATTAAGGAAAAAGAAGCACCTTTTGTTAATTAAATACAAAACATAGTAGTATGTATTGCATAGTACATAGGTATTACATATATTTGTATCATAAACAAGTAAAGTGATGAATGCAGAGAACGTAAAATCGCAAATGAGAAAAGGTATACTTGAATATTGTATCCTTTTGCTCCTGAAAAAGGAGCCTGCTTACACCTCTGATATTATTCAGAAGTTGCAAGAAGCAAAATTGATTGTTGTAGAAGGCACATTATATCCTCTATTAACCCGGTTGAAGAATAGTGAGCTATTGGGATATCAGTGGGTAGAATCTAATCAGGGGCCGCCCCGCAAGTATTATCAACTCACTGAAAAAGGAGAACTTTTCCTCGGTGAATTGGAGAATTCTTGGCAGGAGTTGAATGACACCATTAATCACATCAGAAACAATTAAAAGAAACAGCAAATGAAAAAGACACTTACGGTTAATTTGGGAGGCACAGTTTTCCACATTGACGAAGACGCTTACCTGTTGTTAGATAAATATCTTTCCAACCTACGTATCCATTTTCGGAAGGAAGAGGGTTCAGATGAGATCATGAATGATTTCGAAATGCGCATCTCAGAATTACTTAATGAGCGGGTACGGTTAGGCTATGAAGTAATAACTATTGAGCAGGTGGATGATGTGATCAAAAGAATGGGTAAACCAGAAGAAATATTTGGTGAAGAACACTTTTCGTCACAAGCAAAAGAGGAATATAAAGTAAAAATAGAAACAACTGCAAAAAAACGCTTTTTCCGTAATCCCGATGACCGTATCCTGGGAGGCGTTGCAGGAGGTTTCGCAGCTTATATGGGTTGGGATCCCACAGCAGTCAGGTTAATTATTATTCTATTGACATTTTTGTTGTTGGGACCATTTGCCATAATAGCCTATATTTTGTTGTGGTTAATTGTTCCTATGGCCAATACAGCAGGGGAAAAGTTGCAAATGCGGGGTGAGAGTGTTACAATTGAAAACATAGGAAAAACTGTAACAGATGGGTTTGAGAAAATATCTGCCGATGTCAACGATTATATAAACTCCGAAAAACCACGTACAGCATTGCAAAAATTCGGAGACGGATTTGTAAATGTTATAGGTTTTATAATTAAAATATTAGGTATATTATTAGCAATAGTTCTTTTACCTCCTGTACTTTTTGTATTGTTTATATTGATAATAGTTCTTTTTGCAGTTATAGTCGGATTGATTGGAGGAGGTATTGGCCTGCTTGGCGGAGGGTTTGGTTCTCTTTTTGCGTTCCTTCCTTTTGCAGATTGGAATATGGCAGGAAACTATCCTGAAGCCGCATTAATCATAGCTACAATTGCATCTATTTTTGCAATTGGAATTCCAGTAATCGCTTTGGGTTATCTTATCGCCGGTCAAATATTCAATTGGAAACCGATGCCAACAGCTACCAAATGGGTCTTACTAATTCTTTGGTTGGTTTCTCTGGCAACAACAATTGTTTTGGGGATTAATTATGGTTGGCCGATAATAGATGATTATGGATGGCGCTTAAATAATTTTCATCCGATAAGCAATCTTCGTCTTTGGTGATTATAAATAAGTTCTAGTATTTTGTGTTCAAAAAAAAGAAGGCCGCTCTATCTCAGAGGGGCCTTTCTTCTAAGGTTAACAAATTTATGAGTAAAAACCACTAATGAATCTTTATATTATAGATATAATAATTTCTTGATTACCATTTTATAGACTACAAAGGTAAAGAAATTTTTTATAGAAAAAATTTTTTCAGATTATTTATAATTCTTACGTATATTAGACGCAAGCTCAGCTAATTCATCTTGCGATGGATTTTCCTTTTTTCCACCCCAATAAATATCCGATTCTTTATTTAAAGGCACCAGGTGAATATGTGCATGCGGAACTTCCATTCCTATTACCGATAAACCGATACGTTTACTAGGAACAGTCTCCTTTAAAGCAGCTGCCACACGTTTGGCAAAAGCCATCATTCGTCCTAGCTTATCATCATCGATATCAAAAATATAGTCTACCTCTTCTTTCGGAATGACCAGAGTATGCCCCGATGCTAAAGGATTTATATCTAAAAAAGCGAAGAACTCATCATTCTCCGCTATTTTATGGCTTGGTATTTCTCCTGCTGCTATTTTACTAAATATTGTTGCCATCTGGGTTTATATATGTATTATATAGAAATTTCCATAATTTCAAAATTCATTATGCCTGAAGGCACTCTGATTTCAGCCATTTCACCTACTTTTTTGCCTAAAAGGCCTTGCGCAATAGGCGTACTGATAGCAATCTTACCTTCTTTGAGGTTAGCTTCAGTATCAGCTACGAGCGTATAGGTCATAACAGCGTTATTGTTAACATTTCTGATTTTGACTTTATTCAGTATTTGTACTTCATTTGTCTGAACACGAGACTCATCAATTAAACGGGCATTAGCAATCAAGCCCTTTAATTGTGCAATCTTTGCTTCCATAATCCCCTGGGCTTCTTTGGCCGCATCATATTCTGCATTTTCAGACAAGTCACCTTTATCTCTCGCTTCCGCAATTTGCGCAGAGATTTCCGGACGCTTAACGGTTTCGAGATAACTTATCTCGGACAATAGATTGTTATAACCTTCTTCTGTCATATAACTAACAGCCATGTTATTTCCTCCTTTTATCTTTTATTAATGATCATAAACTACCAAATAATAAAAAAAGAATCCCGACTATTTTGTAGCCGGAACTCCTCTTTTTTCATTATGTATATACTTTGCAAAGATATATCTTCTTTTTTAGAAGGGCAAACTTTACGTAGTGCTTTATAACATACAATAATTATCTTTTAAAGTAAAGCTTTTATATCCGCATCCAGTTTTTCAAGGTCATCAATTCTCTTTGCTAGATTACTTTTACGATCCAAAAGAAAAAGAGCAGGTAATTGACGAACTGCATATAAAGCAGCAAACTGAGAATAAACCGATTCGGGATCATGCACAGCAAACCACGGCACATTTACAGCCGCATTTTGCCACATGTGACGATCCGTGTCTAAAGAAACCTGATAAATTTCTAATCCTTGACTATTATATTTACTGAATAATTCTCCTAATTCAATATTTAAAGCGGGTGACCATTCTGTCTGATAAGCAGTAAAGTTAATCAATACAACTTTACCATCTGCTATATCCGATAGTTTGGTTATTTTTCCATTAATATCAGGCAAAGCAATATCCAGATAACTCACTTTCTGTACATTTACATCATCCAGGTTAATTTCTCTTTGAGCACGCGTTACTTTTAAAGACTGAAGAGCTAAATTATGCAGGTGCTTAGCACGGGCACTGTTCGGATAGTAATGATCATAACTTGTAGCAACCGCCCCAAAGGCTTTAGAATCCTCCCGGTCATATAAATCAAAAAACAATAGACCATCTATTTGTTGGAACAATGCAAAGTATGCAGCTGTTGACATAGGAGCCGTGTAAATATATTGACGGGCAACCTCCTTATATGTCTTTGCAATCTCACGGACTCCTGCAGCATAAGTTGTCTCATCGATCTGCTTACCTTCGTGCTCTTTACGCAGCTTATTTATGGCCTGATTAGCATCCAACTGAGCAAGTGTAATGCTTTTAATAGCCTTACTATTTTCAGATCCTTCTACAGAATAAGAAATAGCAAATGTACCGGCATCAGCAACAAACGTAACAGTCTCTGTCGAATCAATTGCAAAATTGATAAATTGATTATTTAAATGCAACCGATAAAACTCCGGAGAAGCAGGACGAGGCTCAGTAAATTTAAATTTACCGTTTGCACTCAGCCTAACCGAGTCAAGGGTCTCAACTGCAGACACTCCGACATTTTCAAGGTACATCATTTGCCCATCGGCGCCTGAAACAGTTCCTGTTACGGTGAAATCGGATTTTTTAGAACAGCCTGTTACGATCAGGACTAATATTAATCCGCACACTGTTAGTAGTTGCAATGCATTTTGTTTCATCGTTCTATCAAGTTTTTTCGTTGCAAATATACATTATTTAAGTTATAAACAGATAATCAGACAAAAGTATTCTGTTAAAAGCAAAACAGTTTGTATATTTATCGCCCTATTAAACACGAAAACACATGAAAAAGAAGTTTATCCTTCCCTTATTTTTTTACGCCTTATGTCTTTCTATATCTGCTCAGGAAATTGAATATTCCCAGCCCGTAAATGATCCGGAAAGTTGTACGAGTATTATGGTAGGTAAAAAAGCCTCTGCCGACGGTTCAGTGATTACAAGCCATACTTGTGATGGTAATTATCGCACCTGGATGGAATTAGTTCCTGCAAAACAATACGACAAAGACACCATTGTCAGCATTTATGATGGATTAATGCATACGGAGTCGATTGAAGATAAGAGTAAGTGGATACAGAAAGGAACGATTCCTCAAGTAAAGTCCACTTATCGTTTCCTAAATACTTCCTATCCATGTTTCAATGAAAAACAACTCGGGATCGGAGAAACTACCATTACCGGACGAAAAGAACTGGTTAACAAAAACGGAATGTTTATGATTGAAGAGCTGCAGCGTTTAGCTTTAGAACGTTGCACCACTGCCCGGGATGCAATCCGTTTAATGGGTGAACTTATTGAAAAATATGGATATGCTGATTCCGGCGAATGCCTTACTATAGCTGACAAAAAAGAAGTATGGCATTTTGAGGTATTTGGTGAAGGACCCCATAAAATAGGGGGTGTATGGGCCGCAAAGCGTATTCCGGACGATCATGTAGGTGTATCGGCTAATATACCTCGTATCTCAACTATAGATAAAAATGATACAGAGAATTGCATGTTTTCAACCAATGTGTTCGATGTGGCAAAAAAACTTGGTTATTGGGATGGAAAAGAAACATTCTGCTTCTGGAAGGCATACGGGGGTGTAAAGAAAGCTTTTAATATTCGTGAATTCTTCATTCTTAATTATTTGGCACCTTCGCTCAATTTATCTTATGAAGCCGAAGAACTTCCTTTTTCCGTAAAACCGGAGAATCCTGTTGCTGCAACTGACGTGATGGCATTACTACGTCAAACCTACGAAGGTACACAATGGGATATGACTCAAAATCTGAAGGTAGAAGTTAAAAACAGGGAAACAGAAAAAATGGATACTATTGTTAGCCCCATGGCAAATCCATGGATGACTATGGATGAAGTAAATATGTTCAATGCAATAAAAGATAGTACAGTTGTCAGGTACAGGTTAGTTTCCGTTCCACAATGTTCTTATTCCGTTGTTATTCAACTACGGGATTGGCTACCGGATGCAATCGGAGGAATCACCTGGCTCTCATTTGACAATCCGGGGCAAAGTCCGCGAATTCCTATTTTCTGCGGTTCCACCGATCTTCCTGAGTGTTTTGACATTTGTGGGCAACATCGTTATCGTGAAGATGCAGCGGTATGGAAATTTAGACGTGCGAATAAATTAGCAACTGTGCGATGGGGACTTACTAAAGATAAAATGAACGGTTCCATCGCTCATTTCGAAGAGAAGGCACAAATGGAACTTCCTTTCATTGAGAGCCAGTACACAAAGATATTAAATGCCCGGGGAGAAAAAGCTGCAAATAATTATCTTACAGGATACACAAAAGATTTTGCAGGTGCAACTATTCTGCGTTGGGACGAAATGGCAAATGAGTTTTGGAAAATGTTCGCAAGAGGGTTCTGATTAAATGATTAGAGATTAATTAAAAGATAAAATAAATGATGAAAAAGACAATTTTAAGTTTAACGTTCGCATTAGCAATATGTAGTGCTTTTGGACAAGGGTATCAGTTTACTGAAATTATGAGCCTACCGGCAACACCGGTTAAAAACCAGGCTGCAACAGGTACTTGTTGGTGTTTTGCAACTGTATCATTTCTTGAATCCGAACTGTTACGTACAGGAAAAGGTGAATATGATCTATCAGAAATGTTCCTGGTTCGACAGAAGTATATGAATCAGTTACAAGATAATTATTTACGTCGCGGTAAAGGCAATATCAGCCAGGGTAGTTTATCGCATACAGTAAAAAATGCGTATAAACAAGTTGGTGTTGTTCCCGAAGAAGCCTATTGTGGTATCAATTATGATTCCGAAAATCATAATCATAGCGAAATGGTTCGTTTTATGAAAGGAATTGCCGACGCTGCTGTAGATATGAAGAAGCGCAGTCCTGAATACGACAAAGTGATCAATGCTATTTTTGATACTTATATGGGCCCTTTACCTGAAAAATTCACTTATAAAGGCAAAGAGTATACTCCACAGACATTTGCTGCTTCGCTCAACCTAAATATGGATGATTATATTGAACTAACCAGCTTTATACATAAACCCTATTATAAGGAGTTTGAAGTGGAAGTACCAGACAATTGGGAACATGAAAAAATGTATAATCTTCCTTTGGATGAACTCATAGAAACTATGAACTATGCCTTACAAAACGGGCATACCGTTTGCTGGGATGGGGATGTAAGTGAAAAAGGATTTTCACATACAAATGGAGTAGCAATCAATCCGGAAGTTTCGAAAGTAGAGAACTACGAAGGAACTGACCGTGCCCGCTTTGAACAAATGAGTGTGAATGAACGGCTAGATGCTGTTTATAAATTTGATCGCCCTTATCCGGAAGTAAAAGTAACACCCGAAATACGCCAGCAAGGTTACGAAGCTTTTGTAACAACAGATGATCATCTGATGCATATTACTGGTATGGTAAAAGACCAGAACGGCACCCCCTACTATATTACAAAGAATTCCTGGGGAACAGATCGTAACAAATTTGGAGGTTATCTGAATATGTCTGAAAGCTATGTCCGTGCAAAGACCATCTTTATTATGGTGCATAAAGATGCAATCCCTAAAACAATCCGTACTAAACTTGGAATATAAGATCTCCTGGGCTGGATAATATAATAGCCACGGATTATACGGATTTGCGCTATCTGTGTGATCCGTGGCTTAATTATCTTTGAAGATTAATAAATCAATAATTTCAAATATCATTTTGTCATTTTACAGCTAAAACAGCCGCATTATATAGCTAATATCTTTTTAAACTATGTATAGAAACACTTTTTAATATATCTTATTTTTACAAATTATTAGAATATAATGACTTTTTGTTCAATAACTATTTTCTACATTCTCTGTTTTATATATTAACATCGAAAGCACAAATGCGGGCGTATCCATCAAATATACAATGAATTACATACGCTTACGTAAATTTAGTTGCACAAAATAACATATATTGTGCAATTATGGCTTAGTTTCTATCGCTTTTTCCAAACTATTAACTTACCTTTGACCCGTTATTTAATAACTATATCACAGAATGAAAACATTATCTATTGGAGGCCTTAAAGCCAGAATCCCTATTATTCAAGGTGGGATGGGTGTAGGCATCTCCCTTTCCGGCTTAGCCTCAGCCGTTGCAAACGAAGGCGGGATCGGTGTAATTTCCGCAGCTGGTCTTGGACTTTTGTACAAAAAACTCTCTCCAAACTATACCGAAGCCGGCAGTATGGGCTTGAAGGAAGAAATTCGGAAAGCTCGTGAAAAAGGAAAAGGAATTCTTGGAGTGAATATTATGGTTGCCCTTTCTGACTTTGCAGAATTAGTGAAAACTAGTATTGCAGAAAAGGTCGATATTATTTTCTGTGGAGCAGGCCTCCCATTGGATCTTCCCTCTTTTCTTCAAAAAGATAGTACAACCAAACTGGTTCCTATCGTGTCAAGCCCCCGGGCATTGCGCATTATTGCAGAAAAATGGAAAACCAATTATAACTATCTACCGGATGCTGTAGTTCTGGAAGGACCTAAAGCGGGCGGTCATTTAGGATATAAAGAAAACCAACTGTCTGACGAACATTTTTCTCTGGAAGAACTGTTACCCCAAGTAGTACAGGAAGCTGCCCTATTTGAAGAAAAATACAACCAGAAAATACCGGTTATTGCTGCGGGTGGTATATATACAGGTGAAGATATTCGCCGTATGATGGAGCTGGGAGCATCAGGTGTACAATTGGGTACGCGTTTTGTTACTACGACTGAATGTGATGCCTCGGATGATTTCAAAAACAGCTATATAAATGCACAGGAAACAGACATCGAAATTATTAAAAGTCCTGTGGGCATGCCGGGAAGGGCTATTCACAGCCATTTCCTTGAAAAAGTACGTGCCGGTTTGAAACAACCGAAATCCTGTCCATTTAATTGCATAAAAACCTGCGATATAGACCGTAGTCCCTATTGTATAATTATGGCACTTTATAATGCATTTAAAGGAAACTTTGAACGTGGTTATGCCTTTGCAGGAAGTAATGCGTGGCGTGCTAACAAGATTATATCGGTAAAAGAGACCTTTGCTGAACTGGTAGCAGAATGGAAGGCTAAAGATTTATCTTTAAAATTTTAGGAAATCCCAGGAAGTACTAAGTCTACCTGATACTCCTAAGACTTCCTAAATATCCGTCAAATAAAAAGGCCTAAGAATCTTCTGATTCTTAGGCCTTTTCTTATCATTTCCTTAATCACTTTACAAGCTTCAATTCTTCAATCAACCGAGGACATTTCCCCCATTTGTCAATCATATAAAGCACATAGCGGATATCGACAGATATACAACGTTGTAAGTCAGGCTCAAAAGCAATATCTCCACTCATTGCTTCCCAGTTACCATCAAAAGCGAGCCCGATTACCCGGCCATTCTTATCAAATACCGGACTACCCGAGTTACCACCTGTTATATCATTATTCGAAAGGAAACAAAGAGGTAAATCTCCATTCTCATTAGCATACTGCCCATAGTTACCACCACGTATCAGATCAAGAATTTCCGGTTGTACCCAGAATTCATCACTGTTAGGATCTTCTTTCTCAAAAATTCCACGTTGAGTGGAGTAATAATCATACCATGCAGCATCATACGGGCGATAACCCAAAACAGAGCCATAGCTTAAACGCATTGTAAAGTTGGCATCCGAAGAAAGAGCCTTTTCAGGATACATCTCCTTCAAACCTGCAAAATATAAACGTTCGCCTTTTTCAATATCATATTGGTATGCCCCCATCATTTGTTGCAATTCAAATATAGACATCAATGAAGACAAACTTAACTCAGCAGCAGGATCTTTCTGTAGTTTCTTATATTCCTTCGGATCTTTCAATAGCTTTGCTATATTATCATAAGAAAGCAATTGTGTCTTTTTAAACACATCGGCAGCATAACGCTCATAATCACCTTTGTATTTCTTATCAATCTTTGGATAGATATCCGGTAAATATTGTGATGCCACATTATCTTTGACCACTTTCATCATTACAGCCAGTACCTTTTGATCCATTTTTGGCTCATAATCTTTAAAGAATGTGGCAATACGATCTTCCAGGAAAACATTCAATTCCTCAGGAGTAGAACCCTTTATATCAAAGCTTTGTACCATACGGGCCAAACGCACGATTTCCACACCACTCATAAAGGCTTCCGATAAATAGGTAGCATTGCGAATATACTCATCAGTGCCTTTATATCCTCTTTGCAGAAGGTCAAGGACTTCTCCGTATTTTGCCTGACGCTGTGGATCTTGCGCAGCCCAGGTTGCAAAGGTTTGTTCTTCTTCTTTTTTACGATCAACAATATTCAGATTTGTCAATCCACGGTTCATTCCAATAGAGTTTTTCCAATAGTTTGAACTTCCTGCAAACTTAGAAGCATATTTGATGCGTACAGCATCATTTGCCAACATGCCTTCTTTCCATATTTCCTGTTTCACTTCACGTACTGCGATCCGAGGTTTGTTTGAATCATTCATACGTTGCTCCACTCCCCATGAAGCCAGATAACGCGATGTACTTCCCGGAAAACCAATTGTCATGGCATAGTCATCTTCTTTATATCCTTGAATAGATACTTCTGCCACATATTTCGGACGATATGGAGTGTTTTCTGCACTATATTCAGCAGGTTGATTATTGGCTCCTGCATATACACGGAATACTGAGAAGTCACCTGTATGACGAGGCCACATCCAGTTATCCGTATCGCCTCCGAATTTACCTACCGAGCTGGGAGGCGCAAATACCATACGTATATCACGGAAAACATTATAAACTACCAGATAGTATTTATTATTATTATAAAAAGGTACCACATTAGCCGACAAGAACTGGTCTCTACCAACCGAGTCACAGATCGCACGTCCGATGGAATCGGCCATATTGAGACGTTCGAATTCACTTTCGATTCCTTCAATCTGGCTCATGATCTGATCGCTCACATCGATCATCTCTTTCATATAATGAACGCTTAGCCCCGGAACGGGAAGCTCTTCCTGCTTTGTTTGAGAAATAAAACCATCCTTCAGATAATCATGTTCTACACTACTCAACTTTTGGATAGAACCATATCCACAATGGTGGTTAGTAAACAAAAGGCCTTCTTCTGATACGGTGATACCTGTACATCCGCCTCCAAAAATTACAACCGCATTGGAAAGCGACGGATCTGTTTCACTATAAAGTGTCTCAGCAGAAGGGACAAAACCCAATTCAGCCATTCGCGCCAGATTAACCTTATTCAATTCTTTCAATACCCACATACCCTCATCGGCATGAGCCTGACCTACAGCAACTACTAACAGCAGTAGTAATGCCCACATTCTTTTCATATTCTTCTTTTTATCAATTAATAATTTATGTTTTTTGTTTTACTTTTTACGGAAATAATGTCCTATAAGAGGTAACTCACTGAGAGGCATATCCCTTTTAACGGCTACACCCAGATAGGCAACAAGCAACAATGTACGTAAACACATTGTAAGTATTTGTGATTCTAATTGAATAGCCATTCCTGCCAGATATAACACACCTCCCAGTGCTATATAAATCCCTGCTGACTTCAGGTCATACTTAATGGGATATTTCTTCTGCCCGATAATATAAGATATAAGCATCATTAATAAATTACAGAAGAAAGAAGCCCACGCACATGCCATATAACCATAGACAGGTGCAAAAATGACAATTATCACTACAGTTGTGATACATCCTATTATTGAAAACCATGCTCCCCAATGGGTCTGATCGGTCAATTTATACCAAAGTGAAAGATTAAAATAAATGCCAAAGAAGAATTCTCCCATCATAACGATTGGTACAACAGGTAATCCGGGATAATATTCAGGTGTTACAAATAGTTTGAATATATCCAGGTAATACATGACTCCCAGAAAAATAAATACGGCAAATATGATGAAGTATTTCATGGCTTCACTATATGCCTTATGATTCCCTTCTTCCTTATTTTTGGCAAAAATAAAAGGTTCGTAAGCATAGCGGAATGCTTGAATAAACATAACCATAACTACAGCAATCTTGAAACAAGCGCCATAAATGCCCAACTGCTCATAAGCATAAGTTTCATCATCAAAAAGAAGAGGGAAAATGATCTTATCGGCAGTCTGGTTAAAGATACCGGCTATTCCCAGAATTAGAATCGGGAATGAATAACCCAACATTCTTTTCAGAAGTGGAATATTGGGTTTATATCTGAATGCCGGTAATATATCGGGTAAGAGTAGAATAAACATAGACAGAGCTGTGATCACGTTTGCCACAAAAACATATCCTACTCCATAATCCGGACGATAGAACCATTCAATCGTCTCCGGTGCTACTTGATACAACTGAGGACAAACAACCAGAAAGAATATATTCAACGCTATATTCAAAAATATATTGATAAGTTTCAAGGTCATAAACCTGAAAGGCCGCCCTTTATAACGTAAATAAGCAAAAGGAATAGAGGTAAAAGCATCGAGCGCAACCACAGAAAACATCATTATCAGGAATTCCGGATGATTATTGGTGTAAATCAAATCACTGATAGGATGTATAAATAAAATAATAAGGAATAGAAACAATAAGGAACTTACTCCAAGGCTAAAAAGAGTTGTGGAATATACCTGCATGGGCTCCTTTTCTTCCTTCTTATTAATAAAACGGAAGAAACCCGTTTCCATACCATAAGTCAGAAGAACCAATAAAAGAGCCGTCCAGGCATAAATATTTGTATAAATACCGAATTCACCGGTACCTATTAAAACCCGTGTGTATAAAGGAACGAGCAACCAGTTCAGGAAACGACCCAGAATACTGCTTACACCATATATCGCGGTTTCTTTTGCCAACCGCTTCATTCCTTCAGCCATACAGTTTAATCAAATAAAAAACCTTGTTCGCTTCCCCGCTTCCTTCCCAGGTGAGTATAAGCCAATTCTGTTACTTCACGCCCTCGCGGCGTACGTTTTATAAAACCTTCTTTGATGAGAAAAGGCTCATATACTTCTTCCAGCGTTCCCGGATCTTCGCCCAGCGCAGTAGCAATAGTAGTCAACCCAACCGGGCCTCCGCTAAACTTATCAATAATAGTAGTAAGTAATTTATTATCGATTTCATCGAGACCATAGCGGTCTATGTTCAATGCTTCCAAAGAATAACAAGCAATAGCTTTATCTATATTTCCGGTTCCTTTTACCTGAGCAAAATCACGAACCCGACGGAGCAATGCATTTGCAATACGCGGTGTGCCACGGCTACGGGAGGCGATTTCCCTGGCCGCATTCAATTCACACCTCACCTCGAGAATGTCAGCACTACGCATAACAATCTTAGTCAGTGTTTCCACATCGTAGTATTCCAGGTGCATATTAATTCCGAAACGAGCACGCAATGGGCTTGTCAGCAGTCCGCTCCGTGTTGTAGCACCTACTAATGTGAAAGGAGAAAGATCGATCTGAATGGAACGCGCGCTTGGGCCTTTATCGATCATAATATCGATACGATAATCTTCCATTGCGGAATAAAGATACTCCTCCACTACCGGACTCAAACGGTGGATTTCATCGATGAAAAGGACATCATCTTTCTCCAATGAGGTTAATACTCCTGCAAGATCACCGGGTTTATCAAGCACCGGACCGGAGGTCACTTTAAACCCTACTCCCAGCTCATTTGCAATAATATTGGAAAGTGTAGTTTTTCCTAGTCCCGGAGGTCCATGAAGCAAAACATGATCGAGTGCTTCTTTTCGCATACGGGCAGCCATAACAAAGATCTTCAGATTCTCAACCACTTTGGATTGACCACTAAAATCACGAAAGGAAAGTGGACGCAACGCGTTCTCATACTCTCTTTCATTCTCCGGTATCCTCGGATCCCGTATATCGAAATCTTCTTCCATTTATTTTTTAGATGAAGGAACAAAGGTAATAATATGCCACTGATTTGAAAAGGGTTTTGCGGCTTATTAACAAATATGGGCATGAACAATTTTCGTTTTAAGGTTGTTCTGTCTATATAAACTTATATAAAAACGAAATTATGGAAGCATTGTATACAGCAATTGCCACAAATGTAGGCGGTAGAGCAGGTAAAGTAACATCATCAGACGGCGTAATAAATCTTGAACTTCGTCCTCCAAAAGAAATGGGTGGACCTGGTGGCGAATATGCCAATCCGGAATTATTATTTGCAGCTGGTTATTCAGCATGTTTTGCCGGAGCATATTCACATGTTGCATTGGAAAAGAAAATCCGTGTACGTCCTGAGGTTACAGCAAATGTAACATTGAATAAAGTAAGCGACGGATTTAAATTATCCGTAGTGATGGATATAAAAACTACAGGAATAAGCCGAAAAGAAGCAGAAGAATTAGCGGAAGAAGCACATGCATTTTGCCCTTATTCACGTGCTACAAAAGGAAATATTGATGTTAAGCTAAATATTATTGCAGAATAAGATTAGTATCAAATTTCTCCTCCTTAGCTAAGGAGGAGAAATTTGTCGCTGTTTACATAAAAAGGGAGCAATTCACATCGCTCCCTCTATTGTTTACATTGGTAAATATTATAGTTAGTCCTATTAAAAAAATTATCCGATCACATTCCATTCCCTCACGGGAGTTTTCGGAAACTTGATCGGATAAAGGGGACGAGATAATAATAGGTTAGAACCTATTATCGGTTAGGTTAAAATTATTTCTATATTTATTCTATCTTAATATCTCCATATAAATAGCCTAATTCATGACTAAATGTTATTCGATAATTACCCATAGGATAATTTAAGAGTATATATTTTGTATAATTTATTTCAGTAGACGTGATAACATCCTGATAAACAATGCCTCCATTTTCATCAAAAATGGTGATGGAAAGATTAGTTAACGGATCCTGTAAATTAATGGATAAAATATCTCCATCAATAAATACTTTTGGTGCTTCTGGTGCTAATGATCTAAAGTCTTTACCACCCCAAGAACCTTTAAGTGGCTGACTATTTTGCGCATAACCAGAAAGAGAAACAGTCATAAATAAGATTAAAGTAAACAAATAGGTTTTCATAACTTTACATTTTAATTCAACATTCAAAACTATATAGAAGTACTCGATTTTGTTTCATTTAAGAGTACACGATTAGTACATTTTTGGCGCAACCCTGATTACAAGGAAGATATGATTTCATCTAAAAGCTTAGGAGAACTCTCTTCGCCAAATATCTTTGTTGCTATTTTCCTTCGTTTATTCGTTATAGATTGTTTTGACTGAAACATTATGTCAGAAATTCTTTTAGCAGATATACCTGCTTTTAGATAATAACAGATCCACAATTCTTCTTCTGTAATATCAGAGCACATATCATATAAAGAAGGGAAAAATTGTGGATAGGTCTTATTAAGTAATTCTCTTAAAGCTTGTTTGTCATCTTCAGTTATTTTCACCTCCGAATGGAATTTCACATAGAGTTCAGAAGTATTAAAAGTTTCTTTCAATTCTTTTTTATCCTCCATAACACGATTAATACGTTTATTTTCGTATTCTAATAGTTTTTTCTCAAGAATATAAATCTCATTATATTTAGTTAGGCTCTTACTCTGGAGAAGTTTTTTCAGTTCATCTATCCTTTGAATATTTTCATTAATTTGTTCTTCTGTTTCTTTTATGGCCCTATTACTAAAAGAAGACATCAATTCTTCCTGTATTTTCCATTTTTCCGAACGAATTGCCCGTTGATAGAGTGAATGATACAGTATACATACAATTAATATAATCAACGTTAAAATTAAGATTGTATTATTTTTCTTGGTTATTGATTGATTCATTTTAGCCTTTGATATTTCATTCTCTTTAAGTTGGAAATTATACAATTGATTCATTTTTACCATCGTTTCCATATAAGTCGCTTTCAAAAAAGAATTATGCATATCATCATACTTTTCCTGCAAACAGGCATACTCTTCCCATTCTTTATTATCTTTAGCAAGCTTATATAAATAGTAATAAGCAGCAGTTTGTGTTTCTATTTTTTCACTATCAAGGCTTTTATTCAAAAAAAATCTTGCAGAATCTGGATTATGAAGGTAATAATAAATCGCTCCTGAAGTTAAATAAATAGGATGTACTTTTGTTGTATCTTTTATTGAGTTCAATGCTTTTTGAGCATAATTATAAGCATTTAAATAATCTTTCTTCTCGCAATAAACTCTCCCTATTTCACTAAGTACAAAAGAACGATCTATATCATCTATGTATTGTAAAGCTTGATTATAAAAATAAATAGCACTATCCAGTTCTTCAAGTAAAGTATATGTACGTCCTAGATTTCTCAAAATATAAGATTGTGAGATTGTATCATTTAATTGGAGCATATTATAAGCATTATTCAAATATGGGATAGCATCTTTTGGCATATCCTGATAAGTATAAAGCATTCCTAAATTACTATTTATCCGAGCTAAAAGAGGATAGTTATTAGATGAATGTCCTACTTCAAGAGCTTTTATATAATTTGCTTGCGCTTGAGGGGCATTCCCTAAATCCTGTGAAACTCTTCCTAAATAATAATAGGCCAACATTTGCCGATTAACATCACTCCCCTTCTCAAAATAGTCAACAGCTATCTTAATTAGTGAATCTGTTTCATGCTCAACATATTCTTTATCACGCGCCTGAGTTAGAAATAAACACCAATCCGCATACTGTTTTTCGGAAAGTTCTTCAGTATTAATCTCATTTTCCAAGATTTTTAAAGCACTATCCGGATATAAGTCCATTAATCTTTCGGCTTCTTTAAGTGGCGTTGGATAAGAATTGAACTCCCGGCAAGAACACAACACACTTATTGCCAGGATCAAACCTAATGCAATATATTTTTTGCTTTGCATTGGAATTGGAATTTTAATATGTAAATAGAGTTTGAAAGTACAAAGATAAGAATAACTCCCCCTTATAGTCGCCTTACTTGTACTTCTTAATGCATCCCCTTTCATTTAAAAATTCAGAAAGAAAGATATATAATTAATCTTTCTCTGAAAAGCCTTTTTCCCGGAGAAGAAGTATCATTTCTGATATTTCACACTCAAGTAGTTCCGCTCATATATGTACCTCTCTCGATTGCTTTGCATTCCTATTGAGAGGTTAAATTTGTTATTTTGTATAATACCTTACCCAATCAACCCACATCTCAACAGGAAGATCATTAGGATCTACACTACCTACCCATGAGCCGCCAAGCTGCATATCAATCAATAAATAAAAAGGTTGGTTAAAAGGAAATTGTCCTTCAGCTTCTGCGGATTCTACACGAGGATATGTGAACGTATGCCTATCATTTATATAAAATGAAAGGCTATCCGGATAGAGTTCAACCGCGTAGATATTATAGTCATCCGGATTTATTTTTCCGGTAGAACCTTTTGGCGGGTTTTCCTTGCCCAATACATAAGTGTAATGTGAATGCACCGTCTGGTAGGCTATATCCTCGCTATTTAATCGCTCCATAATATCGATTTCACCACCCTCAGGCCATTTACCGTTCTGCGGTAACATCCATATTGCCGGCCATGCACCCTTTGCTCCAAATAGCTTTGCTCTTATTTCTACCCGCCCATGTGTAAAACTATATTTGTCTTTTGTATATAGGCCGCCCGTAAGAAAAGGCACTGTATCGTCTGGAAAACTATTATTGACTATACCCCGCAAAATCAGATTGCTATTTTCCACAGAATAGAGTGAATCAAAGTCGGACATATAATTTTGCCAGTCAGCCCTTCCTCTAGGTATTTTACTCCACACCGTTTCATCAAAGCCATCTGTTTGTTCAAAATCATCCTCCCAAACCAAAACCCAATCCTTCGTTTGAGTGTGGCAAGACATCAATGAAACAATACAGGCAAAACCAAAAATTAACATATTTTTCATATCAATAAACACTTATGTACTAAACATCTGCGAAATATTTTTGCTCAAAAATAATCATAATCTTGATTTAAGACTCTATTTATAACGAAAAAACCACCGAAAAGATAATTTTCATTATCTCCCGGTGGTTTCGAACCTATTTATTAATCTAATCTATTGTTTCTTAATCCCAACCATAAGGTTGTGTCAATTGTGGATTAAGCATAGTTTGCTGTTTAGGTATAGGTAAGTAATAGTGCTTAGGCGTCACGAATTT
Organism: Tannerellaceae bacterium; assembly: GCA_032073245.1. Taxonomy (GTDB): domain Bacteria; phylum Bacteroidota; class Bacteroidia; order Bacteroidales; family Tannerellaceae; genus QVMG01. The sequence goes on from DAMANX010000030.1 coordinate 26,183, forward strand.
GCGTGGGTTCTTTTGATATGCAGTAAAGCCTACATGTCCTTTATCTCCTTCGGTCAGATAGAAACCTTCATCGGTTCCACCGCTATTTTTCAGATAATAGTAAACCAATTTTGATTTTTGGTCTTCTGTCAAATTGGAGATAGGTCCCAAATCAGATGGAGAAGCAAGGATAGCCAGATCAGGCTCACCATCACCGGTCATATCATAAGCACCCAGATATGGTATATATATACCCTGATTATTATCTGCAAAATGATCACCTGCTCCCCAACGTTTCAGATCTTCTCCGCGAAGCCCTTCACAAGCTAGTTCTACACGTCTTTCTCTTCTGATTTCCAATAATGTACCCAGATTTGCTCCCGATACATTAGGATAGTAAGCAGCAAGAACAGGATCAACGTTTGCGTTGGCAGTAGCCATATTCAAATGTGGCATTTCTACGCGATCACGCAACACATTAATTGTTCTGTCGATATCGCTTTGTGTAAGAGTACCTAATTCTGCCTTTGCTTCAGCATAAATCAACAGAACTTCTCCTAAACGATAAATCGGTAATGAAGTATAGTTCATGCCCCATCCACCACGTTGTTCACGTAATTTCGGGAAATATTTGATCTGTCCATAGCCACCAAACTTGATACCGGGTAATTCTGCTTTATCTTCAGGAGATTGTTTAAAGCCCGGATAACAAAATGTTTGAGCAAAACGTGGATCACGATCTACAAATACTTCCAAGTAAGTCTTTTTCTGATATCCATCCTGTTTTGTGAAAGGTGTACCGTCTTTCATAAGATAGGATTCCATAAGACTACGGCTAAGCGACCATTGCCAGTTTAACACGGAGTGAGTATTATTGGTTACTCCTAATTCCTTGTCGGAAGCAGCCTGAAGGATAATTTCATCATTCGTATCCAACTTGTTGGAATGGAATAGATCTTCATAAACAGCAGCGATTTCAAATTCACCGCTATTCATAATCTCTTCTGCAGCCCATGCTGCCTTTTCGAGGAAGCGGTTATAGTCTGAAAGACCTATTTCACTATGATATTTGCGGTAAGTACCTTCAAACAAACATACGCGAGCCATCAAAGTAAGAGCAGCATATTTATTAATACGTGTTCTTGTTTTGATTTCCGGCTTAATATTAGCTACAGCGTATTCAAGGTCTTCAAGCACTTTATCCATTACAAAAGCACGGGAATCCGCCGGTTTGTATAAAGCTTCATCGTCATTATCCAATGGCATATCGTACCAGGGAACATCCGAATAACTTTTTACTTTGTCAAAATAGAATTTTGCCCTGAAGAAACGGGTAATTCCTACATAATGGTTGATATCTGCTTGCGCTCCTTCAGCCTTTTCATAATTTTGCATAAAGAAGTTGAAACGTCTTAAAGCTGTCCAACTCCAATTATTGATATTTGATGATAGATTAGAGGAAGAAACATTACCCATTACCACCTGATCCATAGTGTTTGTTCCATTATGGAGGGAGATATTATCAGATCCGGTATCTTCATATGACGCGCCTATATAAGTATAATATCCGTTCGTATAGGTTTGCAGGTCAGTCACATTATTGAAAAATTCTTTTTCTGTAATTTCTGTCTTTGGGTATCTTTCCAAAAAATCGGAATCACATGAAGACAGAATGAGTAGACACAGAAAGCTTATTATTGAACTTATCTTTTTCATTTGATTTTATATTTCATTATTTACTATTTACTTCTATAAATTCTCAAGCTTAGAATGTCAGGTTCACACCCAAAGAATACGATCTTTGCATCGGATAAGTTCCCGAGTTGAAACCATTATAGCTCTTGTTTACAATTTCAGGATCGAGGTCTATGCCTTTATCGAGTCCACTAAAAGTAAATACATTCTCAGCACTGAAATATACCCGCAAATACTCTACTCTCAATTTATCCAGTACGCTTTTTGGTAAAGCATATCCGACAGTAAGGTTCTTCAGGCGGAGATAAGTAGCGCTCTGTAAATATCTGGTTTGGGGGGCAGCCATTTCTTCGTTAGAATCCTCTGCAATGTAAGCTTTCATACGTGGGAAATAACCATCGGGTTTTTCCGGAGTCCAGTGATCCAGGTTCTTCTTCGTCGGGTTGGTCCATGGTTGTGCATATACACCCCAGAAATAAATACTTGCTGCTTGTGGATACCAGTCACGTTTTCCTACTCCCTGGAAGAAAGCACGAAGGTCGAAACCTTTCCAATCAGCATTTATCTCGAAACTGTAAGGAAGTCGGATCTCACTGTTACCTATAACTTTTCTGTCACCAGGATTGTCTGCTGTCTTGTCGCCAAAATCAATTTTTCCGTCACCATTCAGATCTTTGAACTTAAGGTCACCCACATAGAACTTATAATTCTGGTCATCTGTACCTACAGCTGTCTGATCTAGGGCTGCTAATTCTGCTTCATTCTGGATAAATCCGTCGCTAATAAAGCCCCAGATTTCACCAATTCGTTGTCCTTCGTAATAATTAGACAATAATTTAGTAGGATTATCAAATTTAGTGATCCATGATTTACTGTCGGCAAGATTAAATTTCACTGACCAATTAAATGGTGAACCACCTAATTCAAAACGATCACGATAACCTACTGATAATTCCCAACCTTTAGTTTTTAAGTCTGCAGCATTTGTTTTTGGGGCAGAAGCTCCGAATACAGCCGGCAATTCTTTACTATATGTCAACATATCATCGGTGTAACGTGTATAGATATCAAAAGCGAGATCCAATTTTCCATTGAATAAGCCTAAGTCAATACCACCATTGATAGTTCTTACCTTTTCCCAGGTCAAAGTAGGTGATACTACTCCCGGTTGATATACAGCAATCGGGCGGTCACCATCGAGGATCTGTCCGATTTTACCCGAACTCATATATGGAATATAAGGATAATAAAGTTGTGTATCGCCTTCCTTGATAATCTGGTTACCTAAAGCTCCGTAAGAACCACGGAATTTCAGATTGGATATCTGCAACTTTTCAGCAACGTCTTTAAAGAAATTCTCATTCACAAGTAACCACGCAACTGAAGCAGAAGGGAAAAATCCATAACGGTCGCCATCAGGGAAACGGGAAGAGCCATCATAACGTCCGTTGAACTCTACGATATAACGGTTGTCAAATATATAATTTACACGTCCGAATACACCCTGCAAAGCTTGTTCTCTACGAGTATTATTGGTTGTTGCCTGTCCGGTTGCCAGATTCAATTCAGGTAGAGCATCAGAAATTAAAACATCCTTGCGGCTGTAATAATAGCGTTCGTCCAGTAATTCACGGTTATAACCGACCATTACATTGAGAAAATGCTTCTCATTAAATGTTTTTGTAAAATTAGAGAACACATTATATACATCATAACGGTTTTCTCTGGCAGTAAACTCAACATAAGTTGTACTACCTCTATCACTTAATGAATATTGAATAGGTTGATTCGGTCCCGTACGATAAGGAACAGCCAGGTTATATAAATCGCGATTGAAATTATTACGACGGAAGTTAGCATCTGCATTCACAGTCCAAACATCCTTGATAATATCAAACTGAGTACTTAAAGATATATTTGTTTCATTACGGCGGTCTATACGGCGTCCTCCTTCTGAAACTGCTCCTAAAACAGATGCTCCGGCACTTGTCCATGTTCCATCAGGGTTTCTAGGCACAATATTCGAAGCGGTACGGTTGATATTCCAGTTGAAATAACCATCAAGGAAAGAAGGAGAGTCGTAATTAGTATTGGTATAAGCAATGTTAGCACCTAGTTTCCACCAGTTAGTCAGTTTCATTTCAGCATTTGAACGGAAATTGAAACGCTTCATTACATCTTTACCTACGCGAAGTAATCCATCTTCCTGATAAAAACCACCAGATACATAATACGATAATCTTTCATCCCATTTTGAAATATTGATATTTGCTGTATACGAAGGCGCTGTTTTCTTGTATCCTTCACTATACCAGTCAGTTTCACCGTAATAAGCCCATGCATTTGGATTATCAGGATCTGTAATTACTGTAGGCAAACTAGGATCAGCAGCCAATTTATAGGCATAATCCAACTGTGCCTGACTAAATACAGGACTAAGAGGGGTTCTTGCCAGGTTCTTCGTCTCCATCATAGTTACAATATCGGTAACCAGTTCTGGACGCATCCCTCTGTCGCGAATTGCAACGTTACCTGAAAAACTTACTTTCAGGTCTTTATTTGCTGAAGATGCTCTTTTAGTAGTGATAAGAACAACCCCGAAAGCAGCACGAGCACCATAAATAGCAGCTGAAGAAGCATCTTTCAATACAGAGACACTTGCGATGTCATCAGGATTAATACGAGATAATTCATCACTGGTAATAGGCACGTTATCCACAAGGATAAAAGCTTCCCCACCATTGATAGAAGTAAAACCACGAATATTGATTTCGGGAGCACCATCGGCACGGCCTGTAGCATTTGCAATATTAAGGTTAGGAACCAAACCTTGTAAACCGCGGTTCACATTCGTGATCGGACGGTTTGCTAAGGTTTCTCCTGATACGGCTTGTACTGCTCCTGAAAGATTTACTTTTTTCTGCACTCCATAACCTACAACAATAACTTCTTCAAGTGCTTCCGAATCTTCAATCAATGTGATATTCAGAAAAGTCTGGTCAGTTACACGTACTTCCTGTGGCTTATAACCGATATAAGAGATTTGTAAAGTAGCGTTTACAGGAACATTTTCAATGGTGAAATTACCATCCATATCAGTTACCGTTCCACGAGTAGTTCCTTTTATCACAACATTTGCACCGACAACTGTTCCGTAAGAATCTTTTATAACACCCGAAATAGACCGTCCGGCTTGTTGAATAGTTGTTGTAATTGGAGCGGGAGATGCCTTATCCTTAGAAATAATAATCTGGCGATCAGAAATATAATAACGGTTAGAAGTGCCTTTGAAAATCTGATCCAGGATAACATTTACCTCTGCATTATCAGCACTTACTGATACTTTGCGATTCAGATCAAGTGAATTGTCCAGATAAAAGAAGATATACTCGCTGCTCTTTTCAATCTCACTAATGACTTCTTTAACTGTAGCATTATTCGATTTTAGGGTAAAGAAAGTCTCCTGTGAATATGTACCTGCAGAAAAAGCAGCTCCTATACTTAGGAAGATAAACAGAAAACTGGCTTTCATAATACGCAAAATTCTCTTTTGTTTAGCTTTTTTATAGCTAAACACTGTGTTATTTTTCATACTTTTGTAAATGAATTAAGTTAGTAATTTGTAATTAATACTAATTTGGGTCTGGAGCCGAGGTAATATGTGGGTATTATCCGGCTCTACTTTTTGTGGCTATCCATCCATAGGCAACAATATTTTTTCAAGGTTTAACTTTTATATGTATACTCTCATTATTTGTATCTATTTCTATAGGCGCTGCTTTTGCCAGTAATGTAAATACATCTTTTGGATCATCTTTCAAATCGAGTTTTCCAGTACAACTCAAACGGCCAACATGATCATCCCATATAATTTTCACACCATAGTATTTTGCTATCTTATTTAAAATCACATCCAGTGACTGTTTGCTAAATTGATAATAACCATCTTTCCAGGCAACGTAATCACTGATATCTACCTGGCTGATCTCGCTCTTCTTGGTAGATTTATTATAGCTAATCAACTGGTTAGGAGACAAAACACTTTTTTCTTTCCCAGCTAACTGAACTTCAACTTTTCCGCTCACTAAAACAACATCCATACGGGGATCATTTGCATAAGCCGATACATTAAACTTAGTTCCAAGCACGGTTATTTGCGAATCACGTGTTTTAACTACAAATGGGGCTTTCTCATTATGATTCACATCCAGATAAATTTCTCCTTCAACAAATATCTCTCTTTTGGTTGCCCCAAATTGTATCGGATAAATCACTTTGGTATCCGAGTTTACCCAGATCTTTGTCCCATCTGCAAGAGTCACGTTTGAACGTTTACCAATAGGAACAATCAGGGTATTTAAACTTTCTTCCGGTTTTTTATCCTCGTCTGCTATCTGTACCTTTTCCGAATTGATCCTTATCTCACCTTCTTTTTCATATTCAATTTCAGACTCTTTTCCATGAAGATTCAATTTTTTATTATCCGATAAAAGAAGCTGAATATTTCCCGACTTATCTTCTACACCTTTGGCCGATTCTATAAGCGATAAATAATCCGCATGGTTATTTTCTACTGAATCAACACCCTTATTCAATACAAAAAATAAAGCTATAGCTGCAGCTGCAGTTGCAATCAGAGAGATATAAGCTATCCGTTTATTATCGTATTTTCTATTTACCCGGTTAATACGTTCCCACAGGGCAATTTCTTCTTGATTGGGCAAGACCGGGCTCTCTGTGTTTTTCTTTATTTGAATTAATATATTGCGTGCTATTTGTATTTCTTTCGCTAAAGAATCATGCTTATTTTCCATTGCCCTCCAGAATTCCCTACTTTCTGCAGTTGAATGAAGTTCTGACTGAAGAAAGTAATCATCATTCAGCAATTGGTCAGCTTTATAATGTATGTACTTTGTTTCCATTTTCGAGGTTGTTTCTTATAGGGAGACACAGCCCGGAAATTTCTACTCACTTAAATTGATATTTTTTTAATAAAAGTTATGATTTTGTTATTTTTGTATTTCACTATAAAAATATTACAAACTCTTCAACCTTTCAGCCTGAACTGAAAGCTATTGTTTTTCAAGAAGAATAGGGCTGAAGGGTTTTGTTTTAAACCCTTCATTTCGTACCTAAAACCCTTCAGAATATCTTTCATCTTTCCGTTCATTTGATTTATGTATCGCTTATAGGAACTTGATGTTAACTATTACTTATTTGAATAAGAAAGGCTCCCAGGTATTGTTTGCTTATAAGCAAACAGCTGTTTGAATAGGAGCGAACAGCTGTTTGATAGTAAGCGAACAATAAAAAACTCCGGCACTTAGGAAATAATGGTTTACTTTCCAATAATTCATTAAAACTATTTATTTCAAAAATTACTGTTAGATTTGAAATTTACGATATTATATATTTGTATTACATACTATAGTAACTCGGCTCCCCGCCTTGGTAAGGCGGGGGTGGACCGCTGCTTGCAGCGGTGGGGTGGTTCGTATTCTTACTAAATGATTTATACCTATCTCCCTTTTTTCCCACCACCCCACCATCGCAAGCGATGGTCCACCCCCTCCTCAGAAAGGAGGGGAGCCACGATACTTATATCGTAATCTTATAATATTTTTAATCCGAAAAGAATAGTAGAAACGTTTCAAATGAAAGGTTTTATGTATATGCTGAAAGGTTTTTTAAGCAACCCTTCAGCCCCAATCTTTTTGAAATTCAAAACCTTTCAAGAGAAGCTGAAGGGTTGAAGGGTTTTGTTGATTATTTTATGAATACAGGGTATACAATAAGGAAAGGAATGATGGTACATATCCGTAAGTATCCCTTACTTTCTTAAGAGAACGTTGGATCAGATTTTGTGCTGATTGGTAATTCATATCCATCAAAAGGCATATTTCTTCAAAGCTAAGTTCTTTCACATAACGGTAGTAAATGATTTCCTGCTGACGGGGAGTAAGCACTTTAAAAACTGCTTCTATTTTATCTTGTTGTTCTTTATACTCTTCCCGCTCGATAAACATATCCTCAACAGTTGGTTCCAGAGAGAAAGGACTGGATTCGGGATCGCTCATGTCATACATCGATTCTTTCGATAATATCCGGAGGAGATTATTTTTTAATGCAACAAACAGATATACCTTTACATTATCCGGCGTAGTTAATTGTTTTCGGTTTTTATAAATGTTGGTGAAAACTTCCTGAATAGAATCTTTTATTAATTCTGCATTTGAAGTGAAACGAAGTCCATAACGGTAGAGCTCTTGTATATACGTCTTGTATATCCAGCTATAAGCATCTTTATTTCCAGATACAAATTGGTTCCACTTTACTTTACTTTCTTCTACAGGCATATTTAGCGCTAAAATTATTACAAATATATAACATTTTAACTCAATTTAAACAATGTGTTGTTATAAATATCCCCTTGTTGATTCTTTCATTAAGAACAACAAAGGGATTTGAGAAAATTCATATTTCCTTCTATTTATAGAAAATATAAATCAAAGTGTCCGAAGAATACCCTTATCACTTATTACATAGGTTTTATCTCCTTCAATAAGGATGCCCCTGCCCAGTACTTTTTCAAAATTCTTTTTATTATCCACATTTACAGTAATTACACGGCCGTTATAATAGGAACAGATATCCGGGAAGATAGTATGCCCCACAATTACACGGCGTGCATTATATTTAAGGAGAATATTATCAAGTGTTTCAGGTTCAAGCGGAACATATTTCTCATCATTTCGAACCATTCCCCGATACCATATCGGACCATACGTGCCGTAAAGGAATTTAGTTAGAGGAGATAGTTGGTTTCTTTCCTCTTTGGTCATAAATAGCCCACGGCTGATTTCTTCATTCACCTGTGGAATTGAAAGATCATGTTCCAGGAAATCTTGCCCTAAACCGGCGTGAACAAACAGATCATCTCCAATCAATTGCATGGTGTTGCGTGTACCCAGCCAGCGGCCCAGTTCGGTATCCGGGCCAAAAAGTTTTTCATAGGAAATATTAAGACGTTCAGCGATTGCATTATATTTCTTTTTCATATAACGTAAATCACCGGCCAAAATCATTGGTTCATGGTTGCCTAAAAGGAAAGAGACCTGCCCACCGGCAGTTTGTGCTTCTTGTTCAAGTTTATAAATTAGCCAAAAGATAGGGAGGACGTCTTTGCCCCGGTCGAATACATCACCATTAATCATCAGGTGATTACGGCCATAATTCCAGTTATATTCTTTATCGATTATCCCATTCATTTTCAATGTACTGACCAGGCAATCAAAATTTCCATGTGGGTCAGACATTACAAACATTTTTTCAGGGGAATCGCTTTTCCAATCCTGACGTACAATTGGATGAAGTTTTACATCAAAAAGATGTTTTCCTTTATTTGAAATAACAGGGAAAGAAAAGTTAGTGGGAACGGCAAGTAGTGTTGTGTCTAACAAAAATCCAGCAGTGTCTACAGAAATAACACGCATTCCACCATTAGGCAGATAGAACAAATATGGACCATCCGGCGAAGCTTTATGTTCAGCCTCAGGTATTGTATCTGCTGCAAATGCCCCGGCAAAAATGCCGGGACAAAGCAGACAAGAGGTAATTATTATGAAAAATATTTTCCTTAACAGCATTGAATATAAATATTAAATACCATAGCCTGGATTCTGTGTCATATTTGGATTAACATTTAATTCTCTAGATGGAATCGGAAGGATTATTTTATAATAATCCCAATTGAAGCTACGGGTTTCAGGTGTTAGCAGATCAGAATTATGAGAAGCACCTTTACGTTCTATTGTTTTATTGTTGCGCATAGCATCAAACAGGCGATGGCCTTCACCAACCAATTCTTTACGACGCTCGATTAATACCCTATCCAAAGTTATATCTTCAGCCTTAACTTCTTTTTCAGCATTTGCTCGTTGGACAATTACATTCAAATATTTTGCTGCATTCGTTTTATCTCCAAGCTTTACGGCGGCTTCTGATGCAATTAAATATGCTTCTGCCAAACGCAATACAGGAATATTGGAATATTTATAGTCCGGAGATATATATTTTTGTATATACCATCTATAATCTTTCGGACGATATTTATCAATAATTTTGTGACGCACATCATCCGGATCTTCATCCAAAAGGTCCATATAATCTGAGCTTAATGCAGAATCATCATATCCTGAACGATGAGTCAGGTAACCAATAAACTCTTTTGAATCTTCAATCTCATCCGCATTATTTATTAATGTAAAGAAAAATTCAGGGCTCGTATCTCCTTTCCACATTTCCGGGAAATTAGCAGCATCCGTTAATCCGTAATTTTTATCTTTATCTGCGGCAGCTATTAATTCAGAAGCAATCTGATATGCTTTTACATCATTACCCATATATAAATAAGCACGTGCCAGAATAAGCTGATTCCCATACCAATTCAGTTTAGAATCATCCTTCTTCTTTCCAATATATCCGGCGCCTTCTTCCAAGTCTTTGATAACCTGTGTATATACTTCGGCAACTGAGTTACGGCTTGGGGTTGCGTCATTTGGTAGCTTATCTGTCACAATAGGAACACCGGGTGATGAGCCATTGTCCTTCGTATAAGGCAGAGCAAATACTTTTACCAGATCAAAATGTCCCATTGCACGCACGGTCAGGGCCTGGCCCAAAACATCGCGTACTTCTTCCGGCATATCAGCATCTGTAAAGGTTTTTGCATAACTGATCACATTGTTTGCATTACGTATGACTTTATAGGGATACAGCCAATAAGAGTGAAATGTTGTTTGCACAGGATTCAATTGGAACAGGTAATACTTAGCTACCCGTTTTGTATCGTTACGCGATTGCATATCTTCCCCACACACATCGCCATAGAATGTATACCGGGCACCATAATATTGATAGTTACGTAATACAGAATAGATACCATTCATGGCATATTCCGCTTCAGTAGGAGTTCTAATGCTACTGTTTGCATCTACACTGGTTGAAGGTCCTATTTCGTCCAACCAATCATTCCCGCATCCGGAAAGTAGGACAAATAGAAAAGTAATTACAGGAAATAAATATATTCGTTTCATATTCATTCTGATTTAGGATTAAAATTTAATGTCAATACCAAAAGTTAATGTCTTCAATTTGGGTGAATCAAAATAGACTACTCCACTACTTGGAACCTCGGGATCATATCTGTCGTATTTAGCAAATGTCAATAAATTGGATGCAGCAAAGTATGCACGTACATTTTCAAGATAAGCTTTTCTAACAATATTTTTGGGGATTGAAACACCAAAGGTTAGGTTTTTCAACCTAAGATGATCGGTTGAATGTATTCTTCTGGAATTAACCACACCACTCATATCATAAGCATTACCAACCATCACCATTTCAATATTTGTTTTATCGCCTGGTTTCTGCCATCTGTTCTTATAAAGATCCTGTAAGTTGTGAGCTGTTTCTTTTCCACCATGCTCTAATTTTTGTGCCGCATTATCATAAGAATATCCGCCAAGAGTGAAAGTCCACATGAAACTTAAATCAAATATTTTATAACGGAATGAATTAGACCAACCTCCGCTAAGTTTGGGCTCAGCACTCTTATAAGCTATATAATTTGCTTCTTTATCATTTTCCGTAATTGTCTTATCGCCTTCAGTTGCATTTACATAGTATTGAGGATATCCGGTTTCCGGATTAATACCTGCAAATTCTTTTACATAAAATGTATAACGGGGTTTGCCTATTTTCTGAATTGTATATGTTCCGACAATTTCTTCCTGATCTCCCAGATTCTTAATAGTATTTTTATTATGGCCGAAGTTAAGGCTTGAATTCCAGTTGAAACCTCCCGAACGAATAATATCTGCACTGATCTCTATTTCTACACCCTGATTTTGCAACTTACCAATGTTAGTGAGCATCGTATTATATCCTGTAGTACGGGATATATGAAGGTCAAGCAATAGATCTGAAGATTTACGATTATAATATTCAATAGTAGCGCTTACTCTGTCAAACAATCTGAAATCAAGCCCGATATTCATATTGTAATTCTTCTCCCATTTCAGGTCTTTATTACCAATCTGTGATTCGAGGATTCCCGGACGCGTATTATAATTATATCCAAAACTAGCTAAATCCATATACCCGAAAAGATCAGATGGCAAGGTTCCGTTACTACCATAGGAAAAACGTAGTTTTGTATCTGTAAGAACATGTTTGATTTCTTCCATAAAAGATTCTGAAGAAACTCTCCATGCACCAGATACCGACCAGAAAGTACCCCAACGACTGTCACGATGCAACCTGGAAGTACCATCTATACGCGCACTGGCTCCGATATAGTATTTATTGTTATAGTCGTAATTAGCACGAGCCAGATAGGAAACGAGCCTCCACTCCTGTGAGTAACCACCAAAACTTGTCAGATTTGCACCATTGGATATTTCATGCTTTTCATACGTAGGAAAATCTTTAACACTCATAGACATGTGTTGTCTTTTTTGTTGGTGAGTTTCGTAACCAGCAAGGAAATCCAGATGATGATCCGTATTTAAGGTAGTGATATAGGAAAGGTTATTTTTCCATACCATCTGATCATATTTATACGTATTAGAACTTAGTGAACCATTATCGCTTTCACCGTCAGTTGAACGTGGATCGGTCCATCCTTTGTACCATTTTTCTGTGTGGTCTAAACTAAATGTAGTATTAAATACCAACCCATCAATAAACTTGTAGTTAGCATATACTGTATTAAAAGATCGGTCTACTTTTGTTCGTTTATAATTGTAATCGAGTTGCGATTTCGGATTTCGATAGCCATTCGCCAACAGCTCTCTATTATAAGTACCATCTTCATTATAGATAGCATCTGATGCAGAAACCTTGTGACGTGTTGAATATATCGGTGAAGTATACGTTGTACCTTCCGAACTTCCATCCTGATGCATAACTGAATAAAGAATATTTGCTCCCAATTGCAGACGTTCCGTCATATTGTATTTTATATTCATACGACCTGTGATACGATCAAAATTTTGCTGACGAACAAGCCCTTTCTGATTCGTATAGGCGACTGAACCAAAATAAGAAGTTTTCTTATCGCCCCCTGAAGCTGAGAACTCATAATTTTCATAAGGAGCATGACTACGGAATAAAGATGATTCCCAATCAGCCCATCCATTCCAGGGAATAGGTGCATATTTATCTATATTGTCATCTGCGTATTTAACAGCTTCTTCATTTGATAATTTATTAAGATATAGTCCTTGATTCACTAATCCTTCATGTAGTACTGCACGTCTTTCAGGGCCACTCATAGTTTCATAGAAATCGGTTGAATAGTCGGAGAATCCCCAGTCGGCCTTAAGATTAAATACTGGTTTACCCTCTTTACCGCTCTTAGTCGTGATCACAATAACACCGTTAGCAGCACGTGAGCCATATAAAGATGCAGCAGCTGCATCTTTAATTACAGTAATATTTTCAATATCAGAAGTATTTAAAGTTGCCATAATATCAGTTCCCATATCCACACTACTACTGATACTTTCCATTACCGGAATACCATCGATAACGAATAATGGGCTTGTAGAAGCATTAAATGAACCGATACCACGAATTGTAACACTTGACGATCCTCCTACAGCACCTGATCCGGCAGATACTTGAACTCCCGGAGCGGCTCCTTGTAATAGTGATTTAAAACTTGTCGCAGGAACATCCTCTTTATCTGCCATTTTCACGGTTGAAGCAGATCCGGCAAAGGCTGATTTTTTAAATGTACCATAGCCAGTAACAATTACTTCTCCCAAGACCTCCGAATCATCCTGCATGACAATGCGCATAGTCTGTCCCGGTGTTACACGTACTTCCTGTTTGGCATAGCCAATATAAGAGACCTCAATGTTCACAGGGTTGTTGTTATCCACAATAATAGAGAAATTACCATCCAGATCGGTTACCGCTCCTTTGGTTGTTCCTTTCACAACAACATTTACTCCCAACAAAGGTTCGCCTGTTTCATCAACTACAATACCGTTTAATGTAAGACGTTGCTGTTGAGCTATAGGTTTAGGTGCAATTCTTTCTGAAGCCTTGCGGATTGCAATTACACCATTATAAATGGTATAGGTTAAATCAGAATTTTTCAGACATCTATCAAGAACATCTATTATATCTTCATTTTCTACATCCAGATTCCTTACTCTTACCTGTTTAGTATCGTTTGTACTATAGATAAAAGTGAAGTTAGTCTGCTTATTCAGTTCCCAGAGAACGTCATTTAATGTGACATTGTTAAAACTGGCCGAAACGGTCTGTGCCATCACATCATTAGAGGCTTGTGCAATCCCTGATGCCAGGAAGATAAAGAGCAAACAAGCCACAACATAGTGCTTCATGTTTTTGTTCATTTTCTGTCTTTTTTTCATAACTTAGTATATAATAGTTGATATTAATTTCTTGTTCTATTTTGATTGGATAGTGATTTTTTTATCCTCTTTCGTGATCTTTACCTTATTGGTTTTTTCCAGTAATTCCAGGAAAGGCTTAATATCTTCATAGCGGTCAACATTACAACCAAACCGGATATTCTTTGCTGCTTCATCCTTATATATAACTTCCATATCATACCAGCGGGAGAGAGCTTTCATTATTTCTTCTAATCGCTCATCTTTGAAATATATTTTACCTTCAATCCAGGAAGTATAAAGTGAAACATCCACAGTAGTAATATTGAAGTTGTCTGACTCAGTATCAAATAGTGCCTGTTCGGAAGGTTTCAAAACTTTACTGATACCGCTCTCTTTTGCCAATACTTTAACAGAACCTTTTACTAGTGTAGTACGTGTGATCTCCTCAGCATAAGCAGCTACGTTAAATGAGGTACCCAATACCTCTACCTGCATTTCGTTAATAGCTACAATAAAGGGTTTACCATCAGGTACCACTTCAAAATAGGCTTCCCCTTCCAATTCAACGGTTCTTGTATCCCCACTAAACTGGACAGGGAAGCGCAGCGAACTCATCGCATTTAAAAACACCTTTGTTCCATCTGCAAGAAAGAGAGAATATTCACCTCCACGGGGAACATCCACCTTGTTATAAATCACTTGTTTTGGCTTTTCTTTTTGTTTGACAGACTGATAATTTAATGTTGCAGCATCAATACCAATGGTAGTTCCATCAGCTTCACTCACTTCTTTGCTTTCAATGTCCTGTAAATCTATTATTTCTCCACTGCCTAATGTAAGCATTGCTTTCCGTTCCCCCGGTAGAATAGATTCAATCGGAGCTATAACCTCTGCAATCTCCGAATCCTTATTATCATTTTGATAAGTAATTACAGCCACCCCTATAATAAGGGGTATCAACACTGCTGCTGCATAGGAGAGCGCTTTGATATAGTATTTCCGGCTAATACTTCTATGTATTCGTTTATCTACCTGGCTCCAACCTTCATTTTTATTGAATTTTTGACTATTCTGTACATAACGTGTTATGTTTTCTTTTTCACATATCTGTTGGAAAAGCCGTTCATGTTCAGGCGAAGCATCTCTCCATATCTGTAATTCCTGTTCTTCTTCGGGTTGAAGGGATTCAGAAAGATATCCGGAGATAAGACGGGCTATCTGAAAGTTATGTCTGTGCATATAGTATTATATTTTCGGTTCCTTTATACTATATTAACAGGTGAATAAAAAAAGTGGGTGAATAGGAAGCATTTTTTTTTCAAAAAAATGCAGTAGTAAGTAGTTAAAGGAGTCAAGTAGTAAGTAGTTGCACGCAGTATTTGCTTTAGTTTCAATCACACAAAAAGAAAAATCAAATAATAATATTCTTTCAGATAGACACGGAGTTTTTTGTAAGCAATTTTTTTCAGTGAGCGTACAGTTTCTTCAGAGACCCCAAGGTTATCGGCTATCTGTCCGTTTTTTAATCCTTCAAGTGCCAAACGCATTACTGCTGCTGTTTGTTGAGGTAATTGATCTATGGCTTCAGTTAATATACGGTAAGTTTCTTCCTCAATCAAATGATCACGGAAAAAGCTCTCTTTACTCTTTTCTATAAATGTATTGGCGAATTCATGAACCACTTTTTCATGCTCAATTTCATTGAGTGCTTTATTACGAACAGATGTATACAGAAAAGATTTAACCTGGTGAAGATAAAAGAAATCTGCGCGGATTTGCCAAAGCTTTACAAAACAATCCTGCACAATATCGGCAGCAGCATCTTCATTTTCTACAAATTTATTGGCAAATACACAAAGCGTAATATAGTAGGCATCAAAGACGTTTCGGAATTCCGTCTCTTTGGTTAAGTTAATATTTATGTTTTCCTGTTGGATAGTCACCTTCCCGGTTTTTTATCAGCACTGTCACTGCATATTTGGACAAAGATAAAAAAGATATGATATAAATTGCAAACGATTGCGTCTCTTTTTCTGTGGTTTAGAAGAACTAACAAAGAGTGGTGAGGGTTATATCTATATATTTGCATCACAGTAAATTGTTTAACCATAAAAGAGTATATCATGAAAAGAAATCTATTCCTTTCCTTATTATTGTTGGTGCTGATGACAGGATCATCAGTAGCTCAAAATATAAAAGTAGAACCTGCCTTCTGGTGGAGTGATATGAAAAATACTGAATTACAGCTAATGATATACGGCAAGGATATATCGGGCTATCGTGCATCAATAGATTATCCCGGTGTACATATTAGTAGCGCTGTCACATTGGAAAGCCCCAATTATCAGATACTATATCTGGATATAGCAAAAGCGACTCCCGGAACATTCGATATTACTTTTACAAATGGGAAAAAGAAGCTTACTTATAAATATGAATTAAAACAACGTCGCTCCAGCACAGAGGATATTCAGGGATTCGATTCTTCGGATGTACTCTATCTCATTATGCCCGACCGTTTTGCCAATGGTGATCCAAGTAATGACCAGATTCCCATGCGGAGCAGTTACAAAGTAGATCGTAATGATCCCAATGCCCGTCACGGCGGAGACATTGCCGGGATAGAACAACATTTAGATTATATTCAGGACTTAGGAGTAACAGCTATATGGCTTAATCCGGTATTGGAAAATGATATGGAAGGAGGTTCTTATCATGGATATGCAACAACCGACTATTATAAAGTTGATCCTCGTTTCGGAACGAATGAAGATTATGCACGTTTGATAGATAATGCTCATAAACAAGGTATGCGGGTAGTGATGGATATGATCTTCAATCACTGTGGTAGCGATCACCCCTGGATGAAAGATATACCTAGTAAAGATTGGTTTAATAACCTGGATCATTATGTGCAAACCAATCATGATAAAGAAGTTTATTTCGACCCCTATGCTTCGGATTATGACAGAGAAAAAATGTTGAACGGCTGGTTTGTAGAAACAATGCCTGACCTGAATCAAAAAAATCCCCATGTTGCTAAATACCTGATACAAAATTCCATCTGGTGGATTGAATATTCACGTGTGGATGGTATTCGTCAGGACACTTATCCGTATGCCGACCTGGACATGATGATTGAGTGGTGCCGGGAAGTAATGAATGAATATCCTCAATACAATATAGTAGGTGAAGCATGGATGAATTACACAATCGGATCGGCATTCTGGCAAACCGGAAGTAAATTAAACTTCGGTAAGGATACGGAATTGAAGTCAGTAATGGATTTCCGTCTTATGGGTATTGCAAGTAAAAGCTTCCATGAAGAAACCGGATGGTCAGGTGGCCTGCATACAATATTTGAACACATGTGTTATGATTATGTATATCCTGATATCAATAATGTATTACGTTTTCTGGAAAATCATGATACGGAACGCTTCTTACCGGAAATGCCTACCAATTTAAGCGCCTTCAAACAGGCTCATGCCTTCTTATTGACTATACCGGGTATGCCACAACTTTATTATGGCGAAGAATTACTGATGAATGGTACACGTAGCGGAAGTGATGGTAATATCCGAAAAGATGTGCCGGGAGGATGGCCGGGAGATCCTATAAATCAATTTGAAGCTTCCGGGCGCAGTCAAATTCAGAATGAAGCATGGAATTATCTACAGACCTTGTTAAAGTGGCGCAAAGGCAATGATGTAATTGCTAAAGGGAAGATGAAACATTTCCAGGTGAACAACGGCGTGTATGTTTATGAACGTAATCTGGATGGAAAGAGTGTGATTGTTATGATGAATGGGAATAGTATGGATGTTGAATTACCGCTTGACCGGTATGCAGAAATCCTTCATGGAAAGACAAGTGGAAAGGATATAATTACAGGCAAAACGGTTTCTTTGGATCAAATAGTTAAGCTGGCTTCCAAGGAAGTGGTTATTCTGGAGATGTAGAATATTGGGGGGGTGCATCCCTCCATAAGATAATTTAGTTTTTTGAGAACCCATAAAATAAAAAAGCTATCTCACAATGAGATAGCTTTTTCTATAATGATATTTGATATTTTATCAATAATCCCGGCGTGGGCCACGATCACCTCTGTCACCTCCACGGTCGCCACGATCGTTGTTACGACGATCATAACCACCACCTTGACGAGGGCCACGATCACCACCACGGTCGCCTCTATCACTACGAGGAGGACGTTCTTCGTAACCTTCCGGTTTAGGCATTAATACCTTGCGTGAAAGTTTGAATTTACCTGTTTTCGGATCTACATCTACTAATTTTACTTCGATGATATCTCCTTCTTTCAAACCGGCTTGTTCAACTGATTCCAATCGTTTCCAATCGATTTCAGAGATATGTAACAATCCGTCTTTACCAGGCATAAACTCTACAAATGCTCCATAAGGCATGATTGAAGAGATCTTTCCTTCGTATACTTCGCCAATCTCAGGAACTGCCACGATAGATTTAACTGAACGGATAGCAGCGTCGATAGTATCTTTATTTGTTCCGGAAATTTCAATAACGCCTACACCATCTACTTCTTCAATAGTGATAACAGCACCTGTCTTTTCCTGGATACCCTGAATGATCTTTCCACCCGGGCCTATTACAGCGCCAATGAATTCCTTAGCAATAGTCATCTTTTCGATGCGTGGTGCGTGAGGCTTCAGGTCTTCGCGTACTTCAGGCATTGCTTCGTTGATCTTTCCTAAGATATGCATACGGCCTTCTTTTGCTTGTGCCAATGCATTCTCAAGGATTTCATAAGACAAGCCGTCTACTTTGATATCCATCTGTGTTGCAGTGATACCGTCTTTCGTTCCTGTCACTTTGAAGTCCATATCTCCCAAGTGGTCTTCGTCACCAAGGATATCTGAAAGGATTGCATAATTAGTTCCTTTATTTTCAGAAATAAGTCCCATTGCAATACCTGAAACAGGTTTCTTGATACTTACACCTGCATCCATCAATGCCAGTGTTCCGGCACAAACTGTTGCCATAGAAGACGAACCGTTTGATTCAAGGATATCAGATACTACACGTACCACATAAGGATAATCTTCCGGAATCATACGTTTCAAAGCACGATGAGCCAGATTACCATGACCTACTTCGCGACGTCCAACACCACGTTGTGGTTTAGCCTCACCTGTAGAGAATGGGGGAAAATTATAGTGTAAAAGGAAACGTTCTTTTCCATGGTTCAACACGTCATCGATCATCTTTTCATCTGCCTTGGTTCCCAAGGTTACAGTTGTTAATGATTGAGTTTCACCACGTGTAAAAACAGCTGAACCGTGAGGTCCGGGCAGATAATCAGTTTCAATCCAGATAGGGCGGATTTCTGTCGTTTTACGTCCATCCAAACGCTTTCCTTCATCCAGAATAGCACGACGCATCGCTTCTTTTTCCACATCATGGTAGTAGCGACCTATCATTTCTGCTTTTTCTGCCAGCTCTTCTTCTGTAAACGATTCTTTATATTCTGTTACAACAGCTTTGAAAGCATCTGCACGTTGGTGCTTATCACTTCCTGAAACAGCAATTGCATATACTTTATCAAAACATTTTTCACGTACATCCTTGCGTAGTTCTTCGTCATTAACCTCATGGTCGTATTCACGTTTTACCGTTGTTCCAACCATTTCAGAAAGCTCAATCTGAGCTTGACATTGAATCTTTATTGCTTCATGGGCAACTTTGATCGCTTCAAGCATTTCTGATTCCTGAACTTCATCCATTTCACCTTCCACCATCATGATGTTATCCATTGTGGCAGCTACCACAATGTCGAGATCGGCTTTCTCCAATTCTGAGAATTTCGGGTTGATCACAAACTCGCCATTGATACGTGCGACGCGTACTTCCGAAATAGGGCCATTGAAAGGTATATCTGAAACAGCTAAAGCAGCAGATGCAGCCAATCCGGCTAGTGCATCGGGCATATCTTCGCCGTCAGAAGAGAATAATATGATATTTACAAATACTTCTGCATGATAGTTATCCGGGAAAAGTGGTCTAAGAGCACGATCTACCAAACGCGAAGTAAGGATTTCGTAATCAGAAGCTCTTCCTTCTCTCTTCAGGAATCCTCCTGGGAATCGGCCGAAGGCTGAGAATTTTTCTTTGTATTCAACTGAAAGTGGCATAAAGTCCACGCCGGGATTTGCGTCTTTTGCGGCCGTAACAGTAGCGAGCAACACTGTGTCATTCATACGTACGGTTACTGCACCGTCCGCCTGTTTAGCCAATTTCCCGGTTTCGATCGTGATGGTTCTTCCATCTGCTAATTCGATCGTTTTGTTAATAGGATTAAGCATAATCTTCTTCTATTTATTTTTTATCTCTTAAAAATCTGGGCAAATTTAATTAAAGTTTGCAGCTAATCACATGAAAATGAAAAGAAAATAATTAGCGTTTAAACCGTTTCTTACGAGCATCACGTTCGGATGAGGACCGGCGCCAAGGCTTTTCACTATTACCACCCTTATTAAAGCGATCATAAAAATGGCTGCCTTCCCTTGAATCTCTTGAGTCGCTTCTGCCTTTATAACCTGCTCTATTGCCACTACCTCCGCGGCTTCCTCCTGAACGTCCGCCACCTTCGCCTTTGCGTCCTTGTGCCGGCTCAACAGAAATGCGGCGCCCTTCGATCTCAAAGCCGTTCATACTATCCATCACTCGTTTGCTTTCGCCTTCTTCCACTTCGAAGAAAGAAAAATTATCACGAAGATCGATCTTACCAATACGAACCTTTCCTGGCACACATTTATTCACAAGCTCTATTAATTGGTTCGGATAAAGGCCATCCGATTTTCCGAAATTAAGGAAGAAACGGGCAAACCCGGCTTCCGGTTCAAAAGAGCGCTTACCTGCTGACCGTCCGAAATCACCCTTTTCATCGCGATCACGGCGAGAAGAACGCTCATCTATCTCCTGAATCTCTTCGGCATCTTTATAATAATCGATCATCCGATTAAATTCAAGTGAAACCACACGTTTGATAATATCTTCTTTGTCGAGCCATTCCAGTTTCCTGAAAATAGAAGGCATCAGATTTTCGATATCCTCTTCATTTACTTTAACCTTCTCAATCTGATCAACCAGATTGAATAATTGTTTTTCGCAGATAGCGTTGCCACTCGGCATTTCGCCTTTCTCAAATTTCTTATTAATGATCCGTTCTATCTCGCGAATTTTACCTTTTTCTTTTATGTGACAGATTGAGATAGAAATACCTGTTTTACCGGCACGTCCCGTACGTCCGCTCCGATGTGTATAAGATTCGATTTCATCAGGTAAACCATAGTTGATTACGTGTGTCAGATCATCCACATCCAGTCCACGGGCAGCAACGTCAGTTGCTACTAATAGCTGAAGATTCTTTACACGGAATTTTTGCATCACATAGTCACGTTGTTGCTGGCTTAACTCACCATGAAGCGAATCTGCATTGTATCCATCCTGAATAAGTTTATCTGCTATTTCCTGTGTCTCTTTCCGGGTACGGCAAAAGATAATACCGTAGATATTCGGATAATAGTCGGCAATACGTTTCAAAGCCAAATATTTATCCTGTGCTCTGACCATATAATAAATATGCTTGATATTCTTGTTACCTTCGTTCTTATTACCGATCACGATCTCCTTTGGATTCTTCATATATTTCCTGGTAATAGAAGCTATGCCTTGCGGCATGGTAGCTGAGAAAAGCAACATATTACGGGAAGCAGGAACTTCTGCCAGAATAGCATTGATACTGTCGGTGAAACCCATATTAAGCATTTCATCCGCTTCATCAAGAATCACATTTTTTACTAAACCCAAATCTACCGTTTTCCGGTTCATCAAATCAAGAAGCCGTCCCGGCGTTGCCACGACAACATGTACTCCCCTTTTCAAAGTCTTAATCTGACTTTCAATACTGGAACCACCATACACAGGAAGAACTTTTAATTTTTCCATGTACTTGGAATAATCATTCAGATCATCTGCTATTTGCAAGCAAAGTTCACGTGTAGGACAAAGTATAAGTGCTTGTGGATGATATTCGTTAATTTCAATCTTCTGCAAGATGGGTATACCAAAGGCGGCCGTTTTGCCTGTTCCCGTTTGTGCTAATGCAATTACATCATTATCTTCTCCCAATAACAGGGGAATCACTTCTTCCTGTACCGGCATGGGCGACTCATAGCCCATTTCTTGAATTGCCTTCAATATGGGTGCGGCAACTCCTAACTCTTCAAATGTTTTCAAACAAAATATGATTTAAATATGTATAAGGGTGCAAAGTTAGCTAAATAATTCGGATTCACCTTAATATAGCAATATATCTTTTAATTTATCCCGATCCTTATCTGTCATTCCAAGTTCGGTAGATAAGAAATTTTCCATAGAGCCATATTCGTTTTTTATTCTTTTGAGAAGAGGGTCCACAAAGCTTTCATTTGCAGTAAGCAATACAGTAATGGCTTCCTGTGAATCCTGACTCAAATGACGCGCCAGTGGAGCATAACGTTGCAAGATAATATAATCATTTGATGAGAGGTAATCGCTCATAATTGTTTCATCAGATACGGATAATGAAGTCAATAACATCGCTGCCAGTAATCCGGTACCATCTTTCCCTAAAGAACAATTGAAGAGGATAGGGTAGTTATCCTTATCTAAAAAAACTTCCAATGCTTTCGTAAAGGCTTCGCTATTCTCGGTTATAAACTTAATATATAAGTCTTGCATATAAACTACTGCATCCCCTTTACGTACACGTCCTTCACGCAGGAAAGGTTCAATATCAGTAAGATTGCCGCCAGTTAACGGTATGGATATTACTTTTACATCAGGCAATGCCAAAGGTGAGGCGCTCATTTCTTCCAGACTACGCAAATCAATAACTGTCTTAAGATCTAATTTTTTAAGTCGCATAAAGTCTATTATACTTAAACGGCTGATATCTCCCGAACGGTAAACTTTACCCCAACGTACCATTTTATTGCGTGAATTAAAATATCCACCCATATCACGCAGATTCTGCACGCTATCCATCATAACAGCGCGGGCACCCACAACCTGACTATATTTATCATTAAAGGTAAGACGAAAGTATTGACGGGTCATATTGTCATTAGTCACATAGGTAGCAATACCTTGTGAGATATTGGCATATACAGCAGGGTCCTTTTTACTGAATCTCTCCGGATTATCAGATACGTATATTTTTACCGTTCCTTCTATAGGAGGATTTGTTTCCCATTTTATCAGGTAATTACCTATCCGATCACGTAAGCAAAGAGTATGAATATCGGGAGCATTGGTTGAGCATCCAACCAATACAAATACACAACAACAAAATGAGATTATTCTTTGAAACATTGCTCCATTTATTCTTTCCACTCTTACAAAGATACTAAATCTGTTGTTCCTGCCACTCTGATTAAAGATATTTAAGAATGGGAGATGTATTCGGCAGCAAAAGCTTTAGATATATAATTGTCCAAACTTTGACAAACTTCCGCTGCAAAGTCCATACCACAGCGGATTACCCTCTTCCAGCTTTCTCTATTAAGATTATCAAGATCCTTTCTACGAATATCATACTTTAACAGTCCATAGATTAAACCAGCGTTAAAATTATCACCTGCACCGATGGTACTTACCGGTTGAACCGGGCAAACATCAAAGGATTCTTTCCGGTTTCCGGAATAAAGCATTATGTTATTGCTCCCGTGTGTTACGATGAAATGGTCACAATAGAAACGGATATCTTCTTCATATAACCTATCCATATCTTTTTTCCCATAAAGATTGAAAAAGTCTTCCTCAGACCCCCTTACAATATCTGCGAATTCCAAATTCTCAATTACCGAAGGACGTAACCAGAGAGCTTCATGGGCATGGGGTTTACGAAAATTGGGATCATAGTAGATGATAGCATTCCGCTCACGTGCGTATTGTAAAAATTCCACCATTCGTTCACGAAGGGATGCATTCAGGGCATAATACGAACCTATAATAAATATATCGTCTTCATCTATCCGTGGAAGCGCAACTTCCAACCGTTGAGCAGGATAATCTTTATATACCATGTAGCTTGCTTCCTGATTTTCATCCAAGAAGGCTAATGCTAATGGGCTTTTACCATCGGGGAAACAATCAACAAACTCGGTGGAAAGGTTATTTTCGGCCATAAAGCCACGAATGATTTCCCCTATCTGATCATTGCCTAATTCACTGATAAAAGAGAGTGGCATCCCCATTCGAGCCAAAGAAATAAAACCATTAAAAACAGAACCACCGGGTATAGCTTTATGCGGTTGATTGTCCTTAAATATAATATCGAGTATAGTTTCTCCTATACCTATTACTTTCCGCATAAATCAGCATTTTAAAATTACTTTTCTTTTTCGCTTAATTGACGACTCTTAGAGCCTAGGTATCCACCATGATGCCGGATAGCATAATCACGGTGCGTAAAACCGATGCGTTTCATTGTACCTACAACTAAGATATCACCGATTACAGTCATTACTGTTGTTGAAGTAGTAGGAGTCAAACCTAAAGAGCAAACTTCAGCTGGTGCACCAGTAGATAAACAGACATTTGCTTGTTCAGCTAAAGGACTATTAGGATTTCCTGTTATCACAATGAATTTCATTTGGGGATAGAATCCACGAGTCAGTTCAACCAATTCTAACAATTCGCGTGTTTTACCTGAGTTAGATATCAATAACATCAGATCTTTTTCACGGATTAATCCCAGATCGCCATGTTGTGCTTCACTAGGATGTAAAAAATAGGCCGGAGTTCCTGTTGAACAAAAAGTAGTCGCCATATTTGTTGCTATCTGCCCTGCCTTCCCCATTCCACTCATGATCAGTGTACCACCTTGCTTATGTACATATTCATAAATAAGTTCTTCTGCTTCTTTATACCCTTCTGTAATGGGAATATTACGGACAGCTTCTGCCTCTTGCTGCAAAATGCCGGATATTTCTTCGTGCGTCATAATTCAGTTTCCTTAATTTACTGCAAAATTATTCATTTTAATGGGAGTTGTGTATAATTCAGCCTTAAATTAATACGTGCTTAGCTAAAATCTGAAGATTATAAAACGAATAAGAAGAATTTCACAAAAGTCAGTATTTTCTTATAATTAGAGAAAATACGATAGGTTAAAAAGTGTTTCTATGGCTGAAACGAAAAAATATCAGCTATATAATGGAGCAATTATCGCTGATAAATGACAATATGATATTTTAATAATAGGATATCAAGCAGAAACGATAAAATATTAACAGCAGCATAGGCTGCTGCTATATCCTTTTATTGTTGTACCTTTGCACGTTCAAATCAGGACAGTATATGCACTATTTTTCAGATATCCTACCCAATGGTCTTCGCATGGTTCATCTCCCTATGGATTCGCCGGTTTCTTACTGTGGTTTTGCTATAAATGCCGGAACACGCGATGAGGAAGCAAACGAATTTGGATTGGCTCACTTTGTTGAACACATGATGTTTAAAGGTACCAAAAAGAGGAAAGCATGGCATATATTAAATAGGATGGAAAATGTAGGAGGCGAATTGAATGCTTATACAACAAAGGAAGAAACGTTTGTTTATTCTATATTTATGGAAGAGCATTTCAGCCGTGCCTTTGAACTACTCACCGATCTTATTTTTCATTCTCAGTTTCCCCAACAAGAAATAGAGAAAGAGGTAGATGTTATACGTGATGAAATCAACTCTTATGAGGATAGCCCATCAGAGTTAATTTATGATGAGTTTGAAAATCTGCTTTATAATGGCCATGCATTGGGACATAACATTCTGGGGGATGAAACCTCACTTCTAAGTTTCAATTCCGAATCGGGAAAATCATTTATCCGCCGTTTTTATGTGCCGGAGAATATTGTTTTCTTTTCTATGGGAAGGAAAGATTTTAACAAGATTAGGAAAGAAGTGGATAATGCTTTAGGAGCTCTTGAAGTAACTGCCGCAAAAAATAATAGGCAGCCTCCTCCACCTGTAGCTCCTTATTCGCGAGTTGTTGAGAAAGATACACATCAGACACATGTATTGATTGGTAGCCGTTCTTTCAGCATGTTTGACGATAAGCGTATTCCTCTGTTTCTATTGAATAATATATTAGGCGGCCCAGGGATGAATAGCCGCCTGAATATTTCTCTGAGAGAAAAGAACGGTTTGGTTTACAATGTAGAATCAAATATAACCTCATATACTGATACAGGTTTATCCAGTATCTATTTTGGTACAGATCCAAAAAATGTGGAGAAATCAATTCATTTAATACATAAAGTTTTATCCAACCTGCGTGATGTGAAGCTCTCCAGCAGTCAATTAGCGGCGGCTAAAAAGCAGGTAATCGGGCAGATGGGTGTATCCGGTGACCACCGGGAAGGACTGTTTTTAGGGTTAGGAAAAAGTTTTTTACATTTCAATCGTTATGATTCTCTTTCTGAAGTATTTGAAAAAATAGAAAAAGTAACCGCTGAAGAAATCATTGAGGTTGCTAATGAGATTTTTGGAACTGAACAGTTATTCAGTCTTACATACCACTAAACAATATTACCCACAGAGAAATCATAAAGCACAAAAAAACGAGACAAAGAAAGGTACGGTAAAATCGACCAGGATGCCATGAAAAACAGCTACGAATACAAGGTCTTTACCTGCATAACGAGCAATAACAGGTAACGTAGTATCCATAGTAGTAGCTCCTCCTGCACAAATTGGGGCCAAACGTCCAAAATATTTAACAAAAAGAGGGGCTCCAAGAAGTGTAATCATTTCACGTATAATATTTGCCATAAGAGCTATTGTACCTAATTCGGTAGCTAATTGTACTCCTAATGTAGCGGTTTTCATTTCTGTGATTAGAATAGAAGATAGGGAATAATAAGCAAATCCGCTTCCTACAGCCATACAATCGAAAACACTCCATTTTGAAATTACTAAACTTACGAGGGCTGAAAAAGACAAGGTGCCTACGATAGTTGCAAGTGGAACTAATAACAGTTTAGGACGAATAGTGGATAATATTTCTTTTAACTTCTTATCGCTGCCGATACTTAGGCCTACAAGAAACATTAACAGAAATAACACATAGATAGTAACATCATTCTTTAAAATGACATCGGGGAGATTTCCACTCCATCCAAGCAAACATCCAAGGACAAAAAAACCGACTATTATCAAACTTCCTCTCATCTGGAATCCCTTTTTTTAAAAAAGAAATAATAGACCCCCCAGGCAGCTAAAACACTTCCAAGGGTTCCAGCAAAAGCTATCATAACAGCTTGCCATCCGAGAGTAGCCAGATTGTTAACTATCTCAGGATTGGAACCAACTGTAATACCTAATAGAAATAAAAGAAGAAAAATAGTATATGAAATTGGCTTTCCTAGCTTTTGCAGGATCTCTATTTTACGGAATAAATAACCCAAAGCTATACCGCTAAACATAATACCAATGACTGTAAACATGGTTTGTTATTTTTTGGATGTCAAAGGTAAATCAATAAAAGGCATACACCAAACTATCATCCCTCCAAAGCAGAAAGATATATATGTATTGTTATAATAAAAAAAGAAAATAAATTATTATTTAGTACGCGTAAAAGTTATGGGATATAACAGATCATCCGCATCTGCTGTTCCTGACAACTTATTATCTTTGTAGAATATTTTCACATCCACAGGATACCCATCAACATATACAACACAAGAATAACCGTCTTTATCATCCTTAAATGAATTGACTTTCATTGATGATCCGCTCAGTTTGAATTCTCCTGTGAGTTTACCTTCATTTATTTGCAATACTGCTGTTCCATTCTCATAACCATAGGGGGCATCTGCTACCTTAAAGGTCCATTCTCCAGCATATTTTGTCAGGTCTTTTTCTTTATCCTGTGCAAACAATGTTACACAAAATGACATACAAAATAGAATGCAAACTGTCTTGAATAAGTTCTTTTTCATAATATAAGTGTATTACTTAAAAACATTAATTATAAAGAAATCGATCAAATGTAAGAAAATTATCAGGAAAGGAACAGTTTTATACAGAGAAACAATAGAAAAAAAGTAAAGACAAGGGTGCCTATACATAGGTAACGAGTAATGGATTGTTGACGACGACGTTTTTTCAATTGAGAGATATGATTTAGAACCTGCTCATCAAAACCTTCTCCTAAAGGTAATAGATTTTCAGCTCCGGAAGAAACAAACCAGGTCTTATAGGGAATTAGATCAGGAGGTATAACAGCCGTAGTAAAAAAAGCATGTAATTCACGTTCTTCTTCTATAGAAGTGCCACACTCCCAATACTTTTCTAATAATCTATTTATATAGGTATAGTCCATCTTCTAATTGATTTATCCTACCAGAAAATACTCTTTTTGCATAGAGTTTGTATTCTTTTTCTGTAAAGAAAGATTACGTGTAAGCATCATACAATAGGCAGGGAGGTTATCAACTACCACCAACTGAGCGCGTTGATCCCATATCTTCAACATCACCTCCTGCACTATTTGTTTGGATTGTCCCGCATCATGAGTTATCCTGTAAGACACACGATAAAGATTATCTTTCAGCGGCAATATTTTGGATGTTATATCTTTTGTTTTCATATCTACTTATTAGACGAATCAGATAGATATAAGGTTGCACATTTTTTCTTCTTTTTTTATTCCTCTATATCTTTTATCTTTGTTTTCGAAACAAACAAGATTATTCGGATGAAAAAAACTTATCTACTTCTTCTGTTTACAACCATGCTATTAAGTCTTAATATTAGTTGTACATCTCAAAAAAGACAAGAATTACCTAATAAAGTACAGTATGTTGATCCATTTATCGGAACCGGATTTCATGGACATACTTTTCCGGGTGCTACCCGTCCGTTTGCTATGGTACAGGTCAGTCCGGATACACATCTTATAGGATGGGATGCTAGTAGTGGATATCATTATGATGATAATCAGATTTATGCATTCAGCCATACACACTTATCTGGCACCGGTATTGGGGATTTAGGAGATGTTGCCTTATTACCTTATTCGGGAAGTGATTCCATAAAACCGGTTGCTACCTTTCTGAAAGAAACGGAAAAAGCAACTCCGGGTTATTATGCCGTTCGATTGGATAATTTTGGTGTAAATGTTGAACTGACATCTACCGATCGGGTCGGTTTCCATAAATATATGTATGATAACCCACGCGATCGCCGGGTAATGCTTGATTTGGGACATATTCTTCAGCCCAACTGGGGACATAAGCTTATAGGTAATGAATATATGTTTGTAAATGACTCCATTGTAGAGGGAACTTTTAAAACACAGGGATGGGCACATTTTCATTCAACATCTTACCGGATCACTTTCTCAGAGCCAATTGAAACGGTTTATCAATATATTGGAGGAAAACTTAGGAATGATTCTCTCTTTTTGCGTTTAGATACAGCTGAGGATCTTAAGTTTCATTTTAAATTCTTCGAAAGTACCCAACCTCTCTATGTGAAAGTAGCAATCTCTCCGGTTGATCCTGAAGGTGCTGAAAAAAATATGGCAGCGGAACTACCAGGGTGGGATTTTGAAAAAGTTTACAGCGAATCAGCCCGGATATGGAATAAAGCGCTTAATAGAATAAAAATTGACGCAGACCAAAAGGTTTTGGTTAATTTCTATACCGCACTCTATCATAGTATGATTGCCCCGTTTGCTTATCAGGATGTAGATGGGCGTTATAAGGGAATGGATAAACAAATCCATCATGCGCCCCAAGGCTATGTTAATTATACGGTTTTCTCTTTATGGGATACATTCCGTGCCTTTCATCCATTAATGACTATAATTCACCCGAAACGAGCTTTAGATTGGGGAAAGACATTGGTACAAGGATATAAAGAAGGAGGTATTCTCCCAAAATGGCCATTAGCCTCAAATTATACAGGAACAATGGTTGGCTATCCGGCAGTATCGGTATTGGCAGATATGGTATCAAAAGAAATGGTAGTGGCTGATCTTGATTTATGGGTAGAAGCAGGCGTACAATCCTCTATTTACAGAGAAGATCTGGCCGAAAAATTTAAAGGGACACGTGAATTGGACCTGATCACACGTCACCCATATTATAAAGAAAAATATGGGTTTGTTCCTGCTGATTCAATTCCCGAATCGGTTTCGTGGGGATTAGAAATGGCCTATTATGATTGGTGTATTTCACAAATGGCAGTCAAAGCAGGTAAAAATGAAATTGCGAAGGATTATGCTAAAAAAGGAGAATATTATAAGCGTTATCTGGATCCTGAATCAAAAATGATGCGAGGAGTGATGGGTGATGGCAATTTCCGTACGCCATTTAATCCCCGCTATTCTTCTCACATGCAAAGTGATTATACAGAAGGGAATGCTTTTCAATGGAGTTTTTTTGCACCTCATGATATGGATAATTTTATTGCTGCTATCGGAGGTAAGAAAGAACTTGAAACACGTCTGGATACATTATTCACGACTTCTTCCCAGGTTGATGGAGAACTGGCCTCTGCAGATATAAGCGGTTTGATCGGACAATATGCACATGGAAATGAACCTAGTCATCACATGGCATACTTATATAACTGGACAGATTCACCTTGGAAAGGACAGGAATATCTCGACTATATTATGCAGGAATTCTATCTGAATCAACCGGATGGAATCATCGGGAATGAAGATTGTGGACAGATGTCGGCATGGTATGTGATGAGTGCTTTAGGGTTTTATCAGGTATGCCCGGGTATTCCGGTATATACGTTGGGGCGACCGGTAGTAGATAAGGCAATCATTCCGGTTATGGATGGAACCTTTGAAATTCTGGTAAAGAATAATAGTGTCAATAACAAATATGTAAAAGAAACTAGACTAAATGGTAAGATACTGGATAAGCCGTTTATAAGCCATTCGGATATTATGAAAGGTGGTAAATTGGAATTCATTATGAGTGATACACACAACTGATTACTATATTTAGTATGTTTGTTACAAACTAAACAAATAATCATGCTGCTAACAACAACAAACAACCTTGATGGTAAAGAGATTATCCAGTATTTTGGGATTGTTTCCGGCGAAACCATCATTGGAGCAAATATTGTAAAAGATTTCTTCGCCGGTATAACAGATATAGTAGGTGGACGTGCCGGATCCTATGAATCAGTACTTCGTCAAGCCAAAGAAACTGCGCTCCAGGAGATGAGTGACCAAGCCGCTCGGTTAGGAGCAAATGCTGTGATAGGGATTGACCTGGATTACGAAACAATTGGAGCGAGTGGAAGTATGCTGATGGTCACTGCCGCCGGAACAGCCGTGCGATATAGTTGAAAATCTTTTAGCAAACATAAAAAAGTCCGGACTATTGAGCCCGGACTTTCTTTTTATATATTAAATAGATCAATAGTTAGCAAACTCCGGCATAACTGCCTGACGGAATTCCAGACTTTCAACACCATTCTGGAATGTTTTCTGGTTATAAGCATCCGTTCCAAGGAAAGTTTTAATTGCTTTCATTTTAACACCACCCATCATCTCTTCCATCATCTTTTCCATGAAGTCTTTTTCTTTAGGGTAACGAACGGTTGAATATTTTTCTATTCCAACTTTTTCTGCTGCTAATTCAATAGCGTCTTTAAGACTTCCTAATTGATCTACTAAACCTATTTCCAAAGCCTGTGATCCTGTCCATACACGTCCTTGCCCAATTGCATCAATTTCCTCTTTTGTCATATTCCGGCCTTCGGAACAACGGGTAAGGAAAAGATCATAACCTCTCTCTATATAATCCTGTAATTTTTGCGCTTCTTCTTCCGTTAATCCACGGGAAAGAGCCGAAACAATAAAAGGAATTCCAAAACCTTTTCCACCCATAGTACTGAATTTATTCGTTCCTACTTCTTCAAAAGTCAATCCCATTTTCTTTGCCAATTCCTCTCCTGTTGGGAATAATCCGAAAATACCGATAGAACCGGTTATAGTTGTAGGTTCAGCAATGATAGAAGTAGCACCAGCTGAAATATAATAACCACCGGAAGCAGCATAAGTACCCATAGAAACAATGACCGGTTTTACTTTATTAAGTTCAACCACAGCATTCAAAATTTGTTCTGATGCACTTGCACTTCCACCTGGAGAGTTTACACGGAAAACAACAGCTTTAACATCTTCATCTTCTTGCAATTTTTTTAATTCAGTGGCAATTGATTTCGGTTGAATTAAAGAAACGCTACCCATTAATGGAGAAGAAGAATAAGAGTCGTTAACAATTGTTCCTTCTGCATATAAAACAGCTATTTTTTCTTTCTGAATCTTTTCTTTTTTACCCTGTGCAGATTTCATATTTTTTAAAGAAGCGTATTTCACATCGTTCTTTTTCTCTACACCTATTCTATCTTTCAGATAATCTTCTATTGTATTTTCAAACATTAAGGTATCAACAAGACCATAAGAGACAATATCCTCTGCTTCAGAAAACATAAGTGCCTTATCCGCATATTCATTTAAAGTGGCTACTGGAATATTGCGAGTTTCCGATAGAGAAGCCAAAACATGACTCCACATATCATTCAGATAAGAGTTTACCTGCTCCCGGTTAGCATCACTCATCTTCTCCTGAATATAAGGTTCTACTGCTGATTTATAAGTTCCAACTTTAAAAACCTCATACTTAATACCCAGAAGGTCGTATTGGTTTTTACGGGATTCAAACACATATCCCAAGCCTTCGAAAGAAAAAGAACCGGCGGGATTCATGATCACCTTATCAGCTACAGAAGCTAACAAATAACTACCTGGATGATAAAATTCCGAATAAGCAACAATAAATTTCCCTGACTCTTTGAAATCTATCAAAGCTTTCCGGATAGGAGCAAGCATTGGGAAAGAAGCATGCATACCATCTGTTTTCAGATAGATTCCTTTTATATTATCATTTTCCTTTGCTTTTTTAATAGAAGCAATTATTTCCGAACCAGTCAAACTTGATGAACCAAATAGAGCATCAAAAGGGCTTGATTGGTCTTTATCACTAATACTACCGTTAAGTTCCAGTTTAAATACAGTATTCTTCTTTACTTCATACGTCGTATCACTGGAAGCAAGAACACTTATGAATACAAATATTGAAACCATGGAGAGAATGAAAGTAGCAAAAAGAACGCCTAGCGTGGAGGCAAAGAAGGTCTTAAAAAATGATTTCATAACAATAACTTTTAATTTAACGAATATTATTTATTTTACTTATCATCGGAATCCTTTTCATACTCTAGTATATCGGCAGGCTGACAATCCAACACTTCACAAATAGCCTCCAGAGTACTAAACCGGATAGCTTTAGCTTTCCCGGTTTTTAAAATCGACAGATTGGCCGGAGTTATATTCAGTCTTGCCGAAAGCTCATTCAATGAAATCTTCCGTTTAGCCATCATTACATCCAAATTTACAATAATTGCCATATCTGTGTTCCTCACTTCATTTCTATTCAACGGTACAAAACAATATATTTTTTTTGAATTACGCAAATTATTTATCGAAAAACAATATATATTTTTGTTTTCGCTTAAATTCTTAAAAATAATGGACAAGAATTCGTTAAATTTTCTAATTATATAACCTTCGGTTTCACCTCTAATCCCTTCAAAAAACCTAATACCCTTAACGGCTTTTATCTCTATCTTTTACACATACTTCTTCATTTTCCTTTTATAACTTCTATTATTCGCCCCCTTTCGATCCCATAGACAAGGCAAGCCTTGTCTATACCTTCTACCCCCACCTTTTTTAGCCCTTAATGGCATTAACGGCCTTAAAGGCTTCTACCTTACTTTTCTTCTTCATTATTCTTCGCTATATCCCACAAAAAAAAGGGATCAGTCCATTTTTACATGAACCAATCCCTCTCTAATCAAAAAACGGCAGCTACCTACTCTCCCA
>DAMANX010000031.1:0-57374 GCA_032073245.1 Tannerellaceae bacterium
TTATTCACATAAAACGTCTTCGACGTTCTTGTATGTATCTTCAAATACTTTTCGATTTGAAAATAATTTTATGTAAAGTATGAGTTTTAAAACCTGAAGGAAGATTTATCTATTCCTTACAATGCTCACGAATAAGCCTGTCAACCAGAGGATCACCTAACTCTTTTCCTTTCTGGAAGGCATTACAGGCTTCAGCTTTTTTATTCTGGCGAATAAAACAAACTCCTTTCAAACGATAACAAGATGCGAAATCCGGAGCCAAAGCCAATGCCTTATCCAGGCTTGTTAATGCTTCATTATAGTTTTCAAGACGCATATAGACAGAAGCTTCTTCTGCTATATAATTGGGGTCATCAGGAACTAAAGCAATAGCTGTTTGTATATCTTCCAAAGCACCTGCAAAATCTCCGGATCTGAATTTTGCTTGTTCCCTGCGGTAAAAGAATCCGTCTCCTACCTCACCATTCAACATATTGAAATAGAGATCATAATCTTTCACAGCCTCTTCATATAAAGATAGCTTCATCTTATTATCAATCCGTTCCAATAGATAAGTAAGGGTCTCTTGTGTTGGAGCTGTACTGGTTTTCACAATAGCACTATCCAAAAGAGTAATAATCTCACTGATATTTGTTCCCGGAATTTGTTCTTTGGCTTTAGCGGCCCAATAATATGTTGAGCCCGAAGCCATATCACTGGCATTTACCTGCATATAGCTATCATAGGCTAATTCATAAACTCCTAAAGTTAGATAGATATCTCCTTCCAACTGATGATAAAGAGGCAGATCATTTAAATTACATGCATCTTGCAAAGAAGTCATTGCTGCAGCCAAGGTCCAATCCTTATCTGTCGAAGTCGTATCGCTTGTAGCTACTTCAAAAATAACACGTGCTTTGTTATAAAGAACATTCGCTTTATCTGCATTCTCGGCACTTAATTTTAATGCCGTATCATAATCAGCCAATGCTTTATCTAAATAAGACTGTTCACTACCTGATGTTGATGCCGCTAATTCCGCTCTTCTATATGCATAATGTGAAGCCCGGCTCATATAACCATCTTCACGATTAGGGAAATTAGCTATAAAATCGGTCAATGTTTCCAGATAAGTAGGAGCATCTTGCGCGTTACCCAGTAAGAATAACATTACTTGTGCCTGATCCAGTTCTTCTGCCCATGCTTTACGAATTCCTATATTTGTATAGGTAGTATTTAAAGCATCTACCGAAGTTACATGCAAACTATTCGCATACCTTGCTGATACGACATAAGAAATCGTCTTATCACCAGTCGCATCATCCTGCATTAATCCTAATATTTGCCCACTTTCCGTTAGTATGGGCAGATTAGATGATTCGAAAGGAATTGTTATTTTATAATAACCATAAGGATCTTTCAGCTTAGTAACTTCACTGATTACACCTTCTTTAAATGTACCTTTCTTTTCAGTAGAATAAGGCACCAGATAAACCTTAGCACTTTGGCTGGCGGGTTCAGGAGCTAATGTGAAAAAAGTCGTTTTCTTTGGAATATTTACTTTAAAACGGATTACATCATATAATTCATCGGCTCCAATTATGGATACTATTGGATAAGTGTTTCCATCTGTATCTGTGATAGTTGCACTTTCTGCTCCTTTAAAAAGTGAATATCCTGATATAGCTTCACCTGATTCGGAAACAAAAAAACCAGTACCCGTATGTAATGCTTTATTATTTTTAGCATAGGTAGTCACACTAATAACTGCTTTCCTTTGTTTTTCCAACCATTTGGGAGCATTTTTCTGAGCTACAGCCAGAAGTACGACACAGCACATCATCGTAAGTAAAGAAAGTCTTCTCATCGTGTTTTCATGTTATTGATAGTCCACAAAAATACGTAAATATCCGATATAACCAGCTATACTTACTCTTTTCTTGTTCGTTGCACCTTTTTGAGATCGGGAAGAAAGATTGTTACCAAACCCAATAAAGGCATATAGGCACACATCTGATATACCATTTCAATACCGTACATATCGGCCAATTTTCCCAACACGGCGGAGGCTATACCTGCAATACCAAAGGCAAGGCCAAAGAAAAGGCCGGAAATCAATCCAAGTTTATAGGGTAAAAGTTCTTGTGCATATACCAGAATTGCCGGGAATGCCGATGAAATAATAAGCCCTATACAAAAGCTTAGTATAATTGTCATGTGAAGACCTACATGTGGCATTAACAACGTGAAAGGAGCTGCCCCAAGAATAGATATCCAGATCACATACTTTCTACCGATCTTATCCCCGATGGGGCCACCCAATAGAGTACCTATAGCCATGGCAATCAAATATACAAACAAATACACCTGCGAATTCTGAACACTTACTCCAAACTTCTCAATAAGATAAAAAGTATAATAACTGGATAAGCTGGCAGTGTATACATATTTCGAAAAAATAAGAATAAGTAAAATAGCTATGGAAAGTATTGTCTTTTGTAAAGATAAAGGCCTTTCTATTTTTATTTTTTCCTGTACGCTCTCCCGTTTAATCCGAATCAGGTAACGACTATACCATTGACTAATAGGGACTGTAACCAATAGAGCGATAAAAGCAAGAATAGAAAGATAGGAAATATTTTGTCTTCCGTAAGGAGCGACTAAAAGCGCAACAAGTAAAGGGCCAAGTGAACTTCCCAGATTCCCTCCTACCTGAAATACTGATTGTGCCAATCCTCTTCTTCCCCCTGATGCAAGAGAAGTTATCCGGGAGGCTTCGGGGTGTGTGATGGAAGAACCGACACCAACCAAAAATACAGAACATAGAACAATAGGGAGCGTGTGAGCATAAGCCAGGCTGATTAAGCCAATCAAAGTAAATCCCATACCAATAGGTAATGACCAGGGTACAGGATGTTTATCAAAATAGAGCCCGACAAAGGGTTGAAATACAGATGCGGCAAATTGATAGACCAATGTTATAATACCTATCTGAGCAAAACTTAATCCTAATTCATCCTTTATTAAAGGATAGGAAGCAGAAATCACCGATTGAAGTGCATCATTCATACAATGAATTACACTTAATGCAATCAGAATACGAAAAGCCGTCTTATTTACAGACGGCGAAGTTACTTGTGTCATTAAAAATCACCTTTAACGCGCATCGGCATCGGCTGTATGCAATATAAAAGTAGTTGCACCGATCGTAACAATTGCGCCTTCTTCAACTAATAGCCTTTCTTTCTTACCTAATAACTCATTTCCAACAAAGGTTCCGGTCAAACTGGGAAAATCCCACAAAGTATATATATAATGCCCATCATTGTTCTTTTTAACATTAATAACACAGTGTTTTCGTCCCATACTGGGATCACTGGTTATAATCGGGACATCTACTCCATCCGTATCTTTATTACGGCGACCTATTACATTATTACCCTCTACTAAAGGAAGCTCCTGCTTGAAACTGAAAGCATTCTCAATAACTGTAATGTAACCAAATGAGAAATCAGCTTCTTTTACCTCTTTCTCATCACCTAAGTCGTTCTTAACAATCTTACGCCCCAACCGTATTTTGAATTGATGGGTACATCCTACACAAACAAACGATAATACTTTACCATCCGGATATTTTGTTTCATCGAACGTTAATTGATAATCACACTTGGGGCAGAATATTCGTTTCATTCTTTCTTATTTCAAATACTATATTCTAATTCGCCTGCAAAGGTACAGCTTTTTTTACTGTCGCTGCTACTTACTCACTACTACTTACTATGAACTACTAAAAATTAATTACCTTTGTATGCGCAAAAAATAGACTCAATGATAGATCAACCCA
This sequence comes from Tannerellaceae bacterium, assembly GCA_032073245.1. Classification (GTDB taxonomy): domain Bacteria; phylum Bacteroidota; class Bacteroidia; order Bacteroidales; family Tannerellaceae; genus QVMG01. The sequence goes on from DAMANX010000031.1 coordinate 3,824, forward strand.
CTATAGACCGGATATTCGATGCAGCCAACATTGTAGATGTTGTCTCCGAATTTGTAACTCTGCGCCGGCGCGGGGTGAACTATGTGGGACTCTGTCCTTTTCATACCGATAAAACTCCCTCTTTTTACGTTTCTCCGGCCAAAAACATCTGTAAATGCTTTGCCTGTGGTGAAGGGGGTACGTCTGTTCACTTCATTATGAAACATGAACAGCTTACCTACTATGATGCTTTACGGTATCTGGCAAAAAAATACAATATTGATATACAGGAACGGGAACTGACCGACCGGGAAAAGCAAATCCGCAGTGACCGGGAAAGTATGTTGATTGTAAATACCTGGGCACAACAATATTTTACCCAACAAATGTATGAGTCGGAAGAGGGAAAAAATATTGGTTTACGTTATTTCAAGGAAAGAGGATTCCGGGAAGATATTATCCGTAAATTTCAATTGGGTTACAGCCTTGACAAACGGGATGCTCTATACAATGAAGCCACAAAAAGCGGATATCAAAAAGAATTCTTAGAGAAAACCGGACTTGTTATTGCTTATGATAATGGTAATGTAAACGACCGCTTTCGTGGACGTGTCATGTTTCCCGTTCATACGCTAAGTGGTAAAGTTGTCGCCTTTGGAGGACGTACCTTAAAAAAAGACGAGAAGACTGCTAAATACGTTAATTCTCCTGAGAGTGAAATCTACCATAAAAGTAATGAGCTCTATGGTATATTCTTTGCTAAACAGCCTATCGTTAAAGCGGATCGTTGCTATCTTGTTGAAGGATACACCGATGTCATCTCTATGCATCAGGCAGGCATTGAGAATGTTGTAGCCTCATCCGGCACAGCTCTTACCCAAGGGCAAATTCGGCTCATCCGACGGTTTACTAATAATATCACTGTACTTTATGATGGGGATGCTGCCGGTATAAAAGCAGCCATACGCGGGATTGATATGTTGCTGGAAGAAGGAATGAATATTAAAGTGTTACTTCTGCCTAACGGAGAAGACCCCGATTCCTTTGCTCGCAAACATAATGCAACAGAATTCATCGAGTTTATCCAGAAGAATGAGACTGACTTTATCCGTTTCAAGACTAAATTATTGCTTGATGAAGCAGGTGGAGATCCAATTAAACGCTCTGCATTAATTACTGATATTATCGGCTCAGTAGCTATTATTCCGGATAATATAGCACGTACTGTTTACATGCGGGAATGTAGTAGCATGCTTGAAGTTGATGAAAGAGTATTATTGAATGAAGTAAATAAAATACGCTTAAAAAACGAAGAGAAGCGAGCTACTCAGCAACCTGTTCAGCAGACAAATGCGACTCCGATCCCTCCTCCCTCTGATTATCCTCCGTTGGATATTGATCCCAATAATCCACCTCCCGACTATTTTCTTCCGGAAGAATATACCGGAGAGATGGGAGCTGCGGATGTTTCAGGTGAAGGTATTTCTTCGCAACCTTTAATTCCGGATAAGCGTTCTCCTTATGAGGTAAATGAGTTAGCTTTACTTCGTTATATCGTAAGATATGGCGAAAGAGTACTATATACCTATAAGGAAGAGGAAACAGACGAAGAAGTTCATATTCTTGTTGCCGAATATATTTATAATGAATTGGCACAAGATGACCTGACATTCTATACGCCTTTATATAAGGAAATGTTGGAAGAAGTCATGAAGCACATAAAAGAAGAGGGATTTGTTGCCCAACGTTATTTCTTGTATCATTCGAATGATGCAATCAGTAAATTAGCGGTCAATCTGATGAGTGACAAATATCAGTTAAGCAAGTACCATTTCAAATTACGCAATATAGAACAGGAAGAGGATAAGTTGCAACAATATATATTGAAAGATCTTTATGCAATGAAAGATGCGTATATTAATCATAGTATAAAGGAAATTCAGAACGAATTAAAAGAATCACAAAAAAACAATGATACAGATCAGATGATTGAGCTTATGCAAAAGCTTACACATTTGAATAAAATCAAGAAACATCTCTGCAAAGAATTGGGAGAAAGGATCGTAATAAAAATGTAATAAAAGAATCGCTTATGTATTTCTTAGAAGCTGAGGATGTAGTAAAGCAGTTTTCAAATCACCTCGCCTTGAATCGGGTGAGCATTCAGGTTCCTCAAGGTAAAGTGTTTGGATTACTAGGGCCAAACGGAGCCGGAAAAACCACATTAATACGTATTATAAACCGGATTACCGCTCCGGATAGTGGGGTAGTATTTTTCAATGGTCGGGAATCACGTCCGGAAGATATTTATCAAATAGGATATCTCCCGGAAGAACGCGGATTGTATAAAAAAATGAAAGTGGGCGAACAGGCTATTTACCTGGCACAACTGAAAGGTCTATCTTATACCGTTGCCCGTGAACGGTTGATCCGCTGGTTTGAGAAATTTGACATCATGCCTTGGTGGAATAAGAAACTGGAGGAACTATCAAAAGGTATGCAACAAAAGATTCAATTTATCATTACAGTAATCCATGAGCCTGCTCTACTGATATTTGATGAACCTTTCAGTGGTTTCGATCCTATCAATGCTGAATTGCTAAAAAAAGAAATGCTGGAACTAAAAGATGCTGGGCATACTATTATATTTTCTACTCATAACATGGCATCCGTAGAAGAAATATGTGATGAGATCGCATTGATCAACCGTGCAGAAGTCGTATTGTCCGGAAACGTTACCGAAGTAAGAAACCGATTCAAGGGAAACAATTTCACATTAGAAGTAAAACCCGGATATGGAAAACTTCCCCGATTCTGTACCGTCTTGTCGGAAAAAGACAAAAACGGGGTAATAGAACTTCGTATTCATAAAGATGATGGAATCAGCAATTCAGCTTTGCTTAGTGCAATGGCACCAAGTTGTGAAATTGTATCTTTTTTCGAAGAGATCCCTTCCATGAACGAGATATTTATTAATGTTGTATCTGCCAGTAATAATAAAGAGAAATGAACAAAATAGGATTAATTATTAAACGTGAATACCTGCACCGGGTAAGTAAAAAGTCATTTATTCTCCTGACGTTGTTAATGCCTTTTCTTATTGTTGCATTAATATTTGTTCCTTTATGGCTTTCCAGTATTAAAGGCAGTGAAATACGGCAAATAGCAGTGATAGATGCTACAGGTAAATATGCTCCTCTGTTTGAAGATGTTGACAACTACCGTTTCATTCAAAGCGAACATTCCCTCGATGATTACAGAGCAAATCCAAACAAAGAAATATATGCCATCCTTAGTATCACTGAAGACCTGTTAATCAATCCAAAAGCGGCTACACTTTACTCAGAAAAACAAGTTCCGGCTGAATTAAGTAGAATGGTAAACCAAACTATTCGACGTCAATTGGAGAATGATAAGTTGGAGAGTTTTAATATTCCTAATTTAAAAGAAATCATAGCAGACAGTAAAGTAAGCTTCAATGTGCAGACTATAAAATGGAGTGGTGATGGAACAGAACAGGTATCCTCCTCTGAAGTAGCATCAATGGTCGGCATGATATTCACTCTGATTGTTTATATGTTTGTATTAATATATGGCGCCATGGTTATGTCTAGTGTTGTAGAAGAAAAGACAAATCGTATTGTGGAGTTGATGATCTCATCCGTACGTCCTTTTGACCTGATGATGGGAAAGATTATAGGCATAGGCCTTGTTGGATTGACTCAAATATTTATGTGGGGTATATTAACGACCGTACTATTTACTATTGGTGGTTTCATTTATGCCGGTAGTTTCGGTATCGATGCAAGTGCACTACAAGGTATGCAAATGAATGCTCCCGGATTAGATATGAATGAAATAATGGCGCAGGCACAACAACCGGGAGCGGAATTATTCGCGATGCTAAACACGATAAACTTTACCGAAATAGGATTTTACTTTATTATATTCTTTGTAGGAGGCTATATGATGTATGCATCCATATTTGCTGCTATTGGTTCGGCTGTTGATAATTCGGATGATACATCCCAGTTTATGGCACCCATCATGATATTCATGGTTTTTGCCCTTTATGCAGGTATCTATAGCATGGAAAACCCCGATGGGCCATTGGCTTTCTGGTGTTCCATGATACCTTTCACGTCTCCCATTGTTATGATGGTACGTATCCCCTTTGGTATCCCTCTTTGGGAAAAACTATTATCCGTTGTACTGCTTTATGCTTCATTTATCGGTGCTGTATGGTTCTCCGCCAAGATATATCGTGTTGGTATCCTGATGTATGGAAAGAAGCCGAGTTTTAAGGAGATGATCAAGTGGGTGAAGTTTAAGTGATGAGTGTTGAGCGATGAATGATGAATGATGAGTAAATTATCATAATTATCAATAGCCCGCTTTATCTGCGGGTTCATAAACGCAATTCAAATGGCTTTAGCCGAATAGTATAATAAAACTTTCGGCTAAAGCCATTCCCATATATAATACAAAACCCGCAGCTAAAGCAGCGGGCTATTGATAACAGGCTAAAGCCTATTTGTTCTCTTGTTCTAAATTGATGCTCTTTTGTTCATCGCTCATCACCCATCGTTCACCACTATCCCTTCATCCCATTTTGCTGATCTTCCTCAGCCTATCCTCATCAATGAGTTTAATCTTGCGACCGTCCATTGCGATCATGTGCTCTGCTGCAAATGTAGAGAGAGTTCGAATGGCATTTGATGTTGTCATATTGGAAAGGTTTGCCAGATCTTCACGAGCCAGATATATACTTAATGTTGCTCCATCCTCTTCCAATCCATAACTGTCTTTGAGGAACAATAAAGATTCGGCAAGGCGTCCACGGATATGTTTTTGGGTCAGATTAACAGTACGTTCATCCGCTACACCCAAATCAATAGAAAGTTGGCGAATAAAGAACATAGCCAAATGAGGATTTCCCATCAGTAGCTCTTCAACTACAATCATTGGTATCATGCAAACTACTGAGGATTCAAAAGCTGCAGCATTTGTCAGGTATTGTTCCTGAGCAAAAGCAGCACGATAAGCAAAATATTGAATAGGTTTGATCATCCGAATAATCTGGCTTCTTCCCCCTACTCCTTCTTTAAAAATCTTAACTTTACCTTTCAGTAAGCACATCATGTCCTTAGGTTCGTCTCCTTCACAATAAATCAATTCGTTACGTTTAAATTGATGAATGGACGAATTCTGACGGAGGATCTCACGTTCTTTATCGGTGAGCACTCTCCAAACTTCTGATAAACTAGCCGAAATATCGACTTCTACATGCTGTTGTTTAACCACGTCTGCTATATAACATACTTATGAAGCACAAATATATAACATTATTTTCAAACCAATAATACGTTTTATTAGTTTTAATACAGTATACAACCATATTTGACACAAATATGATGCATATTTAAGAATTAATTCTATAAATTTGTAGAGAAAGACCGTTCTCTTTTTGAAAAAGACATTTGCCATATTAATTTTTGTATTACTGACCATAAGCCTTCAGGCAAAACTGCCAGATGGTCGTGGTAATAAGTTTATGTCTTTTTCCAATGCTACTCCTCAATCCAAACATGAAGCTGATTCTATCATGAAATATGTAATCGATCATGCAAACCTATATGCAAATGCTATATCCAAATACCAGGCAGACATCTATATTAAAGGGCGGACAGAAATTCTAAAACAGAATTGGCTGATTCTCTTTGCTCATCACATATTTCCCGTTGACCGCAAAAAACCTGATATGATTTTTGAAATGGTAAGCCATTCAGAATTTGAGGCTCCCAATTTATACCATCATGATTTTAAAGCAGTAAATGGTAATGGGCTACCCAATACACAAAAGCAACAGGAAATACTTACATTCCTCAACCTGAATATATATTCTCCTACAATCTACGATGAGGCTATTATCACACCTGTGTGTGAAAAGGCTTTTCGTTACTATGAGTTCAATCTGGAAAGTGTGGAAGAGATTAATGAAGGGAAGACTTATAAGATACGTTTTCTTCCGAAACAATGGAGCCAAAAACTGGTAAGCGGCGACCTCTATATCCGCCAAGATGAATGGCGGATTGAAAAGATAGAGATGAACGGCCGTTTTGATTTTGCAGAATTTAATATTATGGTCTCTTTTGGGCATGTTCATGGCCAGCTGATTCTCCCATCTCAGTCAACCCTTGCACTTCGTTATAAGGTATTGGGTAATGCTGTTATTTCCACTTATCATTCATCTTTCAAATATAATAATGTTGAATGGAAAGAGAATTTGCCAACAAAAAAAAAGAAACGTGAATGGAAAGATCTGGACCTCACACAATATTATACCTTATCTTCGGATTCCATACCCTTTATCCAGAATGAAGAGTATTGGAAAGAGAAACGGGATGTTCCTTTAACAAAAGAAGAAGAAGCTGTTTATCAGATAAATTATCTGAAACCCGCCAAAGGAGAGCCTAAAGACTCAACTGCCACTGTTGACTATTTAAAACTAGGAGAAAGGCTGACGAATAGTGTCAATTATGATTTTGAATCAACACGTATACGTTATTCCGGCCTGTTAAATCCGTTACAATTTGGTTATTCATCCCGTAATGGTATTACGTATAAACAGAAACTACGCATAACTAAATCATTCCCAGAGGGCAAACAACTTATTCTACGCCCGGAAATAGGATATATGTTTAAAACGAAAGAAGTATTTTTTAAAGCTCAAGCAGACTGGCAATATAAGCCAGAGAAAAAGGGTTCACTTCAACTAACTATAGCCAACGATAATCAGTCTTATTCCTCACAAATGATGAACACTATCAATGAACACTTAAAGGATTCATTGTTTGATTTCAATGATTTAAATCTTGATTATTACCGTCATTACTATATTGACTTAAAGAATACGATAGAAATATCCAACGGCTTCCAGTTTGATGCCGGGCTTTCCTTTCACAGCAGGAATCCGGTCAAGAAAAAGCAAGATGTTGATCCGGGTGGGGAAGTAGAAGATCTGATTCACGAAACTTTCTATGATTTCACTCCTGAGATAGGTTTCACTTATACTCCTCGTCAGTTTTATCGCATGAATGGGAAGAAAAAAGAATATGTTTATTCCTATTATCCCACTTTTTCTATGGTATTTGCCAGGGGTATCCCCGGTATATTGGGCAGTAGTGGTAACTACGGGCGCGTAGAGGTAGATATTAATCAGCGACTGAACCTAGGCTTACTCAGGCATTTTAGTTATCATGCCAGTGCCGGTATCTTTACCCGACAAAAATCTATTTACTTTGCCGACTTTAAGTATTTCACCAGTAGGAATTTTCCTGAATCATGGGAGGAACGCATCGGTGGAGTTTTCCATACCTTAAAACGAGAATGGTTTAATGCATCAGATAAATACCTGCAAACTCATTTAATGTATGAAAGTCCTTTTATACTAATGAGCTTATTACACAAAAAAGCGTCCAAACATATTTTGTCCGAACGGCTATACCTTGGACAGGTATGGACTCCGGCATTACCTAGCTATACCGAAATAGGTTATGGATTTGGGAATGCGATATTTAATATTGGTGTATTCGCCGGTTTTTCTAAACTTGAATTCCAGCGTTTCGCGCTTCGATTCACATTTGAGTTCGAATAATCATTATTCCTTTGTTGCTTCTGATACGTTGCACATAATCTGCCAAAGATTCTTCATTAACAATTACTTTCTTTGCCGTTGAAGAGGCATGAATAAATGTTAGCTTATCTCCTTTTCGATAGATGACGCCGACATGGGAAAGATCAAGACCTTTTATTGTAGTAACAAATCCTACTATATCTCCGCTTTGCATATTAGCAGATAAGTTATCTATATCGGCTTCTGCTATATAATAATATGTACGGGCATTTATGGCTTTTTCCTGATCCCGGATAATTGAAATTCTCTCCGGCTTACTCTTTAGTTGCTTGTAACTATCAGGATGAGTAGACATAAAAGAGAGATTTAAAGGTAAAAGCTCCCCTCCTATCTCTTGTGTAATATCCTTAATTAAACCTTTCCGTTGATTTACAAATATCCAATCTGTAGTATAATGCAGCCTATCAGTATAGTCGTTAATCATGCCTTCCCGATAACGTAACTGTTGCAGATTGCGACAAAAATTTTCATAAGAAGAGTTTCCTTGTTTTAAAGTACGTGCCAGGCTTATCACATTTTCAACAAGAGTAGTACAATCCATCTCCCGTAAATTAACAACAAGACCTTCGGGCTCTTTTTCTAAAGTAGCTCCGACATAAGGAGTTCCCAGAAAAAAGAGGGCTGTTTCAATGATGAGTTCCTGAACAGGAAGATCCCGTTTTGACTCCATCGCAGACTTATATTTATTAAAGATTATACGATCCTCTTCCGTATCGTATATCTGCGTCGCCTTAACTTGACAAGAAATAAAAACTAAAATCAATACGAATGTAGAGACAAGGCTTGCCTTGTTTCTATGCCACATTATTCTATTACTGTTTCTTTGCCAGTTCATCCTGTAACTTAATTAATTCGTCACGATATTGTGCTGCTTCAATAAATTCCAGTTTCTTGGCAGCTTCCGTCATTAACTTCTTCGTTCGTTCGATAGACTTCTCTAACTGAGGACGAGTCATATATTGTACCACCGGATCAGCTACAAGACTTGGTTCCGGTTCGATATATGCATGCGGATCAATATCTGATGGCCTTGCCCCCAATAAAGACACACTTGTTTTCACTATCTGACGAGGAGTAATACCATGAGCTTCATTATAGGCCAGCTGCTTTTCACGCCTACGGTTTGTTTCTTCAATGGTTAGCCGCATACTTTCCGTAATCTTATCGGCATAAAAGATAACTTTACCATGAATATTACGGGCTGCACGTCCGGCAGTTTGCGTTAATGAGCGATGGGAACGCAGGAAACCTTCCTTATCAGCGTCCAGAATAGCAACCAAAGATACTTCCGGTAAGTCCAATCCTTCACGCAAGAGGTTTACCCCAATCAGTACATCGAATAACCCTTTCCGTAAATCATCCATAATCTGTACACGTTCTAATGTATCCACATCACTATGAATATAATTACAACGAATTCCCATCCGGCTCAGATAAGCGGTTAATTCTTCCGCCATCCTTTTTGTCAATGTTGTAACCAATACACGTTCATCCACTGCTGACCGCTGTGTTATCTCTTCCATCAGATCATCGATCTGATTTAGTGAAGGACGCACATCGATTATTGGATCAAGCAAACCGGTAGGACGAATCAACTGGTCCACAACAATACCTTCACTTTTCTCCAATTCATAATCCGCCGGAGTAGCACTTACATAAATGGCTGTTGGTGTTAATGATTCGAACTCGTCAAAAGTAAGAGGACGGTTATCCATAGCAGCAGGAAGGCGAAACCCAAACTCCACCAGATTCTTCTTGCGCGAATAATCACCTCCATACATAGCTCGGATCTGTGGCAAAGTAACATGGCTTTCATCCACAACCAATAGGAAATCATCCGGAAAATAATCCAGCAAACAATAAGGACGCTCGCCTGCAGCCCTTCCGTCAAAGTAACGGGAGTAGTTCTCTATTCCTGAGCAATGCCCCAATTCACGGATCATTTCCAGGTCAAAAGTAACCCTTTCATATAAACGCTTCGCCTCGAAAGGTTTTCCAATCTGATTAAAGAATTCGACCTGTGTACCCAAATCCACATCAATTTGGCTTACGGCTGAGTTTAAAGCCTCTTTTGTTGTAACAAAAAGGTTAGTTGGATAAATATTCAATTCATCCTGCTCATCATACTCTTCACCTGTCATTGGATTAAAAGAAGATATACGTTCTATTTCATCTCCCCAGAATTCAATACGATAAGCTACACCATCAAAGGTTTCAATGGCAGGAAAAATATCCACAGTATCACCGTTTACACGAAACGTTCCACTCTGGAAATCAATTTTATTGTTTATGTATAAGGCATCGACAAACCGCCGTAATAAGATATCCCGGTTAATAACCATACCCCGTTTCACATAGGTTACTTTCTCGGCAAATGCTCTTGGATCGGCCATACCATACAGACAGGAAACAGATGATATAACTATAACATCTTTCCTTCCAGACAACAGGGATGCAGTAGTACGCAAACGCAGTTTATCAATCTCCTCATTAATCTGAAGATCTTTTTCTATATATGTATCGCTTCCCGGCAAATAAGCCTCCGGCTGGTAATAATCATAGTAAGAAACAAAATACTCTACAGCATTATTCGGAAAGAATGCTTTAAACTCGCTATAGAGCTGAGCAGCTAATGTTTTATTATGGCTTAATATCAAAGTAGGCCTTTGTACCTCTTTGATTACATTGGCGATCGTAAAAGTTTTACCCGATCCGGTAACACCTAATAATGTTTGAAAAGGCACACCGGATTTAAGCCCCTCCGCAAGTGATGCTATAGCTTCAGGCTGATCACCGGTGGGGCTAAATGAAGACGTTAATTCAAAATTCATTCCTGTATAGTTCCCTCCTGCGGCATAATCAACCAGAGTATAATATAAAGTATGACTCCGGAAAAAATAGTAAATATAGTCAATAAGACATAAGCGACACGTACGACTGTTGGATCAAGACCCATATAATCAGCTAGCCCCGCACATACTCCTGCAATCATCTTATTGTTGGAACGCATTAGTCTCCTTTTCACTTCCATAAGAACGGTTTTATTTATAGTTGATATTATCACAAAGTTACTAATTCTTCTTTATATATACAACTGAATATACTATACTCCGATGAGCAGATAATTACTTGAGAAAACACCCATACGCATTTAACTAATTAATGCCTGATATTTAACAATTTACCCTACAACATTTAGTTCTTTCATACTATACAATTTATCTGCTCACAGCTGTGCAATATATATTGCACAACTGGGTAATAATAATCTCACAGCCGTGAAATATATATTGCACAGCTGTGAGCAGATTATTTATATTACATAAAAAGATTAAAACAATGGCACAAAAAGGTTAAATGTAAAGTACGAGGTAACTAATGATTGGTATTAATAGAATAAGCAATGTGGGTATAAGTTCTGCCCTTCGTTTTTAGCTCTCATCTCTCCCTTTATTTAATAAAAGTTTATATCTTCGCAGCCACAAACATTTATTTAATTTATATTATGAAGAGAAAAAGTTTAACTTTACTGGTAAGTATTACAGTGGTGTGCAGTGTGTTATTTTCTTCTTGTATCGGTTCTTTCGCTTTGTCCAACAAACTATTGGATTGGAACAGAAATATCGATAGCAAGTTCGTTAACGAATTAGTATTTATTGCATTCTGGATTGTTCCTGTGTATGAAATCTCTATGTTAGCAGATGTATTAGTAATAAACTCCATTGAATTCTGGAGTGGAAGTAATCCTGTTGCAGACGCTGGTACAGTTAAAACTATTGATGGTAAAGATGGTGTTTACACCGTTGAAACTAAAACTGATGGTTACCATATTCAAAAAGAAGGTGAAGAAAAGGCTATTGATTTAGTTTTTGACGGATCTGACAAAAGCTGGAGTGTGGAATCTGATGGTGAAAGTACAAAATTGCTTCGTTTCGAAAGTGATGACGAAGTAGTAATGTTCCTTCCTGACGGACAGGAAATGAACGTAGAAGTTAGCCAGGCTGGTGTGCTTGCGTTCAAACAAGTTGTGGATAATTATTCTTATTTTGCGGCTCGTTAAGTAATTTCTATTAGGAGGCCTAGGAACCCCAGGAAAGCCAAGGTAATCTGGGCCTCCTAAAATATCCCAGGCCTTCTAAGTTTTCCTGACTTTTCTCTATTTCTTGATAAACTTGAATTCTTCTAATTTAAAATACGTATGAAACACTCAATCTGTACAGCCATTGCTATCTGCTTACTTGGCTTTTCATTTACGGGTACTCTAACGGCTGAAAACAGCCCGACTCCTCAATTACCTTACTGGCAGGATATCCAGACAGTAGCGGTAAACAAAGAAAAGCCCCGTTCTTCATTTATGACTTATCCTGACCGTAAAAGTGCACTTACTTCTCGCTTTGAGAACAGCGCTTACTATTCTCTTCTAAACGGAACATGGAAGTTCTATTTTGTAGACTCTTACAAAGATCTACCTAATAATATTACCGATCCTTCAGTAAGTACAGCATCATGGTATGATATTACTGTTCCGGGAAACTGGGAAGTGCAAGGCCACGGTGTTGCTATTTACACAAATCATGGATTTGAGTTTAAACCGCGTAACCCACAACCTCCACTTTTGCCGGAGGCTAATCCGGTAGGTGTTTATCGCCGTGATATCGAAGTTCCAGCTGATTGGGATGGACGTGATATTTATCTGCATATAGCCGGAGCTAAATCGGGGATGTATGTTTACCTGAATGGAAAAGAAGTTGGTTATAGTGAGGATTCTAAAAATCCGGCTGAATTTCTTATCAACTCTTACCTTCAACCGGGGAAAAACGTATTAACCCTAAAGATCTTCCGTTGGAGTACAGGTTCTTATCTGGAAGCTCAGGACTTCTGGCGGATAAGTGGTATTGAGCGCGATGTATTCCTTTGGTCACAACCTAAAACAAGTATTCAGGATTTCCGCGTGATATCGACATTGGATGATTCTTATAATGATGGTATCTTTAAACTGGCTGTAGACCTGAAGAATCATACAAAAGAAGCAAAACCTGTTACTATTGGCTACGAACTATTGGATACAAAGGGTAGCGTTGTTGCAACAGAAGAAGCAAAAGCATTTGTGAGCCCTTTCAATTTACATACTGCTTCTTTTGAAGCAAATCTGAAGAATGTACCGAAATGGAGCGCTGAACATCCAAATCTATTCAAACTGTTGATGACAGTAAAAGATGTTGAGGGCAAAGTTCTGGAAGTTGTTCCTTTTAATGTTGGTTTCCGTCGCATTGAGATCAAGGACATCGATCAGATTGCGGGTAATGGTAAACCTTATAATGTTCTTCTGTTCAACGGACAACCTATCAAGTTGAAAGGTGTGAATATTCACGAGCATAATCCGGAAACAGGACACTATATGACAGAGGAATTGATGCGTCGTGATTTTGAATTAATGAAACAACACAACCTGAATTCCGTACGTCTTTCTCATTATACTCAAGACCGTAGATTCTATGAACTATGTGATGAATACGGATTGTATGTTTATGATGAAGCAAATGTTGAATCACATGGTATGTATTACAACCTTCGTAAAGGAGGTACATTAGGTAATAACCCGGAATGGTTGGTACCTCACATGGATCGCTTTGAAAACATGTATGAGCGCAATAAGAATTATCCGTCAGTAACTTTCTGGTCACTTGGTAATGAGGCAGGTAACGGATACAATTTCTATCAAGGTTATCTTTGGGTAAAAGAAAAGGATAAAGCATTGATGGATCGTCCTGTAAACTACGAACGCGCACTTTGGGAATGGAATACCGATATGTATGTTCCTCAATATCCAAGCGCAGAATGGCTGGAGAATATAGGCAGAGAAGGTAGCGATCGTCCGGTTGTTCCTTCGGAATACTCACACGCGATGGGTAATTCTAACGGTAACTTATGGGATCAATGGCAGGCAATCTATAAATATCCGAACCTTCAGGGAGGATATATCTGGGATTGGGTTGACCAGGGTATTCTGGAAGTGGATAAGAATGGCCGTCCTTATTGGGCTTATGGTGGTGATTATGGAGTGGACCAACCAAGTGACGGCAACTTCTTATGTAATGGTTTGGTTAATCCGGATCGTACACCTCACCCGGCAATGGCAGAAGTGAAATATATACATCAGAACTTTGGTTTTGAAGCTATTGACCTTGCTGCCGGTAAGTTTAAAATCACAAACCGTTTCTATTTCACGAATTCCAAGAAATATCAAATGGCTTATGCTGTAAAGGAAAACGGGAAGACGATCCGTTCAGGTAAATTCACCCTTGACCTTGCACCACAGACATCAGCCGAATATACAGTTCCTGTAAGTGGCCTTAAACCAAAAGCCGGTACGGAATACTTTGTAAACTTTAGTATAACTACTCTTCAACCTGAACAATTAGTACCGGTTGGACATGAGATTGCTTATGAACAATTCAAACTCCCTATTGAAGCAGAAAAGAAAGACTACAAAGCAAGTGGCCCTAAATTGACTACTACAACTTCAGGAGATAATCTGACAGTGAGTTCTTCTAAAGTGAATTTCGTATTTAATAAGAAGAGCGGGCTGGTTACCTCTTACAAAGTAGACGGAACAGAATACTTTGCCGATGGTTTCGGTATACAGCCAAACTTCTGGCGCGGTCCTACCGATAACGATTATGGCAATGGTGCTCCTTCACGTCTTCAGATATGGAAAGAAAGTAGTAAAAATTTCAATGTTATAGATGCCAGTATCGATATGGAAGGTGATAATGCTTTAATACGCATTAACTATCTACTGCCTGCAGGCAACCTCTATATTGTGAATTACAAAGTATATCCTAGTGGAGTAGTAAACGTTGCAGCTCAATTCACGTCTTCCGATATGGAGGAAGCTAAGACAGAAGTTTCGGAAGCTACCCGTACAGCGACTTTCTCTCCTGGTAGTGAAGCCGCCCGTAAAGAATCTGCCAAGCTGGAAGTTCCCCGTATTGGTGTTCGTTTCCGTATGCCGGTGGCAATGGAAAATGTACAATACTTCGGACGTGGACCGGAAGAAAACTATTGGGATCGTAAATTCGGTACTCTAATTGGACACTACAAGACAACTGCTGAAGATATGTATTTCCCTTATGTACGTCCACAGGAAAATGGCCATCACTCAGAAACACGTTGGGTAGCATTAACAGCTGGTAAAGGCAAAGGCCTTCTGATTGAAGCAAATGGATTGATTGGTTTTAATGCACTACGTAATACGGTTGAAGATTTTGATTCGGAAGAAGCACTGCCTCATCCTTATCAATGGAATAATTTCAGTCCGGAAGAAATTGCTGCCCGCAAGGATTCAGATGCAAAGAACAAACTACGTCGCCAGCATCACGTGAATGACATTACTCCACGTAATTTCGTAGAAGTATGTGTGGATTACAAACAAACTGGTGTTGCCGGTTATAATAGCTGGGGAGCCCGTCCATTACCGGAGTATAGCTTACATGCTAATCAGGAATATAACTGGGGCTTTACTCTTATTCCTGTTGGAAGTGAAAGCAGTGTACTAAGTAAGACTGGATTTAATTATAAATAATCCCTCAAACAAATAATTCGAGCGCCGCTTTCCATAAAAAGGAAGCGGCGCTTTCTATTTGACCTATATTAGATATATCTTTGTACTTATATAACTACAAGATAATGGCAGCAATTAAAAATCTTCAGACACTTTTAGCTTCAATGGAACCTATATTGGATTCAGAGGAATATGTCTTTTGTACTTTTCCAGAAACAACAGTGGCTGATCTACTCTACCTGGAACCGATCGGTAGTTTTTGGGAGAAAGAAGGGCTTACTCTTATTGTGAATAAGGCTATTGCCGGAAAACACAATATCCAATTCGATTCGACTTTTGCACTCATATCCCTAACTATTCACTCCAGTCTGGAAGCAGTTGGGCTTACTGCCGCTATTGCAAATAAATTGACATCTAAAAACATCAGTACAAATGTAGTTGCCGCCTATTATCATGACCATCTATTTGTGCCTAAAGATAAAGCACAAGAGGCTATGAATGCGTTATATGAACTACAGACGGAAAGCAGAGATTGAATTAATTGTTCAGTGAACGTGATTTCAATATAAAAAGTTGATTCAAATAGAGGAAGATTTGAAGAAATGGGCTTCAGCCTATTATCAATTGACTAAGGTCG
This sequence comes from Tannerellaceae bacterium, assembly GCA_032073245.1. GTDB lineage: Bacteria > Bacteroidota > Bacteroidia > Bacteroidales > Tannerellaceae > QVMG01. Next base: position 19,700 of record DAMANX010000031.1, read on the forward strand.
ATCTTCGATTGCCGTCAGCTAAAGCAGACGGCAATCGAAGATCGACCTTAGTCAATTGATATCCGAATATATTCCTTATAACGAACTTTCGTTTAACTTAAAACAAGTATGACTTAATTCTCATCTCAAACAGTTCGCTGCTCATAATACGGTAATGAGGAGTATATGCCTCTTCGTATATACTACTATGATGGCCTACATATTCTCCTTTTGCAAGTCTTTCGGATATTTCCTCCTTATCTTCTTTATAGTTTGGTAAGTTTAAATTCATTGAATGGATAATGCCTTCTATTTTATTACATTCTTCTTCCCATTCGGCAACGGACATTGGCTGAATACTATTTACACTTTCAACAAAAGCATCAAAGAAAACGGAATAAGGTACCCATCCATCTTTAACAACAGACAGATTTACTCTGCAGAAGTTATTCCTCCATCCTAATGGTTCAGCGACCTCTCCGGTTATTTCCGTATAAGAATCCATTTCACGGCGAAGATAATTACCGGCTGCTGTAGTATCGCTAACTATATGTCCCGGGCCAAACTCATCCTGAAAGAAGTTCTTATAGATATCTTTTAAGGTGGATTTAGGATAGACCTTCATCTGTCTCTCTACCGCTTTTCGTACAGAACCATCAAAGTCTTGCTGGGCAGATAAAGTATATATAGACATCAAAAGAGTACTTATTCCTATTATTAATAAACGATTCATCTTATTTCAATACAGTATTCAAGGTTTCCGACAATTTCTCTCCCATAATATTCTTGGCTATAATCACGCCATTCGTGTCTAATAACATATTAGCAGGGATACCTCTTACTCCATATAGAGCAGGTATTTCAGAATCCCAATACTTCAAGTCTGAAACATGAGTCCATGTTAATTTATCATCAGCTATAGCTTTTAACCAATTCTCTTTATTATAATCCAAAGAGATACCTATAATGGTAAAGTTCTTATCTTTATATTTATTGAAAGTCTCTACAACATTGGGATTTTCCCGGCGACAAGGAGGGCACCAGGCAGCCCAGAAATCCAAAAGAATATATTGTCCACGAAAGTCAGAGAGAGAAACGGGATTACCTTCCGTATCGGGCAAAGTGAAATCAGGTGCAATTTGTCCGATTTGAACTTTCTCTAATTGTCCGATGATAATATCCAGATCGATAACATACGGAGAATCATTTAAAGCCGGGGATATTTTACTACGCGTAACTTTCAGTTCATCCAATGTAAGTTGATAGGTGAAATAACGATACAGGTAGAAGGCAGCTGCAGGAGAGTCCGGATGAGAAGCAATCAGGTCATCAATACTAAAGTCTTTCTGATAAATCTTACCGGCATTTCCAAGAAAAATATCATTTTGAGGAGAACCTTGGATCATGAAATTTTCTCCATCTGCCTCCATTTTCACATTCATCTCTACATTCTCTAAAAAGAATTGCTGTGGATAGTTCATAGACTCAGTAGCTATGCCATAAAGTAAAGGTTGCTCAACTACACCTGTAAAAGTAAATTTACCATCCTTAATATCTGCTGTATCTTGTTCAAAGAACATTTTATTCCGGAACTTCTTCAGGTAAACCTTTCCTTCTTTCATATTAGCAACTTCTCCGTGAAGCACATAACCCTTGGGAGATTGTTGGCAACTTGCCAGACTTACAATAACTAATAACCAGATCCAAACTTGTTTCATAATATATTTACATTATATAATATTCTTTATTTCAGGATGATGATAACGGCCTTTTTTAAGAGTTACCTTACCAAACTCAATGGCCCGTACCGGGCAATAGTGTATACAGGCAGTACACTGTACACATGTTTTCTTTGCCCATTGAGGTTTACCATCGTTACAAATAGAGATAGTACCGGTTGGACATATTTTTGCACAAAGATTACAAGCAATACATGTATCCGTAGCATAAAATGATCCTTGCAGCTTTCCGGCATAACGAGCAAAAAGCGGATAGATAATCCGGCTTTTAAGAAAAGGAAAGCTTCCCCGCTGATAAAAGTGTCCCTGATGTTCCCTGATAGCAGCGATAATGGCAGATAAATGATCCGGCGCCTGTTCGAGTTTATATTGTTCTACCTCTTTGGTATCCACATTAAAACCGGGCAACAGGATATAATTATTGGGCATTTTTAAAGAATAACTTCCATGAAGAGGAAGCCCTCTTTTAGTTAAGGAATTTTTTAGAATATCATTCGTAAAACCACATTCATCACCACAGGTGGCAACAGAGTATATACGTTGTTTTCTATAATTTTCAATTCTCAGACGAGCGATAAACTGCATAACCGGTAATGCTGGTCCCCATGAATGAACAGGATACACAAAAAAAATCATTTCATCCTCTTTTAAACGGTATGCAAGCTCTTCCGTTTCTTTCCTCAATTCACCGGCAATAGACATCAAAGGCTCATCAAAAACCTCACCCAATGTCTTCGCAACCCAAAGTGAATTTCCTGTTCCGGTAAAATAAAATACCATAATATCCCCGTCTTTGATTACCGCACAAATGTACATATTATTCAGATATATCCTTTATCTTTGTAAGAGAAGCAACTTAAAAGGAGAGGATTATGGACATACAAGAACTTAATAACCGAAAAAAACGCCTTATTGAACTTATCGAAACTATGAATGATGAAGAGCTTGCACAACTTGAAAGTTATTTACTGAAATCACTTTATGGAGATAGAATGCAAACTACTTCTTCCTATTCTTCTATTGAATCTATCAATAACTCCATAAAGGAACCGGAAATATTCTATGAACAAGAAGTTTTACTATCCAATGAAGATAGTGAAACAGATACAATGGATATACCAACTATGGAATCTATTGCTGAATGGGAGAAAGAAACGGGATTAAAGTATCCATCTAGTCCATCATCCCCGAATGAATTACAAAAAATTATAGAGCAATCTGAACAAGAAATTCGAGAAGGTAAATACATGGATTTAGAAGATACTTTCAAAGAAATAAATTTATGGCTAAACAGATAAAATTAACCCTAACTGCCTATAAAGACTTAAACTCGATACTCCATTATTATAATAGAAAGTTCAGTAATAGGTCTGCACTAAAGGTATCCAACGCCATATATAAGACAATTAATAGATTGCGGGAACAGCCTAACTTAGGTTTTATTGAAGCTAATCTTACCCATAAAATATATCATTACAGAGGTATTATTGAAGGGAGATTCAAAATTATCTACAGAGTAGAAAATAATTACATATTGATTGTTCACATCTTTGACTGCCAGCAATCGCCAAAACGGATAAGTGAAGATTTAGAATAAGAAATAAATATTTGCTTCTCCCTAATTTATTCCGTTTATTTGTATATCTAATACGTCATATATGAGAAAAAGTGTGTTATTCCTCAGTATTGTATGTGCACTTTCAGTATCCGTTCAGTTAGTTGCACAAGATCCAGTAATTGATAAAATCATTCAGATTGGACAAACAGATAATCAGACTATGCATCATATCGATATTCTTACTAATCGCTTTGGTGGGCGGTTGGTTGGTTCAGATGCATTTGAAAATGCCGCCGAATGGATGATACGTGAATATAAAAGCTGGGGACTAGATGTTGAAATGGAAGAAGCCGGTTCCGTTCCTGTTGGTTTTAATCGGGGCCCATGGTTTGGACGAATGTTAAGTGATAACGGAATGATTCTTCATTTTGCTACTCCATCTTATACTTCCGGAACAAAAGGGTTGCAACGTGGACATGTTGTGATTGAACCTAAGACACAAGAAGAATTCGATCGTATAAAAACAAAACTAAATGGAGCATGGGTGCTTTTATCCGGAAAGAATGAAGGCTGGCCCATCGACCGATCACCCGGCGGGGATTCCTTACGGACTGCAATAAAAGAAGAAAATGATAAAATCGGACTTGAAAACCGGCAAAGAATGCGTCGTTACTATGAAAATGGAGAAAGACAGGAAATGAAACCATATAAGGAATTCCCCGGTCTTTTCTATCATGAAATGTGTGCGGCGGGAGCATTAGGTTTTATACAATCTTCCTCGGTGCCGATCCGTGCTCTTTACGACAGGAAGATGATGAATGATTCCCATACTAACTTTGATAACCTTCCTGAAGTACCGGACATTAAACTGGATGAATACCAATTTGCGATTATAGAGCAGATGGTAAAAGAAAGACGGGAATTTCTGCTGCAATTTGATATACGTAATCATTTTAAACTAGGTCCTATCAAATATCATAATATTGTAGCATCTATTAAAGGTAGTGAATATCCTGATGAATATGTAATTATTAGTGGGCATTTGGATGCATTTGATGTAGCGACTGGTGGTATTGATTGCGCAACCGGAATAGGCCCCATGATGGAAGCTGCCCGAATGATTGCACTATCCGGAGCCAAGCCCAAACGAACCATTCTCTTTATTGCATTTGCCGCTGAAGAGTTCGGCTTATTAGGTGCACAAGCCTGGGTAAAAACACATCCTGAAAAACTTCCTAAGATTGCCAATATGTTTAATCGGGATGGAGGCCCTACACCTCCTGTTGGCATTACAGTTCCAGAAACATGGTATAATGATTTGACACGTATTTGCGAACCTATAAAATTAATCCGCCCGGATTATCCTTTCGAAGTGAAAATACAGCAAGCTATCCGTCGCCGACCCACTGTATCCGGTGGGCACGACGCATCTGTTTTCGCAGTAGAAGGCGTACCTACTATTGGTTTCACAACACAGGATTTCAAAGGATATGGCTTTGATTATGGAGAAATATGGCATACTGAACGTGACCTGTATACTAAAAATATACCTGAATACCAGGAGCACACGGCTACGGTAACAGCTATTGTTGCTTTAGGGATTGCTAATTTAGAGAAGCAGCTTACCCGGGATGAGGTATATCAAAAAGAAAATTAAACCGGATTGTCACAAATTCTTACAAAGTGGATTAGCCTGTATTATTCATAAATAAAAGAAATTCACCACAGAGGCACAGGAAATTAGAAAAGAGGAGTTCACGGAGTAGAAAGCGCTAAGGTGCTTCTCTGTGTCCTCCATACTTTATGTTCTCCGTGTCTCTGTGGTGAATTTCTTTTATTTATGAATAATACAGGTTAGATGTCTCCTAATTAATTTTCTAGATATGATATTCTTTCTTTAAATACTCTAACAATCCCTGGCAGGAATCCTCCAAAATATCCAGAACTAACTCAAATCCGGAATCTCCTCCGTAATAAGGATCAGGCACATGATCATGTGTCTTATCTGTAGAGAAGTCTGTCATTTTATGGATCTTTTGTACACTGTCCCAATCGGGAGCCTTTCGTTTTAATTCTGAAATATTGTGATCATCCATACCGATGATCATATCAAAGTTGTAGAAGTCATCTGTTTTTACCTGGCGCGAGATGGAATCCAGTACATATCCACGGCGTGAAGCATGTGTACGCATTCTGGAATCCGCCAGTTCACCGGCATGATAACCCAGAGTTCCGGCTGAATCAATTTCTATCCAATCCTGTAATCCGGCATCCGCCACAACTTTCTTCATTACTGCCTCTGCCGAAGGAGAACGACATATATTACCCATACACACAAAGAGGAGTCTTATCTTTTCTTGTTTCATAATCTTTATTATTAATTCGGATCTACATCATAGTGAATAATAAGCTGCTTAAAGGATAAGTGAGTTTGCATCTCTTTATAAACCATATCCAGTAATTCCCGAATAGGTGCAATTGCTGCTGCGACTTCCAGTTTAAGGACAATCTGTCGGATATGAAGCGTCTGAATACGAGTCACGACGGGAGTAACAGGGCCTAATACCCGATCACCGAGGCGAACACGTAATTTGTCGGCATATAAAGTGGATAAGTCACGCAAAACTGCTTCATTACGGCTACGTAAAACTAAAACAATCAACCTGTAATATGGAGGATAACGAAATATACTACGTTCACTTAATTGAAGACTGACCATCCCTTTATAATCAAATTCCCTGACCATGTGTATGATAGGATGTTCGGGCTGTGACGTCTGGAGAATAACCGTACCTCTTTTATCCCGTCTCCCTGCACGACCGCTCACCTGAACTAACAATTGGTATGCCCGCTCATGTGCCCGGAAATCAGGAAAGTTCATCAGACTGTCTGCATTCAATATACCGACAACACTTACATTACCAAAATCAAGTCCTTTAGAAAGCATCTGGGTTCCTATAAGTATCTGTGTTTTGCCTTTTTCAAAATCAGATAATATACGTTCATACATAGTACGTGTGCGAGCAGTATCGAAATCGAGACGTTCTGCTTTGGCTTTTGGAAAAAGAGATGCTATCTCTTCTTCAACCTTCTCTGTTCCAAAACCGAGCATACGCAATTCAGTACCATGACACGAAGGGCATTGCGATGGAGCAAACTGTGTGTATCCACAATAATGGCAAACCAATTGGTTCTTGAACTTATGATAGGTAAGGCTCACGTCACAATGCTCGCAATGAGGTATCCATCCGCATTGTTTACATTCTATTATAGGAGCAAATCCCCGACGATTCTGAAATAAAATGATCTGTTCATGCTGATCTAAAGCCGTTTCTATTTTTTGTATCAGAAGAGGCGAAAATAAGGTGTCTTTCATAATCTTCTTTCGTCTCAACTCCTTAATATCAACCGGTATAATTTCCGGCATCAGACATTCACCATAGCGGGTATTCAGTTCCACTAATCCATATTTATCGTTTGTCGCATTATAATAGGAATCAATGGAAGGAGTTGCAGAACCTAATAAGGTTTTCGCTCCATGCATATTGGCTAATACGATAGCAGCATTCCGGGCATGGTAACGAGGAGCAGGCTCTTGTTGCTTGTAACTGGGTTCATGTTCTTCATCAACAATAATCAATCCTAAATCTTTAAAAGGAAGGAACAAAGAAGATCGAACCCCTAAAACCACCATAGGTTCCTGACTATGCAACAGTTTATTCCATATTTCAACCCGTTCATTATCCGAGAACTTAGAATGATAAACCAATAACTTATCTCCGAATAATTTCGCCAATCGTTCTGTTATCTGAGTGGTAATAGCTATTTCCGGTAATAAATAAAGTACCTGTCTGCCCAGTTTCAATGCATCAGAAATCATTCGCACATAGATTTCCGTTTTTCCGCTCGAAGTAACTCCATGCAACAAACACACATCTTTGGATTTAAAAGATTCATGAATAGAATCATACGCAGTTTCCTGAGCCGGAGATAAAGGGCTTAATGCTTGCAGGCGACAAACAGGAACCTGTAATCGTCCAATTTCCTTCTCATAGCTTTCCAGAACTCCCCTTTTCAATAATCCATCCAATACCGACGATGCATATCCGGTATATTCCAATAACTCTTTCTTTGAAACCTCTTTGGCTAATGAGGGATTTAAAGTATGACTAAGATCCAGAAAGCTTATCAAAAGTAATTCCTGCTTCTTTGCTCGTTTCAGTTCTTCAAAAGCTATTTGTAATTTTTCTTCGTTATGAAAAGCCTCCGACAAACGAATAAATGTCTGTTTCTTTGGTACAAAACCTTTTTTCAATTCTTCACTCACCAGAACAGCACCTCGAGCCATTAATGAAGCAATGATCGGCATTACATTACGAATTCCTGTCTTTTTCTCCAATTCAGAAACAGTAAGTTTCATGACTCCGGCAAATGCATCCAATACAGACTGTTCATTAGGCCGTAAAGGCATTTCTGCTTCAAAATCTTCATTATATGTAACTGCTGTTTCACTCTCCAATTTCAACCCCGAAGGTAAAGCTGCTTTATAAACATCTCCCAAAGAGCAAAGATAATAGGTAGATATCCACTGCCAAAAACGCAATTGTGGACGGCGAAGTATAGGCGTAGCATCTAAAAGAGCATAAATCTCTTTTGTTTCATACTGCCCGACAGGTTCACGTTCATGCACCGTCATTACAATTGCCGTATAATACCGTTTCTTTCCAAAATGAACGATCACCCGGCAACCAGGAATAACAGCTTTCTCCATATCGGGTGGTATCCGGTAGGTGTAACTGTTCTCCAAATGGAGAGGGAGTATAACATCTGCATATTTCATATTGGATGCGTTAGCGATGTCAAAAGTACAAAAAACTTAGCACTCCCTCTCTTTAGTAAGAGTATCAAGCTTACTTTTAATTTATATCTCCTCCTATATGTATGACTTCTTTTCCCACTGAAATAACTTTCTCATCATGGCTGGCAATGATAAAATTCATCTTTTCTTTTTCATTCAGTTCACGCATTAAAGCAATGATATTTTCTGCATTCCGTTTATCCAGATTGGCCGTTGGTTCATCAGCTAAAATTATACGTGGCCTGTTTACAATTGCTCGGGCAATAGCAACCCGTTGCTGTTCGCCTCCCGACATTTCTCCCGGTTTTTGTTTAATCTTATCTTTCAAACCAACTAACTCTAAAACATGCATTGCCATTTCTTTTTGTTCTTTTGCTTTATAATTGAAAAGAGTCAGCGGAAGTTCCACATTTTCTAAAGCTGTTAATACAGGAATAAGATTAAACGACTGAAAAACAAAACCAAAATACTGCTTTCTGAGCTGAGTTAATGATTTATCATTTTTAAAATCTACCGGATTGCCTTCAAAGAGATATTCGCCGCTATCAGGTTTGTCTAATGTAGCAAGAATGTTAAGCAGTGTTGATTTGCCTGAACCGGAAGGGCCGGCCAATATGGTAAAGCAATTATTTCCAAATTGCCAGAAAAAATCAGTTAATACCGGATTCATTACTTTTCCTGTCTGATAAGAGCGATTGATTTGATTTAATTGGATAATTGTATTCATGATTCTACTTATTATTTTATAGTTTTCTTATTACATTTTTAAAAATGGCAGCTAAGTAATATCGAACCCTGATAGTTGAACAGGGCCAATGAATTATTGTAAATCATGGAGGATAGTTCCACCTGAAAATTATTGATCTTCCATATAAAGTATGGAGAGATAATTAATTGACTGGAAACAGGATCATAAAAGGATCGCATCTGAATAAAATACCTTTCAAATGTATCCTTCCATTCCATACTACCAAAAAGGGTATGTTTGCCAATACTTATCGGATCGTAAATCATAGAGTGATTGGGTAATCCTGCCTCAAAAAGATTTACTTCCGATCGATCAAGATAGTCTTGGCGAAAACGATATTCACCTCGTAAGGAAATATGTGCATTCAGATTAATTGATGCACCGGCAACCATATCTACCCACCATTTATCTCGTTTTGTTGAAGGAATTATTAAACTTCCATCCTCTCCTACTCGATAGCTTTTGGTATAATTACGGAATACACCCTCCAAATATGCCGTATATGTATCTCCACCATACGAAACATCGAATCCGAATTGCTGGTAACGGGTATATTGTAAAAAAGAAAGACTGGCATCAATTCGCGGCCCATAATAATCATATTTCACAGCATAACTGAAATTTTCTAACTCCTTTTCCCGAAAGATATATGCTTGAAGAGTTCCATTGGGTAATAGAAAAGTATAACTTCCCTGAAAGATGCCTTCCAGGCGATTTTGTGTCCGGAACGGATCTTTCTGGATATAAAAGTTTATCGGATTCCATACCATTCCGCTTCCCCATCCTAGCCGTCTCTTCCCCACTGAAAAATAATGCTTTTCTTTATAAGCAAACTGAACATATAATTCCTGAAAAGTGAACTGAATGGAGTCCTTTGAAAAATTATAATTTGTTATATTTCCTTCCATCTGAAGAGCTGTAGACAGCTCATTCATTTGATGGCCAAATTTTACTATCGGGTATAATTTAGTGGTTGAAGTTAACTCTTCGATCTGCATTATATTGTCCGGATTAATAAGCGATTTATTATCCGGGTTAGTATACTGAACTTCTGATTCTAATATCAGTTGATAATTAAAATCCGTTTCCTGCGCATGGATAAGCAGGCAACTCAATAGAGCTACACCGACAAATAGTATTTTGTATTTGTATCGCATCGTTTTACTGCTTTATGGAACCCAATGTAAAATACACAGCCGGTTTATTATGTATTCTTTTTACTTTATTATAATACATTTTAGTGATAGAATTTTTCAGCAACATATCCTTGATTATATTAAATGAAGGATAATAATTTCCATCCGCATATTTTTCATATTCATAGTCTATTGTTTTAAGTAGCTTATCTGATAAACTATACATTTCCTGCTTGATTGGGGCTTTCAAGCGGGTATCAAAAAGAATAATTACTTTAGAATAAGAAACCGTTAAATCTTTAGCCTTGAGTTCCAATTGCAGTATATCCGGTTCATTTTGTTTAACAGCAACAATTTCATAATCCTTCTTGAAAGTCATTCGCATCAAATCTCTATTAGAGGCATCACTACCCATAAAAGCTTGTTTCAACGGAAGCTTCATGACTTTACTTGTACGAGGCATATACATCCAGAGATTATTTTCTTCATTCAACATCCGGCGGCCTTTCTCGGTAGCCGGCTCCAGAAAGTCCATACGTATTTTTTCATCCTTACGGTAATATTCCATCACATAATTATTCAATAACTTATCATTCTTAAGTACTTCCATCTTAATTTCAGCATATTCCATATACAACGCTTTATCGATCATATCGAGATAGTCAATATCGGATACATTTTGAGCGCTAACAGGCATAAGACATACTAGCAATACACCTGTGATAATTGATTTTATTTTATTCATTTTGTCTGAGTATTTTAATATTTTTCATTCAACAGCTGAATCACACGCATCTTCGCAATAGTCCATAGCGAAATCCAGGTTGCTATAAGTGGATAGGCCAACGCTATAAGAATTACAATTACAATATCCAATCCCTTTAATTCCGGTAATATTGTGGATGATCCGAAAGCAAATGAGACTAAACGCCCTAAATAAACTCCATCTAAATAGTTTATTATACCTATAATGGTCAGCACAATAAACAATCCGGCAACCAGGAATAACAGAGTTATATATATCGATTCAAGAAGGAAGACCTGTTTAACAGCCCTTCTGGAAAAACCCAATGTTAGTAAAGTTCCTATCTCTTTCCTCCGTTCATTGATCTGTTCTACTTCCATCGCCCATACTCCGACAAAAGAGATAAACAACAAGAAAAAAGCCATACCTAACATACTATTACGGTTGATTGAAGATAGTGCACGTGCCGAACCAAGATTATCCTTATAAGTCTCGATTTCAATATCCGGAGAAACAATCTGAGAAGATAAGCAATCCGCAACCATTTGCACTTCTTCTAAATCTTTTAAGTCGATCAATAATCGGGAAGGTAAATTTGTATGATACAATTCCTTTACCTGGCTATAATCAGCATATACTTTGAATTTATTCGATTGTGAAGTATTCTGAAAAATTCCTGTAATAATAAAGTCTTGCATATTTATAGTACCATCTGCAGAAGGGAGCACAACATTACACTCATCCAGCAGAGAAAAACCACTTTCCTCCGCCAATTCTGAACTGATTAATAATCCATTTGGAATAGTAAGCCAATCCGTATTACCCTCAGTAATTTCCACCATTTCATTCAATAATGCATATTCAGGTTCTGTTATTCCCTCTAAGTGAACACGCTGTACGCCGTCTGTTCCATATACGGAAGCATTATAGCTTGATATCCGTTGACGATAATTACGTATTTCCTCATTGTTATTTAGCGTCATAATCAGTTTTGAGTAAATACTATCTCCTTCTTCTTGCTTTTCCCATCCGGCAATTTCTTTTTTTATCTTGATCGTAATTGCCCCTGTTTCAAATTCAATATTTCTTTGAACAACCTGAGATTCTATTCCACGCGAAAATGAAAGAATAAAAACTATTACAACCACCGTAAGCATTATCCCTATTCCATTGAGAGACATGGAGCTTAAATTCTTATGGACATTACGAATAGCTAATTTCATATAGATAAACATGTTCTTAATTATTATAGGTTAGGTATTAATCATTTCTTTTATCTCTTGCTTACGGAGTAACCTTTGGACACTGATAAAGGCCGAAAGAATTGTTGTAAGTATAAAAAGAGATAATACATACACCACATCTTTCCATTGTACAAAAAGAAAAAGCCTGTCAGTCATCAAAGCTGATTGCATTTCATTCGAATCTATAGTTATTCCATTTCCTCCCAATGTGAATATTACAAACTCCAATATCACATAACCAAGTAAAACAGAAAAACCACAAAGCAAAGCATATTCAGCACAAACAAATAATTTCACTCTATTCCAGGAAAAGCCAATAGCCAGAAACGTTCCGAATTCTTGCCTGCGGGAATGAACAATAAGCGAAGTAAGAGTAATTAAAATAATAAGACTGAACAGTATAAATATCACCTGAGTAATCACCCCTCCTCCAGTCCATACTTTTACAATAGAATAGAGCAAAGGTGCCGTATGTTCCCATGAAACAAGGCGAAGATCGGGATGAGTATTCTGAAAATAAGTATTTATCCCCGCTAATTCTTCTTTTGTAAAATCATCTCCATCCAATGGATTTAATACCAGCTCGATTGAACTCCCCTCTCCTACTTCTGTCAACTCCTTACCTGTCTGATAAGGCATAAAGCCATTGTATCCCAAAAAGATAGCCAATCCTCTTTTCTCAAACACACCGGAAACTATACCTATCATGTCCGACATATAATCATAAATATTATTTGCTACCAACAGGACTGTATCATCCACCACACAATTGAGATCCTTCGACATTGACTCGCTGATAACAATTTCCTTTTCATTCTTTGCCATCCGCCCTTCCCGGAAAGTAAGCATACTATTCACCTTTTCCAGATGTTCCTTTTCCAATGCATGAAAATGAATATAAGAAGTCTCCTCCTCATAGGAAATAAGCGAACCAATCCGGATACGTTGATAAACAACTGCATTTGGCACTTTCTGCTGTAATAACAGCTTATCGGAATCATTCCATTCAAAAGGAATTTGCTCCTTCAATTGTGATTCAAGAATATTCATCCGGTCATTATCCGAGCCATAAACAGTTATCTGTCCAGACAGTACTTCATTAACTCCATCCTTTAATCCTGTCTCAATACCATTCAGCAATGCAAAATCAGCCAGAACTATCACCGATGAAACCGAGATACATAAAAGGGTAAAAAAAGATTGTTTCTTTTTTCTTCCTAGATTTTTAAAAATATATTTTAAAACCACCATATTAATTATCAGTTCATTACATTAAACAATCATCACCTTATATCCATAGAAAAACGGGTATAGCTATGGCTGTTGAGATATGTTATAACTCAATTACTACCGAATAAGAAAATTTGTAACGGATAAATTTTGTTCTCGACAACTGTCAAGAAGCTTCACGATAATTATCAAGAAATTTCACGACAATTGTCAAGAAGCTTCACGACAATTATCGTGAACAAGATTATAAGCTAATCCCTTATGATTGTATAAGACTTTTATCAGAATACTATACATATCCGTGAACGTTCAAACCGACATGTAAAGATAAAAAGAGGGCTATCCGGTAAATAAATGCCGGACGATTACAATTTCAATATATTTGATTAATAAATACTTAGACTACAAATTCACATAGCTTCTCAGTGCTTCCACATATTCCTGCATTGCTTTAATACCTTCGAGGGTTATTTTACAAATGGTGCACGGCATTTTCCCCTTATAGGTTTTCGTTACTTCCACGTAGCCTGCTTTGCTTAGTTTATCAATCTGCACACTGAGATTTCCAGCTGTTGAACCTGTCTGCTCGCGGATATAGACAAAATCAGCATCCTCAACCGAAAGCAACAATGACATAACAGCCAGTCGTAATTCAGAGTGCAATAATGGATTTAACTCTTTAAACATCAGGCTTGTTTTTTATTTCTATTCTTATTCAATATATGCCCGGGATTAACCAGCAGAAATACAAAAATAAGAGCAATAAATACAAGTTGATTATGCCCATCGACAAAAAGAATGACCGGAGACATTAACATGCCACAAACACCGGTGATTGATACCATCCGGACCTGAGAGATCAACCCTATCAGCGTAGTCATCATTCCCAGCATTAAAGCGGAAATAAAAAGACCCGGAAATTCCCAGAACACGACAGATATACAACAGGCAATAATAATGCCGGCTCCAAAAACCAACATTACATAATTAATAATACGATCAATATAGGTTGTCACATAATTATGCTTACGACCTAACAGAAAAACCAATGTCCAGCCTATTACCGGTACCAGGAACCAAAGGAAATTCCATCGGTAATCGTCTGTAGATACTTTCGCAAACCATATTCCCAACGCAACAATTACAGAAACGTAACCTAGAATCAACAAAGGGCGGCCAACATTTTGTTCCATTTTGGCTTGTGTATTCCGGATCATTTGTGTTATAATGTCCAGACTTTCTTTTTCGTTTAGTTTTCTATCTTCCATATTCTTTATTTTTTAATTGTATTCCGCTTACTATAAACCAGTTTATTTTATAAACCTAATAGATCAAAAAAAGAACTACAGGTGTTTAGTTCATTAACAGGAGCAAATATAAACAAGTTTATAATATAAACCAAATTTTACGGATATATTTTTATATGTAGGGGCGGCCCTATGTGGCCGCCCGAGAATACAACCGTTCATTATAAGGGCGGCCACATAGGGCCGCCCCTACATGGTACCAATTCAATATGTTATTTCAACTTTAATTCTTCTTTCAGGAAGCCAGCAGTAAAACCAACACCACTCTTAGCAAGAGCTTCAGGAGTACCTGTAAAGAGAACGTTCCCTCCTCTCCTACCACCGTCGGGACCAATATCAATTATATAATCAGCACTTTTTATTACATCCAGATTATGTTCAATTACAATGATGGTGTTGCCTTTATCTACTAAACGATTTAAAACTCCTAATAAGACACGGATATCTTCAAAGTGAAGTCCGGTTGTAGGCTCATCCAACACATAAAGGGTTTTGCCTGTATCACGTTTAGCTAACTCTGTTGCAAGCTTAACACGCTGGCTTTCTCCTCCGGAAAGGGTAGTTGACGGTTGTCCAAGTTTAATATAACCTAAGCCGACATCCTGCAATACCTTTATCTTATTCAATATATTTGGCTGGTTCTCAAAAAATTCCACAGCCATATTGATTGTCATATCCAACACATCTGCAATTGATTTACCACGAAAACGTACTTCCAGTGTTTCACGGTTATATCGTTTGCCATGACAATCTTCGCATGGCACAAGAACATCCGGTAGAAAGTTCATTTCTATTGTTTTATACCCATTGCCTTTACAGGTTTCACATCGTCCACCTGAAACATTAAAAGAGAAACGTCCCGGCTTATAACCCCGTATCTTTGATTCGGGAAGTTCTACGAAAAGATTACGTATATCGGAGAAAACGCCTGTATAGGTTGCAGGATTACTTCGTGGTGAACGTCCTATAGGTGATTGGTCAACATTGACAATTTTATCCACATTATCAATACCTTCTATAGATTTATAGGGTAATGGGTCTTCTAAAGAACGATAAAAATGCTGGCTAAGAATAGGTTGCAGCGTATGATTAATCAAGGTTGATTTACCACTGCCGGAGACTCCAGTGACGCCAATCAAAGTTCCCAATGGAAATGAAACATCCACATTCTGCAGATTATTTCCGGAAGCTCCTTTAATCTTAATGAATTTACCATTCCCTTTTCTACGCGTTGTAGGGATGGCAATTTCTTGCTTTCCGTTCAGATATTCTGAAGTCAGGGTATCAGCCTTCAACATTTCTTCCGGTGTTCCAGCAAAAACCACTTCCCCTCCTTTTCTTCCGGCAAATGGTCCCATATCAACCACATAATCAGAATGGAGCATCATATCTTTATCGTGTTCAACAACAACGACTGAATTACCGGTATCACGAAGTTGTTTCAAAGAATGAATTAAACGCATATTGTCCCGTTGATGCAATCCAATACTCGGTTCATCCAAAATATACAACACATTTACCAATTGACTACCTATCTGAGTAGCCAACCGAATGCGCTGACTCTCTCCACCAGACAAGGTAGCTGAAGCCCGGCTTAAAGAAAGATAATCCAATCCCACATCCAACAAGAAACTGAGACGTGAACGGATTTCTTTTAATATTTCTACAGCTATTGTCTTCTGTTTGGTATCCATCTTCTCTTCAATTCCCTGAAGAAATTCATAGAGCTCAGATATATCCATAGCTGACAATTCTGCTATATTTTTACCTGCAATACGATAATTTAATGCTTCTTTATTTAGTCGTTGTCCATTACATTCCGGACAGGCAGACATCTTAATGAACTGTCCGGCCCATTTCTGCGCAGTTGCTGATGCTTCGCTTTCTTGTTGCATCATAATATATTTGGCAACACCTTCATAAGTAAGGAAATAATTGGAGCTACCTAATGAAGCATTCTTAATCTGTAACCGTTCATCCGTTCCATTCATGATCTCATCCATTGCTTCCTCCGGTACATCTTTGATCGGAGTCTTAATAGTAACACCATGTTTCTCACACAAAGCTTCTATTTGCCAGAATATAAGGGCATTTCTGTATTTTCCTAACGCACTGATCCCTCCATTATAAATACTGACGGAAGGATCGGGTACTATCTTATCCATATCAAGAATATTCACCAATCCAAGCCCTTTACATTTCGGACAAGCTCCTTGCGGAGAGTTAAAAGAAAAATTATGTGGGGCCGGTTCACTATAAGATAAGCCCGTTTTAGGATCCATCAACCTACGGCTATAATGCCTTATCTCCCCTACTTCACCATCCAGAATCATAATCAGTCCGTCACCTTGCTTCATTGCTATCTTCAGACTTTCCTTCAAGCGACGTTCATCGGAGCGTGAAACTTTCATCTTATCTATCACAACCTCTACGGTGTGCATCTTGTACCGATCAAGTTTCATTCCATGGTACACTTCCTTGAGTTCACCGTCGACGCGAACATTTAAATAACCTTTCTTTCGTACCTGTTCGAAAAGTTCTTTATAATGTCCCTTACGGTTACGTACCAACGGAGCTAAAAGATAAATCTTCTCTCCTTCATATTCATCCATGATCAATTGAAGAATCTGCTCTTCCGTATATTTGACCATCTTCTCACCACTCTGGTAAGAATACGCTTCTCCAGCCCTAGCATAAAGCAACCGGAAAAAATCATAAACTTCAGTGGTAGTACCGACAGTAGACCGGGGATTTCGATTTGTCGTCTTCTGTTCAATAGAGATCACAGGGCTTAACCCAGTAATCTTATCCACATCAGGCCGTTCCATATTCCCCAGGAAATTACGTGCATAAGCAGAGAAAGTTTCTACATAACGCCGTTGCCCTTCCGCAAAAACAGTATCAAAAGCCAATGAGGATTTACCGCTACCACTCATACCTGTGATAACAGTCAGTTTATTTCGTGGAATGGTTACATCTATATTCTTGAGATTATGAACACGGGCGCCTAACACAACAATACGGCCACCCTCTATTTTCTCTTCTTCTACTTGCTTCTCTTTCATTATAATCTTAAAATCTTTATTCAATAGGATTGCTAATTATAGCTTATTTAGAAGAAGCTCTAAAAGTAGTCAGATACGAGACGTCTGAGTTTCTGGCATGAAGGAGCATACTAAAGTATGGACTGAATGACTGAAACGAAGCAACGACGTAGATGGCTGCTTTTAGAGTTTCTTCCTAGCGTACAACCCATGCAGGGTCATGCACAAAAGTATTCGGAGTTTTATAATACATTTCGTCTTCTTTTGGCACAAGCATCTTATATGTTCTACCGGCAGGTTGCAACTTACGGTCACGTAACCATGGATTAAAACGCTTCAAATCTGCATAAGTCACACCTCGTTTCTTTGCCCAATCAGCCAGATCCAATATATCATTTGAAACACTCACTTCTTCACATTCGATCGGCTTATAAAGATCATAAGCACGAAGAACAAATCCGTACCGATATGGGTTCTGGAATATTTGTTTTATTGCCATAATGCGATATAAATAACGAGCTGTTTCTTCAACCAGCCATAATTCCATGGAGTGATCTGCATATTGCTTGGTTAATTCACCCGATATACGTCCCATTCCTGCATTATAAGAAGAAGCCACTACTCCCCAATCTCCATATTTTGCATAGGCATCTTTCAGATACTTACAAGCAGCCACGGTTGATTTGCGCACATCACACCTTTCATCCACAGTTGGTGTAATAATCAGTCCATATTGTTTACCGGTTCCTTCCAGTAACTGCCAGGTTCCCACCGCACGCGCAGGAGAAGAAACCCTCGGATCCAGATGACTCTCTATTACTGCCAGATATTTAAAATCATCCGGTATACCATTAGCTTTCAATATCGGTTCAATAATCGGAAAGTAACGATTTGCCCGTTTGAATAACAACAAAGTAGTCGAATGGAAATAAGTAAAACTTGACAGCTCCCTATCTATTCCTTCATGCCGGTTATAGCGCGTAAGATCATATTCTTTTCCACAAAATTCTACAGAAGAAGGAACCTCAGGAGTAACAGTCATAGCTGAAACAACCGGCCTTTCTTCTCTTACTTGCTGCGCATCATGGGAACTAAGGCACAACCATACAACCACTACCCCCATCAAAGCGGTAGCTAATGGTATTATATATTTAATTAATCGGTGCATCATCAATGTTTTTTGAGCGAAGAATATTTATATCTCCCGTTTCTTTATATTTTTTTCCGTCAGAGCCTTCCGCCTCTATTACATAGAAATATACGCCCGGTGACACATATTTCCCTCCTTTTTTTCCATCCCATCCCTGAGAAGGATCAGTCCAATGGAATATTTGGTTCCCCCAACGGTTAAATATCCATCCTTTAAATTTCACTAATGATTTATAAGCTACACGAAATTCATCATTAATTCCCGGAGTAGTACCCGGAGAAAAAGCATTCGGTATTTCCAGGAAGGAATCAGATATATCAACATTGAAGGTGATATCAGCATTTGTGCAAGTACCAGCCCGGTCACTCACTTCTAAATCAACCCGGTAACCGCCAGCCTCACTAAAAGTAAACTCAAATTCCGGTTCATTACGTTTAATTGCGTTATCTCTCCCATTTTCATCGTTTCTACTATAAATATACCAAATATAAATAGCCGCAACAGGTTCATTAGCATACGCCTTAAAGGATATTGTTGCCGGTGCAGAAAGTCCGCTACCGCCACCATTCGAAAAAGGATCTGCAATTAATGAGGTATCAGCCTTGACTTCTAATGACACCGTTTGATAATAATCGGAACGAATTGTTTTCTCCATATTAAAATGACGGGCAAACTGATCTCCTTTCAAGACAAAGTCGGTATCAACCAACGGAGCAGGATCCAGGGATACCCCAAATGGCTGTCCTTCTATCTTCTTTTCCATAGTTTTCCGGATAAAGGCTTTGTTATCTTCCGACCACTCCAGAGTTTCATAAGATAAATCAAAAGTACGCTTAAGAGCGCTTCTTACTCCAAGAGAGCTATAATAAACTAAAGGTTGTATTTCAATATCACTCTTCAAACGAAAACTATAACATGGATCAGTTCCTCCTTCTACTTCCAGTCTATTTATCTCAAACGCATATTGGCTATAGTCGATTATCCATATGAAACGTTTAGTTACAGCTGTTTCTTCAACGAAGTAGCCCCATCCCTCTTCCAGATTTTGTATAACCGAAGTCGATCCGTTTTGTATGCTGTTATTAAAAGGTTCAGCTTCGTTAGCCTTGGTCCGGTAACGGTACCATTTATGAGTACCTGCCGTTGCAGAAGTATAGCTGATCTCCACATTTTGCATACCATTGACTAGCCATATCTGTACATCTTTATCAGTTTCAGCAAGCATGGGAGTTCCATTTCCTCCTGTCACAGCATATTGAGCATAAGAACTCAACGCCATAACCAGAAAACATAACCACAATCCCAGCCTTCTATTATCTTTCATTCGCATATATGCAACCTAATTAGCTTCCAAAATTAGTATTTTTAATACCATCCGTGAATACCAGCACTTTAGAAAAAAAGTTGCTGAATCTTGTTCTTTTTTTAACCTCTAATAAGAACATACAAATGTACTGATAAATCTGCAGATTTCAATATCAGAAGAATTCTATGCTCGATAAAGACAAGCGGATATGATCTAAACGGAATTCTTACTATAATTATTATCTAATATTTAAATCTAAAAAAACCTGCCCCTTATCGAGAAGCAGGTTCATTTTTCAAGTTAGACAATTCTTATTCAGGTAAACTATCCAAATAGTTTTGGTATAGCTTTTCAAGTTCTTGGTAAATCACAGCTTCTTTTGTGATTACACCTTTTTTTCCTTCTGCTTCCTCAATTGGCTTAACAACAACTCTGTCTAAACTATTGAAGAAAGAAACAATTGTATCAATACATTCTGTTTTTTTATCATCAAATGCGT
Source organism: Tannerellaceae bacterium (assembly GCA_032073245.1). Classification (GTDB taxonomy): domain Bacteria; phylum Bacteroidota; class Bacteroidia; order Bacteroidales; family Tannerellaceae; genus QVMG01. Next base: position 40,243 of record DAMANX010000031.1, read on the forward strand.
TGTCATATTTAGCAATTACCCAATCAATGATAATTCGTGTTTTCAATGTCTTATTATCCATAGATTTTTGTGCTGCTTCAAGTATTCTTTTTCCTCTTTCTATCCCAGAAGTGTTATAGAGGATAGGATCAATCTCTCCATCCATTGCTTTAGCAAGTTTAGCTGTTGATACACTCTTAAATAACAGATATTTAGATGCTGCATCCAACGAAAAACCTCTATCGGTTAGAGCATTTATCTCTTTAATCAGAGGTAATTCTTCATGATGAATCATTTCTACTCCTTTACCATAGTCATAACCTTTCCATTTATTAGTTGAAATATTGATGGCAGCGAGCTTTCGAGCAATATTATCACTACCATTCAAAGGATACATAGCATAAAACTCACCTGTGTAATCTTTGTCTGCCTTTTTTAGCTCCATGTGAGCTACATACCTGTGATTAGCATCAATAAGGACAACATAATTTTCCAGTTCTTCTTCTGGAATCTCCTTGTCGTCAAAGGTGCAAATCTTTAATCCTTGCTCAATAGCATCAATAGCATTTACCATAATAGCAGGAATTAGCATACCATCCTTTTTCAAGGATTTCTTTTTGTCATCTACAATCGCTTTACTGATATTTCTATTACCAGTTAATTTTGCGATCCTGTAACCATTTTCATTTAGCCAACTTAGGGCTATAACTTGGAATAAATTAATATTTCCCATATATTTGTACCTGCTTCCTTTTGCAGTAGCTATTAATTAGGTGTCAAGTTAGCCACTCTTAACGGAAGCAAAAATAGGAAGCAAGTCCTCTGGCTACTGGAAACAAAAAAACGCCAAATTTATGTTTCTAAAATAAGTAATATCTATTGGTTACATTTTTAGGATCATCTTGATTTCTCTCTAATAGTTTTCTAATATGAGTTGTAGGATTGTTTGTCTTAGTTTCTGCAAGTCCTGATAATTTGAAAAGAAGATGAATGAATAATAGTTCTTGATTGCTGATTTCTCCTCCTTTTTTTCTGGTTTTATATACAGATTTTGTGGAATTAAAAAATTGTATAAACATTTTAGTGAAATAAGAAAGTATCGTTCCTGCACTTTGTGGTATACTCATATCAAACTTTGCTCTCCTATTGGTAAAATCAGGAACATTATGCTCTAATTTGTCTTTTAAATGTTCTATAGCAAATGCCATGTAAAAAATAGCATGATTGTTGTCTATTTTAACAGGATGCTTGTCACCTATTTTTATTTCTAATTTCATAGGCTCTTGTGTGGTTGTATTTTTGAGTATCGTATTCATGAACTTCATTGTTTCCTGAAAAGAACTATTCTCTACTTCAATATTTTTTATACACAATCCTTCTACAAAATCAGATATGAATAAAAATAAATACCAGAACTTTTCTGCGTCTAACTGGTACAGCTTTATATAGTCCTGTATATTAGGAAGTATTTTCTTATTCGATTCCTTATTTCGATTTATTATTTCTTGGTATTCTTCTACTTTTAGTTTCCGTTTCTCCAAATTAACAACAGAAGCTAAATTCTTCTCTCTATAATCAGGATGAAGTTTGTTTCTTTTATCTTTTTCCACACAGTTATAACGGAAAACAAAATCTTTAACTGCATAGGTTGGTAATTGTAATACCGTAACTTTCTCTGTTATACCAAGATCCTCATCCATATTTACATTAGATGTGTCATCCATTTCCTCATGAAATATTTGATATTCTGGTTTAAAATATTGAGCTACAGGATAGAGGTATTCCAAAACTTTTGTATCTGTTTTTTCATCATACCAATAACCATCACTTTTGAACTCTTTTATAGAAATAAACATAGCTATCTTTTTACTTTCTCCAAAGATAAATATTTCCATATATGGTTTTATTGGAATGGATTAATAAAAGACAGATAAACGACTTTTCTACTCTTGTGATGCATTTGGATAAATGTCACCTTTGTTATTAGTATAGATGACACTTTTCCATTTACCTGATAGCTTGGACTAAGCAAATAATATCAATCTTTTAATCTCATATTCTCTAAATTTCTCTTCATTAACAGAAAGTCTTGTGGATAAAGGTATTGAGAAATGTCTATAAAGGATTTTTTCTGCGTAAAAGATGCTAAGAAAGGTTCTAAATCTCCTTTTTATATAGCTGGAGAAAGAGTTTAGGGAAATTACATCTTTTTTCAAGAATAACCTTTTTATAGACCCAGTGAAAAAATATGTAACTATCCAGAAATTCAGGTTTAGCAATACTTCTATCTTCTGTTGATAACTTGTAATCTGTTCATAACAGATAAAATGAGAGCATTTAGTATATTTGTTTAAATATCAACAAGCACATATGAAATTTCAAAAATAAATAACTGATATGATTAAAAAATATTTTAATGGACTAAACCTTTCCTTAGTTGTTATAGGAGCGTTTTCTTTATTCTATTTGCTTTGTTATAAACTATGGTTTATAAATATTAATGGAATATACTCAAATGCAAGAATACATGGAGAGCTTATATACGATCTATGTCTCGCTATCTTTACAGGGGTGTTTGTTTACATTCTCACAAGTTATATACCACAAGTACAGAAACAAAAGCGTTTGGATTCTAATCTTTTAATTCATTGTAAGAATATTTGTGAAATAACTCATGGCAAAGTTTATTTTATATTAAACACTATCTTACAGAGAGATAGAAATTCTAAAGAAGATCCTACGATACAAGATATTATTCGAATCAATGAGACAGATTTAAAGATTTCCGAAGAGCAAGAAAAAATTATTCGCCATGAACTTAGTCAAGCGAAAAGAGTAATAGAAGAAGAATGCAATAATATATTAAGGATTGTTGATGCAGATCATATTTTATATCCTATTGTTATGAATTTTGTCAGAGAAAAATATTTTGACAATCAGATAGAAACTTTCTACAAAACGCTTGAAACTCCTATTCCTCAAATATTTAATAGGTTAGTGCCTTATGTAAGTCAATACAAATTATTTGAAAAGAATATTCAAATGATAGGAAATTGACCTGCTAACAAGTAAAACGCAGAATTATATGACTTGTAATATTATTACAAAATAATTATATCTGAATACATATCTATCTTTTCGATAGGTTCTATTCCTAATACTTTAATAAAATACAGAAGACTTGTAACTTTATCTCCTTTAATAGATTTGATCCTATCCTTTAAAACTTTATACAATTGCTTTCCTCGTGCAAATGCCAACATTCTTCCCATCATTTTTTTGTTATATGGTGGTGGCTCAACGCCTAATTCAGAGCATAATCTTCTAATATAATTATATCCTTCCAGATTCTCTTTTTCAAATCGACCTAATCTGGAATTCAAGTCAGGAAGATTTACCTTCTGTGCGGTCAAAATATAAGGAGTTACTATGGTGTGACGAATAACTTTCTTCTCTTTATAAATAACTTTTTCATCCTCTATAAGACCATAGTCTATTGCTTTCTGGTGTAATCCATTCTTTCCTTTAAGAGTTGAATAGCCAATATTTAGATGAGTTGAAATCTCTGTTAAGTTATAGAAACAGTCATTTGTGCCATTCAGACATATACATTTAAGAAGTAATACATATCCTAATATTTTATCTGGTATATCCAGTTCAAAAAATTCTTTTGTGACAGTGAAATAGTTTGTATTCTCTTTATCTGGCACATATAACTCATATATGTTTGCTCTTCTTGGTTGGTTATCTTTATCGAGATATTTTCTGGTTTTAGTGGATAATATTAATCCCTTATCTGTAAAAACTGTAATGCAATCTTGTATTTTACTTTCAGAACATCCACAAAGCTGAGCAAGAGTTTTTTGCTTTACCTTAGATTCTCCTGTTTTATAATTTGATTTGAAAGAAAAGCGACCAAATACATAAGCTTGATTATTATTGAGTCCTTTCATTTTGTCTTTGTCAAATATGCGATAATACATTTTATGTGATAAAATTTGTTGATTAGTGCGACTTATCTAAATGGAATATATCACAGGTTGGTCTCTGGAAGAGGTCAAAACCATAATATATGGTTATAGTTTTTTATAGGTAACTTAGTTACAGAGTTAATTTTAGCCCAGACCAATATGTTATAATTAGCCTTGACTATTATTTGAATTGAAGTGAAAGTCTTCTCTATTTACAGGAATGAGAATTTTCAGTTCCATGAGTTTTTGATATTGAGAGCAACTTAATTTCAGTTTTTTCTTGCACTCTAACCTGTTTGCGAAAAGTTGATCGGTTGGTTTATATAATACCATAATAGTGTAAATTAGATTTTAATAGTTAAAGTATCTCTGTGATATTGGGATTATCTGTAATGAATGAGTGTCGGATTCTCATTAGATTGTATAAAGGTACTGATATCTAGGTAGATAAAAAAGTAGACATAGCACAACCTTAAAAAATTGACTATACACATAATTTTTTTAATATCCCCCCTCCCGTATTTATCCCCCCTCCCCCTTTATGGTATAGAAGTGATCATATATACTTGTTTTCTACCATGAAAACACCTCTACTATAAAATTTATGATTTAAGCATTCATAATCACACTACACGAAATGTCCCCCTGCGTAGGATAGAGATAAGTGAATATTTTCTGCGTTTTCTCACAGGATAAATCAACAACGATTTAGAAGAATTCCAGAACTGAAAACACAATTTTCAGAATAGACTTTTATAGAAACTATCTAAATCAATGAGTAAAAGACAAATACAAACTTCTACTTTACTTGTTCAATTCTTTCTTATCTCTTCTTAATCAGAAAATCAACAAAACACAGTATAAACAATTTAATATCAATTTATTATGGATAACATTTATGCAATTAGCGAAGTAAAACTAACTTACTCTAGTAAAGTGAAAGCATCTGAAAGACCTGTAATTAAATGTTCACGTGACATTTACAAGTTACTTATAAGTGCTGTTTTTGATATGGAAACTATAGAACATCATGAGAGTTTGAAATTAATCCTTATGAATCGTGCAGGACGTGTTTTAGGTGTTACTACGATTAGTCAAGGAGGACTAGCAGAAACAAGTGCAGATATGCGTATTATCTTGCAAGCTGCGATACTTGGGAACGCATCAGGTATAATTCTTAGCCATAACCATCCCTCAGGTGGGAAAAAAGATATACAGCCGTCGGTGCAAGACGATTTATTGACACAAAGAGTATCTAAAATTTGCAAATTAATGGATATGAATCTACTTGATCATATAATTGTGACCACAGAAGGATATTATTCTTATGCAGACGAAGGGAGATTATCATGACAGGATTAATTTTATTAGGAATGCTAATTTTCGGAATGTACTTAGATCATAAAGAACTAAAAAGGCATACAGAAATTCATGGTCATAAGAAGCACAAAGAAAAGAAAGAAGATAAAGTAAAATGAGACATAGGAGAATGTTCACTAATAGTAAACGTGAATGTTCTCCTTATTATCAACAAGTTACATGCGTAGTATCAAAATAGAGATTCACTTACATGTTTAATCAAATAAAACTGAGTATTATATGAGTTTAAAATACAGTAACACAACAGCAGATTATATACAATGGGATGAAATGACCAATTTAGTTAGGAGATTAGCAAAGGACGGAAACTATAAAATATCTCTCCTTATTTCAATTGGTTGCTTTTGGGGATTGCGTATCTCTGACATTCTTTCTCTAAGGTGGAAACAAATCTATGATATAGATGAATTTACTATTCAGGAAAAGAAAACTGGCAAAAAACGAACTATTAGGATTAATCCACAGCTAAAGAGACATATTTCTGAATGCTATGATAATATTAAACCTATTAGTCTTAACTCTCCTATACTTGTAAGTCAAAAAGGAACAGTTTTTAGTGTCCAACGGATTAACAAGATACTTAAAGAGATAAAAATTGAGTATAAAGTTAATGTAAAGAACTTTTCTACGCATTCTTTCAGGAAATGCATGGGCAGAGCTGTATATAATCAAAATTCTGATAATGCAGAGATGGCTTTAGTCAAGTTAATGACCATTTTTAATCATTCAAGTATAGCTATTACTAAAAGATACTTAGGATTGAGACAAGAAGAGATTTTAGAGACATACGATTCTCTTTCTTTCTAATCTTACTTGGATATAAAACGCTTTTCGTTACTTTTGTCATAATTAATACAAACTAAAGAGTTAGTAAGTATTGAGGACATTTTACGAAAGGCGTTTTGTTATCTATCCCTTCAAATCAAATCTCGCAAAATTTGAAGTAACACGGGGATGATAACAACAACGCCCGCATTGATGTTATGTTTCTACTTTTGAAAGAAAGTGGTTTACATATCGTTTGATGCGGGCAACTTGTTGTTATATCTGTGTTACTGGCTTTGCGAGAGCCTGATTTGTGGATATATACAATGTAGTTCCCGCATCTTTCTTTATATATAAACCGCTTCTAAAGGGAAATAGGAAGCATAAATCAAATTAATATGGGATTATTTAATTTTGGAAACAGCAACAAATCCACAATCCAAACCATCGCATTTAAGATTAGTACAGGATTAGCACAAATCGAAGAAGAACTTCAAGCATCTAAAAATCAAGTAACACCTACTGTACGAGGTATAATGGATGCTTTAGCTGATGAATCAAGAAAATTGTACTCTTTACTCTGTCCAAATCGAAGAACTGATTGGAATTTAGTTAATTCTATTACAGTTAAAGAACACAATGGGCAAGAAATTCCTCTCAACCTATTTGTAAGTAAGTTATACAATCAAGGTATGTCTTTGTATAGGCTTACTGGAATAAATATTGCTTTTAGCTTGTAATAATTAAATAAAGAATACGTAAAATGAATACTAAATTTTATCCTATTTTGTTGTGTTTAATTGTATGCTTTCACATGGAAGCTCAAAACACTACTTCTACTTCCATTAATATAAATGAAGCAGGAACATTAAAAGTAATAATTGAGAATGAGAGTAAAAAAAAATCTCCACATCTTATTATATTAGGCAAAATAAATGCTAAAGATATTAACTACTTAGAATCTTTAGGAAAAGAAACTCTTTCAGTTCTTGATTTAACCGATGCACAAATAGTTTATGAAGGAGAAGGAAAAGACGTGGCTTGTTATTCACATTATGTTACTAATGAAAATAACACCACTTATAGGCGTTATTATTACAATAACAAAAACAACTATCTAAGTACATATTCTTTTTATGAAGCGAGCAATCTTACAATATTGATACTTCCAAAAAGTTTAACAGAGATTGGAGCACATGCATTTCCTTACGGTTCAAGTTCTAAATTGAAAGAAGTTCATTTTCGAGAAAATACACCTCCTAAAATAGATTATGAAGGAAGTGGTGGTGATTTTATAAGGTTGTTTCGACAAGTTAAAATATATATTCCTACAGGAAGTTCCTCTGCTTATGAAAATGAAGAAAGTTGGAAAGGATCATGGCGACAGCATTCTGAGAGAATTTTTGAAGAGGATTATTCTCCTACTTCCAATGAGAAAAATATATCAAATAGTATAAAAGTAGAATATATAGATGATGGTCTTCGCATATATACAGATACAGAAAGGATGTTCTACATATTTTCTATCAATGGTAAATTAATGAAACAATTAAAGATATGCGGAAATGAGCAAATACAACTGTCTCCTAGTATCTATATAATTACATCAGAAGGTTTCAGTAAGAAAGTAGTTACAAAGTGAAAAATAGTTATATATAAATATTAAAGAATAATTCTTTTTATATTAGATTATAAATTATAAAAAGTAAAATTGCATGTGAGACAGCTTTTGTGAGATTTGGCTTATATAGCTAATTCTAAAGCTGTCTCATAAGAAATGCTTTATATAGCTAAAGTAATAAATTAAATAGGAAATTTCTTGTAAGAGCATAATTCTTCCATGGTTCTTTTTTCTTTATAAAAAAGATCATTACTTTCCTTTTCATTAATTCTTTTTCTAATATTTCCTGATTTATCGTGAGGATGTGCTTCTGTATTCTGATTTCTTTTTTCATTTATCTCAATCCAGTATTTATTACATATAGGAAATTCGCTATCGATTAGATTTGATGCTAAATTAACTCCATATTCTGGACTTTTCAAAGGTAGAGATAATATGTTGCATAATTTGTTGAATAATAGGTTGTTAAAAATGTTTAGATTTAAAATTGATTTAGAAGGATCCGATTTTATAGTTTTAAAAAAATAGAGAAAAGATGTCCTAAGCTCCTCATATTCATCACTATCACTCCATATTTTTTCATTAAAAAAAACATCAGCTGTTAAAATTTGCCATTTATTTTTAAGTGTAAAACTGATTATATTAGGAATTAATTTTCTTGAAATATTTTGTATGAATATATTATGTTTTTCGTTATTATCTATCTTGAATTTATATTCATCAGTATACGATAGCAAATATAGTCCTTGAAGTGCTATTAATTCATCTTCATTTTCTAAAAGTTTTTTTATAAATATTTTACGAAAAGAAGTATCTGTAGAAGAAATATATTTTAAGTAGTTGAGTTTGCGATTTACAAAATGATTATTTTCATCTTGTATTGACATAATAAGATCATTTTTATTGTTTTCTTTTAACCATATTAAAAGATAATATTGAGTAAGCCAATACTTCTCTTTATTTACATAATTATCGTAAATATCTTCGTCGAAATCTAACTCTGGAAAAAACTTGAACGAAAGAGTTGCTAAGTGGTTAAATAATAAGTCATTATCCTTTAGTATGCTTAATATGAGACTGTTAACATCATTGTCGTTTTTGAAATGTTGCTTCAAATAAAAAAAGACTCCTTCTATGTTTGTCAGAATTAAATTATAATTTTCAAGTAAACATTTTTTTACTTCTTCATCTTTGTTTAACTTATATAGTGAAAATCCTATCACAGTCTTATCTAAATAAATTTCATCACTATTTTGTTTAAAGCAATTAAGGAATTTTTTCTTAAGCTTTTTATGAGTTTTGTTTTTTAGTGTATTTTCTGGTTTACCTTCATTATTTTCTTTATATTCTTTTGTTATCTCAGAAAATTTGCTGTTTAACAACTTTATTTCTTTGCTAATATCTGAAACTTTTTTAGTAGATATTTTACTGCTTTGTGGAATAAGACCTAAATCTTTGGATAATAAATCTAATCCAGCTATAAGTTTTAAACATGTCTTTTCATCTTTGGAAAAAATTCTGATATCATCAACATATCGTAAATATTTATAGTCAAATTTGTTGGTTTTTTTTAAAATTTCTTTATCTAAATAGAATAAATAAAGCTCTCCTAAGTATACGGAACTTAATGGTCCTTGTGGTATTCCATGTTTACTTTTAAAACATTTATGGTTAGAATCCTCAGTCCATATTTCAAGACATTTTGATAAAATAGATAAGATATCATCTTCTATATTATGATCGTTCTTTAATATATCACATAAAATATTATGATCTATCGTATCAAAAAATGATGCTATATCAAACTCACTAAGATAGACATATCCTTCATCAAAATGTTTTTTAGATATTTCATTATATTTTTTCCATCTACGCTTCCACGATTGATAAAAAAAGTTTTTGTTATTACCACTTGCTGTAGATTTGTTTACATAATTGGCAAAAAGATATTTGTTATAATAAGGAGAAATTATATCATGGCTATAATCAGCTATTACATTTAGTAATGCTTGATATACAAGTAAATCTACAAATGAAAGCATTGTAAGAGTTCTGACTAAATTGTCCTTTTTGGGTATATAAAATTTATGGCTTTTTTGAGGTTCGTATATATCCTGTCTAATATTATTTATAACTAAATCTATATTTTCATCTAAATATAATTCAAATATTTTTAAATCTTCAAAATATATTGTCTTATATAGATTTCTAGATGCGGTTTTAAGACGCATAAATGCCAAAGTGAAATTTCCTTTCGATAAAAATTGCTGAAATTGAACTGTCATATTTATAAATTTTCAAATACAAAGATAATTTTTTCTATTTACTTCTAAGTAAGATTAAATGATAGCTATATTAGGTACATTATTTCATATCCAACTACTATTTATGGACTATGAACGTTCGCATAATAACAAGGAACATGAAAGCAACAGTTAAAACAGTATGTTATAGATGTAAGACGTTATCAAATGGAGAACATCCTCTTATGATTCGTGTCTGTAAAAATAGACAAGTTAAGTACAAAAGTCTAGGTATCTCTGTCAAAGAACACCACTGGAATTTTAAAACCAATAAACCTAAAATGACTTGTCCTAACAGAAAGTATATTGTTAAGATCATCTTAAAGAATGAGACACTATTAAAAAGGAGAGTTTTGCAACTAATAGCTGATCAAGATGATTTTGAGCTTTATGAAGTATTTGAAGAGCAAACAAAGTCAAAGACAAAACTTATAAAGAAAATGACTGTTTTCAATTTCTATAAAGAGCTAATTGTCAGATGTGAAGAATTAGAGAAAGTAGGAACTAGAGAAACGCTTAGAAATTCTTATTGTACTCTTTCCAGATTCACTAAAAATAAATTGAATATTCCATTTAGCCACATCAATGTCGATTTTCTGGAAAGACTTGAAAAATACTTGCGGGATAGAGATGTAGGAGAAGTTACAATTGCTACTTATTACCGTACTCTAAGAAGTGTTTACAATAAAGCTATTAAAGCGAAATATGCAAATGCAGAGGACTATCCATTCACTGATTATAAAATCAGTAAGTTTGATATACGAACAAAGAAAAGAGCTATTCCAAAGGAAGATATTTTAAAGATCATGAATGCTGATCTATCTGAATTTTGTTTCTATACCCAGTTTAGTAGAGATATTTTTATGTTTAGCTATTTATGTGCAGGAATCAATTTCGGTGATATGATAAGACTAACTTCTAAAAATATTATGGACAATCGTCTACAGTACAGAAGAAATAAAACAGGAAGTCTTATATCTATTCCATTAAAAGAAGAAGCTTTGGCTATTATTCTAAAATATGATATCAAAGGAAAGACAGAGGATTATCTCTTTCCTGTATTAGATAAAAAAGTTCACATTACTGAAATGCAAAAATATAATAGGAAACGTAAGGTAATCAGAAAGATTGATACACAACTAAAGGAGGTGGCTAGAATTGCAGGAATTAGTATAAATTTGACAACATACGTCGCCAGACATGCGTACGCAAGTATCATGAAAAATGCAGGAGTTAATATCGCTCTAATATCAGAAACTTTAGGTCATACAAGCTTAACCACTACTCAAATTTATTTAGATAGTTTTGAGGATGAGAAAATTAGAGAAGCAATGAACAATTTATTATAATTAATTTATAAGTTTGTACTACCATGAATATACCCATAAATTATGACAGTTGAAGAAGAAAAAATTAAGGATTGCATCGATAGTCTTAAAAGTTTGGACTTTGTAAGAAAAGAATACAGAATTAAACAGAGGAATGATAAGGAATTAGGATATATAGATTATGCTTGGGAAGGAAAGAAAAATCTATTAGTTCTATTTGAATATGAAGGAAAACAAGCTCATCCTTGTACAAATGTTTTGAAAGTATGGCCATATTTAGAGGACTTTCCAGATAAAAAAGTCTTGTTATTTCAATATTTTGCAGAAAGGTCTAGAGAAAGTAATTCCAGTAGGATGAGACTTGCAGAGTTTTTAGGTGAAAAGCTTATTAATCACTATAAAGAACGTTTTAAATATTTCCCTTATTATGGAAAAGATGAATCTATGGAGCATATTATTGGTAACATAAAAAAAGAATGCGAAGAGTTTATTGAATTTACTTAGACAATACGAATTCTTTAATATTATCTGTGTATAATTTAATTAACTTTAAAATGAATAACTTTACAGAAAATCTTTCATCAAAACAAAAAGGAGATATAATAGAAAATCGTGTTGCTGAAACTATTGCTTTAAGCTCAAAAGGTAATCTAACATGTTTTACTCCGTATACAGATGATGACGGTATAGACTTAATTATCAACAAAAAAGGTAAATACACACCATTATTCTTACAAGTTAAAGGTCGATTCGTCTTACAAAAAAACGGATCATATATCCAAAATATAGGTAAACAAACATTTAGAGAAAATGATCACTTTTATTTGTTATTTGTGTATTTCTGTATATCAACTTTAGAAGTTAAAACTTTATGGTTAATACCTTCTTCTGATTTGGCTCAAAAAGCTTATGATAAAAAAGCAGGTAAAACTTATAAAGATTTTTATCGTTTTAATGCATTTCCTAATGGGAAAAATGGGAAATGGACGGCTTATCAAATTGATAAATCTGACTTAGGAGAAAAGTTGCTTGAAATAATAAATAATCTTTATCCAGATGGACAAGAACTATCATAATGGAGTATAGTTAGTTTATTCTTTTAACTTAGGTACTATATCTGATTTTGAATCTGGAATTATTGCATATCCACCCATAGTTGGAGAATATGATATATTCATTTGAGTAAAGCCATTCAGTAATGTCTTAGAAATTTTTTCCATCGAATCACCTTCAAGAAGCATAGATAATGCGACATCCATCGCAATGCTTACAGTATCCTTCACGTTTCCTTTGTTTGGCATCATACTGACTACTCCAACAATTGTTGCAATAATACTATCTCTATTTTCCTTTAATGATTCCAGATCTTTAGTTGTAATCATTTCATCTATTAACAAGGTTGCTTCTTTATTAATGTCTTGTATTTGTTTAGTTTCTGATTCTGTTTTATTAAGTTTATTCTTTTCAACTTCGTTCATTGTTTCTATTAAAGTATCCTTCCTATTATCTGCAGAAAGAATAGTATATACTTTATCTACCATTTGTGTAGTAGCATGTCCTGTTATTTGTATAATAGCTTCTTTAGGAACTTTAGATTTATACATTTGGGTGATAAAACTGTATCTACCATCGTGAGATGTTATTACGTCATAAACAGGAGTACCATTTATCTTATCCAATCCTAATAATATTTCTCTTTCTACATTAGAAACTTTACGATCTAATCCAACCTGTTCAGCTATAAACTTTAGAGAATGATTAACATACGAGTTATTGGTTGTTTTGTACTTTTTGTAGTTATCATTACTCTTTATATCACTTAATAATCTAGCTATTAAATCTACTTCCATAGGTTTTGTTTTTAATGGAATAATAGATAAAGTATTATGTGTATCTGTTTTCTGTGGGATTATTGTTATACAATCATTTACAGGTTCTGTTTCAATTACTGTTACCATATCACTCATACGCTGTCCAATCAAACATTGCAACGTGAACATATCTCTTACCATTAGAATAAGCTCTTCACTTCTCCATATAACAGTAGTTTTCTTTTCCTTTCTTCGGGCATAATCTCTAACTTTATCTTTAAAAGATTCATCAGGTTTCCAACTGTAAAATCTTAATAATTCTTCTTTTGTTAGTGCTACTCCTATCTTTACTTTTATATCATCGTTCGTTCTTCCTCTTATTTGATAACGTAATACATCCTTATCTCTTCTATTATAATCTATATCTCGAGTGTTATCTGCCATTTCTAATAGCCATAGAAAAGTAGTAAAGTTCGTTTTATAAGTATCATAATTACTAAAAGTCGCTTCATAGTCTTTTAAGAAATTATAATCAAAACTATCCCAACTATCTGGTATATCATTATCCTTTAAATACTTTCTTATTCGTTTTACTGCTGCATGATAGCTTTCTCTAGTACTTTCTTTTATTTGTGATTTTTCTTTATCTACCCAAATATCCATTTGAATAGTAGCTCTTAACTGGTTATCATTTCTCACCATATCCTTATAAATTTGTGATTTGATGTACTCTTCACCGTGCTCTATTTCAGAAACATTATCGCAAAGATATAATAAACACTCGCTAAATAATCGTTTCAAGTCTGCGATTTTATCGTTTGCTATCATATTATTTCTATTATCCAACTTCGTAAATCTGTGACTTATTATAGCTTCCTGTTTTGCTTTACTCCATTGCTCTGGATATACTTTTATACCAGTTGCCAACCTTATCTGTATACCATTGTAAGTGAATGACAGATAGATGTTAGTAGGTTTACTTCCATTTGGTTTTCGTAAAACGAATGTCGGTGATGATAGTAAAAATAGCTGCTGTTCCATACCTCGTGCTTAAAAAACGTGCTTAAAAATGGTGCTTAATTTTGGTTCTTTTCGAGGCGTTTTTCAGCACTTCACGCTAAGGTCATTTTTACAAAACACTGATTTTCAGATGGCTTTTAAATTGCTAATTTCGTTAAAAAGATTAGTATTTTATACCGACATACACTATCTTTGCCTCAAATATTCCAAACATCTGATGAACAAGATTAGTGTATACTTACTAGCATTTTTGCTCACATTCATAAGCCTTTCACTGTATGCGCAAGTGAACAATCAGCAGGCACATATTACTAACGTACAAGGAGATGATATATTTTATCATACAATTGAACGCGGACAAACTGTCTATTCTATCGCTACCATGTATGGTGTGAGTGTTGAAGATATTCATCGTCTCAACCCAGGTAGTGAAAATGGTATCAAAGCCGGTGACACATTACGCATACCGCAACAGGATGTGGCTGTCAGTTCTATTGAAACAGAGGAAAACTATACTTTCCATACTATACAACCGAAAGAGACGCTCTATTCTCTTTCCATCCGTTATAAGGTACAGGCACCAGACATTATTCGTGCAAATCCCGGGTTGTCTGTAGAGACATTTCGTTACGGACAAACTATTCGTATTCCGGCTACTCCTCTTGAAATACTTCCTACCACGGAGATAAAAACCGTACAGAAAGATATGGAATATGTAGTACAGCGGAAAGAAACTCTATACCGTATATCGCGCAAGTTCAATATATCAAGTGCTGAATTGGTTAAGCATAATCCTCAATTAAAGGATGGGCTTAAAACTGGTATGGTCATTAAGATTCCTGTTGAAACAGAAGAAGCGGTCACAGAAAAAACAAAAATGCCTAGCGAACGGGAAGTAAATGCACTGCTTAATGAACCTAAACCGGTTGAACGTGTAGACAGTATTCGAGTAGCATTATTATTGCCCTTCACAACTAAAGATACGCATGCCATTCCTCGCTATGTAGAATACTATGAAGGACTGTTGATGGCTTTAGATAGCCTTCGTAAGGATGGCTGCACATTGGATCTATTCGTATATGATACAGGAGACGGCACACAAGGTATTGCTCAGATATTACAGCAAGAAGCTCTTAAAAATGTAAACCTTATTATAGGAGCCGTTCAAAACGATCAGATAAAAATGGTTGCTGATTTTGCACAGGAACATTCGATTAAATATGTAATACCCATCACATCTCGTAATGATGATGTCCTTTCTAATGCAAATATCTTCCAGGTAAATACTCCTCACTCCTATCTCTATGCCAAAGCAGCTCAAGCAGGATGCGATTTGTTTGCCAATGATAATATTATTCTTGTCAAAGTTCCCGATCAGGAAGAAAGCGTTGATTTCATTCAAACTTTCAAAACGGAAATGGGGCAACGTAACATTACTTATAAAGAAATAACTTATCAGGGAGCAACCTTTGCTGCCGATTTAGAAAAGGTACTCGACGGAGGACGCAGAAATATTATTCTTCCTACTTCCGATTCTTTAGATGCATTGAATAAAATACGATTTCAGGCACGTAGGCTAACTGAAACATCAGTAACCGGAAACTTGCCTTATAATATTAATCTCTTCGGATATCCTAGATGGCAAACCTACACACAACATGCTCTTGAGGATTTCTACGCACTCAATACCTATATATATAGCCACTTCTACGCTGATGTTCTTTCACCGGAGGTACAAGAATTCTATTCTAGCTACAAAAACTGGTTTAGTAAGGATTTGATTAATACTTCCCCAAAATATGGAATCTTAGGATTTGATACTGGCATGTTTTTCTTCAATGCCCTAAAGAAATACGGAGAGAACTTTGAAAACAACCTGGATAAAATGAATTATAAGAGTATTCAAACAGGTTTTGACTTTGAACGTGTAAACAACTGGGGAGGTTTTATCAATACGAATGTCTTTATTGTGCAATATAGGAACGACTTTACAGTTGTTCGAAATGAGATACGCTGATGATAAAGAAATGTCTTCTCATAATCTCAGCTAGCCTACTCTTCCTTATGGGAAGCTATGCACAGGAACCTTTCAAGAGGGAATTAGCTATTGGCTTTGGTGGTGGTGCCAATTTCTCTTCTGTGTCCTTTACGCCAAAAGTAGATCAAAATATGTTGCTGGGAATGCATGCCGGAGTTACTTTACGATGGATCACAGAAAAGAATCTGGGACTTTCCGTAGAACTTAATTATGCACAACAAGGATGGGATGAAAATATCGAGTCCGAAGTTCCAAACACTATTAAATATAACTATACCCGAAAGATAAACTACCTGGAGATGCCTTTTATGACGCATATCTATTTTGGCAGCAACCGGGCACGTTTCATTATAAATATTGGGCCCAAAATAGGTTATGCCCTAAACGAATCTAGCACAGAAAATCTGAATGGAGCAGAACCGGCGCGTGTCAACGAGCAACATACAATGCCAATTGAAAACCGGTTTGATTGGGGGATTTGTGGCGGACCTGGTTTTGAATTACGTACAGGTATCGGTTCCTTCATACTCGAAGGCCGATATTACTTCGCATTGGGTAATATCTATGGTAGCAACAAAGAAGACTTCTTTCCTAAATCCAATGGACAGACAATTTCTGTTAAGCTAAGTTATTTGATTAATCTCTGGAAATAAACGTCATCTGGTATTTTCTGTATTTTCTCATTAAATGGAGTTAAATTTCCATTTAATGGAGTTTGGTATCCCGTTTAATGGAAATAAAACTCCATTTAATGGGAAAATGATGTCGTTTCATAGGATTTCAAGAAAAGAGAGAAAATGGATGGAACCTCCTTTAAGATGCATTCGCTCCGAAATAATTAAAAAATAAACTAATAACAAAAAAGAGGGTGTGTCAAAACTGTCGCATCCTCTTTTTTTTTGCAAAAGCCCGAACT
>DAMANX010000032.1:0-50499 GCA_032073245.1 Tannerellaceae bacterium
AATGAAGGTACTTTTTACAGCGCTTTTTTGAGTTTAGGAATAATACAGGCTAAATTTTTTTCATCCGGGATACGTATATATTACAAAAGAGCGTAATATATGGAGGATAAGGATTTATTATTTGACAGATTATTAACTGAATACATCTCTCAAACCATTTCGGCAGAAGATAAAGAACTTCTTTTCTCTATGGTTGGGAAATCAGACGTATATAAAAGACGTTTTGAAGAGGTGGCCAGATTGAATACTTTGCTACATCTACCACAATTCAAATCTACTAAAGATAGTGATTACCTGCTGCTGAAAGAAAAACTGCAATTCAATTCCACACATAAAAATAAAGGAAGGAAAATATCCTGGTATGGTATGTTAAGGAAATTAGCCGCTGCTGCCGTTATACTGACTATAGTTTCACTCGGGTCGATTTATTTATATGAAAAAACTCTAGTTATTGATGATGTTTCCAGACAATTAGTTGCTTCCACTCCATTAGGCGGACAAACCCGGCTCCTCCTCCCCGATGGTTCAGTGGCATGGATAAATGCAAAGTCTGAATTAAAATATGATGTAGGCTTCGGAACAACAGACCGTCGTCTCCATCTGCAAGGAGAAGCCTATTTTGAAGTAAATAAAAATGAAAAATTGCCCTTTTCCGTTTCTGCAGGAGACATGGAAGTTATAGCTACTGGAACTATCTTTAACGTACGTTCATATATAGATGATAATAAATGGGAAGTTAATCTGCTGGAAGGAGGCGTTGATGTCGTGGTATCAGATAAACGATATACTCTACATTCCGATGAAAAAGCGATCTATGATAAAACCACCGCATCAGTTACCGTCGAACCAACCGATGCACGTATGGCGGCTCAATGGACAAACGGGAAGCTATCATTCTATCAGGCATCCATTCCGGATATATATAAAATGCTGGAACGTCATTTTAATGTCCGTATTCAAATCGATTGTGAAGAATTGAAAGAAGAATACTTCCTGGGAAGCATAAATCTGGAGATGAGTTTGAGTGAAATATTAAGTTATCTGGATATAGATAAAAAGTACAAAATAGAGATAACGAATGATGTCATTGTTGTCAAAAGAAAAGCTTGATGATGATAACCGATGTTTAATCCTTAAATCAAATAAGCCTATGCGTAATACTTCATAAAACCACACAAAAAATCGGAGAAAGGGCAAGTTTCTCCGATTTAATAAATTGTTATTAAGAACAACGTTATTAACAAACAATCATAATACAAAAGTATGAAAATACACTTAAACAAGGGGTTGAAATATTCAATAAATTTCAATTCCGGGCGAAACTTCGCTTTTTGCCGTTCTATTCTTTTCATTTTATTTATAAATATTCTGTTTATATCTTCCGCATCCGCTAATCTGCGAGTATTGCAAGACAAAAAAATTACCATTCAACATACAAATGTTCCTTTAAGCAGAATAATATCCGACATTGAGCAGAAAAGCGGATATTCGATTATTGTCCGTCTGAACGATGTGAATGTAGATGAAAAGTACTCAATCAATGAAGATAACAAAAGTCTGGAACAGATATTAACTACATTATTTAAAGGGAAAGATATTGGTTTTGAGATAAAAGGTAATACTATTTCCGTATACAAACCCGGACAAAACCCGGCTTCTGAAAATTCAAATACAAAAAAACAAATAGCAGGTACGGTTAGTGATGAAAAAGGAGAACCTATTATCGGAGCAAATGTGGTAGAGAAAGGAACCACGAATGGAGTAATAACAAATATAGATGGAGAGTTCTCTCTGACTGTTTCTGAAAATGCTACTTTACAAATCTCTTATATCGGCTATATTCTCCAGGAAAGAGCAACAAAAGGTCAATCAGTTTTGGACATTTTATTAAAAGAAGATTCGCAGGCTTTGGATGAAGTTGTTGTTGTCGGATATGGTACTCAAAGGAAAGTTAATATGACCGGCGCAGTTGCAATTGCTACGTCAAAAGACCTCCAGGGAAAAGCTATAACAAATGCTTTGGAAGGTTTACAAGGTGTTATACCAAACTTTAATATTGAATATGGCAGTGGGGAACCGGGTCAAACACCTGACCTTAATATTCGAGGTTATGAGTCTATAACCGGAGGTGGCCCATTAATTATTATTGACGGTACACAAAGTGATAGTTATTTTCTCTCCCGCCTTGGGCCGGAAGATATTGAAAGCATTTCCGTATTAAAAGATGCCGCTTCTTCGGCCATTTACGGAGCCCGTGCCGCATTCGGCGTTGTATTGGTAACAACAAAAAAAGGGACCAGAAATTTGGAGAAAACCAATATTTCATTCAGTACGAATGTGATGATGAGTCGTCTTACCAATATGCCTAAATTAGTAAACGTATACGAACATGCCTGGACTGTAAATGAGGCACTGATTAATGCTGGTTCTGCTTCACGTTTTAAAGATGAAGACGTAGAGAAAATACGCCTATATCACATGGATCCTACTAAATATCCTTCGGAAGAAATTACACCGGAAGGCGATTATTACTATTGGGGAACGATAGACTACGTTAAAGAGACACTAAAGAAATCAGCAATGCGTTCAAGAAGTAATTTGAATATATCCGGTGGAACTAAATTGGTCGACTATTATATATCTGCAGGTTATACTACCGACCAGGGATTCATAAAATTCAACAATCAGGATGTAGACATCTATAATGTAAAAGCTAAAATCAATACGAATATAACAAAATGGTGGAAGGTTGGATTAAATATGGATTACATCAAAGATAAAGAAGACTTTCCCCATCTGTATAATTCCAGTGATAGCTGGTGGGAGTTTATTTATGGCCAACGAATGTATTTCAATATTATCAATCCGGTAAATGGTTATTACACAAATAATCCTGTAGCTTACCTCAAAGAAGGAACAAGTGATACGGTTGAAAAAACAAATGCCGTAATAACTTTTGAGACACAAATCACTCCATTGAAAGGATGGAATATTTATGGGAAATATACTTATTGGGATTATTCAACCGATAAAAAAGACGTACAAAAGCTATTTACATTAAGCGATAATTTTGGTTACCGTTTCCCGAAAGATGCTTTATGGGCCGGATGGTCTACGATTAGTTTTGTTAAGGAAGAAGCCACTCGTTCTACACGTAATACTTTTGATTTATATACCGACTATACATATCGTTTGGGAGAACATGATATGAAAGGAATGATTGGTTTTAATCAGGATGAGTTCCGTGAACGTTCATTTTATGCTGAACGCGAAAATCTGATAAATGAAAAGGTTCCTTCATTAAATCTGACGAATGGAGAAGATTATGTTGGGCAAAATGAATTTCATTATGCAACCAGGAGTGCATTCTACCGTCTGAATTATAGTTTTAAAGATCGCTATCTTTTTGAAACAAATGGTCGTTATGACGGTTCTTCCCGTTTTCCGAAAAATTCCCGTTTTGGTTTCTTCCCTTCCGTATCGGCAGGATGGAGAATCTCTGAAGAATCTTTTATGGACTGGAGCCGCAACTATCTGGATAATTTGAAATTCAGAGCATCCTATGGTAGTTTGGGTAACCAGGATGTGCTTTCATATTATGCTTATATAGCTTCCATGTCTGCCAACAAAGTTTCGTATATATTAGGAGGCCAACGGCCTATTGGAGTTTCATCCCCGAATCTTGTTACGGAAGATTTAACATGGGAAACAGTTAATACTCTTAACTTGGGTTTAGATTTCACTATGTTCAATAATCGCTTAAACGGTTCATTTGATATATATGAAAGACGTACGCTGGATATGCTAACCGCAGGTGATGCTATGCCGGGCATTCTTGGGGCAAGTGCTCCTGAACGCAACAGTGCCGACCTTTCAACAAAAGGATGGGAATTGGCATTAAGCTGGAATGACAGGATTAATGATTTCACCTATGGCATCGGGCTCACTTTATCTGATAGCCGGACTAAAATGACTAAATATGATAATCCGACAGGTTCACTTAGCACACATTACGTTGGAAAGGAAATGGGAGAAATATGGGGATATGAAACTGTAGGATTTATTGATACAGAAGAAAAAAGAGAACATATCAACTCACAAAATGTTCAGCAATTCTTTTATAATGGCGCCTGGAAACTTGGTGATATCGAGTATCGTGACCTGAATGGAGATGGAAAGATAGACAGAGGAGATTATACAATACATAATCCGGGTGATATGAAAAAAATCGGGAATAATCTGCCTCGTTATATTTATGGAATCAACTTAAACTTCGGATGGAAAGGTTTTGCCGTATCAGCCCTTTTCCAGGGTGTAGGGAAACGTGATTTTGTCCCTTCCAATTATTTGTTCTGGCCCTATTACAGCTCATGGAAAAACATACAGAGACATCAGATGGATACATGGAGGCCTGAAAATCCTAACGCATATTATCCACAACTGGAAACAGGAGCTTCCCGCAATTATCAGACACAAACCAAATATCTACAGGATGCATCTTATATTCGATTGAAGAACCTGAGTATTTCATATTCATTACCTAAACAAATTATTAAAAAGATTGCATTAGAAGATGTCAGAGTTACTCTTAGCGGAAGGAATTTGTGGGAACATACAAACCTGATTAAGCCTTACGACCCGGAGACACAAAAGGAAAGCGGGTTTATAAGCCCTTTCAAAAGAGAATATGCATTAGGTCTTGCTGTTAACTTTTAAAAATAACAATCATGAAACATATAAAATTCATTGGAATAGCAATTCTAACAATAAACCTGCTTTCAGGATGTAATGATAGCTTTATGGATCGGATTCCTCTAGACGAACTTACTTCCGAGACATTCTGGATGTCGGAAAATGACCTGGCAACATATACCGCAACATACTATACCTACGTTCCTAATTATAGTAAAGTATTGTGGGATGATGAAGTAAGTGACAATATGGCTCCATCCAAATATAACACAAAAGCAGCAGGCTTACATCTGGCATCTACAGGCACATGGGATTGGAAGCTTTTACGTACCTACAATTATTTTCTGGAAAATTATGAAAAGGCAAATATATCCGAAAGTAAGAAAAACGAATATGCAGCAGAAACACGTTTCTTCAGAGCATGGCTCTATTATGACAGAGTAGTACAATACGGGGATGTTCCCTATGTTGATAAAGTATTAATCACCAGCGATACCGAGATACTGATGTCAAAACGGACACCCCGTAATGAAGTAATGGATAAAGTAATTGAAGATTTAACTTATGCGGTAACAAATTTGCCGGAAAGCAGAGAAGATGGACGCGTAAACAAATATGTGGCTTTACACCTCAAAGCACGTATCTGTCTCTTTGAGGGTACTTACAGAAAATACCATCGGCTGGGTGAATCTACTCCCTATTTTCAACAAGCAGTACAAGCAACGGAAACATTGATGAATTCCGGCAAATTTGAAATATATAACACCGGAAATCCTTCAAAGGATTACGAAGCTATATATACACAGAATGATTTGAAGAATAATAAAGAAATGATTTTTTACCGGCAGTTCATTTCAGATATTCTGGGGCATGGGGGAGGAATACCTATCCGCCTAATCGAAGGAGATAATAATGGTTTTACCAAAGACCTCATCAATGATTATCTTTGTACAGACGGTAAACCAATAGGTTTGAGCGATCTGTATAAAGGGGATGAAACTCTGGATGACGAGTTTGCGAACAGAGATCCAAGGTTGTTGCAAACTATTGTTCCTCCCGGAGTGGGTTATTTCAAAGCCTCTTCATTGACGACAGAAGTCGTACCGCGCCTTTTTGTTGCAAAAGGAAATGGAAGTCTGACCTCTACCGGTTATCACTGGAGGAAGGCATATACTGATGAAGCCGTTACATTATATGACAAAGCAGAAACTGACTTACCCATTTTCCGTTATGCTGAAACTCTGCTCATTTATGCTGAAGCTAAAGCTGAGCTTGGAGAAGCAACCCAAAATGATATTGATAAATCGGTAAACCTGTTAAGAAACCGTGTGGGTATGCATGCAATGATAATAAGCGAATTACAACGTGACCCTGACAGTGATATGACTTTAGCTGCCGGATACCTGGAGCAGGAAGTACCGGTACTTCTGGAAGAAATTCGCCGGGAACGAAGAATAGAGCTGGCTGCCGAAGGATTCCGTTATTACGATTTACTCAGATGGCGTGCAGGCAAATTCTTTGAGAAACAGGTTTTAGGAGCAAAGTGGTCCTATTTTCTGGGATTGAAAGATGTTGATGGTAGCCTGATATATGATAATAATAGTGTAGGCAAGGACATCTTTATAAATAAAGACGGATATATCGAGCCTTATCAGAAAACTATTCCTAATGGCCAACGAATTTTTGACTCTAATAAACATTATCTCGAGGCTATTCCATTGAGTGAAGTATCCTTGAATCCAAATCTCGGACAAAATCCGGGTTGGTAAGATTTATATTTAACAAAAAGAATATGATTACTAATAGAAATAGAATATTATACAGTATTGTTGTTTGTTTGATGATTTGCTATACATCCTGTAACGATAAACAAACAACAAATACGTCTCAAAGAAAAAATCTTTCTCAACATGTTATTTTAATAGGTTTTGACGGATGGGGAGCCTACAGTGTAGAGAAAGCCGATATGCCCAATTTGAAACAATTGATGGCTAATGGTTCGTATACTTTGAAGAAACGGGCAGTATTGCCTTCTGCAAGTGCTGTGAACTGGGCTTCCATGTTTATGGGAGCAGAGCCTGAACTACACGGATATACTGAATGGGGTTCGAAGGTACCGGAATTACCCTCACGCATTATAAGCCATTATGGAATATTTCCGGCTATTTTCGGGTTATACCGAGACGCCAATCCGAATGCTGAAATAGGTTATATATATGAATGGGGAGGTATGAAATATCTTTCAGAGCAGCAAGCGATGAGTTTTTCTATGCAGGTGATGAATTACAAAGAAAATCAGGACACAACAGCAATCATAGCCTGCAATTATATCAAGGAAAAACGTCCTAACCTATTGGCCGTTATTTATGACGACCCGGACGCCGTTGGTCATCGCGCAGGTCATGATACTCCTGAATATTATGAAACACTCAAAAGCCTCGATGTTTATATCGGACAAATTATTCAGGCTGTTAAGGATGCCGGGATTTATGATGAAACTATTTTTATTGTTACTTCCGATCACGGGGGAATCAACAAAGGACATGGAGGGAAAACCATGGAAGAAATGGAAACACCATTCATCATTGCAGGTAAAAATGTAAAGAAAGGATATAAGATGAATAACAGCATGATGCAATTTGACGTTGCCTCTACTATTGCATATATCTTTGGATTAGAACAACCTCAGGTCTGGGTAGGACGACCTATGATCGAATCTTTCGAATAAAACTTAAACTTCGTAAAGGGGCTGACTAAAAAGCCCCTTTATTTTTCTTAATATAGAAATAGTTAATCAATATTTCTAACCACTCTGAATTAGCAATTCCCCGTACCAAGCAGACCTGTTCCATCCGTTCCCTCTGTAATACCCATAAATCCGGCGTTTATATCCGAGGCATAAGTAATCCTTTATATCATTTGAAACAAGTATAATAAAAATGTCAATATGATGTCGTAAAACAACTATTCATCCGTAACATATTATATATTTTCTCATTACGTTTGTTTCGTAATAAATATATTTTTACGCAATCAAAAAAACGAAACATGAATAATTTAGTAAAACTCATTTGTTGCAGTTTTCTTTTACTATCAATTGCCTGTACGCAAAAAGAGAAAGAAGCGGATAATGAAATAGTTATAGTAGATGTATTAAAGGAATATCCGGAAAAAAAGATGTTGTTACAGGATATAGCAGATGTAGAATATATCCGGATGGAAACTACCGACGATCTTTTATGGCAGGGCAGACAAGCCAATGCTTTTACCGATCAGTATATTATCAATCATCATTTTAAATCGGGAGATGTCCTATTCTTTGATAAAACAGGAAAAGCAATTAAAAAGATCAACCGTCAGGGAGGTAGTGGAGAAGAATATTCAGCTTACAGTAACTTTTTATTGGACGAAGACAACAAAGAATTATATTTTGATGATAGATACAAGAAAAAAATCTTTGTTTATGACTTGAATGGGGTATTTAAAAGAGTGCTTGAATACGCGCCGGATAAACGTTACGAAGATCTGAGGAATTTTGATGCCAATCGGCTGATAGCCTATAATAATTTATTAAAAGAGGATGAAATCAATAGTTATCTTATCATTTCCAAATCGACAGGTGAAATCGAGCATGAATTTATAATACCTCAAACAGGACGGAAACTGTCCAATCGACAGAGGATTCAAGATGGGGAAAATGTAATGATTTATTCAATCCAAACTTTACCCTTGACTGCCGTTTCCCCTGATTTCATCCTAGCCGATATATCTAATGACACCATTTTCTCTATGAATAAGTCAATGGAACTATATCCTATTGCTATTCAACAGCCTTCACGTCCGACGATGGATCCTGAAAGATTTTTATTTTATGCATTCGACTGTTATGATTATCTTTTCTTTGAAGTTGTGGAAAAGAAATTCGAAGGAGAAGGCATGAATGTAAAAGTAAAGAGTTGGGATTTGGTTTATGACAAAAAAGAAAGTAAACTCTTTCAGCAGAATATTTATAATGGAGATTTTACTTCTGAAAAGAAAATATCTATCTCTACACAAATGACTCAATTTTCGGATGCAAACAAAAACGTTTTCTTGCAAGTATTAAATGCTGCCGATTTGATTGAAGCTAACGAAAACAACCAGTTAAAAGATAAGCTCAAAGAGATTGCAAAAGATCTGGATGAAGAAGATAATCCTGTGTTACTTGTCGCCCGGTTTAAATAAATCATAAATTATTTCTACTATGAAACTACATCATATATTAATTATTTGTAGCTATATCCTGATCGCTTGTGCATGTAAAGGAAAAAGCTCACATTCAAACGCTTTTAATGAAAATAGTGATACTCCCGTTATTCTGAATCTTAAAGCAATTGAAAAAAGCCAAGGGGAAGAGTTTCTCTCTTCCATCACTTCTGATATTGAATATATTAAATTAGAGACAACTGATGAATCTCTGGTTGGTAGCATTTCCAGAATTGCCCGTCTGAAGAATGGGAATTTTGTTGTCGCAAGCCATTTGCAACTCTTTTTATTCAGTCCGACAGGTAAATTCATCCGTCTGGTTTCCCGGCAAGGAAACGCACCGGCAGAGTATACCCGGCTTCGTATCCTTCTGGCGAATTTACAAACAGGAGGCTTTCATCTGTTGACGGAAGGTAAAATTCTCGAATTTGATTCCCAAGGTGAATATGTGACGCATTTTCCTATTACAGATGGTTTGTTGGATATGGCAATAAGTCCGGAAGGGAATGTAATCCTTCACCGGCTAAGCATACCCAAAGAACCGAACGAAACCGAGCCAACCTGGTTCCTATACCGATACGATATTCAGGGAAATGAGCTCAGACGGTATGAAAATCTAAATCCTCGCATGGGAGGAGAGGAAATTGTATCGATAACTACTCCGATTCGTCCTCTTTATCGGTATAAGGATAAAGTCCGCTTCAACGAGTTTGGTAACGATACGATCTTTAATATTGAAAAAGACGGATTGAAAGCAGCTATGATCATTGATCTGGGAGAGATGCAGATGCCGGCCTCACCCAAGGGAACTTTTAATGAAAGGGATGCTGTTTTATCTCAAATAAACGAAAAGCTTTTCCTCTCCGATATGTTGGAAGATGAATACTTCCTCTATATGAAATTATGGTGGGGATTCAGTATGAAAGGCCTTTTCGCTGTTTATAATAAACAAACAGGCAAAGTCACCAATTTGGGCGATGGCGGACTTATTAGAACCAGCAAAGGACTGATAAACGACATTGACGGCGGCCTTCCTTTCTTCCCAGTTATTATTCAGCCTGATGGATACAATATACAATGGAAACAGGCAGATGAAATAAAAGACGAAATACTCCAAAAAGATTATGAAACATATAAAAAACTATACGGCAATAAATTCGAAAAACTCTATCAATTAGCACAATCGTTAGATGATGAGGATAATCCGGTTCTGATGATTATTAAATAGTGGAAACAGCATTTAGTTAATTCGTTAAACCTTGCCAAATCAACTATGCCATAGCTTTCGAAGCTAGTAAAATACTTTTGGGGACTGTTGTGTATGATAACCTAAATTGATTGCTTTTAATGAAAAGTATCAGCATTCTCTAGTTCATGAAAATAGACTTTTATCTTTAGCACTGCAAAAAAAGACACAATAAATCATATATAATTCTCATCAAAACATGAAAATTAATGCATATATTAAGATATTTGCATACAATCAAATCCTATCTACTTAATATTAATACATCAATGAAATCAGAAATTAGTTGATGTTTGGGGTTTTTGAAAAAAAATAAACAAAAAAACTCTTTAGGTGAGTAAAAAGTGGATTTTTATGTGTTAATGTTCAGAAATCAGGGGATATGAAAACACGTACAGACGAATCACTTTGGCATGATTTTCTTAAAGGAGATGAAAAAGCCTATGCCTTAATTTATAAAATGTATGCTTCTGAAGTTTATTCTTATGGAATGAAATTCAGTTCAGACCCGGAATTGGTAAAAGATTGTATGCATGATGTGTTTGTCAAAATATACCAGAACCGAAAAAATCTTGCTCCAGTGGATAATATCAAGCTTTATCTTTTTGTTGCATTAAAGAGCCGTCTATTCAATATCTTTAGAAAAGATACAGAATTATATCACAATGATACGGTCGAACCCGTATTTGCTACCAGTTATACTATTGAGCAGGAAATGATTTTCGTGGAAGAACAGAGATATTCCCATGAAAAAATGAAACAAATGCTGGATTCATTGACTCCGCGGCAAAAGGAAGTTATCTATTATCGATACATTCAAAACCTGTCTTATGAAGAAATCGAAGAACTTATGAAGATGAATTATCAATCGATTCATAATCTCATTCAACGTTCTATCAAGAAACTACGTTCCAACTTTTCCCATTCTTATACCTATTTATGTTACTTGTTATTGTTAGCATTTTCCACATTTATTTTCTGATAAAACAGAGAAAGTGAGTAAACAGACTTTTTTTATGTGTTAATGTGATTAAAGAATAAAATTATATATGAAAAAAATATACACAAATTTCACTGCAGAGGAATTTCTTCAGGATGCATTTTTTACAAAATCCCTTCAACACCCTACAGAAGAAACAGACTTGTTTTGGCAAATGCAGATGGAAGAGGGATTAATTGATGAGAAAGAATTCAAACTTGCTACTTTATATCTTAAAACTATCCGGGTAGAGAATGATCATATATCCAGAAAGGATTTAAATTCTTTATGGGTTAGTATTGAACAGACAAATAAGTGCCTATTGAAAAAAAAGATGAGAAGAATGTTCCGCGTAATGTCTGCTGCCTGCATTATTCTGTTTATAGGCTTAACATCGTTACTTATTCAGATGCAACAACTCACTTCCGAAAGCCATATAAAGAAAATAGCGCAAACGATAAAACCGGAAACACCCAGCGAAGACGTACAACTATTAATTTCCAACAAAAAGCCCATATTAATAACAGAAGAAGACTCCAATATCCGCTATGAACATACAGGAGAATTATTGGTGAATGAGAAAGTAATAACTGATGAAAATAATACGTCACAAACCAAAACCCAACCAGAGAAAAAAACTTCATTTAGTCAATTGGTCGTTCCCAACGGCAAAAGATCTACTCTTACATTTTCTGATGGGACCTCCCTATGGGTAAATGCAGGAAGCCGGGTTATCTATCCGGAAAAATTTGATCCTAAAAGAAGAGAAATCTATGTTGATGGAGAAGTATATCTGCAGGTAAGTTCCAATAAAAACTGGCCTTTTATCGTGAAAACTCAAAAAATGGATATACAGGTGTTAGGCACATCATTCAATGTTCTTGCATACGAAGAAGATGAGGCACATTCTGTAGTACTGGTTGAGGGTGAAATTAAAATTAAAAGTGATAATAAACAACAGACTGTTTTAACACCGGATGATTTATTCCTTTATAAAGAAGGTACTACTGAAGTCAGAAAAGTTGAGACAACAAATTATACTTCCTGGATAAACGGGATATACACCAGTAAAGGTGAAAATATTTCCAGCATATTAGACCGATTGAGCCGCTATTATGGAAAAGAAATACAATACCAAAACGATATAGAAGGAATCACATGTACCGGTAAATTAGATCTGAAAGATGATCTGGAAATAATTTTAACATGGCTTTCCAGTACGGCTCCGGTAAAATTCAAATCAATTAACGATGGCTATTTCGTGTGTTCACGATAAATGGGAAAAAAAGTATAAACTAAAATTATTTGCCTATGAAAATAACTATTATTTAAAAACGAGCCGGACAATATGGGCGTATTGTCCGGCAAGACTTCAAATTTTATTTTCTCAGAAAGTTAAACTTAAAATCATTACAAAAATATGATAAAAACAAATAGGAATTATCCTCTCCGGGGAAATTATGCAAAATTTCTACGCATCATGAAATTAAGTACATTATTCATTACCATAGGGATATATGTATGTAGTGCAGTAAACACTTACTCACAAACCACATTATTGTCTATAGACTTAAAAGATAAAACGATTCCGGAAGTTCTGGGAGAAATTGAGAAAAATAGCGAATATATATTTTTCTATTATGACGGTATCCTGGATAAAAATAAAAAAATCAATTTAAATGTAAAGGATAAAAACATAGAGTCTATCCTGAATATTTTATTTGAGAACACTTCGAATAGATATCTGATAAATGACCGGCAGATCATTATTACTAAAGAGGAAGCCAAATCAAAAGAACCGGTCCTTATGGGGCCCTCTCCTATTATACAACAGAATACAAACACTATTACCGGACTGGTGACAGATGCTGACGGAAATCCTATAATCGGAGCAACCGTATCTGTAGAAGGTACAACAACAGGAGTTGTTACGGATGTAGATGGTAAATTTTCAATCCATGCAAAAGAAGGTGATAAATTAATATTCAATTATCTGGGATATAACACAGAAGAGCGCATTATTAAAAAAGAGAAAATTATTAATGTGCGTATGTTGGAATCATCTGTCGGATTGGAGGATGTTGTAGTTATCGGTTACGGTCAACAGAAGAAAAGCAGTGTAGTAGCTTCCCTAAATACAATCAGCGCGAAAGAACTATCATTGCCGACCCGAAGCCTGACAAACAATCTTGCAGGCCAGATTTCCGGTGTAATCGCGATTCAGCGTTCTGGTGAACCGGGAAGAGATGATTCCGATTTCTGGATACGGGGAGTAAGCTCTTTTATTGATGGGGGGACTTCTCCATTGATCTTGGTAGATGGAGTTCCCCGGAGTATGAGTGATATCGGGGTGGATGAAATAGAGACACTTACTGTACTAAAAGATGCTTCTGCGACGGCTGTATATGGAGCGGAAGGAGCCAATGGAGTTGTATTGATTACTTCAAAACGTGGTGCTGTACAAAAAGCAAAACTTGATGTACGTGCAGAATTTAGCATGATAAAAGCAACTCGCATGCCTCAACTTATGCGATCTTATGATTTCGCTTCCTTATATAATGAAGCTCTATGGGAAGATGCCGGGAATCCCACCTCTTTCATCCCCCATTATTCAGAAGACGTATTGAATATGTATAAAACAGGGGCTGACCCCGATTTATACCCGGATGCTGACTTTTTAAGCCTTCTTCAGGATTATACGCAAAATCAACGTGTTACATTAAATCTGCGAGGTGGAACCGATAGGGTGCGCTATTTTGTTAGTGGAGCATTTTATCATGAAAATGGTATTTTCGATTCAAAATCAATTGATAAGTATGATGCAAATATTGGGCTATCCCGTTACAATATCCGCTCCAATATAGACTTGGATGTAACCAAAACAACCTTGCTATCTGTTGATATGAGCGGACAATATCTACAATCTCAATATCCTGCCGTATCTACTGAAACAATATTTGCCCAACTATTAAAGTATGCCCCCAATTTGTTCCCGCTTCGTTTTTCGGACGGAACATTTTCCGAACACCCGCAATGGAATGGGAGTGTTACTACTTCGGGTACGGGAAATCCCTATAATATGTTGAATGAATCAGGATATCAAAAGAATTGGGGAGCCTTTATCCAATCAAAAGTAACTTTAAAACAAGAACTGGATTTTATTACTCCTGGCTTAGATGTGAAACTGACAGGAAGTTTTGACGCCAATTTTGATTCTTCAACAAAACGAACAAAAACCCCTAACAGTTTTATAATGAGGCTTAATGATAAAGGAGAAAAAGAGTATGTTCAGATTAATGAAGGGCAACCCAATCTGACTGATCATGGTAGTCCTGGAAAAAATGGAAAAAGACAGATCTATTTAGAAGCATCATTCAATTACAGCCGCACATTCATTGATTTGCATGATGTAACAGGGATGATTCTTTATATGCAAAAAGACAGGCAAGACCAAGGAAGCGGGCTTCCCTATAAAAAGCAAAGTTTTGTTACCAGAGCTACCTATGGATATGACAACCGATATTTATTGGAAGGCAGTTTTGGCTTAACAGGGAGTGAGAACTTTGCCAAAGGACATCGATATGGTATATTTCCTTCTGTAGGTGCGGCATGGTATGTAAGTAATGAGGCTTTCATGAAGAATATGGAAGATGTTATAAATAAATTAAAATTCCGTTTTTCATTTGGCCTGACGGGGAATGATAATGTAGGTTCAGATCGTTTCCCCTATCGCGGAACATTAAAAACAGATGCATCAGGTTATCCTTTCGGATTTGTCGGTGGTTCAGGAGGAGGAGGAACGAATAATCCCGGAGGTGGAATTATTGAAAATGTATTTTCAGCGCCTTATTTATCCTGGGAAATTGAAAAGAAAAGAAATTTAGGGATAGATATAGGTTTTTTCCGTGGACGTATTGATATGAGTTTCGACCTGTTTAATAACGATAGAAAAGATATTTTAATGAAGCGGAAAACCGTGAGTGCAGTTACCGGATTCAGGGTGATGCCTTTCCAGAACTTCGGAAAAATGAATAATAAAGGATTTGACGCGAATATTATAATGAAAGAAAATATCGGCCATGTCAATCTTTCTTTTCGTGGAAATGTGACCTATGCAAAAAACAAAATTGTTGAATATGATGAAGTTCCTCAACGTTATTTTTACCAGGAATATACAGGCCATACGCTTGGAACACCTAAATTATATATTGCAGAAGGCCTTTACAGAAATGATGATTTTAATATTACTGAAGACCCTTCAAACGGAAGTAAAAAGTATTCGTTGAAAGAGGGATTACCGGTTCCAAGTGCTAGTGTAAAACCCGGTGATATAAAATATGCCGATTTAAATGGGGATGGAAAGATTGATAGTTACGATCAAACATATAATCATCAGTTCTATGGTAAGAATCCGGAGTGGGTATATGGTTTCGGCCTAAATGCAGAATACAAAGGCTTTTATGCCGGAATTTTCTTTCAGGGCGTGGCAAATGCTTCTGTGAATCTCAATGGAAGTAATTTATCTCCCTTCCATAATGGATTGACGCATTCCGTAAAGAAAGATGCCCGTAACCATTGGAGTAGCCGCGATCCAGAAAATCAAAACGTAATGATTCCCCGCCTACATTCGGAGACATTCAACCACAACACTTTCAGCAGTACCTGGTGGTACCGTAAAGGTGATTTTATACGCCTCAAAAATCTGGAATTCGGATATCAGCTAAATAAAAAGACACTGGAAAAATTACACATGAAAAATGCCCGGATCTACTTACAGGGACATAATATAGCCGTATGGGACCATGTAAAAATGTGGGATCCTGAATTAGGTTCTGATGGTTCAGGAGGTAAATATCCCATTTCAATGACATGGACACTTGGTTTGGAACTTGGTTTTTAATCTTAAAATAACAATACAATGAAAAAAATAAAAATCCTTTTATTCACTGCTATATGTATGATATCATCCTCTTGCCAGGATTATCTGAATGTATCCGATGAATTGGCCAGTAATCTGACAGTAGATGAAGTTTTTGATAATGTAAAATATACCAAGCGTTGGCATGGTAATATTTATAACTGCATTTCTGAATATTCACAAATGTTTATGGGACCGACCGGATTTAGCAATCCATGGCCTAGCCTATGTGGTGAAACCTCAGTATGTCATAGTACATTACAAACAGAAATGGCAAATGGATTTAATGCAAGTAATGCTGGTTTTCACCGTTTCACAGAGATGTATAAATATATACGACAGGCCTATATCTTTCTGAATAGAATAAAGCCTATTGGTAATCCGAACGATAATCAGGCAATCACCGAAAAAGACGCGCAAAGAATGAAGTCTGAAGTAAAATTTCTGATTGGCTATGCTTACTTTTCTTTATTTGAATTATATGGCCCTGTACCATTGGTAACGGAGATTATTGACGAAACGCAAACAGTATTTGATTTCGAAAGAGCTTCCGTAGATGAGATGATTTCTTTTATTGACGGAATGTTTGAAGAAGTATTAAATGAAAATGTTTTACCTAAAACCTTACGCACAAAAGATATGAGCACGGGGGAAATAGTAGAAAACATGAATGAAATGGTTCGTCCTACTCAAGCTGTGGTCTTAGCCATGCGTGCCAAATTATGGGTATACGCAGCCAGTAAATTATTTAATGGCGGCTATGAAGAAGCTTTGAGCATAAGCAACACGGATGGTAAAAAACTTTTCCCGGAAGAAGATAAATCAAAGTGGACAACAGCGAAAAAACATTTGGAAGCTTTCCTCAGTTTCGCAGAGGCCGAAGGCTATAAATTATATACATCGACTAATCAAGACGGAACTATAAACCATAGCCAGTCGGTTTACAAATTATTCCAGGATTATAATGAGGAAATCATCTGGGCTACGGGAAATACAAATATGAATAAAGGAAATGATGGAAATCACTTAGACCGTCGTTGCCGTCCGAGAGATATATTTGATGGTTTCTCCGGCATTGGAGTTTCCCAGCAGTCTGTAGATGCTTTCTTTACTAAAAACGGACTCGGAATCGACGAAGACCCTGAATATGATGAAACAGGATTTACAGATATTGAAAATCCGTGTGCATACGTTAAGCCCCAAATTGATAAAGGGGTATTTAATATGTATGTAAACCGTGAACCACGTTTCTATCATGCTGTAACCTATCACGGAAAAAGTTGGCATATCCAACCAAAAGAAGGATGGTATTTCGATGCTGCTAAAGGAGGTAATAATGACAACTCTGTACCTGCACGCTGGCATTATACAGGTTATCTTCTGTATAAAAGGAATAATCAGAGTTTGATGAACACAGGTTCCTATTTAAAAGATTATGCACGTCCGTCCATACTCCTTCGGCTGGCCGATTTCTATCTTTATTATGCCGAAGTATGTAATGAAGTAAACCCTTCCGATAAAAACGTCATTACCTATCTGGATAAAGTACGGGAAAGAGCGGGTATTCCCGGTTATCAGGAATTGCATGATAAAGGAGTAAAAACAAATGTTATAGGGAATTATGAAGCACAGGCTTATGCGGTAAGAAAAGAACGGCAGGTTGAACTGTTCTCCGAAGGGCAACGCTATTTTGATGTACGCCGTTGGATGATTTGTGGCCCGGGTGAAGAAGCCGACCAGAGAAAATATATAGGAATGAATTTGAACGGACTAAAGACAATCCCCCCGGGAGAACCAGGCTCCTATTTCAATCGTGTGGAGGCTCGTCAATATCAATGGGTAAAAGCAATGTATCTTTATCCTATCCCACATAGTGAGATTGAACTCAACCCAAGTTTGGTTCAGAATCCGCTGTGGTAATCATATAGAATTAAAAAGGAACCCTAAATCGGATTCAAGTATCAAACTCACTATCTTGGCTCCTCGCCTGGTCAGGCGAGGAGCCAAGATAGCCTGTATGCTACTTTTTAGTCAATCTCTTATTCACATTAAAGCCCTTTCGGGCTTTTTATAGCGGGAACTTATATATTGTAGCTTATTCGAAAGTCGATTAGAATTTCTTGTCAGACTGTTTGTTATATTGGTTTTTTAGAATTTACTTTGATATAAAATAACATCTTATGAAAAAAATACTCCTCTTATTCTTTATTGTACTCTGTTTACTCACCTTTAGCCCTCAGCTTTGTAAAAGCCAGCCGGAAGGGAAAAAAGCAAACCTCGAATGGTTTTCGAACGCTAAATTCGGACTCTTTATCCATTGGGGATTATATTCTGAAACAGCCGGAATGTGGAAAGGCAAACCGGCCAAAGGTGGTGCACACTTTATGCTCTATCACCAGATACCTTTGAAAGAATACGCCTTGATTGCTAATGATTTCAATCCCGTTGATTTTAATGCGGAAGAATGGGTAAAAGCTGCTAAGTATGCAGGTATGAAATATCTGGTTTACACTACTAAACACCATGATGGCTTTGCCATGTATGACTCACAATGCAGTGATTTCAATATTGTAAAAAGAACACCTTACAAGCGAGACCCACTGAAAGAGCTTGCGCAAGCATGCAAAAAAGAAGGGATTAAACTCGGATTGTATTATTCACTGGGTAGAGACTGGGAAGACCCCGATGTACCGACTAACTGGCCCGAGAAAGCAGGACGTAGTAATATATGGGATTACCCGGATGAAGACAGAAAAGACCTGAATGCGTATGTGGAAAGAAAAGTAAAACCACAGCTTAGGGAACTTTTAACCAATTACGGTGAAATCACAATGATGTGGTTCGATACACCCGAATTAATAACCCGGAAACAAAGCCAAGAAATAAAGGAACTTATTAATTCATTACAACCCAATTGCCTCATAAATAGCCGTATTGGGAATGGATTAGGCGATTATAGCATTGTAGAACAAAGATTGACCGATAAAATAAACCTGAAACCTTGGGAAGCATGTATTACAATGAGTGATAGCTGGGATTACAATGTTTTTGATAAAGGAAGTAAATCACCGGAAATGCTGATACGCCATCTGGCGGATATTGTTAGTAAAGGAGGAAATTTACTATTAAATATCGGCCCGACAGGAAAAGGTACTTTCCCTGAATTTACCTCATCAGGAATAGAGGCTTATCATAATTGGTTGGAAAAAAACGGTGAAGCAATCTATAACACACGCCCCTGGAGAACTTTCGGAGAGAATTGGAATAATACTGTTTCTACAGAAAAAGTAAATACAGAGTTTAATGATGCAAAATTTGATGGTACTCCCCAGAGTAATACGCCCGATTTTCGTTTTACCTGTAAAGATAAAAACCTATATGTAATTGTGAGAAGTATTCCGGAAAACAAATACACTATTTCTTCCATACTTCCTTCGGATAAAATACAACAGATAACTTTGTTGGAAAATGGAGAAAAAGTAAAATGGAAACAAACGGATAAGGGGCTGGAAATAACTATCCCGAAAAGAAACAATTCTCAAATACCCGTATATACATTAAAAGTTGAGTTAAATCTATAGGTATAAGAAAACAAAAATGACAAAATGATATATTAAAAAGTGTTTCTATGCATAGTATGTGTTCATACTATGCATAGAATGCTTTCATATTATAGGTAGTATGACCAATTCCTACCTGATATGTGACAAATTGGTATAAAATGAAGAAAACACATGACCGTAGACTTAATTAGTTAATATACCGGGAATAGCCTTTGGTTTATAGATTTTCTACTATATTTGTATTAGTCAGTTAATAATTTCAGTAAAAAGATAACCGATTAAGTAGACCCAGGAAATTGACAATACATGCAAAGATTGATAAACCTGAATGAATAGAGGGAAAGTAAAACATTTTGAATCATTATTCCAACAATTGCAACCACGATTATTCGCCTTTTGTTGTAAATATATAGATGATAAAGAACTGGCGCGGGACTTTGTTCAGGAATGTTTTATTCATTTATGGGAAAACTATGAGACTATTGAATCTTCTTATGAATCCTATCTTTTCACTGCCGTAAAGAATCGTTGTCTTTCGTATTTTCGTTCTCTCAAAATCCGAACCGAATATGAGGCCTCTGTTGATCTTCGTATCCGGGAAATCGCCCTTCATCCTGAAATACCCGAACCTTTAACTGAAATCTACCTCACAGATATTCGGCAACTTTTACACGAATCCGTAGAAAAATTACCGGAGAAATGCAAACTTATCTTCAAAATGAGTCGTTATCAGGAAATGAAAAATCAGGAAATAGCCAATACATTAGGTATCAGCGTCAGAACCGTGGAAGCTCAAATCTATAACGCATTGAAAATCCTAAAAAAGGAATTACGTGATTATGCCCCTTTGTTACTTCTTTTTTTGAGGTAAACCAGGAAACACATGATTTCAATTAGATGCCTTTAGAAAAAGAATTAGATGTTTCTGCAAAAACGATTAGATGCTTTCTCAAAAAGGATTAGATGCTTTTACAAAAAGGATTAAATGTTTTTATTCATCACTCATCACTCATCGCTTTTTAATTTTTTTCTATTTCGCTCTAAGTAGTACACTCCTTTGGTGCGTCTTATATGAAAAGACCTCATAAAGATGGAACAAATCGATTCGCTGATAATACAATACTTGTCCGGTAACTGTCTTCCGGAGGAAGAAAGATTTCTACTGGAATGGTTGGAAAAGAGTGAAGAAAATAGAATTTATTTCCGTTCTCTGAAGGACATTCATGATCTGGGCCGTTTGGAATTTCACATGCAAGAAAGCAGGATGCAATCTCAATGGAATAAGTTTATTAAGATGGTTCCAGCTGCCCGGTCTGTTCCCGCATGGAGAACGTTCAGTTATTCCTTTCTCCGTTATGCCGCATTCTTTATTCTTGGATTATTTTGTTTCTATTTTATGAATACGCAGACAAACCGGACAGAAGAAAAAGCAGTGGTAAATACAACGATAGAAACAGGCGTGGGCGATCAGTCGAAGATCATATTGCCCGACGGCTCGACTGTGTGGATAAATGCGTGTAGCTCCATAACTTATGATAATAGTTTCGGAGAAAAAGACCGTACGGTTTCTTTGCGCGGGGAAGCCTATTTTGAAGTACGTACGGATAGCGTGAAGCCTTTCCTGGTGCAAGCGGATAAATTCACTTACCGGGTAACGGGAACTTCTTTTAATGTCTATGCTTTTGAAGAAGATGAAGAAGTCAGTATTGTTCTTATGGAAGGAGGTGTCACTATTGAATACGAGGGTAAAAGCCATCAACTTTATCCGGAAGAAATATTTACTTACAACAAGATAAATAAGGGGATCACCCTGGAAAAAGCAGATATCGACCTTTTATCTGCTTGGCGTCGCAGGGAATTTGTGTTTGATGAAATGCCATTCGACCAACTGGTTCGGCGCTTGGAACGTTCGTTTAATGTAAGATTTGTATTTGAAAATCAGAAGATCACAAAAGAAAGATTTGGTGGAACACTCCGTGATTACGACTCGCTGGAGACGATCATGAAAGTAATCCAGACAGGTATACCTATCAGGTACCGGATAGAGGAGAATGTAGTGTATATTTATTAATTGTAAAACGGCAAATTATAAGATATAGGAGGGGACGCCTATGGTATAGATACAAAATAGCCACAAAAAAACCGGGAAAAGGTGGCACTTATCCCGGTTTCCTATCAAACAACAAAAAATTATTGTTTAATATTAATTCATAATGCAAAGATATGGAAAAAACATTTCGTATCAAAAGGGATAACCTTTTGATAGTAAAAAAAATATGGCTACAGATGAAGCTTATAACAATACTATTATTTCTGATCACATTCTGTTTACAGGCAAATACTACTTATTCACAAAATGCCAAAGTAAACCTGAATATTGAGGATGCTTCTCTGACTGATATTTTCAGGGAAATAGAAAAACAATCTGAATATCGATTCTTCTATAATAATACGATATTAAGCAACACTGAAAAACTGGATATAAAAACAGGAGAAAAGCAACTAACAGAAGTACTCGATAAGCTATTCAGAAATACGGATATAACGTATAAACTGGTCGATAAATATATAGTGATAACTTCTAAAAATGAGGTTTCAATACCGGCTTTACCACAAACATCCGATCGTAGAACAATCATCGGTACGGTTATAGGCGAAGATGGTGAACCTATTATCGGAGCTAATATCGTAGAAAAAGGTACTACGAATGGAGTGGTGACTAATATTGACGGGGAATTTTCACTTTCTGCACCTGCTGGTGCTGTTTTACTGATTTCATACATTGGGTATATCAGCCAGGAGGTGATAATCACGGATCAAAAGGTTCTAACCGTGATATTAAAAGAGGATCTACTTAAACTGGAAGAAATTGTTATTATTGGCTATGGAACACAGAAGAAGGTAAATCTAACAGGAGCGGTGAGTACTGTTGACAAAGAGATGATGGAAAGCCGTCCGGTTTCTAATCTCGTGCAGTCATTACAAGGTGTTGTTCCGGGATTAACTATTTCAGTAGGAGGGCAACCAGGCACTTCAGGGACAATACGTTTACGGGGACAAGGTAGTCTTTCCAACGATGGTAAAACTCCTCCCTATATATTAATTGATGGTGTTCCTGCTGACGAAGCAACAATGCTGGGGTTAAATCCGGATGATATAGCAAGTATATCCGTTTTAAAAGATGCGGCTTCTTCTGCCATATATGGAGCAAGAGCCGCTTATGGAGTGATTTTGGTAACAACTAAAAATGGTTCGGGTAAAAAAGACAAATTACAGGTAAACTACTCAAATAATCTGGATTTCGCAGCATTTATGGTAATCCCTGATATGGTTAATTCCGTACAATTTGCTGAAGCCTATAACGATGGATATAGAAATGCTGGTAAAACCCCTATGTTTACCGACGAATGGATGGAAAAAGCCCGGTTAAGGGTTCAGAATCCAAATGCTCCCAATACAGAGCCTTATGAAGGACAGCCCAATAAATGGAAAGCAACATTTGATTCGTTTGATAATATAAACTGGTATGATGTTTATTATAAACCCGGATTCTCAGCTTTTCAGCAAAAACACACATTAAGCTTAAATGGAACAACGGAAAAAATAAATTATTATGTCTCTGCCGGATTACGCGATAGCGATTCTAACATGCGTTATGGTGAATGGCAAAACACGCAATATTCCGGTCTAGCCCGGTTCAATGCTAAAGTTTATAAATGGTTGGATATGGGACTGAATGTGAGGTATGCCAACGGTCAGACAAAAGAACCAAGCGGTAATTTTAATGGGGATGGAACAGATATTATATACCATAATATGTGGAGAGGCTGGCCTATGACTTTTTTGAAAGATCCGAATGGGAATTATAATTCAAATATATCAAATGTTCCTTATTTGATTAGTGGAGGAACGAAAGCACAGACACAAGAACAAATAGTCTTAACACCATCCTTTGTAATCAAACCTATTGACGGGCTGGTCATTAATTTTGACTTTACAGCCGATATGCTTTTTAATACAACGAAAGCAGAACGTCAGAATGTTCCTGAATATCAGGTAGACGGAACTGTAGACCCTACTGTATGGGATACCCGGCAGCAGCAAACATACGCATTGAAAAGTTATAGCCGACAAAATTATATAACATATAATCTTTTTGCCACATATAGCAAAGGATTCA
Organism: Tannerellaceae bacterium; assembly: GCA_032073245.1. GTDB lineage: Bacteria > Bacteroidota > Bacteroidia > Bacteroidales > Tannerellaceae > QVMG01. The sequence continues at coordinate 23,824 of DAMANX010000032.1, forward strand.
AAGACCATAACTTTAGTATTATGGGAGGGATACAGCAGGAAAACTCCAAATATACATATGCCAGTGCAAAACGTTTTAATCTTCTCTTTCCTTCCGTTCCTACATTAGGATTATCTGATGGAGACCGGATAGTGGGCGACACGGAAACAGAATGGGCGACTTTCGGTACATTCATGCGGCTAAACTACAATTATAAAGAAAAATATTTGTTGGAAGTAAATGGCCGTTATGATGCTTCCGCAAAATTTAAAAAAGGAAACCGATGGGGCTTTTTTCCTTCATTTTCATTTGGATATAATATATCGAGAGAAGATTTCTGGAGTGACATTGAAGAATATATAAGCTCAATGAAATTACGTTTCTCCTTTGGGCGTTTGGGAAACCAGAATGTAGAGAGTTTTACATTCCTACCCAAAATGGAGCATAAACTGACTGATTTTATTCTAGGGGGAGCACGTCCTATATATGTTCATTCTCCCGGTTTAATAAATACAGATCTAACCTGGGAAAAATCACAAACAATTAACGTTGGAATAGATGCAAGTTTCCTGGCAAATCGTCTGTATCTGAACATGGACATTTTCCGTCGCAAAACCTACGATATGTTTGGGCCGTCACAGAAATTACCGGCTGTAATAGGTACTACTATTCCCCAAGCCAATAATGCAGCACTTGCAACAACCGGTTTCGAGTTAGTGTTGGGATGGAGGGATCGTAAAGGAGATTTTAGCTACGGAGTGCAAGCGTTATTATCTGATTACGTGACTAAAATAGATGAATATTACAATCCTACGGGCACCTTAACTACATGGAGTAAAGGCCGAAAATTAGGTGAAATCTGGGGATATGAAACGGATCGTTATTTTACTCAGGATGACTTTATAACTGATGATGCAGGAAACAACACCCTGAAAGAAGGTATACCTAATCAAAGTTATATTTATGCAAAATGGAGTCCGGGAGATATCAAATATAAAGATTTGAATGGAGATGGCAAAATAGATATAGGCTCTAATACAATAGATGATCATGGAGACAGAGTTCTATTAGGTAATTCAACACCTCGTTTTCATTATGGATTCACATTGGATATGCAATACAAAGGATTTGATGCAAGAATATTCCTGCAGGGAATCGGCAAACAGGATGTCTGGTATAATGATGTCACCTTTTGGGGATTTGGAGGAAGAGCTCAAAGTAATTTTACCCAATCTCATTTAGACTACTGGCGGGAAGATAATGTAAATGCATATTATCCAAAACCCTATCTTGAAGGCGATAATGATAATAAAAACAAACAGGCCCAATCCAAATATATCCTGAATGGGGCGTATTTAAGAGTTAAAAATATCCAGTTGGGTTATTCTTTGCCTTCAAGCCTGTTATCGAAAATATCTTTTGACAATGTGAGAGTATATGTTTCCGGGGAAAATTTATTCACTATTACCGATTTTCCAGATTTTTATGATCCGGAAGTGTATGGAAAAAAACATCCTGTTCAGAAGCATATCTCATTTGGTATGAATGTTTCATTTTAATAAACGTATATGTTATGAAAACAAAATATTATATATACACACTTATCCTCTTCGTATGTATAAGTTGTGATGATTTGCTTGATAAACATCCGTTAGACCAGGTGACAGAAGTTGTTTTCTGGCAGTCGGCAAAAGATGTAGAGTTATATTGCAATCAGTTTTACAGTTGTTTTCCAGATCATCGGAAGAAACAACAGGGAGGAACCTTTAATGATGATAATAGCGATAATCAATACACCAGTTCACTGAATTGGTTAAATGGAACAAGAACAGTTCCTGCCACAGCCAAAGACACATGGAAATGGGAAAATATCCGGGAAGTGAATTACTTTTTCGAAAATTATCAGAAGACTCCTGTTGGTTTTGAATCCATAAAACACTATGTCGGGGAAATGCATTTTTTCAAAGCCTGGTATTATTTTGAATTATTGAAACAATTCGGAGACCTTCCCTGGTATAATGAAGTATTAAACATGGATTCAGAAAATCTTTACGCTCCAAGGACTTCGCGCTCTGTAATAGCAGACTCAATTTGTGCTAATCTGGATAAAGCAATTCTTTATTTGTCTGAAAAAACATCAGTACCACAGGATCGTTTTTCTAAAGATCTGGCAATAGCGTTTAAAGCCAGGGTATGTTTATATGAAGGAACCTGGGAAAAATACCACTCAGGAACTAATTTTGGTGTAACCGGTGAAGACGGAAGCCGTTTCCTGCAAATGGCTGTTAGTGCCGCAGAAGAGTTAATGCAAAAGGGATACTCTTTGTATGAGTATGACAATGGAGAAGATAAAGAGAAGAACTACCTTACTCTTTTCAACCAAAAGGATTATACGAACAACAAAGAAGTCATTTTCTTTAAAAAATATGATAAAGAGTTGAACTATACACATAGTATTCAATACCATGGATGGGATAGTTATGTTACTTCCGATTTGGTTGATCAATATTTATGTATCAACGGAGAACCGATTTATGCTAACGGTGTTAAAAATCCATACTTTAAAGGAGAATTAAGCCTGACCGATATTGTAACTGACCGTGACCCCAGGCTGAGTTCAATGATTTATAAGGAAAACGACCCTTATTTAATTGATCTCACAACAAATGAGGTTGTTGATTATATCTATATTAAACTGAAAGGTGATAAATCAACTCCCACAGGTTATAACCGGAAAAAAGGAGATTCTTTTGATTATGCACAATATGCGAATAATGCCGGTTTAATTGCTGCTATTACAATGAGATATGCAGAGGTCTTACTTATTTATGCAGAAGCAAAAGTCGAATTAGGACAGATCACTCAGGAAGATTTAGATAAAACGGTGAACCTGTTACGGAAACGGGTAGGAATGCCTGAATTGAAAACTAGTATCACATATACTGATCCTAATTGGGAATTCCCCGCACTTTCGCCTCTTTTAAATGAGATCCGAAGGGAACGCAGAGTAGAACTTGCTTTTGAAGGATTACGCAATTCGGATATTTGTCGTTGGGCTGCCGGAAAAGAATTACTTGTCGGCAAAAGGGCAAAAGGTTTTTTATTTAATCAGGAAATGTATCCGGATATAAAGCCCGGAATTGATATTTTTGTAGATGAAAATGGTTATCTTGACCCCTTACAAAAACAAGTTGCAAATGGGTATGGATTTAATATTGAAAGAGATTATCTCGCACCTATACCTACGGAAGAACTTGTATTGAATCAAAATCTGAATCAGAATCCGGGGTGGGAATAATATTGAAAATAGACAGGAGCTGTATAAAAAGTCCATAAATATAGAATAAAACACAGAGGCACGGAGACACAGAGATTTAATTCTCTGAAATAAAAACTCTGTGTCTCCGTGTTTCTGTGTTTAATATTCATTTCTATTCTATATTACTACTTTTTAGTCAGCCAGTGTAAATTATTAACAGATGAGAAAATGAAAAAAAGTATATTGATAATCATTCTGACAACTCTTTTCTTTTATAATAGTTGTTCTGAAAAACCATTGGAGTCAACATATATTGCGCAGTCTGTCGATGTGGAAATTGTAAATGGTGATGCATCCCAGGTTAGTGGATATTCCTGTTTTACCCTGGAGGATCATTTTGTATGGGGAGCCACACCAATCAAAGCTGATGGCAAATACTATATTATTTTTTCTGCTTTTGAAACTGGAATATATAAGTTTACTGACGCATGGGTTCTGGGCTCTAAATTGGGATTAGCTGTTTCGGATAAACCGGATGGAGATTTTCATCATCTGGGCTTCTTCTTAAATACTGATGGCTTCACACCAGATACATCATCCTGGGATGCCCAAACCGTCCATAACCCTCATATCAGAAAATTTGGCGATAAATATTACCTATATTACATCGGAGGGACAGACCCGATCGGAACGGTTCCTATCAAAAGTTCCAAAGGAGAACTCGACCGGCGTAGCCGCGTACAGCAATGGCAGAAGATAGGAGTTATAGTATTTGATTCGTTCGAACAATTACTCAATGGAGAGTTTATACACTACGATAAACCCTTATTTGTACCACGTACACGTGTAAAAGCAGATGATATAGTAAATCCTTCACCGGAAGGCACTATTCCCCTACCCGACAACATTATCGCGGTAAATCCTTCCGTAGTATATAGGCCTTCAGATAAAAAATACCTTCTTTATTATAAAGGGAATATCTATGATCCGGGATGGCGTGGTGTTCATGGAGTGGCTTTAAGCGACCATCCAACAGGGCCTTTTGAACCATTAGACAGGGAGGTCTTTACGGTGGAGACCGATGATGGTGAGAAATTATCTGCAGAAGACCCTTATGTGTGGTATAATCAGGATGACAAACTTTTCTATGCTGTTTTCAAAGACTTCACAGGAAAGTTTACGAAAGGAGAGCCATCATTGGCAATCATGTATTCAAAAGATGGAATTGATTGGCTATTACCTGAAAATTCTCAATTTATGAAAAAAGAGTTGACTTTATTATCAGGAGAAAAATTAAAAGTAAACAGGCTCGAACGGCCACAATTGCTATTAGATAGTTCCGGAAACCCGTTGGTCCTTTTTTCTGCATGTTCGATAGTAGATGTAAACCCGCGCATAGACGGTGGCTGTTTTAATATTCAGATACCTTTGAAAAAAGGCAATTAACCAATACAACTATATGAATAAAAAGTTACTGATCACTCAATGTTTGTTTTGTACCTCTCTAAGTGTACTTCAGGCAATAGAAAAAAAACCGAATATAATTTTCATTTTGGCTGATGACCTGGGATATGGAGATGTAAAAGTTTTTAATCCTGACGGGAAAATAGAGACACCACATTTAGATAGGTTAGCCTCAAATGGAGTAATGTTTACTGATGCCCATAGTTCGTCGGCTGTTAGCACTCCTACACGATATGGGATATTAACAGGTCGGTATAACTGGCGTTCCAGTTTGAAAAAAGGAGTACTATCTCCCTATAGTAAACCATTGATACCTCCGGAGCGTACAACTATGGCCTCGATGTTGAAAGAGAAAGGATATCGAACCGCCTGTATTGGCAAATGGCATTTAGGAATGAATTTCCCTGTTCTGGAGGATGAGAGTCCGATGGACAGTAAGGACGGATATAATCTGGATTTTACTAAACCAATAACCGGAGGCCCATTAAGTATTGGGTTTGATTACTTCTTTGGTGTCGATTGCCCTAACTTTCCTCCCTATTGCTTTATTGAAGAAAAATATACCCAGGAAATTCCTACTTTATTTTATCCGGTAGACCAACAGCTTGATTGCAGGCAAGGTAGAGGGGCCGTTGATTGGAGATTAGAAGAAGTTCTTCCTATGCTAAAAGATAAAGCTTTAGAGTTTATTATTGAGTCCCAAAATAATGATGAACCATTCTTCCTTTATCTGCCATTGACATCTCCACATACTCCCATTGTTCCATCGGATAATTTCAAAGATAAATCAGGACTTAATATATATGCTGATTTTGTTATGCAGACAGATGCCGTAGTTGGGGAGATTGTCATCAAACTTCAGGAGAAAGGAATATTGGATAACACATTGATTGTTTTTACCTCCGACAACGGCTGTTCCCCAAGAGCTGATTTCCCGGAATTAGAAAGGATGGGGCATAGTCCCGGTTATATTTTCAGAGGTGCAAAAGCCGACATTTACGAAGCAGGACACCGGATTCCCTGCATTGTACATTGGCCGGAGAAGGCTTCTAAAGGCATTGTTCATCAAACGATTTGTCTGAACGACTTTATGGCTACCTTTGCCGCAATTGCCGATTATAAGTTTCAGGATAATGAGGCAGAGGATAGTTTTAACATATTGCCGTTGATCAAATACCCTGATAATCCCAATATTATCCGTGAAGCAACCGTTCATCATTCTGTTGATGGGTCGTTTGCCATTCGGCAGGGGAAATGGAAATTAATTCTAACAAATACTTCGGGAGGTTGGAGTGAACCACTCAAGCCATCACAAGGTTCACCTGAATACCAGCTATACAATTTAGAAGAAGACACGTCTGAAGTTAATAACATAATAGAACTATATCCGGAAATAAAACACGCATTGGAAAAATTATTACTTCAATATATAAGGGAAGGAAGAAGCACTCCCGGAACACCACAAAGCAACGATGTTTTTCCATGGGAACAGATAGAACCTATCCTGAGTCAGGATATAATTTAGTATGTTATATATTTATATCAATGAATAAAGTAATTTACAACTTATGAAAAATAATTTATATTACCCCCTGACATTGGGGTTGACTTTAGCAGTGGTACCTGCTATGGGACAGAAAACTAATCAGCCAACAAATTTCATCGTTATCTATCTGGATGATATGGGATATGGAGATTTAGGTATTACAGGTGCAACCGGATATAATACTCCAAATCTGGATAAGATGGCAAAAGAAGGTATGTTCTTTACTCATTATTACTCTCCACAGGCTGTAAGTAGTGCCTCACGTGCCGGGTTGTTAACCGGTTGCTATCCCAATCGTATAGGATTATCAGGTGCATTGGATCATAACTCGAAGATCGGATTAAGTAAAAAGGAAGAAACTATTGCAAGTGTCTTAAAAAGGAAAAACTATAAAACTGCGATATTTGGGAAATGGCATTTAGGATGTGTGCCTGAATATATGCCTTTACAAAATGGATTTGATGAATATTATGGTATTCCTTATTCACATGATATGTGGCCTAACCATCCCACTGCAAAAGACTATTATCCGCCTTTGCCTCTTTATGAAGGAGAAACATTGGTTACAACAAATCCGGACCAGAGTCAATTTACAACTTTATTTACAGAGAGAGCAGTCGGATTTATAAAAGAGAATAAAAATAGCCCGTTTTTCCTCTATTTACCTCATCCTTTACCCCATGTCCCTTTAGCAGTGTCGGACAAGTTTAAAGGTAAGTCCCAACAAGGCCTATATGGAGACGTAATGATGGAGATTGATTGGAGCATTGGAGAAATAATAAAAACTGTAGATAATCTTGGCCTGGCTAAGAATACATTAATCATTTTCACCTCAGATAATGGTCCGTGGTTGAATTACGGGAACCATTCAGGAACAACCGGAGGATTAAGAGAAGGTAAAGGGAACACTTATGATGGAGGACAACGTGTCCCCTGTTTGATGCGTTGGAAAGGGACAATTCCCGAAGGAATTGTTTGTAACCAATTAGCCGCAGGTATGGATATATTGCCAACCCTGGCGGAAATAGCCTCTGCTCCTCTTCCGGAGAAAAAAATAGATGGTGTAAGCCTTCTTCCTTTGATGAAAGGAGATCTGGATGCAACACCCCGGACATCCTTCTATTTTTATTACAGGAAAAACAATCTGGAAGCAGTGACAAACGGAAGTTGGAAACTTGTATTTTCACATCCCGGACGTAGTTATGAAGGATTTTCTCCCGGTAAAGACGGACGTCCCGGTGCCGTAAATGAAAACTATAATTTCGAAGGAGGCTTATACGACCTTCGCCGTGATCCCGGTGAAAGATATAATGTCCGTTTCGTCTATCCTGAAGTCATCGCAGAAATGGAAAGAATAGGAGAATTGGCAAGAAAGGATTTGGGGGATGATCTGACCAGGCGGGAAGGCGAAGGCAGACGACAAGCTTATTAAAAGTTGTATTTCTGTTTCATATCATTATTTAGGGTAAACAGGCTTAATAAATAAACTGTTTTTTTACCTTTGTTTTTTATCCTTTCGGAGTTGAATATTCAATAAGTTATCCTAAATAAAAGAAGATCATGAGATACTTACAGATACAGCTTACCATAACAGTAGTAGTTATATCTCTATTTTCCTGCTGCAGCCAGAAACGAATTGCAGTAATGATGGCGTCGACTCCTGATCTTTTTTATGATAAATCAGAGGCAAAGGGATTTAATAATTATCAGAAAGATGCCCTCTATCTTACGGAAACAATCAGGCAAGCCTATCCCCGTTTGGAAGAAAAGATACCTGAAGAAATATTCAGGAAAGAAAAAGAGTTATTGCTCGATAACCTTTCCCGAATGGATAACGATCTGGATTTTGAAATCAGGTTACAAAGGTTTATGGCATTGTTGCATGACGCTCACTCGAAGGTAGTAGTGGATTATCCGATGCCTGAAACAGGAGGATATCCCATTTCTCTGTTTATGGAAAAAGATAAATGGATTTTAGTCAATATAGACCGTGCAGCGGCGGACAGTTCGGTAATCGGTAGTGAAATTATATCCGTTAATCAAATTCCAATAAAGGAAATAGAAGTAAGAGCGGGAAAGTTGGAAAGTAGTGAGAACATATACAGAACAAACCTTATTTTTCCTCCCAACCTGCGGTTTCCGTCATATTGGAAAGCATTGGGTGTAAGCGAAACAAATGGTCATGGCAACGAACTTCATTTTGTAGTTACTAAAGATGGAGTAGAAAAATCATTTACACTCTATCCCAATGCAAAACCCAAAGGCTACCCTATAAAAGCCGGAAACACGCCTTTTACAAATCAACAAAATAACGGTTTCTATTACAAAACCGATAAAGATGAAAATTATGCTTATCTGCAGATGAATACCTGCCTTGATTATGTCTCAATTAAAAGTGAAATAGCCAGCTATACTAATTTTTTCGTCCGCCCTTTCGCCCTTTCCTATCTCAAAAAACAAAAGAAAGATGCCATGAATTTTGGCCTCGTTCTCCAATCCCTCTTTAAAGAAATACATGAAAAAGGAATTGACAACCTGATTATTGATTTACGCTATAATTCAGGTGGAGACGAAAGAACCGGCAAACAGCTTTTGTGGTATCTGGACGGAACAGAAGACATAAAAGGATTTACTCCCTATCTAAACGTTTCTGACTATTTCCGGCAAACCGTAAAACAGGATTATAAGAAATATAACAAGGATTACCAGCAAAAATACGGTGCAAAGATTCCCGGCAGAGAGATAAATCTCAATGAAGAAATCTATGGATACAACTATTTTAATGATATTACACGGGAAGGAAGCCCTTATCTGTTGGATGCTTCCATCCCTAAATTTAAAGGGAAAGTATATGTTTTACAGGGAAGTATAACCTTCAGTGCAGCACAAATGCTGGCTACAACTATCGCAGATAACCGATTGGCCGTCATGGTAGGCCAACCTACGGGAAACAAACCTAGCTGCCAGACCGGTTCTTCATTGTGTAAGCTCCCTCACACAAAAAAGATTGTAAATCTCTCTTATATATACATGGAACGTCCCGATCGGTCTAAAAACAGTCAGGATGCTCTTTTCCCTGCTATTGAAATATACCCTACTTTTCAGGATTTGATAGATGGTAACGATCGAGCTTTTGAATACATTATAAAGGAAATAAAAGGAGATTGATCAACTTGAAATTAGTGATAATCATTAGGCTAATCTCCCGGACATATATTTCATTCTATTTTCTCCCTTTGTCTATTGTCTTTCTTATTGCCCTCAAAAGCGATAGCTCATTGGTGTATGGAATATCATAAGTCACTTCCCATATCTGCATACCTCCATAGCCGTTTTTGATAACAAATTCGGTCTTTTCCCTGATGAGGTCGGCTCCGTTGAAAGCAATACCATTGAATGAGTTCATAGATGGGGCAAGGGTAGTACCTGCCTCCAGAGCATTGTTGTAGAGTTTCTTATAATTTCCACCTTGCCTGGGAGTTACGGATATGTTGCTACCGTAGAAGGGTACGCCGCCCAAAAGTTTTTGTTTCGGAATACCGGCATTAGAAAAACCTTCGAGCGCATCCGTAAACATACGCATAGGAGCATGAGGATATCCTTCTTCTTCGGTACCGTAAGCATCATAGACCATTACATTGATTTGGTCTGTTAGGTGGGCAACCGATGCAGCCAATTCCCGGGTATGCTCCTGTGTCCCATCCAATGCACAGCTCAACTTTTTCACGCGTGAAGTTGCAGGTAAAGCATCAATCTTGTTTCTGATCAGCGTCATTAGAGCAACATAAGCATCTTTAGGTACATGTAGGTAGGGCACTACTCTCCAGTATGTTTCCCAATCAATATCAATTCCGTCGAAATCGTATCGGTGGGCAAAATTAACCAGTGTTTCTGCATAGGTCTCACGTTTGGCGGAATCGGTAGCCATTGCATACATATATGCAGAAGGAGCTCCTCCACCTCCGGCAACAATAAATATTTCCTGTTCAGGCCGCATAACTTCCTTCACCATTTTTAGCCGGTTGATAAAACCCGGATTTACTTCCCATACGCCAAATGTATCGGGATAAACATGGAAATAATTAATTCTATCGAGCTCTCTGAGATAGGATAGATCACCCGCCTCCTGCATATTGATTTGGGATTCATACAAATAACCTGTGATGATAACCGGTTCGGATTCTTTATCCACACTCCCGCTTGCAAAACAAGTCACTAAACAAAAGAACAAACTAATTATTACACTTTTCATGGCTTTTCATGTTTTTATTTATAAAGCACAAAGTAAATGCAACAACCAAGTTATTAGATACTTAATAGCGAAATAAAATCCTCAAAAAACGTTTTTGTATAGATATACAGAACAATTGATTATGAAACTATTTTTAAGCTATCAATAGTTCTCAGCTTTAGCTGTTGGAATAAATAACATAAAGATGATGTTGCATAACAACTAATCATTCGTAATATATTATATATTTTATTATTACGTTTGTTTCGTAGAAAATACTCTTAAGAATTAGAATACAGATGAAAAGAACAAAATCGATTGCAGTAATCATGCTGTTAGCAGTAATGACGGGATGCGGAGAAGGTAAGAAACAATCAACAGATGATGTTGTCACAGTGGATGTAGTTGCAAATTATCCTGAAAAGGAATTGATTCTTCAGGATTTAATGGATGTGGAATATATTGCGTTGGAAACTACTGACGAATTTATTACTCAAGGCGTTGTGGAGGATGTCGGTAATAATTACATTGTGGTTAGAAATTACAGAGATGGCGATATATTTATTTTTGATAGAACCGGTAAAGGAATAAGAAAGATAAACCGCTTTGGACAAGGTGGTGAAGAATATTCACAGATGACAAAGATCACTCTGGATGAAGATAATAATGAAATGTTCATCAAAGATCATTCTGCAAGAAGAATATTGGTATATGACTTAAACGGAAATTTTAAAAGAAGTTTCAAATTCGTCGACGACAGTAATTATGAATACATATACAATTATGACCGGGATAATCTGATTTGCTATAAGGACTATTTTTCAGTAGAAAACAAACCACGCTGTCATGTGTTTGTTTCAAAACAAGACGGAAGCATCACCCGGGAAATTCAGATTCCTTTTAAAGAGTTTAAAACACCATTTTTTATAAAAGATGATTTAACTATAATGCCAGCTTTTTACCTGACATTTCCTTATCCTGATAAATGGTTACTTATGAATACATCCTCCGATACCATTTTCAGCTATTTGCCCAATGGTAATCTACGCCCATATATTATAAGAACCCCCTCCATACAAACCATGGAAACTGAAGTATTTCTTTATCCGAGTGTTATTACCGACCGTTATTATTTCATGTATACCCAGAAAAAAGAGGTTGACCTTACAACAATGAAAGGATTCCCTATGACTGACTTGGTATATGATAAACAGGAAAATGCCTTGTTCAAATCTATTGTGTACAATGATGACTTTTCAAACAAGAAAAAAGTAAACTTATATTCGAAAGCAGTTAATCAGGATATTGCATTATACCAATCTTTAAACGCATTTGACCTTATTGAAGCGAATGAGAAAGGACAACTGAAAGGTAGACTAAAGGAAATTGCAGCCGGATTGGATGAAGAGTCAAATTCGGTGATTATGTTGGTAAAGTATAAACCATAAAGATAAAATAGATAATTCTTAAACCTCATAGAAATTTCTTTGAAGGAAGTATATCTTTGTATCATTTTTATTGCAAATAAGGTTATTCTATCAAATCGGAAAGAACTTTAACGATGGCTTATAACCTAAGGGCTATAGGCCCGTTTTGTGTCCTTTTATCAGGGATACTCTCTAAACGGGCTTTGGCGGCGGTAGAGGGCCTCAAACCATGTCTCGTCGACGCTGAAAATGTACACAAACGAAATCAAACAACTTTTTGGGAAAAAGAAAATGTCAGTTCCTAATTTTAACAAAGCAATCAAAGATCTATCTGAGGGATTAAATATGTCTGTTCGCTTTTGCTATTGAAAATAAGACGTTCCAATGCTCCGGATTTACAAGCCTGATGTGTTAAAGCATCATGAAATCTATTGAAAAGCATTGGTACGTATATATTTTTTAATAGATTTGTGTTAGTGAAACAGATAATGTCGGAAAACGAAAAAAACACTCTTTTTAATTTTAATGATTTCTATAATAAGTATTATAGGAAGACATTTTTGTTTGCCAAATCGTATGTACACGATACATGGACTGCAGAAGACATTGCTTCTGAGGCAATTGTGAGCCTTTGGGAGAGCATGAAAAAATATGAGATTCATCATCCGCTTACGTTCTTGTTTTCTATTGTAAAAAACAAATCGATCGATTATCTCCGTCATGAAATAACCCATCAGGAAGCTTTGGCTAAGATGTCGGAAGTCGGCTTAAGGGAAATAAAAACGCGGATCGAAACATTGGAAGCCTGTGACCCGGAAATGATTTATTCCGAAGAGATCAATAGTATTGTAGAATCTACTTTAAATGGATTGCCGGAAAAGACACGCGAAGTTTTTTTAATGAGCCGTTATCAGAATCTCACCAAAGAAGAAATAGCAACAGCGTTGGGAATTACAACAAAAGGTGTTGAATATCATATATCTAAAGCGCTAAAAAGTTTACGTTTGACCTTGAGTGATTACCTGCCTATTTTTTATTTTGTTTATTTTTTTCAATAAAATCGTTTTTCCGACTAGGGGCTTTTCGTTTTCAAACGTACTAACTATACAAGGCCAATAAAAAGGCTTAATTCAACTTATCAGAATGAACAGGGGATTACTAAATAAATATATCGCCGGGGATGCTTCCCAGGAAGAAAAAGAAGCCGTGCAACTATGGCTTGAAGCCGATGAAAAAAACCGTAAAGAGTTCATCTCTTTACGAACACTCTATGACATAACCTTAGGTCATCTACCGGAAGAAAAGAAAATAGTTGCAAAACGGATGGGAGGTAAAAACCGGCGATTATTTACCGATATATTAAAGATAGCAGCTGCCGTATTGATCACATTTACTTGTACTTATTATTTTTTGCAATCGCCACCCGATATTCCTCAAACAAAAGAGGTGATAGCCATGCAGACACTTCATGTGCCGGCAGGACAAAGGGCGGAACTGACTTTGTCAGACGGTACGAAAGTATGGCTTAATTCTCTTACTACATTCACTTTCCCGGCAAAATTTACCGAAGAGAACAGGGATGTTTACCTCGATGGAGAAGGTTATTTTGATGTTACCCCTCAAAAGGAACAACTATTCAATGTGAAAACACAGGAACATGTTATAACGGTTTGGGGAACAGAGTTTAATGTTTTTGCTTATAGTAAAAACAGAACTTTCGAAACTTCGTTAATTGATGGTTCGGTAGAAATTATATCCAATAATAATCAACAAAACATTTTATTGGCACCGGGTGACCGGGCTTATCTGGAAGGTGAAGAACTTAAAACAGGATCCATCCGGCATTATGATTATTTTCTCTGGAAAAAAGGTATAATCAGTTTCGATCATGAACGGGTGGAAGATATACTTAAGAAGCTGGAACTCTATTATGATATCGAGATAGATAACCGGAACAGGCGTATTAATAATATGCGTTACACCGGGAAGTTCCGCACCAAAGACGGTGTAGAACATGTATTGAAGGTATTGCAGGTACCGACCGGATTACATTACATAAAGGATAACGAAAAAAATCATATACAGATATATTGAAAATCACATTTGTTAATCTTAAAATACTATAGCCTATGACATAAAACCAGCATGCGATAAAAAAACCGGAAAGTGTTGCACCACTCCCCGGCCATTTAATAAGTCAATACCCGACTTAGATTCAAAAAATCAGTATCAACTATATTATTTACAAATATATGAAAAATATTTTGTACGGGAATTGTATACCTAAAAATCAAGTACTATTCACACGCATACTTCGAATAATGAAACTACAATTTGTATTCTTTTTTCTCTTTTGTATGGGAGTATATGCAGAAAATGCCCACTCCCAGGATATGAGGGTCAGTATTGTCTCACAAAATATTTCTATTACGGAAATATTAAAACAAATTGAAGAGAAAACAGATTATCTGTTTCTCTACAACCAGGATGAGATAGACCTGGCCCGGAAGACTTCAATTAATGCGAACAACAAACAAGTCTCTGACGTACTCGATCATTTATTTGAGAACACGGATGTTACTTATCGGTTGGTTGGAAACAATATTGTTTTGATGAGAAACGACCAACCGGTATCTCAACAGGCAAAACATCGGATAACCGGAAAAGTAACCGATGAATATGGTGAAGCTATTATCGGGGCAAATATTGTTGAGAAGGGAACGACTAATGGTGTTGTTACCGATATTGACGGTAATTTCAATATGGAGATTGAACCTAACAGTACGATCACCATTTCCTATATAGGTTATACTCCACAGGAGATCAAGACAGGGAATGAGACTTCTTTTGTTATTGTGCTGAAGGAAGATAACTTTAATTTGAATGAAGTAGTAGTGATCGGTTACGGTGTTCAGAAAAAGATCAACCTGACCGGTTCCGTATCGTCAGTACCTGCTGCACAAATTGCCAGCCGCCCTTCGCCAAACATCTCCTCTTCACTGGCTGGATTGGTACCCGGGGTTGGTATTACCCAAGGTTCAGGTAACCCGGGAAGTGAGAAGGTGTCTATGCAGATAAGGGGTGTTTCTTCTATTTCCGGTAATAATGATCCTCTTATACTGGTCGATGGTGTACCGGGGAATATGGATATTCTGAATCCGGACGATGTGGAAAGTATCAGTATTCTGAAAGATGCGGCTTCGGCAGCCATTTACGGTTCGAGAGCGGCTGCAGGAGTAGTTCTTATTACAACCAAAAAGGGTAATATGAATGAAGCGCCACGCGTGACTTTCAATGTTCTCGCTGGTGTTGAAACCGTAAACAGCAGCCTCAAAACACTTTCGAGTACTGCGGATTGGATGGCAACACATAACCGGGCTGCTCTCAATTCGAATCCCACGGTTTCGGAATATTCCAGATATTCGAAAGAACTGATTGATGCGTGGGCAGCAGGAACAGCTAATCCGAATGGAATGTATACGCATCCTGTTACTGGCAACCAGGTGCCTAACTGGCTGGCTTATCCTAATACCGACTGGGCACAGGAGATGTTTAAATCTACAACTTACCAGAAATATAATATATCGGTATCAGGTGGTAGTACCAAATCAAAATATCTATTGTCTGCTGCCTATCAGAATAATCCGGGAACTTTAGATAATACGGCATTGCAAAGAGCGAACATACGTACGAATCTGGAAACACAAATAGCAGACTTCCTGACTATTGGGACACAGACACATCTTAATCAGGATTATAAAGAACCCGGAGCAGTTGATTTAACTTACTTCTATCAGGCTCATCCGGGCATTACTCCTAAGTATGATGGTAAATACGGAACTATCGAAGATCCTAATTTCTCCAGCTCAAACAATCTATTGCGTACAGTAGCTGCTACCGGAGGCCAGACAAAAACAACGCGAATAGTTTCCACATGGTTTGCAAATGCAAAGATTTACAAGGGATTAACTGCTGAGTTTAAATTTAATTATACACAGACAAATATCAAGACTCATAATTATTCTCAATATCTTCCGCAATACCGTTTCAGTGAAAGCCTGACCAATCCGGTACAGTCTATGAGCAAACTGGAAGATGCCACTATCAGACGATATACGTATGACGGGCACAGCTATTTATTGAATGGGATAATAAGGTATGATAATACTTTCGGGGATCATGAAATAGGCGCTTTTGCCGGTTATGAGCAATACTATAACACGTATGAAGATTTCTCCGCTACGAAAAAAGGGCTTATCGACTGGAGTATCACAGACTTTACTTCGGCTGCGGAGATGGCAAGTATGGGTGGTACGGCCAAAACCGATTATGCGATGCAATCTTATTTCGGACGTTTTAATTATAACTATAAAGGGCGTTATATGTTCGAAGCTAATATCCGTGGTGACGGTTCGTCCCGTTATGCTCCAGGTCATCGTTGGGGTATATTCCCTTCATTCTCCGGTGCATGGCGCGTTTCAGAAGAGTCTTTCTTTGAACCGTTGAGGAATACGTTCGACAACTTAAAATTACGCGCTTCCTGGGGATCGCTTGGTAATACGGGTACAGGTAATTATGCATGGCAATCGATTTATAGTACAACAAATAACGTAATGGATGAATCGATCCGGAACGGTTTAATACAAAAACAGCTTCCTAATTATTTACTTTCATGGGAAAGAACTAATACAACGGGAATAGCCCTGGAAGGAACAATATTAAGAAACCGTTTATCATTTGAGTTCGACGGATATATTCGTCAGACTTTCGACCTGCTTGCAAAGCCTATTATTTTCCATACTGTCGGTAATGTTACGGCTCCACTGGAGAATACGAACTCAATGAAAAATACAGGTATCGATATCAATCTGAACTGGAGGGATAAAATCGGTTCTGTTAAATACGGTGTAAACCTTAATGCGGGATATGCTAAAACGGTTGTTACCAAATATATGGAAGATCTTGTTTATGAACAGGATCCTAAAACTCTGGACGTTTGGGGCAATCCGACATGGCGCTATACTAATCTGGCTGCTTCCGGAACTATTGCAAGCAATAAAGCGATTATCAAGGGACGTGAATACAATGAATTTTTCATGCGTACACCTTATTCGGGAGATGGTTCCCATTATCTTGCAGATGGTAGTGTCAATCCGAAGGGAGGCCCGCGCGATGGAATGGTACGCTCACAGGCAGACCTTCAATGGGTATTAGATATGCAAAAAGCAGGCTACGTATTCAGAAATGGTGATAAGGTAGGGCCTAACTACAATCAGATATGGTATGGTACTCCGCTTTATGCCGATAACAACGGAGACGGCAGATATGGTAATGATGATGACCGTATATTCCTGAATAAATCAGAGAGGCCTAAATGGACTTTCGGTTTGAACCTGTCTGCCGAATGGAATGGTTTTGATGTAAATATGTTATGGACAGCGCGATTAGGTTCCTGGCATTATATGTATGAACGAATTGTAAACAGCCCTGTAATTGGTAACACGATGACGGGAGCGAATGCAGATGTTGCAAAGCTTTACTACACCTATGATGCCAAACAGGCATATAATAGTTGGGATAGCAGTACCAACTCACTCGGTTCTTACGATCCGGCACAGGATCCTAATGCAAATACAAGTGCAAAACTTCCAAGAATGCTGACCTCTGCAGGTACCGCATCTGCAAGTACTTATAACTTGTATAACAGCTCCTTCCTTAAACTTAAATCGCTCCAGATAGGTTATAATTTCCCGGAAAAATGGATACAGAAAATCAAACTTAATAATCTGAGAATATTTGTAGCAGGAGAAAATCTTCTGACAATCAAGAATGGCGATTATCCTGCTGTGGACCCCGAACTCGGTTCAAGCATCAATGTTTATCCTATCGCGAGAGTATTTACAGGAGGTTTAACAATCAACTTTTAAAGAAAATACGGATATGAAAAAAATAATATATCTTATAGTAGTTCTTACAACATTAAGTTTGTCAGGATGTTCGGATTTTCTGGATAGAAATCCTTATGGCTCGGTCACGGGTGGTAATATGTGGCAGACGGAATCCATGGTAGAACAAGGAGTAATCGGTGTTTATAAAGCGCTGAAGCTGCCTTTATCTGCTGCTGACCTTACAGGAGAAGGGGGAGAACTCGGTTATTGGGGATTCGAAGTTTACGGAATGGCCGGACAGTCAAATTATGCCGTAAATAATCTCTTTAACTCGAACTGTACCCCCTCAAATACACGTTTCTTATTTGCATGGAAATGGTGTTTCGACGGTATACACCGGGCGAATGAAGCCATTGCGAATATACCTCTTACAGCTGGTATGAGTGATGAACGGAAAGCATGCCTGATTGCAGAATGTAAAGTACTGCGCGGATATTTCTATATGCGGCTCAATGAATTGTTCGGTACCGGTGGTATCGGCGTACCATTGTATACGGAGCCATTGGAATCATACGCGGATGCAGACAGAATACAATCGCCGGAAGCTGAAGTATGGGCGCAGATAATTAAAGACTTCACAGAAGCTATAAACGAATCCAACCTTCCTGATAATGATATTGAAGGAGAAGGAAGAGCATCAAAGGGATCTGCCTATGCCTTCAGAGGAAGAGCATATATGTTGAGTGGTGAATACGGCAAAGCTGCCGATGATTTCGCTAAAGTAGGGAATTGTGGTTATGGTTTGTTCGATGACTATAAGCAATTGTTTAAAGTAGCCGCCGAACGAAGCAAAGAAATGATTTTGAGCGTTCAATATATAGAGGATCCTTCCGGTTACGGAAGTAAATTCCAGAAACATTGTGGTATGGCCCAAACAGGAGCTGCAGATGAAGCGGCCGGTTGGACTAATCTTCAATTCTGCCCGGCAGCTATTGATAGATTTGAGGTGATAACCGATGATAATAATGTTAAAGCGTTCGATTGGAGCGACTATATTCCGGAATGGAATAACCTATCTGTAAATGACAGGCAGGTGTTTTTCATACGTGATACGCATGTAGATGGTAAAGAGATTCACAGCACAATCACAGCTGTTGTTAATACTCAATTGAATAGTTTATCGGCAACAGCACAAGCTCTCTATTTGAAGGAAGGGAATGAAGCCCGCCTGAAAAAAGCCTATGCTAAGCGTGATCCGCGCCTTGGATACAGTATTATTGTTCCTTACTCGGAAGTGTTGGGAGCAAACGCGAACCCTCCTACGGATGAAGCTTTGTATATTTACAGATGGCCTGTTCCCGGAAAGTATTATGCTACATCATCGAATGCAGAAAGTAATTTTGTACCGGGTATGTTACCTACAGCCACCGCAAGCGACCAATCCAGATTTTATTATACTTTCCGCAAATTCCTTGGCGAAGGCCTTGAATACATGCGTTTTGTAAATAACCCGATAGATGAACCTATCATCCGCTATGGTGACGTTTTGCTTATGTGGGCAGAGGCTTTGGTAGAGCTGAACGATCTTGCAGGAGCAAAGGCCAAAGTAAAAGAGATCAGAGACCGTGTAGGAATCGTTACTCCCGATAGTAAATTTGCCGATCAGAACACTGCCCGTGAATACATCAGGGATGAACGGCGCCGTGAATTGATTGGGGAAGGGGTTAATTTCTTTGATGAAATGCGTTGGAGAACCCTGAAAGAAACTAAATTCGATCAGAAATACCCACAAACGGTTTGGGGAGGTGTATGCGGTGGAACTACCTATGACTGGCTGGGTGATTACTGGTACACATGGCCGGTTCCGAAGGCGGAAGCAGAACTTAATCTGAATTTGAAACGTACTCCGGGGTGGATTTATTGATAAAATATCCTGAAGTTCAATAAATATTCATGACGTAGTATCAAATTTCCTCTCCTGCCAGAGGAGGGGTGGCGCACCGCAAGGTGAGACGGGGTGGTGGGAGAGAAAGAATCTAACCACCTCCCCCTCTCTTTGTTCGGGTACTCCTCCTTGAAAAGGAGGAGAAATTTGATACTACATTATGGATCATTTTATAGGATTTTACATCTAATTGAATGAGAAAAAAATACATAAAATGAAGAATTACATAAAAATAATAACAGGAATATTGCTATTCTTTTGTGCCATACAACTGAAAGCGCAACAACCTGAAAAACCTCTTGTACGTTTCGGGCTTATTGCTGATATACAATACTGTGACTGTGAAACGGCAAACAACAGGTATTACAGGAAATCTTTGCGAAAGCTGGATGAGTGTGTTCAGGATCTTAATAGTGCCGGTGTTCAGTTTACAATAAATGTGGGCGATCTGGTTGACCGTGATACGGAGGCCAATATTGATGAAATCATGAAACGCCTGGATAAGCTGGAGAATAAGTATTATAATACTACCGGTAATCACGACTACGGTGGCGTTACTGATAATAAAGCACTTTACCAGCGTTTGAAAATGCCCGCCGAATATTATACATTCGAATATGAAAACTGGGTTTTCATTATGCTAAACACGAACGAAATATCATCCTATTCGAACACCGCGGGAACAGCAAAGGAAGAAGAACTAACAGCTCTGACTTCTGCCTTGAAAAAAGAACGGCGCCGGAATGGCGCGTCATATAATGGTGGTATCAGCAAAGAGCAAATGAAATGGTTGGAAAAAGAATTAACAAAAGCCCAACAGGAAGGTAAGAATGTCATGATCTTTTCTCACCATCCGTTTTATCCGGATAATGGTTTAACGGCATTTAATGACAGGGATATATTGGAATTATTATCCCGTTATTCCTGTGTAAAAGCTTCCATAGCCGGGCACCATCACCCGGGTCATTTCGGAGAATACAATGGCATACCTTTTATAACCACCCAAGGGATGATTGAAACAGAAAATGAAAATGCCTATGGAATAGTGGAGTTATTCTCACACAAAATAGTTATTACAGGCAAGGGCCGTACACGTTCTTATGAGCTGGATATAAAGCATCAAGTGGATAAATAGAAATATATTAAAACCCGAGACTATAAATAGGCTTCAGCCTATTATCAATTGCCGTCTGCTTTAGCTGACGGTAAAGTTTAGAGAAAGAGCTTTAGCCAAATGAAGAATATCTTTTTGGCTAAAGTCCTTTTCTTATTGATTATTTATACCGTCAGCTAAAGCAGACGGCAATTGATACCCGGCTAAAGCCGGGTGACGAGTGGCTTTGAGGTATTATTCCTCCATCCCATCATACTGCTGGAACAGGAAGTCATTATAGGGGAAACGCGTAATGTGTATTTGCTTTACGCGTTCATATAACAAACTTTTCAGTGCATCAATATTTGTGCGTTCTTTAGCTGAGATAAAGATTGCATTATCCGGGAGCTTGTTCATCCAGGTCTGTTTCAATTCTTCCAGGTCGATATTTTCCCGTTTACGGGGAGTAAGATCGTCTTCGTCTTTAGGCACAAAGGTGAAGGCATCGATTTTATTAAAGACCATGATCATAGGTTTTTCACTATCATCAATTTCAGAGAGAGTCTTATTGACAACTTCGATTTGTTCTTCAAATGTAGGATGAGATATATCTACAAGATGAATTAAAAGGTCAGCCTCACGCACTTCATCCAATGTAGATTTGAATGATTCCACCAACTCTGTAGGTAGCTTACGGATAAACCCAACCGTATCTGATAGAAGGAAAGGCAAATTGTCAACAATCACTTTGCGTACAGTCGTATCAAGGGTAGCAAAAAGCTTATTTTCAGCAAAGACTTCACTCTTGCTTAACAAGTTCATCAATGTTGATTTGCCGACATTGGTATAACCTACTAAAGCAACGCGTACCATCTTCCCACGGTTCTTGCGTTGAACGCTCATTTGCTTATCGATGTCGACCAGGTCGGTTTTCAATTTGGCAATCTTATCTTTGATAATACGCTTGTCTGTTTCAAGCTGTGTTTCACCCGGTCCACGCATCATTGCACTACCTCCACGTTGCCGTTCAAGGTGAGTCCAGAGACGTGTCAATCGGGGTAGCATATATTGATATTGCGCCAACTCTACCTGTGTCTTTGCGTGTGCTGTTTGTGCACGTTGGGCAAAGATCTCCAGAATAAGGCTTGTACGATCGAGAATACGTACCTGCAATTCTTTTTCTATATTGCGCAATTGCTTGGGGGAAAGTTCATCATCAAAGATAACCAATCCTATCTCGTTCTCTACGACATATTCTTTGATCTCTTGCAGCTTACCTGCTCCGACAAAAGTCACAGGATGTGAATAATCCAGTTTTTGCGTAAATCGTTTCACAGGTTCCAGGCCGGCAGTATCAGCCAAAAAGGCTAATTCATCCAGATATTCTTTAGACTTTTGCTCGTTCTGTGAAGGCGTTATCAAGCCTACCAGAACAGCCTTTTCTGTTTGTGTTTCGGATATAATAAAATCTTTCATAATGCAAAGATAGTTTATTTCGATTATTTCTCTATATTTGTGATTCTTACAAACCTAAAAAACCATACTATGAGAATGAAACCTTATTTATATTCATTTATTTTTCTCTTTGTTTTTCTTATTTCCGTAAGATATCCCATACTTCATGCACAAGAAATAAATCATTCCACGTGGAGCGTATTTGTCGAAAGTAATAGTAATCCTGCCGTTGTTGATACCTTTATGATGCAAACATTTACACAGGATCCTTCCAATAACTGGTTGTACGAGGATAATAATAAAATACATTTATTCAATCCGAAAGATGAAGATATTAATGATTGTCATGACGGTGCTGCAATCAAAATACTACCGGGTGGTACCCTGCGTATGGTTGATTTTGACCGAAACAATTATTCGGATGTACATATATATGCCATATATGCAGCCTGGAAAGTGATTAAGGGTGAGAATTTATATCTTTCTACAGACAGGGAACGCGAACCAGCAAAGAATGTGTTATGGTTAGGACCTTCTAAAAGTTATTCCAGGTCATTCAGGCAAAACAAACCGGAAAGCAAAACAGGGGTTGGTTATATACGCCTCGATAAGAATCCGTGGAATTTAAAACTGGATGTCACCCAACCCACTGGAACTAATGACAATGGATTCTATGCTGTAGATAGTGTTTGTGCATTTGGCACAACAAATTTATATTCCCTCTTTACCGGAAAAGGTTTCTGGCATGAGTTTGCTCGTTGGACTCACAACCCGGCCTTACGCCATAGACATGCTTTAATCAATGGTAAAGTTTCAATTGATAATTATTCAACCTGTAATCAGATTTATATTGGGAACGGTTATATCGATATAACTGCCGATCAATATCTAAAAGCACAAAGCATAAATTTCTGTGATAACGTATCTGCTCTTTATTCTTCCGGAGAACTGGATATAAAAGAAAGTATAAACGTATACAAAACATTCGAAGAACCTGGAAAATGGTATTTTATTTCCTTCCCTTTCGATGTGTATACTGAAGGATTGGACCCGGCTTTTCAACTGGGAGATAAAGATACACAAGCGAATGGAAATTATTTTTACCTGTTGACCTATAATGGAGAAAAACGTTCTTCCATTAAGGATTCCAATGAGAACTGGGAAGTGGTTTCTTCTTCTTTGATCGGAAGCGCCCAACCTGTTTTTGAAAAGAATAAAGGTTATCTGATTGCTTTAGATGAAGGTGCAGATAATACAACCTTGTGCTTTTCTTCTTCAAAGGGAGATATTCCAAGCGATTTCAGCAGAAATGGGTCCGTTACCATTTATACATCTACAAAAGATCCGGCAGTAGATGATGCCGACCACGGTTGGTACTTATGTGGTAACCCTTTAGCTGCTCCTCTTCCTCTCAAATCCATTGAATCAAACCCCTCTTTAGATGGGAATATCTATGTATACGAAGACAATACATATAAGCAATATTCATTAGATAGCGATTATTCCCTTTCGCCATTTTCCGCTTTCTTTGTAAAAGCCAGCGGAGATACTGAATTAACGATCCGTGAATCAACTCCACTTAGGAGCTATAATATGATATCTACTTCGATACCTTTATCATCGATAAAGGCAGAGCCTCACCTCTCCTATCTTCCTGTACCTACGACATCTACCTTCCTAACTAAAACGCAAACTAGCTATGTTGAATTAAACTCGCTCTTCTTAGAGCATCTTCTCATGCCGGGTGTCGTATACTTAATGGACTTAGGAGGGCGTATTATCTGGGAGAAGGAAGTGAATGCGGGTTCTTCCGTTTTATCCCTTCCTTCTTCTTTATCACAAGGAATATATATCATAGCGATTGAAACAAGTCAGTATCGGGCACAACACAAATTCGTTTTAAGCCATTGAGGTCGCAAAGAAAGCTGTATATTTGCAGCCTATCTTAATTAATTAAAAATGAAGAAAGTAAATATCACCAGTCTAGCCCTATTGCTTTATCTCATCGTTATGAGTGTACTTGGTTGGCCAGGTAGGGCAAACGCTCCCCTGAATTATACAGAGTATTTTTTGATGATTGGAGCCACCTTACTTATCATCCTTCTTCTTCGTTTCGTACACACCAAGCGCTATAAAATGAGAAATAAGATAAAAGAGGATAAAGAAAAATCTATAAGTGAAAACAAAGATTAAACACAGATACACAGAGATTTTAAAATTTCGATTTTCGTTCAAACTTCCCTTCTTCTGTGTAGTATTTCCAGGTTCCTTTTGCACGGTTATTCACATACTTGCCTCTCACTTTCAGTTTTCCATTTTCATAGTATTCCCGGTGACGTCCGTGACGTTTACCTTGCCGGATTTCCGTTTCACTTTTCAAATCTCCGTCCGGATAGAATTCGCGTAGCACATTTCCCTGAAACTTTTCTATATAAAAGCGTTTAAGTTCATTCATCAACTCTTTCTCTGTCTCTGCATCTTCATTCATTTCCGCATCCTCTTTATCCGGATCGGCGGTTGAAACAACAGGTTCGATGTAAGGAATATAGTCCATCTTATAATGCAAAGACGCAGATTCGTTCTCCCCCACAATCTGAGCCATCCAATGAGGAAATGAATAAATAATAGCCTTATCCTGTTGTAATTCGTTCCAGGTAGTTGCATTCAACATAGATTGCAACTGAGGATAAAAGGTAGGTATATCGGCATAAAGAAAAAGAGTAGAATTATTTTGTCCAGTAGACAACGCTTTTTTAAAACCAGGCTCATTTGCCAACAGATTCTTCTGTTCAAAATCTTCTATAAAAGAGAGCAGAGACGAAGCCTGGTTGCTGAACACCACATAATCACCTATATAAGTATAATAGGGTTTCTCAAATTTATCAAACAGATCACCAAAAAAGAGGCGGAAAAAGCCTTTCATTTCAATATAATTCACATCGAATCCCTTATATATGACTGTCTTCACTTTTACAGGTGTACGGCTCTTTACCTTTTTCTCGATAAACTCCATCTGCTTACGTGCCTCTTTCATATTCTTAGTGCCTACGGCCAGAATATATTCCGATTCGCGTCCCAAAAGGCCCGGTTCGGATTGAGAAAGTGCAAACTCACCCGACATCCAACTCAGGAAGTGCTCATCAAGCGAGATATCAAATGTCTTTTCTATTTTTTTCCGAGCCTCCGTATAGTTGGTATAGACAGTTTTATCGTTTACAGATAAGGCTTGTTCCAATCGTTTCACAAAAGTCGGGAGATCACTCAGGCCAATATGCGTATAAAGGGCTGTACGGGCAGACATAATCTCATGTGCCTTCATCCGATGTTTACCTGAACTCAATAGTGCAGTGATATAAGGATCGGCTGTTTCTTTACGGTATGAATTACCTTTCATTTCAATCTTCTGATTATCAGCATTGAAATAAAGACCGGCAAAATCCATAGAACGGCAGAAAAGGTTTAGATATTCATTGTTACCACCCAGATAGATAGAAAGGAATTCAGGTAATACTGCATAATTGACATACATCCGGTAAAGCCCTTTACCCGCCACCTGCTTTTCAGCTTCAATATAAGCATAATTAAGCCCGATCTTCGGTGTTTTACGGGCATCTATAGAGGCTTCAACTAGTTTAGGAGTATATGAGGCAACAAAATGATTATCAACAAAAGCGCCATAAAGGATATTACGCGTATCAGGGTCGTGCATTTCCAGAATCGGAATATCAAAATAGGTTCGATAGGTAACTTTGTAATCTGCCAACCGAAGGATAAGTTCCATTTGCTCCTTCAACATATCCAGTTTGGATGTTTTCAACATATCCAGAACAATAAGATAATCCCAGGCTGTGGATCGTGTTTTGTGCACAGAAATAAGCATATCGCGTTTACCCACCAGCGAAAGAAGGTTCTTATTGCTGAGCACAATCGAGTCAAGTCTCTCCACTTGTGCAGCAACTTCTGTAAGTGCCTGTAACTTTTTTAATGCTTGCCAGGTTTCACTCTTGCTGAAGTGCTTCCAGTCATCCACCGGATTGGCCGAATGCAGAATAAATGCCGCATCTTCCGGTACAAGATAGATCTGTTGAATACGACGATCGGGTGAGACAAAAATATGGGCCGCCGAATAAATAAGATAAATCAGGAATATTAACCCAGCAATAAGCACAGACTTCCGCACAAAAGAACGGGAATCCATCTTGTTGGTGGAAATAAGAAACGGTTCTTGAGGTTCCTGAACTTCAGGTAATTCGTCGGAATGTTCGTCCATGGTATAATGTGCTATAGCGTAAACGAAACAAATGTAATGAAAATAACGAGGCCGAAAAAACATCTAGCCTGTATTATTCACAAACAGGAGAATATCCGCTGTAAAATTTTGTTTTACAG
>DAMANX010000033.1:0-48618 GCA_032073245.1 Tannerellaceae bacterium
ACGTACGGTTCTTAGGGGGGAAGGCTCCCGTAAGGGAGCTGACCTACCCGGCTTTCCGGTAATATCAACCAGACCGTGCAAATAGATTCGGTTGCGCTGGATATGAACGCTTATCCCTACCGAATAATGACCTACGCACGGCAAATGATTATCCGCGCAAGTAATATTACCGAACGCTCACTTGTTACCCGTTGTAACCTGATTAACTCGGTTCGCTCGGATAATAATCCGCATGGGTTTACGATGGAGAAGTTTGAGATAATCGAAAACCGCGACCTGCGGGTAATACCCCGATAAAGCCATGAGAAAGAGAATCAATGCTATCGGCGATTGGATTGAAGACGGTCTGCGCCGGATGTGCGGACGGATAACTCCCGGAAAACGGTTGGTGGTGATCCTGACAATGTTCCTCGGATTTACCGCCTTGTCCCTCTACTTTACCATATCCTCCATTTACCGCTTCGGGAAAGGGGATGGGGAAAGGTTGCACATGAAACACATACAGCAGTTGGAGTTGGAGCTTCACCGGCGAGAGTCCCAACTGGACAGTATCAAACACATAAACGATTTCAATTATGAGTACAGAGAATCAGAATAAAGAAAAACCCGCTGAGGTGAAAGAGAAGAAAGAACTCACGCCACAGCAGATGCAAAAGCGTAAGAAGATGGTGATCTTCCCGCTGCTGATCCTTTTGTTCGCTGCCTCGATGTGGCTCATCTTCGCTCCAAAAAGCGGTAGTGAAGAAGAACAAAAGGACGGTTTTAACACCGAACTGCCTACGCCCAAAGAAAACGGTATCATTTCCGATAAACGGGAAGCATACGTTCAGGAAGCCATGCAGAGTAAACAGAATGAGAAAATGCGCTCCTTACAGGATTTTGCCTTTGCTCTGGGCGAAGACGGTGAAACCGAAGAAGAACGCCTTGTTCGTGAAGAGCGGCAACTTCGGATGGCTCCCAAGCCAGTTGAATATTACGAAGACCCCTCGCGCTTTGAGAACGGCTATTCTTCCGCTTCGCGCGGTACGAACGCTTTTCAAACGTCGGCAAGTGCTTATCAGGACATCAACCGCCAGTTGGGAAGTTTTTACGAACAACCCGCTACGGAGGAAGATGAACAGGCACAGTTGGAATTGCAATGGCGTGTTCAGGAGTTGGAAAGACAACTGGCTGAAAAAGCGGCCGCCGACCAACAACTCGAATTAATAGAGAAGTCCTACGCCATTGCCGCCCGCTATATGAATAACGGTCAGCAACCTACGGAGGGAGAAGCACCGGTCGTACAAACAGCAACGGCTTCGGGCGGTAAGGTGGCGACGCAACCCGTTTCGGGTGTGCGCCGTAATGTGGTGTCGCTCTTGGCTGCTCCCATGCCGGATTCGGTTTTTGTCGAAGAATTTGTTAAGCCCCGGAATTGGGGATTCCATACGGCAGCCGGAAACGAGAATGTAAAGGAGAAAAACAGTATCCGTGCGTGTGTCTACCAGACCGTAACCGTTGTCGATGGTCAGGAAATCGCCCTGCGCCTGTTGGAACCGATGCGGGCGGGTAGCCACTACATCCCCGAAAACACGGTGGTAACAGGGGCGGCACGTATCAACGGCGAACGTATGGCAATTACGGTAAGTGCCATACAGCACGCCGGAAACGTGATACCTGTTGAATTGTTGGTTTATGATCTGGATGGCGGACAGGGTATTTCCGTCCCCGGCTCGGAAGAAATCAACGCCGTAAAGGAAATTGCCGCCAATATGGGTTCGGGAATGGGCAGCAGCATTACCATCACGGACGATGCCGGTTCGCAACTGCTGGCTGACTTGGGGCGTAGTGCCATTCAGGGCGCGTCACAGTATGTAAGTAAGAAGATGCGGACGATAAAGATTACTCTCAAAGCGGGGTATCAGGTATTGCTCCTGCCTCCGCTCAAATAAAAATAACCACTAAAAATTCAAATAAATAAGTCTAATCCGGTTTGGGGGTTATCCAACTCCAAGCCACTTAAAAATTCAAACAGGTATGAGAAAGTTTTTTTTGATGTTCGCTCTCGTGGCGACTGTTTTTGCGGCTAACGCACAGGAATCACCCTCTAAGGGGGAATATTTTGACGGTCTTACCCGTCCGCTCACGTTCAATCGCATGATACCGCCCTATGCGCTGGAGGTTACATTCTCCAAAACGGTACATATCATTTTCCCGTCCGCCATTCGATACGTCGATTTGGGGTCGGCAGATCTTCTCGCGGCGAAAGCCGACGGTACGGAAAACGTACTGAGGGTCAAGGCGGCATTGCGGGATTTTTCGCGCGAGAGTAATCTGGCGGTCATTACCGAAGATGGTGCATACTACACTTTTAATGTGCGGTATGCCGATGAGCCGCGAAAGCTCTCTGTCGAGATGTACGACTTCATCCATGACGGCGAAGCGGTAAACCGACCGAATAATGCACTCGATATTTATATGCAGGAACTCGGTTCGGAATCGCCCTTGCTGGTCAAGCTGATTATGAAGTCCATTTATAAGAACGATAAAAGGGAAATCAAGCATCTGGGCAGTAAGCGTTTCGGCATCCAATATCTTCTGAAAGGAATTTACAGTCATAACGGATTACTGTATTTCCATCTGCAACTTAAAAACTCGTCCAATGTTCCTTTCGACGTGGATCACATCACGTTCAAGATAGTGGATAAAAAGGTAGCTAAACGCACCGCCATTCAGGAGCAGGTGGTGTGGCCGCTCAGAGCGCACAACAATATGATGGTCGTAGGCGGGAAGAAAAGTGAACGCTCGGTGTTTACTCTGCCGAAATTCACGATTCCAGATGATAAGCACCTCGTAATCGAACTTTACGAAAAAGAGGGTGGCCGCCATCAGTCGTTTACCGTAGAGAACGCCGATTTGGTCAGGGCTAAGGTTATTGACGAATTAAAAGTTAAGTAAGATGAGAAGGGCTGTGTTTTTTATTATAGCGGCGTTGTGCCTTATCACAGGTGGTCAGGCACACGCTCAACGCGCCCTGAGTGGGATGCGTGGTTTGGAGATACGGGGCGGCATGGTGGATGGTTTTCACTCATCCGACAAAAGTAACGAGTTAGGCTACTACTTCGGAGCCGGATTGACAACCTACGGCAGGAATGCCAATAAGTGGGTGTTCGGGGCAGAGTACCTGAACCGCTATTTTCCTTACAAGGAGGGGCGTATTCCGGTGGCGCAGTTTACCGCCGAAGGCGGCTATTATTATAAGTTCTTTGCCGACGGTTCTAAAACGCTGTTTTTCTATCTGGGCGGTTCGGCGCTGGCAGGTTACGAAACGGTAAATTGGGGCGATGGACTACTCTATGACGGCTCTACGATACAGAACAAGGATAAGTTTCTTTATGGCGGGGCGGTTACGCTTCAGGTGGATATATACCTCACCGACCGGATGATCCTTATGCTTTCGGGGCGTGAACGTATTCTTTGGGGAACAACTACGGGACATTTCCACACGCAATTCGGTATCGGATTGCGCTTTATGATTAATTAATTGGAGGTTATACGATGAAAAAAATAACATTCAAAAGAGGGTTGGCGCTCACGGCGTGGGTGGCTGCCATTATCCTGATGTTCGTTGCTTGCGACAACGAACTGGATATAAAACAGGCATACACGTTCGATTTGAGAACGATGCCCGTACCGAAGAAACTGGTTGTCGGACAGACCGCTGAAATACGCTGTACTTTGGTGCGAGAGGGCGAATACAGTGATGTGAAATTCTTTATTCGTATGTTCCAACACGATGGTGTCGGAGAGTTACGAATGGATGATACGGTCTTTCTTCCCAACGACCTGTACTCGTTGGAAAATACAGAGTTCCGCCTTTATTACACTTCCC
Organism: Tannerellaceae bacterium; assembly: GCA_032073245.1. Taxonomy (GTDB): domain Bacteria; phylum Bacteroidota; class Bacteroidia; order Bacteroidales; family Tannerellaceae; genus QVMG01. The sequence continues at coordinate 3,872 of DAMANX010000033.1, forward strand.
TGAGCAGCGATCAGGCGAACATCAGCATTTTTATCGAGGATTCTTTTGGGCAGGTCGTCGAAAAAGAATTTTCGTTTGCCAATGAATCGACGGATGAAGTAGAGGAAACGGAGTAACAATGCGGAACGCTCGTCCGATGGATGGGCGTTCCGTTAATTATTGGAACAAGAGTTATAACGAAAAAACGACGAAAAGTATGTTATCAGATTTTTTTAGAATAAACCTGCCTTACGGCATGGTCAGGGGTGAGAACGACACATGGATGTTGTTCAACCGCGAACGCAAACCGATAGGCTTTAACACGGATGAACCCGTCAAGGGGTTACAGAAACTCCCGATTTATAACCGGTATTGGACTCTTTCAGACCGTTTTATTATGGAATTGGTGGGGTATGATGAAACGAACATAGAACGTGATGAGAAAGGTAATATCCGGCAGTTCTGGCTTTATAATGATGCCACCAATCCCATCAATCAGCCGTCGAAGGACAATGAACATTGGGCGGTGTATTGGAAGAAGTTGGAAGCTCTCGCACGGCTGGGGGTGATGCAACGATTCTAATAAGGCGTTCGGATATGGAATTTTTAAAATTACATTTTCAACCGGATGAGGTGGTAAGATACAGGGCAAAAATTCATTTTGCCCTGTTCTTTGAGCCGCTATGCCTGTTTATCGTTGGCGGGTTTATTCTCTGGGATGTGTCGTCGCCGATAGTCAAATGGCTTGGAGCTATGGTGTTATTTCTTGGATTGGTGTCATTGGTGCAACGCATCTGCATTAAGGTCGGCTCGCTTTTTGTCGTTACCAATTACCGTGTGATACTCAAAACGGGTGTTTTCAGCCGTCGTGTTCGTGAGTTGGTACATACAAAGGTCGAGGGGCTTATGATAACGCAAAGCCTTTGGGGGAGGATATTCGGGTACGGTACGCTATTGATTACAACAGGCGGGGCAATCAATAAATATCATTTCGTTACCGATCCGATGTGTTTCAAGAGAAAGATAAATTCATGTATCGAAACCTGTTGCAATAGGTAAGTGCCTATATTTAAATTGACTTCGATTATTGAGCATACCAGATGAAATGCTTATCTTTGCCAAAGGATTAGACGGATGAACATTTACGTTCCGGCTAATTAACATACGGAAGGGAACACATTATAGTGGGTCGCTGAAAACAGCCATTTTATAGCCTACTCAACTCTAATGGATAGTTCACTTCTTATTTCCTTTTGTCTATGCTACAAGCATATACGATAAAGGGCGTAAGGAGAAATTATCTATCGAGTAGGCGGGTGCATGGCTGTACCTCAGTGCCGATATTTAACGGATTCTTGCGCCTTCTTTTCGTATATTGTAAACGACTCAATGGAAATTGAAATGATTAAAGCAGTCAGAAATTTAATTAATTCTTGGTTTTTGCCTCGTGTGGACGGAGATTATATAAATGCAAGACTATACCCGGCAATTCAATTACATGGCATCTCTGTGGGGGATCATAGTATTTCTTTCAGAGAATACGAACCGATGGACGAATACCGATACCCGCTCAAAGACTCCCACAGCACCGAAAACCATATCAAATTCGAGGATATTGCCATTATAAACGAACGAAGTGCATTTTGGGAGATACTGTTATGGAACGGTTATATGTACGCCCTGTCGAAGAACTGTTCCGCAAAACATCTGTATAATACTTATCGGAATGTTCGCAATATGACGTATTTCTCGCTACGCCGACCGATTACACCTGAAGAGATGAGAAAGAATATGGGGGCTTAGGTCGTCGGGGTTAAATCGGAGGTATTGTTATCGGGAGGCTTGCTGTGTCCGTTTTTTAGCCTTTTCTTTCTTCTTTTTCTCTTTCCGTATTTTGTCGTCTGCGATAATATCTTTGAGTGAACGCACGACTGTCGGTTCTTCCCGCTTAAAGCGTTTATAGTATATTTCTTCAATAAATTGCGGAAGTGGAGCTTTCCATGTTTCCTGCTTATGGTTATCTATCTTACCTAATTTTTCGGGGTTCAATCCCAATTCACGAGCCATTTGGACGTGCTTGTCGGACAATCTATGCTTCTTTTGGGCAACAACCCACTTTTCTATCTTTACTGCCATATTAATGATATATGACACAAAGATACCTGTTTGCTTAACGTGAAGAAAGCAAACAGGTAAAAAAGGCTTTTTGCTACTTTTTCTCCCCGTCATTGTGGGTAGTCATGGAAAAAGTAGCGGGCGGAAAAACCGCCCGTACTGTCATTCATTCCGCCCTCTAAAGACATACCATTGGTCGCTGTAATTTTCTCCCAGCAGACTGAACAATCCCGTCAGCCCGCTGTCGTCGGCGAATTTCTTGGCTTCTGATATGGTCGGAAATTCGCCCAACTTCCGAAAGCCGATGAATAGCTTATACATGACTTATATCATTTCATGGATTTCAGATGCGATATTACCCGCCAGCCACTCCTTAACGTAATCCATGTTGTATTCGGATGTGATGATTGCTGTATGGTCATCAATCTGTGTGAAGCGGGTGCTTTCGTAGCTGTCTATCCACTCTTTGAGGTTTACTACACCCCAATTTTTATATCCGTCCGTAAACATCTTATCTATTTCTTCGATGCTCCGTGAAAATTCGACCTTAATGGTCTGGTAGCTGTCGTCAATGATTTCAAGATGTCGGAGCGATCCGAAATCATCATGCAGACGGGCAAATGACCACCCCGTCTGGTAAACTCCGTTACCCCATTCGTGAGGTTTGTCATAGCGCACAAATACTTCTGCGGTATTTTCGTCTATCTTAATATCTTCGATTGTACCTGTTACCATAAGTCCGCTGAATACACATTTGCATCGCTTTCCTATTAATTCCTCGTTTATTTCTTTTGCTTTCATTGTTGTTGATTTTAAATGAGTTCTACTTTTATTCTGCTGATATTCGCCCAAAACACGCCATTGCAGAAATAGGCGTATCCGTTGTGCCAGTTGCTTTTTCTGCGGATAACTGCCATTTCGGGCGGTCGTATCTCTATGGAGGTGGCATAGATATTATGCCCTACCGTTATCCTCAATTCGCAGTTGCGCCATATCTCAAAAGGGGTCTTAAATCCGTGTTTGCCCTCGACAAGTTCCACCGCCTTTTCTACGGCTTCCCGCACCTCCCAATCCCATTCGGAGATAGGATTGAGAGGTCTGCCCATATATCCTTCATAAATGATTTTCATATCGTTATGCTGCCAATCGTTGTTCTATGAGTGGCATATTTTGCTCTACAAGGCTGACAATCCGTGTATGGTGCGGAGTGGTCGTGTTACATGTTCCCCTGCATTGGATTACCGACAGTTTGGAGAGTGATACCTCTATGGTTTCGATGCGGTTGCCGTCAATGGTTGCCGAAAGGATAAGGGAATCTTCCTTTGAAGAATAGCTACCTACGCAATGGTGCATGGCTTTCCCCTCTGCTATTATCTCCTGTACGCTTTCAAGTACACGGACGCTAATTTGCCCATCGGAGAATAGAAGCCCGAAAAACTTGGCTTTGGCGTTGCGGTATTCAACCTCTCTTTCAAGTTGTTCTTCCAACTCTCTATCTGCATCGGCTTTCGCCTTTTTGAACATATAGCGGTCATGCTCGGCTTTGAGGTCTTTCGGGCATACATATTTGGCATTGTGCAGGTCTTTCCCGAAAAAGCGCAGAAAATCTATATAGTCGCACCAAAGGGTTGCATCTTTGATTTTGTAGCCGTTGCGGATGCAGATGCGGACGGATGCCCAATAGTTGTCGATATTCTTTTCCCAACCGCTTTCCATGATACGTTTCAGTAGCTTGGTGTAGCCTGTTTTCATCAGCGTTTCGGCACGAGGGTCTGTGAGCAGGGTGCGGAAAAGGTCTAACGGCTTCTGTCCGTATAATCCTTTTTTATAGCCTGTGCGCTTAAGTTCGGGGATAAGTTTCTGACGGGGGTAAACCGTACCCGTATAGATTTTGTCATACACATTCACGTAATACCTGTTATTGCTGTTCTCGCCCCTCAATTCCAATGGAGTGCCGAATATCCATGAGTCGTAATAACAAGTCCCCATTGTCTGACGCAGACGGGCAAAGGTGCAATGCTTACCGCTGGGAGCAATCCACCGTTGCATAACCTCTGAATAGTCGTATTTGGCGGTTTCTCCCACCTTTGCCGAACAGAACAGCATCACGGAACGCACTACCTGATAACCCGCATGGGCGGTTATTACTGTCATGTAGTAACGAGCGTTGAATGTCCGTTTTTTGGTGGTTTCCACCTTTAGTTTGGTATGACAGTTCGGGCAGTTGCAATCCGTTAGGGTGGCAACCAAATACCCTGCTCCCTGCCACGCATGACCGCATCGGGTACAGGTCATTACCCCCTTTTCGGTGCGGTGTCCTACGTGGTCGATACCGTTTGCGTATCCCCATTCTACCTGCTCTTTCGTGAGTTTCGGCAGGGTTTTACTCGCTTCTACTACCTGTATTTGGAATTTACTTTTCGGTTTCATGGCTCAAAAATTGAATAGGTTGGGTATATTATTGGTTTCGGGTTGCTTGGCTTTCGGCTTCGCCTTTCCCTGCTTCATCTTGGCGTATGCTTCGTCCTGTACTTTCTGAATGGCTCTCTGGCGTGCCTGTGCCTTTTCTTCATCGGTCAGTATAATGGCATGGTTCACCACTACATTGCAGTTGACAGGTTTGCCGACCTCGATGCCGTCCTCATCGTAGTAATGGAGGGCAAGGGAGTAGATTTCATCGTCCGTATAACCTGCTATCCCGCTCTGCCTAACGTAATTGAGTATATAGGTTACACAATCGTCAATGTTCTTGTTCTCTTTGGCATAGACAGGAGCGAACAGTTCATCGGTCTGCGCTCTCTGTTCCAAATAACTCTGTATCGTTATTTTGAAATAATCGGTAGCTTTATTATCTGCTTTCATGTCGGTAGGGATTAAAAAATGTGAGTAAATAGGAAATAGAAAAAGCCAATCAGACAGATAAGAGAAACAAGGCAGGATGCGATGCCTTTAAGGATATGCCATGCGAAAGACAGTCCCAACACCACCCAAATAAAGTCGATACCCCAGAGATAAAACCCTGCTACGGTCGCTACTATCTTTACCACCCATTTTATGCTGGATGGAAGGTTGATAGATTCTCGTTTCCTGTTTATTTTTTCTATTGTTCTCATAATGTCTGACTTTTTTTTTATGCCGTGACGGAGCCGGTATGATGAGTTCTGTTTCAGGAGCTTAAAAAGGTAGGTGTTAGCCCACACCAAATTTTTCGCGGGAAATACGCTCGCCCGCAGGGAAAGAGGAAGATTTTTTGCTAAAAATTTTGTTGGGCGTGAACGCCGGAAATACCTTTGCTTCTGGCAACAGAACCATCATGATTAGACCGGCTCATATCAGGCATATAAAAATGAGGAAGACATTATAGGGAGAGAACGGTAGAAAAAATCTCTTAGCGGCAGTCAGGGAACACTAAAGGCTGCCGCGCCAATCATCCGCCCGGACGGTTGATTGCCTTATGGCTTCAACGCCACTTGCTGCCATTTTGAAGCCACTCTGTGCCATAGAAAAACAGAGCGTTAGGTAGATAAATTCATTTATCTACTTTTGGATTCCGGGAATACAAACAAGTAATTAATGGAAATTATAAGTATGAATATAAAAGTCTTCGACGCTTTAGCCAGACGCGTCGGGGATATAGAAGAAAAGGCGGAACGAATGTACCGCCGTCAGCAAGACATAGGCTTACAGCCGTGGTTGGACAATCAGGATGTGTGCGAGATATTGGGCATCACCAAACGTACCCTTCAAAGTTATCGCGAGAGAGGGCTGTTGCCTTACAGCCGCACGGAGCAAAAGATACGTTATAAGCCGGAAGACGTGCAGAGATTGCTGCACGAATCGGGGCATAACCGGAAAGAAGTGTAATGGCCATGAATCATCTGATAGAAAGGAGCGACACGCGTGTCGCCAACCTTTTCCGACGATTGGAAAAGGCAAATACGATGTTGGATAAACTGGAAATGCCCACGCGCCGGAGTTTTCACGGTCAGCGTTTCATCACCGATGGCGAGCTTTCCCAAAGATTGAGGCTAAGCCGCCGGACGTTGCAACAATACCGCTCGGCAGGGATAATTCCCTATTACCTGATCTGTGGAAAGGTGCTTTATTCGGAATCGGAGATACAAAAGTATCTGGAAGATTCCCGCCGAAAAAGTCTTGAACTGCAAGATCTGCTTTAACCGAAAACGACCCGTCCTCAAAGTTTGACGGGTCGCTTTTGTTTCCGGTATATGCTACTCAGTTGAGCATGGTATCCATTCCGGGGATTTTCCATAGTATGACCGGACTGAGCGCCTGCTCCGTGATCCACCGGCGGAAATACCGTGCGGGACGGGATTTGAGCCGGAAAGCAAGGGCGGTAATCATCTCCATATTATAGAGGGTCAATATACTGCCGTCGCTATTGTTTTGCCGTCGGCAAACGTCATCCTCATACAATATTCCGCTTTTCAGTATCGCCCGGATGTTGCTGCCGACGGCCGATACGAACACGCCGAAAATGTCGGCGATCTCATGCCCGGTGAGCCATATTTCTCCCGATACGGGACGGAATGTTACCCGTCCTTCCTCTATGATGATAGGTGCTGTATTCATTTTATAAGTTGTTTGAGTGTTGAACATCTTTATTTGCTTTTCTTGCCGCCGGATAGCGGATTTTTGCCCGGAGTGATTCGTCTTCGTACAGATTGACCGTTTTCGATGCAGTCCGCTCTTTGAGCTTCTTCATATCCTCGTCCACCTTCGTATCGGTAACTTTGGCGTATATTTGGGTGGTCGTGATGCTTTTGTGTCCCATCATCCGGCTCACGGTTTCAATGGGAACACCCTGTGAGAGCGTAATATGGGTTCCGAAATTATGGCGGGCTTTATGGAATGAGACGTGTCCAATACCGCAGATTTTAGCGATCTCTTTCAGAAGTTTCCCCATATAACCTCTGTCGTAAACTTTGAATATGTGTTCATCCGTTCTCTGCGGACGGTATTTCTCAATGATTCTCAGCGGTATTTCCAGAAGCCGCACATTGCATTCGGTTCCGGTCTTTCGCCGCTCCATGTGAATCCAAAAGCTGCCGTCCTCCATCTCTTTGATATGTTCTTCGGACAGTCTTGTCAGGTCGGCATGGCACAGCCCGGTGAAGGTCGAAAACACGAACATATCACGGGCGCGGCACAGGTTTTCCCTATCCGGACGACATGCCATCAGTTTTTCCAGTTCTTCCAGTTTCAGATGGCGGCTTTTCAGCGGAGGCAGCGCCGGATGTAATCTCATAAACGGCTCGCGCCGTATCGTTCCCTGATCGAAAGCCCGCTTTGTCATCTTTTTGAGGTTGTAAAGTTGCTGATGCACCGATTTCTGCCCCAATCCCCTGTCTTTCCTCAAAAAGAGGTCGTAGGCTTCGTAAAAGTCGAGGTTGATGCTGCGCAACGTAACGTCGTCAGTATCGTACTTCTTTTGAATAAATGCCGACAGGTGGTTGTAAGAAACGATATAGGCTCTGTACGTTTCTTCAATGCGGTCTATTCCGATACGTTTCTTAAATTCCTCGTTATGTTCCTCAAAGAGTTTCAGGAGCGTAACGGGTTTTTGGGCGATGCCCTTAACAGCATTCTTTACGAGTTCAGCGGTAACGAATCCCAAAGTGCGCTTTATCTCCATATAATGTCCCCGTATGCTTTCGGTAAACAGGTCTATGGCTTTATTGACCTTCAACGCTTCCGCACTACGCCCCTTTGCCCGTCCTTCATCCGGGTTCCAAAGGCGGGGATGGATGTACGTTTTCTTAATGCCGATCATTTCGGATTTCCCGTCGATGCTTATATTGCACAATAGCTGGCACGTTCCGTCCTTGCGTGCTTTGGTGCGGTTGATGTAGAAAAGTATCGCAAAGGTACTGCGCCCTTTCTTCTTCTGAATATCTTTATTGTTGGTTTCCATACTGATACATTTTAGCGTTATTAAATAGCAAATTTGAACCGTCCGGCGATACGCTCGTCCAGAGCTTTCATATCCTCGTCGATTTTGTCATTGGTGATTTTAGCGTAAATCTGCGTCGTCGCAATTTCTGCATGACCGAGCATCCGGCTCACTGTTTCGATGGGAACGCCCTGTGAGAGCGTAATTTCGGAAGCGTAGGTATGGCGTGCATGATGGAATGTCAGCCGCCGGTCGATACCGCATGTTTTGGCAATTCTCTTTAAGACTATATTCATGTTTGAATTGCTGTACATCGGCAATAAACGTCCGTCGGATACCTTTCCTTTGTACCTGTCGAGAATCTGCAACGGCAGGTCGAGCAGAGGCACATCATAATTGACGCCGGTTTTTTCGCGGGAAGTCTTAATCCATACCACGCCGTCCGCAGCCGTGGAAATATCCTCGTCGGACAGTACACACATATCGGCATACGGAATGCCCGTGTAGCAGGAAAAGAGAAAGAGGTCGCGGACAAGATAGTGGTGCGGACGGGTTAAAGGCGTATTCATCAGCTTATCCAATTCATCACGGGTCAGATACTTATGCTTGGGTTCGGGGCGTTCCGCCACATATCCTGCAAATGGATACCTTGTCAGTATCCCCTCTGCAAGCGCAATACCGATGATGGTGTTAAGACGTGTTGTGATTAGCAAGACAGTACCCGCAGCCAAACCCCGTTCCACCTTCAGGTAGAGGTCGTATTTATCAATAAACGACCTATCCAATGCCGAGAATGGAATATCCGAAAGATTGTACTTCTCAGCCAAAAATCTCGTGAGGTGGTTCAGGGCGTTCCAGTAGCATCTTGCCGAACCTTTTGCCCTGTTGATGCCGACACGCTTATCGAAGTTCTCATTGTGGGTGCGGAAATAGGACAGCAGGGTTTGCTGACCGGATGCCATACCCAGCACAAGGCTTTTGACATCTTCGGCGGTTACTTTTTCGCGCACGGCAGACAGTTCGCCGTAATGCGACAGGGCGGATGCCCTTATCTCATCCAACCGGAGATTGATTTCACTTGCCTTTTGGCTTTTCCCGATAACACGACCCGATCCCCATAGCTGCTGCGCAACGGACAGTTTCGCACTAAAGACGGTTTCGGATGATTTACCGATTGAGAGCTTTGCCATTATCGGGCAAGTACCGTCCTTTTTCTTCTCATTTTTTTTGAGGTAAAATGAAACCTTTACTTCCTTTTTCATACTCTGTTTTCCAATTACAAAATTACCTGAAACAGAGTTATTTGGCGGCATGAAAAATAGTGAGCCGGCAAGAAACATAACCCGGCGTTTTATCGAAATTCCGTCTTTTTCATTCCCCGCAGGAAAAAAGGACTAATTTTGACCGGAGATATGCGAAAGACAAGTGTTCTTTGAAAGATTGGCTTTGATTCTGATTGCGTTCAGCCTGTTTTGGATAACCAAAATCGGCAGTGGTTTCGTAACTGAAAAGCTGCTTAACTGCTCTTTATTCTTCCATTTTGGTATGTGGGAAGAATGTAGCGAAACAACGCAAGACAAAGCTAATCATCAAATACTTAGCACCATTCAGCCGTGATTTTCGGTTATTACGGAGACTTTCACTATCTTTGCAGTATGAAATCATTTCTTCCAACTGATTGGCTACCTACAACAAAGAAAGAAGTCGAGGCCCGTGGATGGGACTACCTTGATGTAATTATTTTTTCAGGAGATGCCTATGTTGATCATCCCTCTTTTGGAGCTGCAGTAATCGGACGAACTTTAGAAGCTGAAGGGCTTCGTGTTGCTATTGTGCCTCAACCCGATTGGCGGGGAGATTATCGTGATTTTAAAAAACTTGGTATACCCAGGCTCTTCTTCGGAGTATCACCGGGTGCAATGGATTCTATGATCAATCATTATACAGCTAATAAACGGCTCCGTAGTGATGATGCATATACTCCTGATCGCCGCGCCGGTATGCGCCCCGATTATCCAAGTATAATATATACAAACATACTCAAAGAACTTTATCCGGACATACCCGTTGTTCTCGGTGGAATCGAGGCTTCTTTACGTCGTTTAACACACTATGATTATTGGCAGGATAAACTTAAACCGGGAATTCTGGTAGAAAGCAAAGCTGATTTACTGATATACGGTATGGGAGAGCTTCCAATTAAAGAATTAGTACATCGGCTTAAAGAGGGAGAATCTTTTCAGACTATAAAAGATATCAGACAAACAGCTTATCTTACAGATCAGATATCTTTATCTCCCGATGATATTGAACTTTTTTCGCATGCAGAATGTCTTCAGGATAAACTAAAACAGGCAAAGAATTTTCGACATATTGAAGAAGAATCTAATAAATACGAAGCAAAACGCCTAATACAGAAGGTCGGGAAACAGGCAATTGTAGTAAATCCTCCCTTTCCACCGATGAAAGAGAAGGATATTGATGCATCTTTCGATCTGCCATATACCCGTTTACCTCATCCAAAATACAAAGGAAAGGTTATTCCTGCCTTTGAAATGATTAAATTTTCCGTGAATCTTCACCGAGGTTGCTTTGGCGGTTGTGCTTTTTGTACGATCTCTGCCCATCAGGGAAAATTCATTGCATCCCGTAGTAAAGAATCCATATTGAAAGAGGTAAAAGAAATCACCCAAATGCCTGATTTCAAAGGCTATTTGAGTGACTTAGGAGGGCCATCTGCCAATATGTATCAAATGAAAGGGAAAGATGAAAATATTTGCCGGCAATGCAAAAAACCGTCTTGCATTTCACCAGTAATATGTAAAAATTTAAATGCAGACCATACTCCGTTATTGGACATTTATAAAGAGGTCGACAAATTACCCGATATAAAAAAATCTTTCATTGGTAGTGGAGTCCGTTATGACCTTCTCTTGCATCGCTATATGGAAGAAAACCTAAATCAATCAGCATCGAAATATACGGAAGAATTAATAGCCAATCATGTATCAGGCCGATTGAAGGTAGCTCCTGAACATACACAGGAATCTGTACTTAAGGTAATGCGTAAACCTTCCTTTGAACAATTCGGTGAATTTAAACGAATATTCGATAGGGTTAATAAGCAAAAGGGATTGAACCAACAACTGATACCCTATTTCATATCTAGCCATCCGGGTTGTACTGAAATAGATATGGCTGAACTTGCTGTATTAACCAAAGGGCTTCATTTCCAATTAGAGCAAATTCAAGATTTCACTCCCACACCTATGACATTAGCGACTGAGATATACTATACCGGATATCATCCATATACATTGGAAAAAGTATATACGGCAAGAACTAAAGACCAAAAGCTCGCTCAACGTCAATTCTTCTTCTGGTATCAACCGGAATACCGCCGGCAAATCACACAAACCTTGCAACGAATGGGAAGAAGAGATCTAATTGATCGGTTATTTGGAGGAAATTCACAAGGTAAACAATTCAAACGTAAAAAATAATTACCCCATGACTATCTTGGCTGGAAGCGTATCAAGAATCCCGAAGGGATATAATCTTAGTAGCCTGATGCTAAAAAGCAACGAGCTACTAAGATTATATCCCTTCGGGACTCACCCTTCGAGGTCACGTATTATTTTACAGCAATAATTTCAATCTCTACCAAACCATTCTTAGGCAAAGTTTTTACGGCCACAGCCGAACGAGCCGGAAAATCACCGGTAAACTGTGAAGCATAAACTTCATTTACAACAGCAAAATCTGCCATATCAGCGAGAAACACTGTAGTCTTCACCACGTTATCTATTGTATAACCGGCGGCATTCAGAATAGCGTGTATATTCTTAAATACTTGTACTGTCTGCTCTTTTACTCCACCTTCAACGAAATTACCGGTAGTCGGATCCATCCCTAACTGACCTGATGCAAAAAGAAAATCTCCTGCTTGAATAGCTTGACTATAAGGGCCGATAGCAGCAGGAGCATTTGTTGTTGAAATTACTTTTTTCATTGTTTTATTTTATATTATATTAAATTCCTTTGCCGTACAACTTCATATACCATAATAGAAGCTGCTACTGATACATTGAGAGAACCTATTGTTCCATATTGTGGTATTTTTACCATTTGATCGCAAATCCGAAGGTTATCCATAGATACTCCAGTATCTTCCGCACCCATAACAATAGCAACCGGGCCATCATACGTAACATTGGTATATAAATCCGAAGCTTTCTCGGTAGATGCAAAAACTGTTACCCCACTGTCCTTTAGGAAACGGATCGCTTGATTAATACTTTTTTCTTTACATACTGGTAAAACATGAAGTGCACCTGCCGAGGTTTTTATTGCATCTGCATTCACTGTTACACTTCCTTTTGAAGGTATTACAATCGCATCTACTCCGGCGCATTCACAAGTACGAGCTATAGCACCAAAATTACGTACATCTGTTACTCCATCTAAAAGCACTATAAAAGGGCTTTTACCTTGTTCATACACAAAAGGGATAATATCTTCCAACCTTTGATAAGTGATAGAAGATATAAAAGCGATAACTCCCTGATGATTCTTTCGTGTAATTCTATCCAAACGTTCGGCCGGTACCCGTTGTACAGGTATTTCTTTCTCTCTCAATATCGCGAATAATTCACGGGCCAACTCCCCCTGAAGTTCCCTTTTCACCAATATTTTATCGATTTCTTTATCTGCCTGTACTGCTTCTATAACGGCACGAATGCCAAATACCATTTCATTTTCTTTCATTATGGATATATTAAATTTCTTTTTCTTTCCGGGTCACCTCTGCATAACAAGAGCGACATAAAGGTTCATACATTGATTGTTCACCCAGGAGAACCCGTTTACTATCTCCAACAGTGCGGTGAGTTTGATAAGCCAATCGTCCGCAACGTACACAAATAGCGTGTACTTTTATTACTTCATCAGCAATAGCACATAAATTAGGGATAGGCCCAAAAGGTATTCCCTTATAATCCATATCCAATCCGGCTACAATCACCCGTATACCATTCGCTGCTAGCTGATTACAAACATCAACCAATCCTTCATCAAAAAACTGGGCTTCATCGATACCCACCACATCAATTTCTGATGTAAATAAAAGAATACTGGCTGAAGTATCTATAGAAGTTGAAGGGATTGAATTGTTATCATGAGATACCACATTATCTTCCGAATACCTTGAATCCATCGCTGGTTTAAATATTTCCACCCGTTGTTTAGCAAATTGAGCACGTCTCAATCGCCGTATAAGTTCCTCCGTTTTACCCGAAAACATTGAGCCGCAAATAACTTCTATCCGGCCTTGATTTGGAGATTGATATAAATGTTCTTCCGATGATGATGTCATTTATCTTTTCTTTAACTGCAAAAGTAAGGATTAATAAACAATAGACAATAAAGTTTATATTGAAACAGGGACTATTTACCTATATCACTTCAAATTCCTGACTTTCTTAAAAAATACCTATAAAAACATTGCAAACCCTTCAACCTTTCATCCAAACGCGAAAGCTCTTGTTTTTCAAAAGAAAAGAAAGTGAAGGGTTTTGCTTAAAACTATTCAGGACTACCTGTTAACCCTTCAGTATATCATCTAATTATCAATTATTGTATCTTTTTTAGGTTATCTCTTATTTGAAAGAATTCAATTACTTATTGTTTGCTTATAAGCAAACAGCTGTTCGATACGGAGCGAACACCTGTTCGGTAGTAAGCAAACACCTGTTTGCTCTTATTCAAACAATAAAATCTTCGGGTAATTGGGGAATAATAGTTTATTACTCGATAATTCAGCTAAAGCCATTTTGGATAAATTCACCTCTCCCAGATAAAGCAAGGGGGTATTGATAATCCCATAAATGGGATTGGGAAGTTGAAGGTTTTGGTTTTGATATTACAATTTATTGATCGTAAGGTGATTCGATATACGGATTTGTTTCCAATATTATTACATTTGAAGATAATATCAACATGTAGGGGCAGCCCTATGTGGCTGCCCAATAATCACAAAATCAATACATTCGGGCGGCCACATAGTCCGCCCCTACGAGATAAACACCTTCAAATTCTTTTCAATAAGAAAATACAGTAGAAACATTCAAAATGAAAGGTTTCGATCAGCCCTGAAGGGTTTATTACGCAACCCTTCAGCTTGTTTCTTTTTGAAATTCAATACCTTTCAAAAGAAAGTGAAGGGTTGAAGGGTTTGAAATGCTTTTTACTTTTATTATTGAGAAGAGTTCTCATCTTCTGCCACTTCTGCCATTGTTATTATCCCGATCCCTTGAATTATCATTTCTTCTATTGTCTTGTCTGCCTTTCTGAGACGGAGATTTTTTAGAAGATGAATTATTTGGCCGGTTGTCGTACCGCGGTTCTTTGCGGGGAGCCGGTTTTATATTCCAATGATAAGACCAATACCTATCTTCCAAATGACGCCAATCAGGGGAATGTCGGTATCCTTTGTATCTAGGATTCTCATACCATCCCCGGTAATCATGGATACGTTGCGGACGTTCTTGTGAATAACTAATGTAATAACTGAACTGATGTGGAGATAGTATACGCTGTATCTTACGATCACGATCCATACGAAGATCAAATATCTTTCGGGCTGATTTGTCCCAATATCTATAATCTTTACGTGCTTCTTTCTCTATCTTTTGTCCATACTTATGTACAACTTTTTGATAGTCCCGTGCTTGTTTATGTGATAAGTGAAGAGATTGCGCCATTGACATACATTGACGACATTGTGGATCATGCCAACCAAACTCAATCCAAAACTGGCTATACCCAGGTATACTACAAATTAGGATCAACAGGGCGATAAGACTCATTCGTTTCATGGCTTTATAGTTTTAAGTGAATAATAGAACTGTTTGTTATTAATAAGACGAATGAATTAACAAAACGTTTAATGAGCGATGAGTGGTGAACGATGAGTGATGAGTAAAGAAATAAAAAATTGTCCACTCACCACTTATCACTCATCGCTCATATTTTAAAAGTTCTTTTGCATTTGCCAGTGATGCTTCCGTCAATGTTGCACCGCTAAGCATACGGGCTACTTCATGGATACGTTCATCCGGATTGAGTTGCTTAATACGAGTATTTGTTTTATGAGCTGTCTCTTCTTTGAAAACAAAATAATGGAAATTACCTTTCGCCGCTATCTGTGGCAAATGAGTAATGGATAGAACTTGCATATTTGCACTTAAACGTTGCATGATTTCTCCCATTTTATCGGCAATATCACCGGATACACCCGTATCTACCTCATCGAAGATAATAGCAGGCAGAGCCGTAAATCCTGCAATTAATGCTTTTATACAAAGCATTAAACGGGAAATTTCTCCTCCGGAGGCAGTCTGGGCCACCGGTTGTAGTTCACCTGAACGGTGTGCAGAGAACAGAAAACGAATATCATCCATTCCATCAGCTCCGGGTTCAGCTTTCTCCATCATCTCAACCTGGAAACGTGCATGAGGTATACCAAGAGTTGCAATCATTTCAACCAATTGCTTACTAAGTTGCAATGCAGCTGCCTTCCGTTGCTTACGTAGCTTTGCTGCTTGTTGAAGTAGTTCTTTGTATGAGTGATCTATTTCTCTCTTAAGTTCTTCAATTTGATCATCAAAAGATTCAATTTCCTTAAGCTGATCTTCGTACGAAACCATTATGTGAAGCAACTCATCTGTTGTCAATACACGATGCTTCTGTTGAAGTGTATAGATTGTATTTAAGCGATCATTAACCCATTCCTGTCGTTCAGGGTTAAACTCTATGTCTTCTTTTAATATATCAGTTTCCGAAGCCAGGTCATTCAGGTCAATATATGCAGTTTGCAGCCTTTCTCCAATTTCCTTTGCTTTGGGGTAATAACGTTCTAATATATTGGCGATGGAAAGGGCTTCTTTGATCAAACGTACACCACTTTGCTCCTCTCCCTGTAGCAAGTCGGTAATCTGATAGAGAGAATTCTTTATTTCTTCTGCATGTGTCAGGATCTCTTGTTCTTGTTCCAATTCTTCTTGCTCTCCGGAATATAAGTGAGCTTCGCTCAGTTGTTCCAGTTGGAAACGAACATAATCTTCCTCTTGCTTTTTAAGTTGAGCCTTCTCAATCACTTTTTCCAACTCTTTCACCAGTAACTTATATCGGGAATAGTCTTGGTGATAAGTAATCAGTAATTTATCATTCTCGCCCATTATATCTACCACTCTCAATTGAAAGCGGTTATCACCTAATAATAAGTTCTGATGTTGAGAATGAATATCTATCAATTGATTTCCCAACTCTTTCATTACTGTCAGTGAAACAGGAGAATCATTGACAAATGCCCGGGATTTACCGGATATAGATAGCTCCCGGCGAAGAATACAGGTAGTCGAGTCATACTCCAGATCGTTTTGTTGAAAAAAAGCTTCCAGTTGATAAGTAGAGATATCAAAGGTTGCCTCAATCACACATCGATCAGCTCCCTGTCGAATACTTTTGCCATCCGCACGTTGCCCAAGCACTAAGGATAATGCACCCAATATTATTGATTTTCCTGCTCCGGTTTCTCCTGTCATAACAGATAACCCACGATCAAAACGGATATCGAGGCTATCAATCAGTACATAATTTTGTATAAATAAAGAGGTCAACATATTATTTACTTGGTAAGCGCCTCCAAACGCCCGGTTTCCGTAGGATATATATTGGAAAGCATTTTCAAACCTTCTTGTTTTTCCTGTGTGGTTGCTTTTGAATAAATAGCAGCCACTTCATCGAGTTTTGCATCAGAAAACATCTGTAGCAACACTGAAGTCGGACGGGCACTTTTTAGTTCCTGTAAAGCCGGTAGCGCAGATATGATAGTTGTTCTTCCACGATCAGGATTTGCTGCCATTTCATCGAGCCCTTTTCGATGATAATTGTACCACATTTCACGAAATCCATCGCTGGTTCCTTCTGTCAAGGCTGTAGCTACCGCATGCTTATTCTGATTACTCTCAAAAGCTTTCCAACCTGGCCATCCTATCTGTGATTGAGCGAGGTTTACGATCTGCATAGCTTGTTGATAAAAAGCATTTCCACCTTTTGGAGAAAAACTATCGAAATCAAGACCAAGTATAACATAAACATAAAACACAATATTTGCTGTCAGGTTATTTGTCAGCATATTATCGGTAAACTCTAACGGTTCAAACTCAATATATTCAAAATCAAGTTGCCGGTCACGGAAATTAAGCAAAGTAGTTGTATAACTGGAATTATATACAGGGCGACGTGCCTGTATCTGTATTTCTCCTTTGAAAGCATTGTCAGATTGTTCATTGATAATCAATGTTATTGTACAGTCAATCCGTTCATTTATGGAAAAAGTAGCGTCCGTCCACTTCTTGTTATTTACAAACTCGGTTAATGCATTCTGGAGCGTAGTAAATACCTGAGTATTCGTTCCCTGCACCTTATCGCTATTAATAGTAATACGGGCATTTAATTCTTGCGCTTGTATGCCAATAGATACCATACATACAAGAAGTAAAAGAAACCATTTATTTATTTTTCTCATTTCAATAATCCGACTAATTTGTTAACAATATCTATAGCAACAGCTTGCTTACTCTTTAACGGATATTCGATCATTTCTCCTTCTTTATCAATGATCGTTATCTTATTCGTATCATGTTGGAAACCTGCTCCTGAGTCCTCCAAAGAATTTAGTACGATGAAATCGAGATTTTTACGTTCTAGTTTTCCTTTTGCGTTGGCAATGCCATCCTGTGTCTCCAAAGCGAACCCAGCTAAAACCTGATCTTTATGCTTCATCGCACCTAATGAAGATGCAATATCTTTATTAGAAACCAGCCGGAGGGTTAAATCACTTTGAGTTTCCCGTTTAATTTTTTTCGTGTGCATAGAATCCGGACGGTAATCAGCAACAGCAGCACATAAAAGTGCAGCATCGGCATCAACAAAAGCTTCCTTTGTTTCCTGATACATTTCTTCTGCTGACTCTACATCCACACGTCGAATACCAGGATGTACTGTTTTCAATGCCACAGGCCCTGTTATTAATATCACCTCTGCTCCTTTCTCCGCACATGCTTCTGCAAGAGCAAATCCCATCTTTCCGGAAGAATAATTACCAATAAAACGAACCGGATCTATCTTTTCATACGTAGGTCCCGCTGTGATAATCACTTTTTTTTTTGATAACTCTTCCTGTCCGGCAAAGAAAGTTTCTAATTCTTCGATAATACGTTCAGGTTCCTCCATTCGGCCTTTACCTATCAAATGGCTTGCCAGTTCACCTTCCCCCGGTTCGATAATATGATTACCAAAGGAACGCAGCCGATCCAGATTCTGTTGTGTGGAAGGATGTGCAAACATATCCAAATCCATAGCCGGAGCGACAAAAACAGGAGCTTTACAAGATAGATATGTTGTTATGAGCATATTATCAGCAATGCCATTCGCCATTTTTCCGATCGTAGCAGCTGTTGCCGGAGCAATCAGCATCGCATCGGCCCATAAGCCAAGATCCACATGGCTATTCCATGAACCATCGCGATTCGAAAAAAATTCGCTGATTACAGGATTACTACTTAATGTAGAAAGAGTAAGTGGGGTAATAAATTCTTTTCCAGCAGGCGTAATAACGACCTGTACCTCTGCTCCTTTTTTTACTAATCCACGAATAATAGTAGCTGCCTTATATGCTGCAATGCTACCGGTTATTCCTAAAATAATATGTTTGTCTTTTAGCATATTTATATAACGGAAAAACGAACGTTGTATTATAATCGTAATGCCAGAATTGTACGCGCATCCTGCCAGTCTATATCTCCATACTCTCCTAAATGCCAGTTCATCTGTCGTACCGGTTCAACCAATGCGTCCAGATCACTCTCTTGAATACCGTAATCACTCAAACGTGTCGATAGACCCATTTCCTGAAAAAATGCTTCGCAGGCAGCGATTGTATAAATTGCCCGTTGTTTTGAAGCTCCATCCTTAATATTAAATATTACTTCTCCCAATCGTACTATTTTTTGTTCTTTTCGCTCTAACATATAAGTCATTACACCAGGTAATATAACAGCGAGTGTCTGGGCATGATCCAACCCAAATTGTGCTGTCAACGCATAACCGATACGATGTGACGACCAATCCTGAGGCACTCCTTGTCCGATCCAACCATTTAATGCATTGGTAGCCGCCCACATCAGGTTGGCTCGTACATCGTAATTATCAGGTTCTTTCATCACTTTCCTTCCTTCTTCAACAATAACCTGCATAAGGCTTTCGGCAAAACGATCCTGTACTTTTGCATCTACAGAATAAGTGAGGTATTGTTCAATCACATGAATGAAGGAGTCCACTACTCCATTAGCAACTTGCCGCATAGGTAATGAATAAGTAACTTCAGGATCAAGTATAGCAAATTGAGGAAATACTTTAGGACTGGAAAAATTTAGCTTCTCCTGAGTGGAAGCTTTCGAAATAACGGCCCGCTCATTCATTTCAGAGCCCGTTGCGGCCAAAGTGATAACAGCACCTAGCGGTAATGCTTTAACAATTGAAGCCCCCTTGGAAAGGACATCCCATGGATCACCTTCAAAGTAAGCAGCTGCCGCTATAAATTTTGTAGCATCAATAACCGATCCTCCACCTACAGCCAGAAGAAAATCGATTTTCTCTTCTTTGACTTTTTCCACAGCTTTCATGCAGGTCTCATAATACGGATTCGCTTCAATACCTGCAAATTCTGTTACAATAAAACCTTTTAAAGCTTCAGTCACCTGAGAGTAAATATTATTCTTTTTAATACTCCCACCACCATAGATCAACATCACTTTCTTTCCTTCAGGAACTAATGTTGATAAACGGGAAATCATTCCTTTTCCAAATACAACCCGAACGGGGTTCTGAAAATCAAAATTAAGCATGGATTTATTTTGAATTAAAACCTCTCAGTTTAATCTCTGTGAATATTTTCTTTGTATAAAGGGGAAAATCACCATTCATAATCCAACCATAATAACCGGGGTCTGTTTTGAACACTTCTGTTACCAGTTGTCCTTTGTAACGTCCGAAATTTATTAGCTCTTCCCCTTTTTCATTATATACTAACCGGCCTGCAAAATCTACGTTATTTCCATAACTTGAAAACTCAGCCAGATATGCCATATCATTCTTCAAATCAGGGTAGCGATCTAATTGTGCTTTCAATACTTCGTAGGTTGCAATGGTATCTGCTTCTGCCGTATGCGCATTCTCTAATGTCTTGTCGCAATAAAACTTATAGGCAGCAGCCAATGTTCTTTGTTCCATTTTATGGAAAATTGTCTGAACATCTATGAATTTTCGTTTATTGAGGTCGATATCTACCCCAGCTCGTAGTAATTCTTCCGCCAACAAAGGGATATCGAAGCGATTGGAGTTATATCCGGCCAAATCACACCCTTCAATTTGAGAGGCTAAAGTTTTAGCAATTTCTTTAAAAGTGGGACAATCTTTGACATCCTCGTCTGTTATCCCATGTATAGCAGTTGTTTCTGGAGGAATAGGCATTCCGGGATTAACCTTATATGTCCTAGTCTCCTCTTTTCCATTAGGGTAGACTTTTACGTATGAAATCTCGATAATCCGATCTTTCACAATATTAATACCCGTTGTCTCCAGATCAAAGAAGACTAACGGGTTCTTTAGGTTTAATTGCATTTACTATTTTTTAGTCATTCAACATCATCGGCATGAGCAACATCAGAAGGTCTTCGCCTTCTTCGTTCTCAGACGGTACGATGAGCCCTGCACGGGAAGGATCAGCCAACTCTAGTGTCACTTCTCCCGAATTGATATTGCTCAATATCTCTATCAGATAAGTAGCCTTGAAGCCAATGCTCAATTCAGAACCATCAAACTGGCAAGCAATCTTCTCTTCCGCAGAGGTAGAATAATCAATATCTTGTGCAGATACGATCATATTTGTAGCTGTCAGTTGAAGTTTCACTAAACTACTCGCAGGATTTGAAAATACAGAAACTCGTTTCAAAGCAGTCAGGAACGATACACGATCGATCACCACTTTATATGGATTTTCTTGCGGAATTACACTATTATAATTCGGATAACGTCCTTCAATCAGGCGACAAACCATTTCAAATGTTTTGCAGGTGATATAGGCATTATTATCGTCAAAAGTGATCTTTACAGGTTCCGTTTCTTTGCCCAGTACACCTTTTAACAAGTTAGCCGGTTTCTTTGGCAAAATGAAGGAAGCTCTTTCAGGAGATTGAATGGATAAGTTGCGTAGACGTACCAACTTATGGCCATCTGAAGCAACAAAAGTCAGATCTTCGGTATGGATATCGAAGTAAACCCCATTCATCACCGGACGAAGTTCATCATCAGCTGTTGCAAACAAAGAACGGCTAATACCACTAAGCAACATCTGACTATCTATAGTTAAAGTTATAGGATTCTCCTTCAAAGGTTTCTGCTGAGGATAAGTATCACCTCTCTGCCCGATAAAACTATATTTACCATTTTGGAAATGGATTAGGATTTCCATTGTTTGCTCATCAAGATCAAATGTAAGCGGTTGTTCCGGCAATTCTTTTAAAGGCTCCAATAAGTTCTTTGCTGTAATAGCATATAAACCTTCTCCCTGAACATTCATAACCTCTACAGAAGTAACCATACGCGTTTCCGCATCCGATGCCGTAATGGTCAAAGTATTTCCTTTCAAATCGAAAAGAAAACTGTCCAGGATCGGCAATGAATTCTTAGAGGCAATAACTTTACTTATTGACTGAAGACGGGATAATAGCGCTGTGCTCGATACATCAAATCTCATGGTTTTTTATTTTATCAGTTATACATTATTTCTTTTATAATTGAACAAAAGTAATAAATAATTCTATTCATACGATAATCACTTCTAAAAGTTTAGACATAAAAAAACTTCCTCCCCATAAAATGGAAAGGAAGCCTCTTTTATCTTCTTATTTGCTACTTACTTCGCAAAATAATCTTTTACGCCTTCATTAGGAATCATTTCTTCTTGAAAGATATAAGCTCCTGTTTTAGGGGATTTAACCATTTTGATTACCTTTGAGTAGGTACGGCCATCACCTCTCTTAAATGATGCAACTGCTTTTTTTGCCATTGTTTAATCTCCTATTATTTAATCTCTTTATGTAAAGTCATTTTCTTCAGGATTGGATTGTATTTTTTCAACTCCAATCTTGCAGTAGTATTCTTTCTATTCTTTGTAGTAATATATCTTGATGTACCCGGCATACCACTTTCTTTATGCTCAGTGCATTCAAGTATCACCTGTACTCTATTACCTTTTGCTTTCTTTGCCATTTTTTACTTCCTCCACATTATGCGTTTAAATACCCTTTTTCAGCTGCCATTTTAATCGCTGCATCTAAACCAACTTTGTTGATAGTGCGTAAGCCCGCGGCTGAAATATTCAGGCTAACCCAACAATCCTGTTCTACCCAGTAGAACTTTTTTGTAAACAGGTTAACATTGAATTTTCGTTTCGTACGATGATTTGAGTGCGAAACGTTGTTGCCAACCATTGCTTTCTTTCCGGTAATTTGACAAATCTTAGACATCTCTTATTATATTTCTTGTAATTATTCTAATATAATTATCGCAAACAGGGCGCAAAGTAACATATAAAATATTACACATGCAAATTTTCGCCCTTAAAAACACTTTAATCTTCTCATTCTTAATCAGCATCATATCACAGAAAGAGGAATAAAGTAGTAATGAGTGTTCGTTACGGGGTGCAAAGGTAAAAAATAAATTTATCACCACATAAGAAAGAAGATAAATTCGTCAAAAAAAGAATAAATTAATAGAAAAAAAATATCCATACAATCACTTAAAACTGATTATATGGATATTAACGTACGCAGGATGAGACTTGAACTCACACGCCGTAACCGGCACTACCCCCTCAAAGTAGCGTGTCTACCAATTCCACCACCTGCGCATTACAAAGGAGGTGCCCAGAACAGGACTCGAACCTGCACGTCTTGCAACACTCGCACCTGAAACGAGCGCGTCTACCAATTCCGCCACCTGGGCATTTTCATTACAAGAAAAAAGGGAAATCGCTTATTTCCCATACTAGAGCGAAAGACGGGACTCGAACCCGCGACCCTAACCTTGGCAAGGTTATGCTCTACCAACTGAGCTACTTTCGCAATAACGGCGACAAATATAGAAGTAATTTCTGATGCCGCCAAAAAAAAGTATGTTTTTTTAGTGGGGAGCTATGAACGATGAGTGATGAGTATTTGATGAATCTTAAAGAAAACTCATCGCTCATCGTTCATCACTCATAGCTCATCATTCATCGTTATATATTTGCGATCAGTTCTTTAAACAATCCTGTCATAACAGAGGCTGCACGATTAGCAGCGGCAATAACATCAGCTCCGTCATTAACAAAATCATCCGCAAAATGATACCCTTCATTCGTTATAACAGACATACCAAAAACACGAAGGCCTGCATGACGGGCAACTACAACCTCAGCTACAGTACTCATACCAATTGCATCCCCTCCTACTTTTCCATAAAATGCATATTCAGCAGGTGTTTCATAGGATGGGCCTGTAAGTCCCACATATACTCCCTTTTTAAGAGGAATGGTTTTCTTCTCTGCAATACTTTCCATCAAACGAATGAACTCATGATCATAAGGGCGGGTCATATCAGGGAAACGTGTACCAAAATCCTCATTATTAGAACCAATTAGAGGATTCGGCGCCATATTTATATGATCACGGATAATCATCAGATCTCCTACTTTAAATGTGTTATTAATACCTCCGGCAGCATTAGATACTAACAGATTTTTAATACCCAACAATTTCATAACACGTATCGGATAAGTAACTTGCTGCATACTGTAGCCTTCATAATAATGGAACCGTCCTTGCATTGCAAGCACTTGCTTTCCACCTAATTTACCACAGATAAAATTGCCTTTATGTCCCGCGACAGTAGAAGTCATAAAATGAGGTATTTCACTATACGGTATTATTATTGCATCTTCAATCTGGTCGGCCAGAGTGCCTAATCCACTACCCAGGATTATTGCTGTTTCAGGGTTTCCTGTTATACGTGAAGCCAGGTAATCAGCTGTCTCCTGGTATTGTTGTGTTTTTATCATTTTTATGTTTTTTTGTTTTAAGCAACAAAAATAATCAAATATAATATATGTATACTATTAACGCGCCATCAACTGATAAGCAATTTCTGAAGTCTTTTCCATAATATATTCTTCTCCGGGTATTTTACGGTTTTCCATTAAGATCTTACCGTCACAAATTACAGTATCAATGCAACTACCATTCGCCGCATATACCAGATTGGAAACAAAATGAAAATTAGGAATAAAAGCAGGCTGGTGTAAATCAACCAGACAAAGATCTGCTAAGCGACCTTCCGCAATACGACCGGCATTTAGTCCTACAATAGAAGCTCCGACTTGAGTTGCGGCTTCCAACATTTCATTAGCAGTCAAGACTTCAGGGTCTTTTCTCCATGCTTTTCCTAATAAGGAGGCAAGCTTCATAGCTTCTATCATATCCAGGTTATTAGACGATGAACAACCATCGGTACCAATACCTACTTGAATACCCGCCTTTTTCATCTCTACAAACTTAAACTCAATTCCTGATGCTAATTTCATATTCGATGCTGGGTTATGTGCAACCTTCACTCCATGATCAGCAAGCATTTGTATTTCTTCTTCATCTACATATAGGCCATGAGCTATTAATAGACGAGGAGAAAGAATACCCAAATGATGAAGGTATCTTACAGGAGTATACCCAAAATCTTTCAGCGAGTTTGAGACTTCACCTTCCGTCTCTGCCAAATGAAGATGGATCAGTAGATTGTGATCTTTTGAAAAACGATCAATCCATTGAAGTAACTCACCGGATACGGTATAGATTGCATGAGGTCCGATAGCAAATTGTATACGATCACTATAACTAGTCATTTCAGCAAATTGTTTTGGAATAGCTTGCTTACACCTTTCTGACAATTCCGGTTTAAAATGATCAAAACAGACTCCCGACAAAATCCCTCGTATCCCCATTTCTTCGACAGCTTGTGCCGTAGCGTCAAACTTTTGATACATATCAAAAAAAGTAGTTGTCCCTGTCTTTATCATTTCAAGACAAGCTAGTTTAGCTCCCCAATAAACATCTTCATCTGTCATCTTAGCTTCATTAGGCCATATCTTTTCTTCCAACCATGGCATAAGCTTCATATCATCCCCAAAACCACGAAAAAGAGTCATCGCAGCATGAGTGTGGGTATTTACAAGGCCAGGAATTAAAGTCTTACCGGTTCCATCGATGACCTTATCTAATTGACAATTGACAATTGACAATTGATAATTATCATTACTCTCTTTGCCAATGCGCTTTATTATATTGTTTTCGATATAAACATTTGATAGTACTCCATTAAGAAGTACGTTTTTTATAAGTATATTCATGTTAGCTAAACTTTGCTTTCATGTTCTTTATCTTTTCATCTCTTATTTTAGTCAATAAAGACTTTATTTTCTCACGTTTTATGGCAGCAAATGAACAGCTTTCTTTCACTTCTATAATACCTAAATCATCCTTTTCCAAATCACCTTTTTGAAAAAGAAAGCCGACAATATCTTTTTTACTCAGCTTATCACGTTTTCCCCGGTTGATAGTCATGGTAACCCAGTTCGAACGTTTTGGTTTTTTAAATTGTGAAGGTAAAAAGAACTCTTTAGGTTCTCGCTGAATATATTCCGGAACGGTTTCTATTTCATTAACAATTAGGAAAGCATTTCCTTCTGCATGCATACGAGCTGTCCGTCCATTACGATGAATATAGGCTTCTTCATTATGTGGTAAATGGTAATGGATTACATGTTGCACATCGGGTATATCCAAACCACGGGATGCCAGATCTGTCGAGATAAATACCGTAGCACTTCTATTTCTGAAATGAGAAAGCGCCCGTTCCCGTTCTGGCTGCTCCATGCCACCGTGGAAATATTCATTATCCACATCCTTATCCGTAAGATAAGTACTCACCCGCTCAACGGCTTCCCGTAGATTACAAAAGATCAATGCTGACTCGCCATTTAATTCTCCCAATAAGCCATACAATGTTTCTAATTTATCCTTTTGGGGAGAACGAACCACATGGACGGTCAACCCTTTCGACTCTTTAGTATCTGAAAGAAAAGAAAGACGTATCGGAGAAGATATACCTGTAAAGGGAGGTATATCAACTGCTGCTGTTGCCGAGGTCAATACACGGCGACGAACAGAAGGAAGATAAGACAATATTTCTTTCATCTCTTCCAGAAAACCCAATTCAAGAGACTTATCAAATTCATCCAAAATTAATGTATGAACCGTATCCAGGTTTACATTCCCTCGCTCAATATGATCGACTAAACGGCCAGGAGTACCAATCAATACAGAAGGAGGATGCTCAAGGCTCTTTTTTTCTGTTCTTAAAGGATGCCCCCCATAACAACAATTCACTTTATAACCTGCGCCCAAAGAACGAAATACAGTTTCTATCTGTAATGCTAATTCACGTGAAGGAGCAATGATAAGAGCCTGAATCTTTTTATCTTCATTTGTCAGTGTTGTCAATAAGGGTAGCAAAAATGCAAGAGTTTTTCCGGAACCGGTTGGGCTTAACAACACCATATCCTTTGTTGTTCCCGCATCCAATACCGCCTGCTGCATTTCATTCAGCTTTTCTATACCAGTATTAGCAAGTGCCTGGTTTATTATTTCATCTTTAATCATTCAATTATTTATATGAGAAATGGCTGTTCATTTCGATTACAAAGGTAAATAATATTATAATTTAATTGTATAAATATGTATATTTGCACTCACTATGGGACTAAACTCTGTGAGAAAAATAAGAACTGCACTTATTTATATACTTTCCGTACATTTGCTTGCACTCTTTTTCATGAGTTTACAACACATTGCATTACTACTCAGCAATCTCCATCAATTGGCAGATATTGACAACAAATTCTATTATATTTCTTCTTCACTTATACGTGGATTATGGTTTGATAACGTAATAGCCAGTTATATTACTTTCTTTCCTTTAGTATTTGTTTCTATTGCAGGACTTATAAATAAAACAGGAAAAACGATGTACACCATTTTAAATGGTATATATATAGTGTTGTACACTGCCGTTTTTACCATAAGTTTTGCTGATATCCCTTATTTCAATTATTTCTATAGACACCTTAACTCTTCCATTCTCAATTGGTATGATTACAATGATACAGCTTTGAGTATGATCTTTCAGGAAAGTTCATATTATATCTATATGATCTTGTTTATAATAATAGTTTTCTCTTTTTCTTTTCTACTAATAAAAATCAGCAAGAAGCTTCAGGAAAAACCCCAGATAAATATATCCTTCAAAGAATTCTGGTTATACTTACCATGTTGCTTACTATTGATTGCCTCATGCTTTTTAGGTATACGCGGACGATTAGGCTATAATCCCATCCGAACTAGCCAAGCCTATTTCTGTAATAATACTTTTTTCAATCAACTTGGTATCAATCCCGTATTCTATTTTATGCGGGATATGATAGAATCATCTAAAAAGCATTTGAATGTTGACATGCTTATTTCCGAACATGATGCTATACAAAACATCCGAAAAGAATACAAATTAGATACCTATTCTATAGACTATTCGCCTGTATTCAGAAATGTTGTTGCTAAAGAAGAGGCATCTAATATGAATGTCGTTATCATACTGTTAGAATCCATGTCTGCTGATTTATTGAATGTCAAAGAAAATGGAAAGAACATAGCCCCTTTCCTGGAAGAGTTGATTGATAAATCTTACTATTTCGAGAATTTTTACTCTGCTGGAAATCATACAAATCATGGAATATTAGCTACCTTATATGGACTACCGGCGTTGTTTGATAGAAACATGATGAAAAATGTAGAAATCCCTCTCTGTGAAGGGCTTCCTTATGTTTTACAGCAATATGATTATAATACATTATTTTTTCTCACTCATGAAGCTCAATATGATAATATGGATGCATTCCTTTTGGAAAACAACATAGATGAAACATATTCGCAGGAAGATTATCCGAAATCTAAAATTGTAAATAGCTTTGGTGTAGCTGATGACTATTTATTCGAGTATACACTCAATACACTCAATCAAAAACAAAAAAATGACAGGCCTTTCTTTGCTACAATCCTGACCATAAGTAATCATCCTCCATATATTGTTCCCGAAAAGTTCCTATCAGTCAGCAAAGATCCACAATACCAAATTGTTGCTTTTGCTGACAATGCTTTAAAAACATTTTTCACAGAAGCAGAAAAAGAACCATGGTATGAAAACACATTATTTGTTCTTTTAGGGGATCATGGCAAATTGGTTGGAACACAAACCTATGAAATGCCGCTCTCGTATAATCATATTCCATGTATTATTTATTCTCCTACTTTCACTGATGCGCCTAAACGTTTTGATCAGGTAGGTGGGCAAATAGATATTTTTCCGACTGTTATGGGTCTATTAAATCGTTCTTATCAAAATAATACATTTGGCATTGATTTATTAAAAGAAAAACGCCCTTATATGTTTTTCTCCTCTGATAATGGCTTGGGATGTATTGATAAAGAATTCTACTACACGTACAATTTCAATAACAAAATGGAGGGATTGTATAAATATAAAGAAAATGACCCTGAAAACTATTTTACACAATACACTTCTAAAGCTGATAGTATGAAAATTTATTCTACATCCATGTTTCAGGTTGCTAATTACATGATGGAGAATAAACTTACACGCATTATCCCCTCGGAACCATAAGATTTTCCTTGTCTTTTGAATTGAAGGTTTTCTGCAAAGCCCTTAATGCCTTTAAAATCTTTAAGGGGATTAAAGGCTTTTGAAAACAACTTTCACTTATTTGAACTCACGGTAAAACTCTGCCACCGCCTCTATTCCATTATAAAAGAAATCCAAACGACAACTTTCATTGGGTGAATGAATAGCATTTTGTTCCAGTCCAAAGCCCATTAGAATAGTTTTTATTCCTAAGATTTGCTCAAATGTAGATATAATAGGTATGCTCCCACCGCGACGTACTGCTAAAGGTTTCTTTCCAAAGGCAATACCTACTGCCTTTTCAGCTATTTGATAAGCAGGCATATCGATGGGACAAACATATCCTTGTCCGCCATGACTTGGCTTTACTTTTACAGTTACATAATCAGGAGCAACACTAGCCATATATTTTTCAAACATTTCACAAATCTTGGTATGATCCTGATGTGGAACCAAACGACACGAAACTTTCGCATACGCTTTAGAAGGTAATACAGTTTTACTTCCTTCTCCGGTATAACCTCCCCAGATACCACATATATCAAAAGAAGGACGGCAACTATTACGCTCCAATGTTGAATAGCCCTTTTCTCCGAACAAGGCCTTAACACCTATAGATTCTTTATATTTCTCCTCATCAAAAGGAATTTGGGCAATCATATCCCGTTCTGCTTGTGATAATTCTTCCACATCATCATAAAAACCAGGCATAGTGATACGGCCATCAGTATCGGTCATATCTGCCATCAGTTTACATAATACATTGATCGGATTAGCCACAGCTCCACCAAAATGGCCCGAATGCAGATCACGATTAGGACCTGTTACTTCTATTTCCCAATAAGCTAATCCACGTAAACCTGTTGTGAGCGAAGGTATATCCGCACTAACCATACTTGTATCGGAAACTAATATTATATCAGCCTTTAATAATTCTTTGTTCTCTTTACAAAAATCCTCAAGGCTGGGTGAACCTATTTCTTCCTCACCTTCAAAAATAAATTTCACATTACACTTAAGAAGCCCCTCTTTCAACGCAGTTTCAAAACCCTTCACTTGTATCATACCTTGCCCTTTGTCATCATCCGCGCCACGAGCCCAGATACGGCCATCCCTAATTTCCGGTTCGAAAGGATCACTTTGCCACAAATCCAAAGGTTCAGCAGGCATCACATCGTAATGTGCATATACAAGTACGGTAGGAGCATCCGGTGATACAATCTTCTCACCATATACAACCGGATTACCTTTTGTTTGCATAATCTCTGCCTTATCGGCACCTGATGCTAATAGAACTTCTGTCCAACGACGGGCACAAGCTTCCATATCCGGTTTATGTTCTTGTTTTGCACTAATAGATGGAATACGAATAAGAGAGAATAATTCTTCCAGAAAGCGTTCTTTGTTTGTTTCAATGTAAGATTTTACTGACATGGCATTTTCTTTTATTTGATATTGTTTTATTAGCAAATATAAGGAATATTTCTTTTTTTGCCCAGTTATCAAAAGATATTGTCCAGTTGTCAAACGAATTTGGTGTGACAATATGATTCTTTTATTTTCGTGGAGGATAATTTAAAATAAATGTTTGTTTGATTTGTCTTTATAGGTAATAGATAGAAGTTGAAACAGTTTAAAAGATTACTAAAATGAAAAATAAAGTTATTTTCAAGGTTCAAGGTTATTGTGAAAACAGAGAACAGTTTAGCTCTTTTGAAAATGTACTTGGCCTGATAGATCTTTACTACAGTACTCCATATTATGGAAAGGAAAACAGTAACAAGCATACCTTTTTACAATCAAATGATTCAAATTTAATAGGCATGATATGGATTGAAAAAGGTAACTGCACATTATTATTAAATGATATGCCTTATGTTTTACATAAAAACAGCTTTTTCCTTGCTCCACCCTTAGACTCTCTCTGCTTTGACACTTTAAGCCCTGATTTTAAAGCCAAAATGCTAATTATAGAGAAGACGTTTATGGATGAATGTATTAGTAATAAACAGATTCTTTCATTTTATAATTGTTTGTTTGTAAAAAGATTATTAGAAACAGAACTTAACACGGAAGAAACAAATCTTTTAAATACCTGCTTCATGGATTTGAAAGATAAAATAGAAAATAAAGAACACTCTTTTCATAAAGAGATAATAGAGGTGGGCTTAAAGTCTTTTTTGCTGGAATTGACAAACATCCTTAATGACAAGGAAGAAAGCAAAACCTTTGAACAGTTCACTCGTAAAGAGGAAGTATTCAACAAATTTATGGATTTACTTCTTGATAATTATAAAGAGCAACATGAAGTGGCATATTATGCTGATAAACTTTATATTACACCACAATACCTTACAATGATTATTAAAAGCCTGACAGGAAAGACAACCAATAAATGGATAGATGAAACATTGATACTGGAAGCACGAAAGCTACTAAAGACATCACAAAGGTCTGTTCAACAAATAGCCGATCTTTTGAATTTTTCCGACCAATCTACCTTTGGTAAATTTTTTAAGAAGTATCATGGAATCTCTCCGGTGGAATATCGTAAATTACAATATAACTCTATGGCTATGGCCATTTAAATGTGAGATTCAGCATGCACGAGTAGTGAATTAAGTATATTTCATCATGATATTTGACTACATTTGCAGTATATCTGTTATATGAGAAAAATCAATAGATGAAAAGAATCGTTATTATTGGTGCAACATCCGGAATAGGCCATGAAGTTGCCAAAATATTTAAACAACAGGGTTGGAAGGTTGGTATAGCCGGCCGTCGGTTGGATAAACTGGAAACTATACAGGCGACTTCACCTAACCAAATTGAAATAGCAGGTTTGGACGTTACTGCAGAAAATGCTGCTGACCAACTACATATACTCATCAATAAGCTTGGTGGAATGGATATTTTCTTTTTGAGTTCAGGTGTTGGATGGCAGAATATGTCTTTGGAAACAGATATAGAATTAAATACTTTACAAACAAACGGATTAGGATTTACACGTATGGTGGATACGGCGTATCATTATTTTCATGAAAAAGGCGAAGGCCATATTGCAGTGATTAGCTCTATTGCAGGCACTAAAGGCCTGGGGGCTGCGCCTGCCTATTCAGCCACAAAACGTTTTCAGAATACTTATATTGATGCATTGGCGCAATTAGCCCGTATGAAGAAAACACCCATAACCTTTACTGATATACGACCGGGATTTGTGAGTACAGATCTACTTAAAGATGCACCCTACCCATTCCAGATGAAACCTGATAAAGTCGCAAAACAAATAGTTAAAGCGCTTCATAAAAAGAAACGCCGTGTGACTATCGATTGGAGATACAAAATTATGGTTTTCTTCTGGCGATTAATTCCTGCATGGCTCTGGGAAAGACTACCGATTCATACCTGAATAATTATATGTCCAGTTTTGCCATTCCTTCCAACACCTGGTTTATGAAAGGCTGGATATAATTCTCCGCTTTTTCTTTATCCTTGGCATTTCCTTCTTCATCATATTGCTCACCAGCATATAAAGGCATGAATGCAGTTGGTACTACCCATGCCCCCATCTTTAACAAAAGAGATTGTAGTTCTTTTACTGTGGCAACCCCCGCATTTCCACCATAGGTTACCGCCGAAACTGCTACAACCTTTTCTTTCCAATCCTTCACAAGAAAGTCTATCACATTTTTTAATGAGGCAGGGAAACTGGCATTATATACCGGTGAAACAATTATAATACCATCGGCATGGTTAAAACGTTCCACATAATCCCTGGCCTTCTCAGACGGGTTATCCAGAAACATATACCTCTCAGTAAACAAAGGAAAGTCATAAGCTTTCAGGTCAAGAATCTCTGCAGTTGCAAGATTATTTTGTTCTATATACTGCTGAATAAAAAGAGCTATACGATGGCTTAACCTGCCTTCACGTACGCTCGCTGAAATAATGGCAATGTGTTTCATATCTTCTATTTATTTGAAACAAAGATAGAATAAAGATTGCTAAACCGATCTAATTGGGTATTAATTATAAAAAACGGAGTATTCAACCATTAGCTGAATACTCCGTCTATATGTATATTCTAAAATCAGTTATTCCAAAACAACCAATGTTCTCATTTCCTCGGGACTATACACATGACAACGATCTGCTCCGACCTTTACCATTCCGGAAACAACTTCTTTATCATCCTTAAATCCTTTAAATAAAACAGAGTCAGTCTTGTTTTCAAACAACTTCTGTAAAGCATCATTTATTACCGGATAAACGCCCTCTTTTACTGCATATTCATTAGAAACTTTTTCTGCAACAAGCACTTCATTATTCCATGTAGTAGTCAAACTGTCCAGTGCATAAGGATTACCTGATTTATCTTTGACATAAACACAAATAGTCCGAAATTCTTCTGTACAAGCTACAGGTTCAATATATGAAGCGATAAGTACCTGATCAGATTCGGGACTACTCACATGACATTCATCCGCAGTAACTTTTACTAATCCCGATACTACTTCCTCACCATTTCTAAATCCCTTAAATTCAACTTCTTCGGTTCTTCCTTTGAAAAGTTCTTGCCAACTATCATCTACTACTGGATACCCAAAAGGAGTTTCAGTAGATAAATCAAAATAAACAGAGAAGTCTATTCCTTGTGCTATCAGCTCTTTCCCATCAAACGTAGAACGGATACTGTCGAGAAAAAAAGGATTTCCTTCCGTATCTTCCACGAAAACAAAAACTGAACGAAAGTCCATTGTACAAAGTACTTCCTTTTGATTATTCAGCTTAACATCATCACAGCCTTGAGCGCCCATCATAAACAAAAGGCAAGGCAACATAAAAGAGAGTAGATTTAATTTCATAACAATTATTTAAAAGTTTAACTTATTCACTATTCTTCAAGATGCAAGTAAAAGTAAAAATGCTGCTTGCTAACCTTATTATTTTTGAAAAACTTTTGTCGATATAACATAAACATCCTTTAGTGGACGATCATTATTATCTGTATCGACCAATGACATTTTCTCAACAATATCTAAACCTTCTACCACTTCACCAAAGATGGTTACCGAGCCATCCAAATGAGGAACTCCACCGATTGTTTTATAAACCTGTCTATGTTCTTCAGGAATCTCATAAGGTCCTGTTTTCACCAATTCTTCAAGAACCATCATATTTGCTTCGGCATGGAGTTCGTCTTCTTTATCTACGAGAGAAGGATCTTTTTCAATTAGCTCTTTACGGGCTTTATAATAAAGCCAGTTCCGATGGATCTCGTTAATACGGGTTTCTTTCTCTGCTAATTCTTCATCTGTTAACACCTTGCCCTGGACAAAGCAAAACTGCGTTCCAGCGGAAGCCCGCTCCGTATTTACATTATCTCCCTTTTTAGCATCGATTAATGCTCCTCTTTTATTAAAATAATGGGGTTGTATTTCTGCAGGCACAGTATAGCCACCGCTTTCACTGCCATATCTCGCTCCTGGTTCGTGCGCCTTACTGGTCGGATCACCACCCTGTACAACAAATTCCTTAATGATACGGTGAAACAAGACTCCTTCGTGTGCATTTTCCTGGCAGAGTTTGATAAAGTTCTCTTTATGCAAAGGCGTGTCATCATACAATCTTACTGTTACATCTCCCATGGATGTTTTTACTGTTACATATACTGGTTTATCAGGGTCAAGAGGTTTTTGCTTTTGTGCACACCCGGCTGAAACCAGAAACAGGACTGTTAAAAGGGATAAAAGCTTTTTCATGTTGTTGATATTAATTTAATATTTAAAACTAAGGAGCTTAAGGAATACTGATCTTCATCTGACATTCTTTACAATCAAAAGTTAAACGAAGCCGTGTATTCTTATGAACCAGATGATAAGGTTCATTATAAGGCGATTTTTCCTTTTGATACACCGGACACCATCCCATACTATAACGTAAGCAATGGCTCGTAAACATTAAAGGAACATCTTGCTTTGACTCTTTTTCAAAAGCCGGTTCAAGAACATTCACTCCATGAGATACATAAAAGTCCTTAGCTTTCCTATTAGCTACATTTCCTAAATATGTTAGTTGGTCTTCGGGATAGGACATCTGACTTTTATAAACCTCCGGTTTTACCCATTCCTTGAAATAACGAATCTTCCGGTTATTAATTAGTTTTTCTACTCCTATCCTTCGCATCTCTGCTAATAGGGAAGATGGAACAAACCAATTTTTGGTCATAGACACGATAACTTTTGTTGCTTCAAAAGGAGTATTACCCAGTTTTGATAATTGCGTACAAATATTCTTCTGTTGATCACTTCGTGCCGCTTCCTTCTCAAAATCAGAAGTAATCATTACTCCGGCTTCTGTCTCATCTATTATATGCAGCGTAAAACCTGTTGGATTATCCAGAAACTCCAGACGAACAGCTATTTTACGTTCAGCTGTAGAACGTGAAAGTTGTTTCTCAAATTCCTGATCCAGGTTTCGATATAGCTCCATTTTAGGATGCAAAGATACCGGACTCACAGGATATATCCGATTATCCTCTACTTTATTTACACGAAATCCTTCCAACTCTCCTTTTGGATTAAAAAAGGCCAATCCATCGCCATTATTCAATGTCTTTAATCCGGCAATTGTAAAGGTTCGTCCTCTTACTTCTTTTACACGCCCGACAGGCTCTCCAATAGACTTAGGTGTATCGAAAGAAGTTATATCTTCTTTTATTGCTTCCGGAAAGTAAGGAGTAAACCCTCGGTTAAAACTTTTTTCCGGTTTCGGATCAAACTTATATACAGAACGTCCGGTGGATGTACGCATATACTCGGGACGACGTACAAATATTTCATCCAGCTTCTTACGATAATAGGCTGTGATATTCTTCACATAAGAAACATCTTTCAAACGTCCTTCAATCTTAAAAGAAGAAACACCTGCATCGAGAAGATTCTCCAGATTGTGATCACGCCGCATATCTTTTAGTGAAAGAAGATGTTTCTGTCGTACAATAGTTTTCCCTTCGGCATCTATCATATCATAAGGCAGTCGACAATATTGGGCACATTCTCCCCTGTTTGCACTTCGCCCACGAATCGCCTGACTCAAATAACATTGTCCACTAAAACTTACACATAATGCTCCATGTACAAAAACTTCCAACGGCACAGTCGTTTTCCCGGCAATCTCTTCAATACGCGCAGGAGAGAGTTCCCGTGCAAGAACAACCTGCCTGAAGCCAATATCTTCAAGAAACTTAACCTTTGCCGGAGTACGGTTATCCATTTGTGTACTGGCGTGCAAAGGAATAGGTGGAAGATTCATTTCAAGTATACCCATATCCTGAATAATCAGTGCATCGGCTCCTATCCGATACAAATCCCAGATCAACTTTTCCGCCTGCTCCAATTCGTTATCATACAAGATTGTATTCAGTGCAACATATATCCGGGCATCATAAAGATGAGCAAAATCACATAATTCTTTTATATCTTCAACTGAATTACCGGCAGCTGACCGGGCACTAAAGCACGGAGCACCAATATAAACGGCATCAGCCCCATGGAGTATGGCTTCCCGGCCACATTCCACGTCTTTAGCCGGAGCTAGCAACTCTATCTTTCTTCCTTTTTTCAAATCACAAATCCCTTAATAGCCGTATATCTTCAATATTATAAGGCGTTTCCTGATAAACATAATAGTTGAGCCAGTTAGTAAACAACAGATTTGCATGTCCACGCCATCTTACAACCGGTCCTTGTGCAGGATCGTCATTTCGATAATAATTGGTAGGCACGGTTATTGGTAATCCTTTATCTATGTCGCGTACATACTCATCATTCAGAGTATAAGGTGAATATTCGGAATGACCGGTGATGTAAAACTCCCGTCCTCCTCGCGACATAGCCATATAAACACCCGCTTCTTCACTCTCCGATAATAGAGTCAGCTCTTGTACTTTCAGAATATCTTCCCTTCTGATTTCCGTATGACGGCTATGAGGGACAAAAAACTCATCATCAAAACCACGAAAGATCGGCAAATAAGGCTCCCGTAACGTATGCGGGAAAACACCGAACATTTTTGCAGAAAGATCATACTTAGGTACCCCATAGAAATGGTAAAGACTGGCCTGTGCCGCCCAACAAATATATAATGTAGAGGCAACATGCGTACGCGCCCAGTCAAATATTCCGGTAATCTCCTCCCAGTAATGCACATCTTCGAAAGGCATTTTTTCCACAGGCGCCCCAGTTACGATCATTCCATCATAATATTGATCTGCCATTTCATCGAAGTTCTTATAAAACTCCTGCATGTGTTCCAGCGGAGTGTTTTTAGGAGTATGCCCTTTGATCTTCATAAACTCCATTTCAACCTGTAAAGGCGAGTTACTTAAGAGACGGATCAAATCGGTTTCTGTAGTAATCTTCAACGGCATTAGATTGAGCACCACAACTTTCAGAGGACGTATATCCTGTGTAGCCGCACGCAGCGAATCCATCACAAATATATGTTCTTCTTTCAACAGCTCAACAGCGGGAAGGTTCTTTTGTACGTTTAATGGCATATCTGTTTGAGTTTTATTCCGTACAAAGATAATAAAAAGAAGACAATCACCGGCTACCGGCTTGGCTTATACAAACGAGCTGTGTCGTTTTCCGCAATAAGTAATTGGATAAGTTGCACAGAATAATGAAAAACAACGGCTACGATTACTTTATCAGACCCGATTATCTACTTCTTTCTACCCGTACATTTAGTATCTTTATGTCATACTATTAATCGTCTCACAGTTGGGCAATATTAATACCACAATTGGGCAATTATAATACCACGGTTGGGCAATATTAATGCCACAATTGGGAGACGATTAATAATACGGCTAAAAAGAGGTAAATATATAGGTAGAAAACCTTAATAGTATTGGAATAATAACTAAAAACAGTAGAACTATGGCACGTTACAAATTAGTACGCACCCCAAACCCAAAGAATGATGGGAAAATTATGCCTTACCATGCGCGTAATGTAGCGTATGGCACTGTAGGACTGAATGAAATGTGTGACAGAATAGCCGATAGCTCGTCGTTCTCGTCGGGAGTGGTAAAGGGAGTAATTCAGATGATTCAGGACGTAATTGTCAATGAATTACGGTTTGGAAATAATGTAGAATTGGATGGAATAGGTACATTCAGTCTTTCACTTAAATGTCCTCCGGTGATGAATAAGAAAGAGATCAGGGCAGAGTCTATTGACTTTAAGACGGTGAACTTCCGCCCTTCCTCTCAATTGTGCGGACGGTTGAAAGCACTTCCGTTATATAAGGAGCCTGAAGAGAAGGGGAAAGAGAGCTACAGTCCGGAGGAACGGCGGGAACGGATGTTGGACTATTTCAAAAAGAGGGAAAGATTGACCGGTAATAGCTATATATGGCTTAACCATTGTAGCCGTTCGTGTGCCTGCCGCGATCTGAGTCGCTTCTGCAAAGAAGGGCTGATTAAATCTTACGGGCGGGGGCCGACGATTTACTATGTAAAAAGTGATAAACGATGAGTGGTAAGTGATGAGTGATAAACGGTGAGTGGATTAGAGGAGCCTAGTTATACTACAGTTCACATATCTTAAGTCCACTCATCACTCATCGTTCATCACTCACCGCTTATCAATACCCTCCCCCAAGTGCTTTATAGAGGTAAATAACCGCTAATTGTTCGTCGAGGATGGCATCGTTCAATCCTATTTGTGCATCGAACAAACCACGTTGAGCATCCAAGAGATCAATGTAATTAATAATTCCGTTTATGTATTGAAGCTGTGCCAACTGAAGGTAATTACTGGCGGCGCCGACGAGGTTTGCTCGTGAACGCCGGATATCTTTCACTTTACGAATAGTTATTAATGCATCATTCACCTCTTTAAAGGCTTCAAGAACTTCTTGTTGATAGCTGTATATTTCCTGTTCATAACGGGCACGGGAGGCTTTTAAGTTTGCGCGATTTTTTCCCATTGCAAAAATTGGTTGTAATAAGTCACCTGCTATGAACCAAGCCGGGCTTTTTAATAGGTTACCAAGTTCATCACTCTCAATGCCTAGGTTACCTGTCAAGCTAATTTGAGGAAACATACTTGTATGAGCAACTTCCACACGAGCATTTGCTTCACGGAGTTTCTGCTCCGCAACGCGTATATCAGGACGACGTTCCAGTAATGAAGAAGGAAGTCCCACAGGAAGAGCATCGGGTAAGTGTTCGTTTTTTAAAGAGTAACTTCGGGGAATATCCATTGTATATTCTCCTATTAAAAGGGCTATTTCATTTTCTTTAATCCGGATATCCCTCTCCAAAGTCGGAATAAGTGTTTCTGTTCGAGCCAATTCAACCTGTGCCTGATTATAGGCTGTTTCGGAAGTTAATCCTCCTTCATAACGCAGTTTGGCCAAACGAACACTTTCTTTTCGGGCATCCAGGGTTTGTTGTACAATAATATATTCCTGATCAAGAGCAGCGAGTTGATAATATGCCGCTGCAACTTCAGATACAAGAGTCAATTGTAGAGCACGTTTCGCTTCAACCGATTGCATATAAGCCGCAAGTGCTGCTTCATTTGACCAGCGTAATTTTCCCCAGAAATCTATTTCCCATGCGAGGGTTAACTTTGCCGAGAACTCCGGATTAGGAGCCCTATTATCCCCACCATAATTAAGTTCTTCTTTCTGAGCATTAAGCCTGGCTCCTATTTCAGGAAATTGTTCGGCAAAGGAGATGCGCTTCGTTGCAATCATCTCTTTGATACGGGCAGTAGCAATCAACATATCTTTATTATTGACAAGCGCCTTTTCAATCAATCCTTGTAAGACGGTATCTCTATAAAGACTTTCCCAAGGTATATTTGCAACAGAGGATGTATCTGCACCTGATTCTATTTCATCCGGAAGATTTAATTCTGGCCGGCTATAAGATTTACCTATCTTACAGGATGATAAAACAGAGAGCAAGATAAGAGCACTTAGTATATATATTATGTATCGTTTCATTCGTATCTTCATTTCACTAATCATTAAATATTCTTCTTCATCACTCTATTGAAGAAGCCTGAAGGCTTCCTATTGGCTAATCTCTTCTTGAGTGAATTCTCAATCCGCAGTTTAGCTTTCACCTTATAAATAAGGACAAAGAAAAAAGGAACCAATACAATACCTAAAGATACTGCAGCAAGCATACCGAAGAAAACTCCCGTTCCAATACTATGACGAGAGGCAGAACCCGGACCACTGGCCAATACCATTGGCAGCATTCCCAGAATAAAAGCCAGAGATGTCATAAGAATCGGACGGAAACGCATTTGTGCTGCATGAATTGCCGCTTTGGTTACTTCCACTCCGGCATCAACTTGTACTTTGGCAAACTCAACAATCAGGATCGCATTCTTTGCAGCCATTCCCATCAATGTAACCAAGCCGATCTGAAAATAGATATCATTTTCTAACCCGGTAGCCCATACACCCAGATAGGCGCCTAAGAGAGCAACAGGAAGAGATAATAAAACGGCTATAGGTACAATCCAACTTTCATATTGGGCTGCAAGGAAAAGAAATACGAATAAAAGAACCAGAGCCATCACATATCCCGTCTGTCCACCAGCCTTCTTTTCCTGATAGGATAACCCGCTCCATTCTATTCCTATATTATCCGGTAAATGTTCAGTGGCAATTCGTTCCATAGCAGCCATAGCATCACCGGTACTGTGTCCTTGGGCAGCTACAGCATTCACTGATGCTGTATTAAACATATTAAACCGTTTAATTGTACCCGGCCCGGTTGTATATTGAGTAGTACCCAATGCTGTCAATGGAACCATTGCTCCATTGGATGCACGCACAAAAAACAATCCCAGATTATCTTGTGTTGCCCGGTAGGGAGCTTCTGCCTGTATATATACACGATAAATACGATTCAACATATTGAAATCATTTACATAGACCGAACCCAAGTAGGCTTTCATTGTAGAAAATATATCCGATAAAGGAATGCCTAAAGACTTTGCTCTATCCCGGTCAACATCGAAATATAATTGGGGTATTTCGGTTTGCATGGCCGATGATACACTCTGTAATTCAGGGAGAAGAGAGGCATAATGCAAAAAAGTATCACGGGCTGCTACCAAATTATCCCAAGTGGCATTGCCACGTGCTTCCAATTGCATTTCCAAACCGCCACTTTCACCCAAACCCGGTATAACCGGTGGCCGATTTACATAGGCCTTTATCTCGGGATAATAATAGAATTCTTTCCGGGCGGCATCCATTACATCTTCAACCTTCATTCCGGAAGACTTCCGGTCATCCCAGGGTTTAAGAATTACTGTAAGGGTTGCTCTTCCTTGTGAGGTACCAACACGCGGACTACTACCGGTTACATTTTGCACATAAGCTACTGCGGGTTGATCATCCAGGAATTTAATTGCACGCTCGGTTACTATACGCGTACGTTCCAATGTAGCTCCCTCAGGCATTTCTAATTCAACAGTAAAGAAACCCTGATCTTCTTCGGGTATAAAGCTGGTGGGAAGTATACGGTTTATGATGAAAATAAGTATAAGTGCCATCCCGAAACCTGCTAATAAACGGCGAGGATGAGAAGTTGCACCACGTAATATCTTTGTATATTTACTATTCCCCTTGGCTAACCAATAGTTGATCTTCCTGAAAATAATATGTTTTTTCTTTTTAGATGGACGGAGTAGAATGGCACACATGGCCGGGCTTAATGTCAATGCAACCACAGTGGAAAGCAATACAGATACCACAATAGTAACTGAGAATTGACGATATAACATTCCGGTTATTCCTTCTAGAAAGCTTACCGGCACAAAAACGGCAGCCAATACCAGTGAAGTCGCTATTAAAGCTCCGGTTAATTCCCGCATAGCTTTGTGCGTTGCTTCACGGGGAGATAAATGCTCTGTCTCCATAATACGCTCGACATTCTCGACGACGACAATCGCATCATCCACCACTATACCTATTGCAAGGATCAGTCCAAGCAGAGTAAGCATATTAAGAGAAAAACCCATCATCAACATAAAACCAAATGTTCCGATCAATGAGATAGGAACTGCTATAGTAGGAATTAAGGCCGCTCTCCAGTTTTGTAAGGAAAGGAATACAACAAGGATTACAAGTAATAATGCTTCAAACAAAGTTTTATATACTTCATGGATGGATTGGGAGATATACTCTGTCATATCAAAAGGAAAATTATATTCTAATCCTTCGGGGAAATTCTTGCTTATATCGTTCATTGCCTCTCTAACACTGGCGGCAACCTCCATCGCATTTGCACCCGGTAACATATAAATACCAAGGATAGCAGCATTATTTCCATTAATACCACTTTCTGTTGAATAAGACGACGCTTCCAGCGAAATACGGGCTACATCACGTAAACGAACAATCGTTCCATCGGAATTAGCACGAACGACTATATCTTCAAACTCCTTTACGGTAGAGAGACGTCCGGGAGCTGTAATAGGCAGGGTTATATCAACATCCAATACGGGCTGTTTACCTAATTCTCCAGCTGCCGATTCGCGGTTTTGATCTTGTAAAGCAGACTGCAGGTCTTTTACGGTTAATCCCATATTTGCCAAACGATCGGGATAGACCCAAATCTGCATTCCATAATAACGGCTACCGACATTTGATACTCGTCCTACACCTGGAATACGACGCAATACGTCAAGTACATTTACCGTAGCAAAGTTACTTAAATAGATCTCATCAAACTTAGGGTCGTCCGACATCAGGCTTAAAGTCATCAACTGGCTCGGAGCCTGTTTTTCTATGGAAATACCGTTTTGGACAACTTCAGCAGGTAAACGGCTCTCAGCTAATTTTACACGGTTTTGTATTTCTACTGCTGCCAGATCCGGATTTGTAGAGACATCAAATGTTACTGTAATATTTAATCCTCCTGAGTTGGAGCTACTGCTTTGCATATAGATCATGCCCGGAGTACCATTTAACTCCTGTTCGATTGGAGTAGCTACAGCCTGAGACACCGTAAGTGCGCTTGCCCCCGAGTAGGAAGCACTAATACGAACAACCGGAGGTGTGATCTGCGGATATTGTTCAATCGGTAACATAATCATACCGATAATCCCTACAATCACAATCAATATTGATAAGACAGTAGAAAAGACCGGACGATCAATGAAAAATCCCGGTTTCATAATTCATCCTCCTCTTTTAGAAGCTCAATAGCTTCAGGATCGTCGGCTTGAATTGCACGAACCTGGATTCCGGGAGTAAGTTTATGATACCCTTCAACAACAACAAGCTCGTTTTCTCCTAAACCGCGCTCTACAACAACGTTATTACCAATCTCAGGGCCTATTTGCACAAAACGTTTCTCTGCTATGCCATCACGACGGATAAGGTAGATAAAAGCTCCACCACTTTCAATCGAAAGAGCTTTACGAGGTACAACAATAGAACGTTCACGAACGTCTAATAATAATTTCACCCTGGTAAACTGTCCTGGCAATAATCGCTGGTTAGGATTGGGTAATTCGGCACGTACACCAAATGTTCCTGTTTGAGGATCGACTAATGGATCGGCAAAATCGACAGCCCCTTTAATTGGATATTCTGTATCATCAGCTAAAGTAACCGTCACTGTCGGTTGCCAGGAACGAGTTGTATCTTGTTCTCCAAAACGGATATTTCTTCTCTCAGCACGCAGATAATCTAAAGCTGTCATCTTAAAGTCAACCAATACTGTATCACTCTTTACTACAGCTGCCAGTTTGGAGTTAACACCCGGTCCAACCAGAGCACCCACATCTACAAAACGTTCACTGATATAACCTGATAAAGGAGAACGGACAGTTGTATAACCTAATTCCAACTGAGCTTGATCCAGATCAGCCTTACTCATTGCAATATTAGCTTCTGCATTTTCCAAGGAAGCTGTTGCATTATCTAAATCTAATTGACTGGCTGCATGCTGTGCATACAGAGGTTCTAACCGAACTACATCCCGTTTCGCTTTAGCAGCTTGTGCTTCATCTTTCTTTAATTGAGCTTTTGCTTTTTCTACACGTGCTTTATATGGGGCGGAATTAATAATAAACAAAGGATCATTTTGCTTTACACGCTTACCTTCTTCAAATAGCATGTGCTCCAGATAACCTTCTACACGTGCATGTATCTCTACATAACTGGCAGCACGGATACGCCCAACATACTCTCCATAGATATGGACATCTTCTTTCGCCGGTTTATCCACAACAACAATAGGTAATTGAGGCTCTTCCTTTTTCTTACAGCCTACAACCAACAATAAAAGAACAATACATAAAACATGCCCTTTTTGTAATTTCCTTATAATCATCTTATATCTTTTTTACAAATACCTTTTTATGTAACCCTTATTTATTAAGCGTTAAAAGTCTATTTTTATTGCTTAAAGGTATTTCATGTATTTCGTTTAAAATATAACAATCAAATGAAGTAATATGTTATTCAAAAGACTTCAGCTAATCTATAATTTTGTTAAATCAACAAAAAAAATTATTCCTTAATTACCTTGAAACCATTCAGACTTCTTAAGCCGTTAAGGGCTTTAATGCCCTAAATGGCTTAAAGGCATTGGCTTTATTATCTTTTACCTTACTTTTCTTCTTCATTATTCTTCGCTATATCCCACAAAAAAAAAGGGATCAGTCCACTTTTACATGAACCAATCCCTCTCTAATCAAAAAACGGCAGCTAC
>DAMANX010000034.1:0-43873 GCA_032073245.1 Tannerellaceae bacterium
TCACGTACGGTTCTTAGGGGGGAAGGCTCCCGTAAGGGAGCTGACCTACCCGGCTATATGTCTTTGTTTTACGGAGTGATCTTTTTAATTTGCATTTTTATTGTGATATTTTTGTACTTTCTGTGATTTTTTAATAACAGGTACGTCTAATAGCATAAA
This sequence comes from Tannerellaceae bacterium, assembly GCA_032073245.1. Lineage (GTDB taxonomy): Bacteria > Bacteroidota > Bacteroidia > Bacteroidales > Tannerellaceae > QVMG01. The sequence continues at coordinate 160 of DAMANX010000034.1, forward strand.
GAATAACAAAAATGACAAAAACGGCTTTAGATAAAGAGTTTGTTAACATGATCAAGGAAAATGATCGGATCATATATAAGGTGGCTTCATTTTATGCTGATCAGGACCATCCTTTGGGCGACCTTTATCAAGAGATTGTTATCAATTTGTGGAGAAGTTTTGCTTCTTTTCGTGGAGACAGTAAATATTCGACCTGGATTTACAGAGTATCCTTGAATACTTGCATTTCTTTTATGCGAAGGAATAAGAGTAAACCTGTTTTTGTAGAGATAACTTTTGATATTCCTCAGATAGATGATGGTAAGCGAGAGAATATTAACGAGTTATATCGTTTGATAAATAAGTTGGAGAAAATTGAGCGCGCACTTGTTCTTCTCTATCTGGACGATAAATCTTATAAAGAAATAGCAGAAATTACAGGGCTTACTGCTACTAATGTAGCAACAAAGCTTCACCGAATTAAAGAGAAAATGAAAAAAATGACTAACAATTTAATGTAAATGATCATGGATTTGGATAAAATAAAAAAAGACTGGCAAGAGACCGTAGTCCAAACGTCTATTAATGAAGATCAGATTGAACGCATGATTGATAATAAAGGACAAAGTGCTTACTCCAAACTTCTCCGTTATGAAAAGATAGGTATAGCTGTCATCTTTATCTGCATGTTTCTTATAGGAGTATTCCGTTATACGGAATTGCGGGTTTATTATTTGGTGAGCTGTTTATTAATACTTGTGTGGGAAGTTTATAAATTGAAGTTTCTGCAGAAAATGGATGTTTTTAATATGAATATTATTGAGGTATCAGAACGTTATCTTCGTTTTCGTAAATATGTTTTATATGAAGCGATTATTATGGTTTTCTGGTTTCTCGGTTTTTTCGGACTTTTTGGCTTTTTAGAATATCTGAATGTAGAAGATTTTATGGAGTATAAGATATATTTTTTTATTACTGTCTTTTCAATTGCACTTTTCGTATGTCTTTTCCTCAGTTGGAGACTTTATTGGAGACATGTTAGGACATTAGGAAACAGTATTAAAGAATTAGAAGAATTAGAAAAATAAAGATAGATTAAAAAACAAATGTTTGAAATGAAAAGAGTGTTGATTTTGTTGCTGCTTGTTGTTTCTTTTGGCTTGAACGCCCAAACAACGTCCCCTTTTAGTGGTTCCATATTATGGCAAGTGTCGGGTAATGGCCTTGAGAAGCCATCTTATATATTAGGAACCTTCCATTTATTCCCGGAAAGTTTTGTTGATAGTATTCCGGGATTAAGAAACGCAATGAAAGCAACCGATCAGGTCGTTGGTGAAATAGATATGCTGGATATGGCATCCGCTCAAACTAAAATGATGAAGGCTGCTATGTTATCTGAAGATGAAAGTTATAAAAAACTCCTTACCGAAGATCAATATACTCGACTAGATGAAGGATTAAAGGGGCTTTTAGGTGTTGGATTGGAGCAAATGGGAGCATTTAAACCTGGTATGATTAATGCTTCTCTTGCGGTTGTCTTATATACAAAATTGGATTCAACCTATAATCCAGCCGCTTTTATAGGTATTGATACGTATATGCAACAACATGCCAAAGAAGAAGAAAAAAACGTATTGTCATTGGAAACAATAGACGATCAGACGTATCTGTTATTTGACTCAAAACCGCAGAAGTGGCAAATGGAAAGCCTCTTATGCTCTCTAGAAAATATGGAATCATCTATTGAGAGTATGACAGAAATGATTGCAGATTATCGGGTTGGAAATTTGAATAAACTATATAATGATTCATTCCATAACTCCGAAGATCCTTGTCATTCTTTCTCAATAGCATCCAAAGATGTAATGCTAAAAGACCGGAATGATAAATGGATGGAGAAATTACCTCAGATAATAAAGGAAAATCCAAGTATGATAGTCGTAGGTGCTGCTCATCTGGCAGGCGAAGAAGGCATTCTTTATCAGTTGGATAAGTTAGGATATAACGTAGAGGCAGTAAAATAACAAAATAATAGCAACAGTAGTGAAGGTGTATCAAAAGCCTGAAATCTTAATTTAAACACAGAGCCACGGAGGCACAGAATTTTTTATTATTTGAAAATCAAGACTCTGTGTCTCCGTACCTCTGTGTTTATCCTTTGATTTCTATTCATAGATGACTTTTGACACACCCTCATTTTTAGCTGATGTAAATCAAGCTACTAATTATAGCAAAGGAATCTTATCCGGCAAATACCCTGATCGTATCCGCCATTCCTGCGGATAAAGATTATTTGCACGATTCCCTAAGTTCTTGACAAAACCTAACGGGAAACCTTTATAGGTAATCAGATGATAACCTTTCTCATTTTCCGGTGGTAGGATAAGCGCTTCTTTCTTGAGAAAACGAATAGCTTCTTCCCAGGAAACTTCAACCGAAGGAAATACGCCAGAATTTAGAGAAGTACTAATTGCAAGAGAATGATTGGGAATAATATCTTTTCCTTTTATCTCTCCCAGTGATATACCACCAGCGACTATATGAAGTTTTTCAGTTAATATTTTATAGCTTTCTTTATGCTGTATGGGAGTGGCCTGAATAGTATCTCCCCGCATTTCAAATTCAAAGGACTCCGGATCATTTAGCCATTTGTGTATAGAAGAGGGGATGACAGATGTTGCTTTCCCTTTATCTTTTTTCCCTTTATCTTTAATACGAACTTTTTCTATTTCTCCTTCTGCCTTTCTGAGAGTAGCCAGAAAGAAACCTTCTCCTTTCGTTTTATGAGGGAAAAAACGGTAAACAGGATAACTGTGTTTAAGTGCTCCGGTAATATTCCATTCCTTATTAACAGGAATAGACAGAGCTTCAGCACCTAACTCTTCTATAATGTAATGAATATTATCCTCGTTCTCTTCCGTATTGTAAGTACAAGTACTGTAAATAAGTATTCCCCCCGGCTTAAGTGCATTCCATATATCGTGAATAATGCGACGTTGACGGCTTGCACAGAGATTTACGTTGGCAACACTCCACTCTGCTATGCTACCCGGATCTTTACGGAACATGCCCTCCCCGGAACAGGGAACATCCGTTACTATTATATCAAAGAAATGTCTCAGCTTTCCAATCTCTTCAGGATCATTATTTGTAACGATGGTATTCGGATTACCCCATTTCGCCATATTTTCTGCAAGAATATGACTGCGGCTACGAATTACTTCATTACTAACCAACAGGCTTCCTTTGGGAAGTATGCTTGCTAAATGAGTGGATTTACCCCCAGGAGCAGCACAAAGATCCAGGCATTTAACAGGTTCTGTAATATAATTTTTGACAGCCTGTTCCAGAAACATAGAGGAAGCTTCCTGTACATAATATCCACCTGCATGAAATAAAGGATCGAATGTGAAAGGTAAACGTTCCTGCAGATAATAGCCAGTTTCACACCATGCAACAGTTTCTCTTGTCGGAGTATTTATTCCTTTTGAAGTATTAATACGTATGCTAACTGGGGATTCCTTTTCTAATGCTTTTTCAAATAAATCAAATTCGTTATTAATAAGCGCTTTTGTACGTAAAATAAAATCCGAAGGAAGTATCATATATTCAGTTTCTTTCCTGCAAAAGTAGTATAAAAGTTTCCCATATCCTATTGTCCTAAAGCTTCTGGGCTTCTTTAAATATAAAACCATTTTGTCTGGCTATTTCTAAAGAAAATGTCTTTCCTGAATCTTCTTTAATCAATGCAGGCACTAAGTCCATACTACTGGATAGGCATGCCGAAGTATCGTACTCCTTAACATGAATATCTCAAGAGTGGTGCCAAAGGGTAAATGCGGGCCAATTTGTATAATGCTTTTGCTTTTCAAAAAGCACTTTTGGAAACAGGAGATATGAGAAACGCGATTATAAGTTAAATGTAGTATATTTGCATAAAAGAACCCATTATGCAAGCATCTCTTTTCCTAATACCGGTAACATTGGGGGAAACGGAACATCAGAAAGTACTTCCTGCATATAACCGGGAGGTGATATCTCAGATTAAACATTTTATTGTAGAAAATGTACGGACAGCCCGCCGTTTCCTTAAGAAAGAAGATCCTACTATTGTTATTGATGAATTGACTTTTTATGAATTAAATAAGCATACAACTCCGGAACAGGTGGCCGGATATCTGAATCCCTTAGAAAAAGGAGAAAATGTTGGAATCATTTCAGAAGCCGGATGTCCTGCTATTGCTGACCCGGGAGCTGATGTCGTTGCAATAGCTCAACGTCATAACTATCCTGTTGTACCTTTGGTTGGCCCATCTTCTATATTAATGGCCCTGATGGCTTCGGGATTTAACGGACAAAGTTTTGCATTCCAGGGGTATCTTCCCATTGAAGGAAACGATCGCACACAAATGATAAAAAAGCTGGAAGGACGTATATATGGGGAAGATCAGACACAGTTGTTCATCGAGACTCCCTATCGTAATAATAAACTGGCAGAAGAACTGTTGCGTACATGCCGTCCAACGACTAAACTTTGTATAGCTTCAAACATAACATGTGAAGACGAATATATTCGTACTCTAACTATCAAAGAATGGAAAGGAAAGCTTCCTGATATGAATAAGAAACCTACTATTTTTTTACTTTATAAATAACTATTCCTATGGATGAAGGTTTATATATGGCACATGAAACAGCGGTGATTGATCCCGGTTGTAAGATCGGTGACGGTACGCGAATCTGGCATTTCTCTCATATCATGACTGGATGTGTAATCGGGAGCTTTTGCAATATAGGACAGAATGTAGTGGTATCTCCTGAAGTAATTCTGGGAGATCATGTGAAAGTGCAGAATAATGTTTCTATTTATACGGGTGTTATCTGTGAAAATGATGTTTTTCTCGGGCCAAGCTGTGTATTTACAAATGTACTGAATCCTCGTTCTGCTATTAGCCGGAAAGGGGAATACATCCGTACTCTCGTTCGCCGGGGGGCTACAATTGGTGCCAACGCAACTGTTGTATGTGGACACATGATCGGAGAATATGCACTGATCGGAGCGGGTGCTGTAATTACTAAAGATATACCAGCCTATGCATTAGTAGTGGGCAATCCTGCCCGTCAGATTGGTTGGGTAAGTGAAGCGGGTGAGCGTCTTGAATTTGATGAAGAGGGAATAGCCATTTGTCCTGTAGGAGGTGAGAAATATCAACTGAAAGAAGGTTTTGTTACACGTCTATATGGAAATTAAATAAATAAACTACACATATTGATATATGAAAATAGGTGCTACTGTTTTAATAATAATAGGTCTTTTACTAATGGTTGCGAATCTTATACTTAATATTTTTGAACATGAAACGACAGGCTTGTTATTAGGAGGAGTTGCTTTGGTTATTGCTGGATTTTCTTTATTACGGAGCATAAAGCGAAAGAAAAAAATACAAGATAATAAAAAAGGAGATATTTAGTGATATCTCCTTTTTTATTATGTGATATTATAGTGTCAATCCATTGCTTTTAGGCTCATGTCTAGGCTTTTCACCGAATGGGTCAATGCACCGACAGATATGTAATCCACACCGGTTTCAGCATACTGGCGTAAGGTATCGAATGTGATACCTCCGGAAGATTCAAGTTCGAAACGTCCGTTTACCATTTCAACTGCTTTCTTTGTGTTTTCTACATTGAAGTTATCCAACATAATGCGATCTACACCTCCCACATTCATGGCTTCCTGAAGTTCATCGAAGTTACGCACTTCTATTTCGATTTTCATCTTTTTACCTTTCTCTTTCAGGTATTCCTGTGCGCGGGTAATAGCTTTTGTAATGCTTCCGGCAAAGTCAACATGATTATCTTTCAAAAGGATCATATCGAATAAACCGATACGATGATTAACGCCACCACCAATTTTTACAGCTTCTTTTTCTAACATGCGCATACCCGGTGTTGTTTTACGGGTATCCAGTACACGGGTCTTTGTGCCTTCTAACGCTTTGACATATTTACGGGTAGTGGTAGCTATACCACTCATACGTTGCATCACATTCAGCATCAAGCGCTCTGTTTGTAGCAATGATTGTACTTTTCCCTCAACAGTAAAAGCTATATCTCCTTTTTTTACTTCTGCACCGTCGTTAATGAAGATAGTCATTTTCAGATCCCGATCGAAAGCGTGAAAGATACGCTTTGCCATTTCTACTCCAGCCAATACACCGTCTTCTTTGATAATTAGCTGACTCTTTCCCATAGCTGTTGCGGGAATAGAAGAAAGCGTGGTATGATCGCCATCACCGATGTCTTCGGCAAAGGCAAGTTTAATTAGGTCTTCAATAAGTTGATCCATTGATTCTTATTCTATTCTGATTGATTGTATAATCGCTTTATCACCATCGGCGCGGTAGGTTATATTCACACGATATTCACCTGATGATGTTGGCAATTTGGCCACAAAGAAACCATTTTCTTTCTTATCGGCATGATGCAAAACTGTAAAACCGGTTGGTTTATGAGAACCAAAGAAGCTGTTTAACATAGCTACAGCATCCGAACCATTTGATTTCTTTGATGAGCCGGGAATGGCCATATCCACTTCCTCGTCCATAACAGCGGAAAGTGAGGAGGCGTTACCTCCTTTAAATGCATTTGTTATAGTTGTAATATCTGCTGCCTGTACACTCATTATAGAGAGTAAGAGAGCTAACGCAATAAATAATCGTTTCATAGTTTATCTCCTTTTTAGTGAGTTATATGTTACAAAGATACGCATATTTCTTGTAATTTCGCACCTGTAACCTGTTAAATATAAAACAGATGAAAGTTGCTTTTGTTGTTATAGGCAAGACGGATGCCTCTTATTTTGTGGATGCAATTAACGAATATAAGAATCGGTTGGTTCATTATGTACCTTTTGAAATGGTCGTCATTCCCGATATTAAAAATGTGAAAAACTTATCGGAGGCCCAGCAGAAAGAGAAAGAAGGAGAGTTAATACTAAAGGCGATTCAACCCGGTGATTATCTTGTATTATTGGATGAAAAAGGGAAAGACTTTACTTCCCAGCAATTTGCTGTTTATCTGGAAAAGAAAATGCATACGGTTGCTAAGCGGCTGATATTTGTTGTTGGTGGTCCTTATGGTTTTAGTGATACTGTTTATAAAGCTGCTTCCGAGAAGATTTCTTTGAGTAAAATGACTTTTTCTCATCAAATGATCCGTGTTATTTTTATTGAACAGCTTTATCGAGCCATGACTATTCTTAACAATGAGCCTTATCATCATGAGTAGAGAAACTTTAATGAACCTTAAAGATTTCTTAAAGAAACTGCCCTATAACAGCAGCCAATATTTTACTTTTCTCTGAAAACTAACTATGTTTGCCCGGCAACATTGAGTTGCTTCTAAATGAATATGGTACTAAAAGGATATAGACGACTCTTCAATTGTTTGATGTTCTATCATTAAACGACTCCTTTTAACCGGCAACTCCTAAGTGGTCGGTATTTCTTCCATTTATTCATCTATAAATATCTTATTATGTCTACATCTGCAAACCCATATTGGGAAAACTCTCTTGTGTCTAATAAATTCGGTATGAATGATCGTATACGTCGGTTACGCCAGTTGACATTTGAAACACAACCATCACTCTCTATTGAGCGGGCTCTTATAGAAACACGTTTTTATAAAGAGAACGAAGGAAAATATCCCATCCCTATACTACGCGCCTTGAATTTCCTGGAAATCTGTAAACAAAAAAGTATTTATATAGGCGATGATGAATTGATAGTCGGTGAACGTGGGCCACGGCCTAAAGCCGTTCCGACTTTTCCGGAGTTAACCTGCCATAGTGTGGAAGATCTACATGTTCTTAATACACGTGAGTTGCAACGTTATACTATTTCTGAGGAAGATATTCAAATCTATGCCCGGGAAGTTATTCCTTATTGGAAAGGGCGTACGCAAAGGGAACGAATATTTGACCATGTGCCCGAAAAATGGAAAAATGCTTATGAGGTAGGGATATTCACTGAATTTATGGAACAGCGTGCTCCAGGCCATACTTCTTTAGATGGTAAGGTATATCAGTTCGGTATGCTTGATTTAAAGAAACGGATCGCCTGTGAATTAGAAAACCTCGACTTTATGAATGATCCGGAAGCAACCGATAAGCAGGAAGAGTTAACTGCTATGTCAATTTCCTGTGATGCGGCAATTCTCTTTGCAGAACGGCATGCCGATTTAGCAGATGAAATGTCTCTTACGGAGAAAGACCCGAAGCGCGTTGCAGAATTAAGAAAAATAGCTGAAGTATGCCGCTGGGTTCCGGCTAATGCACCTCGTACATATTGGGAAGCCATACAAATGTACTGGTTTGTGCATTTGGGCACTATTACGGAATTGAATGGCTGGGATGCAATGAATCCGGGTCATTTTGATCAGCATCTGGCACCTTTCTACGAAAAAGAAATTGTTCAGGGAACTTTGACACGTGAGGGGGCAAAAGAATTAATGTCTTGCTTCTTTGTGAAGGTAAACAACCATACTGCCCCACCTAAAGTGGGTATTACAGCAAAAGAAAGTGGTACATATAATGATTTCACAAACCTCAATATCGGTGGTATAAAATCAGATGGAGGCGATGGTGTCAGTGAAGTCTCTTACCTCATGTTGGAGGTAATCGAAGAGCTTCATATCCTTCAACCAGGTAGTTCAATTCATATCAGTAGCCGTACACCGGAACGTTTCCTGCGGGCAGGATGTAAAGTGATTAAACAAGGACATGGTTATCCTTCGGTTTTTAATCCGGATGTCTATGTCCAGGAATTAATGCGACAGGGAAAAACGCTTGAAGATGCTCGTGAAGGAGGATGTAGTGGTTGCATTGAAGTCGGTGCCTTTGGAAAAGAAGCTTATGTCCTGACGGGTTATCTGAATGTGCCTAAAATCCTGGAAGTAACCCTGCATAATGGGGTCGATCCGGTGACAGGGCGTAAAGTAGGATTAGAAACAGGTAATGCTGTTGCATTTACCGATTACGATACACTTTATACAGCCTTTCTCCAACAATTGAATTATTTTGTGGATATGAAGGTGCGTGTTAGCAATTATATCGATCGTATGTTTGCCAAATATGCCCCGGCACCATTCTTATCTCTTTTTATAGATGATTGCATTGCAAAAGGGAAAGATTATTATAATAGTGGGCCGCGTTATAATACGACTTATATACAATGTACAGGTTTAGGAACTATAACGGATAGCCTGAGTAGTTTGAAAAAACATGTCTTTGAAGACAATAGGTTTACAATGAAAGAGATGCTTTATGCCATCGATAATAATTTCGAGGGTATGGAGCCTATGCGTCTGACAATTCTGAATCGTACACCTTTCTTTGGAAATGATGATCCTTATGCAGATTCTATAGCAGTACAAGTATACAATGATTTATATGATGCCATTGAAGGACGACCAAATACTAAAGGTGAATGCTTCCATTTAAATATGCTTTCTACCACGTGCCATGTATATTTTGGAAAAGTAATGAATGCTACCCCGAACGGACGTCTCGCAGGCAGAGCTATTTCCGATGGTACTTCCCCTTCACATGGCGCAGATCGTCATGGACCGTCGGCAGTGATCAATTCTTTAGGAAAACTTGACCAGGCCAAAAGCGGAGGAACTCTGCTGAATCAGCGTTTCCTTCCGGGCTTATTAAAAAAAGAGGAAGATATAGAAAAGCTTGCAGCGCTAATACGTACTTATTTTGCTATGGGAGGGCATCATATTCAATTCAACATCGTAGATTCCGAAACATTATATGCTGCGCAAAAATGCCCCGAAGAATATCGTGACCTTCTGGTACGGGTGGCCGGTTATAGTGATTATTTCAACGATATGAATGCTGACCTGCAGGCGGATGTTATAATGAGAACGGAACAGGATAATTTATAAAATTATAAGTGAAAAGTGAAGAATGAAAAATATGACATTGATACAGCCTTTACTTTTCACTCTTCACTTTTCATTCTTCATTTTAAAAATGGATACATTCTTTTTTGATATTAAACGCTACGCCATAAATGACGGGCCGGGCATCCGGATAACAATCTTTTTCAAAGGATGCCCGTTGTCCTGCATTTGGTGTCATAATCCGGAGGGTATTTCTCCTTACAAAGAGAAGATATATACATCAAAGAGGTGTTTAGGTTGCAAGAGATGCGTGGAGGCATGTCCTAACCATGCTTTGCAATTAGCGGCGGAAGGTATTGTGACCGATAGGGAGTCTTGTGCCGTATGTGGTGAATGTGCAGAAGTATGTCCTTCTATGTCTATGGAAATATCGGGCAGATCATATAGTGTTGAAGAATTGATGTGTGAGATTGAAAGGGAAACATTGGTTATGGATCAATCGAAAGGAGGGGTGACCTTTAGTGGAGGTGAGCCGTTAATGCATCCTGATGTATTAATGGAGCTTCTTGGTCAATGCGGGAAGTATGGGATTCACAGAGCTGTCGACACAACTCTCTTTGCCAAATCGAATATAGTTGCAACAATTATGCATGAAACCGATTTGTTCCTTGTGGATTTAAAACACATGGACCCCGCTAAGCATCAATTTTTTTGTGGTGTGTCCAATGAACGGATCCTTTCAAATATTCGGCTTCTAGCTGGTAATAATAGGCCTTTTATCATTCGTATTCCTTTAATAGAGGGGGTAAATGCAGATGAGGAAAATATAACAGAAACAGCTCGCTTTCTTTCAGATCTTACCTGGGAACCTAAACAAGTAAACTTGCTGCTTTATCATAATATAGGACTAAGTAAACACGAAAAACGAGGAACAATCTATAATCCTGACAATGCACTGATGCAAACTCCTTCTATAGAAGTACAGCAAAAATGCATGTATATATTTAGGAAATATGGGATAGAGCCTACGTTATCTTAAAGTTATATGGAACTTTTTTGTGTCCGACAGCTGTCGAACAGGTGACTGACAGTTGTCAAACAGGTGACCGACAACTGTCGAACAGCTGACCGACAGCTGTCGGACACAAAAGAGATAAGTAGTTTATTGAAGACTTCTAATCAGGTTGCAATTATATCTTAACCTTTATAACGACTTTCCGAATAACTCCTTCTCCAATACCCGGCGCGTGTCCGTCTTCCGGGAAATAGATTGCAAATTCGCCCGGATAAATCTTAGTATAGGAGGTAGGTTGATCTTTGAAAAAGGTAATGTCCTTTTCCGCATTGTAAGGTATTGATGTTTCTTTAAGCTCACTACCCGCTTTCCAACCGATAGTTTCTACTCCTGCAAGAGGCATTTGTATGTCTATGAATTTATCATGAGTTTCCATTGCTGCGTCTTGCTTCGACTTGGCATTAATAGTACTTACTCCTGCAGTAAGCTGTGATCCGTCTATTTCATATTTGCCGTCGGGCAGTTGAGAGAAATCAGTAGAATGTATATATTCAAATGCTTTCTTAAATAGAGGGTGAAGGGCTTCAGCCCACTTTGTGTTCTTTAATGAATCATGAATCATGGTAGTTGTATTTTAATAGTTATGCAAATATACGTAACTTTTTTCTTGTACCTTTGTTTCTTAATAATAGAAAGATGAAAGATCTGACAACCAAAATACTGCCTGTATTGGAAATGAGCTGTGCAGTCTGTGCAAATAGTGTGGAACAGACTGTGCAGAAAATGAATGGGGTTGAGCAAGCCTCCGTTAATTTTGCTGCGGGAACACTTTCTGTAAGTTATCATGCTTCTCAAATTACTTTGCAACAGATGCAGGATGCTGTCCGTAAGGCCGGATATGATTTGATTATTGAGGAAGAAGACCCTGTTGGGAAACAGGAGGAAATGTCACGCAATCATTATTTAAAAGTGAAACGAAATACCATTGGTGCCTGGGTGCTTGCTATTCCTTTGGCAATACTAGGTATGGTATTTATGCATGCCCCCTATGCCAATTGGATAATGATGGTGTTGGCTTTGGCTATTATGATCGGGTTTGGCCGTAGCTTTTATGTGAACGGATTCCGACATGCCATACAAGGGCGCGCAAATATGGATACGCTTGTTGCGTTAAGTACTTCTATTGCTTTCCTATTCAGTTTATTTAATACGGTTTATCCGCAATTTTGGTTGGATAGAGGATTGGAACCGCATGTTTATTATGAGGCTTCGGGGGTAATCATCGCTTTTGTCCTATTGGGTAAACTGCTTGAAGAAAGAGCTAAGCATAGTACCTCTTCAGCTATTCGTGGATTAATGGGACTTCAACCTAAAACTGCCCGGCGTATACTTGACGGGCAGGAGCTGGAAGTTCCTATTTCAGTTCTGAAAGAAGGAGATTTGGTTTCTGTACGTCCCGGAGAGAAAATTCCGGTGGATGGAATAATAACCCATGGACAGTCCTTTGTGGATGAAAGTATGCTTAGCGGAGAGTCAACTCCGGTGGAAAAGGCAATAGGAGATAAAGCCCTGACAGGTACTATCAACCAGAAAGGTGCCTTTACAATGAAAGCAACCAGTGTGGGGAATGCAACTGTATTAGCCCAGATCGTACAGATGGTGCAGCAAGCACAGGGAAGTAAAGCCCCAGTGCAACGCATTGTTGACAAAATAAGTGCTGTTTTTGTACCCGTAGTTATTCTTTTATCTATTATCACCTTTGTTAGTTGGTTGATCTTTGGTGGAGAAGGGGCTTTCTCTTATGGCCTTTTATCCGCTGTCTCTGTTTTGGTTATTGCCTGTCCTTGTGCTTTAGGACTCGCTACTCCAACTGCTTTAATGGTGGGAATGGGTAAGGCCGCAGAAAAGCATATCCTGATAAAAGATGCTTATGCATTGGAGAATCTCTGTATAATAGATACTATTGTCCTGGATAAGACAGGTACTTTAACAGAAGGCTCTCCCGAGGTACATGATGTTTTATGGATTAAAGATGAAACTACGGAACTTCGGAATATACTCTATACTGCAGAAATGAAATCCGAGCATCCTTTAGCTTCCGCTATTATCCGATGGCTTGAAAACGGAAATGTGGGCAATGTCGAAGCAGATCATTTTACAAGTGTGACGGGTCAGGGGATATGTTTAGATGTAAACGAAAAAAACTACTGGGTTGGAAGTTATCGTATGATGGATAATGAGAGCCGAATACCCAAAAAAGCCCTGCAATGGGAATCGGAAGGTAAGACAGTAATCTATTATGGGCAGGACACAGACTTATTGGCTGTTATTGCTATTGCAGATCGGATTAAATCGACAACACCTGCTGCAATTCATTCTTTGCAACAGAAAGGTATTGAAGTTCATCTATTAACGGGAGATAGTGTGAAAACTGCTGCGCAGGTAGCCCATGAGGTAGGGATAGATAAATATAAAGGAGAAGCTCTTCCCAATGAAAAGGAAGCTTACATACAATCTCTTCAGGCCGAAGGAAAGAGAGTGGCGATGGTAGGAGATGGTATTAATGATTCACAAGCTTTAGCACGTGCAGATGTCAGCATTGCTATGGGCAAAGGAACAGATATTGCCATGGATGTAGCTATGGTTACATTGATCACTTCCGATCTGATGTTATTACCCGAAGCAATCCGGTTATCCCGTCAAACAGTACGGCTGATTCGCCAGAATCTTTTCTGGGCATTTATCTATAATGTAATAGGTATTCCTATTGCAGCCGGCGTTCTGTATCCGGTCAATGGATTGTTGCTTAATCCGATGTGGGCTAGTGCAGCTATGGCATTCAGCTCCGTGTCGGTCGTGTTAAATAGCTTGCGGCTAAAGTTTATGAAATAATATGGAAACAATGAAGTTTAAAACAAATGCAAAATGTGGAGGATGCGAAGCTGCAATCCGCATGAAGTTAAATGGGCTGGTGTCTGACAGTGATTGGAGTTTGGATCTTAATTCACCTGACAAGATTTTAACTGTAAAAGGAGATGTCTCTGCCTCTGCAATAATGGATGCAGTCAAAGACGCAGGATTCCAGATTGAGCCGTTAGACTAAAAATGGCTACTCCCCGCCAGACGTATGGCGAAGAGATCGCTAATGTAATTACCCATGGAGCAGGAATGCTCTTTGGGTTGTTAGTGATTGCTTTACTTATGATAAAAGCAGTAGGAAGTAATGACCCATGGGTTGTTCTAAGCTTTGCTGTTTATGCTTTTGGCATGACATCATCTTATGTTACTTCTACCTTTTATCATGCATCCACAAATGCTAAACAAAAGTGTATCCTGCGACGCTTCGATCATGCTGCTATCTATTTGCATATAGCGGGAACATATACTCCTTTTACGCTGATAACCCTAAGAAATGAAGGGGCATGGGGTTGGAGTCTTTTTGCTGTTATATGGATTGCCGCAGCCATTGGAATATGGCTGAGTTTCCGTAAAATGAAGAAAAAGAACCATCTTAAAACAACTTGCTATTTATTAATGGGCTGGGTGGTTATCATCGCTTTCAAACCTTTAATAGATGTTTTTCAGCGTACAGATTCAATGGATGTTTTATATTGGCTTATTGCCGGAGGGTTATTTTATACATTCGGCACTGTCTTTTTCTTCCTCGATAAATATAAATTTATGCATCCTGCCTGGCATCTGTTTACATTAGGAGGAACGGTTTGTCATTTTATTGCTGTTTATCTACTTGTTTAACGGGAATTCAAAATAAGAATACTTTCGGATGGATTAGGATGTAAAGATTTACAATAATATTCGAAGTTCCCGAATTTAATCAGATATCAATTGCCGTCTGCTTTAGCTGACGGTTAAGTAAGAAATAATAAAAAGGCTTTAGCCCAATAAATTCTTTTGGCTAAAGCCTTTCTTCTTTATACCATGAACCGTCAGCTAAAGCAGACGGCAATTGATAATAGGCTAAAGCCTATTTTCTTCAAATCTGCTCACATTATTAAAACAAACGAAGAGATAAGACCACCGCCTTATCTCTCCGTTTTCTTGAAAAATAGTTATTATATTTTAAAGCCCACTGAAATCCACCTGATCAAATACCATGGATGGAATTCTCCAACTGGAGTTCAATCGTGGATCGTTTCCGATTTCCAGAATGTTATTACACAGTGTAAGCATATTGCCTGTGATATTCATTTCTGATACGGGTTGTGTCAGTTTACCATTTTCAATAAGGAAACCTTCCACTCCATACGAGAAGTCACCGGTTGTACTGTTACTATTACCTCCATTGAATCCTGTTACAAGAATACCTTTGTCAAGAGAGGCAATCAAGCCTTCCGTATTTTTGTTTCCTAAAGGCATAGTCAGGATAGAAGGAGAGGAGATTGTTGGTGCAACATTCATCTTGTTGGCACTATAAATATCAATGTAATAAGTTTTCAATACACCGTTTTCAAAGACGGGCATACGTTTGGTGGCAACTCCTTCTCCATCGAAATAACGTGCTCCGAATGCTTTTACGATATGTGGCTCATCAATCAATGTAAAGTTATCACCCAATACTTTCTCATTCAACTTATTGAGCAGGAAAGAATTGTTCTGTTGGATAGAAGAACCATAAATCGCATTCATAAGAGGAGAGATCAGGCGGGATATATTCATGTTGTCTACCACCATCTTATATTTTCCGGAAGCTACCTTCTTTTGTCCCAGTTTCTGCAATACACGTTCCATCGCTTTTGTTCCGATTCCCTTTTTTATCAATGAATCATAGAAGAGGGAGGAATCGTACCAATAAGATTCCGGACGTGCTTCGCCTTCACCACGGATACTGACACTTCCAACCAAACTGTAATAGGAGTTGTTATTTTCACCTTCAAAACCGTTGCTGGTAATCATATAGCGTGAGTCCTTGCCATCACTATAGGAAGAGTTTGCTGAAATAATCCGGGCATCTTTACCCATCATTTCCTCACAAGCTTCCATCGCCAAACCTACTTTATCATCCGGCTGAATACTGTCGAATTTAGGATCATTCATTTGAAGATCCGGTTTCCCACCTTTGTAATAAAGAGATGTATCAGGTAGTGTCCGTGCTTTATCTTCAGCCAGATAGCGGGTCGCATCTATCCCTTCTTTTATGAATCGTTCCAGCTCTTGTTTATCTAGCCGGTTGGTAGAATAAGACCCATAACGGCCATCCACAAAGAGATGGATACTCATACTGTTTTCCGCCGCTTGTTGCAGGCGGTCTATCTTCATGTCGCGTATCTCAAAGGATGTATTTGACCCATAATACAGATTAATACGAGAAGCCTGACAACCATTTTTCAAGGCATACTCCATGGCCCATTGGGCTAGCTTTTTATTTTCGTTTGTTATCATATCAGCTTTCTCCTCCTACAGTTAGTTTGCTTACTAATGCTGATGGCATACCACAGGTTACCGGACAAGATTGTCCGTCTTTCCCGCAGGTCCATGTACCGTTGTCCATCTTGTAATTATTTCCTACCATTGTCATGTCTGCCAATGCTTTCGGCCCATTACCAATAATGTTAACATCTTTGATAGGCTGGGTCAATTTACCATCTTCTATCAAATAACCGTCTTTCACGAAGAAGGTGAAATCACCTGCACCGATCTGAACCTGGCCATTTGTGAAGTTAGCAGCATAAATACCTTTTTTCACGGTAGATATCATTTCCTCTTCCGTTACATTTCCTGCCTCCATATAGGTCGCACGCATTCGTGGGATAGGCATGTGGCGGAAAGATTCACGCCTGCCGTTACCGGTTGAAAGGATGCCATAATGCTGTGCACTGATACGGTCATGTAAATAACTTGTCAGAATGCCTTCTTTAACGATATAAGTCTTTTGTCCGTTTACTCCTTCGTCGTCGATATTAACAGAACCTCTGTTGAATGGAATGGTTCCGTCGTCCACTACGTTGATATGTTCATTACATATCTTTTTGTTCAATTGGTCTGAGAAAATTGAAGTGTTCTTGCGATTAAAGTCGGCCTCAAATGCATGGCCAATCGCCTCATGTAAAAGAATACCCGAACCTCCGGCACCCATAACAACAGGCATTTCACCTCCTTTAGGTTTAATGGCCTGGAATAGAATAGAAGTTTTTTTCACTGCTTCCTGTGCCAATGTATCTATGATTTCATCTGTAAGGAATTCTGTTCCCATACGGTAAGCGCGTGCAGCATAGGAATTTTCGATCTTATCCCCGTCTTGCATGATACATACGGCAGACAGAGTTACCATCGGGCGGTAATCGTAGTACATAACCCCTTCCGAACTACAGAATAAAATATGTGAAGTCGTATCACCCAAAGAAGCCATCACTTTACTTACACGGTTGTCCAATGAAAATACCTTATCATTGAGTTTCTGTAAATAAGGCATTTTTTCTTTTACAGCTATTTCATCCCAGGGGGTCGATACAGTATAATAGTTGTGCTTAACAGATTTCTCTGTCAGGTTAGCCGGAGTCTTTGCTGCTACAGTACCTGTTGCAATACGCGCCGCGGTGCGGGCAGCCTTCAGCATCTCATCCAATGTGACATTTTCCACATATGCATAACCTGTCTGGTCACCAGCCAATACACGTACACCCACTCCAAAGTCTATATTCGAAGAGGCGCGGTTCACTGCTCCGTCCTGTAATCCGATGTTGTTACGGAACGAATGTTCAAAATAGAGGTCTGCATAATCGCCTCCTTTTTCCAAAGCTGCGGTTAGCACTTTCTTCAAATCACTGTCGCTCACTCCGAAATGTTCAAGAGCAAACGGAATACTGACAGCCTGATCGATAGCACCATTTGAAAGTGTACTGCCTAATAGCGAAGGAGCCGCTAGGGAACCAAGCATAACCATACCTCCTGTCTTAATAAATTCACGTCTGTTGTACTTCATATTTTATAAATAATACTTTTCTTATTGTCCTTTTATCTCATTATTTCGTTTTTCACTTTTCACTCTTCACTTTTCACTTGCAATTTGCCGTGCAAATTGCATCACATTCGCCGGTGCCCTCTCGGCTATCAACTCTTTTTTCATAAAGTCCATGTAAGGAGCAACATGTGCAAAGAATTTCTTGTAGCCTTTGCAAAGGTAGTTTAGTCCCGGCTCACCTTCGGCCGTGTGGAGAAAACGATTTTTCGGGCATTCCCCATTGCAGGCAAAAAGATATTCACATTCCTTGCATTGACGAGGTAGTGTATTTTGCTTATTCTCCCCAAAAGTCAATTGCCGTTGACTGTACATCATCTCTGTCAGGCTTTGTGTATATATATTTCCCAGCTTATATTCTGGAAATACATAATGATCGCAGGAAAAAAGATCACCATTGAATTCCATTACTCCGGCATGTCCGCATGTTTTTGCCAGCGTACATACTCCGGGTTGTTCACCTACCCAGTTGGCAAGTGTAGCATCAAATAGTTGCACATAATAATTACCTACATCTTCTTTGAGCCATTCGTCAAATATAGCACAAAGGAAATCGCCCCATTTCTTAGAATCAACTGTGAAAGGAGCCAACTTGATTGCAGCATCCTGTTCCTCAGGGGTAGTCAGATGTGTCCCGTCGGTATGTAATGCCATTCGTTCCACTATAGGAGCAAACTGTATATAATGACAATCAATCTCTTTGAAAAAATTATAGAAGTCAAGCGGATAATCCACATTGTAGTCGTTTACGACAGCCATTGCATTATATTCCACCTGATGTTTTTTCAATAGCTCGATCCCTTTCATTACTTTAAAGAAAGAAGGCAGTCCTTGTTTATTCCGGCGATATTCATCATGAAACTCTTGTGGTCCGTCAATGGAAATACCAACCAGGAAATTATTTTCTTTGAAGAAACGACACCATTCATCCGTCAATAAGGTTCCATTGGTCTGTATGCAATTATCAATCTGGCGGCCTCCTCCATATTTCTTTTGTAGTTCAAGAGCCTTTTTATAAAAGCTGATCGGGCGCATCAACGTTTCACCACCATGCCAGGTAAACAATACCTGTGGCATTGTCTGGCATTCCAGATATTCCCGGATAAATTTATCCAGCAATTGATCTGTCATGATATGATTTTTAACTTCAGGATATAGCTTACCTTTCTCCAGATAGTAGCAATAATCGCAAGCCAGGTTACACACAGCCCCGACAGGCTTTAACATTACATATATAGGTTTAGCAAAAGGCGAAATAAAGCTCTTATTCATCAACGCTGTCTTTGTGTCTTCTTATTTATTTAATATACAAAGATAATAAATTGAATTGATTAAATGAATGATTCAAAGTGAAAAATGAATGTGTAATTACTACCGTGGTTTGTTTTTGTTGTAGTCAGTGATAAATCCATCACAGAGCCAGTTTGCAAGGGCCTGCCTGTTGTTGCTCAGAATGAAGCGTTGCTGGTCGAAGCTGTTTTGTATATTTCCTAATTCAACAAAAAGGGCAACAGGGGTCGATTTATTAAGAACATGTAAATTTCTTTGTTCGACATATCCGCTAAAGCCCCGTGATGGTTGGCTCTGGCGATACTTTTCGGTGAAAGTGTCTTTCATTGTATTGGATAGCCATTTGCTGGCTTTACTGTCTGAATGAAAGAAGTATACGTCTGTTCGTTTATGTTTACTCCGGCTATCTATGTGAATAAATATGGAGCGGCTATAAGCCGGTTTGTTATTCTTCTCAAGCGCATTTATCTTTTCACAGCGTTGATTGAGGCGGGCAATTTGGTTTAGAGGTATTTCGCTACCCATACATGTTTCTCTTTTGCTGTTCTTAAGTATCTGTTCATCGCGGATGCCATCTAACGCATCCTGTATGATGATATGTACTTTAGCTCCTCTCATAAGCAAGTTGCGGGCCAGCCTTAAGGCGATATCATACGCGTACTCATCCTCGTGTAATACATAATTCCCCATCTTCCCAATAGCTCCGGGATCAGGGCCACCATGTCCGGAAACCACATAGAATGTAGCTCCGGCTAATTCATTGGAGACAATTTCGTATTCAGCCAGAGCTTGGCCGAACAAAGGTTCTTTGCCTTTTTTCTTTTGGGTGGATGAAGCATTGGTTGTTGTGGAAGAGGTGTTAGTGGGTTTAGATGTCTGATCTTTCAGAGGTGGCAGACTATACTGAACACCGAGTATTAGTGTATTATTCTTTCCTAATTTCTTTTTGTTCAGTTCAATAAATTCTTTCCGGTAAGTTGTTCCCGGCCGTTTGTTTCTTTGAAGAAAAGCATTCAGGCCTTCTCCGTTTTTAGGAGTTGCCTTTTCTTGTGCATAAAGAGAATTGCAACCTATTATCAGGAGGAAAAAGAAGATACGTATTATTTGTTTGGCGATTCCCGGCATTATGCTTTTCCAACTAATATCTGATAAATCTCTTTTGTGAGATGAATATCGTAAGCAGCATCATGCAATCGGTCCCTATCAAGTTCAATCCCTAGCTGCCGGGCAACGGTTTCCAGTTTAAAATCACTCATTTGATGGCGGGTTTCCATCAGATGATGAGATGCCAACACCATCACGTCAATGCAGTTTACCCAAAACCAGGAATAAAAGAATTTGTCACCATTTTGTGCGAAGAAGGCTTTCAGAAAATAATTGTCAAAAGAGGCATTGTTGTATCCTACCAGAAAAAACTTATCCAGCCGGTCGAACTTATCGACATATTTTCCTAATAAATTGACAAAAGCCGTATATACTTCGTTCATAGAAGGGTAAGCCAAGATCTGTTCACGAGTCACATTGCAAACCTGGAGCGCTTCATCTTCGATTTCACATTGCGGATTCGGGCATACATTAAAATTAAAGTATTCCTTGCTTTCGCCGTCTATCACTACCTCGCCGCTTATCTGATGTATTCCGTTTCGCCAGTATTTTATACCGGTGGTTTCCAAATCAAAGAAGAGTAGTTTCATCCCAATTCCCTTATTATGTTGTTGCAAAGGTTTCGTAACCTTCCTGTTCCAAGTTTCTCAGTGACAAATATAGGAAGAAAAATTAGGATATACCCTCATCCTTGCGAACATATATGCTCACTTTCGTGAAGGTGGCACCTCAGCTCGGCGAGCATATACCCTCATGTTTGAGAATGCCAAGTGTGCTATCTTTGTTCTAAAGGATACCAGGCTAACCAGGCAAAAACGCAAACTTTTAAATATATATATACGTAATTGTAGCCATAATGAACTTTGTAAAAAAACTGTTATGTGTATAAAAGTTGTGATATAGCCTGGTTAGCCTGGTATCATAGATAATATCTATAAGATAAGAATCAATCAATCAAAGAAGTATTGGATTGATTGTCATTGTTTTATGCTCCTTTATGCTTTTCGAGCTTCTTTCTAATCTGAGCTCATTACCTTTCATATTTAAAATTTTGTTAACCTGAAAATGCTCTTTTTAGGCGGTCTAACCTCCGAAAAACGCTGTTTTTATAGTTCAATAGGAGTACCTTTTGCGGTCTGATCCACGATAAATGAAGGTACCAAGCTACTAAACATGGCATAATATCTTGCTTTGAGAGCAAATATGGATTTTTATTCGCCTGATTTTGTTTATGTTACGTTTTAACCAATATCACTAACACACCTTCATATTGGAAAGTAGAATGAAGGTATTTATGCATTTCCCCTTAAAGTCTCATAATACTGCGTTGGCGTATACTGTGTGATTTGTTTGAAAAGACGATTGAAATAAGAAATATTTTCAAAGGAGAGGCTATACGCGATGTCTTTTACGGGGATATTCTCAATAAGCAACATTAGCTGAGCTTTTTCAATCTTTTTCTGATTGATATAATGTACAGGTGTACAACCAAGTTCTTTTTTGAAGAGGCGTATAAAGTGATCGTCGGAAAGATGGCATAGCTCCGATAATTGGCTGATTTTTATAGATTGATTAATGTGTTTTCGGATATAGTGTAGGACTTTTGAGATACGAATATCCGTCACATCTGTTTTTGCAGAAGCATATCGTATGAAGCGGGATAATAATTGAGATAGTATTCCTCTTGATTCCAAGGAAGCATATTCAGCTTGTTGGGCATCTTCTGCAATATTTCGGAGCAGGGTTGGCTGATTGTCGTATGTGTACGGGTCGTATTGTTTAAGTTCTCTTCCCGGATTAATATCCAGTAACCGGCTTACTAGTGAGCAGTCCAAAGGATTTGCTTTAATCTCTACCGGAAAGCTAAGTTCTTCCAGAATATTAGCGGAAGAAGAAGGCTTTTCATATATATGAATGTAGAAATGAGAGAACAGTGCGTCGCACTCGTAACTGTGTAGAGTAAAAGGAGGAATGAGGTAGAGATAACCAGGATTCAGTTCCTGTATACCCTGGGGGAGATTGATCCGTGCATTTCCCTCACGCACATAAAACAACCGCGCAAAGGGGCTGCTTATTCCTTTCCAGTTCCAATCGCCATTATGTGTTGAATAACCAATGTTTAATAGAATGAGTTGCAGGCTGTCTATCTCACGCATAATAAGTGTTCTTTCCACAAAGATATACTTTTCCTTTTTATCGATATCTTAATTATATCTGTTAAAGGTTGGGTTGTCTAAAAAGATGCTACATAACATAATAATGAGTGTTATTGACTTTTGACTTTGTCGGAAAGTCGAAATAGTGTTATTGATTGCCGAAATTCTATAAATCCTGAAAAAGACATTTCTTTATCTTTGTCATATCCTTAAAGATAATAATTAGATGATTATAGGATTAACTTTAGGGCGCTATGATAAAACTCAACTTAGATTTACGGCTTGTTGCCGGAAGTGGAAAGCAAGGCGTAGAAAATTTACCCGGTGCATCTGTAGAGGTGCTCCGGGTAAAGATTTCTAAAGGAGTATGATCATTTTAGTAGTCAAAGGAGTCAAGAAGTCAAAGTAGTTAAGTAGCCGCAATGCGCTATAATCTACTTGACTACTAGAGAGCTTAGCGACTGATAACTACTTGACTCTTTTGACTACTAAGCAAGAGGGATACATAGTAGATCGAATGCTTACATTGATAAAACACATATTTACATTTAAAATCGAATATCATGAAAACAAACAGATGGAAGGGTGATTGGCCTAAAATAGGTATTCGCCCTACAATCGATGGCCGCATGGGTGGCGTCCGTGAATCATTGGAAGATCAAACCATGAATATGGCAAAGAGCGTAGTGGATCTTATTACCTCGACCCTGAAATATCCTGATGGAACTCCCGTACAATGTGTTATAGCCGATTCAACGATCGGGCGCGTGCCGGAGAGTGCAGCATGTGCGGAGAAATTCAAAAAGGAGAATGTAGGAGTCACTATCACTGTTACTCCCTGCTGGTGTTATGGCAGCGAAACAATGGATATGGATCCGCATACAGTGAAAGCAGTATGGGGATTTAATGGAACAGAACGCCCCGGTGCTGTTTATCTGGCAGCTGTTTTGGCAGCTCACGCACAGAAAGGATTGCCTGCATTCGGTATATATGGACATGATGTGCAGGATATGGGTACAACAAAGCTGCCTGCAGATGTCGAAGAAAAACTACTTCGTTTTGCCCGTGCTGCTATGGCTGTGGCTATTATGCGTGGCAAATCTTATCTTTCTATCGGCGCAGTATGTATGGGTATTGCTGGCTCGATCGTGAATCCTGATTTCTTTGAAGAATATTTGGGGATGCGTTGTGAAGGTATCGACGAAGTGGAAATTATCCGTCGTATGACTCTGGGTATTTATGATCATGATGAATATGAAAAAGCTTTGGCATGGGCAAAAGCTAATTGCAAACAAGGAGAAGATGTATGTAACCGTGCTGACCTGAAAAAAGATAAAGAAGGACAGGAAAAGGATTGGGAATTCGTAGTAAAGATGACATTGATTGTACGCGACCTGATGATTGGTAATCCGAAACTGAAAGAAATGGGATTTGGTGAAGAATCATTGGGGTACAATGCTCTTGCCGGCGGATTCCAGGGGCAACGTCAATGGACAGACTTCTATCCGAATGGCGACTTTACTGAGGCTATTATGAACTCTTCTTTCGATTGGACAGGAGTGCGTCAACCGTTTGTATTGGCAACTGAAAATGATGCTTTGAACGGTACGGCTATGTTAATGAGCTACTTATTAACCAATACAGCTCAGATATTTGCCGATGTGCGTACGTATTGGAGCCCGGAAGCCGTGGAACGGGTAACCGGAAAGAAACTGGAAGGGCGTGCTGCAAATGGTATCATTCACCTTATAAACTCGGGGGCAGCATCTTTGGACGGTTCGGCCCGTCAAAGTGATGCGGATGGTAATCCGGCAATGAAACCTTTCTGGGAGATCCGCGATAAAGAAGCAAAAGAGTGTCTGGATGCAGTTACCTGGGTTCCTGCTAACCGTGAATATTTCCGTGGAGGTGGTTATTCTTCCAAATTCCTGACCCGTGAAGGAATGCCATGTACTATGGTTCGCCTGAATCTGGTAAAAGGCTTAGGCCCTGTATTGCAAATTGCCGAAGGGTGGACGGTAGAGCTTGATCCGACAGCTCATAAAATACTGGATGACCGTACAGATAAGGGTTGGCCGACTACTTGGTTTGCACCCCGTTTGAATGATACGGACAATTTTAAAGATGTCTATTCCGTTATGAATACATGGGGCGCTAATCATGGAGCAATCAGTTATGGCCATATTGGTTCTGATCTGATCACTTTGGCTTCTATGTTGCGTATTCCTGTATGTATGCATAATGTGGAAGAAAAAGACATCTTCCGTCCTGCAGCATGGAATGCGTTTGGCATGGATAAAGAAAGTGCAGATTACCGCGCTTGCCAGACTTATGGGCCTTTATATAAATAAAAAAATATGACCTTGAAACAAGGCTATAAAAAAGAACCGGTAGGAGCGACACGTCGCTTCTGCCAGTTCTTAAAACTTAATCCTGATACACTGGATCAATACACCTATTGGCACAACAGTAAAAATATATGGAAAGAAATTCCCATTGGTATTCGCCGTGCCGGGATACTGGATATGGAGATCTACGTGACAGGATCTTATGCTTTTATGATACTTGAAACACCAATTGACTTTGATTGGGATAAATCTTTCGGGAAATTAGCTACCTTTGAGCGTCAGGCAGAGTGGGAAGACTTTGTCGGCCGGTTTCAACAGGTAGGGGAGGGGAAACGTTCCGACGAGAAGTGGCAGCTTATGGAACGCATCTTTTCGCTCACAGAAGCACTGGAGTAATTGATATATAATACCGATATGAAAAAGACAAACAAATCATCTTTGTTAACCGATAAGAATGGGGTTAATTATCTCATTCCATTTATTCTTATCACCTTTTGTTTTGCCTTATGGGGATTTGCGAATGATATTACCAATCCTATGGTAAAGGCCTTTTCTAAGATTTTCCGGATGAGTGTGACAGATGGCGCATTGGTTCAGGTTGCCTTCTATGGAGGGTATTTTGCAATGGCTTTTCCGGCAGCTATGTTTATTCGTAAGTATTCCTATAAAGCGGGAATTTTATTAGGACTGGGGCTTTATGCTATAGGGGCTTTTATGTTTTTCCCTGCTAAAGCTATAGGAGAATATTATCCATTTCTGTTTGCTTATTTTATATTGACTTGTGGACTTTCTTTTTTGGAAACAAGTGCAAATCCTTATATTTTATCCATGGGAACCGAAGAGACGGCGACGCGGCGGCTCAATCTGGCGCAGTCGTTCAATCCGATGGGATCATTATTAGGTATGTATGTTGCCATGAACTTTATACAGGCGCGCTTGAATCCGATGGATACCGCAGAAAGAGCAACATTGAATGATGTCGAGTTTGCTGCAATAAAAGAAGCCGATTTATCTGTTTTGATAACTCCATATGTAATTATTGGGTTGGTGATAGTGGTTATGTTCCTGCTTATCCGTTTCACCCGTATGCCTAAAACTCAGGATCAGTCGCATGGAATTAATTTGGGCCCTACATTGAAAAGAATATTTTCACTTCCACGCTATCGTGAAGGAGTGATTGCTCAGTTCTTCTATGTCGGTACACAGATTATGTGCTGGACTTTTATCATTCAATACGGTACGCGAATTTTTATTGAGCAGGGTATGACGGAAAAAGCAGCCGAAGTGCTTTCCCAAAAATACAATATAGTAGCCATGGTTATCTTTTGTGTGAGTCGTTTTGTATGTACTTTCCTGCTGCGCTATCTAAATCCCGGGAAACTATTGATGATATTGGCTATTGCAGGTGGTTTTTTCACAATAGGAACTATATTCCTGCAAGATATTACAGGGCTTTATTGTTTAGTAGGTATCTCTGCATGTATGTCGTTGATGTTCCCTACAATTTACGGTATTGCACTAAACGGATTGGGTGACGATGCAAAATTTGGTGCTGCCGGGCTTATTATGGCTATTCTGGGAGGATCTGTATTACCTCCTTTGCAAGCATCTATTATTGATCTGGATACCGTATGGGGTATGCCTGCTGTAAATGTATCGTTTATTTTGCCCTTTATTTGCTTTGTTGTTGTTGCTATCTATGGGCGACGGGCATTTACAGGATTCGGTCAACGTTCTTAAATTATTCAAAGCCTTTAAAGCCCTTAAAGGCATTAAGGGCTTTTGAGAAAAACAGATGTTTTCTTTTCGCTTTGCTTTTCCTTATTATCTTTTTTAGGAAACGGAGACTTTTGTATACCTTTGTAACTTAATCTGAAAATGAAAATACATGAAACGATTAGGTCTGTCTATCCTGTTGATTGCCGGGATGGTTATGGGGGCAAATGCTCAGCAGGGAAATAAACGTATACAACTGAAAGAAATAGTAGATGGAAACTTCCGCCAAACGACTGCAATAGGTGAAATGCGTTCGTTGCCTGACGGTGAGCATTACACGGCAATGAATCCTGAACGGACTATGATTGTTAAATACGCTTATCGTACTGGAACTCCTGTCGATACATTGTTCAATACAACAAAAGCAAGGGAAGTCACATTTGATACTTTTGACGGATACCTGATCAGTCCTACCGGACATCGTATTCTGGTTTGGAAAGACCGTGAGGCATTATACCGTCGTTCATCCAAAGCAACCTATTACGACTATGATGTTCGTCGTAATTATGTGAAACCTCTGAGTGATACGGGTAAAAAACTGATGATCCCCACTTTTTCTCCTGATGGCCGTATGTGCGCCTATGTTATCGATAACAATATCTGGTTGAAGAAATTCGATTTTGATACGGAGATTCAAGTAACAACGGATGGTGAGATCAATAAGGTATTAAACGGTGTAACGGACTGGGTATATGAAGAAGAATTTTCGGTGACTAACCTAATGGCATGGTCGCCGGATAGCGAATATCTGGCTTATGTACGTACAGATGAATCACAGGTGAAGGAGTATTCTATGCAAATGTATGGAGATGGTACTTACCCAGGGTATTATAATTTTAAATATCCTAAAGCTGGTGAACGTAATTCGGTTGTGACATTGCATTCATATAGTGTGGCAACTAAAGATATTAAGAAACTGGATGTTCCTGTAGATGCCGAAAGTTATATTCCCCGCATCGTATTTACTACCAACTCGGATCAACTGGCTGTTATGACCTTAAACCGCAATCAGAATATCTTCAACATGTATTACGCGAATCCGAAGAGTGGTGTATTTCGTCTGATCCTTCGCGAAGAGAATAAGGCTTATGTCGATTCAGAGTGGCTGTCTTCCATTCATTTTACAGCCGCTGGCTTCACCTATGTAAGCGAACAGGATGGATATGCCCATATTTATCAATATTCCCCTACGGGCGTTATGCAACGTCAGGTGACGCAAGGCAATTGGGATGTTACTGATTTCCTCGGAATAGATGAGGCTTCTAAAACGATTTATTATCAATCAGCAGAGGAAAGCCCAATCCGCCGGGCGATATATAGTATCGATGCAAAAGGTAATAAGACAAAACTTACTCCTGAAGAAGGGACAAACCGTGCTACATTCAGTGACAATTTTGCTTATTTCGTAAACACTTATTCCAATGCCAATACACCGGCAAAGATAACCGTGAATGAAACCAAATCACGTAAAGCATTACGTGTATTGCAGGATAATGCAGCTCTTAGAAATAAATTAGCGGATTATTCTTTCTCTCCAAAAGAATTTATAAAAGTCCATACAGCTTCGGATATTGAATTAAATGCATGGATGGTAAAACCAGTGAACTTTGATCCAGGCAAACAATATCCGGTCTTAATGACACAATATAGCGGACCTAATTCACAGCAGGTATTAGATCAATATGGTTTTGATTGGGAGCAATACCTGGCCGCAAATGATATTATAGTAGTCTGTGTAGATGGACGGGGCACAGGTGCTCGGGGAGAAGCTTTCCGCAAATGCACCTATCTGCGGATGGGAGAGCTGGAAGCCAGGGATCAGATAGAAGCTGCTCAAGAATTGGGTAAGTTGCCCTATATCGATGCTAAACGTTTTTCAATCTATGGCTGGAGTTTTGGAGGATATAATACTTTGATGGCTATGAGTACAGGAAATGGAACATTTAAGGCTGGTATTGCCGTAGCTCCTCCGACCGATTGGAAATTCTATGACACGGTATATACCGAACGTTTTATGCGTACTCCACAGGAGAATTTTAATGGTTATGCTGCTACTTCTCCACTTGAAAAGGCAAAAGACCTTCAAGGTAGATTATTGTTGATTCATGGTACGGCCGACGATAATGTACATTTCATGCAATCTCTGGTATATGCTGAAGCATTGGTGCAGGCTGGTAAACAGTTCGATATGCATTTCTATAAAGATAGAAATCACAGCATTTATGGAGGAAATACACGGTATCATCTCTATACGAAAATCTGTAATTTCTTATTTGATAACCTGTAATCTATTATGACTAAATATGTAAGGAAGCCGGATTGGTTGAAGATTCGGCTTGGGGGAAACGAACAGTTCACCCGCACAAAGAGCATTGTCGAATCGCATTGCTTACATACGATTTGTACCAGCGGAAAATGTCCCAATATGGGCGAGTGCTGGAGTAGGGGGACAGCTACTTTTATGATTGGTGGTGAGATATGTACCCGTTCCTGTCGTTTCTGCAATACATTGACAGGCAAACCTCTACCATTAGATCCTAATGAACCTCAGAATGTAGCCGAAAGTATCCGGCTGATGAAACTGAAACATGCGGTTATTACCTCGGTAGACAGAGATGATCTGCCGGACATGGGAGCCACGCATTGGGCAGCTACTATCAGAGCCATAAAAGCTGTTAATCCGGAGACTACGGTGGAAGTTCTGATACCCGATTTTCAAGGGCGTTTAGATTTAGTCGATGAAGTGATTGATGCGGCTCCTGAAATAATCTCCCACAATATGGAAACAGTGCGAAGAATCACTCCTTCGGTTCGTAGCGCTGCGAAATATGACATAAGTTTGAAAGTGCTTTCGCATATTTCTTCCGGAAAAATTACAGCGAAAACAGGGATTATGGTAGGACTTGGAGAAACAGAGGAAGAAGTGTATGAATTGATGGATGATGTGCTGAGTATGAGAGTATCTATACTCACAATAGGACAGTATCTGCAACCTTCCCGTAAAAACATACCGGTACAGGCATATATTACCCCGCAACAGTTTGAGATATATAGAATTAAAGCTCTTGAAAAAGGTTTTAAAATGGTTGAAAGCGCTCCTTTAGTACGATCATCCTATCATGCCGAAAATCATATTTAATGATGAACTTTTATGGCTTTCGGTTGTTATTGCTATAAAAGGGATGAGAGTGTATGAATAGAGTTAAAAAAAATATGCAAAATCAGGCAGTAGGGTTACTCCCCATTCTGCTCTTTATGTTTTTGGACAACTTCTTATCTTATAAATTATCTTTTGCTATTGCGGTTCTTTTTTGCCTGGGATGTCTTGCCATCTATCAAATGTTGAGTAAAGATAAGGTTTATCAGTTTTTGTTATTACCTGCTTCTTTGACATTTATTTTATATGCCCTCTTTATCGTATTCCGTTTAGATCCGGTACTTTTCGTCTATTCCCCGTTGCTTGTCGAAGTGTTATTAGTTGTGGCTCTAGCGGTGATTGGCTTTTCAAAACGTCGTGTTTTAAGGCATATAAGGAAATCAAATATGCCGGCTTATAAGCGAACAATGATGCGGACATCATTAAATGAGTTTTATTTGCTGATCCAAATCGTACAAAGTGTATATACTTTGCATTTATTTGTAATACTCTTCTTTACATTGTTGCCTGATGAAATGCAGGATTTATATGTGGAACGTTTCCTCTATCGTGATCTCGGATTGATAATAGGCGTAGGTGTAATCATCTATGAACAGATTCGTATCTCATGGATGAAGGGTAGCCTGAAGAAAGAAATGTGGTTACCTGTACTAGATGATAAAGGAAAGGTTGTAGGTTGTATAGCTCGTTCTGTAAGCCGCTCAGTACCCAAAAAATATTATCATCCGATAGTACGTGTTGCAGTGATTTATAATGGTATGCTTTATCTGTCGAAGCGTAGTGGTGGAGAGTATGTTTCACCCAGTACACTCGATTATCCCTTCCAGAAATATGTCATATTCCGTCATTCACTTGATAATACGGTAAAAGAAGCAATAGGCTCTTTAGCACAGGATAAAACTATTTCTCCTCGTTTTTTGATCCGGTATACCTATGAAGATGAAAAGGTGAAACATCTGGTTTCGCTTTATGTTATTTGTCTGCGTACGGAAGAGCAAATGAATAAATTCCGCATTTTTAATGGTAAATTGTGGACGGGCACGCAAATAGAAGAAAACCTGGGAAAAGGAGTCTTTAGTTCCTATTTCGAAGCAGAATATCCTTATCTCAAGAATACAATTCTATTCGCCGAAAATCTCTGCGGTTGCAATAATAAAGAAATTCCCGAGGCAGAAGATACCTATAATGTTGCGGTGAGCGGCGAGTGATCTTGGATTATCACAAGCCTTTAAAGGCATTAAGGGTATTAAGGGCATTAAAGGTTTTTACATACAATCTTTAAGTCTTAAACAGCACGGTTCCCCAACTCAATAACCTCCAGATCTTTAATCTTGTCATCATCAATTGTAAAACGAAGCAAAGTACGAACCTGATGAAAGCCGCTTTTACCCGCAGCTCCCGGATTTATATGAAGACATTGTAATGTTTCGTCATACATTACTTTCAATATGTGTGAATGGCCTGATATGAAGAGTTTCGGGCGGTATGCATATAATTCTTTTCGTATTTCAGGAGCATATCTTCCAGGGTATCCTCCTATATGTGTTATCATTACTTTTACATTTTCAATCTGAAAAATGGCTGTTTTAGGATAATGGCTGCGAAGCGATTGACCATCGATATTTCCATATACCGCACGGAATGGCTTGAGCATTGAGAGTCGATAGGCCACATCATCCGATCCGATATCACCGGCATGCCATATCTCATCACAATCACGGAAATATTCCTCATACTTTTCATCCCACCAACCGTGAGTATCCGAAAGAAGCCCGATACGAAGCATAGTTTAGTATTTTTATTCTTAAACAACAAATGTACAAATAATATTTGAGCGGTGAGGGATGAGTGATGAGTGTTACAGACTCATCTCTTACTACTTATCTCTTACCGCTCAAATATTATTTGTATCTTTGGCAACATTCTTAATAAAAAATACCATCTGTTCAAAGATTATAGAAATGAAACAATACAACTTTGATGAGATTGTCGACCGGAGAGGAACTGACTCGGTAAAGGTTGATGAATTAAAAGAATTGTTTGGCCGTGATGATTTACTGTCATTATGGGTTGCAGATATGGATTTTCGTACCCCCGACTTCATTGTTAATGCGTTAAAGAAACGTTGTGAACATGAGGTTTTTGGTTATACTTTTGCTTCGGATACCTATTACGAGAGTATTATGACATGGTTGGATTATAAATACAACTGGCGTATCCAACGTGAATGGCTGAGTTATATTCCCGGTATAGTCAAGGGGATTGGTTTTACTTTGGACTGTTTTACTAACCCTGGTGATAAAGTTATTATTCAACCTCCTGTATATCATCCTTTCCGGCTTGTTCCTGAACAGATGGGGCGGCAGGTGGTGAATAATCCACTTAAATTGGTGAATGGACGATACGAGATGGATTTCGATCATTTGGAATCAATTATTGATGAAGGCTGTAAAGTGTTTATCTTATGCAGTCCGCATAATCCGGGAGGTATTGTGTGGTCGAAGGAAACATTGATTCGGTTAGCGGAAATATGTGACAGGCATAATATACTTGTGATATCTGACGAGATACATTCGGAAATGGCTTACCCACAGGCTAAGCATCATCCTTTCCCGACTGTATCTGAAAAGGCTGCATCTTGTGCAATTACCTTTATGGCTCCAAGCAAGACATTTAATATAGCAGGGATTGTTTCATCCTATTCGATTATCCCCAATGATATATTGCGTGAAAAATTTTATGCATTTCTAAATGCCAGAGGATTAAGTGAGGGCACTATTTTTGCCTATACAGCTACAATGGCTGCCTATACCTATGGCGCCGAATGGTTGCAACAAATGCGTCATTATGTAATTGCTAACGGTAACTATGTAGATGAGTTTTTACAAAGGAATATTCCGAAGATAAAAGCATATCCTCCACAGGCATCTTTTCTTTTATGGCTTGATTGCCGTGAACTCGGCCTTAGTCAGGAAGCGTTAGTCGATCTGTTCGTCAATAAAGCCGGACTTGCATTAAATGACGGAAGCATGTTTGGGCCTGGTGGCGAAGGTTATATGCGTATGAACATAGGGTGTCCGCGAAGTGTTTTAGATAAGGCTATGAATGCTTTGAAAAAAGCGGTGGATAAAAAATAATAGCCTATCTTTGTAGTGTTAAGTAGTTAAGGTAACTACTTTAACCACTTTGACTACTTAAATATTAATTATAAAAAAGAGAAAGAATGGAAATTACAACTAGTAAATACGTAGCGGTTACATACGACCTGAACGTTGGAGAAGACGGTGAACAAGAGTTGATGGAACGTGCTACCGTTGAAAATCCTTTGAAGTTTATCTACGGAGTTGGTACTATGTTGCCTGCTTTCGAAGCCGCTTTGAAAGGTTTGGAAAAAGGTGCTAACTTCGACTTTATTATAGCTCCTGCTGACGGATATGGAGAGTTCCAGGAAGATCATATTATAGAACTTCCTAAAAATATATTTGAAGTAGACGGTAAATTTGATGCAGACGCTATTAAGGAAGGTGAAACAGTTCCGATGATGGATTCTGATGGCAACCGTTTATTAGGTACTGTTGCAGAAGTGAGAGATGATGTTGTGGTTATGGACTTCAATCATCCTCTAGCTGGAGAAACATTGCACTTTACAGGTAAAGTGATAGATGTCCATGAACCTACAGCTGAAGAAATTGCAGCATTAACTGCTCCCGCAGGAGGTTGCGGTTGCGATGACTGCGGAAGCGATTGCGGTGATGCTGGCCATAATCATGATGGTTGCGGTTGCGGCGGATGCCATTGATATTAGACGAGATAGATTGTAGAGACAAGGCTTGCTTTGTCTCTTTTTTGACAAAGAAATAACAATACAGGAGACAAGGCATACCTTGTCTCTACCTTTATAACCTTTTTCATGAATACATTTGGAAATATATTCAGATTAACTTCTTTTGGTGAATCTCATGGGCCTGCTGTGGGTGGTGTAATTGACGGATGTCCGGCGGGGATAGAGTTGGATATGGAATTTATTCAACATGAACTTGATAGGCGTAGACCTGGTCAATCAGCAATAACCACACCTCGCAAAGAAGAAGATGAAGTACAGTTTCTATCCGGTGTTTATGAAGGAAAAACAACAGGTACGCCTATCGGCTTTATAGTATGGAATAAAAATCAACATTCTTCCGACTATGAAGATATGAAGGTAAAATACCGTCCCTCTCATGCCGATTATACATATCAGATGAAATATGGCATCCGTGATCCTCGCGGTGGCGGACGTTCATCGGCAAGGGAAACTATAGCCCGCTGTGTAGCTGGAGCTTTAGCTAAACTGATATTACAGAAAGAAGGAATAACAATACAAGCCTATACCTGTCAGGTGGGTGATATAAAATTAGAAGGTGAATATCCTGCTTATGATCTGGACGTAACAGAAACGAATAGTGTTCGTTGTCCTGATCCCGGGAAAGCATCTGAGATGGAAGCCCTGATCAAAGAAGTAAAATCAAAAGGAGATACTATCGGAGGTGTTATAACATGTGTGACAAAAGGTGTACCTGCCGGTCTTGGAGAACCGGTTTTTGGTAAGTTACATGCTGCCCTTGGACAAGCTATGTTATCTATCAATGCTGTAAAAGGTTTTGAATATGGAGATGGATTTAATGCAGGCCTTTATAGAGGATCTGAGCATAATGATCCGTTCTTTAACGAATATGGAAGGATAAGTACACGTACTAATTATTCAGGAGGTATTCAAGGCGGTATATCTAATGGGCAGGATATTTATTTCCGTGTGGCTTTCAAATCTGTTGCCACTATCCTTATGGAACAGGAAACTGTAACAATAGAAGGCGAAGATACTATATTAAAAGCCCGTGGCAGACACGATCCGTGTGTACTCCCCCGGGCGGTACCTATTGTCGAAGCTATGACAGCTATGACATTGCTTGATTATCTGCTTTTACAAAAGACGCGATTATAATGATACTGTAGTCTTTTGCATTCTGCCATTCAAATATTTGACCGGCATTACAAAAGCAATAATGGCTAAACTACCAAAAAGTAGTAAACCCACTATCAATAAACGGATTCCTGCAGGATCTCCTGCCGGAAATTCACTATATTCTGAAAACGCAGCCAATATCATGTAAATGGATCCCAACCCAAACAGCATAGAATGTATTATGCTGATTATAGTATTTCTCCAAAAGAACTGCCCAATACAACTGACCAGTAAAATCAATTCTACTCCTATTATATAATACGGCATACTACTTGATTCCTGGCTGAAAAGAACCAACACAGAATTGATAAATAACAGAAGCACTATTATAGTAATGCATATTTCCGGTAAAAAAGTCCAGGCTTTTTGAAGGCCTTCTTTGATAGTTAACTTGTTCATAACGTGTATTTTTGGTTTCTTCATATTAAACGGTTGAAAGCAGTGTTTAGTGCCTCTATATTTTTTCTTTAACTAAAACTTATCCTAACATTATGATTTCCGGTATCAATAATCTCTTTATCCAGACATTCCTTACTTAAAGTTTTATTGAAACGATTAAATCTCAGAACAAAACAACTGATTTTCTTTTTATTAATATATGATGTTTACGCATTAATCACTATCTTCGGACTGACTAATGCGGGGAGATTGAAAAATAAAGATTAAATATAAAGTGAATCATGGAAAGACGTTTCTTGGGTTTAATAGAAAATAGTGTAAAGAATCATTGGAACTACCCAGCTTTTACTGACTATAAAGGTAGCACGTATTATTATAAAGATTTAGGAACTGAGATAGAGAAATTACATATTTTATTTGAGCAGGAAGGCATACAAAAAGGAGATAAAGTAGGTATTATTGGACGTAATTCTTCTCATTGGGCAATTGCCTTTTTCGGAACATTAGCTTATGGGGCAGTGGCTGTTCCTATTTTGCATGATTTCAAACCGGATAGCATCCATCATATTATCAATCATTCGGAAGCAAAAATGGTTATCGTGGCTGCTCATAACTGGGAAGAAATGGATGCTCAGGCTATTCCCGATGTTAGCATGATCATGCTTATGGATGATTTCTCCATACTGAAAAGCAAAAAGAAAGACTTGTCGAAGGCCTGGGATAATATCAATGATTATTTTGAAAAGAAATATTCAAAAGGTTTTACACCTGCAGATGTGAAATATCATGTGGAGCAACCGGATGAAATGGCTGTATTGAATTATACTTCCGGAACTACCAGTTTCTCTAAAGGAGTCATGTTGCCTTATCGTAGTTTATGGAGTAACACACAGATGGCTTATGATATGTTGCCTGGTATTCATCCGGGAGATACAATTGTGTGTATGTTGCCTATGGCACACATGTACGGCCTGGCTTTTGAGGTGCTGAATGGAGTTAATAAAGGATGCCATATTCATTTTCTGAGCCGTACACCAAGTCCTAAAATTATTATCGATGCTTTTGCCTCTGTTAAACCTCCTTTAGTATTAGCTGTACCTTTAATCATTGAAAAGATCGTTAAGAATAAAATATTCCCCGAATTAGAAAAGCCTCTTATTAAGATTTTACTTAAGATTCCCGGAATAAATAGGATCGTACTAAATACTATAGGTAACAAATTGAAAGCAGCATTTGGCCCAAATCTATGGGAAGTAGTAATAGGTGGCGCTGCACTCAATAAAGAAGTAGAAGTCTTTCTACGGAAAGTAAAATTCCCTTATACGGTTGGCTATGGAATGACTGAATGTGGCCCATTAGTGGCATATACACAATGGGATTCTTTTAAAATGGGTTCGGTTGGCCAGATTGTGGATCGAATGGAAGTAAAGATCGATTCGGATGATCCTGCAAATCAGGTTGGTGAAATCATGGTAAAGGGAATGAATATTATGCTGGGTTATTATAAGAATCCGGAAGCCACAGCTTCTGTTATGATGCCTGATGGGTGGATGCGTACAGGAGATCTAGGTACATTAGATGCAGATGGTTTTCTCTATATTCGTGGAAGAAGTAAATCCATGATTCTGAGTTCCAATGGGCAGAATATTTATCCCGAAGAGATTGAGGACAAATTGAATAATATGCCTTATGTGGCAGAATCGATAGTTATATCCCAGGGAGGTAAGCTGGTCGCTCTGATCTATCCCGATTGGGAACAGGTAGATAAAGCTGGAATCGCTCATTCAGAGATTGAACAATATATGCAAACAAATATTGATTTATTAAATACACTCATACCCTTTTATAGCAAAGTAAATAGCTTTAAACTTTACCAGGACGAATTTGAAAAAACGCCTAAACGCAGTATTAAACGCTATCTTTATCAGCCTGCAGAAGATGCGTGATAGTTATTGAACAAAACTCTTCCTCTTCCTTGTTATACTATATATAAGTCTGTACCTTTGTTTTTCTAAAATACAAGTGAATATGAAATCGGATATAACTATTGCAAGAGAAGTAAGCTTGCGGAAAATAAAAGAAATAGCTGTCGGTGTAGGAATACCTCGTGGAGAAGTTCAGAATTATGGACGATATATGGCAAAAATACCTCTTCATCTTATTGATGAAGAAAAAATTAAACAGCATAATTTAATTCTTGTTACAGCTATTACTCCAACAAAAGCAGGAATAGGTAAGACAACTGTCTCAATCGGACTTGCTCTTGGTTTAAATAAAATAGGGAAAAATGCTATTGTTGCTTTACGCGAGCCTTCTTTAGGCCCAGTCTTTGGAATGAAGGGAGGAGCTGCCGGTGGTGGTTATTCACAGGTGCTTCCGATGGAAAATATCAATTTGCATTTTACAGGAGACTTCCATGCTATTACTTCCGCACATAATACGATCACTGCCTTATTAGATAATTATATCTATCAGACGCGTAGTGCCTGTGAAGGACTAAAAGAAATAAAATGGAAACGAGTATTGGATGTAAACGACAGAAGCTTACGTCATATAGTATCCGGTTTAGGTGGTGCAGCAAATGGTATTCCGACAGAGACGGGTTTTGATATAACACCGGCTTCGGAGATAATGGCTATTTTGTGTTTAGCTTCCGATCTGGATGATCTGAAACGGCGAATAGGGAATGTCTTGTTAGGATATACTAATGATGATGAACCTTTTACGGTGAATGACCTTGGTATTGCCGGGGCAATAACCGTATTGCTAAAAGATGCTCTTCTGCCTAACCTGGTACAGACAACGGAAAATACACCAGCTTTTGTGCATGGCGGGCCTTTTGCCAATATAGCACATGGTTGTAATTCTATTCTGGCAACCAAAATGGCGTTGACTTATGGTGATTATGTAATTACTGAAGCAGGTTTTGGCGCTGATCTTGGAGCAGAAAAGTTCTTTAATATAAAATGTAGAAAAGCCGGATTGAATCCTAAGCTAACCGTTATAGTAGCTACTGCGCAAAGTCTGAAGTTACACGGTGGTGTTCCCGAGTCACAAATAAAAGAACCCAATGTTGAAGGTGTTAGAAACGGATTGGCTAATCTGGATAAACACATAAACAACATCAAGAGTTTCAGCCAATCGATAATTGTTACTTTCAACCGTTATGCAACAGATTCTGAGGATGAAATCAATCTTGTAGCCGAACATTGTAAAGAACAAGGCGTAGGTTTTGCCCTGAATAATGTCTTTGCTGAAGGCGGTGAAGGTGGAAAAGAATTAGCTCAATTGGTAGTTGATACAATTGAAAACAAACCATCTCCTTCTCTAACTTTTACATACAACGATGACGACTCGATACGTACCAAAATAAAAAAGGTAGCAGATACTATCTATGGCGCTAAATCAGTAGTATATAATACATTGGCGGAGAAAAAACTAAAACAAATAGATAGTTTGGGTATTTCCCATTATCCTATCTGTATTGCTAAGACACAATATTCATTTTCTTCTGATCCTAAAGCATACGGGGTGGCTAAAGACTTTGAGCTGAAAGTACGCGATATACTTATCAATAACGGAGCAGAAATGATTGTTGTTATTATGGGTGAGATCATGCGAATGCCGGGATTACCTAAAGATCCACAGGCAAAACATATTGATATTGTAAACGGTGAGGTTGAAGGCCTAAGCTAAAAATATATCAACTGTGGTAGAGACAAGGCTTGCCTTGTCTTGTCTTTGGATTGGCATAAGTATCATCGCAACTTGTGAAATTGCTAAAAAGAAGAATATCATGCAATAAGTGATTCTAAAAGAATAACTACCTTTGTTCTATGAATCAGGACAAACGTTATAACGAGTTTGGCGATTTCCTTCGGAAGATATTTCCTTATAAGGTACAGAAGATATCAGTGAATGCCGGTTTTACCTGTCCAAACAGAGATGGAACAAAGGGATGGGGCGGTTGTAACTATTGTAATAATCAGACTTTTAGCCCTGACTATTGTCAAACAGAGAAGACTGTCGGGGAACAATTGAAGGAAGGAATTGATTTCTTTTCACGTAAATACCCGGAAATGAAATATCTTGCCTATTTTCAGGCATACACCAATACCTATGATGAGCTTGAATCATTAATGAAAAAATATGAGGAAGCTCTTGCGTTCCCCAATGTTGTAGGTTTGATTATTGGTACCCGTCCCGATTGTATGCCGGATGATTTGTTAGATTATCTGACAGAGCTTTCCCGTAAAGTTTTCGTCATGGTGGAATATGGGGTTGAGAGTACACTGGATCGTACATTGGAGCTTATTAATCGCGGGCATACTTGGAGCGAAGCTGAAGAAGCTATCCGGTGCACTGCTGCAAGGGATATTTACACAGGAGCTCATTTGATACTGGGATTACCGGGAGAAAGTAGAGAAGAGATTTTGCATCATGCGGAAGTTTTGTCTGCTTTGCCTTTGACAACTTTGAAACTTCATCAATTACAATTGATCCGGCAGACCCGTATGGGGAAAGAGTTTATGAGTCATCCGGATCGCTTTAATCTGTTTACTGCGGATGAATATATCGATCTTGTGATTGATTTTATAGAACGACTGAACCCCTCCATTGTAGTGGAGAGGTTCGTATCTCAATCTCCGAAGGAACTATTAATTGCTCCGGATTGGGGGCTTAAAAACTATGAGTTTACTGCCAAAGTAAACAAACGCATTCTAGAGCGAAATACCTGGCAGGGAAAGCTCTATTCTTAGGCTATCATTAATCAGGGATTCTCCTTTTTAGGAACAAGATTCCCATGAAATGTAATGCTCTGCTTATTTACGGGTTGTACATTAATAGTAGAAGAACCGTTTTTGAATACATCTATATTATATGTATAATTATCTTCTTTAGTACGTACCTCAAACTTTATCTCTGTAGTGCCTTTTTTGTTTTCGGTTACCGTATAGTTTTTAATAGGTTCCTCAAACCGTAAACCATCACCACCACCATAAGGAACAGAATAGGCTCTTCCAAAATATGGCAAATAAGATATTGCCGAATCGCCGCGCATTTCCAAAGAATAAGGAGATGTCAGATTAACTGATTTACCTCCCATTGGCAAAGCCCGGTTTACCTCAATGGAGAAATTTCCACTTGACAGTAATTCTTTCACTTCTTTTTCCTTTTGCTCTCTTTTCTCTTTTTTGCTTTGTGCAAAAATAGGTTGTGCTCCTCCAATAAGGAGAACCAGTGCTACTATAATAAATGATTTAAACTTTTTCATATCCATTTCTTTTTTAGTCTTTGATAATATAGATGCAAATTGTGTGCCAAATAATGTAATACAATATCCAATTTATCTTAAAGCATTCTTATTGATTTACTCCTTATTATAGGGATTAAGGATAACTATTCGATGCTTTATTTGTTATATACAAAACAGTATTTAAGAATGAAAGGTTGTGTATATCAGATATCTTTACGTTCTTTGTGTCCTCAATAATGCATATATATGGAGAATAAACATTCTTTTCAGGGATTAACCAAAGCGCAAGTCGAAGAGAGTAGGAAAACGTATGGAGACAATCTATTAACACCTCCAAAGAAAGTATCTTTATGGGTACAATTTTTTGAGAAGTTCAACGACCCGATTATCCGCATTTTATTGGTAGCATGGTTTCTTTCCATGATTATTGCTGCTGTACATTGCTGGGGCCCTGAAGGAGATGGGTTCAGCGCTTTTCTGGAACCTATTGGTATATTCTTTGCTATCATATTGGCAACTGGTGTAGGTTTTGCTTTCGAAGCTAAAGCCAACAAAGCGTTTGATGTACTGAATACAGTGAATGATGATGCCCTTGTGAAGGTGATCCGTGAAGGACATATTACTCAGATTCCAAAGAAGGATGTGGTTAAGGGAGACATAGTTGTGCTGGAAGCCGGAGATGAAATACCTGCCGATGGGATCTTATTAGAAGCCGTTTCCTTACAGGTGAATGAATCCACATTAACAGGTGAGCCTATTATAACCAAAACCATGCAGGAAGAAGACTTTGATGATGATGCAACTTATCCGAGTAATCATTTGATGCGTGGCACCTCTGTTGTTGATGGACATGGTGTTATTGAAGTAGAGAAAGTTGGGGATGCAACTGAATACGGGAAAGTATATGAAGGCTCTCAGATTGATAATAATATAGATACACCTTTGCAGATTCAGCTGGAAGGTTTAGCTAAAGTTATTAGTAAGGCGGGATATACTGTTGCCGGTCTAACCTTTGTCGCTTTAGTTGCCAAATTATTGATATTCTCTCCTCCCATGCCGTGGATGGATATGGTGAGCGATATATTAAATATCTTTATGATTGCAGTTACCTTAATAGTGGTTTCCGTGCCTGAAGGCCTACCTATGAGTGTAACTTTAAGCCTTGCTTTAAGCATGAACCGAATGTTGAAAACCAACAATCTTGTTCGTAAAATGCATGCTTGTGAGACAATGGGAGCAGCAACAGTTATTTGTACTGATAAAACGGGTACACTTACCCAGAATCAGATGCAAGTCTATAAAACCAATTTCTATGGCTTAAAAGATCAGACATTAGGTGAGGATTCACTTAGTAAATTAATAAAAGAAGGGATCTCAGTCAATTCAACAGCCTTTCTTGATTATGCCGACGATAAAGTTAAAACATTGGGTAACCCAACAGAAGCCGCCTTATTGTTATGGTTGAATGATTTAGGTGTAAATTATCTGGATTTGCGTGAAAGTATTCCTGTATTGGAACAACTTACTTTCTCTACAGAGCGTAAATATATGGCGACAATAGTGGAGTCCCCATCTTTAAATAAAAAGGTATTATATCTCAAAGGTGCCCCTGAAATCGTTCTTGGACATTGTAAGTCAGTAGAAACAACTGAAGGCCTGAAGCCTGTAGAAGAATATAAAGCTAAAATAAACGAGCAATTACTTGGATATCAGAATCAGGCAATGCGTACGCTTGGGTTTGCTTATAAAGTTATTGAGGGTGAAGTTTCGGATGCAATTTTTGAGAATGGACGTTTACAGGATAAAGATTTAATCTTTATGGGTATCACTGCTATATCCGATCCTATTCGTGAGGATGTTCCACAAGCCGTACAGGAATGTTTGAATGCAGGTATTCAGGTTAAGATAGTAACCGGAGATACTCCCGGAACAGCAAAAGAGATTGGACGCCAGATTGGAATCTGGAAGACAAATGATACGGACGAGAATATAATAACCGGAACAGGTTTTGAAGGTTTAAGTGATGAGGAGGCGTTGAAGCGCGTTATGGACCTTAAAATTATGTGCCGAGCCCGTCCTACCGATAAACAACGATTGGTGCAATTACTGCAGCAGAATAATGCTGTAGTAGCTGTTACAGGTGACGGAACAAATGATGCACCGGCATTGAAAGCTGCTCAGGTTGGGCTTTCAATGGGAGATGGAACATCGGTAGCTAAAGAAGCCAGTGATATAACAATCCTGGATAACTCCTTTGCCAGTATAACACGTGCTGTTATGTGGGGGCGTTCCTTATACCGGAATATTCAGAAATTCCTTTTATTCCAGTTGACAATTAATGTCGCAGCCTGTCTTATTGTGCTCTTAGGATCGCTTTTAGGTACAGAGTCACCTCTTACAATTACTCAAATGTTATGGGTCAACCTTATAATGGACACCTTCGCAGCTGCAGCTTTAGCCTCTTTACCTCCCAATGAGAAGGTAATGAAGGATAAACCACGTAAAAGCGGTAAGAATGGTGACTTTATAATAACCCGCCCGATGAAGTATACGATCTTTAGTGTAGGTTTCCTTTTCGTAGCTATATTGATTGGTTTGCTTCTTTATTTCCAGGCAAATGGCGGATTATCACCCTATCGTCTCTCCTGGTTCTTTACTTTCTTCGTGATGCTTCAGTTCTGGAATATGTTCAATGCTAAAGCCTTCTTAGAAGGCACTTCGGCTTTAGCTAACCTGAAAGAAAGTAAAACATTCTTATTGGTAGCGCTTTTAATCCTGGTCGGACAATATCTGATTGTAACCTTTGGTGGTGAAATGTTTAGTGTTGTACCTTTAAGCTGGAAAGATTGGGGTATCATTACCGGTGTAACATCTTTCGTTCTATGGTTCGGTGAATTATTCCGTTTGATCAGCCGTTTGCGTCGGAAGAGTAAGAAGTGAAGTACAGGTGTTTTTTACAGATATTAATCCATTAGATCGAGGGAAATTTGAAGGTAATTGCAACGATGGTAGAGACAGGGCTCGCCCTGTCTTTCTATGGAACAAGACATTCGTTTTAATGGGTATTGTTTATATGGAGACAGGGCAAGCCCTGTCTCTACATCCTTGTCGCTAAATATTCAAATCTTAAACTAATTAAATCCAGGTCATAAACGTATCAATGATAATTAGCGGTTAGGGGTGACTGAATGCTGAATGCAAAAAATGAAAACCTTATGTAGAGGTCTTTACAGAATAAACTTCACCACATACGCCTGTTAAAAAGATAATTAGATATCTTTCGATAAACATTTAACCTGTATTATTCACAAACAGGAGAATATCCGCTGTAAAATTTTGT
>DAMANX010000035.1:0-36329 GCA_032073245.1 Tannerellaceae bacterium
CATCTCGTGGAATGGAACGTTAAACAATCACATACACAACTTAGCACGTCACAGCAACCCCGTTATAATATCATTGTAGAATAAAATGAATTCATAAAAAGAAATGACACAGAAAATTTATCAGATAGATGCATTTGCCAATAAGGTATTTTCAGGTAATCCTGCAGCCGTATGTCCACTAGAGGAATGGCTGGACGATAAATTAATGCAACAGATTGCTATGGAAAATAATCTGGCAGAAACTGCTTTCTTTGTTAAACAAGGAGATGAATATAATATCAGATGGTTCACTCCTACTGTAGAAGTCGATTTATGCGGACATGC
Organism: Tannerellaceae bacterium; assembly: GCA_032073245.1. Taxonomy (GTDB): domain Bacteria; phylum Bacteroidota; class Bacteroidia; order Bacteroidales; family Tannerellaceae; genus QVMG01. The sequence continues at coordinate 325 of DAMANX010000035.1, forward strand.
CACGCTTGCATCTGCTTTTGTTCTTTTCTACTATGAAAATTATATGGATAATACCATCTCTTTTCAATCTTACAGAAGTGGCACTCTGATTGTCAGAAGGGAAGGAGAATTATTAATCTTAAACTTCCCTACAGATATCTTAAACAGGGTAGATGCAACTCCGGCTCTGTTAGATGCATTCAATATGAAACCACTTGAAATATACCGTGGTAAAACAGATTACTTATTTATCTTTCAAAAAGAAGAAGATATACTTGGTATACAGCCTTGTTTAGATCATATTACTCAACTGGATGGCCGTGGTGTAATTGTTTCTGCACAAGGAAAGGATGTCGATTTTGTTTCCCGTTTTTTTGCGCCTCAGGTAGGTATTAATGAAGACCCTGTAACAGGTTCCGCTCATACTACTCTAACCCCCTATTGGGCAAAACGATTAGGAAAAAACACATTGACAGCTATTCAACTTTCTGATCGTAAAGGAATACTTAAATGTGAATATCTGGAAGACCGGGTTGAGATCGGAGGACAATGTAGCCCCTATTTAATTGGAGAAATCCTTTTAGATGACTAATTCTTACATCATTTTTTTGGGTGTAATCCCATCTTCTCTGCTCGTGCAAACATAAATCGACGGGCGGCATCGTAATCATTCGGAATTACTCCATCCAGAATAGCATTCTTTATAGCCTCTTTTATTATACCTACCGGTTGTGAAGGAGGCAAACCAAAAGTATCCATAATTTCCTCTCCTGAAACAGGTGGTTGAAAATTGCGCACCCGGTCTTTCTCCTCTATATCAGCCATCTTCTCGCGTACAAGACGGAAATTATTGAGAAAACGACGCACTTTATCAGGATTCTTACTTGTTATATCAGCTTCACATAACTTCATCAGATCATCTATATCATCTCCGGCATCAAACAAAAGACGGCGAATGGCTGAATCTGTGACTTCATCGTCGGCCAAAGCAATGGGACGCATGTGTAGGCTTACCATCTTTTGTACATATTTCATCTTCTCGTTCATAGGAAGTTTCATTCTACGGAAGATTCCGGGAATCATCTTTTCACCAATAAAGTTATGATTATGAAAAGTCCATCCTAAACGGTTATCCCATCTTTTTGTTGCCGGTTTAGCTATATCATGAAGCAAAGCGCTCCAGCGTAACCATAGATTATCCGAGGTTTTGCTTAACTTATCCAACACCATCAAAGTGTGAGCAAAATTATCTTTATGACCGATACCTTCTTTTGTCTCTACTCCTTTTAATGCTGATAATTCAGGAAAGATAAGCTCTAACAAGCCGGTGCGATCCATAAGCTCAAAACCAATAGACGGTTTAGGTGATAAGAGTATTTTATTCAATTCGTCCACAATGCGTTCCGGGGATACCACATGCGTACTATCTTGATTTTTTTCTGTTATGCGCAATTTATTACGCACGATCGCATCAAAAGTGTCCGGATCAATAAAAAAGCCTAATTGCGTAGCAAAGCGAATGGCTCGCATCATTCGGAGTGGATCATCATTAAATGTAATATCCGGATCAAGAGGGGTACGGATCGTCAGGGTTTCCATATCTCCAAGCCCATCAAAAGGATCCACTAATTCTCCATAACGATCCTTATTAAGGCAAAGAGCCATTGCATTAATAGTGAAATCACGACGATTTTGATCATCTTCCAGCGTGCCATTCTCTACGATAGGTTTTCTGCTTGTACGATTATAGGATTCTTTTCGTGCCCCTACAAACTCTAATTCCCATTGTGGCGTCTTTACCTGTGCAGTACCAAAGTTCTTAAATACGGATAAATTCGCTTTACGTCCAACCTTTTCGGCGACTGCCTTAGCCAATTGGATTCCACTTCCTACTACTACTATATCAATATCTTTAGAGGCACGTCGAAGGAAAATATCCCTCACATACCCTCCAATTACATATACTTCGAGTTGCAATTCATCCGCCACTTCCGAAATAAGTGGAAAAGGTTGAGCCGAAAGAATTTCTGCTATTTCGTTATCTTCTATATAATACATGCCTGTTTTGCCAATGCTTTACAGGATGCAAAGATAACCAAAATAACCGAGCAGATAGAGTCCTGCATTAGCGAACAACTACTTTGTATGCTTCCGTACCAATGCGGGCAATATAAATACCTCTTGACAAAGGAATTTCAACCCGGCCTGTTTGAGATTGCATTTCAGCACACACACGACCCGTCAAACTATATACTACAATAGGTTGCACAGAGTCCATTTCTATTATCAAGGCACCATTAACAGAAGAAATTTGCGGATATTTTTTCTCTGCTTCAATATTGCTTGTAGGATCATTTAGCTTAACTCCCAAAACCCTTAAGCTAACCGGCTCAGTCACCGAATCAAGTGTATAAGTATATTTACCCTCTCCCACTTGCGTAGGAGTTAATACTTCTTTATTTGCAAACACTTTAACTTCCGACTCATTATACTCTTTGTCTAGGGTGAGTGTAAATGTTATCCCTTCCCCATACCTCACTCCCCATTCTCCGGAAGCAGAAGTAATAGTTGCTCCTTTCACGACAGGCGCTTTTACTTCAAGAGTTTTGATACCTATATAAATATCATGATCTTTGGCAATCGAAGTAATGGAATAACGGTATCGGTAACCTTCTCCTAAATCACGGAAGGGTGTCTCTTCACCGTTGACAAGGAAAAGAACGGCCGCAGCGGGATAAGAGTTATCTTTAGGCAGAAAAGTAAAGCTTATAGATTCTCCATGAGTAAATGTATAATCACCCGGTTTTAAATCATACAATTCTATATCTTCAGATGGATTCAGGCTAACTTTATATTCCAATGGGAAAGGTTTATTTTTATCACGGAGAAATAATTCATTTTCATACCATGTAAAGATATAGTCCGGATTATCCAAAAGTCTTTTCTTTATTTTTATTTGGAGTTGACTTTCAGTTTCACTATCACTCGGATGACTTCCTTTTACCCGCATCAATGATAGAGGTATTTCAGGTTCTTTATCCAAGACAATTGTATTCATATCGGTAAAACTCAAATCGCCTCCGACTATGATTTCACTTTGCGAACCAAGTTTAAAGACAGCTTTATTCAATTCAAGATCACTGCGCCAGGTGATTGTTCCGTCCTGCACTATCGTATCACGGAGAATTGCATTCCCGTGAATATTAACTCCATTAGCTATATTTAGACGTGTACCATTCATCTTATCGTAATCACCATTCCAGTCACTTTTAAGTTGTATTATACCCTCTCTATGGATTAATTGGCCTCTTGCCGGATTAGTGCCTTCCAGTAATAAAGTCCCTTCCCCTTCTTTCTCCAAGGTTCCATTACCGGATATATTTTCAAGTTTAATACCTTTTTCTTTTGCAGATGATAATGATAGAGTGCCTGCTTTTATATTGACAGGGAGTATTTCAGCCCATTCCCATTCTGTATTTTTGAATTGAAGTTTACCATCTAATACGATTATATCACCACTCCAAAGACTATTGATAGGAGCAACCAAAGTACCCGGGCCATCTTTATAGAAAGAAGTCTTTATATCCAGTAGTTTTGTTATTTCTAAAGTATTTGCAGCGCTGCTTATAGCCAAAGTACATTTTTGTATCCCTAAATTAAATGTTCTTTCCGTAAGGTTAAAATCATCTCCAATGATTGTCAGAGTTCCTCCCTCTAAAACAACGGAAGAAACAGGTTTTCCCAAATTCTCATCTTTGGAAACGACTAACTCCCCTTCCGTAACATACGTTCCACCGGTATGCAGATTATCACCCGAAAGAATCAACTGTCCCTTTCCTTGCTTAATCAAAGCATTTATTGCCCCACCATCCATAATAACAGATTTTATTTCTGCTGAATTATCTTTAGGAACAATAACATATCCATTATTATTTTCTCCGGGTTTTTTTATCGCAAGATAACCATCCTTAAGTACATAACTACCGACAAGAAAATTTAATTGCTGAAAAAACAAAGGAATCTCTTTTGTACTTTCCACCTGAACAGTTCCACCTGTTTTGGGGAAATGAGCAATACCTCCCTGCCATGCTCCGGCTCCTCCCGAATTAGCTTCCCAGTTAGTATTGGTTGCATTCCAAGTTCCGGCTCCACCATTACCACCATTCCATAATTGGCTTTGCCCTTTTACTACAGGAGCACCTATCAAACCACAAACAATAAACCCTATTAATAGTACAATCTTCTTCATAATGCCTTCATTTGCAATAACCGCCTCAAATATAAGTAAATAATTGCATTCATCCCATATTTCAACTATTTTCCTTACTTTTGCGAGAGAATAAATTGAAGAACTATGAGACAATCTGTTATCTTTATTTCATGCATAATGTTTTTGTGGACAGCATGTAATCAACAGGAAAAAGAAGCGCAAGCACGTTTGGACAAAGCACGTGCAATGTATGAGCAAGACGAATACAATGCAGCAAAAAATGAGATTGACAGCCTGAAAATACTCTATCCGAAAGAACTAAAGGTCCTGCGCGAAGGGCTTACTCTTATGCGGCAAGTAGAGATAAAAGAATCCGAAAGAAACATTGCTTTTTGCGATAGCCTACTTCCTATTCGCCAACAGGAATTTGACGAACTAAAGAAGGATTTTATCTTTGAAAAGGATAGTGTTTATGACGAGGTTGGTAAATATATATGGAAACAACAAACGATAGAGCGTAATCTGGAACGTTGCTATATCAGAAGTGGCTTAAATGAAAAGGGCGAGATGTATCTGGCAAGTGTATTCTATGGTGGTAAACCAATTGAACATACCGGCATTAAAGTAAGCACTCCGGATGGAGAGTTTGCAGAAACCACTTCTATTCCTTATGACGGAGGAGTAAATTATCGTTTTGCCAATCTCGGATTTACAACAGAAGTAGTCACCTACAACGGAGAAAATGGATTGGAAGCAATGAAGTTTATAGCCGATAATACAGACAAACGTATCAAAGTAGATTATACAGGTGGTAAACCTTATGTGATTTATATTGCTGACGGCGATAAAAAAGCTATTGCTGCAACCTATAATCTGGGAGTTGTTCTCGGGGATATTGTAAAGATGAATCTGGAAAAAGAGAAATCAGAAAAACGCCTGGCCTATCTAAAAGCAAAATTAGGAGAGGAATAGTCAATAGAAAACACTGCATATTATATACAAAAACTAAACCGGAGAACATTCTTGTTCTCCGGTTTTGTCATAAAGCAGACTACGGGAAGGCAGTCTAAGTTAGGTTTTGCGTTTAATTAAAGAGGTTATCTTAAATTTCTTTTCCTTCCTCATTTAGGAGAACCACTTTCTCACTACCACCATCTTTCGCGGTTAAGGTCACTTTTGTTTCTTTCTTTTCTTCGTTGTAACCAAGGCTTTTCACCTCGTATGCTTCAGTAAAACTACTGATCGTTGCCTGTACCTTTTCATTAAGGTCTGCAAGTTTTACTTCTTTGTAAACATCTTCATTTGCCTGAGCCATCTCTACGTCAACTGGTGTATACAATTGCGCTGCTTGTGCGCCTAAACCTACACTCATCATTAATGCTACTGCAACTAATACCTTTTTCATTGTTTCGAAATTTAGTTTTTTATAATTTATTCCCTGTAGCTCGATGCTACACTTAATATAGGGCAATATACGTGCCACAAGCGATCAAACAAACATAACATACTGTATATGAACACTTAACAATGGCAACAAAAGATAAGCCCCATCACAATATATGTAGAAGTGTAGAACGCTTCCACACTTTTGAGTGTGGAAAAATTTATTTGCAAAAGAATTCGCTTTATTGTTCCTTTGTATTCACCGTGCAAAAAAGTATAGAAAGTAAAATACGGTTTAATATAGTTCTCATCTACATCCTGGTAGCAGCTATCATCTGTGGAATGTTTTTCTATTTCTATACTTATGGATACAATGTGGATAATCAGAAAAAAGACATTGAGGAACAACATAAAGATCTTGCCCGAACTGAAGAATTAATCCGATCGATCAACCACGCACAAACGGAAGCGAATCTATATGTAACTACTCAACAATCAAGGCATCTCAGGCTCTTTCGCAAACAAATGGGCCAAATAGAACAAGCAATCGATTCTATGAGACTTGATATATCCTCAACTCCCCAGGATTCCATTCTTTCTGAAATCACATTATTGCTGAAAGAAAAAGATAGGGCGATAACTGCCTTGAATAAGCAGTTTTCGAATAAAACTCCTATAGATACTATTCCTCCACAAGTGGAAACTCCAGAACCTATAACCATTACGGAATTTCCTACTGAAACAACAATTATCCAAGATACTATTGTAAATACCTCTGACAAAAAAAGTTTCTGGAAAAGACTATCGAATGTTTTCTCTCCGGAACAAAAGGAAGATACCGTTTTGGTTGTCACTAAATTACAAACAAATACCGTAATTACTCCTCCTGACACGATGCCTGTTAAAGAGGTTATGGAACAGGCCCGACAGGAATTCACAGAACGAATTACGGCGATTGAGCGACAAGTAAGCCAATTAATTATTGCCGATCAGGAAATATCTTCCCGGATCTCCGATCTTCTTATCAAGTTATACAGTCAAATAGTACAATCACGCGTTGAGGAAATCCAGAAAGAAGAAGCCATCCTGCAAAAAAATAACAAACAGGTATTTATCATTGGCGTAATTGCTTTATTAGTGATACTTCTTTTTATTATCCTTATTATTCATGATGTCAACAAAGGTTCGGCAGCAAGAAAAGCACTGGAAAAGGCAAACATACGAACCAAACAGTTGATGGATAGCCGTCACCAGCTACTCCTTTCAGTGTCTCATGATGCAAAAACCCCTTTAAACTCGATCCTCGGATACCTGGAATTATGGCAAAACAGAAAAGAACTTTCCGAGAAAGAAATTGCCTCTATTCAAAATTCAGGTAAATATATCCTTGCCCTTTTAGAGAATTTGCTTGAATTTTCAAGCCTTGAACAAGGCACATTACAAGTATCTCCAAAAGACTTTTATCTCCAAAAGCTTTGTCAGGAAACAACGGATATGTTTGCGCCACTCGCTCATAATAAGAAGTTATCATTTAAATGTAAATTTGATTTTAAGTCTGATCTTTGCTTATATTCAGATCCACTTAAGATCAGGCAAATTCTTATTAATATATTGTCAAATGCAGTAAAATACACTTCTGAAGGGGAAATTACTTTTGAAGTACGCTACGCCGATGATAATCTTTATTGCTGTATTGAGGATACAGGAGTTGGAATCCCCGCCGACCAAATAGATAATTTATTCAAGCCTTTTTCGCGGATAACAGAGAATAATTCTATAGCTGAAGGAAATGGATTCGGCATGTATGTAGTAAAAGGGCTTGTTGACCTTCTGCAGGGTCATATAAATCTTCAATCGGAAAGAAATATAGGCACCCGTGTAAGAGTTTTTATACCCATAAAAGAAGGGGAATGTAAACCTTCCGATCTTTCGACTAAAAAATTGTTGATTATAGATGATGATTATGCTTTTTTATCAATGATCAACGAAATATGCCTGAATCTGGGACACACGGTGACAACATGCAACACACTATCCGATTTCCAGAAAGTACTCCCTTATATCGGAGAGTATAACATGGTATTTACGGATATGGAAATGAATACTTTTACAGGCAAAGATATTCTCGCTGAAATACGTAATAGTCACCCACAGATACCAGTGATCATTATGACAGCACGTGGCGATTACAATGAAGAAATAGCAAAAGCGGCCGGATTTGACGGTTATTTAAGTAAACCGATTACTGTAGAATCGATCCGCTCATTAGCTGGAGGACGAAATTCGGCTTCTACAGGGGACAATGTACTGGAACAAATGTTTGGCCAGGATACGGATGCTATTATGAATATATTGGAAACCTTTATCCAGGTATCAATTGAAAATATTGTTCTGCTTCGGGAAAGCATAAAAGAAAACGATTTCCATAAAGCACAAGCGCTCTGCCATAAAATGCTCCCTATGTTTATGCAGGTAAACGCCCCTGCCGAAACAATCACCCTATTAAAAGAGATGGATGCCATGCGATCAAAAGAAGCAACTGATTACCCGGAATGGAAAGAAAAGATAAACTGCCTCCTTGAAGAAACAGAAGAATTGCTTATTAAAATTCAGGATCAATATTTTACTGATTAAATAACTGAAAAGTTCTACACATCCATTCCGTATTGATGCATCTTATTATAAAGAGTCTTACGATCTATCTTCAGTAAACGTGCTGCAGCAGCTTTATTACCGCGTGCGATCTTCAGCGCCGTAGCTATTTGTTCCTTCTCATTTTCAGGATTTAAGGTTATAGTATTTTCCAATTCAATATTAGCCAGAAAAACAGGGAGGTTATCCGTTGTGATCTTATCATTCTGAGCAAACAGGGCCGCTCTCCTCACTACATTTCTCAATTCACGAAGATTGCCACCCCATTGATATTGTTTGAAAATATTCAAAACCTCATCCGTGAATCCTTCGATATTCTTATCCAATTCTTCATTCGCCTTCTGAAGAAAATGATCGGCAAAAAGAGGGATATCCATTTCCCGCTCCCGAAGAGGAGACACTAGAATTGAAAACTCATTCAGCCGATGATATAAATCTTCTCTGAAACGCCCTTCAGCAATTGCCGATTCCAGATTCTGATTCGTCGCTACTACTATTCGCACATCCACAGAAATATCTGTAGCTGAACCTACAGGGCGCACCTTTAATTCCTGTAAAGCCCTCAATAACTGCACCTGAACGTCATAGGGCAAATTCTCAACCTCATCCAAAAAGACAGTTCCACCATTTGCCTGTTCAAAAACCCCTTTCTTATCAGTTATTGCAGAAGTAAACGAACCCTTCAAATGTCCGAATAATTCACTAGGCGCCAATTCACGAGACAATATACCACAATCAACCGCAATAAAAGGCCCTTCTCTCCGCTTACTCATCTGATGAATCAGTTGGGCTACATATTCTTTACCTGTACCACTCTCCCCCATAATAACAACCGACATACGAGTGGGCGCTACAATCTGCACATGCTCATACATTTGTTGGGCAACACGGCTTTTACCATGAATAACATTTGGAGTTGATTTCACACGGTGTTTTACCGAAGATACAGGTTGGACTATATGTTGAAGCGCCTGTTCTATTTTTTGTTTTAATACGGAAGGATTGATTGGCTTCTCCATATAGTCAAAAGCCCCCAGTTTTATAGCTGAAACGGCACTTTGCACTTCACCATAGCTGGTCATAATAATCACCGGAGGAACTATCTTCTGTTCCTTAATCCATGAAAACAACATGATCCCATCCCCATCCGGTAATCTCAAATCAGTAAGGACTAATTGAAACGCTGTCTTTTTCTCCATTGCCTTCTTCGCCTGCTCGACTGAAAGGGTTAAAACAGCATCATATCCGTTCTTTCCCATCCAACTTTGCAACATCGTTCCAAAGGATAAATCGTCCTCAACTATAAGAATCTTTTGTTTCATGCCACATCCCGGTTTATCATAGACATATATTCCACCGTCTCATCCGAAGCTGCTTGTATAGGAATACACTACAAAGATAATAATAAAACAAAAGTCGCCTTTCCTCTTTTAGTGACAAAAACAAAAAGGGAAGCATTATATTTCATTCAATTTATATAATCTTCTAACAATAAACCAGGCATTACTTAATCTCCCCACCTGGGTGGAAAGGTCTCTTCACCTAGGTGGAAAGATCTTTTCACCCGGGTGGAAAGGTTGTTCCACCTGGGTGGGAAGATTAAATGTTCCTTGGAAAGAATATAAAATGCGTAAATGAGGGTTTGAATTATCATAGATAAAAAGAAAAAATATTGTCAAAGTGGTCCTAACTACTAGATATATTGTTCTTTTTTACTATCTTTGTAAACTTAAATTCGTTTTCATATTTTTAGAAAGCACAAGTATTAAACAGCCGTTTTTAGGATTATATTTAAGTTTACAAGTAAATCAAATGAGCACAAATATGTTATCAAAAGTACTTATGATATGTGGATTCCTGATGGGAATCTTCGGAACTTTCCAAGCACAGGGACAGATTGAGGCTGCACCTATCCACGAAGATATAACTCAAGGGATGGTTATTGAGTCGGTTTATAGCACTCAGTTCGGTAAAATAAGCGAGATTGATTTTCCTGGGTGGGATACGACAAATAACCCCGTTTCCTCTCCTGTAAAAGATGCAGATAATAAAGAAATTATGAAATTTGAGAATCTAGGCTTTCAGCCCTTTGATTTGAAAACTCCTATAGACGTTTCTGCGGCGACCCATCTGAACATTGACATCTATCCTAGTGAAGCTACCTCCACAGTTAATATTCGCTTGATTGACTGGTCTGGAGCTGAGAGAAAAAGTATCTATAAAATTAATGAGCCATTAAAAAAGAATGTATGGAATACGTTAGTTATTCCTCTATCGGATTTTGAGCAAATAGAGACAACACTTCCTTTGGAGAATTTCGAACATATCAATATTGTTCAAATAGCCAATGACATAACAACCATTACGGCTTATGTCGATAATATCTTTTTCTACAAAGAAAATATTGAAGGAGCATTCCCGGCTGCCGAAACCCCGAAATTATCTGCCAGTGATGTGGTTAATTTCTACAGTACCAAATACGGAACAAATGCTAATAATTTGAGTTTTCTTGAACAACAATGGGGAGGCACAACGACAAAAGAGACAGAAGAGGATTCTTCTGGCAATTCAATCCTTAAATTCTTGAATTTTAATTCAATTCCAATTCAATATGATCCCAATAGTCATGTATTGCCAATCAATGAAATGAACAGGTTGCGCATGTCCATCTATCCAGATAAAAACATAGATGAATTTCAGCTGAAGCTTATCTTATACAAAAACCCTGAGAATAAAGAAGTTTTTTCGGAAATAGAAAAACTGAAAGCTGACCAATGGAACCAAATCACTTTTGATATCAGCGACTTTTACAATGCCGCAGATGGAAAGATATCTGTTATTGAATTGAAAGGTGGCGATGGTAATACTACCCTCTATGTAGATCATATATATTTCTTCAGTGATGTAGAAACCCCTCCGGTACCAGAAATAATCCCACCTGCAAAAATTCCTGAACTACATAAGGATAATGTGGTTAATTTCTACAGTACAAAATATGGTACAACTGTTGATGTTGATTATCCCAGTTGGGGACAAAAAACAAAAAAATCATCTATCAATGATACTTCTGGCAAGTCAATCCTTAAGTTTGAGGACTTTGACAATATGCCTATTCAATACAATCTTAACGACCAAATATTATCAATAGCGGGAAAAAACAGATTACATATAGCTGTGTATCCCAATAAAGCTATCACTGATTTTAAAGTGACTCTCTTTCTATATGAAGATATAGAAAATCGACCTCCGGGAGCTCTTCCCAAAGTTGAAACCACCATGGAAGGACATTCCTTGAATGTCAATCAATGGAATGAGGTTATTTTTGATATCAGTGAATATTATAATGAGGCAAATGGCAAGGTTAGCTCTATTCGGTTAGATGGCGGCAATGGTGAAACCCTCTACGTAGATCATATCTATTTCTACAACAGTGAATACACTCCGCCTGCTGAAGGTGACCCGGCCTTTCCGGCCTATACTCCTCCGGCACGTAAAGATACAGATGTACTTCCTGTATTTGGTTATTCCTATAATGTCAATGACATGGATTATGATGAAACAGGTATAACTACTCAAGTAAGTACAATAAACTTTGGAGGAGATAAAAAGGTATTAAAATTGACTGATACGGATCGTTTACCTATCAAATTTACAAAAGACGTAAATCGAATGGAAACCCTCCACATCGATATATATTCCAAAGAGACCGATAAAGTATCCGTCTTTCTGAAGGATAACGAAGGCAACGAAAAAGCCTATCCACTAGAGAACTTAATTAAAGAGGAATGGAACCGTATCGACATTCCGTTGACTTTCTTTGACAATGTAGATCTGGCTAAACTCCAAGAAGTAGGAATAAAAGACGGAGATGCCAAAACATTCTTTATTGATAACATCTACTTCTACAAAAATCAGGAAAAACAAACGGCAATGGATATCCATGCCTTGAACAAAGCTTTAGGAAAAGGCATCAACCTCGGAACAATTTGGGAAAACCCTGTTACGCCGTGGGAGGATGGATTTTTGGATATCGCAAAGAATTCCGGATTCGACCATGTTCGTATGCCGATCCGGTGGGATGACTTGGATGAAAATATCAGTAGAAGCTTGAAACAAGCACCTTATAATATTGATGAGTCTTTCTTGCTCGAGATAAAACGCATTGTTGATTTGGCAATAGATAAAGGGTTGCGAATCATCATCAATATGCATGATTATAAACCCTTATATGAAGACCCGCAAACACATCAAGATCGTTTCCTGAGTATGTGGGGACAGATCGGCGAATTCTTCCAGAATTATCATCCTTCACAGTTGCTTTTCGAACCGCTGAATGAACCGCAAGGTAATTTGGATGCAGACAAGTGGAATGCTTTGCTTGTTAAATCCCTGGAAAAAATAAGAGAGAAAAATCTAAATAGGGCAACTCTGATAGGGACAGCCGATTGGGGAGGCGTCGGAGAATTGAAAAACTTAGTACTTCCGGATGATCCCAATCTGATCTTGACTATCCACTATTACGAACCCTTTAATTTCACTCATCAAGGACAGGAATGGATGGAAAATTCTCCTCCTGCAGGAGCCAAATGGAATGACACACAGAGCGAACGGGATGCTGTGGATGAACATTTTGCTCAGATTGAAGCCTATCGGAAAGATCATGGTAATATACCAGTGCATATCGGCGAATACGGAGCATTCTATCCAGGTGATATTGATTCGCGGGTTCTTTGGGCCACTTACATTTCCAACCGGATCCAAGATTCAGGATACAGCTTTGCTTATTGGGACTTCCATTTCTACATGGATAATGGCGGGATATTTGCTCAATCCATACAGGATGCAATATTAAAAAATAAGATACCGGCTAAACCTGCAAAAGAATTTGCGACTTTACCGGTAGAGACACTTTATGATGCCAACAATCTGGGAAGTTATTCATGGGACTTAAGTAGAGTTTATGAAGATGCAAGTGCCAACGGTACTACAAATGCAAACGGATTCGAAATGACCATAACTAAAGGAGGAAGTTCATCATGGAATATCCAACCTGCACTGAAAGAATTTGATCTTGAAAAAGATAAAACTTACCAGGTTACCTTCAAAGTTAAAACGAATGTTGATAACAAATTCGAATTCAATTCATATATGAGCCTGGATTCAAATAGTCCTGTTATATATGGTAGCCAATCTTTCACGACGGGAGCAGAAGAACAATCAGTTTCTTTTTTCTTCAAATATACATACGAAAAAAAGCCTGACGATCCACAGTCGCGTCTAGCCTTTGACATGGGAGGTAAAACAGGAACAACCCCGGTTACAGTAACCATTTCGGATGTTACTATCAAAGAAGTTTCTACCTTTATTCCTGCGGCTGTTAAACCGGAACTGAATAACGATAAGGTTTTGAGCGTCTATAGTTCCTACTATACAGATAACCTGTCAACCACTACATATCCGGCCGGTTCGTCTACGGAAAAAAGTAATGTAAAAGATGATGAAAGAGGTGAAGTTATCCTACTAAATGATTTCAGTAGTCAAACGATCGAATTGGGGACAACACTTGCCACTGCCGATAGGAAGAACCTCTGTTTGAGCGTCTATCCAGGAAGTTTCCTAGACCTTGTGGTGATCGCAAGAGAAGGAAGCACTTCGCAGGCTTATACCTATACGCTCAGACCTCACGACTGGAACAAACTCGATATCGACCTGACCGATTTCCTTTCTAAAACAGGAGGAAAGATCAGTCAGATCACCCTATCGGGAGGAACAGGGGAAGGGCGAAAACTCTATCTGGATCATATCTTCTTCTATCTTAACTCGGGATCGACAGATCCGGAAGAACCGACTGTTCCGGCCACCGAGGCTCAGGAACCGACACCGTCAGAAGAGAAAGTCATTTCAATATTCAGCGATCCATATAACGATATCTCTTCCACATTTGACCAACTGGAAGGGCAAACCACCAAAGTACAAGTTGTGGTGATCGGAAATGATAGCGTTTGGAGACTGACTACCCCCAATGTCTTATCAATCAATGTTGGCAATCTCGACGTCACCCGGATGCAGTCATTCCATCTCGATGTATGGACAGCCCAAACAGAAAGGTTCAGGATATACTTGTCCGATGGGATAGTCGAAAGCCAGGTAATCGAACTGCTGAGTATCGGGCAGAAATGGAACCGGATCGATATTTCATTGAGCTCCTTCCTGAATGTCCTTCGGAATAGCGCTACGGTAGACTTGGGAAATCTCAGATCCATCCGCCTAGAGACCGATACCCGGAATACCTTCTACCTGGATAATCTCTATTTCTCTACAGATGAGGCAACAGGTAATACAATTACAGAATCAAACAACGTAACAATAAAAGTCATCTATAACTCTTTGTTTATTGAATCACTCAAAGACATCCGCTCTATAGCTATATTCAACACATCCGGCCGTGTGGTCATGCGTAAACAGATAAACAGACCAGATACGACACTCGATCTAAGTTCTTTCGACAGTGGAGTGTATATCCTGCAAGTGATAGGGAATGACGGAGAGATAAAAATATTCAAATTCATAAAGAAGTAATAGCTGTAAACAATAAAAAGTGGCCGATGTTTATCGGCCACTTTTTTTATCTGTGTTTAGTATTTCTTTTATCTATTCCCATTTCTTAGGGAGTTTTTCCTCTTTTTTTCCAAAAAATATCTTTTATTCTCTCCCGAAAGCAAATCCGGCACAAATTACATAAGGACAAAGGGATTGTGCCCAATATTCAACGAGCCGAAAGCGGGACTCGAACCCGCGACTTGCTCATTACGAATGAGCTACTCTACCAACTGAGTTATTTCGGCAGAATTATAAATTCGGGCGCAAAGATATGTTGTCTAGTTGATATCTGAAAGAAGATTATTTAAAAAGTTGTTGAGATCTTCATCCAGGTCTTTGAGCAGCGGATCATCTAAACGGAATAGGTCGTCATCCAGGAAAAGCAATTCTTCAATAACGATAAAGGACTCGTCTGTCAGACTAATAGAAAGAGGACGTATAAAGTGAGGATCATCAAATATTCCTTTTGTTGAAAGAGCCGTAAGAACAGCTTTTAAGGTATTAGCCGCACGCTTATTGAGTGCTTCCTCATCTCCCTTTTGGTTCATCCAGTCGAAAATAATTACTTTACCCAGTTGGTTTTCATTGTCATCAAACAATGACAATTCTCCAGTCTCGGCATCAACCTGAACATAAAGGTCGCTGATAAGGCTTTCTACATTACTTTTGATCAACTTATCGATAGCCGATGTAAAAGTAGTTTCAATGATTGACTGCACTTTGGCAGTATTTGCATTCATATAAATTCCTCTTCTTTTAGAATATTTTTCCAAAAGTAGTAATAATTCGGAGAATAAGCGGGGTTATTCCTGCCCAAATTGAATATTTAGCTTTTTATCAGACTGTCCCCGATCGATTAAAACCATTATATAGGCAGCAAGCAAGTTTGTCTCTTTTGCATCTTTACCTGCATACTCTTTGAATAATTCATGCGATTTAACAGCCCATTCATGTGCTTTCTCAAAATGGCCTTCCATCTCTTCGGAAAGTGCCAGATTAGATGCTACTTTTGCTTTTGTTTTTCCATCAGATAACCTCTCATAGATACTCTGCCATTTCTGACCGGCGTTTTCCCATTTTCCTGCAGAAGCAAATGCGGATGCTTCTTTCCAATGTGAACTTTGTCCTGTATAATACCATCGGGTATCTTCCTTCCAATGAGGAACAAATGTGGAATAGACTTTCGATCCCACATATTCACCTGCAATGCGAATGGCTGTATCTGGTTCAGGCAGAAAGTATTTTAACGTTTCCAAATTAGGCGCATATTCCAAAAACATCATGCTGTCCGCTACCGTCAAAGTTGCCAGTGGAGCAATACGTTCAGGAAGATATGCGCGTAGAATACCTTCCATAGTTATGGATATAGTTCCTGCCACACCATCGTTTGCAAGGGCGCTTACATCTTTTTTGGTTACAAACAATAGGCGATCGAGTGAGATGATAGCATCTGTTTCTGTTTCCCGACATAATTCTTCCACTTTTTCCGGAGATAGTTTCAGATCAACGAGGAACTGGTCATCCGTTCGCGTTGGATAATCATAGAGCAAAACATCATTAAAATAATCTGCTTCTACAATTGACTTGCCTAGCATGCGACAGGCATCGTAAAGTGCACTATCCGTTTCCGCCTGGGGATTTTCCTGAGGTTTTCCAAAAAGAGTTTCCTTATACCCTGTTTCAGGGGACTGTGGCAACGCATTATTAACAATTAAAACACGAGTCACATTGTCCGGAAAAGTAACTGAAGCCGGATTATATGTTTCAATCGGCAAATATTTTATTGAACTACATGCCGTAAACAGGCAAATAGTAGAAACAATAAATATAATCTTTATATGGTCTATGAAATATCGCATACTGCTTTAAAGTAACCAATTGATTCGGCGATCCCTAAGAAAGGATCTTTCATATCTTTTTCATATTCAAGGCTACACATACCGGTATAATTTACTTCGCGTAGCGCTTGCACAAAAGAAGGAAAATCAATTTTACCACGGCCTATTTCTATACCCTTCCCTGCTTTGGTTGAATCAGTTACATCCTTAATATGTACATCAAAAACCCGTGTATGATATTTCTTTAAATCAGCAACAGGATTGCATCCGTTACGTAAATCATGGCCAATATCCAAGCACATGCCAATCCGCGGATCCAGATCTTTTGTATTTTTCCATACATCTGTCGCATCAGGATAAAGGGCCATGTCCGGCCCATGAAGATGGATGGCATAATGGAAATCATATTCTTTTACTTTCTTATCGACATAAGGAAGCAAATCATAATTAGGAACACCTACGATGAGCTTTACCCCAACACGTTTCGCATATTCAAAAGCTTTGTCTATCTCTGCTTCACTGCGCATATAAATAGGTCCAACGGCATAACCAATCACATTATGAGCAGCACATTTTTCATGAAATGCTTTAATCTGCTCTGCATCCGCATCGAGGGGGAGATGAAAATCCTTGATACAGAGATAATGAATATCTAGACGTTGTAATGTTTTAAGCGTTGTATCGAGATCGAAGTTTACAAAAGTATAACCAGCCATTCCCAATTGGAAAGGATTTATCGCTTTTGGCGCTTTTGGCTGAATACGATCAACTATTTGTGCATTCAATATGGGTGATGCGCCTAGTAGAAGTGTCCCTGCTATTCCTTGTTTAAGGAAACTACGTCTGGAGTTTTTCATGTTATTATTTTTAAAAAAGTTATTTAGTGAACTATAGTAAGAAGATTTTCTGTAGCCACAAATATATACAAAAAACACAACTTATCTTTTATTTAAAAGGCTTTTCAATATCAGATTGAAATAATAGATAAAATATTAGCCGGAATACAACAATATAGACTCTTGTATTCCGGCTAATAAATATTTGTTGACTCAATTAATAAACTTAAAGAGGAGTATCCATATCTTCTATTTTATAAGGATCTCGTTCACCCCCCATTAATTCTTTCATGTCCTCTTCTGTAAGCATGGTAAATTCTTTCTCTTCTCCCACCAATTGTTTTTCTTCAAATTTTGTTTTCATAATTATATTATTTAAATTAGAATGGGCAATTTAATAATTAAGCCATAAATATATTATAAGTCAAAGATTGTTTTAACAAAATATAAACAGATAGATTTATCTACTGATTTTATTTGGGGGTATCTTCACATAAAATACAGAACCAACACCTTTTTCTGAAGTAGCCCATATCTCTCCTCCCATCTGCATTACCAATCCTTTACTTATTGCCAGCCCTAGTCCCACTCCTTTTTTTCCGTTTCCTAATTGTGTAAAACGGTCAAATATTTTTTCCAATTGGTCTTCCGGAATACCGGCCCCCGTATCTTCAACATAGAATTCAACTTCATTTTCAAGAAGTTGGTAACCAAAACGTATATGTCCTGAATGTGTATGTTTTATCGCATTACCCAAAAGATTAGTTAATATCTGCTGTAGGCGATTACGATCTGTTTCCAGAACAAACGGTTCACAACTGTCGAGAATCAATTCGACTCCGGGTTGCACACGCAGTGATATTACATTATATAATTCTTTCATTATAGCAGGCAAATCTTGCGAACTATAGATAAGAGACATTAAGTTGGAATCAATTTTTGATATATCTAGGACATCAGAGATAATACGCTGCAGAAGTTCGTTATTACTCTGGATTATATTGGCATATTCTAGCCGGGCCCCTTTATCTTCTTCATCGACTAGAACCTGAGAGAATCCGACAATTGCATTGAGGGGCGTTCTGATTTCATGATTCATATTTGCCAAGAAAGTGGATTTCAAACGATCAGCTTCTTCCGCCTTTTCTTTAGCAATCCTGAGTTCCCTACGGTTACGTTGTATAATACGAATCATATAAATTAAACTTACAATAATAATAAGCAATAAAATACATGCTCCGATCAAAAAAGTCATTTGCATGCGAGTCTGTCCTGCTTGCTCCTGCATACGTTGTTTATCAATTTCCAGCCGTTCCACCTCATATTCTGTCCGGACGCTAGCGAGGGTTTTATGAAAGTCTTTTTGATTAATCGAATCTTTCATATCCAAAAGGCTTAAGGATAACTCATACGCTTCCCTTGAACGCCCTAGCTTGTCTAACACCATTGCCTTTTGTTCAAGGCGTTCAAATAATTGATTGACAATATTTCTTTTCTGGATGTGTTCTATTTCAGTATCCAAATACTTAAGAGCATTGATATAATCGCCTTTTGTTATATAATAAAAACAATAGGAAGAAGCCATTTCAACACTAGCACGAACCATTTGGTATGCATTTGCTATAGAATCTGCTTTCTGAAGATGAATCCATGCTTCAGATAAATTTTGTTCAGAAGTATATTCTTGTGCATAATTTCTATGAATCACATATTCCAATGAATAAAGAGGAGTGGTATTTAATAAAATAAGGCCTTTCTCTTTTGCTTGTTTCAAATAGCCTTCAGCCTGTTTCAAATATTTTATCCGATCCTTTCTGTCCGGCATTTTAGCACATAATTGACGTACAATATTAAACCTATTAATCAGAGGTGCATTTCTTTTCTCCATTCTTTTCAAGACATCCAGATAAAGCTTTTCCCCATCATCAACAAGTTGATGGGTAAAATAAAAATCAGCCATCGCCTGATCGGCCATCTCTATTCCTTCAGGGTAATTATTTTTATCACTAAAATCCTTGAGTTCATCAATAGCCGACAAAACAACATTCCTTTGCCCTTCCCGATTGAGCAAGTAGATATTCCATGCTTTCATCCGGCATATATCTTCTAGTCTGTTTAATCGAACAAAAAGAGGCTCACCTATTTTCATCCAATAGCGCATACTATCCGAATTCTGTGTATAAAAATGACGGGCAAACATGTAAATAGCATCTGCCATATACTCTTCACTATGTTGCTGAGAGGCTTCCGTATATAACATACGGGCATAAATTAAGCGAGAAGCATTCTGTTCGTTTTCCTGAATTTTATTGCTTAGATAAGTCAACCGGGCGGTATCCGGCATTTTACTGACTACTTGATGTACGCTATCTCGCCATACTATCTCCTGCCCAAAAAGACAATTAATTGGCATATAGAAAAGAAGGCATAATATAGCAAGTCTAATATTCATCACGAAACAAATATATGAATTTTTATTACGACAATGCCGAAATGCTATCTTTTATTGATTTTATCTTACTTTCTGCATCTGCTTGTTTCTTCCGTTCAATTTCAATCACTTGCGCAGGCGCCTTACTTACAAAACTCTCATTTGACAACTTCTTCATTACAGAAGCCAAAAATCCTTCCTGGTAAACCAACTCTTCCTTCAATTTCGCCAACTCTTCTTCTACATTCATTAATGCACCCAAAGGAACAGCATATTCAGTGGTACGGATTAAGAAAGAAGCAGCTCCAGTAGTCTTTTCGGAAACAGGTGAGATAGCCGTCAGATTACACATCTTTGAGATAACAGGATTGAATAATTTATCATGTTCACCTAACACATGTAGCTCCAAAGCTTCTTTTGTTGGGATATTTTTTTGTAAGCGGATCGTACGTACTCCTCCGATTACATCCTTTATTTTATCAAAGCCTTCCAGATAAGTTTGATCTACAGACTCTACTTCAGGCATTAATGCGACCATGATACTTTCACCTTCCTTACGGGGGGCAACAGCATGCCAAAGCTCCTCTGTAATAAAAGGCATAAACGGATGTAGAAGGCGAAGTAAGGAGTCAAAGAAATCGAGAGTAGCCTCATAAGTTTTTTTATCGATAGGTTGTTCGTATCCCGGCTTAATTATTTCCAGATACCAGGAAGAGAAATCATCCCAGAACAATTTATATGCCGACATCAAAGCTTCGTTTAAACGATACTTATCAAAAGAATCATTCATTTCTGCAATAGTCCTATCCAATTGCATCTTAAACCACTTGATTGCTATTCCAGAAGCTTCAGGTTGTTCTATTGAGTCATTGACCTGCCATCCTTTTACCAAACGGAAAGCGTTCCATATCTTACTATTAAAATTACGTCCTTGTTCACATAATGCTTCGTCGAAGGGTATATCATTGCCTGCAGGTGCTGCTAACATGAGCCCCATACGTACACCATCGGCACCGAATCGTTCAATCAAGTCTAATGGATCTGGTGAGTTACCCAATGATTTAGACATTTTACGTCCTTGCTTATCACGTACTAATCCAGTGAAATACACATTACGGAATGGCATCTCATGTTCGTATTCATAACCAGCCATGATCATACGTGCCACCCAAAAAAAGATAATATCTGGAGCTGTAACCAAGTCATTTGTCGGATAATAGTATTTGATTTCTTCATTACCCGGATTATTGATTCCATCAAACAACGAGATCGGCCATAACCAGGAAGAGAACCATGTATCAAGAACATCTTCATCCTGGCGTAGGTCTTCTATACACAACTTCGCATTTCCAGTAACATCCTGAGCCAGCTTCAAAGCTTCTTTCTCTGTTTCAGCTACAACAAAACCACCTTCCGGCAGGAACCAGGCAGGAATACGATGTCCCCACCACAACTGACGGCTAACACACCAGTCTTTGATGTTTTCCATCCAGTGACGGTATGTATTTTTATATTTGGCAGGATAAATTTTCAATTCGTCACTCATCACCGCATCTAAAGCTGGTTTTGCGAGCTTATCCATTTTAAGGAACCATTGCATAGATAGTTTAGGTTCTATAGCTACACTGGTACGTTCTGAGTATCCTACTTTATTATTGTAATCTTCTACCTTTTCCAATAATCCGGCAGCTTCAAGATCCATAGTGATTTGCTTGCGTACATCGAAACGATCCATTCCAACATATAGTTCACCAGCCTCACTAATAGTACCGTTATCATTAAAGATATCTATAGAAGGCAAATTATATTTTTCACCTAACATATAGTCATTAACGTCGTGTGCAGGTGTCACCTTCAATCCGCCCGTACCAAACTCCATGTCTACATAATCATCCATAATAACAGGAACAGAGCGATTTACCAAGGGTACAATTACTCGTTTACCTTTCAATGCAGTATAACGCGTATCATTGGGATTCACACAAACTGCAGTATCACCCAGAATTGTTTCGGGACGGGTTGTTGCAATTACAATATAATTCCCTTCATCTCCTTCAATCATATAACGGAGATAGTAGAGTTTGCTATGCTCTTCTTTATAAATTACCTCCTCGTCGGAAACAGCAGTCAAAGCTTGCGGGTCCCAGTTTACCATACGAACACCACGGTAGATCAATCCTTTTTCATAAAGATCGACAAATACCTTGATTACACTTTCCGAACGTATCTCATCCATAGTGAAAGCAGTGCGATCCCAATCGCAAGAAGCACCAAGTTTCCGTAGTTGTTGAAGTATTATACCTCCGTGTTCTTCTTTCCATTCCCACGCATACTCAAGGAACTCTTCACGTGTAAGGTCTGTCTTTTTAATTCCTCGCGCAGCTAATTTGTTTACTACCTTGGCCTCTGTTGCTATGGACGCATGGTCGGTACCCGGCACCCACAAGGCATTTTTCCCCTGCATACGTGCACGGCGAATCAGAATATCCTGAATAGTATTATTCAACATGTGCCCCATGTGCAATACACCTGTGACGTTAGGAGGAGGGATGACTATTGTATATGGCTCACGCTCATCGGGTGTCGACTTGAAAAAACCATTATCTAACCAATACTGATACCACTTCCCTTCTACATCTGCGGGATTGTACTTACTTGCAATTTCCATGTTTACTTCTTTGCTTAAAAAACTTATTTACTTTCCATAAACAGCCTACTTATTATAGGCTTATCTATAAGCGTGCAAATTTACAAAAATAATATGAATCTCTGCGCAACAAAAGTCTTTTTCGCAGATTGTTAAGTGATGAATTATTAAGGCTTTAATTGCAGGAATAAATTGAGATAAAACAGAATGGCTGATTCATTATGGTCTAAATCAGTTGGGATCAATTGTACATCCACCCCTGCCTCTTTAAAAGCAGCAAAAGCATTTTCGGAGTTTGTATATGGTACCGTTTTATCCTTTTTACCATGGACAAGCAATACAGGGAATTCAGGCAACCATTCGGTTAGCCTATTATTTTTCAATGAATTATATAATTTATTAAATTCATTGTTACGCTCCGGAAGATAAATATCCGGATGTATAAAGGCCTCCATCTTATTACTGCCTAATTTCCGGTTTATATCACCCAATGTATATTTCTTACTGACACACCATTCTTCATAGTTTGATAAGGTAGGTTCGATGAAAACAGAGGAATAGTTTAGGTTTAATTGATCAGAATAATCAAGTCCTATAATGGTCAATAATACTGTTGCCGGATTAGCTAATTCATCAGATGTGATAAAAAGGTCGAACATACTGACTGGATCATAGGGTCCCCCACCGGCAAAGACTTTACGAATAGGCATTTCATTCGGATATTTTTCTTGTGCCATTTTAGCAAAGGCCATTGAAGAAAAAGCCCCCTGCGAATAACCGGCTATATACATTTCTTTTTCAATGGGCATATTTTCTTTCTCCATGTATTCCCGGGCTGCAAATACCATATCAACTGTAATCTGCCCCACACTTTCCGCATGTAGGTAATTCTGTGGTAAATGAACAGTAGAGCCAAAACCCAAATAATCCGGTGAAATGACAACATAACCGTAAAGAGCCAGAATCGACTCCATAATCGCCATAGTCGAAGAAGGAGCCTCTCTGTCAGCTCCTATCGAATAATGCTGTCCGATCACGACTCCTTTAAAAGAGCCTGATATTGGATAGGTAATTATACCGGATGCTTCAATCGGTTCTCCACTTGGGGAGACAGTATGATAACGGATAGCTTTAACACTAATATTTTCTTCCGGCAGATCGAAGATAGGATTATCACCTATGCCCAATAACCGCTGAATCAATGTAACGCGATTTAACTCAATAGCGTTTGTAACTTCTACAAAATAACTTGAGGGTGGTTCAGGTGTAGGTGAATTATCTTCTGTTGAACAACTATATAAAATGCTCAACAGAAGAATTAATACCCAATAAGAAAAAAAATGTTTTACCATTTTATGTAAGATGCTTTCTGTACGAAATCATAATCGTACTTCATTGCTTCCAATACCGGCATATTATAGCGTTCCTGTTCAATGTAGTAATCCTCAAGTCCAGCTAATTCAGCAGCAGCAAAGAGAGCTTCAAAGTCGACAAGTCCTTGTCCCATCTCCGTACTTCCTTTTCCGTCAGGATTTGCATCTTTCAGGTGCCAGTTAGGAAAACGACCCGGATAACTATTAATATAATCTCTAACCGGATCGAAACCACCATATACCATTTGCGCTGTGTCGATCTGGAAGTATACAAGATTCTGGTCTGTATTCTCGATCAGAACATCATAAGGAATCCTTCCTTCAATCTGATGAAACTCTTCTACATGATTATGAAAAGCAAACTTCAGGCCATTAGCCTGCGCTATCTCTCCACAACGGTTGAATTGCTCGGCAAAACGCTTAATATCTGAGACAGTTTGCAGTTGCTCAACCGGATAACCGGCTTGAACCATCCATTTACATCCTAGCTTTGCAGTATCTTCAGCGTTTTTTTTCCAGAAATCCCAGGCTGTTTCATCATTCATATCCAATAATCCGCTACCTGTATGCGAACCAGTCATTACAGCCCCTAGGTCAGACAAATATTTTTTCATTTCCTGCGGTGTTTTGCCAAAGAACTTTCCGTCTCTGTAACCATAAGATTCAAAACGTTTATACCCCATATCAACAAGAGCCTTCATTGTCCCGTCAAAATCCGCTTTCAACTCTTCACGTACACTATACAATTGAAGTCCTATTGCTTTTTCTTTTTTACCTGAAGTACAGGCAAAACCACCCGGTAAAGCACTTAATGCAACCAAAGCTGCTCCTGTCTTTAAAAAGTTTCTTCTTGTTACCATTCCCTTTTATTCTTATTAGATTAACGGCGATAAAGGTAGAAATTAATTCTTACTTTTGTGCCACAATTTAAAATGAGAATGAAAGGAGCAAAGAATCTGACAGAAGGCCCAATCACTCGCCAGTTGTTTAATCTGGCTCTCCCCATAATGGGAACGTCATTTATTCAGATGGCTTACAGCCTGACGGATATGGCCTGGGTAGGGAGATTAGGTAGTGAATCGGTTGCTGCAATTGGTGCGGTTGGCATTCTCACCTGGATGACTAACTCTATTTCACTTATCACCAAAGTCGGAGCAGAAGTTAGTGTTGGGCAAAGTATTGGAGCGCAAAACAGCGAAGAAGCACGTAGATTTGCTTCACACAATACCACTATTGCTTTACTACTCTCTCTTATATGGGGTATTCTGCTCTTTACCTTTGCTAATCCTATTATTGATCTCTATAAGCTGGATGCAGCCATTTCTGCTCAGTCTGTAGAATATCTTCGAATAGTATCGACCGCCTTTCCATTTATCTTCTTAACGTACGCCTTTACCGGTATCCACAATGGAGCGGGATTAAGTAAAATCCCTTTCTATTTAAGTGGTGCGGGGTTAATTATGAATATGATACTGGATCCCTTATTCATTTTCGGATTTAATTTGGGTACGGCAGGTGCTGCATGGGCCACATGGCTTTCTCAGGCAACTGTAGTGCTTTTATTTATATACCAATTGAAAGTAAGAAGTAAGCTATTTGATGGATTTTCTTTCTTTACAAGATTAAAAGGGAAATATACAAAACGCATTATTCAATTAGGATTACCCGTAGCTTTGCTCAATACTTTTTTTGCTATTATTAATCTTTTAATGGGGCGAACTGCTTCCACTTACGGAGGACATATAGGCTTAATGACATTAACCGCAGGGGGACAAATTGAAGCCATAGCATGGAATACTTCTCAGGGATTTAGTACCGGATTAAGTGCTTTTGTGGCACAGAACTATGCCGCCCGTAAAAAAGAGAGAGTATTAAGTGCTTACCATACGACTCTAAAAATGACGGCCATCTTCGGGCTTTTTTGTACACTTTTGTTTGTTTCTTATGGGAATGAGGTCTTCTCCTTGATTGTTCCAGAAAAAGAAGCATACCTTGCTGGAGGTATTTTCCTTCGTATTGATGGATATTCCATGCTATTTATGATGTTGGAAATAACTCTCCAAGGACTTTTTTACGGAACAGGACGAACAGTCCCTCCAGCTATTATCAGCATTACATTCAATACACTCCGCATCCCTCTCGCAATAGTTTTAGCAGCTTCGGGATTGGGCATAATCGGCGTATGGTGGGCAATTAGTATCTCTAGCATATTAAAAGGTATTACAGCTCTTATTTGGTTCAGGATACTCCAGAAGAAAATACTTATTTAAAAACAATTTCTTTCCTAATAATGAAAAAGGGCTGACCAAAAAGTAGTAAATAGAATGGAAATTAATATTAAACACAGAGACACTGAGTCTTTATTTTCAGAGAATTAAAATCTCTGTGTCTCCGTGTCTCTGTGTTTTATTCTATATTTAGGGACTTTTTAGACAACCCCCTGAATACTAAAAGCTATTTTCAGTTTTTATTTTATAGCTCGTATATTTAAATTACTATATTTATTGCCTTTAAACTTGATAACCCTCCGGGAATTCCCATTATTCACTTCGGAATAGTGACTTACGCCGTCAGAATCATTTTTTCTATTTTTAGTATTAAAACCTGAAATAGAATAATCTGCATATTTCATATTGGAAGCTTCCACATTGAACGCGGCATCCGATGGAATTCGGATAGTTGCATTTCCATATCCAGCCTCAATGTCCAATTTACTAAAATTTGCTTCCAGCTGTTTCAAATCAAGATTACTGTATTTCAATTCACTAATTAATGAAGATTTTACAATTCCTATATTCAGATTACCATACGCCATATAAACAGTTGCTTTTTCCACACTCTTAATAGAGACATTACCATATTTATCATCAATAACCAATCGTTCAACCTCGCCATAAGTGGTATTTGAATAACGGGAGTCTACTGTTATTGATTCTCCATCACCCACTCTAGCACCCCCGCAATATCCTAAATCGAGATTGGCATTTTTAACATTGCCAATATGTACATCTCCATATTTAGATTCAATCGTCAAGCTAGTTGTAAAACTACCAGCTTTAATATTTCCATATTTCACATTCAAAGCAGTTACTCCCTCTATTTTTTCCGGCATATAGAGATTACCATATTTCAATTCTATATTTGATTGTAAAGTTGCCGGCATACTAATAAAATAATCGATCCGCAGTCTCTCATTATTTCTTGTTCCACCAAAATTTTTCATGGATGTTTTCGCAGATACAATATTACTTGATTTATCTATATCAATCTTGACATAACTCATCAATTCCTCCGTTCTTTTATCTGTTCGTGCACTTGCTTCAATCACGACACGGATTGAAATCTCTTTTTTATTCCAATGCGTAATAGTAACATCTCCAAAACGATTATCCACAGACAATTTATCAGACATGCTTACCGAAAAGGTTTTATGGATCTCTTTTTTATCTTTACCATCCATAATCGATTCCCCCCATACCGGAAGAGAGCCTACAACTATAAGAGCAAAAACGCTTATATATACACGTAATTTGATTGCTATTGTTTCCATTATATATATTTTAATTGGGGTTTTCCTGTTGCATTTCTGTTACATTTTCCATTTGATGGAGCATTATGCGAAGACTGGTTAAACTGTTCTCATAATGTTGATTCATAGCAAAGAGTCCTTCTTCCGAACAAGGAAGAGTTGGTAATATTTGCTCTTCGAATTCATTACTATCTTCCAAGACAGCTCTTGTTGCAGCCATTAGCTGCCTAGACCCTGGTGATGAAGTTTCTTCATAGATTGTTTCTATTTTAGAAATTATATCATTCATCTTCATGGTGTAATAAAGCTGTAGCTCTTCAATCTCACATACATTTGCAGTGGGGTCATCATCCATATAAAGATTTGTTGAAGGCCTGAAAATTAAAAGTAAGGCAATACAAGCTGCTGCAGCTATACTAAATATCGCATACAGAGAAACATGCCGTTTACTTCTTCTCGATAATTTCTTTTCAAACCGATCAAAGTGCCCTTCCGGAAGATTGATTTCATCAAATTCTTCCCGGTTAGAGTCTATAAATTGTTTTAACTTGTCCATATCAATTTGCTTGTATAATTTCCAATAATTTCCTTTTTGCCCGCAAATACTGGCTTCGTACGCTTGGCGGTTTTATATCCAGAATAGATGCTATCTCATCCATATCGTATCCTTCAAACAGATAAAGCGATAGAATAATGCGATATCCATCCGGTAGTTTCAGTGTCGCTTCTTTTATTCTCGCTACAGAATAAGCGATTTCATCTTCATCCGGTTGATCCGGTTCCGGTTCGGCAATATGTACGGAAAGCTCTTCCATTATAGGTGATTGACGTCGAACATAGTCAATAGCCGTATGTACTGCAATCCGATGGATCCATGCTTCAAAACTTTGCCCTTCATGATATTGATCTATCCGGCTAAATATTTTCATGAAGCTATCCTGCATTGCCTCTTCAGCTTCTTCCGTATTTCCGGTAATACGCAGGCACGCAACATAGAGCAACCGTGCATACTTGCGATACAGATTCAGCTGCGCTTTACTGCTTCCTTTTCGGCAAGCCTCAATTAGATTTGAAGTCATTTCTTCCATGTACTTATATATACGAGTACTCTTTGTAAACGTTGCATTAACTACACAAATATATATAAAAAAAAGAGGCATCATCGCGACGCCTCTCTCCCTGAACTAAATGATAAAAATAAAAGTTATGTGGGAAGGTTTTTAGTTAACTCTTTCAAAGTAATCAGAATCAAAGCTGGATGGAGCTCTCTCCAATACCTTATCTTTGTCTGAATTATAATCTAACTCGAAAGTTTTTTCTCCTTTAAAAGTTTTCACATGTACTTTCAACTTCACTGTTTCACCTTCCGTATCCGGGAGCGTTGATAAATCAAAACAAACTATGCCCGGAACTGCACGTTGTGGAGGATCATTGTAAGCATTGTGGCGGAACTCTACTTCAAAAGAGGTTCCTTCGCCGGCACTTACTTTGGGTATAAGATTGACAAAATGTCTTTCTCTCTCTCCATAATTAAATTCAAAAATCAAATTCAGATAACCATCACCAATCCATATATGTTCAACGCTAATAGGATCTGTTCCATATATGGAATCATTCTTTTCGCCCAAATCTTCTGCAATCATCTTTGTCAAAATAGGATCTACCCCATTCACTTTTACATAGTGAGTAAATCCATCTCTATCGTCACTCAGAATTGTGTAGTTTAACCAGGTCCGCTGACCATCGTCCAGATTATGGCCTGTGTATCCAATTACGTTTGCAGGCCAAAGTGTAGAACCATCATCCAATTTGAAATAATGCTGATTACTATCCAAAGACTC
Organism: Tannerellaceae bacterium; assembly: GCA_032073245.1. Taxonomy (GTDB): domain Bacteria; phylum Bacteroidota; class Bacteroidia; order Bacteroidales; family Tannerellaceae; genus QVMG01. The sequence goes on from DAMANX010000035.1 coordinate 29,644, forward strand.
AACAGTTGCTACTTCCATCCGATAATCGTATAAAGAGTAACCATCATCATCCAAACAGGAGTGGAATAATAGGGACATACATATAATCCCCACTGTTAACATTATAAATCTCAACTTTTTCATTTCCTCATCGTCTTAAAAAACATGTATTCCTCTCTGTCACATTAAGGAAGATGATGTATTCCAAGGAAAGGCTGCAAAAGCAAACAATAAATAATGTTAAAACAGCTATTGCTATTCACAATTGAAAATCAATCTTCATACTCCATCATATTTAAGAACTGCTCCAGCCTCTTTTTAGTTTTTATATAAATCTTTACCTGTGGGGGTGAACAAACAGCTTTAAATATAAAAGAAGTGCTGAAGAAAACCGGCTCCTTTGTGACACCATGCTCTCTCCAGCACACACTTTGTTTTAAAAACAGGGAGCTAATGACTACTCCTAAGAACTAATTTGTCATTTACCACTCATCACTATTTTTTTCGTAGTTCCGTCACTAAGTACCACTATATACAATCCCTTAGGTAAAGGAATAATTGTTTCACCTTCCATCATGGAGCGGTCGGCATAGATACGTCCTGAGAAATCAATAACTTTTACACGTCCGGCACGGTCACTACGGATATACAATTGTCCTTTTTCCGTCCAGATCTCTGCCGGATTAACAACTTCAGTATTTCCTGTCGGATCCGGGTTAGGATCACTACCTTCCATTTCGAAAACAGCGACAATATGTGTATCACTGTTGATCGTGATCGACTGTCCATTTTCGATTTCAGCTCCATTAACCGTCAGGCTCGCCAGATAAAGACCTGCCATTCTTACATGGGCATTTACTTCCAAGCGGCTACCATTATCTACATAATTTCCAGAAAGGATAGGCCATCCCTGGTAGGTCACCGATAATTCACCACCAATACTAGCTTCATAAGTTACCTGATAGATTATCTCCTGAGATGGGGTGTATACATTTACATTTGCTACCGCACTTATTACTTCTGTCTCACATACTGTACCCTCAGCCTTTACTTTTACGCGATAATCACCGGCATTTGTATATTCGGCAGGTGAAATTGTAAATGTTGACAGAGTTGCTGTTGGATTTTCTACTGTAGTGATATCAACAAAATCATTTCCGACCTTCTTCTGCCATTGGTAAGATAGGGTACCTTCGCCTTCAGCCGTTACCGATAATACGAGATTTCCTCCCCGTGGAATGGAGATATTGTTAGGTGGTGTAATAATACGGGTTGCCTTTTCTATTTTCAGGCTTAATTCGACCGGCGTCGTTGTGGTCGCCGCTGAATGTTTGGAATAGATCCAGTATGAACCGGTTGTTAATGAAGGTACTGGTATCGGATTATTAGCTGATAACTCGATTAAATCACTGCCATCCGATTCTGTCGAATACCAGTAGGTTACGTTATCAACATATTCTTTTATATTGCCATATAGGTCAACACCAATCTGATCATTACTACATACAGTCAAAGATGATTGATGAAGATTGATAGCAAGGTTCGGATAAACCGTTACTTCTACCTCTTCACTCTTAACATTACCACAAACACCTCCATTTACCCAAACATAATAAGTTCCGCTATTGCTCTGATTAGCTGCAGTAATCTCCAGATTTGCAGATGTCTTGCCAGACAAAGCTGTTCCGTCTTTATACCATTGGTAAGCGAAGCTGCCATTTTCCGGCAGAGTGCCGGTTGCTGTTACCCTGAGGTTCACAGTTGCATTATGTTCGTATATCAGAGATGGGTTTGAGGCATCTTCCGGAGTTGTAACTGTTACAGGAGTATTAATCACGAAAGAGATCATTGTTCCCACTTTATTTCCAGAGCCGCCATTGTTTTCAGCTTTCGCCCAATAATTCACCGTAGCATTGATGGCAACATTTCCTATTACTTCATCGGCTGGTTCACAGTTCTCATCGCTGTAGAATTTAACAGTTGTATATTGAGAGGTTATATTATCCACATAATTTGCAAGAGAAACTTCTCCCAATGCACTGCATTCTGTAAAATAATCGCCTTTCAATGCAAAATCAAGGGAAGGAAATACCTTGAACTGTGCTTTCACCGAGCCATATTCCTTGTCGGATATTTTCACATTGATGGTTGCTTCCTCGATAACTCCTGTTTCTATTTCTGGGGTAGCATCCGTATAGCTTGTTCCAGGTGTAAAGCTGCAACCAGGTGTATTGAAATTTACGGAACCTACTTGCCAGTTACCATTAAATTGTCCACTGGTCACTGTAATATCCGAAGAAGAACCAATAAAGGCATGCAACGGGAAATTTTTATCGGTCAACACAAACGCAAAATCGCGACTACCCATACCGGCAGAAGCTTCGGTAGGCTCATTACCACAGGCTATTCCACCGAACGCTTCGCCTTGCGTAGCTACATTTACTTCCACAGCAACAACCGGATTTCCGGCTAAAATACTAAGCTCTTCGTTATCGGAAGGTTTGGTATAAGTAACGGGAATAACATAGGTGATTACATCATCTTTATCTGCATTAAAGGCATTTGCCGGTAAACTCAAAGTATAAAGCATCGGATCCGAATCATCCGGTGTAAGATCGGAAGATTTAAATGGATCAAGCATAAAACCTTTCTCACTACTCCACTGAATATCACCTGTGATAGTAAGATATTCAGGGATTGCTAGTTTTAATTTATCTGTTTCTTTTACCTCTGCTTTTCTACTCAGGTTGAGTTTAATTTTAATTTCTGACTGATTGGTGAGTTCGTTGAAAGCATAATTACCACTAGTTGTTTCAATCGCAACCTGGAACTTGTAAGTAAGATTATCATACGGAAACATATATGCTGAACGTACGTTCCGACTGTTCACTGTACCTCCTTCAAATGGAGTGTCTGCTTTAACTACTCCGGTAAAGCGAATACCGCTGGATGAAGTCTTACACATAGGGCGATAAGTGATTTTCAGTTTGGCTTCACGGGGAAGTTTACTCTCCGTATCCCATATACCGGGTAATATAACCGTTGCTTGGTCTAACGCTTTCGCCAAATCAAAGGTAAACTTTATTGCATTCAGTCCACTCAAACGGGCAGTCAGTTTTGTATAATCCACAATAGTAGTTCCATATTCCAACTCGGCAGTTTGAATTACCTGATTTTCCGGTATGGTAATTTCCATTTTCGGATTGAGAATAGAGGCATTGCTTGCCTCAGATGTTATTCGGGCGGTTAAGACATAGTCAGTGTTGTATTTAAGCTCAGCATCATCTACCGAAAGCTCACCTGATAACACTACTTCTCCCATCCGGATAGGAATTGTTCGTTTTTCACCCACATTATCCTTTAATTCTTCAATACTTTTCCCGCTTGGATCCAACGAAGAACTAAAACCGGACAGGACATAGATTTCGACATTTCCATCTGTGTTTTTTGTATAGTCAAACTCCAGGTCACAGGAGATAACATCATTTTCCGGAATGCCATTATCGGTAACCCGTATCCAGTTACCTACTCCTAAAGTGGAACCTATGCTTAGATTTTCAACATCTCCCTTTACGTATAACCATGCATCGGTAAGTGATTGTTTATTGGGGTTTTTGATCTGAATATTCTTAATAGTTACGTGCTTGGATAAAGCAGAAACTTCGGTCGGCAGCGTCAGGTTTATATTTAATCCTTTATATTCCAAAGTCGGACTGCCCCAAGCTACATTCAAAGTCTGTGGCTTATCATTCTCATATGTACCTATGATAACCTTTGAACTAAGAATCCCTTTTGGAGCTGACTTATCGGCGGTTGCAACTATAGCAAATGATTGAGACCAGAAGCATTGGGTTTTTCCCAACCTCCGGGACCATATAAAGATTCCAGATTAAAAGTGTATTCGTTTCCGGATCTACTGGATATACCCACTTCCACTTGTTCATGAGCCATATTAGGACTCCAGCTTCCTGATTTTTGTACGATGATTTTTTTAATTGTATATCCTTCCGGTGCTGTCAGAATAATCTGCTTGGGCCAGGATAGGTTACGAATTTCATCCGAGAAATAAGGACTATAAAGCATTTGTGAGTTGAAGGGACGATAATATCCATAATAAAGGGTATGCTCACTATTATCTGAAAATGAAAAATAATTTGCAGAAGTACCACTAAACGAATAAAGCATATCCAAAGAATAAACGCCGCATTCAGCATAACGAATATCATTTCCTTTTCTATTAGCACTTTCCTCCAACGGTTTTTCGAGTGCATCTTCGCTTACATAACATTTAGAAATAAAGAAGTGCTTTTTATTGAAGCTACTGCTTGTTATGAAATTTGTAGTGAGAGTAACGAGATCTCCTGCTTCAAACGCATAGTTGCAATGTATATATCCGCCTGTAAATACGGCTGTTGCATCAGTAAGTATTGTCGATCCCCGCTCAATTGATACGATCATTGTGCCATCAATAATTACATTGTCAACCAATTCTGTATTTGAAGCATCCAATGTCAAATAAAGGTGTTTATATCCGTCATTGAGTAATGTTGCTTCCCAGATAAGTTGCCCTTTATCACCTGCCATATATATATCACTCCTGATTTTCTGCGGATCAGCTTGACTGCTATTATCGGGAGCTAAACCAAGAGTTCTTCGTTGTAATTTGAAAGAAGTGAGAGCCACTTCTTCCCCTTTCGTCATACTTACCGGTTGTGAAACACGGAAAACATTTTTCATCCGTGTACCGGTTATATTAGACACAAAATCCATCTCGTAACGAATGGTTTCCGATTCACTGCCATCCGTAGGTGTTGAAATGTATTTTAATTCTACGAAACAATTACCTTCTTGTGTTCCATTTGAGCGGCTTAAAGTCACTGTCTGATTCGTTCCGTTTGATCCAACTATTGCCGACATACCGGAAACTTCATTATTATCAATTCCCATAACTCTGGCATCGGTTATAGTCAGCCATGTTGGTTTATATACAACCACTTCCGCTGAAGTTATGCCTTGGGGAATATTCCCGGCAGAGATTCTGAGCCGGACGGTTTTTTCTTCTGATATTGTTCCGTCAAAGTTGATACCCGTTGGCATTTCTCGGAAATGAGGAACTCCCATCCATGCTAGCCTCACAGTGTTTCGATCGAAAGTTCCCACATCGCCACAGGCATTTGTAGCATTCGTAATATTAGCATTAAATCCGCCTATAGTAGTGTTAGGATAGTCATAGAAAAGGTCGCTTTTTATTGTATTATCATAAATATTACCATTATATGTTGGTATGAAAAACTCGATTGTTCCCCCTGCCGGAATAAAATGTTCCTTCTGAATCGCGGCACTAAAACCGGCCGGTTTATCACGGTATTCCCCCTTAATAACCCCGGTATTTGAACTGCCTGCTCCTACACTTGCTGTCTTTTTCACATTTTGAAGAACTCCTTTTATCGGATTACTTCCTCCTGCTTCGCGGATCACATAATAAGCATTCTCTATATCGAAATAGGAATAAGCACTATATCTATCGAATTGCGCTGCTATACTATATGCTTTGGTTTCACTATCATTTTCAAATATAGATCGGATCCATGATACATCCTCCATACTAGGATACAGCCCATTATTCGCTGTCGGATGTGCTACATTGTTAGCTACATTGTTCGGATCATGTGTTTTCAGATGCAAAGAGCTCACATGTACTATATTCGGCTTTTCACTAGATCCTTTTATGACTATGGGATAGTTAGGGAATTTAAAAGTCTTGCCACAGGCAGAAGTTATATCATGAAGAATTTCATTAATACCACATCGCAACAACGTAGCGTTCATATCAATAGTTTTTCCCGTGCCATCCAGACGGCCACCCATTAGATCTTCGTTTAATTCTAATATATAAACCACATTTCCTTCATCATCAGGACCAATAGAACTCAAGTTGTTATCCTCTATCTTTTTTGCTCCGATCATGAAATCGCTGAGGATTATCACTTCTTTTGTTTTAAAAGTCAATGTTAACGCAGACGTCTCTCCTCCTGTTGACTTTATATCATAATGGATAGCAGCTTCGATATCTTGCTCAATATCTACATCATCAGGTATACGGAAGCTACCCGAAATAGTCGGTTCTTTTATGCCGATAGCAGCTTTGGTAATAATACCTGCTTTTTCATTACCTGCTTTTATCTGAACCGAAACCTCCGGATCATCTTCTGGGGAAGCGCTACAATCGGCTTTCATACTTATGAGTAAATGTACTGCTTCATTTTCCAGTAGTGTTCCTTTAAATGAGATAGTAATTGTATTACTGCCGGTTATTTTATCAATTTCCACAGAACTTTCATTTCCCGGGCCTTGCTTAAAACCTCCTTTCGCATTATAAGCAATCTGCGATGGCAAATTGATAACTATCTTAGGATCCAATATGTCTACTGTCGGATTAAAATATATTTCAAGATAGTCATCTGCATTAGAAATACCTTTAGTTAAAGACTGGCTACCGTCAGCCAATGTAAATTTAGGATACCCCCCCTATCCATCCGGGATCAGGTGCCCCACTCTGAGCACTCACAAAGCCACTACTTACCAAAGTGATAAGTAATATCCATAACCGCATTTGCGGTTTTAAGAGAGCAAACCTCTCTTTTTTCATTTTGTCAATGTGTTTCATAAATCTACTTTTTTAATCATGATGTTTTACTTTTTCTTTC
>DAMANX010000036.1:0-27259 GCA_032073245.1 Tannerellaceae bacterium
TGAAGGTACTTTTTACAGCGCTTTTTTGAGTTTAGGAATAATACAGGCTAAATGAATTTATTTTCTCTTTATTTTTTACTCGAATAACGTTTAAAAAACTACCTTTTTTAAGCTAATTCATCATAAGACAACAAAGTGCCTGTTACAACAAAAGCCAACTTTAAAGCAAAACGATAACTATTAAATATCATTGCTTTCATTTTGACAATAAAGAAGATTCATTTGATTAGTAATCTGAGTATATTTTGGGTAATAAAGAGTGATGATTAAATATAAAAACAAAACAATACTTTTGTTTTATATAAATATATTTCTTATATTACAGCGCATATTAAAATCAATGTCAAAATTAAATTATTAAAAAAATGAAGAAAGCACTATCGATTATGTTCTTTTTGTTTATTACAATTGCAATGGTTTCAAGTAAAAGGGATGTTCCCATATCTGAAACATTCAATGGATCCATTGAAAAGCAATATTACAAAAAAGCAAATGAAAAATGTTGGATGAATACATCCACTTGGAAATGTACAGATGGAGGCAATTATGGCTGTTCACCTTGTGATCCTAAAGATGATGACGACCGTGATCCAGAAGATTAATTAAGTTTAATAAACACTTTATCATCATGTTAAGGCATCTTGGTAAAGTGTTTATATTTCTTTTATAATACAATTGCAACACCATGAAAAACATAAATTTAATATGTTTATTTTATATATTTATATTTATAACATCATGTAATTCAAGCCACACTAAAAGTTTATATGATTTGCAAAAATCTGACGAATATATAGATTTTATACTAGATGAAAATACGAAAAACTTTATCCAAACATTATGCTTATATAAGGATAAAACACAAAAAGAATATCTCACATTTAAAAATAGCATAAGAAATGAGATATTATTCTACGATATGAATTCACATGAATTAGCTTTCAAAATAGAACCTCACGTAGAAGGCTCTAACGGAGTTGGTTTTTTCATAGGATATTATATACACAATTTGGATAGTATTTTTATCATAAATGAAGACATTAAAGAAATCGCTTTAATAAATAGAAGTTCTGAAGTTATTGACAAATTGCAATATGATTATAGTAAAGACAGTATCCCATTAAGGCAATATTATGGAATGACATCTTATTACAATCCTGTTATATTGATAGATGGTAATATATATATTGGCTCTGGCTGTAATAGGTGGATTGCAGATGAAAAAAATCCTGTTTCTATATATATAAATATAAAATCCAAAGAGGTAAATACTCTCCCTTTTTCTTATCCAACTCTACCCGACGCATTAAATAAAGCTAAGAGAAACGGCATGGAAGAACATTACAGTCGTTCTTGGGATGGTACACATTTTGTCTATTCATGGACGCTGCTTGAAGATGTATATATTACATCTCAAGACCATAAAAAAATAATTAAGCGAAATATAAAAAGTAAATATATTCCTAAAATAGGAATTCTAGATGATTTCGGTAATGTGACTCTTCAACAAATGTGTGAGAATCCTGAATATGGGAATCTTCTTTATGATGAATTCAGGGACATATACTATAGAATAGCTTACCCAAAAACAGAAATTGAAAAAGGAGTAAATCCAATGGAACTTTTACAATATGGACGTAAAAACTTTTCCATTATTATATTGGATAAAAATTTCGAAATTATTGGAGAAACTTTATTTCCTGATTACTCTTACAATTCACGACTCATGTTTATACGTCATGATGGGCTCTACATATCCAGTAGCCATCCTTTGAATCCTGAATTCTCAGATGATCTTTTGAGTTTTCATCGGTTTGATCTTGTAAAAAAGTAACTAACTCCCATCCTTTTTTATTCTTTAATCTAAACAAATTCATTCATCTCTTTTCATTATATGTTATTATTTCCTAACTTTACCGATTCAATCCATAGATCGTCCATGTATGACGCATGCCAACGATTGGATTGCTTTTCTGAGAGAGAAAAAAGAAAAAAAATAATATATAATGATTAACAGATGGAATTTACAAACCCCAACACAAGAACAGATACATAAAAGAGACGAATTGTCTACCCGGCTGGGGATCAGCCAGGTAGTCGCCCTCTTACTTGTCCAGCGGGGAATTACTTCTGTAGAAGAAGCAAAGAAATTCTTTAAACCCAGCTTACATGACTTACATGATCCATTCCTTATGCCGGATATGGACAAGGCAGTCAAAAGACTCAATAAAGCATTAGGGAATAAAGAAAAGATTATGATTTATGGTGACTATGATGTAGACGGAACCACAGCTGTGGCCTTAGTCTATAAGTATTTACGCAACTACACTTCAGCCATCGATTATTACATTCCTGACCGGTATGATGAAGGATATGGAATTTCCTACAAAGGAATCGATTATGCTGCAGAAACAGGAATTACTCTTATTATCTCCTTAGATTGTGGTATCAAAGCTATTGATAAAATTGATTATGCCAAGCAGAAAGGAATTGATTTTATAATATGTGATCATCACATGCCTGATGATACTCTTCCTGATGCCGTAGCTGTTTTAGATGCGAAAAGGGTTGATTCCATCTATCCCTATGAACATCTTTCCGGATGTGGCGTAGGCTATAAATTCATGCAGGCCTTTGCACAAAGCAATAGTTTCCCATCCAATGAATTGGAGAAATTACTCGATCTGACTGCTGTAAGTATTGCTTCTGACATAGTTCCGATTACAGGCGAAAACCGGATATTAGCTTACTATGGATTAAAGCAGCTTAATAGTAATCCCAGTCTCGGACTAAAAGGAATTATTGATATATGCGGGTTGACAGGAAAAGATATTACTATCAGTGATATCGTTTTCAAAATTGGTCCACGTATCAACGCTTCTGGCCGAATGGAAAACGGGAAAGAAGCAGTAGACCTCTTATTGGCAAAAAATAGTGAGTCAGCACGTGAAAAGAGCGAAAACATCAATAAATACAACGACGAACGTCGGGAACTCGATAAAAAAATAACGGATGAAGCGAATGCAGTAATCGATGATTTCACTGATATAGAAGATCGTAAAGCTATTGTTGTTTACAATGAAGGATGGCACAAAGGAGTGATCGGTATTGTAGCATCGCGCCTGACAGAGAAATATTACCGTCCTGCTGTTGTATTGACAAAATCATCGGAATTAATCACTGGATCTGCACGTTCGGTCACAGGATTCGATATATACAAAGCGATAGAAAGTTGTCGTGACCTATTAGAGAACTTTGGCGGACACACTTATGCAGCGGGCCTATCGCTAAAAGAAGAAAACCTGGAAGAATTCACCACTCGTTTCCTTGAATTGGCTGCGGAAGAGATTATTCCGGAACAGATGACACCACAAGTCGACATCGACGCCGTATTGGAATTAAAAGACATCAACACGAAATTACTGAATGATCTGAAGAAAATGAATCCTTTCGGCCCGGACAATCAAAAACCGATATTCTGCTCTCATCATGTAAGAGACTATGGAACCAGTAAGCTGGTGGGAAAAGATTTGGAACACATCAAACTGGAACTTATTGACGGTGCATCAAATACTCCTATTCATGCGATCGCATTCGGTATGCACACTTTCAATGAGCATATCAAATCCATGAAACCATTTAGCATCTGTTACACCATAGAGGAAAACACCTATAACGGTAATACCTCTATCCAATTGATGATCAAAGATATCAAGACGGAAGAGATTTGAGTGGACACTTTTCATGATATATTAAAGACCTATTGGGGATATTCTGAATTCCGTCCCCTACAGGAAGATATTATCCGTTCTATATATGCAGGCAAAGATACATTAGGTCTTATGCCGACAGGAGGTGGAAAATCTATCACTTTTCAGGTGCCGGCAATGGCAATGGAAGGAGTTTGCCTGGTAGTAACCCCTTTGATTGCTTTGATGAAAGATCAGGTTGATAACCTCCGCCGAATAGGTATAAAAGCAACAGCTGTTTATTCCGGAATGCGTAGGCAAGAGATCATCACTCAATTAGAGAATTGTATATTCGGCGGATATAAATTTCTATATGTATCTCCCGAACGGCTTACGACCGAAATCTTCCTAGCCAAACTGCAAGCCATGCAGGTAAGTTTATTGGTTATCGATGAGAGTCATTGTATTTCTCAGTGGGGATATGATTTTCGCCCATCTTATCTAAAGATAGCAGACATCCGGCAATATCTGCCAGGTGTTCCAGTATTAGCGCTCACTGCTACCGCAACACCGGATGTTGTGAATGATATACAGGATAAACTCCTGTTCAAAGAGAAAAATGTATTTCAGAAGAGCTTTTTACGCCAAAATTTATCCTATACCGTACGAAAGACAGATGATAAGATAAGTCAACTTATTTATATACTGGAAAGAGTACGGGGAAGTGCTATAGTGTATGTACGTAACCGTAAAAAGACTAAAGAAATTGCCACTCTCTTAAAAGAGAAAGGCATGAGTGCCGACTTCTTCCATGCCGGTTTGAATCGGGAAGAAAAAACAATCCGGCAAAACCGATGGAAAAATAATGATTGCCGTGTCATTGTTTCCACCAACGCTTTTGGTATGGGGATTGACAAACCGGATGTACGGATTGTAGTCCATATCGATATGCCCGGATCACTCGAAGAATATTTTCAGGAAGCAGGACGTGCGGGAAGAGATGAACAAAAAGCTTATGCCGTAGCCCTTTGCTCAGGTATCGACAATGCAAAGCTAAAGAAAAGGCTTGCCGATGAGTTCCCTGATAAAGAATATATTTATCGCGTATATGAAGCACTGGGTAACTATTATCAGATAGCAGTTGGATTTGGACTGGAAACTGTACATGATTTTTCATTAATCGACTTCTGTTCTGCCTTCAAGCTTTCACAGTTACAAGCTCACCATTCACTGAAAATACTGGAATTATCAGGCTATATTGAATATACCGAAGAAATAGATAATGCGTCCCGCCTCTTATTTACGGCAAAACGGGATGAACTTTATAAGTATCTGCATCAGGACAAGCAGACAGATGAGGTTATTCAAATAATACTCCGCTCATACACCGGTTTGTTTGCCGATTATGTCTACATAGATGAAGCAGCAATAGCTACCCGGGCAGGGATAACAGCCCAACAGGTATATGATATACTGATCGGGCTTTCTAAGTTTCGTATCATTAATTATATACCTCATAAGAAAACTCCGCTCATCATTTATACACGAACACGGGAAGAGCTTAAATATCTCCGTATTCCCCGTTCAGCTTATGAAGAGAGGAAAGAGCGATTTGCCAACCGCATTGAAAAAGTTCTGGAATATATCAATGAAGAAAATATCTGTCGAAGCCGTATGCTCCTCTCCTATTTTGGAGAAAAGAATACTGTTGATTGCGGTGTATGTGATATCTGCCGATCCAAACATGATGCAGGATTGCTTGTATTTGAATTCAATGCTATCCGTACATTATTAGAAGAAAAAGTCAATTCCAAATCTATTCTGGTAAAAGAGTTGATAACTATGATTTCTTATCCCATGGACACAGTCATTACTGTTATCCGTTATCTGGCCGACCATGATGAACGATTTATTCTACAGGACGGATACCTGCAGTTTATCCCTTCTTAGGCTTTTTTTTGTAAAAAACAATGGTTGTGTTATCAGAATCGGCTATCTTCGCGACATATTAAATGATAGGAATAAATATGAAAAAGTTAGTAACCTTTGCTGTTGCTGCAGTATTATTATCTGCATGCAATGGAACCCCGGAATATAAAATCACCGGTACTGTATCAGATACAAATCTGAATGGACAGTATGTTTATCTCTATGACAATACAAGTGCAGGAGCAGAAGCGAAAGATAGTGCGTTGGTGGAAAAGGGTAAATTCACATTGAAAGGAAGCCAGGATACACCTTCACTTTATATCCTCCGCTTTTCAAATGATGTAGTTGAACCCCAACGGGTTGCTACAGGAATGAATTCTCCTTTCACTGCCCTTTTTGTATTGGAAAATGCAAAGTATAAGGCTGAATTAAGTGAAACATCTACTGTAACAGGTACTCCTGAAAACGATGCATATTCTGCTCTACAAGCAGACTTCAACCGTATCTATGCAGATTCTGAAAAGATCATGAATGACATGAGATCTGATGATCCGGAAATAGCTAAAGCTGCCGAAACACGTTACGATAATATGACGACAGCCATCTCCAACAGTGTAAAAGAATACATACACAACAATTCAGACAGTCAAACTGCAGCTAAGTTGTTATATGATTTCCGTCATAATATTAATGAAAAAGAAAGACGTGATATTATTGCTAAAGCCGGTGATACGTTCAAGGCTACTCCAGGCATCGATAAGATCATTGAACACCTTGATATACTTGATAAGGTTGCAGTAGGCAAAAAATTTACAGACTTTGAAATGATGGGTGCGGATGGTAAGATGCATAAGTTATCTGATTATGTAGGTAATGGAAAGATTGTCTTGATCGACTTCTGGGCATCCTGGTGTCCTCCCTGCCGTGCAGATATGCCTCATCTGGTACAAGTATACAAACAATACCGCAACAAGGATTTTGAAATAGTAGGTATATCCCTTGACCGTACGGACGATGCATGGAAGAAAGGTATCAAAGACCTCAATATCACATGGCCTCAAATGTCCGATCTTAAATTCTGGCAAAGTGAAGGAGCAGCCCTTTATGGGGTTAACAGCATCCCTCATACCGTACTTATTGACAAAGACGGAGTAATTATAGATAAGAACCTGCGGGGAGATGCCCTAGAGACCAAATTGAAAGAAATCTTATAAATGGCTCTAACCATATATAGCATGTTATGAATAGAAGAAAAATATTTATGTCCGTTATCATAGGGCTACTCATTATAATATCCATCGCTACTATCATTCTTTATTTTATCTTCAATAAAGAAAAACCATGGATGGCTTTCTATATTGCATGCTGTGGCGGAGTACTTATCGTAAATCTTCTATTTTCTTTATTCCTGGTTAATAAGAATTTTAAACACAATAAATAACCTGGTATTTTACTTTAGGTTATATTCATTATATTGCTGCAATTCACACAAATGATTGCAGCAATATCTTTTTATATGCAATTCCAGAATTAACGTGAAGAATATAAGGTCCTTCGGATATTGTAAGATGTGAAGATTTTGCGACGATGAACGCCGATAGGCGTTAAATGTGAATAACCCCGGGTAGAACCCGGGGCAGATGGCTACCTTCTCTTCTAATGAACCCCGGAGTGGGTTCAACCCTATTCAGGGTTGCTGTGGGGGACTATTATCTTCCCCCGGGTTTTACCCGGGGTTATTCATATTGAATCCCTTTGGGATTCCAACGTCACCACCATCTTCAAATTCTCCTCAATTTGAATATCGAACCCACCTTAAATTTGAGCATCTTCCTGTTATGTTTATCCTGCTGTATCATATCGTAAACGCGTCCGGCAAACTCATGATCTTCTATTCAAGATTTGTAAATGGTATCATCAATATGCAATAATACTCCTATTTGTGGGGTATTATGAGAATATTTTAAACTTTAGTTTTGCAATGAGACAAAAATAAAGCCAGTAAAAGAAAGATTTATTCATTAAAAAACATACAGATATGAAGAAACATTTATTTACGTTATTATTTTCAATTCCACTTATTTTAAGCTCGTGTGGTGATAGTGAGTCATTGGAAGAGGATCAACAAATCAAATTGGGTAAAACAGAGTATTCAATGAATTATGAGGATGAAAAACAGATTGAGGCAACATCCGTTTCAGCTATAACTTACACATCTGAGAATGAATATAATGCTACGGTTTCCCAAAGTGGTAAAATTACCGGAGGAAAAGTCGGCAAAACTACAATTGTTCTTGAAAATGGCTATGATAAAAAAAAGATAGATGTAATTATAGACCCTAAATTCACCTTGTATCCTGAACCAAATGAAAAGGTCAAATTTGGAGCTTCCAAACAGGATGTAAAAAAGATTTATGGAACTCCTTCCTTTGAAAATACAGATGGAATTTTGTATAATGAATATTATTCCATTTATTCCTATATCTTTTTGTTTGATAAAAATGATAAAGTAACCTCTATTGGAGTCAGCTGTTCAATAGATAAAATGTCTGAGAATCTTCCTGAATTCCTTGATGAAAGATATCAGCTCATCGATTATGATGAAGATGAATTGACTTTAACCTTCCTGAATGAAAAAGAAGATATGGGTATTCTCTTTACTCCTACGGAGGATTTTAAAACTATTATGGTTATTTATCTTCCTAATACAGGTACTAAGTCCGATATAGATCAGTTTATTAAAAGTGAGATGAATAATTTCATCAACAAGGTAAAGTAAAATAAGGTCATAGTTTTTCTGGGGCTGACTAAAAAGTCTGAAAGAAAGAATTAAACACAGAGACACGGAGCACACAGAGTTTTTATTACGATGAAAACCAAAAGATTATAAATCTCTGTGTGCTCCGTGTCTCTGTGTTTATCTCTTTGAATTGACTTTTTAGTTCTTAAACTATATAACCACGAATATTACAACCCGAAGTGAGATAGGAAGCCACTAAACAACCGGGGATCTAAAAGTATAGGATAGATAAACCCATAAACCGCCCCGAAGAAGTGAGCGTTATGGTTGATATTATCACCACCTTTCTTTGCCATATATTGGCAATAGATCAGGTAGACTACTCCAAAAATAATTCCCGGTATAGGAATAATTGCAAATAAAAGTATTTTACCCCAGGGATTAAATAAAATAGAAGAAAAGAGTACAGCCGAGACTGCACCGGATGCACCTATTGAAATATAATTAGGATTATTATGATGTTTGATCACATCATATAGAGAAGCAATTATCATTCCTCCAAAATATAGTCCGATAAAGGCAAGGGCATTAAATCCCATATAGCCGAAGTATTTTTCAATGTATATACCAAACGACCAGAATGTAAACATATTTACCAGCAAATGCATGGAGTCTGCATGTACAAAACCATGTGTAAGAAGACGGTACCACTCATTATTCTTTACTACACGATAAGGAATAAAAGCTAGTTTATAAAACAGATTAGAATTGGAAAAGCAATTAAATGAAACCAGTAATGTTAAACCTATAATTATGTAAGTTACCATATTCTTTTTGTTTTTAGTCTGCAAACATACATAAAAAATGGATTCAATGCAGCATAGCCAACAAGAGTGGTAAATAATCTTTTAATTCTTTTCTCAACAACTTCAAGGCTTGTTGAATACGATAATCCACTGTTTTAGATGATATATTCAATTTTTGAGCAATCTGCTGATAAGTCATTTGATTAAAACGATTTAACACAAATGATTCACGATAGGATTCCGGTAAACGGGCAAGAGCATCATCAATCCGATTTCTCAATTCATCAACAATATAGAAATCAGGGTCCTCATAATAGGTTTGCAGGCTTTGATATAATTTGTTTTCCACCCGTTCTCTCATCTCATAATGCGTCATAAGAGTCAAGCAACGGTTCTTAACCGATTTAAAGAGATAGCTTTTGAGAGAAGTTTCAATTACCGACTGACGACTATTTTCCCATAACCACAACATGGTATCCTGTACAATCTCCTCACTATCATCCAATCCGACAAAACGCTTGGCATAAGCACAAAGTATCGGATAATACCGTATAAATAGTGAATCAAACGCTTCTTCATCTCCTGCCTGTATGGCATTAAGAAGCATCTCATCCGTCATTTGTGTGGGAGAGTGTGGCATTGTGTATAATTAGACTCTGACTGCAGTGCGAAGATAGCAAAAAAATCACTTTCTGTTTAGGACATTTTATTTTTGATCAGTCATATTAGTAAAGACGATCTATAATGGATGAATATAACGAAATAAATAAATACGAAGAGATGTTACCTGATTATGTCTCAGGGATACTCTCAGATGATGAGAAAAAGGAAGTTGAGGAGTGGATTGATGCATCGGAAGAGAACTTGAAAATAGCCCGCGACGTATATGCTATATACGTAGCTTCTGATGCTATAAATACAATTAGGCAAGTAGATGTACCACAAGCATTATCTACTGTGAAAAAGAAAATGCATAAGGGAAACAGAAAAAATACTTCTTTCCTTACCTGGATACAACGTGCCGCTGCCATATTGTTTATACCTCTAATGATTTCTTTCGCCTATTACATGACGCGGGAAGAGCCGGTTGAATATATAGAAATACGTACTAATCCAGGGATGGTAGCTAAAGTAAATTTACCTGATGGAACAAATGTATGGCTCAATTCGGATTCTTACATCAAACACCCGCATAAATTTACAGGCAAGAAAAGAGAAGTGGAAATGGAAGGAGAGGTTTACTTTGAAGTACAAAAAGACAAATCCCGCCAATTTATCGTTCATACTTTTAATGATTTCAGTGCTGAAGTATTAGGAACTGAATTTAATATGGAAGCTTATAAAAACACAAATCAGATTCGTACTACATTGGTATCTGGTTCTGTGAAATTAATATTTCCGAACAAGGATAATAAAAAAGAATCACACATATTGAGCCCTTCTGAAGATTTCATTTATAATACACGTACAAAAAGCTCTGAATTAACACAACCCTATATTCCGACTCTTACTGCCTGGAAAGACGGCAAGGTTATATTGCGCCGCACTCCATTTGATGAAGTATTACGCATTCTGGGTAAACGGTTTAATGTTGAATTCATTGTTAAGAATGTTAAACTATATGATGGTACCTACAATGCCACAATCGATGGACAACACCTGTCATTAATACTGGAATTCCTCCGTATGTCGTCAGGTATTCAATACAGGTTTATTGATCCCGAACCGGGAGATAATGAATATAAGATAATGGAAAAAACTATTGTAGAACTTTATTAATCTAAAATGTCACAATTAATTTAATACCCATGAGAAAATCCAGATCACCCTAAAACAAAACATACGGAAAAATATTGGCGTATCTTCCCGTATGAAAAACAAATTGCATGCTTGTTTGGCGACAAGCTATAAGCAACTTATTTTATAACTCTAAATCATTACAAATTTATGACAAATTATTTAAGCATCCAACTTTCCGGGTGGGTGAATGCATTGTTCATTACCTTGAAGAAAATACCATTATTTATGAGACTATCAACGATCATGTTATTTATGTGTATCGGATTGACGTATGCAGCCGAAAGCTATAGTCAATCAACTCTCTTGACCCTGGACATCAACCAACAAACAGTCCAGGATGTACTGGATGAAATAGAGAAGCAGTCAGACTTCCATTTCTTCTACAACAATAAGCAGGTAAATACAAATCGCGTGGTTAGTATTAAAACCAACAAGAAAAATGTATTTACTATTTTAGATCAGCTTTTTGACGATACAGATGTAAGCTACCGGGTAGTTGATAAAAGCATTATTCTCTCACAAAAAGAACTGATCAGTGAAGCCGTTGTACAACAAGCCATTGTTTCTATCAGTGGAACAGTAACGGATAGTAATGGAGAAGCTATCATCGGAGCTAATATAGTTGAAAAAGGCTCTACCAATGGAACGATTACTGACCTGGATGGTCATTTTAATTTGACTGTACCCCGCAACTCTATACTTGTTATTTCGTATATCGGATACATATCGAAAGAAATACAAGTAGGCAATAATTTAAACTATGCTATTCAATTAGCAGAAGATACCAAAACGCTGGATGAAGTAGTCGTTACGGCATTAGGTATCAGAAGAGAAGAAAAAGCTTTGGGTTATGCCGTACAAAAAGTGGATGGTGATAAATTGGCTACAGTTAAAACTGTTGATATGGCAACTACTCTAACTGGACAGATTGCCGGCTTGAATATTAAGAATAAAACAGACTTTAATCAAACGCCTGATTTATCTCTGCGTGGTGAAACCCCATTATTGGTTGTGGACGGTGTGCCTTATTACAACATTACGCTTCGTGATATAGCATCGGATGATATAGCCTCTATCGATGTATTGAAGGGAGCTACTGCTTCTGCTTTATATGGATCACGTGGTGGATCGGGAGCAGTAATGGTAACAACTAAAAAAGCGAATGAAGAAGGTCTTCATGTTACTGTGAACAGTAATACTATGTTTGATGCCGGCTATGTAAAAAAGCCTGAAGTTCAGACAGCCTACAGTTCCGGTGGTGGTGGCCGTTATGGAACAGGCGACTATGTATGGGGTGACAAACTGGATATCGGCAGAACTGCCAGACAATACAATCCTTTCACTCATGATTGGGAAGAAATGCCGCTGGTATCGAAAGGAAAGAATAACCTGAAAAATTTCCAGGAGTTCAGCTTTATAACAAACAATAATATAAGTGTTGCCCAAAGAGGAAAATATGGTAGCGTACGTACATCATTAACTCATGTCTACAATAAGGGACAATTTCCAAATCAGAAGCTGAATAAATTCACTTATACGGTTTCAGGTGATATGAAATACAAAGATTTTACTTTTGAAGGAGGATTAACTTATAATAAACAGTTCTATCCGAATGATATAGGTTCAGGTTATGGCGGTCAAGGCTATTTGTATAACTTAGTTGTCTGGACCGGCACAGAAATTGATATCCGTGATTATAAGAACTACTGGGTAAAAGAAAACGAAGATCAAAACTGGATGGATAAGAATTGGTATGACAATCCTTACTATACTGCACACGAAATCATTCAATCCAAACACCGGGATGTGACAAATGCTTATTTCAACACCTCCTATGATTTCACACCTTGGTTGAAAGCAGCCTTACGTTCAGGTATAGACTCTTATTCTGAAAAAGAAGAATGGCAAAATCCAATAAATGCATCCGGAGGATGGAGCAAGAAGGGTTATTATGGATACAGACGTAAGGGAGGTTACAGTATTAACAGTGATGCATTGTTGATAGCAGATAAAACAGTAGGCGATTTTGCATTAAACGGCCTTGCCGGAGGAAGTATCTATTACTGGGAAGCAGATGAAGCTCTTTCCGAAACACAAAACGGGATTACTATTCCGGGATTTTATTCGCTAAATGCCTCCGTTGATCCGGTTAAAACAGGTAAAACATATAAAAGAAAACAGGTAAACAGTTTCTATGGTAAAGCATCCATAGGTTGGAAAAGTACATTATTCCTGGATATAACAGCCCGTAACGACTGGTCATCTACATTGGATGCCGACACACGTTCTTATTTCTATCCTTCTGTAGCCGGTAGTGCCGTTTTATCTGAGTTTATTCCATTACCTGACATAATCGGTTTCTGGAAAGTTCGTGCTTCATGGACACAAACCAAGCAAGACCTATCGGTATACGATACAAATGCGGCATATACAATAGCCACCAATCAATGGGATGGATTGAATACAGCCGAATATCCTACAACAATCAGAGGTGCATTGGTAAAACCTTCTGCAACACGATCCTGGGAAGTAGGTATGGCATTTAGTATGTTCCAAAACAGATTACGTTTTGATGCGACTTACTATAATAAATTATATTATAATCTTACCCAACAGGCATCTGTAAGCCCTACTTCCGGATTTCTATCTTCTTTGATTAATATTGATGAAGAACAATTGAGGAAAGGAGTGGAAATAACAGTTTCCGGCGATATTATCCAAACAAAGGATTTCACCTGGAGTGCTTCGGTTAACTGGGCACTAGACCGTTATACCTATAATAAAATAGATCCTGTTTACTCCCTTAAAAAACCTTGGGTACAAAAAGGTAAACGATGGGACTGGCTCGGATATAAGAGCAATGGTGTAAAATATGCAGGTGTAACAGATTATGAAAGAGATCCTCAGGGAAATGTGATACACCTAAACGGTTATCCGGTAATAAGCAAATATGAATCCTGTCAGGGATATACCGAACCGGATTGGATGTTTGGTATTAACAATACATTACGTTACAAGGATTTCACGCTTAACTTCACTATCGATGGACGTGTAGGTGGTGTATTATTCTCAACAATGGATCAGGCAATGTGGAACTCCGGCTCACATATTGATTCGGATACAAAATGGCGTTATGATGAAGTTGTGGATGGAAAAATTACATACGTAGGTCAAGGTGTAAAAGTTATTTCCGGAAGTGTTGATTACGATGCTTATGGCAATATTACACGTGACGACCGGCAATTTGCACCCAATGATGAAGCTGTTTCTTATGAAGCATATATGAAAAGAGGAAATCCATATATCGGAACAATGCGTACTCAGAATATCTTTGATCAGACATACTTTAAACTCCGTAACCTGTCAATCAGTTATAATTGCCCAAGCAGTATTTATCAGAAAATTGGTTTGAAAGGCGCCTCCATCGGTTTTGTTGGGCAAAACTTACTAGTCTGGACTAAAGATTTGAAGTTTGTTGATCCTGATAGAGCAGAAGATAATCTGAATGCTCCTTCTATTCGCTATATGGGTGTTAATCTTAAGTTAGACTTTTAAATAAATCAATTATGAAATATCTAGTAAAATTATTCATACTAAGTATATTATTATCTCCATTATCATCTTGTGATAACTTTGATGAGATAAATACTAATCCGGATAAACCAACACAAGCCTCTCCGGGTATGCTGGCAACCAAGATACTTTTAGATATCACTAAAACAAAGAGTAACAAAAACTTTCTTTATCACAGTATGGGAAGTAAACAAATTGCCTGGGGAGAAGGAGCTGAAAGCTATCAATACAATTTATTTGAAAGAGCAAGCTTTGACGACTATACAATATTGACGAATGGTGTCAAAATGGTAGAGCAAGCAACTGAAGCAGAAAAAGAAGCCTATACTGGCCTGGCTAAATTTGTAAAAGCATATAAACTGTTTTACCATTCATTGGAAGTCGGAGATATTCCTTATAAAGATATTCTAAATGGAGAAGAAGGAGTATTGAGTCCGGTATATGATACACAGAAAGATGTTATGCTGCAAATTCTGGATGACCTGGATCAAGCATATAATCATTTCAAAGTTGCTTCCACTTTTAATGGTGACCCTATACTAAATGGTGACCCGGAAAAATGGAGAAAAACAGTTACAGCTTTCAAATTAAAAGTATTAATACATTTATCAAAAAAAGAGGCCGATTCTGATTTACAGGTAAAAGAACGTTTTGCGCAGACAGTAGGAAATGGTTCGTTAATGACATCTAATGCTGATAATTTCCAATTAGTTTATGAAAACAAAGCTAACCAGGTATATCCTTTTCACTATTCACAGACAAAGCATTATGCGTATCTAATGGTATCGAGCACTGTGGTTGACTTATTGAAAGAATACGAAGATTACCGTCTTTTCTATTATGCAAATCCTGCAAAAGCAAAAATAGATGCCGGAATTGCTGAAGATAGTTATGATGCCTACATCGGTGTAGATCCATCTGATCCGATTAATGTTGTTATCGACCATTTCAATACCGGAGAATTTTGTGGCATGAACGACCGTTACACTCAATTACCTGAAGGCGAACCTTTGATGCGTATTTCTTATGCCGAACAGAATTTCATTCTGGCAGAGGCCGTTACACGTGGTTGGATAACAGGTGATGCTTCTACTTATTATAAAAAAGGTATTGAAGCAAGTTTCCGTTTTACTGACGATGCTACTCCTGATAATGCCCAATATCACCATGGCAGAAAGATTACAGATGATGTTATTGCTACTACACTAAATAACAGTAAGATTCAATTAACAGGAAGTAAAGAAGCTGACCTTGAAAAAATTCTGAATCAACGTTATTTGGCTTCTTATCTACAACACCCCTGGGATTCTTATTATGATTATCGCAGAACAGGATATCCTGTCCTTCCTATTAACCCGAATACTAATCAAAACACTGTAAAAGATATGATTCCGCTTCGCTGGATGTATCCGCAGGTGGAATATGATTATAATTCGGAAAATGTGACTGCTGCAGTTGCACGCCAATACGGAGGAGTTGATGATGTAAATAAACCTATGTGGATACTTCAATGATTTATTAAATAATTATTGATTCGGACGCGGATTATTCGTTAATTCGCGTCCGCTTTAAATATGCTGATATGAATAAATATAAATACTTTTCTCTTAGCTTGTTTCTGTTTTTTATAATAGGATGTGTACCGGCAAAAAAAGAAAATTCATTAAAAATTCTGCAATTCAATATCTGGCAGGAAGGAACAGTTGTTGAAAACGGTTTTCAGGGAATCGTCGATAATATACTAAATGCAGATCCCGATTTGATTACATTCAGTGAAGTAAGGAACTATAATGAAGTTGAATTCATCCCTCGTTTATTAGAAGCTTTAGCCGATAAGGGAGTTTCATATTATGGATTGCCTAGTTCTAGTACCGGAATACTCTCTAAATACCCAATCACTGAACAGGTGTATGCCTATCCTCCCGGTCATGGCTCCATTCTGAAAGCGACTATTCCTCTGGATGATAAAATCATTGTTCTATATTCTGCCCACTTGGATTATACACGTTATGCCTGTTATTTACCTCGTGGCTATAGCGGCACTACCTGGGAAAAAATCGAAGCACCTGTACTTGATGTAGATTCTATTCTCACCGTAAACCGGGAATCGTTCCGTGATGATGCCATAAAAGACCTGATCACGGATGCTAGAAAAGAAAAAGAAAAAGGGCATTTTATTTTTGTGGGAGGTGATTTCAATGAGCCATCTCATTTAGACTGGACAGAAGCTACCAAAGATTTGTTCGATCACAATGGAACGATAGTTGCATGGGATTGTTCTGTATTGCTTTATGAAAACGGTTTTAAAGATGCCTACCGTGAAGCTCATCCGAACCCTGTTACTCATCCGGGATTTACTTTCCCATCCGATAATCAGGATATGCCAACAAATAAACTTACCTGGGCTCCGGGGGCAGATGAACGTGATCGTATTGATTTTATATATTTTATGCCCGACAGTCGTTTGAAACTAACCGATGCAATTATTGTTGGCCCCTCCTCCTCAATCATACGGAATATTCGAACAGAAGAAACAGGCAATGATAAATTTATACTACCTGCCTCTCCCTGGCCTACTGACCATAAGGCTGTGATGGCTACATTTATGATAAAGTAAGGAATATCTGAAGATTGTCTGCAAAGCCTTTAATGCCCTTAAAGCCTTTAAAGGCATTAAAGGCTTTGACTACCTAAGTCTATAAACAAACTTTCCTCGATTCAAATCAAACCCTTATATCAAACCCACGTTTCATTTCTTTCCCAAATATCATATTGTTATTTATACAGCAATAACGGCTCCATTATACAGCTAATATTTTTTCGTTTCATCTATAGAAACCTTTTTTAACATGTCTTTCATCCTTTCATTTCTCCAAAAGTGTGTCTTTTTGATAAATAGGATTCTCTCATCAAATAATCCTGGGGAAACCTTTTGTTTTACTTTAGTTCTTGTACTTTTGTAGTCAGAATTAATATACAACATAAAATATAATGAAGAAAGCTCAATGTATGCTTCTCTTTGCCTTGGCTTTGGGAAGTATTTCGTCTCTACCGGCACAAAATAAGTCAGATTCTGATGTTCGTATTCCGGATACTTACAAACCTACCAACAAAGCTATTTATCAAAAAGGATGGATAGACTTCAACAAGAATGGTAAGAAAGATATTTACGAAGACCCGGCGGCTCCTATTGATGATCGGATCGAAGATCTGTTATCACAGATGAATGTCGATGAAAAGACATGTCAGATGGTAACCTTATATGGTTATAAACGCGTACTAAAAGATGATCTGCCTACTCCTGAATGGAAAAATCAATTATGGAAAGACGGAATAGGAGCAATTGATGAACATCTGAACGGTTTCCAGCAATGGGGACTTCCTCCCTCCGATAATCCTTACGTATGGCCCGCTTCAAAACATGCTTGGGCTTTGAATGAGGTACAACGTTTCTTTATAGAAGAGACACGACTGGGAATACCGGTTGATTTTACCAATGAAGGAATACGTGGAGTCGAAAGCTTCAAAGCCACAAATTTTCCGACACAACTTGGATTAGGGCATACATGGAACCGCGAATTAATTAATAAAGTCGGATATATAACCGGACGGGAAGCCCGCCTATTAGGATATACCAATGTCTATGCTCCTATTCTGGATGTAGGTAGAGATCAACGTTGGGGACGATACGAAGAAGTCTATGGCGAAAGTCCATATCTTGTAGCCGAATTGGGTATTGCTATGGCAAAAGGAATTCAAAAAGACTATCAGGTTGCAGCCACAGCCAAACATTATATTGCCTATAGCAATAATAAAGGCGCGCGCGAAGGAATGGCACGCGTAGATCCACAAATGTCTCCGCGCGAAGTAGAAAATATTCATGTGTATCCTTTCAAACGTGTTATTCAGGAAGCCGGAATATTGGGAGTGATGAGTTCTTATAATGATTATGATGGTTTTCCCGTACAAAGCAGTTATTATTGGTTAATGACCCGTTTACGTGGAGAAATGGGCTTCAAAGGGTATGTTGTATCAGACAGCGATGCAGTTGAATACCTTTATTCCAAACATGGAACTGCTGCCGATATGGAAGAATCCGTATTACAAAGTGTCGAAGCCGGATTAAATGTACGTTGTACATTCCGCTCGCCCGATTCCTATGTATTACCTCTACGCAAACTTATTCGTGAGGGTGCTATTTCAATGGAAACAATAGACGACCGTGTACGCGATATATTACGCGTGAAATTCCTGGTCGGACTATTTGATGCTCCATATCAGGTGGATTTAAAACAAGCCGACAGAGAAGTTGATAGTCCCGAAAATCAACAGATTGCTTTGCAAGCATCCCGTGAATCACTGGTACTATTAAAGAATCAGGATAACCTCCTGCCTTTAAATAAAAATACTATTAAAAAGATTGCTGTATCCGGGCCTAATGCTGATGAGAAATCATTTGCACTTACCCATTACGGCCCTTTAGCTGTTGAAGTTACGACCGTACTTAAAGGAATACAAGACAAAGTCTCTCCCCAGACGGAAGTACTTTATACTAAAGGATGTGACCTGGTTGATGCCAATTGGCCCGAATCAGAGTTGATCCGTTATTCTTTGACTGATTCGGAACAACAGGAAATCGATAAAGCTGTAGCAGATGCTAAAGCAAGTGATGTAGCAGTTGTGGTATTGGGAGGTGGTGTACGTACCTGTGGAGAAAATAAATCCCGTTCCAGCCTTGAGCTACCCGGAAGACAGTTAGATCTGTTACAAGCTGTCGTGGCCACAGGAAAACCGGTTATTCTAGTATTGATCAACGGACGCCCACTTTCCATTAACTGGGCTGATAAGTTCGTTCCAGCCATATTGGAATCATGGTATCCCGGTTCACAAGGTGGCATTGCTATAGCTGATGTATTATTCGGAGACTATAACCCCGGAGGAAAACTAACAGTAACTTTTCCGAAAACAGTTGGCCAGATACCTTTCAATTTCCCTACAAAGCCATCTGCACAGGTAGATGGTGGACGTAATCCCGGCTTAAATGGAAATATGTCACGCGTAAATGGCCCTCTTTATCCGTTTGGTTATGGATTAAGTTACACTACTTTCGAATATGCAGATATATCCGTAAGTTCTGCTGTTATTACCCCCAAACAAGAAGTAACAGTACGGTGCAAAATAACTAATACAGGAAAAATGGCAGGTGATGAAGTGGTTCAACTTTATACCCGTGACATATTAAGCTCCGTAACGACATACGAAAAAAATCTACGCGGATTCGAACGGGTACATCTTGAACCGGGAGAAACCAAAGAAGTTAATTTCACAATCTATCCCCGTGACTTGCAACTATACAACAAAGAGAATCAGTGGGTGGTTGAACCCGGAGATTTCAAGATCATGATCGGGGCATCTTCAGAGGATATCCGTTTGAATGATCAGATAACAGTAGTTCCCTACGGAAATAAAACGGAGACAAGTAAAGGAGCTGTTAATGCATCTAATGCCGTTATTGCAAGTACAAATAATGATAAAGCGCAACAAGTAATAGACGGAAGCTTTTCAACAGCCTGGAATGGGAATGCCGGAGAATATATTACATTCAGCTTAGAAAATAACTCTTCTCCCAACCGTATTGCTATTGCATGGAAAGAGAAAAGCACGGATGCCACTTTCCAGATACAACTATCCGGAGGCGGGGGACAATTCCTTACTGTTTATGAAGGAAAAGTGAATGCAACAAATGAATTAATAGGTTATAGTTTCAAAGGAACAACAGCCAGCGATCTGCGTATCCTGATAACTTCAGGTAATGCTAGTATATCGGAAGTTAAGATTGCAGAATTAAAACAATAAATTTTCATTGATGCTATAACCATTGTGGAGTATCCCAGATTCTTGTGGGAATGTTTCAGGCTATGTTAGATTTGAAGATTTACGATATGAGTATTTGTTGTTTGAACTGTAGTAACTGGCTCCCCGCCTTAGTTAAGGCGGGGGTGGACCGCTGCTTGCTGCGGTGGGGCGGTTGGTATTCTTGATAAATTATAAATACCTTTTTCTCTTATTCTCCCACCACCCCACCATCGCAAGCGATGGTCCACCCCCTCCTCTGGCAGGAGGGGAGTCAGTTACTTTTATCATATTATCTTCAAATAATTTCAATTTGAATAACCACAACTTAAGAATATGTATGTACACTATCCTGTGCAGTTGGTAAATAATTCACACCTATCCAAGTAATCATTAATAACACAAAAGCAATCGGAAGCACCCATAAAGTAAATTTGGGATACCATTTATTCAGGCGCATGTGGATATAAATAAGATAGCCGGCACATGTAATAAAAGCCCACGTCTCTTTCGGATCCCATGACCAGTAATGCCCCCAGGCTTCTTTTGCCCAGACACAACCCATTAAAAGACCAAGCATAAGAAAACCGAAACCGGCATAAACCAGATTATCCATAAAACGATACAGATTATCATCAGCTAGTCCGTTACCCAATTTGCGGATTTGAATAAATGAAGCAATAGTGGCAGCCCCCAACATGGCATAAGAAAGTATATAAGCCGTAACATGTGGAACAAACCATATACTCTGTAAGGCCGGCATCAGATTTTTGGAATGTATCTCTGGTTTAAAGATATTAATACATACAAACACGCAACTCATCAACGCACTAAAAGACAATAGCCATTTATATTTCCAATGTTTGTAAGTAATAAATCCGATCATGGATAAAAAGAATGAATACCATAAACGAGTTTCTCCCATTGTCCGCATAGGTGGACGTTCAAGCCCGATCCACAACCCTACGATAAAGGAAGCAAAAACAAGTATACCTATAAGCATTAATAGATCAATCAGTTTTGAGGAGATTTTAGTATAAACTAAAACTCCTGCGCCAAGCCATAACAGCATTGCCGGAACAGCAAACCACACAAAGTCATTCCACGTCATTTATTTCCTCCTTTCTCCTGTTTCCTATCCAAAGCATACATATCGATCCGCAAGCAAGTAATGTAATTCCTATATAAACAGGTATGAGCCACGGATCATAAACCAATTCCATACTACTGTAGGAAGATAGCTTACCGGCCTCGTTATCATATCCGAATTGATACACCATCCAATTTCCCATCCGGTAAGGTTTATTCACTTCCAAAAGGGCATGTGTCTGTTTTCCGTCTTCGGTATAAATATTAATATCTGAAATGAACCGTTTAGATTCAGGTTGCGTCATAACAACCGTATAATTATCATCTAAAGGCAATGTCATATAAAGTTGTGCACTGTTGCCTACGCATACCCATCCATGCGAAATTACACCTGTGTTACGATTAGTAACCTTCACTTTAACAGCAGGCGAAGCGCCCGGCATAGGAGCTTTCTGATATGTGCTATCACTGTTACGCACAGCTTCATGTATATATTTTTCTGCAATAATATCCCAATCCCCTATTCTTCCGGAAACCGGCTCCTCTTCTAATTGAAAGTAATCCGGTTTTTCTTCCGGTTGCACGTTTCCCGTACTACGATCAATTATGGCGAGCTTTGGAGGGTATTCCTCCATAATAAAATCATTCAGTTTAATTGCAATAGGAAGATCGAGAATATCCCCATGATCATTATAAACACGCCATTCTGTCTCACCCTCTCTCACATGCATCACATAGCGTTTAATATCTGCTGCTCCTAATCCTGAAGCAAAGAGTAATAGCCATAAACCAAGATGATTCAAATAAAAAGCATAGTTGGTTTTGTTGAAAGTAAAAAGACGACGGGCAATCAAGGTTCCTAAAGAGAGTAAAATAAGAAAATAGAGAAAAACAAATGGCCATGCCGAGGTCATTTGCCGCAATCCTAAAACAGAAACAGCATCTTTATCTCCCGGATGCAAACGAATCACCTGAGGAGTTAATCCCATAATTATCCCTAGAATCAAGAGTGCGACAATTAATGTTACAGCCATAGGAATCCCAGAGAACCAACGAACCAAAGGGTTATTTCTTTTCATACCAAAAACGATGGATAAAAGGACAATAACCAACCCAAGAATTCCATTTACAGGCCATAGAAGTAAAGAAAAGTCAAAAGGTCCTGTCATGCATTGCAGAACAAAACCTACAACCACTACCCCACCTATAAAAAGAACACTCTCTTCATACTTCCAGGGGAATTGCCACATTTTTCGTTCTTGTTTCATATTGTTTTCATCAGCAAATTAATAAAAAAGGTAGTCACTGAAGATGTTTATAAAGAAGAGTTAACTAAGAAGGGGAGTTTAGATACTCCCCTCTTAATTGTCTAACTTATCAATCATCATCTGGCAGCTAAACGACCCTTATCTTTCGCTTTTTCCACCCATTTTGGTATTACGGTTTCTTTCCATTTATCTTTATTTTCACGCAACTTCCTCATATCTAAACCGATATATTCCTGTGCTTTTGCTTTTGTAGAAATATCTGGTAATTTCACGTCTGTAACTCCCTGTGAAAACAACACTTTTTGTAATTCCAATTGCGCCTGCAATGTTCTGTCCAGGCTATGTGCCAGTATACGTTGTGTTTCAACAGGAGCATGGAATGAAGCCCCGTGTGAGGCAACCGCAAAGTCCCAACGCCATTGTGCTTGCCGAAGTAGTTGTAAACAAGCTTTCATTTGGTCTTCTGAAGCCCCTTTGTCCCAGGCTGTTTTAGCAAGTATATGAGCCTTGGATAATTCCTGTTCTATACGGTCGCGAATTTCCAATGCCTTATCCTGATATTCATATACATATTTACGTAGATTATCTTCACTGTCGCGATGACAAGTCTGACAAGTATTGGAGATATTTTTCAAAGGACTTACTATCTGATGATCTGAATACTTTATTCCTCCTTCTGAAATATAAGGCATGTGGCAATCCGCACATCCTAAACCACGTTGAGAATGTGGCCCGAGCAAAAACAATTCATAATCGGGATGTTGTGCCTTTAGCATAGGAGCCTTACTGATTGCATGTGTCCAGTCTGAATATTCTACCGCATCATAATATGCTTCCATTTCTTCCACAGTCATACCACCATCCCATGGGAAAGTAAGATATTTTCCATCACCCTGGAAATAATACTCCACATGACATTGTGCGCATACCAGACTACGCATCTCCTGAGGGGTTGCATCTGCTATATTTTTTCCCTGACGTTCGAAAGCTTCTATCAAAGCAGGACGGGTAATGGTAAGATTCATTGTTACCGGATCATGGCAATCCGCACACCCTATCGGATTTACAATTTCACTTCCCAAGGCACCCCATTTATCTTTATAGAAATTCTCGATACCCATTTCGTGCATCATACGTGGTATATCCGGACTTTTACATACCCAACAGGTTGCGGGTTGCGGACCATCCGTATCTGTTTCAGGACAACCGGTACGCAATGTATTACGAATATCATCTATTGCATGCATGTGGCCACGTGGTGCCGAGTAATCTTGTGCAAAAGCATACCCTGCCCATAAGACAACCATTTCAGGACGGTTCTCCAAAACATCTTCCGGCATATTACCCAGATGCTTGCTACGAAAATCCATATCGGCTGTTTTCTTCCATGTACTGAATTCACGAGGATAGTTCTCTCCCCATATTTCATTACGTGATTCAATACCGGCAATATCCACCTTCTTATTATTAAATAAGGTGGCAATCTCTGCCCGCCGCTCTGTTATTGATGCAGCCAGTATCCCTAATACAAAAACGCCCACCATAACTACGGCGAATATTCCCCACCCAATGATCGGCTTACGTTTTATCGCTTCTGCTAACTTTGTAAACATATATCGTAATTATTAATTGTTACTCTTTCTTCACTTTTCATTTTTCACTCTTCACTTCTCACTCTTCATTATCTTCCTCAGCCACTCCGGTACAGGAGATTCCGGGAGCGGTGCAATGGGATGTGGAGACGAGGCCAGATTACTTATCTTAGTATGAGGAACCTGTGTATGGCAATCCCAGCAAGCCTTTCCATCCCCTTCTTTCACTTGTGTATATGTAATCATACCTGTTTTTACGAATTCCGTATTCAATTGGGTATGACATCGTATACAGTTCTCCATTATCACTTGATTGCTGGCATCACGTGGCCGGATTGTCTGAGGTTCTCCTTTGATGCTGAATACAGCAGCATGATACAATCCGTCCATTGCTTTAAAAGCATATTTCTCCACCATATTCCCTTGCGGCACATGGCAATCATTACAATTTGTCCATAGCGCATGAGAGCTATGATTCCAGGACTGATAATAAGGAGTCATTATGTGACAATTGACACAAGCCGACGGATCGTCAGAAAGATATGAGTGAGCCCGTGACATATAAACAGCATAAATCCCTATCCCTGCAAGGAGTCCTCCGGCAACAAAGAAAGCCAGGAGCATTTTGGAAGGAATATGGCTTATTATTTTTTTCATAACATATTTGTCGGCGTCGTTTCTGCTATTAGTTATTTGCTGATACAAATAAAGATATTTTCACATGCAAAAAATGTAATCTAAATTACACTTCAGAGAATAAATCATAGTTATCGTTAATGTTAAAAATAGATACCTTAATAAAAGCCCTCAAAATCTTATTAACCGAATCAATTTATCTTTTTCTATTATCCGGATAATTTTTCTTTCTGTAGAAATTAAGCCATCAGCCTGCATCTTTGTCAACTCACGTTCCAAAGAAGGTCGGGATACTCCAAAATAGTCTGCCAGCCGACTTTTAGGAGTATTGAGAGAAACAATATCCGATTGTTGTTCTTTTGATAAATCCAATATATACATAGCCAATTTTTGTCTGATAGTACGGAATGACATAAAATGAAGTTTCCGGCTCAATCTTCCTGCAAAATTTGCTGAAATATCAAGATAGTTATGAAGTAATGTCTCATTGATTTGCAGCATTTTTAATACGGATTGACGTGGTATTATCAACGCATGAACTTCTTCCTGTGCTGTGGCCTGAACGGGAAAACGGTTGTTATCACCAAACAAAAATAGTATAGCTAAAGGATTAGGGGCATCTATATCTTCCACCTTAACAATTTTGCCGGAAGGATCATTCATCTCTGCTTTAACGCTTCCTGAAAGCAGAATAATCAGTCGATTCACAGGCTCATCCTGCATTGCCAATATTTCATCTTTATGAAAATGTTCCTCAGAAAAAGGAATAGCCGACAATATCTGTTCCAGTTCTTTTTCTGGAACAGAACAAAAGAGAGAGATTCGGGTTAAAATGGATAAGTTCATTTTATCTGTTCTAATTATTGCCTATTTGAAACGACTTATAACAACAAAGATAAATATATTTCCTCAACTGTAACATTGGTTACAGTTTTCTATATATACCTCTCCTTACATTTGCATAAACTAAAAATCAAAGAGATGAAAAGAACAATCATAAAAATAGACGAAAAAGCCTGTAATGGATGCGGTATATGCGTTGATGGCTGCCACGAAGGTGCATTGCAATTAATAAACGGTAAAGCTGTTATGGTCAGCGATCTCTATTGCGATGGCCTGGGTGCCTGTATCGGTGATTGTCCGATTGGTGCCATTACACTTGAAGAACGTGAAGCCGAACCATACAGTGAAAAAGCAGTTATGGAACGCCTTATCCCTAAAGGTGAAAAAGTTATACTTGCTCATCTTAAGCATCTTAAAGACCATGGTGAGACCTCACTTTATCAAGAAGGGCTTGATTATTTGAAACAACATAATATAACCCTTGAACAGAAACAGCCTCAACAAGATAAAACCCTCCCCTGTGGATGCCCGGGATCCATGATGCGGGAAATCAAACGCCCTGCAATGGTAAATAACACCCTTGCACCCGTATCAAACAAACAAATCTTCCAACCTTCTGAATTAAAACAATTCCCGGTACAACTTCATCTACTCAATCCACACTCCGGATTTTTTCAGGAGTGCCATCTTTTACTCGCCGCCGATTGTACAGCTTTTGCTTCAGGAGAATTCCACAGTTGTTTTCTTAAAAACCGGATACTTGCGATCGCCTGTCCTAAACTCGACAGCAATACACAAAGTTATGTAGATAAACTCACCGCCATGATAGATGTGGCGCGTATAGAAACACTTACTGTTCTGATTATGGAAGTTCCCTGTTGTCGTGGACTCGTAAAAATTGCCGAAATGGCCCGTGAACAGGCAGACCGCCATATACAGATAAAGATAGTTGTTCTCTCCATACAAGGAGAAGTAAAGAATGAACAATGGACTTAACCATTAACGTGTCAAAAACATACATTTAGACCCTATTCCGCCAGCCTTTCTTTCTGCATTGGTTGACCAAATTCGAAATCAGCGGCATAACCACTATTGAAAGAAGATATACACGCAATGATCGATAAAGAAATAATTGAATATTAACAGATTTTGGTTTTCCAAAGCCTTTAATGCCTTCACAGCCCTTAATACCCTTAAAGACTTTAAGAGCATTAAGGGCTTTGTTGAAAATCTCTGAATAAACAATAAGAGAAATTATCATTCTGTCAGAATTCCCATAGTTTGTCTGCAAATTATGCTTGATTCAAAGACAAACTATCATAGTACATGACAAAAAATAGCTCCCTTCTAATTTTCGTGTGTGATTGATCTTATTGTGACAAAACGATACGTTAAAAAGTGTTTCTATGCATAGTTTGAGCTCGTACTATAGGTATTCTAC
>DAMANX010000037.1:0-25829 GCA_032073245.1 Tannerellaceae bacterium
TTAAGGGGTCAATTTCGACTTGGCGCACGGGGTCAACGCGCACTGGATTTTCCACATTGATTATTGTTTTGATAAACAGCAAAAGCATCATATATCCTTTTCCATTTAGTAGAAGTCGGCGATATATCGGTTATTTTACTTTGCGCTAATAAGTGCTGTATTTCGCTACCTGTTAAGCCCGAATTTGTATCCCCAAGAATTTTAGAAATACCTTCTAAAGTGGGTTGTGTAAAACATTTTCTTAGTGTTGCCATAATCTACTGATATAAAATACAAATTTAGAAAAAACGCAGGATATGACCCAGCGTTTTGCGTAACAATGAATCGCCCCGACAACTAAAGATTATTCTTGATTTCGACGCCACTCACGGACACAAGCTGCCGCTGTCTTAAAACCTTGCAATCAGTCCATTACTTCGGTTTACCTTCGTTCTGCATTAATAGTAATGCAGAATTAAAAACCATTTTATCATGGACGAAAAAATCAAAAAAGACGAGCCTTTAGTCTTATTGTCTATCGGCGCAGACGGCAATCTAAAAGTCGTTTCCGGGATGAACAAAGACGGTACACTTAACACCGTCAATCCCACCAAAGAGAACTCGGACAAATTCTTTGAAATTAATTCCAACGGCAACCCGCTGGAGAATTTCATGCAGAAGTTTTCCGGGCAGTATGAAACCCCTTCGCATATAGGGCTTTATGCAGTCATGGCAAGCGCGGTCGATAAAATTTCCGGCTTCCTTGACAAGATCATCAAGATTAATCCTGATGATAAGGTACTCGATCCTTACAAGGTTAAACCCGAAGGCGAAGCGCAGGAACAAGCCCAGGGAAAGTACCAACCGCTTGACCTTAATAAAGTCGATTGGAAGGAGGCCGAAAAGCTGGGTATTTCAGCCGACGATTTCCGCGACGCACTCAAAGCAATGGCCTACGGGCATAAATCCCCCGGCCTGGTGGATATTAAGGCAAACATCGACGGGGAAGAAATTACGGTCAAAGCCCGCCTGTCATTGGAACAACAGCCCGACGGCTCTATCAAAATCCAAACGCACCCCTACCAACAGCAACCCGATTTCGATAAGCCTTTTATGGGCGTGAAGTTTACCGACGAGGATATAAAGCAATTCCAGCAGACGGGTAACGGTGGCCGTGTATTCGACCTGGAGCCTGTACCGGGCGGCGAAAAAGTGCCTTCGCTCGTTTCGCTCGACAAGCAGACTAACCGCTTCGAGGCTATGCCTCTGTCTGAAATTAATATCCCGCAGACATTGAAGAACGCCCTACTTTCCGAAGAACAGCAAACGAAGTTAAAAGCGGGCGAGGGCGTGCTGGTCGAGGGTATGGATAAAAAGGTAAAGCCCGGCGAAGAACCGTCTAAAATCGACCGCATTATCCAGTACAATGCTGCAAACCGCAATTTCGATTTCCGGTTTACCCTGGAACAGCGGGAACAGCACCGCCAGGAGCGGGCGGCCAAGCAGGAACAAAGCGGAGAAGATAAACCGCTTAAAGCCCGTAAGGTTGGCGATATTTGGGTACGTCCCATTCAGGGCGGGGTGGAACTTTCCCGCGAACAATTCAAACAGCTATGTGAAGGTAAGCCTATTTGGGTGGAGGGTATGCAGAAGCCCCAGCCCAAACAGCAGGAAGGAGCGCAACAGGTCGAAGCCACCGACAAGAAAGGGCAGAAATACAATGCCTGGATATGGCCTGACCCGGAGAAAGGCCACGTTCGCCATACCTCCAAGCACCCCGACCAAATACGGGCTATCGAAGCGAAACAAGCCGCAAAAGAGGGTCAGAACATCAAACCCGCCGCAGGCCATAAGACACAGGTAGCGGTAAATAATGACGGTAAAACCAACGAAGCCACCAAGCACGCCCAGGGCAAGGGCGAACCTTTGAAGTCTGGGCAGACTAATCCCACTGCCAAACAGGGCGAGAAGAAGAAAGAGAGCCAGCAGCGTAAGCAGTCCCCGGCGGCTCCGAAGAAAGGCAAAAGCAAAGACGTAGGGGGCTTATAATTCAAATTTTCAAACCCACTAAAAAAATCAAAGATGAAAGTTATAATAGCAGAAAAGCCCAGCGTTGCGCGAGATATTGCCAGCGTTTTAGGCGTAACCAATAAGAAAGACGGATTTATCGAAGGGAACGGTTATACCGTAACATGGGCGTTCGGCCACCTGGTCGGACTTGCCATGCCCGAAGCCTATGGCTTTACAGGTTTCCAGCGTGAAAACCTGCCGATACTTCCGAAGGATTTTACCCTTGTTCCCCGGCAAGTCAGGGAAGGCAAAGAGTATAAACCCGACCCCGGCGCACTCAAACAGATAAAAGTCATTAAAGACCTGTTCTGCCGCGCCGATGAAATTATAGTAGCGACCGACGCCGGAAGGGAAGGCGAGTTAATATTTCGCTATATATATAATTATGTAGGATGCCGTACTCCATTCCGTCGCCTGTGGATAAGCTCACTTACCGACAGGGCAATCCGCGACGGCTTCCAGTCCCTTTGTCCAGGGAGCGATTACGATAACCTCTATTACTCCGCCAAAGCCCGCAGCCAGGCGGATTGGATAGTAGGTATTAATGCCTCGCAAGCACTTTCCATTACCGCCGGGAGCGGCGTATGGTCGCTGGGACGGGTACAGACCCCGACCCTTGCTATGATCTGTTCGCGCTACCTGGAGAACAAGGACTTTAAGCCGCAGACCTATTTTCGCCTGAAGGTGCATACGTCGAAAGACGCGACGGCTTTTGCAGTCCTTTCGGCTGACAAGTACGACACCCGTACCGCCGCCGATGAAACGGCCAGCGCGGTAAATGCCGCCGGAGGGCTTACCGTTACGTCCGTCGTAAAAAAGGAAGTCCACCAGGAACCGCCGCTTTTGTACGACCTCACAACATTACAGAAGGACGCCAACAAGCGGTACAGCTTTTCAGCGGATAAAACGCTGACGATAGCCCAGGCGTTGTATGAAAAAAAGATTATTTCCTACCCGCGTACTGGCTCCCGGTATATCTCCGCCGACGTACTGGAGGAAATACCGCACCTGATAGCGACTTTACGGGCGCACCCTAAATTCGGGGCGTATATCGACAGCAGGTTTGATACTTCGCTTAATACCCGCCCGGTGGACGATGCCAAAGTAACCGACCACCATGCGCTGATTATTACGGAAGATCCCGCGACGGGATTATCCGCCGATGAACAGCTTATTTACGACATGGTTGCCGGACGTATGCTTGAAGCCTTCGGAGAGCGTTGCACCAAAGAGAACACCGCCGTAACGCTTGACGCTGGCGGCGTACACTTTAGCGCAAAGGGCAGTATAATGTTACATCCCGGCTGGCGTAATGTTTTCGGAGCCAACCAGGAAGAAACAGCGGACGAGGATTTAACCATACTGCCCGACCTGACGGAAGGCGATAAACTGGCCGTCCGTGATACGGAGGTGCAGGAAAAGCAGACCAAACCCAAGCCCCTGCACACGGAAGCCTCCTTACTTTCGGCAATGGAATCGGCAGGCAAAGAGGTGGAGAACGAGGAAGAACGCGAGGCCATGAAGGACGCAGGGATAGGAACACCCGCGACAAGGGCGGCAATAATCGAAACCCTGTTTGCCCGTGAGTATATCGTGCGTGAGAAAAAAGCCCTCGTTCCTACGAACAAGGGGCTTGTCGTCTATCTTGCTGTTAGGGAGAAGAAGATAGCCGACGTAGCAATGACCGGGCAATGGGAATACGCCCTTGCAAAGATCGGTACGGGCGATATGGATGCAGGCACGTTCCACCGCTCGATAGAGGTTTACGCGTCGCAGATCACAGCCGAGTTACTGGATATGCCTTTCGAGCGGCAGGATAACCGCCAGTCATGCCCTTGTCCTAAATGCAAAAAAGGTAGCGTGGTTATCTATCAAAAGGTAGCCAAGTGTAATAGTGAAGCCTGTGGGCTGACTGTATGGCGATGTATTGCAAAAAAAGAGTTATCCGATACGCAGATTACGTCGCTGCTCATGGACGGAAAGACCGGGATAATTAAGGGCTTTGTAAGCAGTAAGACGGGCAAGACGTTCGAGGCTGCTCTGAAATTCGACGCCGATTATAAAACCGTGTTCGAGTTCGAGGATAAGAAAGGCAAGGGAGGAAACAAACGCAAATCCAGGTAAATCACTATCTTTGCCACTGAAAAAGTCTTTGAGGTTATTGCAGATAGGGATGTTTGCTTTTAACTTCTCTGATTTTTTTAGTGGTGGCGTCCGGGGCAATGCTCCGGACGCTTTTTTATAGAGGAAGATTATTTTCTCTTTGTATTGATCGTTACTTTAAAATTTATTGGCTTTATCTGTATATCGTCATTTTGAGGTCTAAAAGGGTTTCCCATTATCCAAACTCGCGGATTTGTTGAAATAATATCATAAACCATATAAATATAATAATTATCCAATTCTTTGGCTGTATAAAGCTCGTTTACAGACAAGTAAAAATTTGTCCGCCCAACTTTAAGGCTTGTTGCTTTAACCTCAATAAATCTCTTCGCTCCATCAATGTCAAATGATAGTATATCATAACCGAAAGAGTCAGATTCTAAAGATACTCTTTTAACTTTCTTTGCTAAATCAGTTCTTCCTGCATCTATCAACCTTCCTATTTCAAAATCCATTACTACTTTTTCGCCTCTATCTCCAAGTCTTTTCATTTTTTTTGCATCCTTCTCATAATCTTTTTTTCTTGATTTAGATTTTGCTTTTTTGGCTTGCATTTCAGACTGTTCAGGTGGAACAATTTCTAAATCAACTAACGAGATGTCAAAATCAGCAGGAAAGGCAGGCATTTGATATTCAGAAAGCATATCATTTCCATCAAAACTTTGACCTTCTTTCGGTGGTCTGCCTGGATATTCTGTATATAAAAAATGAGAAAACAAATCAACTGACCATTTTTTCATTATAACATCCTGATTCTTGAAGGAGATTAATGCCTCCCTCTTATATACAGGATCTTTTCTAAGTAGTTCCTTTGTATCCAAATCAAGTTGTATTAAAAAATAATTCAAATGATCGGAAGAAAATACATTTAAATATCTTTCAGGATAATACGAGCAAAGAATCTTACCTTTAAACATTGGCGAAAGAGGATTTTCTACGATTAAATTAATATTGCCATTTCCTCCTGCGGTAAGTAAATCTAAGATTGATTTTTTTACATTACTAAAGGCTTCCTGATAAGTGCTACCAAACTTTTTCGTGAAACGATACTCGTAATTTGCATCAGATTTAGTCCTCCCGTAATAAACACCAAACTTAAATGCGGTCGCTCCAATGATTCTACCAAGTCCGTCAAGCTGACGTTCCAAAGTATAACAGAAATTATATCCATTTTTAGGAAGATCAACCCCCGCAACATAATCGTCTATTCTCATTGTGCGGATTTTATCTCGATTGAAATACTTTGCAAATGAATCACGAATTTGGTATAATTCTTCTCGGCTTTTAATTATATCTTCAAGGCGATTTTGGAATCTCGCTTGTGCTTCTCTTAATTCATTTATATTCATATCATTTCTGCTTAGGGTTCATACAGCAAAGATACGTTTTCCGCCTGAATCATAAACCGTATAAAGAAGTGAATTATTTTAAAGCACGTCCCGCCTTATCTCACGACAAAACGGGACGCTGATAAAGAACAAAAAGAAATTTACTCCCCGGAATCTTCTTCGGTTTCTTCTCCGGGTTCTCCTTTGGCAAAATTCTTTCGGATAAACGCCTCTACATCGCTTTCCCGGTAATAAGTTTTATGATATATCATTTGGTAGGGAAGTTCGCCCGAAGAACGGTAACGCTGTAAAGTGCGCTTGCTTACATGGAGTAACTGGCAAACTTCCTGATTATCCAGGAAGCGTTCGCCGCCTAAAAAATGATACCTGCCCGACATATTTTCCATGTTGTTGTCTAAACGGTCAAAACGCCCCATAAAACGCTCAAACCACCCCTGTAACCAATCCATTAACTCGTCATTTTCCATATCGCAGGTTATTTAGGGTTTTAGTGCTTGCAGGCTTATTACGCTTCTGATAATCCTGATGCGCCCGGAGCAAATCGTTCTCCTTCCTGTATTTACTTGCCACTAGCCGCCCGGACATAACCCGCTGTATTTCGTCCAGCGTATACCACGTCCGGCCTCCCTGGATTGAGTAGGTTATTTCTCCATTGGAGCGCAGGCGTTGAAGCGTCCGGGTGCTTACTTCCAACAGTTCGGCAGCTTCGTCGTTGCTTACCCGTATCTCGCGGGGATCGGGAGGCGTTACCGCCTCTTTTTCCGCCTGTTTTTCCACATAAGAGTAAATCCGTTCGATTTTCCGCACCAATCTTTTATATGCTTCATCTTCTATTGTTATTACCTTCATAAGCCTTATTTTACTGATGATGTTGCAAAGTTCCGTAACTTATAAGCACCTGATAAATAGGCTGGGTATAGTTTTTTTGAAGGCACGTCCCGAAGCCGCACACACAAGGGAGATGACCGCCATATTTTTTTTAGCGGTCGGTTTTTTTGAAATGAAAAAATAGGGTATAGTTTTTTGCGAAGGGCTTGCAAAGTCTTGTCGGAAAAGGGATTGAGCCACTAATCAACAGAAAGGCGAAACACACCCTTTTTTACAATTTGCCCGAAAAAAAATACACCTGCACTTTTTCCTGGGAAACAGGAAGAAATACAGGTTAATTTCGTCTTGATTTTGCTTTATGACAGCAATACCCAGGCTGGGTATAATAATGCGTCAGCGGCTTTATTTTCAGCCATTTTCCAGACAGCCGCAGATACGGTCGGCTGTGTAATGTAACTGTACCACTCCATTACTGTAAATAGTGTGATTTTGAAGCGTCCAGTCCTGTATCTGTTTTACATTGCTGAACATCGGCAGGCCAACGCCGAAGGTTACAGGAAGAATATTTAAGATAATTTCATCTATCAGCCCTTGCGACATAAACCGGGTAATAATACCCTGGTCGCCAGCCAACCAAATATCCCCGTCCGTTCTCTCGCGTAATTGATCGACAACCTTTTTATAGTCATAACCATTATCATCCGTAATGATAAAGTCGGCTTTTACATCCGGGGCAAGGTTGAAACTCCGGGGCGTAAGTATATAACACATTTTATCCCCAAAAGGCCAAACATCCGAAGCCTGTAAAGTTGCATGATATATTCCACTCATTACAGCGCAGCTTACGGAATCCCGGAATTGATGAAAGCCGTAACCGTTCTCAATCGGTTGGCTGCCTTCCGGGAGCCAAGCGGTATAATCTCCTGCCTTTGGCACATACCCATCCAGCGACATAAAGGAGAAGGTCTTAATCTTATTTGTTTTGTTCATTGCATTGTCATTTACCCAAATTATTCCCGATAATAAAAGAGGCGTGGAAATCACGCCGCTTATCGGGAGGTACTGACAATACCTTAAACGAGACAACGCAACTCCACGCCAAAATGCGTGAATATCGCGCTTGTTAATCCTCGTTTATCCGTTAAATGTCAGTTTTCCCGATAAAAAGAAAAAGCGTATATTCATTTCCGGCAGCCCCAAGCGGATAAGATTCGCAAGGTAGCATACCGTATCATATCTTTAATTTACATCATAAAGGCAAATTTTAATTGGTGGTACAAATTTACATTATTTTCTCCATATACGCATTATCTCCTTCTCCTTTCATTACTCCGCTTCATTCTCTGCAATAGTGCATCTTTCAAAGCGTCCAGGAAAGGTGTCGGGTCGTTGCGTGTTCTCATTTCCGCAAAGGCACTCGATACATTACCCAAATCCACACCGAGAAGCCGTTGAATTACTGTAACTACCCTCTTTAGAGGTATGCTGCCAAAAGCCCGAAATGAATCGAGAGCATAAAGAAGTTCGATCAAAAATGTTTTTTTGGTAGTCCAGGATAGTTGTGCCTTATCTTCATGCGGACGCTCCAATTCATCCAGTTGCGATTTTATTAATATCTCCAACCGTTCATTAGCTATCATCTTCGCCATTTTATAATCACAGTTGGTTGAATATTTAGGTTCTCGCTCACTTAAAGAAGGCTCCAAATACTGTAAACCCAAAACAAACTTATCACGGGTAAAATAATTTACATCGTTTTCAGTTGCCCCTAAACGATAATAACTGTAAAATTCCGGCCTCCGGTCAATATAGTCCTGCAAATTCTCCAGTTCTTTGTTAAGGTAATCTCGCTGTATTGACACGCCACCCACAGGACGGTTCATTTCTATATTATATATCTGGCAATAGTAAATCATTTGTGATATTAAGGAGGGTTTAGCGTTCTTGAAAAAGTGAATTTCTTCCTGTTCATCCTTAAAATCATACTCGATGATAAAGGTTTTTAATTCCAAATTAGCCTCGGCAAGAACAAGGGCGCTCGAAAACGCCCTTTTCAAAACA
This sequence comes from Tannerellaceae bacterium, assembly GCA_032073245.1. Taxonomy (GTDB): domain Bacteria; phylum Bacteroidota; class Bacteroidia; order Bacteroidales; family Tannerellaceae; genus QVMG01. The sequence goes on from DAMANX010000037.1 coordinate 8,451, forward strand.
TCTTTTTCCACTGTTTCTAATTGACGGATTTTTTGTGCCGTTTCTTTATTCAAATTATGCAGGAAGTCATCTAACATATTATTTACAGGTTATTAGTATGTCCGCTTAAAAGTTTTCTTTCCGGCAAAAACGGAATTGCCTTTAAGTCGTTTTTCAATACGCAGGAATTGATTAAATTTCTCAATCCGTTCTCCTCGGCATCCGCTTCCAGTTTTGATATGTCCGGCGTTCAATCCTACTGTGAGATCAGAAATGAATGTATCGACAGTTTCTCCGCTGCGGTGCGAAACAAAACAGTTATAGCCGTTTTGCCTTGCTAATTCCATAGTTTCCAGCGTTTCGCTAACCGTGCCGATCTGGTTCAGCTTTATAAGGATAGAATTGGCAACGCCTTTGTCTATGCCCTCCTGTAAAATGGCCTTATTAGTGCAGAAAATATCATCCCCGACAAGTTCCACGCGATTACCGAGGGCTTTTGTAAGGTTTTGCCAACCCGTCCAGTCATTTTCTGCCAGTCCGTCCTCTAACAATACTATCGGATATTGGCGCACCCAATCCTCCCACAGTTTTATCATTTCGTCGCTTGTAAGCAGTTTCCCTGTACTTTTGAACAGTTTGTATTTGCCGTTCTCCCATAATTCGCTCGTCGCCGGATCGAGGCAAATACTAACGTCAGTACCAGGCGTGTAGCCTGCTTTTGTAATTGCTTCCAATATTACTTCTACCGCTTCCTCGTTGGATTTAAGATTAGGCGCAAAACCGCCTTCATCACCTACGCCCGTGCTGTAACCTTTGGCGTTCAACACTGACTTTAACGTATGGAAAACCTCTTCGCCCATGCGGATAGCCTCGGCAAAAGACGGGGCATTATGCGGGGCTATCATAAACTCCTGAAAGTCCACATTATTATCGGCGTGTTTACCGCCGTTTATCACGTTCATACACGGCACGGGCAATACATAGGCGTTGCTCCCGCCGAGATACTGATATAGCGGCAGCCTCATACTTTGCGCCTTTGTACGTGCATAGGCCATTGATACCGCAAGAATGGCATTTGCTCCTAATTTCGCCTTGTTAGGCGTTCCGTCCAGTTCGATCATAGCATAATCCAGTTCCCGCTGACTGGCAAAACTTTCTCCAACTATTGCCCTGGCAATGGTTTTGTTTACATTTTCAACGGCTTTTAATACCCCTTTACCGCCATAGCGTTGTTTATCGCCGTCCCGTAATTCTACGGCCTCACGTTCCCCGGTCGATGCACCGCTGGGAACCATTGCCCGTGCTTGTGTTCCATCCTCTAATGTAATGTCCGCCTCAATAGTCGGATTGCCTCTTGAATCGAGTATCTCGATTGCTTCTAAATTCGTAATTTTCATGACATTAATTTTTTAAAAATTATATTTCATTCCGAGCGTTACCACTTGCGTTTCGTAGTAATTCTCTTTCTGCATTGTTAAATTCTGCCCGTTAATTGTCTGTTTGATCTCAAAGGTATTAAGTATGTCTGTAGCCGATAGGGAAAATTCCGCTTTGCCGCCAAAAGCCTTTTTGCGAATACCTAAGTCGAATGAACCTCGTCCGGCAATCTCCCCCTGCGGAATAATATCTTTTGCATAATAGATATAAGAGGCTTGCAAGTCGAAATCTTTAGGGAGTTTTACCGAAGTATTCAGTTTCAAATTCCATGTATTACCTTTGGTTTTCCCGAACGAGAAAGGTTGATCGACAGGGTAAATTATAGTGCCCTCGAAAGCGTCTATAATATTTCTGTACCAATTAAACCCTGCATTGAAATTCCATTTTTTGGTTATCTGCTGTTCAATTATTACCTCTGCCCCATAGTTTTGCCCTTTGTTGAGGTTTTGTGTTACAGCATTTATTATTTCCGGCTGAGACGGGTCGCTGGCATATATTCGAGTAAATATATCGCTGATGTCTTTATAATAACCCGAGACGAACACCGAGCCTCCGTTCCAGGAGGTTTTGTACGCGATTTCAAAAAGCTGGGTAAACTGCGGTTTCAGATATGGGTTGCCCGTTTTCAATATTTCCGGATCATCATATTTAGGAAACGGTCGCAGGTCAAATTCTCCCGGACGATCTACCCGGCGATTATAGAACAAGGATAATTTATGATCTTCGGCCAAACGGAACGAAACGCGAACATTGGGAAACAGCGAAAGTTTATCGTATGACTGATTGCGGTTATAATAGGCGTTGGCGGGGTCGATATGATATTTAATAACCGCTTCTTCCGCCCGTAATCCCGCCTCCACATCAATAAATTTGGACTCGAAAACATAATTGGCGTACAGAGCATAAATATCTTCCTTATATTCAGACCATTTGCCGAGGTCAGGGTCGAGAATGGAATTTGCGCCGGGGAATATATCATAAGTGATAGGGATTGAGCGCAACTGCACTTTCGTTCCGGCTTCGATGCGACCAGCAAATAGTGGCTTAACGTAATCTATATTAAGGCTGGCTATTTTTTCCTTGGCGATAAGCCGGGTTTCATCGGTCGAATTGCGCACGGCGGTCGAATCCGTAAAAGGAAATAACTCATCTTCCACGCCGTGAGTGTAAAGGATCGTGGCTTCGAGTACGTGCCCTGCCTGTGCGAATTTGTGCCTGTAGTTCGCACTGTAATTCATGGCCCAAGTGCGCTCGTCCTCCGCCCACGTCCAAAACCTTTTACGCCCGCTACCGTCCACATAGTCATAAGGTACATGACCCCGATCTATATGGTATTCATCCTCGAACAGTCCGAAAAACGTAAGCTGGTCGTTATCGCCGATGAACCAATCCATACCGAATTTTACGGTATATTGTTGCTGGCTTCGGTTTTCGAGAAACTGGGAGATAACGTCGTCCGTCCCGTCCGTATATTTCCGGGTGGTAAACTCGTTGCAATTCACTTTCCGGCGGAACATTGCGTCCGATTGCAGGAACAGGTTTACTTTATCGGTACGGTAGTTAAGACTGACGGAAGGGTTGTATTTGGGCGTGAGCGAATACTTATCCATTATGCCGGGCAAATTGCTTTTTCTCTTTGTCAGTTCGCCCAACCCGAAATTAAACCCGACCTCGCCATTAAATCCGGTTTTTGTTTCTTCCTTATATATGATATTGACGATGCCAGCCATTCCTTGCGCGTCAAATTTCGCTGACGGGTTATTGACTATCTCTATGCGGGCAATATTGGAGGCCGAAATATTATCAAGCCCTTTTTGATTGCCAAATCCGGTCAGCGACGATTGTCGTCCATCAATCAACACCAATACTTTGTCGCTTCCCCTCAACAATACCTTACCCTCCTGATCAACCGTAACACCCGGTAGGTTGCGCATTGCTTCAAGTACCGAACCGCCGGATTGCGATATATTATCTTGCAAACTATACGTTTTCTTTTCGAGCCTGCCCGAAACAATATCCGCCCGTCCTGTTATGACAACCTCGCCGATTAAAGCGACATTCTCGGCAAGCATTATATCGCCGATGTCATAAATATTGTTTATCTCACCAATCGCTACCGTCAGGCTGTCCGAGTGATAACCAATATAAGAAAACAGGAATGTATAAGTACCTTTTTTAAGGTCAGTTACAGTAAAACGACCGTCAGTTCCGGTAATTACCCCTGTTAACATACTACCATTATTATTAAGAACCGAAACAGAGGTATAATCCATAGGAGTTTTGGATGCTTTATCCATTACCCTGCCGGAAACGACTGATTGCGCATAAAGACCAGAGAACATTCCACAAAACATGAAAAAGAAAATAATTTGGAGTTTCATTTTTTCGATTTTATAAATTTGACAATTCGATTATTTCCTGTTTTTCCACCGCAATTATCCGGGTATTTTCCAGCAGTTGTTTGGCGGTTTTTAGAAATGTACTAATGTTGTCGGCGGTGTCGGTTATTTCAAGGCATTGCGGCTTGCGGGGCGAAGGAATTTCACTAATGCCCCATTGGATTGCTTGCCCATTCAGGTAGCCCGCCTCAACATTAAAGAATATTACCTGTTGTAACCCTGCCTCTTTGCATCGTTTCATTAAGCGATTGGCAAGCCTGTTGTTCCATGCACGTTGCCATCGGGTAAGTCCCCCGGCTTTCGTGCCGTATTCAAAATAAATTCGTATTGTTCTCATACGCTATATGTTTTATTCGTTGCGGTTTTCTTCGCCAAATTCCCCTAAAGTGTCGGACGGTATCGGCTCGTCAGACTCTTTTTTGCTGTTATGGATAAGTAGCTTTTTGTAGGTCATATCTATACCAAATGCACCGAGGGGAGCAGTTATCAATATGGCAAGCACAGCAACGGTAAGTACGATTTTACCACAGGGCAACCCCATCGCCAGCGGGAGCGAACCGATTGCCGCCTGTACGGTGGCTTTGGGAATATAGGCTATCATACAAAATAGCCGTTCTTTCATGTTTAGTTTGGTTTTAAGCATGCACATAAACACCCCGACCATGCGGAACACGAGCGCAAAGAATATCACGGCTACCGCCGCCACACCTGCCGCCGTTGCGAATTTTATATCGACAGTCGCGCCCACCATGACGAAGAGGATTATTTCCGCACCCACCCACAATTTCGAGAATTTGGGCGATATGCGGTTAGCTAATACGGGATAGAATTTTAATATAGTAGCCCCCATAGCCATAACCGACAGCAGACCGGAAACGGCAACCGTTCCTTTCAGCCACCCTTCCACAGCGAGAAACAAAAAAGCGAAACTCATCATTATAAGCACCTTTATCGAATCTCTCATATGGAATCGTTTGAAGAATTTAACCAAGCCCCACCCGGTAGCTATGCCGAGGAAAAGTCCGGTAATAATGGAAACAGGTATTTGAACGAAACTCCCCGCCGAAACCTCGCCGCCCGTTGCAAGCGTTGTAAAGGCCGTAAACATCACAATAACGAAAACATCATCTACCGACCCCCCGGCCATAATCATTTGCGGAATACCTTTTTTTGTCCCGATTTTGTTTTCCATGAGATACAGCATTTTCGGGACTATGATTGCAGGGGAAACGGCGGCAACCACAGCACCCATAATAGCGGCATCCAAAACCGAAATCCCTAATAATTTTGGTGCAATCAGTATCATTCCGGCAATTTCAAAACAGGCCGGAAGGAAACACATCAGGATAGCTGGGCGGCCGACCTTTTTCAGATCCTTAATGTCGAGCGCAAGCCCGGCACGCATAAGTATTATGACGAGAGCAACCTGCCGCAATTCGACCGAAATACCAAGCAGCGAGGGAGAAATTAGATTTAGCACATACGGGCCGAGAACAATACCCGTAATAAGCATCCCCAGCAGGGCGGGTAGCCGCAGTTTATTAAAGATATAACCCAACGACAACCCTAATAGAAATATTAATGCGAGACTTGTTAGCATGATTTTGATTTTAATATGATACGTTGAGAAAAAGGCATAACGGGGCTATCCCGCACAGTATCGCCCGGCGGGTCATTGCCTGTTAAAGAATGTTTAAAAAGTTGTCCGCAAAAGAATGGAAAGCTATAAAAATAAAATATCCTACCGATCATAATCTTCTAAGATTAAGTTTCAGTAGGAACTATCAGCTTTTAAGCGGTTTTAGGGAAGTCCCATTCCCTTTTTGAATTACTGTGCAAAGATATAAAAATTATTGGATTAGTCAATCATATTATTATATTTTATACTATGATAACAGAACAAAATTTCTGTAAGTATAAGAGTTGCATTTTTACTAAAACGTCCTTGCGGGAGGGTAAATATGTAGTTGAGTGTGGAGGATTTTTTTGCAAAGACAAGAATATTGCACAATAAAAGTTTGGTTTAATTATGCAAAGTCGTGCATTTTGACTACCTTTGTAATAAGTTATTTGAAGTAGTGCAAAACATTGTGGTTCATAGTTGCTTAACTGTAACTTATCCATAACCGCCCTGTCAATCCAACTACGCGCACATTCTGATTTTCAATAACCTACTTTTCTATTTCTGATATTCATCAAATATAAGGAGATTTATGTAATCACAAAGGTTTAGTTACTTTTATGAAAAACAAACAGCCTTTACATAACACACGTTAAACTTCATTCGCACGGTTTGATTATTTCATTTTATGGCGTACATTTGCATCATTAAAAAACTCAGAAACTGTTTACTTATTCGAACAATTTCATAAAGAATGGTCCAAATGAAAACGCAATTGTATGGTAGTATCGCCGGTATTCTTTTTTTGGCCACGATACTGACCGGCTGCCAAACCGGTACTAAGAAAAATACAGAGAATGATATTCGGTTTAATACGTTAAAAGTGGATGAAACATATCACCTGATGAATAATCCGGATTATCCGAATTGTAATCTGCAGCTATCCTTTACATATGCTAATAAATATGATAATTCGAAAGTATTAGAAAAGATACAAAAATTGTTTGTCTCTTCCTATTTTGGTGAAGCTTATGAGGAATATAATCCGGAAGAAGCTGTAAAACAGTATACGGAAGATTATCTGGCAATGTATAAAGAACTGGAAGAGTACTATACTGACGAACTTAAGAATGCTGATGAAACAGCAGTTGGTTCCTGGTATTCTTATTACGAAACTTCTTCTAATGAGGTAGTGTTTAATATGGACGGATTACTTTGCCAGGTTGTCAGTTTTGAGAGCTATACAGGTGGGGCACACGGAGAGCATTCCGTAATAAACAAGGTTATCAATCTGGAATCCGGGGAGTACGTAACAGAAGAAGAAGTCTTTGTGGATAACTTCGAAAGTTCTCTGGCTCAAATATTGATCGATAAAATAGCAGAGAAAAATGAACTTACTGATTCTAAGGAATTAGAAAATATAGGTTATTTCAGCATAGATGAAATATATCCTAATGGAAATTTTTATGTGGATGAAGAAGGGATCACCTATACCTTTAATGAATATGAAATTGCGGCTTACGTAGTCGGCATTACTCAGGTAAAAGTACCTTATATTAAGATCAAACATTTACTTCGCAAAGAAAGTCCGATATATAAACTTGTTGAAAATTGAGATTAAAATGGAAGAAGATAAATTATCAATAGTCCAAGCTCAACTTTCAACACTATATACCTATTTTCCTGAATTAACGGAAAAGCAACGGGAGCAAATGAAAGCTCTCTATCCGCAATATGCAGATTGGAACTCAAAAATCAATGTTATATCACGTAAGGATATTGAGAACCTTTATCTACATCATGTGTTGCATTCACTAGGTATTGCAAAAATGTTACGGTTTAAAGCCGGTTCAAAGATCATGGATCTGGGAACAGGTGGAGGATTTCCAGGTATTCCTTTAGCTATTATATTCCCTGAAGTGCATTTTCATTTAGTGGATAGTATCGGTAAAAAGATAAAAGTCGGACAGGCTGTTGCAGAAGCTATCGGATTGACAAATATCAGTTTTTGTCATTGCCGGGGAGAAGAAGAAAAGGATCTGTTTGATTTTGTTGTCAGTCGTGCCGTAATGCCTCTCACCGATCTGGCAAAGATTATCCGGAAAAATATCCGGAAAGAACAACAGAATGCTTTGCCTAACGGACTGATTTGTCTTAAAGGCGGAGAGCTACAACATGAAATACTTCCTTTCAAAAAACAAGCTATCAGCCTGAATTTAAGTGATTATTTCAAAGAAACATTTTTCGAAACCAAAAAAGTTGTATACATACCGTTATGATAACAGTTAAATCATTTGAAGTTAACTATTTCTCGGAAAACACATATATCCTGCACGATGAATCAAGGGAAGCGGTGATGATAGACTGCGGTTGCCTTCTGCCACAGGAAGAAAAAGAAATTGCAGATTATATCACAGAAAACCAATTGACATTAAAACATTACCTCTGTACACATCTTCATCTGGATCATGTCTTTGGAAATGGTTTTATTTATAAGACTTATGGGATTCGCCCACAAGCACACAAAGCGGATGTTGAGATTCTTCCTACTGCCGATGAACAGGCGCGTATGTTTAATTTACCCAAACACATAGAAGATATTAAAGTAGAGAAATTTCTTCATGATGGAGAAAGTATTCTTTTTGGCAATTCAGAATTGACTGCGATACTTGTACCAGGGCATTCTCCGGGTAGTCTGGCGTATTATAACAAAAAGAATGGTTATCTCTTTTCGGGCGATGCACTCTTTGCCGGTAGTATTGGGCGCACAGATCTTTGGGGAGGCAATATGGATATATTAGTAAGTGCAATTAAGGATAAATTACTAACATTGCCGGACGAAACAATTGTTTATCCGGGACATGGACCCGAAACTACTATATTTGCAGAGAAAAGGGGAAACCCATATTTATAGTGGTGAGTGAGGAGTGGTGAGCGATGAATTTTAAATAAAAACTAATATCTGTATAAAGAAAACACAATTATAAAAACACTTTATAAGCATTATGGACACAAATAAATTTGTAAATCGCCATGTAGGCATTACAACGGAAGATATTCCGTCAATGTTGCAAGTAGTTGGAGCAGACTCCTTGGATCAATTAATCGATCAGACAATACCTTCGGATATCCGCTTGACTGAGCCGATGAATTTACCCGAACCAATGACCGAACGTGAACTAGCTGAACACATGGGGGAATTAGCTTCGAAAAATGAAGTTTTTACTTCTTATATCGGTATGGGCTGGTATGATACTGTTTGTCCTGCTCCTATCCTTCGTAATGTATTTGAAAATCCTGTATGGTATACTTCATATACACCTTATCAGGCTGAGGTTTCGCAAGGCCGTTTGGAGGCATTAATCAATTTCCAGACAGTAATTTGTGAATTGACCGGATTGCCATTGACTAACAGTTCATTGCTGGATGAAGCAACTGCTGCTGCAGAAGCTGTATCAATGTTTCATGGTGCACGTCCTCGCGCACAGGTAAAAGAAGAAGCCAATACCTTATTTGTGGATGAAAATGTATTTGCCTCAACATTAGCTGTTATACACACCCGGATGATTCCGCAAGGAATAAAAGTTGTTACTGGTGATTACAAAAAATTTGAATTAACACCGGATGTATTTGCGGCTGTAGTTCAATATCCTAATGCTAACGGTTCTATCGAAGATTACAAAGAATTCGTTGTCAAAGCAAATGAAAACGGGACAAAAGTAGCAGTTGCTGCTGATCTTATGAGCCTGGTATTACTAACGCCTCCGGGGGAATGGGGGGCTGACGTTGTATTTGGTAGCAGCCAACGTTTTGGTATTCCAATGTTCTATGGTGGACCTTCTGCGGCCTATTTTGCTTGTAAAGAAGAATATAAACGGTCAATACCCGGACGTATTATCGGAATTTCCAAAGATGCATACGGTCATGAAGCCTTTCGTTTGGCTCTTCAGACGCGTGAACAACATATCAAACGTGAAAAAGCGACTTCCAATATATGTACCGCACAAGCTTTGCTTGCTACAATGTCAGGTTTTTATGCTGTTTATCACGGTGCAGAGGGTTTACGCAACATAGCCGGACGTATCCATTCTATTGCAGGCTTTTTGGCGGAAGAATTAGAAAAATTAGGCTACAAGCAATTAAATAAAGACTACTTTGATACATTAAAAATCGAATTACCTGTCGGTGTCTCTGTTAATGTATTGCGTGAGATTGCATTGGAATGCAAAGTGAATCTGCGTTATTTTGAAGGTGGAGAAATCGGCATAAGTGTTGATGAAACAACTCAATCTACCGATATTGGGGTTTTATTGTATATCTTCGCCGGAGCTGCCGGAAAGGATTATATGCTGAAAGAGGCTATCCCTGAAAAAACTTATTTCAATCAAATATTTGCCCGTACATCAGAGTTTCTGCAACAAGATGTATTTAAGAAATACCGTACAGAGACAGAGTTGATGCGTTATATTACCCGCTTGGGTCGCCGCGATATTTCATTGGCACAATCTATGATCTCTTTAGGCTCTTGTACCATGAAACTTAATGCCGCATCTGAAATGCTAGCATTAAGCCGTCCTGAATTCCAGAATATACACCCGTATGCTCCGGAAGATCAAACAGAAGGTTACAAGGAAATGATTGAGAATCTTTGCGCTTATCTGGCAGAAATCACAGGGTTTAAGGGTGTAAGCCTGCAACCTAATTCAGGAGCTGCCGGGGAATATGCCGGGCTTCGCGTAATTCGCGCTTATCTGGAAAGTATCGGTCAGGGACATCGCAGTATTGTTCTATTACCTGCATCAGCTCACGGAACTAATCCTGCAAGTGCAATACAAAGTGGCTATTCAACTGTTACTGTGAAAACAGATGAGAATGGAAATATCGACATGAATGATTTCCGTGAAAAAGCAGAAGCGAATAAAGATAACCTGGCTGCAACCATGATCACTTATCCTTCTACTCATGGTATTTTTGAAGTAGACATAAAAGAGATGTGTGATATTATACATCAATGTGGTGGACAGGTATACATGGATGGTGCAAATATGAATGCTCAGGTTGGTTTAACAAATCCCGGAACTATTGGAGCTGATGTTTGCCACTTGAACTTACATAAAACATTTGCCTCTCCTCACGGTGGTGGTGGCCCTGGTATCGGCCCGATTTGTGTAGCAGAACATTTGGTTCCATTTCTTCCATCTCATCCGGTAACATGGGGTAGCGACCTGAATACTGTTTCTGCAGCTCCTTATGGTAGCGCAGGTATAGCTGGTATCACTTATGCTTACATCCGTTTATTAGGAAATGATGGTTTAACTATGGCAACTAAGATTGCTATATTGAACGCAAACTATTTGGCTGCTAAATTTAAAGACACTTATGGTATAGTTTATACCGGCGCAACAGGTCGTGTTGGTCATGAGTTGATTCTGGAATGTCGCACAGTAAAAGAACGTTCCGGCATTGATGAAAGTGATATAGCAAAGCGTTTAATGGATTTTGGTTATCATGCTCCTACCCTCTCTTTCCCTGTACATGGTACATTAATGGTGGAACCTACTGAAAGTGAAAGCAAAGCCGAACTCGACCGGTTTGTTGAAGTATTGGATTGCATCTGGAAAGAGATACTGGAAGTTGAAAACGGGGAAGCTTCAAAAGAAGATAATGTATTGAAGAATGCACCACATCCTGAATATGAAGTAACAGCCGATGAATGGAACCATGCATATCCTCGCAGTAAAGCTGCATTCCCACTGGATTGGTTACATGATGGCAAATTCTGGATTAACGTTGCCCGTATTGATAATGCGTATGGCGATCGTAATTTAATACCTACAATTTGTGGAGCTTGCGAAATATAATAATGTATGAAGAAAATATGGATGAGTATGCTTACTGTGTTACTGCTCACAGCATGTAACCAGGAGCCTCAAACAAAAATAAGGGCATACGGTTGGCAGAGTGAGAACCGGAATACAACAGAAAATTCATTATATGAAGATTTCAATAAGTGGTATAATCACGGTCTCGATGGTATATGTTATAATGCCGGACAAGATGTAGAAAAACATCGACGTGCTGCCAAGGCTGCAAAAGCAAACGGATTGGAATATCACGCCTGGATACCTACCATGGTACAGGGTGATGTAGATTCTACCTGGTATGCAGTAAATCGTAATGGGGAATCTGCTTATAATGTTCAGGCCTATGTTCCTTATTACAAATTTATGTGCCCTAATAAGGTAGAAGTGGGTAACTTTTTAGAAAGTATGTATCGCAAAATTGCTGATATTCCTGAAGTAGACTATATTCATCTGGATTACATACGTTTTGTTGATGTTATCCTGGCTCGTGGACTTTGGGATAAATACGGATTAGTAATGGATGAAGAATATGCAATGGCTGATTATTGTTATTGTGATAAATGTGTATCTGATTTCAAAAACACTTCAGGTATCGATATCTTAAGCTATGAAGATCCTTCTTCCTGTCAGGAATGGAAACAATTCCGCTATGATTTGATAACCGAAATGGTTAATCGGCTGGCCAATTTAATCCATAGTAAAGGTAAAAAAATAAGTGCTGCAGTATTTCCAGGTCCCTCCCTTGCAATGAAACTTGTTCGTCAAGAGTGGAATCAATGGAATATTGATGCTTTCTTCCCCATGAATTATAATGACTTTTACCTGGAAGGTCCACAATGGGTGGGTGAAATTGTAAATGAAGAAGTAACTGCATTAGACGGGAAAGCTCCTTTATATAGCGGATTATTTATTTGTCGTGATTGGAGAAATAAAAAGGATATTAAAGATCCTGAAGGGCATGGATTAATTCCTTCCGAGATTGAAACAGCGATTAGAGGTTCCATGGAAAACGGAGCATCAGGTATTAGCCTCTTTACTCCTCATAGCATGACGGATGAACATTGGGAAGCATTTAATAAAGCTATCCACCAAACATATACTGCAAAATAATTATTAATATATTACTAATAAAAGACGATATACAAATAAACAGCTCTTATTTTCTCCTCTGTTCGTTTGTTTATCGTCTTTTTTAATTTAATTCTATATCATGAGCACAACAAAGAAAGAGAAAATTAAATTTAGCAAAGCATTTTGGGTAGCGAATACCGTCGAACTTTTCGAACGAGCTGCCTATTATGGAGTTTTTATCGTAATAACCCTTTACTTAAGCAGAATTCTGGGATTTAATGATATCCAGGCCGCCGCCATAGCAGGTGTATTCTCTGCCTGTTTATATTTACTACCTACATTTGCAGGAGCTTTAGCCGATAAGATCGGTTTTCGTAATTCAATGCTGCTTGCCTTTTCTTTATTAACATTGGGATATGCCGGCTTGGGGTTATTCCCTACCATGCTTGAATCTGCCGGGCTAGTAGAATATAGTATGACTACTAAATTTACCGGATTATTGGAGAGCAATCTTCGTTACGGCATTTTACCCATTATGGCTCTTATTGTTATCGGTGGGTCATTTATTAAGAGTGTTATTTCGGGAACAGTAGCAAAAGAAACAACACCTGAGAATAGGGCAAAAGGATTTTCTATTTTTTATTCAATGGTAAATATAGGCGCTTTCTCCGGAAAGACTATAGTGAAGCCTCTTCGCGAAGCCATGGGGAATGAAGGGCTTATTAACTTGAATTACTTCTCTGCAACCATGACATTCCTGGCACTGATAGCTATTTGGTTCTTTTATAAAAGCACTGCAACAGCAGGAGAAGGTAAAACTTTCCGTGAAATATGGCATGCTTTGGTTAAGGTATGTACCAATGGGCGTTTAATTGCATTGATCCTTATTATTACCGGTTTCTGGATGGTACAACATCAGTTGTATGCTACTATGCCTAAATATGTGCTCCGTCTTGCAGGTGAAGGCGCCTCTCCCTCCTGGTATGCAAATGTAAACCCGTTAGTTGTTGTATTGACAGTAAATCTTGTTACACAGTTAATGCGTAAACGGACTGCTTTGACATCCATGACAGTAGGAATGTTTATTATGCCTATTTCTGCTTTATGTATGTCTTATGGGAATGTACTCGATCCGTCACAGAATATACTTGGTATGCATCCCGTTGCATTTATGATGGTTGTAGGGATAGTTTTCCAAGGATTAGCAGAAACATTTATCTCTCCACGCTTCCTTGAATTCTTTTCACTACAGGCTCCCAAGGGAGAAGAAGGACTTTATTTAGGATTTAGTCATCTACATTCGTTCCTTTCTTCTATTTTAGGGTTCGGTTTATCAGGCTTCTTGCTAAACAAGTATTGTCCGGAACCTGCACTTTTCAACTCATATTCCGAATGGCAGGCAGCCAGTGTACATGCACATTATATATGGTATTATTTTGGAGCTATTGCCCTTATTTCTGCATTTGCATTGATCATTTATGGAAAGGTCATAAAATGGCTGGATACCAGGAAAGCCTTATAATAATCAAAAGTAAATATCTATCTATACAAGCGAGGCTGTCCTAAAATTCCGGACAGCCTCTTTCCATAATTAAGGTCTCCAAAAGCGGAGCAAATATTTTTATTCCTCAACTTCTACTTCTTCCTTTTTCTGTATCAAGGTAAATTGTTCCGGAGTACCTTCTTCTGATGTTGTAAGTGAGATTTTTATTTGCCTTTCAGTCTTTTCGTTGTTTTCGTCGGCTTCAATGTAGAGAGATTTGCCTTCTTCTTCACGAATGATGGTATACCATTCTCCTTCTAAGGTATCGGCTTTGGTTAGGTTTTCAATTAATTCACCGGTATGTGTACTATCAGTCAACATAAGGCCATCAATCCACCATTCTATGTTATTATTTGCTTCAATTGATAATTCTTCTGCTTGTGATTCTATTGTTTGTTCTGTCTTCAACAGGATAGAATCGTTTTCTACTTTGCCTTCATCATCACTGTCGCTACAGCTTGTAAAAAGAAGTGCAACTGTAAACATTCCTAACATCACTTTTTTCATACAATCATACGGTTTCCTATACACCATCAGGTCTCTAATTTTGGTTTAATTAATCACTAGCTTATTGCTAAATAAAAGATGCACGATTTTTAATTATGATGCATGGAAAAAAGCTACTATAAGCTGCACATATCAAAATAAAGGCGAAGTTTTTTGTTTTTCATAAAAGTTCGGCAAAGCATAAAATAAGTTAAACCGCAAAAAGAAAGCCTTACCGATAAGGGCAAGGCTCACATATTATGCAAAGATTAAAACTTACTTCACTAATATCTTAGCAGCAGGTCTTCCTTCAACAGCAACGACAACAACGCCAGAAGGTACCGCTATAGTTGTTGCATCTGATGTTAACAACTGATTAGCAACTGTCTGGCCAAGAGTGTTTGAAATGGTTACTTTTCTTCCCGAAGCTCCATGAATGGTTACGGTTCCATAATCAGAAGAAACAGAAATCAAATCTTTACTTACTCCTGTATTTGCTACCGGATCTTCTGTAGTATATTCTATGTTAAATATCTCCGCCTGGTTAGCAGATGGTGAATCAATCGTTGTTTCTGTGATTACAGGAACTCCATTATGTATTTTAACCCAGTGTCCGGAGCGGGAGGCTATAGATTTACCCCAGGACTCAATCATAAAATCTTCTATATCATCATTACTAACCAGTAAACGGAAAGAAAAAAGAACAGGACTATATGCTCCTTCACCACTTTCATCTACATCACGAACATTCAAACGATTATCTTTTCCAAGCTTTGCCGAGTTCTGGATTACCACCACACTATCTCCATATAATTTTCCGTCTACAAAAGCTAAACGGGTATAGTCATTATGAGTAAAGAGATCAAACTTTTCCTTATTACCTTCGTAATAATCTAATGAATCTTTGAGACTAACAAGGAAGCGTGCTGAGGTAAAGCCAACTTCAACTTTTGAATGTTCGCATTCAGGATCCTGGCAATGAGGACAAAGAAACTCCGTGCCTTCCTTTACCGATTTCCCCAACATTATCAGATATTGCGGCATCACCTTTCCCCGGGTATATTTAACGATCATTGCATTATTCTCATTGTCTCCCTTTCCTTCAATACCAAGATAGTTCATTCCTTTATTCTTTGAATAGGAACTGTTAGCATCCTCATACAGGTATTCATTGGGATTGTTGACACGGAAAAACTTTACTATCCATTCAGAATCGGTGCCTTGTCGTCTTTGCTTCGGATCAAACTGTGCAAAAGTATCCAGGCTTATTATCAGCATTAAGCCAATGATTAATGTAAAAATCTTTCTATTCATGACTGTCTCAACATATAAATTATAATTACAAAAGTACGATTAACTCACTTATATACGGTATTTGAACTGAAAAAAATCGTGAATTGTTCGCGGGAAACGTCGTTATTCTTAACTTTGCTGCCAAGAGTTATGAAACAGGGAGTAATAAGAATCAGTATAAACTCACAATAATACACGTATGAAAAGAATTATCGCTTTAGTTTTTATGGCTGCGGCTGTTGCTTGTACCCCTGAAAAGGACATGCAAATCGAGGTTACAAATCCAATTGCCCAGGATAGGCAAAATGAAATGATTGAGCTACCTGCTGAAAAGGTATCTTCTATCCAGGCTAAGTATGGGAACGCTTTTATCATCACCGATAGCGATGGTAAAGAAGTGGCTTACCAGTTGACATACGATGATAAACTTATTTTGCAGGCTTCTGTGAGCGCACACGAGACTTCCGTTTACACAATTAAAAAAGGGACTCCTAGCTTTTATGAAACAGTAGCATGTGGAAAACATTATCCTGAACGTGTAGATGATATTGCCTGGGAAAACGATCGTATTGCCTTCCGTACCTATGGGCCTGCATTACAGGCGACAGGTGAACGTGCATTTGGCTATGATATATGGACAAAAAGAGTTTCTCATCCTGTTGTAGAAGCACGTTATGAGAAAGAATTAAATCCGGAAACCAAAGCTAAAATCGCAGAACTTCGTAAAACAGACCCCAAAGCAGCACAGGAGCTAGCAAGTGCAACCTCCTACCACAATGATCATGGTGATGGTTTGGATTATTATTCTGTGGGCCCAACATTAGGAGGCGGAACTGCTGCATTAATGGAAGATGGCAATATAATTTATCCTTATTGCTATAAAACGTATGAAATACTTGATAACGGGCCTCTCCGTTTCACTGTTTCCCTTACGTATAATCCGCTTACTATTGGAGAGAATGCTAATGTAATAGAGAAACGTTTACTTTCTTTAGATGCAGGCTCGCAATTGAATAAAGTTAGCGTTAAATACGAAAATCTAAATAAGAAAACTCCTATAGCTTCTGGTATAGTCATGCATGAACCAAGTGATGTATATAAAGCAGATGCAGCCAAAGGTTATATTGCTTACGCTGATCCTAAAGATCCCGTTAACGGACAGATCTATGTGGGTGCTGTTGTTCCGCAAACACAAAAACTTTCGCAAGCTGATGCAGTGTACTTCTCTGATGCAGAAAAGAAAGAACGGAAAGCAAATGGACATGTATTGGCTATCAGCGAATACGCGCCGGGAAGTGAATATACTTATTACTTTGGCGGCGGTTGGAGTAAGTGGGGGTTTGCTTCACCTGAAGATTGGTTCTCTTATATAGATAAGTATGCGGAGAGGATAAATAATCCGCTTAAGGTAGTGGTGAGCGGTGAGTGATGAGTGGTGAATTCATCGTCATATAATTGAAGAAATAAAGAAGAGAGGCATTGCTTAATTGCAAGTGCCTCTCTTCTTTTATCTGATTGTTATAGTAACAAGACAGGAGCTTTCTAAAAGTAGTATAAAATTTCTTCTTTTTAGCAACACACTATACACATCTTTTAGCGAGCAAAGCGAGTGGCCGTCAGGCCTATCTTTTGGGGGGTGTGTCAAAACGATGCACTCTCTTTTTTTGTATGTCATTCTATGCTGCT
>DAMANX010000038.1:0-25818 GCA_032073245.1 Tannerellaceae bacterium
TACTTTTTACAGCGCTTTTTTGAGTTTAGGAATAATACAGGTTAGATGACTTTTGGAAAACATCATTATGTTTTATGTAAAAGGTAATTATGTTTTTATTGACAGGTCTTATGTTTTTGAGGATATATCTTCAGCATGATGAGTATATATGTTCATTTTTCTGTCTAGCCTTACTCACTGAAACGAGTACGGCTAGACAGTTTGGTATCAGAAATGTTGTCTAGGGTTGACGATTTAAGGGTTTGGATATTTCAATAGAAAAGTATTTTGAAGGTGATAGCACGATTGTAGAGACAGGACTTGCCCCTGTCTCCGTATAAACTATTTCTATTAAATAGGGTAATATTCTATTTTACTTCTTGAAATAAAGCTAATTCAAACTATAAACTCATCTTCATATTATAATTATAATAACGATCCTGCTTGAACTGGACTTCACCTTCATCCAGTTTTTGAAATCCTAGACGAGTATAAAAAGTGACGCTTTCTGGTAATTGAGTAGTTAAGCCGACTACATGGCATTTTCTTTCTACTGATCTCAATTCTTCCAGACAAGTTGCGATCATATAAGAACCGATGCCTGTTCCACGATATGCCTCTTTTATGACAACCATTGATAAATAATAGTGTTCATTTGTTCCGATAGCATTTGTCAAAAGTTGTTTATTATAAGAATCCATTGCTAACATTTTATGCAATGTACGGAGACCAAACTTAAAAATAAATCGGAATAAGCCTATGTTTAAGTAATCACTGAACTGAGATTTAACTCCACCTGGAGAAAGCAGGCTATAAACGCCTATTATTTCTCCTGACTTCTTTTCTTTTACAACCTTTGTGACAGATATTCTTCGATTGATCAAAAATAAATTTGTTTTAAATAACCAGAATAACCCATCGCGCAACTTATCTTTTTCATTAAAGATTAAAGCATAAGCCGGATTCGATTCAAAAGCATCTGTTAATAGGGCGGCTACCTTTTCATGATCGTTATGTTGTAAGTCTTCAATATGAATGTCTAAGGTTTGCATATTATTTATTTTAATTGAAAATTATTCCTTTGATAAAACTTATATATTCCTCGCTTGTGCCTTCTTAATTTCATCAATATGATCATAAGACCAATCGGCAAAACGTGCAGGCCAGCCTGAAAACAAAGGAGATATTAAGTATCTTCCGTAGGCAATCACTTCCGGTAATACATATCCAACACCTTTCGACACGTCCCGGTTCGACTTTCTTTGTTCCTAATACTCCGGGAGCGGAAATTCACCCGAATGTTTCTCCTGTTTCCGGTGAAAAAGTAATTGTAAAAAATTACCCAAATAGCTTCCGTGATACGGAATTGCTGAATTATCTTCAATCCAAAGATATCACCGATCTGGTCGTATGTGGAATGATGACTCACATGTGTGTGGATGCAACCGTAAGAGCAGCCAAAGACTTCGGATTCAACTGCACCGTTATCAGTGATGCCTGTGCAACAAAAGATTTAGAAATTCAGAATAAGAAAGTGTCTGCCAAAGATGTGCATTGTGCCTTTCTTGCGGCATTAGATTATTTTTATTCTACGGTACAACATAGTTCAGAGCTACGGGTGTAAGCAAGGAGTTCCTCTTGAAACATCCATAATAACGATGAGACACCTTACTTATGATTCCTATTCGTTTTCACCCTTAACGAATAGTATTTTCTTAATTCATTCCATCAGCATGAGATTTTTTTCTCACACAGGTGAGAAACTTTTCTCATGCCCGTGAGAAAAAAACGGAATCTTCTAGATTAATGTTAACCAAAACTCTCGTTTCGTTATTTTCTGGTTATGCACAAACTGATTTTCAAATAGTTTTTCGTATTAAGATGCCCATTTTTCGCTTTCATGAAAAGTTCGGAAGTGTAGGGAATAAATATATCCATATTTGCACCAAATCATTAATAAAGACATGGAAGAGCAAAAAACAATTTCAACACCTTTACAAAGAATTTCAGTCATCGATGCATTACGCGGATTCGCTCTGCTGGGGGTAATACTTACCCACATGTGGCAACATTATGGTATCTTTTCTTTTGGCATGGAGCCACGCGAACCATTGTTTCCGGCTATAGATGAAGCGATTCAATGGTTGATGCGGAATGTAGTTATGGGAAAATTCATTAACATTTTTGCTTTCCTGTTTGGTATGAGCTTTTTCATTCAGATGGATAGAGCACACAAAAAAGGAATCGATTTCCGTAAACGTTTTGTGTGGCGGATGGTGATCCTCTTTGCTATTGGTATGATCGGCAATATGTTTTATACAGGGGATATTCTCTCGATTTACGCTGTATTCGGAATATTGATGGTCTTTTTATACAAAGTAAAAAACTGGGTATTACTACTGATCGTATCCCTTTTGTTAATAGGTACACCCCGCATCCTGACTGCCACTTATAACGAAATGGTTAAGGTGGAACAGGTCACCCCCAACAGCGGACAGAACAGAGAAGAACGTCGGGCAACACCTTCCCGTAATCCGGATATAGAAAAACCATCCTTCCTTCATTCAGCAAAAATGAACCTGACAAGAGGCCTGCAAGGAAAGATGAACTACCAGTTCGGTATGTTTTCACGGGGTTATATCACTTTAGCCTTGTTTATTCTTGGGTTGGTGGTCGGACGTTCCCGTTTCTTTGAACACGTACATACACGAAAAAAGAGAAATCTGATTCTTTTTGCAGCCTTCTTACTTGGCGTCGTGGCAATAAACCTGATTGTAGGTTTATTGCCGGAGGAAACAATCAATATAAGATCTCTAAGGCCCGGAGGACATGTACCCTCTACCCTGTTAGCTACGCTGGGCCTAAATGATATCAAGGCGGTATTCCTGTCCGGAGCATTAGCCATGGGATTTATAATCCTTTACCAGATAAAAGGAATCGGCAAACACCTCGATGTAATCAGCCCGTACGGACGTATGGGATTAACCAATTACGAGATGCAAAATGTTATAGGCTGTCTGCTGTTTTCCATGTGGGCTTTCGGCTCCTTTTTCGGACGTTTGGGCACAACAGAATTATTCCTCTTAGGATTAGCAATATACGCCCTACAAATAATCCTTAGCAAACTTTGGATGAAATATTATCTCTATGGTCCTCTCGAATGGTTTTGGCGCTCAGCAACCTATTTGAAGTGGCAACCGCTACGTCGAAAAGCTTAGATTATGATATCAAATATACCGAATTTATATGGACTTCCTTTCGGATAATACCAAGTATAGTAACCTGGTACTATCCTAGTTGAGATTATACAAATCATACTCCTCTATTCTGCCAAGTATTCCTTTTAAGATATACAAAGGATAGGAACAGCAACACTACGACATAAAGTTGCTCCGCAGTCCAATACACTGCAAGGGGAATCTCTGCAAAACGAGACAGTACGAATAGATAACACAGATAGATTGTCATATTTATCATTTGAAAAACAAACACTATCTGTGTATTGCCTGTACCGATCACCGTGTTGCAATAGATATAAGCCGGCACAGAAATAATAAAAGTAGAGAGCATCACACAAAAAGGATAAAACGCAGTCTCGATAACCGTCATATCATGAGTGAACAACCGCAATAGACTATCTGAAAATATAAAAGCCAACAGAATCAGTGGAATACCCACTATATAATTCAACCGGATAACCCGGCGGCAAATAGGCATCACCATTCCTCCCTGTTTTGCTCCGATCAGATTACTGACCAATGAAATCGTAGTCGTGGCAAAAGAATTGACGATTACGAAAAAGATCATCGAAATACTCCTCACCACATTGGCGGCAGCCAGCTCATACTCCCCTAAATGTTCGATGGCCACAAAGAAGAGAAACCACGGCGCAATACAAAAGAACGACCGCACCATCGTCCAAACCGAGATATTCAAAAGATGCATCGATAATTCCGGATCGAATACCACACGTATCCCATAATGTTTTTTGTCCACATGCCGCCACATATAAATAATCAAAAACAATAGTCCGACAAGTTCTGCCAATGACGAACCAATAGCAGCCCCGCTGATCCCCAACCGGGGAAATCCCCACTTTCCAAAGATCAGCAAATAGTTGAACAGCACATTACAAACAACCATAACAAGCGAATTGGCCGTAAGGATTTTAGTGCGCGTAATTCCGATGAAAAAAGCACGGATCGCTAACAGTGGAAAAGCAAACAGATAACTATAATCCCGCCACTCTATATATTTTATGGTAGCCCGATATACACTGTCTGATGAAATCATCTGACGAAGCAAAAGAGGAGAAAACAATTTGGATAATACGAAAACGACTACCGCGAAAGCAGATAGGAAAATAAGTCCTTGATAAAATATTTTACCAACATCCCTGTAACGCTCTTCTCCGTTTCGCCGCGCGATAACCACCTGTACACCTAGGCTAAATCCAAAACCGAGCATATAAATAGCCGTATAATACATCGTTGCTAGCGCCGAAGCTCCTAAATCGATTTTACTAACATGTCCCAGAAAAATGGAATCAGTTATATTGATCAACTGTTCCATAAGCAGGCTCACCATAATAGGTAGGTTGATGAGCCATATTTGTTTATAAGAATAATTCATTTATTGATAAAATGGCATGCCTGTGTCGCACATCGAAAGCGCCACAAACAATCATTACTAATTTAATTGATTAAACTCTGCGAAGAATACGGGTATAAGAAACTACTGCCGGAGAAAAACTCCCCGACACACCCGAAGCCGAATAGCTATATACAGAGTTGCCACTTCATAAATGAAACAATAAATTGAATTACGAAGGCAAAGATATCTGTTTCATTTGAAAAAAGAAGTGTGAAACTCTAAAATTGCAAGGGAAACACGTATCTTTGCCGCCAATTTTTTATGGTTATGAACGCAAAGGCAAAAGGATATATACTGGCAGCAATTGCTGCTGCTACCTATGGGATGAACCCACTGTTCGCACTACCGCTTTACGAGGCAGGAATGAATCCCGATTCGGTACTTTTCTTCCGCTATCTCACCGCAATACCCATTTTGGGAATTATGATCAAAGCTCGTGGACGTAATTTCAAGCTTAAGCGAAAAGAGATACTACCGCTTATTATCCTTGGCCTTTTGGTTGCACTCTCATCGTTGACCCTATTCCAAAGCTATACCTATATGGAAGCTGGCATAGCATCGACACTACTGTTTGTCTATCCTATTATGGTAGCTTTGATAATGGCCGTCTTTTTCCGGGAGAGAGTAACCCTTCTCACCGTATTATGCATATTGATGGCACTAGGC
Organism: Tannerellaceae bacterium; assembly: GCA_032073245.1. Taxonomy (GTDB): domain Bacteria; phylum Bacteroidota; class Bacteroidia; order Bacteroidales; family Tannerellaceae; genus QVMG01. Next base: position 5,299 of record DAMANX010000038.1, read on the forward strand.
GGTATAGGCCTGCTCTATAAAGGAGGGGATGGATCAACCCTAAGTCTCACCGGGACACTGCTGGTAATGGTTTCCGCCCTCTCTTATGCCATATATATCGTAGGTGTAAACCAACCTATCCTGAAAGATGTCGCCACACTCAAGATCACTTTCTATGTACTACTTTTCGGTCTTTCCTTATTCTTTGTAAAAGTAGACTTTGGTACAAGCCTCATCACCCCTGACAAATGGTATCTGTGGCTTAACCTTCTGGCACTGGCTGTTTTTCCGACCGCTATATCTTTTCTCTGTACTACCAGTGCCATACAATATATCGGTTCCACCCCAACAGCTATCCTCGGTGCATTAGAACCAGTCACAGCCGTATTCTTTGGTGTAACAGTTTTTGGCGAATCGCTCACCGTACGTATCATTCTCGGCATCCTGCTCATAGTCCTTGCCGTAACGATTATCATCTCAGGTAGTAACATTAAAACCTATTTGGTGCGTTTCAGGAAAATGTTTCCTAGGCTCTCGTCAAAGAAGTAAAGAGATTATATATTCAGAAAAAAATCTTATCTTTGCACCGATAACAAAAAATAATACACCTTTTTATGGGTAGTGCTTCCGTGTAAATACCATATTGCGAGTTTGCGTCTCTAACCCCTGAGATGCCAACGGTACTGAATAGACGCTTTGGATATTCCTAATATATTTATGTCTATTGAAGAAAGATAGTACCTGGTCGGAATATGGGAAATCTCCGTTTTAGTTAATTAATTTTTTATCAATTGTATATTGACCTGTCGGTTTATTTATAACCGATAGCAGATATCGTAAAATAATATTAGAGATCATGATTTACCCGGATAATTTTGAAAACAAAATAGGGATCGACACCGTACGTCAGTTTATTATCGAAAAATGTTCGTGCGCACTCGGAGAAGAACAAGTGGCAGCAATGACCTTTTCAACAGACTTCGCCACCATTGCCCAATGGTTGGAACAAACCGATGAATTCTCACAGATCATACGCAGCAGAGAAGATTTCCCAGCAGATCACTTCCTCGACGTCCGTGAACCTATCCAACGAATAGAACAGGACAACACGACGTGGTTTTCGGAAGAAGAGATTGCTGATCTGATGAATTCCCTTCATACGATCAACCAGATAGTAACCTTCCTGGATCAAGCAAAAACAAATAGCGGAAAGCTTAAATATCCGGCCCTTACCGCTATGGCAGATAAAATAAAAGTATTCCCCTCGTTGGTAGAGAAAGCAAATACCATATTGGATAAATCGTGCCAGGTAAAAGATAATGCCTCCCGCCGTCTGGCCGACATACGCCGGGATAAAGCGGAAGCTGCAAAAGCCGTTACCCGCCACATGCAAAATGCAATCCGCGATGCACAAAAAGAAGGAGTCATCGGAAGAGACACCCAATTAAGCATGCGCGATGGACGGATGATGATCCCGGTAGGAGCCGCCAACAAACGGAAAATCAAAGGAACCGTACACGAAGGCTCTGGCAGCGGCAAAACAGTATATATCGAACCCGAAGCAGTGGTGGACGCAAACAACCGCCTCCGCGAATTAGAAGCCGACGAACGCCGTGAAGTAGTGAAGATACTGATTGGATTCACCGACCTAGTTCGTCCGCATATCAAAGATGTTATGCGTGCATACAATTTTATGGGCAAGATTGACTTCATCCGTGCCAAAGCATCATTCGCTGTACGTATCAACGGTATCAAACCTACCTTTGAAGGCAAACAACAAATCGAATGGGTACAAGCCATCCATCCGTTGCTCAACATTCAGTTGCTGCAGCAACTCATGAGAGCCAAACCGTTAGATATCACCCTGAATGAAAAGGATCGGTTATTGATCGTTTCAGGAGCCAATGCCGGAGGGAAATCCCTTTGCCTGAAAACAGTAGCTCTCCTGCAATATATGTTGCAATGTGGATTACAGATACCTGTACACGAAAATTCTCGAACAGGCATCTTCGAGCATATCTTTGTCGACATAGGCGACGGCCAAAGCATAGAAAACAGCCTGAGCACCTACACATCGCACATGACTAATATGAAGTTCTTTGTAGAAAACTGCAACGATCGGACGCTTATCCTGATCGACGAATTCGGTAGTGGAACTGAGCCCCAAATCGGCGGTGCCATCGCAGAAACATTGCTCGACCGCTTCAACCGTCATCATAGCTTCGGAGTGATCACAACCCACTTCCAGAATCTTAAACACTTCGCCTACGAAACCGACGGAATAATTAATGGCGCAATGCTCTACGACCCCGAACAAAGAAAGCCGCTTTACAGGCTTTCCATCGGTAACCCCGGCAGCTCATTCGCTGTCGAAGTAGCTAGAAGCATCGGCCTCCCTGAAGACATCATCATCGATTCGTCTGCAAAAATCGGCGAAGACTTTATCAACATGGACAACTTCCTTCAATCAATCGCCCGTGATAAAATCTACTGGGAGGACAAACGAAAGGAAATCGATGCAATAGTAAATCTCCCTATTGAACCTACCAAATCAACTCCTGCCAATCCGAATAAATCAACTAGTGAACAGCCTCCCGCTAATGCAGTTATAGAAAAAGGAGACAGTGTTCGGCTAAATGCTCAAACAACGGTTGGCATTATCCTTGAACTACAAGGTAAGCAGGCTACTGTCGCATTTGGTTCGCTAAAAAGTACTGTTAAAATAGATCGGTTGAGTTTGGTGAGCAAAAAGCGATGAACTTTTTAAATATTCTCCACAACCTTCAAAATATTTGTTATAAGATTTTCGAAGGTTGTGGAGTATTGTTGATTCTATAAGCTGTATGTAAGTCCATCTCAAAATGTCAAGTTCGTTGAAGGAAGCAACGATTAAATTAATATTTTTTAATATTAGGTCGAGTTTTTTGTTTTTCAAAGAAGTTCAAAGTAAAATGACAAAAACAACACCTTAACATATTGAATTTCTTAACTTTAATATTGCATATAAAATAAAAAATATATAGATTTGACAAAACAGAGATTTGTTAATCTTAATTCGTATTGAAATCTTTAGTTGATATTAACAATTAAACAGAAAAAAACTCATTAACCAAAATCTCTTTATGGCTTAGCAAGCCAAAACGTTAGCTATGTTAAGTATAGAGGATAATTGCTTTTGCAATTATCCTCTTCTTATTTATTGAAAGAATTATTTTGAAATTTAAGGCTTACAATTATTTTAAAAATAGCATGTATTCTCCAGTGTCAGAGATGATTAAGACAATTAATGTTAATATCTTTTATTTTTCTGCAAATTTACTATTTTTGTCACCGAACTAAGTGTTATAATATAGCGCCAGAGAAATGTTTATCTTTTTAGGTTTATGTTAGATTAAGTGTGTGATGAAAAAAGTACTTTTTTTATTTATCATCATCTTTAGCGGGTGTTCTAAAGATACTGATCCGATAGAGTATTATCAATTAAATTTTGATCATCTCAATATAATTGCACATAGAGGAGTTTCCCACTATGCTCCTGAAAATAGTCTGAAAGCAATTGAAAGGGCATTAGGTACAAAAGTGGATATTGTCGAGTTTGATGTACAACTGTCAAAGGATAGTATAATTATGATTTTTCATGATGATGAGCTTAGTCGAATGACCGATAAGCCAGGAAGAATTATGAATTATACAAAAGAAGAACTCCAAAGCTTCTATTTAAAAGATCAAAATGGTGATTTTTCAGAAGAGACAATACCTACTTTAGAAGAGGTTTTCGATACACTTGGTGATGCAATTGATTACTATATTGAAATTAAACAACTTTCATTTGAATTAGAAAGGAAATTAGTGGAGACTATTCAGGCTTATCGATTAGAAAAGAAAGTTTCAATTTTGTCATTTAATAATAAATCTCTTAAAAGAATATCGGAAATGAATAGTGGTATACCACTGAGATTATTGTTATATGAATCAAACCCACATCTAACCAATAAAGTTACCCCTCCAGATTATGATCATCTTGACGGTATTATTTTGCCTTATGATATGGTTAGCCTTAATCTTCTGATCGGAATATTTCAATGGACTGATCAAATTGATGTTTTCACAGTCAATTCTGTTAGCGCGTTAGGCGGAGAAAGTTATCAATATCTGAAAGGTATTATCACAGACGATCCGGAAAGTTGGATTCCATTAAAGAAAAAATAAACCAGACAAAGGTTACAAGCCAATACCTTGATAGTCGAAACCAAACTCATTTAACTCTTTCTTATCATATAAATTGCGGCCGTCCAAAATAAAAGGACAAGCCATTAATTTTTTAACCGCAGGCCAGGATGGTAATCGGAATTCTTTCCATTCAGTCACAACTAATAATGCTTCCGCATTATTAACTGCAGCATAAATATCAGTAGCATACTCTATTTTATCCCCCAATAACCGTTTAGCTTCTGGCATAGCAATAGGATCATAGGCAATAACTTCACATTTTCTTTTAAGCAATTCTTCAATAAGAGATATAGAAGGAGCTTCACGAACATCATCAGTTTCCGGCTTAAAAGCTAATCCCCAAACCGCAATCCTCTTACCTTCAATTTGTCCATCAAAATATTTTAAAAGTTTTTTGAAAAGGATTTGCTTCTGGTCTTTATTGACTTCTTCCACTGCTTGTAAAATCCGCATCGGATAATTAAAATCCTCCGCTGTTTTAATCAATGCCTTTACATCTTTAGGAAAGCACGATCCACCATAACCACAACCGGCGTAAAGAAAACGATTTCCTATACGGGTATCTGTACCTATACCTTTACGTACCATATTCACATCAGCTCCTACCAGTTCACATAGATTTGCAATATCATTCATGAAACTTATACGTGTTGCCAACATGGCATTTGCTGCATATTTTGTCATCTCTGCCGAAGGAACATCCATAAATATTACCCGAAAATTATTCAGTAAAAAAGGGCGATAAAGTCTTGTCATTAATTCTTTTGCTTTTTCCGATTCAACACCTACCACTACCCTATCCGGAGTCATGAAATCTTTTATTGCAGCACCCTCTTTTAAAAATTCAGGATTAGAAGCTATATCAAAAGGGATAGAAACTCCTCGTTTGGTTTGCTCTTCCAATATTACCTGCTTTACCTTCTGGGCCGTACCGACAGGTACAGTACTTTTGTTAACTACCAGAATATACCGCTCCATATATTGCCCAATTGAACGGGCAACTTCCAATACATATTGTAAATCAGCACTCCCGTCTTCTCCCGGAGGTGTTCCTACAGCACAAAACAATACATCCACATCGTTAATAACTTCACGCAACTCTGTCGTAAAGAATAAACGGCCTGCTTCATAATTTCGACACACCATATCCTCTAAACCGGGTTCGTAGATAGGCATAATTCCTTTTTTAAGGTTTTCAATCTTTTCATGGTTAATATCTATACAAAAAACCTCAGTTCCCATTTCCGAGAAACAGGTACCTGTAACTAACCCTACATAACCAGTACCAACGATTGCTATTTTCATGTTTCTAAAGCTACGTTATTTTCTAAAAGACTTACAAAAGTAATACTATTCAGGGAATATATCGTACCTTTGTTACCTCAAAAACAAGTATCCAACTGGCAATAAAGATCTTAATAATACGTTATATTACACAAAGCACTAAAATCGTATGACACAAGATTTCATCAGCAAACAATTCTACTATCTGTTCCTTTTTACCTTAGTGTTTGGCATAATCTTATACAATCCAACCGGCTTTGAATATGCAGATGAGATCAGTGCACTTCTTCTTCTTTTGTTATTCTGCTTTGCTCTATTTAAATCGAAGGATTGGGCTTTTAATAAAGCTTTTCTTTTAACAATTGGTATCTTTCTGTTTTATACTTGCTATTCTCTATACATTGGTAGTAACTCTAAAAGAGCAATTGTTACCGATTTGATCATACAAATGAAGCCGTATGTCGCTTTTTTCGCAGTCTATCAACTAAGACCGGTATTTAGTTATGGACAAAAGAAACTACTAAAGGATATTTGCCTTCTCTTATGGTTTATACTTCTGCCGCTAGGATTGCTTGGATTCATTAGCAATTTCTATATCAATGCAGTAATGGTACATGTTACTTATTTTGCTGCAGCAATTGTCTGCCTTTCCATGATTTATCTTTTTTGTAGCAATTACACTTTAAAAGAAAAAATCATTTTTCTCATTATGCTTTCTGTAGCATTAAGTTCAGGGAGATCCAAAATATATGGTTTCTTTGCCTTATCTGCTGTAGTTATTCTTTACTTTGGTAATATATCAAATATAAAATTCTCACTTAAAAACATCATTATAGGGTTAGCTACTATCGGAGTGATTTGTTATGTTGCCTGGGAAAAGATTCAGCTATATTTTATTTTCGGGTTTACCGGAGAGGTAGAAGAAGACCTTATTGCCCGGTATGTATTATATACTACATCCATAGATATTTTTAAAGATTATATTCCTTTTGGCTCGGGTTTAGCCAGTTTTGCCACACATACTTCAGGAGCCTACTATTCAGATATTTATGTCAAATATGGGATTGAACATGTGTGGGGAATGACGCGGGCTGACTGGCCATTTATTGCCGACACCTATTATCCATCCCTTGCTCAATTCGGCCTTTTCGGGGTCTTTCTTTACTTTTCATTTTGGTTTTATATACTCCGTAAAACATTTCTTTTCCTATGGAGAACTAAAAATTCGAAATATTTCACATTAACTCTTTTAATTACAGGTTATATTCTCATTGAAAACATTGCTGATGCATCCATAACCAGTAACAGAGGATATTTTATGATGATGCTTTTAGGCGTTATAATGTCGGAACTTAAACAAAATGAGTTAAATCAATCTGATTGTTCATCTCCAAACGTCATAGATAATGAACAAGTACTTTAATGTTTTCTTAGAATTTGATAAAGAAATAGTACATCGCACAATTGAAAAGACCATCTCCGAAAATGGAAAGGGGTATGTATGTGCTATTGAAAGTAATAACTTAGCCATAGCTAATAAGAACAAAGATTTTAATGATGTTGTCAATCATTCTTTAATAAATATTTGCGATGGTTCCAATATAGCCTGGTTATTAGGACGGCTTTACAAGAAAGAATTTCACTCCTATACGGGTAATAGTATTTTCATGCATTTTGTCAATCAGAAAAAATTTAAGCAATATTTTTTAGGCAATACCGCACCCATACTGAAAGGATTGCAAATTCATTTAGCAGAGACAGACCCTTCCATTTCAAATATGATTTTCAAAGAATTACCTTTCAGAAAAGTAGAAGAATTCGATTATCCGGAGATTGCAAGGGAAATCAATGAAAATAAACCGGATTTAATCTGGATTTCTCTAGGAGCACCTAAACAAGAAATATTTATGTCAATGCTTCTCCCCTACCTCAACAGAGGTGTTATGGTAGGTATAGGAGCAGCCTTCAATTTCAATGCACATATTGGCCCGGTAAAAAGAGCTCCGTCCTGGATGCGTAACATGCGCCTTGAATGGCTATATAGAGCGCTGGAAGAACCTAAAAAAAATATACCCCGTTACTGGAATTTCATAAAGTTATTACCCGGCTTGTTTATACGTGAAAGAAAACTCTCTAAGCCAATACAGTCGCATTTACCCGATTGATCTGTTCAATAAACTGGGTGGCTGAATATTTCGTTTCTACTATATCGTGCGATTTTTGAGCCAGGGAAGCCAGAAGCGAACGGTCTGCATTCAATTCCTCTATGGATTTTACAATTTCTTCAACGGAAGTAACCAAGCGTCCGTTTTTGCTATTAACTACATCCGGCATTGAACCAACAGGTGAGACTACAGGTACTATAAAATCCCCCATACTTTCCAATAAAGCCAAGGGCAATCCTTCAAAATCAGAGGGCAACAAAAAAATATGGGATTTCTTTAGCAGTAATTGTTTTTCTTCTCCAAAGACAAGGCCCATATCCTGAATATCATTAGAAATATCCGGAGGAAATGAATTTAAAAACTCTTGCTTATCAGGTCCTACGCCACACAGATAAAAAGTAAAAGGTATACCCTTGTTTCGAAGAATATTAAGTGAGTCAGCAATTTTAGATAAACCTTTAGCCTTATCTATCCGGCCCAAATAAAGAAGCCGTAAAGGAGATGAAAAATCTTTTTCAGACATCGAATAATCCGGTAATACTATAGCATTAGGTATTACCTCAATATCTTCTTTTCTAATTTTGGGATAATGTAATAATAAGAAATCTCTCTCAATATCACTCAATACTATTATCCGTTTGGAATGTTGTAAAAAAAACAAGATTATTTGCTTGAACCCTCCTCCTACTTTACGATTCATGAAACGTCCGCCATGTATATGTAAAATCACGGGAATATGCCTTAAGGTAACAATAAAAAAAAGAAAAATATCCCGCAATAATGATTTGGGTTCAAAACCTATATTAAAATGCACTAAATCAATAGTCTTACTATATGAGAAATAAAATTTAAAAGGCCTCTTTAAAATGGAGATTAACCAGTGCAGGCCTCTTTTCTCATTATCTTTTTTCCCTACAATAAAAGGTATATAATTATATTCATTGTCACCCTCCACTAACAATCGGGATATAGTAGATATACCACTAATATTTTCTAATGGATTTAAAGATGGCGTTATTATCAATATATCTTTGTGGTCTTTCATGTTTTATTCAATTCATCTCATTTTCAAGTTCATTATACAACTGCCGAAGCTTCTCTTCATTGGAAGCCCATATTCTGTTCTTGAAAACATAATTTTTAGCCTTTTCTGCTTTCGATTTATAATTTTCGACATAATCAATGATCTCCTTATCCAAAGCCATTAATTGGTTATCACTCAAAGGACTGATATCATCTAACACAACACCACAAGAGCTCTCCCGTATCAATTGAGGAGCATCGCCCGCATATTGAGTCGCAATAATCATTGCGCCAACCGCCATATATTCAGACGTTTTAGTAGGTGATGAGTTTATATTTACCAGGCTATCGACTCGTAAAACAAAACCCACATCAATCATCGATAAATACTCTGGCATTTCAGTGCTTTTAAGTCCTTTCACCAAATAATTACCATCCAATTCATCCATCAGACTACGATATGGGGTTACATCGTCATTAGTAAAAAGGCAAATATAATATCGGGGATTTAGCTTTCGTAACTGAATCACCAGTGTTAATGTCTCCCGTATACATTGCCATACATGAAGTCCTCCGGAATAGCATAAAACAATTTTATCAGTAAGCCCGTATTGCTTTCTCATATCTTCACGTATAGAAGAATTCAATTGAAGAAAGGGTTCCGGCTGAAAATTAGTAGGCAGAATAAAATTCGAAACGTTTGTTCTACCATATACTAATAAATTATTATAGAGATTCGCTGAGACAGTTATTATTTTTTTTGAATGCTTAAGCGCAAATACATTTTCATTTGTTGCATGTTGTATAGCAGATTGAGGAAAACCAGCCATTTCTAATTCAGGTACTAAATCTGCATGAAAATCAGTGATCAGGGGTATATTTGGTACAAACCGGGCACACGTTGCTGTAAAAGACACCTCTGCCTGAATAATATCTATTTTATATTTCCTACAAATATGTGAGGTTATCTTAGCCCTAAAATATTCAGCGATCTTTGACAATCCAAATCTATTAGGAAGAGAAAACTTAAATAAAGATGTATAGTCTGTAGGATGATTCTTTTTTTCTTCCTGTAAAAGATGAAATCTCTTTGTATAGAAAGCCAACAATATTACATTATATCCCATGTCACATAAAGAACGAACCATATTTAATGTTCGCACTTTATCTCCGGTATTGAGACCTAATGTATAACCTCGCTGGATTACTAATACGTTTTTCTTCATGAACAATACCTCACATTTTTTTTAATATATCAACTATACGTATAGAGCTTAATCCGTCACCATAAGGATTCACAGATTGTGACATTTGTATATATATTGATTTATCATCCAACAAGCGGCTTACTTCAGAAACTATCCTTTCATATTCCTTACCCACCAACATTACAGTTCCTGCTTTTACCGCTTCAGGACGCTCTGTTGTATCTCTCATAACCAATACAGGCTTACCAAGCCCTGGTGCCTCTTCTTGTATACCCCCGCTATCCGTCAATACAATATTGGCATGATTCATTAGATATACAAATGGTAAATACTCCAATGGTTCTATTAAATAGATATTAGGATATTTCTTCTTATAATTGTCTCCAAATACTTCTGCTATAGGTTTTCTGACATTTGGATTTAGGTGCATAGGATATACAAAATCGACATTTGGATAGCGTTCTGCCAATGACCGTATAGCTTTACATATATGTATAAAACCTTCTCCAAAGTTTTCCCTTCTATGACCTGTGATCAAAACCAGTCTTCGCGTCAAGAAATTCCAATCAGACAATAATTGAGAAGAAATTCCTTCTTGTTCTAATAATAATTTAATCTGTTGTTGTATAGTATCCTGTTCGTTTATCTGTTTCAATACAATATGCAAGGCATCGATTACAGTATTACCAACTACAAATACCTTGCTTTCGTCCACATTCTCCTTCAACAGATTCTCTTTACTTAATTGAGTCGGTGCAAAATGGATAGTAGTTAAGCGGGTAGTTATCTGTCGGTTCATTTCTTCCGGCCACGGACTATATATATTATGAGTCCGGAGTCCTGCTTCAACATGGCCTACCGGTATTTGTTGGTAGAATGCTGCCAATGCAGCTACCATGGAAGTGGCTGTATCACCATGTACAAGGACAATATCAGGATTAGTATCTTTCATAACATCCCGTAATCCGATCAATACACGTGTTGTAATATCATATAGATCCTGTCCTTGCTTCATGATATCCAAATCGTAATCGGGTACAACATGAAACAATTTCAACACCTGGTCTAACATTTCCCGATGTTGCGCTGTTACACAAACAATCGTTTCAAAATCTCCCGGATTCGATTGAAGTTGCTTTACCAATGGGCACATTTTAATTGCCTCCGGACGGGTTCCAAAAACCAACAGTACTCTTTTCATTTCGTTAATCCTCAAATTGTACAGAACAAGTATGATATTTTATTTCGTCCAAAGGAGGAAGAATCATATAATCACCATATTGTGCTCTTAAAACTGCATCATAATTATTAGGAACAAAAAACTTTTTACCTTCAAACTCTAGCTCTCTTAATGGATATATCCAACTTCTATCGAATTGAGTATGAAAAAAAGATCCTAAAGGATAACTTACATTTTTTCGATCCGAAATGTAAGATAAAAGACTCAATCCCGGATATATAATTTTACTCAAAAGAAGATAAAATGAACGTACAATCAACCTCCGGAAGCTCTTCCCTGTTTTGGGTGTTTTTGGCATCCTGATTATGACCTGTTGCATTTTGTCTGCAATTACATGTAAAGATTTTAAAGCAGGTTCCAGAAAAAACAAATCTATATATATACCTTTATAAGTATAAAATAGGTCGTTATTGTTATTTTCTTTAATTTTAGTATGTAACATACGCAGCTTCTCATACGGAGCTACATAATTGGAATCAGTATCGTTAGCGTGCAACTGAAATAAAGGAGAAGGATTTTTCTTCAATATTTTATGTAACCGTTTCAAATCCTTTTTAAAAAATATAATATCCAGATCATCATCCCACGGAATAAATCCTTTATGTCGCACTGCTCCCAGTAAAGTTCCGCCCGACAGCCAATAATCAATTTTATTTTTACGGCATACCTCATCCACATACATCATGATTTCCAACATTTTCATCTGATGTTTTCGTAGAGAAGTATTCTCCGCATTAATATTTTCTATATCAATCATTTTTTTCTGTCACGCACTAATAATAAAGATAAGATTTGCTTAATATATTTCCAGAACACCAACACTGCGATTAAACAGGTGATAAAAACAAATCCTATATTAATATATAAATTTTTAGAGTAAAATACTCCAAATGCTGTTGCCAGAAGACAACAAATAGCTAGTAAACCTTTATAGTTTATAGAAATACGAACCGTATTTCTTAAAACAAAAATTCGCATCACTACATTCACTAAATAACTTACAACCATTCCTAAAGTTGCCCCTTGTAATCCCCAGAAAGAAATAAAAAGAGGCACAAGCACCATATTAAAAGCACAAGCTGTAATTGTTGAATACATAATTACTTTTGTCGCTTTTAGTGCTGCATATATTTGTCCAAGAAAACCACTTACAACTGCAATTACTGCAACAATTATATATAATGGAATAATATCTAATGCACTTACATAATCCCCCTTTACCATAAAAGGGAAAACAACAAAAGAAATAGAAATAAGTGCCGCCGCTCCTATTCCTAAAAAATTTATTAGCAGATTAACAACCTTGGTATAAAAAAGGCTGAGTGTCCTCTTATCTTCATTACCCTTTTTAAATGCTATTTCCTGCCAAGCAAGATTAAAACAGGTTGAAAGGAGATTGATTACAACTCCAAACTTAACCGCTACCATATAAATTCCATTAGCCTCTAATCCCAATAGGTGTGAAATCATCACATTTGTATAACCCGTGAGGAGCCAGTATGCTAAAGAATTTAAAGACAAAGGTAATGAATATTTAAATAACCGCTTTAATATATCACTATCATATGACTGGATTGAGAGTTTTCTAAAAATGCCCAATTTACCCTCCAATATAATAATCTGAATCAATAAACCGATAATAGCAGAAAGATACAAGGCTTCTATACCCCACTTCAGGAAAACCAAACCAACAATATTCAGACAAGAAGTAACCAAAGTGGCTATAACACCCGATATGGCAAACAATTTACTATATCCTAAAGCTCTGGATAAATACCCCAATAAATTATTAAACACCATGCATACTCCATACATATAGATATATCCAATAAATCGGATATCAAATATTACCCATAACAGAAATGCAAGTATAGAGTAAATGATGAGAGAAGTACTAAATATTATAAGCCCGTTAAATATGGGCTTATGAATAGTTGTTTTATCTTTCTCATCAAAGATAAATCGCATAATGCCAACATAGATATCTACAAAAAGGAAAGTAATAATTAAGGTAAGCCAGTTATTAGATACATCATAATATCCCAAGTCTGAAGTCAGAATATACGAAGTGTAAACTGGCAATAAGAAAAACATTATCAATTTCGATAATATATTTCCCATGAAATATAACCCCGAAGATTTTACAAAATCCGAAAACAGACTCATTTATTTCACTTTTAGCAGAGACCTAACTCAGTGATTCAGAAGATTATTCTTTCGCTTCCTGATACGCTTTTCGAAGTCCGATAAATTGTTCTTTACAGAATAGTATTAATACGGGAATAAGTATTGTGAAAAACAGAACTCCAATGCCCGCATATAACTTTCGCGGACCTACCGGATTCTCTTTCACATAAGCAGCATCAACTATTCTCGCTTTATTATGGTCTTCTCCGATCGACAATGCGACCTCTTCTTTCTTTTGTAGTAAGATCAGGTAAACAGCTTGATAAATTTCCTGTTGGCGTTTGATATCTATATATTCTTTCTCTAAGGTAGGAACGGAGCCCATCTTATCCATTATCATCTTTTCCTTATTTTTCAGATCTGCAAGGCTAAAACCTAAACTCTTCTTAGCATTATTAATGGAAAGATAAACACTCTCACGCAATTGATCCAACTGACTGTTGCTTTTCTCAATCAGAGGGTTATCCAGAGTTGATGTTTGCATTATTTTCATGTGCGATAATAATGCTTCATTATAAGCAGCTATAGGACTACCTTTTTCTTCTCCGGATGAAAGCAGTGCAGGAAGTAAATTATATTTGTTTTTTGGATCCTGTGCATAAGTATTTAATAGATCTATAACATGCGATTGAGCTTCCAATTCAATAATCTTTAGTTGAAGTTCTTTTACCTGCTCAGCATAGAATTGTATATCGTACTCTATAGAGGTCATTTGGTTTTTCAGTTTGTACGACTCAAGATCATGTTCTGATTGCACTAATTCAGTCATAATATTATTAATGCGGTTATCCAGAAAAGCTATTGTTTTCTCTCCTTCCGTTTTTTTGAAATAGGATTCATCCTCATTATAATATTTGATCAAAGTGTTCAAAATATCCACTCCTCTCTTCTTTTCGTAATCCTGACAGAAAAACTCTATAATATTCGATGTCTTTGAGTATTCTTCAATCACTAACTCATCAACCAATCTGTCCGCCACCCATTTTGCAGGAGTAACATTCACCTTCATAGACACAGGAAGTTCTTCTTTGTTTTTACAGGTTAACAAAAAGTTTCCTTGGTATTCTGTTGGAATCAAAGCCGGTAGAGAATCAAACGAATGTTTTCTCTTCTTTTTTCCTTCTTTGACAGTTACACTAACCTTCTCATTTTGAGAAATAGATATATTAAAAGTGATAATTTCGTACAAACGTGTATTTGCAATAGAATCCGGTTGTAGTTGAATAGGCGTATCTTCATACATACGATATTTATACGCGTATGGTTTATAGTAATTTACATTTAATCCTAGACCTAATATCGTCTTCTCCAACAAACTATTGGAATGGAATTTTACCAGCTCATCATCGATATTGATAACTGAATTACTTACTGCACCTATACCGAATGATTTCATTATACCGGCAGCCTCCCCGACTCCTAATCCGCTTCCTGCCCCGAGACTTTTATCTTCTTGTAACTGAATTCGTGCCGCGATCTCATAAGTGCGTGGATAAAACATCAAATAAAGTATGGCAGGAATAAGAGTCAGAAGAAATACAATGAGAAACATTCTCCAATGAAGCAAGTATTTTATGATAATAGCTTTTAAACCGAGAGTTTCGTTATCTTTTTTTTCCATAGTTCTATTTATTTTGCCAGAGCCACGATTACACTTGTTATTACCGAGATAGCACTTAAGATAGATGATATTACAGTAATACTATACTGCTGTGCCTGACTGTAATTAGCATTTTTCTTTTTCGCATCATTGGGCTCAATATATACTACATCATTTTGATTCAGATAATAGTAAGGGGAAGTGAAAATATCAGGCTGGGTTAAATCAATACGCCCGGTTTCTTTCTGCCCGTTTTTTTCCCTTATGATCAAAATATTTTTTCTATTCGCATTAATTGTTAAATCTCCCGATTGTCCTAAAGCATCTAAAATTGTCAACCGATCGTTTCGAACAGTCAACGCCCCAGGCCGTGCAACTTCTCCTACAATAGTCACCCTGAAATTTGTGATTTGTACATTTACCAAAGGGTCTTTGATATAATGAGATATTTCTTTCTGCAAATATTTAGCTAATTCCTGACGCGTATATCCTCTTACAGGAACATCCCCTAAAACAGGGAAATTTATTTTCCCTTCATTATCCACCAGATAATTATACATCGCATTGGATGCAAATACAGGCTGGTCACCTTCCTGAGCATAAGCAAAAACAGGAGGATTGAAAGGGGTTGCTACCGTTGGATCCCATGCAGTTACTGTAATATTCAATAAATCTCCATCAACGATTTCTATTCTGGCGGATTCATTGATTTCTTTCAACTTTTCCGGGGATAAATTATCTATTCCCTGAAAATAAGCAACATCTTTCGGAACAGAACAGGCTCCCAATAATAATAAGAGAAAGAAAAGAGATGATACATGTAGTCTCATAGGTTTATTATTTTCGTCAAATAAGGTTGCAAATATACATAAATTACTTTAATGGGAGGCTTGTTTCAGGCCGTTTCATAAAGCTACAGTAATAACGATGCCATAGTTAAAATATTGCTGCATACGAAACCAAAATTGCAGTTTTATTATCCTTTTTTTGCAATTTATTGCGTAAGTTTGCCACAAATAATCAAGCAGATGATAGAGATTGGCAAATACAATACACTAACCATAGTAAAGGATCTGGATTTCGGAGTGTATATGGATGGAGGAAACGATCTTGAAATTCTACTCCCGGCCAGGTATGTACCCAAAAATGTGAAACCGGGTGACAAAGTAGAAGTCTTTATCTATCATGACAATGAAGGACGATTAATTGCTACTACAGCTGAACCTAAGGCTATTGTGGGTGAGTTTCAGTTCATGCAGGTTAAGTCTGTTAACAACACAGGCGCATTTCTGGACTGGGGTATCATGAAAGATTTGCTGGTTCCTTTTAAAGAGCAAAAACTTCCGATGCGGGAAGGTAATTGGTATCTTGTTTATATCCGTTTAGATAATATTACTGGCCGGATTATGGCTTCTGCCCGTATTGAAAAGTTTCTGAATAATGTAGTGCCAGACTATAAGCAGAATCAGGAAGTAGACATAATGGTTGCAGATGAAACTGATTTAGGTTATCGTGTGATCATAAATAATACACATTCAGGATTGGTTTATCACAATGAAGTATTTCGTCGCCTTGAGAAAGGTGAAAAGCTAAAAGGATATATCAAAGAAGTCCGTGAAGATGAGAAAATTGATGTAAGCCTGACCCCATTGGGATATCAAAAGGTGGAAGGCGTAGCAGGTATTATCCTTGACTCATTAAAAGCGCAAGGTGGCTACCTGGCCGTACATGACAAAAGCGACCCGGAACTTATCTATTCTCTTTTTTCATGTAGCAAAAAAGCTTTCAAACAAGCTATTGGTGCCCTTTATAAACAACATCTCATCACTATAGAACCCGAAGGCATACGATTGGTGAGTGTTGAGCGATGAGAGATGAATGATGAGTAAAATTTGATACTTATATTGTATTACTTTTCACTCATCATTCATCGCTCAACACTCATCACTAAAAAAACAACCGCTCCCCTGATAAATCAGGAAAACGGTTGTAGAACAAAAATACTAAATAATCAAATAATTATTTCTTCATATTGTTCTTCTTGTCAGCAGAAGCAGTTTTGCTAGCTGTAGCACGTGTTGTTGTGCTCTTTTTAGCTGTAGTAGCTTTCGCTTTGTCACCACTAGCTTTTGTAGTGGTAGTCTTTTTCTCATTTGATTTCATAAGACTCTTTTTTAATGGTTAATGTTTCGAATTATTATAATCGCTCCACTGCATATCCTTTTCAGGATTGGCAGCTTTCACTTTTTCACTACGTTCTTTGCTTAGTTTTTCATTCATTTTGGAAACCTCGTTCTTAGACATAGCATTTCCTTTTGGTTTATTATCTACCAATCCATTGGTTGAAACCACTTTTTCCTGAACATTTTCTATATATTGCCATTCGTCTTTCAACTGGCTACTTTTTCCTTCATTCCAAGGGCCACGGAAATCTTCTTGTGAAGACATATTAAAGGCAAGGTTACCATATTTTGGATTGGATTGTAGAATACCCGGAGGAAAATTAGGTTGGATTGTTTCCATTGCAGCTTCAAATTGTTGATAGTGGGTTATCTCACGAGTCATAAGAAAACTCAATGTCTCCTTTACATAAGGATCGTCCGTGAATTTGAATAAATATTCGTAAACGATTTTTGCACGCGATTCAGAAGCCATATTGGAACGTAGGTCAACTGTGGGATCAGCATTTGCACTGATATATGAAGCACACCATGGATTTCCGTTACTATCGGAAAGAATAGGAGCACCAGCTGAAATCACACCAAATTGAGGATTAATGGTAGCCATATGAATAAAATCTTCTTTTGCGGCTTTACCTTTCATCATCTCATTAATCTCTGCATTTTCAGCCATGTCTTTCATCTCACCATTGATACCTGTCAACAAAAGTTGTATCGTTGCACCTACAATCTCAAGGTGCCCTAATTCTTCTGTTGCAATATCCATCAACATATCGTAGATTTCCGGATAAGTATTACGGCAAGGAAATGCCTGTACAAAATATTGCATTGCCGCAGCCAATTCACCATTAGCACCTCCAAATTGTTCCAGCAATAAACGGGCAAAACGAGGATCTGGTTTAGCAGCTCTTACATTGAATTGAAGATCTTTAACGTGATAAAACATAGTTACGGTTTTTAATTAATACTTCTTTTTGTTAGAAACTTACTACTGAAACAACAACTCCATAAAAAAGGTTTACCAAACGAATACTAAAACAACACTTTAAATATTTTTTATAATCAAAATCAACAAATTAACGTAAAGGTAATTTCTAACTGAGGGAATTAGGAAATCCATAAATTCCGGTTTTTCAAAGCCTTTAATACCCTTAAGACCTTTAAAGGCGTTAAAGGCTTTGCACTAACCTTCTTGAACTATTAACCCCTGATAATCATTTCTTGATATATTCCTGCAGTGCCTTTACATACTCCTCAAATGCATCAATACCTTTACGTGTTATTTTCAGGACTGTACGAGGCCGTTTACCATCAATAAATTTATCAACATCAATATAACCTGCTTCGCTTAACTTCTCAATATGGGTACTTAAATTCCCGGCTGTAGTACCCGTTTTTTCTTTGAGATAAACAAAGTCTGCCTCCTCTACTGATATAAGTATGGAGATTATGGCCAATCGTTGCTGCGAATGCAGCATAGGATCTAAATCTTTAAACATTTTCCCTGGCTTTACGATTCAGAATATGTGCCGGTATAATAAATCCCAAAATCATTGCAACAGCTAAAATCATAAATTGCCCAGAAGCTTCTTTGAAAAAGAAAAACCAGATAATAGTAGCCAATGCACTAATCCAGAAAATATAAGCGCTACGAAAAAATGGTTTATAACGACACACTACAGCCGTAGAAAAAACAGCCATCCCTGTCATAATCATTATTACCGGGATAATTACTAAAGTTAATTCCCAAGTATTAATCACAAGTATCAATCCGAATACGACAGCAATAAAAAGAGCACATGCATAACCAAAAGATCCCCAAATTCCTCCAATTATAGAATCTATATGTGTCTTTACTAATTTACTTTTATCATGTCGCAAATCCACCCAAAAATTCACCAGATACATAGGTATCATTAATAACCACATCCAGTAAGACATCTCAGGCCTTGCGAGCGTATGCAGGAGTACAAAATTCAAGAGTGCCGTAATTGCTACTGAATACCCCGACAATAAAAGATTATTGGCTGCTCCTAGTTCAATGTTATTCCGTGCCTGAGAAATCATTTCACTAATCAGATTCAGGCTTTCCTGTTCATTTAATTGCTTTTCCATTATTTTTCAATTTTAATTATATTAATTCCGGATTACTCCATTCTTATTTTACTTTTTTGATAGTGTAGCTTCTTACCATAGCATAAAAAGAGATTATAACTAAAGGCAGATGAACAATCGCAACATTCACCATTGCCGGATTTTGAAAATTCTTCATGTTATATAACCCTATCAGAAATCCTATTATAGCTGTTATCCGATAAGTTACAATATTTACATGCGGTATATTCAGTGACATGATGGTCAGATAGACAGGCGTCATCATACAGAAAGCCAGGGCCGATCCGCTATATAAGAAATGTGTAGGATTAAAATCAAACAATCCATTCTTCAGGGGTAACCAAAAGGCTATCAGTGAAAGAACAATGAGCCAACTATCTTTCCATTTGACATTCTTGAATGAATAATCATTTTCCGGATTTATGACTTCTCTTAACCAGACATACGCTACCAGAAGAAACATCACCACATTGATCGTAACAATACTTAATCCATATTTATCTGTAATCGCTACGTTTTGCAAAATTGCAAATACAATATAGCTCACCATTACATAAAGATTAAAGATCCTGCCAAACCTGTTTTTATATATAAAGAGAGCTGATAATATCACGATTGCTAAGATCTGAAAATAAATATAAAAGCTTCGCATTTCTATTTGAAATGAGTTTCCTAACGTATACCCTATTATCTGCCCTATCTCCGGGAAAGAAAAATTCTTTGTAGCAACAGGATAAATAACCATCTGGGCGAAAATCAAAATAGCAAAAAACCACCATTTACGAGTCACCCGGTCTAATGTTTTTAAATTCTTTTCCATATTCTTTCTTTTAGTTTTGTTGCAAATATAAATTAGTTTGCAATACAAACCAAATTATTTTGCAAATTTATTTGAAAAAAATAATTTTTAAGAGTGGAAATATCTTTTTGTAAAAATAGCCTTATCATCCTTATCATATTTGCCCCCTATCCCACATCCGTTTTAAATATTCAATTCTCATGCCACTTTTCAAAAACAAAAAGTTCAGGGATTAATATTTTTCTTATCTTATTTCCAGATCATTTCTTATTCATTTGTATCTATATAATGTACGCGTAAGATTGTCTCGATTGTTATGGTAAATATGTTATTTCAAATCGAATCACTTTTTTATATGTTCTGGAAAAGAAATATCATATATCTTCTCCTATTTTTATCTATTTTCCGTTTTTTACTCATTTTCTTATTCAATTCATCTCAATAAATCATCTCATTCATCTAACCTGTATTATTCACAAACAGGAGAATATCCGCTGTAAAATTTTGTTT
>DAMANX010000039.1:0-25375 GCA_032073245.1 Tannerellaceae bacterium
CGCCCAATATTCGTAGATGCTATTAAGGGCGGCCACATAGAGCCGCCCCTACAAGAAAAATATTAAACATTAAAATAAAGTTATGGAGAAAAGAAAAAACAAAGGAATTACACTACTCTTATCAGCAGTGTGTGCAGGAATGGTTATCAGCTGTACACCCAAACCAAGTGAAGAAAGTATTTTTATAGACGAGAATATTACATATGCTACAGCCCAAACAGAAAACATGCTGCAAACCACCGGCGAACCTACCGGAAAGAATTTTCCCCGTAAAGCAAATAAAGAAGGAAAACTCGCAACTACCAGCATGCGCGATTGGACACCCGGTTTCTTTCCCGGATCGCTATGGTATCTTTATGAACTTACCGGAGATACCACCTGGCGTAATAATGCCGAAAAATGGACATGGGCTATGGAGCCTATGAAATCATTTACAGGCAATCACGACATCGGTTTCATGATGTATTGTAGCTTTGGTAATGCCGAACGTCTGGCATCCAAACCTATTTACAAAGATATCCTGATTGAAAGTGCCAACTCGCTTTGCACACGCTATAGTGACACGACCAAAGTGATCGAATCATGGAATTACCGTAAAGCCTGGGATGGAACAGAATGGTTCTACCCTGTTATCATCGACAATATGATGAACCTCGAACTCCTTTTTTATGCATCCCGCATAACTGGTGATCAGAAATATTATGATATCGCTGTTAATCACGCAAACACAACGCTGAAAAATCAGTTCCGTGACGACTACAGTAGCTATCACGTCGTTAACTATGACGAACATACAGGTGAAGCGCTTCACCGCCAAACATGTCAGGGATACAGCGACAATTCAACCTGGTCGCGCGGACAGGCATGGGCTATCTATGGATACACTCTGATGTATCGTGAAACTAAAGATCCACAATACTTAGAAGCAGCAAAGAATTTCACTAAATATTATTTGGATAATCTACCTGAGGACCTTGTTCCTCTATGGGATTTCAACGTTGGTATGGAAGGCTACATTCCTCAAGGAGAGTCTTATGCCGTCGAATACCCGGCAAAGGTAAAAGATGCTTCGGCTACATCCATTGTATGTTCCGCCCTGTTTGAATTGGGACAACTAGCAAATGACCCCACTTACACAGAAACAGCTATCCGTATGCTGAAAAGCCTTGCTTCACCTGCCTATCGTGCCCCACTCGGTGAAAATGCAAACTTCCTCATCATGCATTGTACAGGTAGCCTTCCACATAAATCGGAAATCGACGGCCCGTTAGTATATGCCGATTATTACTTCCTGGAAGCTCTTGCACGCTACAAACGTTTGGTTGGTGCATAATATATGTATTAGAATTTGTATTCCTATATTGTTAAAACTGTAGAGACGCAAAGCTTGCGTCTCTCGTTATAAATATACATTCCTCTTCCATCTACTTTCTGTTGAAAAATTGGAATTAACTTATCGAGTTTAGTAAATCGTTGCTAAAAACATTATACTTAGAGTTATATCCGCATGTTTTGCAAAGTATTCTTTAATATACCGGAGTGATTCGGAGATATGTTCCTGAACGGTATATACAGAGATATCTAACAGTGTAGCTATCTCTTTATGTGAGAGGCTGTCAATACGGCTCATATTGAATATACGTTTTCGTTGGGTCGGCAATTTTTCAATTGCATCAGTCAGTATCCTCTGATAATCCGAAAATATTAGTTCCGATTCTACAGTTCCCTCCGATTGCTTTTGCTTTTGTGCTAAAGCTTTCAAAACTTGTGCTTCCACATTCATATCCCGGAAATAATTCAATATCCGGTTGCGTGTCATAGTATATAAGAATGAAGAAAAAGATAAATCTGGTTCAACGAAATGGCGCATTTCCCACAAACGGATAAAAACTTCTTGCACCATGTCATCACATTCATCTTCCGATTTAAGGAAGTTCAAACAGTAATACCATAATTTATCCTTATAACGAAAATAGATTTCCCTGAAGGCCTCTTCATCATTTTTCGCTAATAAAACTACAATATCTCTATCTGTTTTTTGGATATATTCTCTACCCATTAAAGGAATATAAGGTTAACAAGCTTTAGTTTATACAATCTTATCTTCAACAATGATAGTAAATAAAATCTAATAATGAAATTTCTTATAAGAAAAATAAAGCCTCATATATTAAACACAAAGAAAAAGTTAAAATGAATTAAAGCCATTAACCCTACCCCCAGTTGTTCTTTAGTTAAGTGTATAAGTAGAGTAATCGCAATACTATTAAAAAACATGAATAAACACATTCAAGAAACTTCCCTTGTATCTTTACTTCAGAAATATATAGACAATCGATGCAATGAAAATGAACTTCGTATATTATTACATTGGTTGAAATCGGAAAGTCCTAAAGACGAATTCAATCAACTGAGTTCCTCACTCTGGCAAGAAATAGACACGCAAACAGATTATCCAGATGAAGAACGCAAAAAAGAGTTGAACCGGGAAGTAGACCTTCTCCTGCAAAAGATAAAACAGCGTAAAGAGAAACGGCAAAAATCGGGAATACTCCATCATAAATCATGGATAATACGTATTGTTGCAATATTCATTCTACTTTTAGGATTAGGTACCGGTTATTTACTGATGCGCGAAGGAGAAGCTGCTCCCATTACCTATACAGAAATCATTGCTTTACGAGGTGAGATAAAGGAATATACACTGGATGACGGAACAGAGATTTTCCTTAATTCAGATAGTAAACTACGCATTCCTTCCGACTATAATCAAAACGAACGTTCTATAGAAATCGAAGGTGAAGGCTTCTTCGATGTAACGTCCAACCCACAAAAACCTTTTGTCATCCACTGTGGAGGAAAACAAGTGAAAGTCATTGGTACTTCTTTCAATGTCAAATCGTATGAAGAAGACAACTATTTCGAAGTAACAGTTTCTACCGGAAAAGTTTTGGTTGATATCGACAGTATGGATATACGTTTACGGGTCACTCCTATGGAGCATCTGTCAATCAATAAACAAACTGGAAATTTGTCAAAACTTACACTAGAAGAAAATTATTATACAAGATGGATAAACGGACTCCTTTATTTTAACCGGCAACCGATACAGGAAGTAATTAAAACAATCAACCGCAAATACGACCGTACGATTATACTCGACTGTCCCGGCTGTCATCATATCATTTCAGGTACACATGATAACATAAGTATAGAAGCAGTAGTAGATGCCATTTGTTTTACCACAGGATTAAAGCAGAGAACAGAAAAGGATAACATCATACTTTACAAATAGATTAACTTTAAATAAAAAAATAAGCCTATGGAATAAACTCAAAAGAACCACAAAAAAGCAGCAGCACTCAAAAGTACTACTGCTCCATTTTCTCAGCTGCAATCTCCAAAAGTATTGGACCACCCAAAGAGATCTCATGCAGCTTAGTTTTAACAAACAGTATTCATTAAAACATTACAAATGTATGAATTATAATCTAATATTAGGAAAAACAATAATGCGTTCTTTTCTCTATATCTTCACTATCGCATTATCCTTCCAATTCGTATGTGCTAACAATGTATATGGGCAAAAGCTCAAAGCAGCAAATATAAATTACACAGTCAGAAATGAATCTATTAGTGAAGTTTTCAATCAACTTACCCGTTTGACTGGTTACAATTTCTTTTATGATCAATCCCTTATTGAAGAAGCAGAAAATGTTACCATAAGTATCAAAAACGGTTCAATAGATAATATTTTAAATGAATTATCTTTTCAGACAGGACTCCAGTTCAAAAAGATTAACAATACTATTTCGGTTAGCCGTGAAGATATAACTCAACCGAAAATACCTGTCGTTGCACAAGAGAATAAGACTATCACCGGTATTGTCAGTGATGAACGGGGAGAACCAATAATCGGGGCAAATGTTGTGGAAAAAGGAACCGTCAATGGAGTAGCTACAGATATCGATGGGAAATACCATATCAGTATTAAATCAGGTTCTGTTTTAAGTGTATCTTATATCGGTTATTTGACTCAGGACGTGACAGTTGGCAATCAAACTGTTATCAATGTCATCCTGGCTGAAGACCTGCTTAAATTGGATGAGGTAGTGGTTGTGGGCTATGGTACAGCCCGCAAAAGCGACTTAGCAGGTGCAGTAGTAAGAGCCGACCTGTCTATTTTGCAAGAATCACCCAGTACCAACATATTATCTTCTTTACAGGGAACGATACCCGGTTTGAATATCGGTTCTGTTGCCGAAGCAGGAAAAGATCCTTCTATGTCGATACGCGGACGTACCAGTATTTCAGGAACACAAAATCCTCTTATTGTATTGGACGGTATTATTTTCAGGGGTAATATCATAGATATCAATACAAACGATGTAGAGTCAATTGATGTATTGAAAGATGCAAGTGCTTCTGCCATTTATGGTTCGGAGGCCAGTAACGGGGTTATTCTTATCACATCAAAAACAGGAAAAGTAAAAAGTAAGCCCATTATTGCTTATAGCGGCTCATTTTCCTATCAACAACCTACCAATAAAGATATGGTTCCGGAAGGAAGAGAAGGTTTTTTGAGAAAAGTAGCCGATCGTCATTTATCAGAAAGTAGAATCGGAGACGATATGTTGCAAATGAACCCCGATTGGAATCCCGGAAAATATATGATGGATCGGAATGCTCTGGAAGGATATGATAACGGTGTGGAAACAGACTGGTGGGATTTATTAACGAATGATACTCCCTATATTCAGAATCATAATTTAAGTGTGAGAGGTAGAAGCGAAGATATAGGTTATTTCTTCTCCATGAATTACCTCGATCAGGAAAACCTGATAATCAACGACCAGTATCAACGTTATAGTGTCCGTGCGAACCTTGATATGAAAATAACAGACTGGCTGACAGTGGGTACCCAATCATTCTTTAACATGAGTGATATGTCAGGTGTTTCACCAACACTGAGTGATGTTGTCAATCTGCCTCCTCTTGTTTCCGTAAGAGATGAAGAAGGCGAACTAATCAAACAACCTTACAAAACAACATTAAATCCTTTGTTGACTGTAGAACGTGATAATGTAAACAAACGCTATCATCTATCCGGTAACTTCTATTTAGATCTTAAAATCCCTTATATCAAAGGATTTAATTACCGCTTAAACTTCTCGCAGAACTATATCACCGCCCAACAGTTTGACTTCAATAAGTGGGGAGCCAATTTCCAGGGAGAAGGCAGTAAAAGAAATAGCTCTCAATACACATGGATGTTGGATAATCTATTTACATATCAACGAGTATTTGATAAGCACTCTGTAAATGCAACATTCGTTTATGGAGCCGAAAAAAGGAAATATGAAGCAACAAAAGCTTCAGCATCCATTTTCGTGAATGATATCCTCGGATATAATAAGCTAAATGTTGGTCAGGCTGATATTCAGAAAGCAGAATCAGAAGCATGGCAGGAGTCCAGTTTATATATGATGTTACGTGCTATGTACACTTATAATGATCGCTATACATTTACCGGAACCATACGCCGTGACGGATTTTCAGGATTTGGCAAGAATAATAAATTCGGTGTATTCCCTTCCGCTGCCGTTGCCTGGCGTATTAGTGAAGAAAGTTTTTTAAAGGATAATATATCCTGGGTTGACAATCTAAAGATACGTCTTTCTTACGGTAAAAATGGGAACAGGACGGTAGGAAGATATCAGACATTATCTAAGCTGAGTGCTCAAACAGGATATCTTTTCGGGGACGGTGGCTCACCCGAACAAATGCAATGGATTAGTAGTCTTGCTAATGCCGATCTGAAATGGGAGACAACCAATACGTTTAATGTTGGACTGGATTTTAGTGTACTAAACGGACGTATTTTTGGTAATATGGAATATTATACTGCCCAAACTAACAATTTGCTCTATAATATTAATATTCCACAAATAAATGGATTTGCGAATATACCGACAAATATCGGTAAAATGAATAATAAAGGATTTGAACTTTCCATTACCGGCAGAGCCATTGAGACAAAAGATTTCAGTTGGGACATCACCTTCAATTTCTCCAGAAACAGGAATAAGGTGAAAAGTATTCTAGGCATCGATGCAGATGGAGATGGAAAAGAAGACGACCTTATTTCCAATAAGATATTTATAGGAAAACCTTATGGAGTTTGCTATGATTATAATATCACAGGCATGTGGCAAATCGAAGATGTGAGAAATGGCAATGTACCATCCGGTTTCACTTATGGTACGTATAAAATTGAAGATATCGACGGTGACGGTAAATATACAGCAGATAATGACCGTAAAATTTTAGGCTATACTGATCCTGCCTATCGGTTTGGTATCAATAACTCATTCCGGTATAAAGATTGGGAATTCAAATTCTTCATTAACTCCATACAAGGCGGGAAGGATTATTATTACGGACAACCGGGCAGTGGTCTGATGAATCCGGATAATATTTTCCAGAATAATTCCTTCAAATTTGACTATTGGACTCCAGAGAATCCCAATGCTCGGTACAGACAAATCGGATATTATAATCAAACAACTGGTTACGGATTTTCACCCTATGTGCAACGGAGTTTTATCCGTTTGCAGGATGTCACCCTATCCTATAATGTTCCTAAAGCATTCCTGAAAAAAATTAATTTCAGCCAGCTAAAAGTATATGTAACAGGAAAGAACCTGTTGACCATTACAGATTGGGACGGTTGGGACCCTGAAACCGGCACAGGCCTTAGTTATGGAGCCTATCCTCTGATGAAAAGTTATTCTGTTGGCCTTAATATTGAATTTTAAAAAGTATGGATATGAAATCACTTAAATATAGTTTAATGTTTTTGTTGGCCTGTTTTATGCTGACATCATGTAACGAGAGTAAATTTCTTGAAGAAAAGCCGTTGGATTTTTATGCACCTGAAAATTCATTGGAGACAAATGCACACTTCCAGGCTTCCCTTAATTATCTGTATAACAGGGTACGTGTTGTGATGTGGAGTCAGGACCCCGATACCCGCTATGCACTTTATTACGCGACCGACCTGGCATTTAATGCGACTGACTATTATGTTCCGGCAAAATTAAATGATTACAGGAATGTGATGGTTCCGACTTATTCTGTTGTATTGAATACCTGGAAAGAGAATTATACTGTTATTTCAAATGCAAACGTCGTACTTGACAGACTGGAAAGTGCTAGTCAAGTAAATGAAAATGATAAAAAAATCTTCCGGGGAGAAGCTCTTTTCTTCCGGTCTTTCTATTACAGACAATTAGCACATTTATTCGGGGGAGTTCCGCTGATACTTGAGGAAATCACAGTACCTCGCAGGGATTATGTAAGAGCTACACGGGAAGAAGTCTATAATCAAATAAAAAAAGACCTGGAAGAAGCAATTACTCTGCTACCGGATATAGACAAAGTAAAAGACGGTAAAATAAACAAACAAGTAGCACAACATCTTCTTGCAGAAATCTTAATCTCTTTAGGAATGAATGATGATGCTATCCGTATAGCATCAGCCGTTATCGATCATCCGGCTATGGGTCTAATGACTTCCCGTTTCGGTTCGCGAAAAGACGAACCCGGTGATGTATATTGGGATCTTTTTCGATTGGATAATCAAAACAGAAGTACAAGTGGCAATACAGAGAGCCTTTGGGTTCTGCAATACGATTATCAGAACCCCGGGTCAACAAATAATTATAATATGCCATGGACAGTAGTACCTTTTTATCAGAATATTAAAATAAAAGCAAAGGATGAATCAGGCAACGAAGTGGAAACAACCGCTTTCCTGGGAGTAACGGATGTGAAAGGAGGAAGAGGTGTAGCCTGGATGCAGCCCACAGATTTCTTTTTCAATGAACTATGGGCCAACGGTTCTGAAAACGATATCCGGAATTCCGATTATAATATAGTAAAGGATGTATTGATTGATAATCCGGCTTCACCCGCGTTTGGAAAATGGTTTGTAAAAGACGGGTACTCCATCCAGGCAGACCCAATTCGTAGTTGGTTCCCCATCATAACAAAATTTTCACGTGTTGGTAATTTCCCAGAAGACTTGTGGGTAAGAGAATCAAATGGAGAACCTAGCATGACAGCATTTGGCGAACATTTGATGGTCAATGGAGCCGCTAATTCGTATAAAGATGAATATGTATTCCGTCTGGCCGAAACTTACCTGTTACGGGCAGAAGCATACGTTAATAAAGGAGACAAAAACAGTGCCGCTGCAGATATTAATATACTACGGACAAGAGCCAATGCAACACTGGTAGACGCATCTTTAGTCGACATCGACTATATACTCGATGAAAGAATGCGTGAATTGTATTATGAAGAATTTCGTATGGTGACACTGGCACGTATGGGAAAACTAGTAGAAAGGTCAAAAAAATATAATCCTAAAACTGCTGAATCTATGGATAGCCATCATAATCTGTGGCCTATACCTTATTCTGAAATAGAACGGAACATCTTTGCTGTAATCGAGCAAAATCCGGGTTATTAATTTATAAAAAAGATAAACCTAAGTAATTTCGTATTACTTAGGTTTATCCTTATCCTTTTTTTACCTCATAAATTCTGAAAACATAGGATAATCCATTCTTTTTGATGTATTATCCATTGCTTTCTATCCATCTATCATTTACTTTTGCTTAGCAAAAAATCTCTTTTATATTTTACCCTGTATGAAAAAACTTATAATCTAAAAAAATGAAAAAAACTTTGATTCTGCTAACACTTCTTTTGTGTTGCCTTTTCTGTTTGTATGCAGTTGTTTTTGATAATAATGATACCGGAGTTTTAAAAAGGTTAGATAATTATAATATCGTCTGGGATTCACCATCTGAAAGCCCTGCCGGTTCTATGCCTTTCGGAGGAGGTGATATTGGAGGAAATGTATGGGTAGAAAACGGTAATATCTATTTCTATTTGCAACGGAGCGGTAGCTTCAGCGACAATGGAGAATATATGAAACTCGGAAGGTACCGCGTCTCCCTCATTCCCAATCCATTCGACAATCCCGTTGAATTCAGACAGGAACTAAACCTGGCCGACGGATATGTATCACTAAGGGCACGGAATGATAAAGTTGATGCCCATATAAAGTTATGGGTAGATATAGCTTCTCGTTCTGTACACCTCACATCCGAATCAGATAAAAAAACGGAAATAACAGTCAGCTATGAAAGCTGGCGTACTGAAGACCGTGAACTAACCGATGAAAACAGAGGGCGTTTTGGTTGTTTTGGCCTTGAAGGTTATCCGGGTAAAGTATGGAAAACTAAAGACAATATCCGTTATAACAACAACGGAATTCTCTTTTTCCACCGCAATAGTTCCGATCCCATTTCGCCCGCAATCATGATTGAACAGCAGGGAGTTACTGCATATAAAGATGATATTACCAACCACAACAGTAATCTCACATTTGGTGGAATCCTTTTTGGTAACAATCTTATTCCTTCCGTTCAGGAAGATGGAATATTCTATGGTACTCCTTTCAAATCATGGGGCCTCAAAAGTAGTAATCGGGATAAAAAACATCATATTACCGTAGCAACCCATATAGGACAAACTTCTACGGCCGATGAGTGGGAAAAAGAGCTGAAAAATATAACTAAAAATATAGATCTCACTGATAATAACCTCAGGAACAATATTGCCTGGTGGAACAATTTCTGGCAACGCAGCTGGATTATAATCGACCCAATGAAAAAAGAGACCGACTCGAAAGTGTGGCAGATGGGGCGTAATTATCAGCTGATGCGTTATCAACTAGGATGCAACCTATATGGTGATTATCCCAGCAAATTTAATGGAGGAAATTTCACTTTCGATCCGGTATTGGTGAACTCCAAAATGACGCATGATCCCGACTGGCGACAGTGGGGAGGAGATGTTTTTACGGCACAGAATCAACGGTTACTCTATTGGCCTATGCTAAAAAGTGGCGATTTCGACGGAATGAAATCCCAGTTCAATCTATATAAATGGGGATTGAATGGAGCTATGGCAAAGGTGAAAACACATTTCGGACATAACGGAG
Source organism: Tannerellaceae bacterium (assembly GCA_032073245.1). Classification (GTDB taxonomy): domain Bacteria; phylum Bacteroidota; class Bacteroidia; order Bacteroidales; family Tannerellaceae; genus QVMG01. Next base: position 10,079 of record DAMANX010000039.1, read on the forward strand.
CTATATTCAGCGAATATGCGAATGCATCCGGACTTGACATGGCATCAGGTTGGGGTTGGGAAGGTAGTAAAATACGCCAGCGCGGTACCGAGATACCATTTGGTGATCCGCGTGCCGATGCAACAAAGAATTACAATACGCTTGTTGAACATGGTATTATGGCAAACCAATCCATTTCCTATCATTGGGAATCACAGGTAGAACATGCTTACATGATACTTGAATATCATCGTTTTACAGGAAAGAATATCGACCAGTATATGCCTTTCATTAAGAATGCTCTTATTTTCTTTGATGAGCACTACCAAAAAAGAGAACAAATGCGTAACAACAGGTCATTGGATGAAAACGGAAAGCTAGTTATCTTCCCTTCCACCTCTTGTGAATCCTATCGTGGTGCAAAAAATCCGGCCGATCTGGTTTCCGGAATTCGTTCTTGTCTGGAAACACTTATTTCCCTCGCTGAAAATACGGTTTCCGATGCCGACCGTACCTATTACCAGGGATATCTGAATCGTTTGCCCGATCTCTATTTCGGGACGGCCGACAATGGAGATAAAATAGTAAAACCCGCAGAATCCTATATCAGATATCAAAATGTGGAATGTCCACAGTTTTATCCTTTATTCCCTTTTAATCGTTTTGATATAAAAAATGAGATTATACCTGTTTTCAGAAACACCTGGAAACATGGTACTTTTCCAAAAGATATGATTATAAGCTGGCATCAGGACGGAATATTTTATGCCCGTATGGGAATGATAGAGGATGCATACAAATATCAGTTGGAAAAACTAAAAGATTCAGAGCTCCGTTTTCCAACTTTCTGGGGTCCCGGACACGACTGGGTACCCGATCATAACTGGGGCGGTTCGGGAATGATTGGCCTCCAGGAGATGCTTCTTCAAACCGTAGGCGATAAGATATACGTATTACCGGCATGGCCCAAAGGAAAAGATGTATATTTTAAACTGCATGCTCCTGGAAATACTACAATTGAAGTTGAATACCTCGATGGAGAGATAAAAAAATATATAGTTACTCCAAAATCAAGAGAGAAAGACATTGAAATCCTGATAGGGAAATAAAGTATTAAATAAATTATGAATAAGAAAATATTTTTCATCCTTCTCGGAGTTTTCATATTTCTTTCTTGCTCACAAAAGCAGGAAGATTCTCTCCGTCCCACCAAAGGGCAACAGGCAATGATCGATCGTAAATATGGCATGTTCCTTCATTTCGGGATGAATACTTATCTCCAAAAACAATGGAGTGACGGAACTGATCCGGCAGAATGCTATAACCCACCGGCAGATATAGCGGAAAAAGCCGCTAAATGGGTAGAAATAGCTAAAAAAGCCGGAATGCGGTCTATTGTGTTAACCACCAAACATCACGAAGGATTTTGCTTATGGGATAGTAAGTATACAGATCATGACATAGCCAATCCGGCCATAGAACATAAAGTCGATATAGTAAAAGCTGTTTCGGATGCCTGCCGGGAAAAAGATATTGCATTCTCCGTTTATTATTCCTTATGGGATAGATACGAGCCATCATATCGATCAGAGGATAAATCCGAATATATCACCTTCATGAAAAACCAACTCCATGAGCTAATGACCCAATATGGGCCGGTAGCAGAGCTTTGGTTTGATGGAGCGTGGGATTGGCAAGTGGAAGAATGGTGTTTACCCGAAATCTACGCTTTCGTGAAGTCCCTACAACCGGATTGTCAAATATCTACTAACTGGACCATTGGAAAACGTCCGGTAGACATGCAGGAAGGAGACACTATTCGTTATTTTCCATCCGACTTCCGTCTTTGGGATCCTTTCCTTCCCACACTGAACGATCCTAAGATCTACAGTTACGAAGGAAAATCTTATTATCTACCCTATGAATGTACACAAACAATGTCTATTCTTGGTAATTGGTTTCATTATGATGCCGATACCACCGTTCGTGACCTCGATGAATTGGAAGAGATATTCTATATGTCGACTATCAACGATAATTGCTTACTTCTCAATCTTGCCCCTGACAGAAATGGAGAAATGAATCCCCTGGCTATTACCCGGCTATATGAACTAGCAAAACACCTAGGTATTGAAGATGGCAAACCATTCCCTAAGGAATTAAAGAAACCCCGTTCGTTAACATCTTTTGCTACAGCAGAAGCCAGCAGTATATTCAAGTCTGATACCCTTCACTGGGGAGCTATCTATTCTGTCGACAGTGATGTGTCCACATCGTGGAAAGCAGCCGATTCAACAGGATGGCTTGCCATCACACTAGAGAAAAAATCGATATTCAAGGAGATACTGATCATCGAAGCAAAAAATCTCATAAAAGAGTTCTCTATTGAAATAATGGATAGTAACAATAAATGGAAAACTATCTATCGTGGGGATGTCTTGTCTGATGAAAATATTCAAAGCTTCATGGGTTACGGCTTCGGCAAAATCATCTTGCCAGATCCCGTGCAAACTCGTAATATCCGTATCAATATTGAAAAATCGACAGGTATTCCGAGTATTTATTCTATACGATTAAAATAATTTATAAAGAAAATATATGTTTTTGCTAATCAAAAAACACGCATATAAAACCTTAGATTTATATTATAAAACATAAAGAGCATTATTTATTATTATTTTTGGTGATTATCAATTATTTATACATATATTAGCAGCTAATTATCATTATGTATGTTTACGAACGTTCGTAAGTATGCGGATAAAGGGGATATCGTTTCCGGGTTGCAAATATGCAACCCGGGCGTTGTCCCCTTTATACATTTAATTATTTCGTTGTTTCCCGAATTTATTCTGTTACTATCATTTTTTCTGTATATCGGTTCCCATCTTCTGACTGTAGGAAAACAATATAAACTCCAGCCGAGAAAGATACATTTATATGTGATTCCAATTCCTTTATTTGGTCAGAATAGACTATTATACCGGATAGGTTCATGATCTGCACTATACCATTTTTCCAATGATTTGTCCTTATTTTCAGTTCCGTATTCCGTTTGATTGGATTAGGAAATATATCTACTATATCTGCTTGAGCATCAGATTCCACAACATAGGGACAGCTCTCCTCGTAACTTCCATCAGCACGATAAGCGCGAACAGTGTACACCCCAGACATATTTCCCTCTGTATAATATTCGGATTGGCCGTATGCCGTTATCTTGTTGCCGTTTTTGTACCATTGAAGTGAAGTATATATACCTTCAGAGTTATAGACAAAAAGAACATCATCCCATTTTTTGTGAATCCAGATATTTGCACCTGATACCATTACGGTGTCACTATATATTAAACTACACGAATCCATCACTTCCACATAATATTCACCTTGTACCGATTCGTCAAAAACTCCACTATAAGAAGCTGTGTGGGCATCTTTTATGGGGTTTCCATCATGAAACCACTGATAACCAAGTACCGTTCCACTTACTTCTACCGATAGATTGAAGTTATCATTCTTGCATAGGTTTATAACTTGTTCTGGCTGTTGTGTTATTTTAACCGATACAGGAATATTAATATAGAAAGGATAATTATAGAGTTCATCCGGTACATCAGAATAACGGAGAAATATTTCTCCCCTATATGATCCGGAAGGTGTGTTCTCTGGTATAATAACCGTGAAATAACCTTCCTTTGGTAATGGTTCATATTGTTTCATATCCTCAAAAACACAATCCTCAGAGTCATTGCAGAATATGATTTTATATTCAAGTTTTTCCCGTATTGACAATAGTTCATACGGTATTCGGAGTAATTTTTCATCAGGACAAACCGTCCAGGATGTATGTATTTTTATTAGAGGATTTTCAGAAACATCGGTTATAATAATTGTATAAGGATCATTCACCATATAAGGGCTGTTTTCTATCTCTTTACCTCCTTGATACAAATGAAGGCGATATGTGAGATAAGGATATTCACCTGTTTTATTGTGAGGGCTATTTGGATTAAATTCAAAAAGATTTTCAGAGTCTACATTTCCTGACGATTGTGCGTCAGCATAAGGGCTGTTATAACTAATTTTCCATTCATCGTAAACAATTGTGCCACTTTCATTCACAGGAATGATCCCTAATCGAACATCTGTTCCTTCCTTTTCAATAGTTTTCCCGCCCGTTGGTACATCAAAATAAGAACCGTTATTGATCTTTACTTTGTATTGAAGATAAATGCCCTCGGGGGCCGGATTATTTTTGACTATGCTGATCGTATAAGGATCTTTTACAGTAAAAGGGCTTCCTTCAACTTCCCCACCATCTTTATAAAGATGGAGCCGGGTGGTGGTATACACGTAATCACCTGTTTTATTATGCGGACTATCAGGGTTGAATTCATAAAGAGTCTCAACTGCTTTCTTTTCGGTAGATACGTGTTCCTGACTCGGGTCGGTATAGGTTATTTTCCATTCATCATATTCAATATCACCTGTCGAAGGATCAGGGATAATACCCAGATATACATCCGTACCTTCATATTCGGTCGTAGTTCCTCCTGTACGGACATTATAGTAAGTTCCGCCTTCTATCCTCACCTTATATTGAAGTGTAGGTGGGTCCGGAGTAGGATCAGGATCTTCAACACCCACTTGAATAGTAAGTTTTTCATTATAGCATTTTTCACTGTAAATCACTTCACTTTTCTCAAATGTAGCATATTTTATCGCTACTTCGTGCTTCCCCTTTGTGAGAGACGACAAGTCAACTTCTTTTACCCAATTGTAGAAAGAAGTACTACCCTCACTCGGGAACATGATATTATCTCCCCCATCTATTGAACCATACAAGTTCCATGCATAATAAGTTAACGGATTATCATCTATATCACATTCAATAAATAAAGTAACCTGTTTACCTTCCTCTATTTGGATAAAATCTCCGTTTTTAAAGTCTTCCTGTTTTTCTTCGACTTTAAGCTGATATTTTAGTTCTGGGAAAAGAGCTATCTGATATAAATAATATCGTCCCGGATCAACTTCGTCCCATTTATCATAACCTTCAGGTTCAAGGACACAGAAAATATACTCCATATCCAGCTCATCAATCGGAGTTAAAACAGGCCCATCAATGATATGTTCGAGCTTTCCGCTTTCTTTCAGACTTTTTACAAACGAATAATAGGAACCTTCGATAAATAAATCATGCATTTGTAAGTCTATAGCTACTTCTTTATTGAGTTTATACCACTTAAAGAGGCTTGTGGTTCCTTCATATGTTTCAGAACTCAGATCTATCTTTTTTCCGGTTTCTTTAACCTCAGCGTATTCAATTTTGCCAAGAACACCCTTATAACGATTCCGCATCTGCGGGAAAATCTTGTACTTTTCGATTACTTCATTTGTTATATTACCAAATATTTTTTTCAGTTCCTCATTTGAGAACCGATTGTATCTGAAATCGGATTTCTCCTTATCCACACTTGCAGGTATCTCTAATGTATATATATTAGTTCCGAATATGTTCAATTCTTCTAAAAAAGGAAGGAAAGATAAATCCAGATCTGGTGTATGATAGCCGGTAGAAAGGGTGAATTTCTTGAGGCTTAAAGGTAAATTATTCCGGTAATCATTATCGATATCACAGGTTAAATCTTCAAGGCTGATAAAAGAGCTAAAATCATTAAAAAAAGGACATTGCCAAGCATTTATCCGCTTTATCTTCTCCGGGGTATCTATATCAATTGAAGTTAACCAAGAGGTTGTTGCACAATTTATATCCGTCAACGAGATACAATCCTTAATAGTTAGTTGCTTCAAATTATCATTAAAGCCTAAATAATCATTGTTAGCAGGTCTATCAATTATCCCGGATAAATCCAGCTCTTTCAGATTTTTGCAATTTAAAACTTCAACTTTATTTAGACTCATTAGCTCGAATCCATATCCATCGAAATAAGGAGTTACTAATACTTTTTCTAACTCATTACAATCTTCTATATGAATTGTTCCTAGTTGTATATTAGCATCCAAATGAAGATTTTCCAACGGGATGTTTTTCATAGAAAAAGAACTTAAAGATGTTTCTTTCACTTCAAGAAGCTTTAATTCTCTGAAATCAGTTAGCTCCAATGAACCGGTATAGGAAGCATTTAGCTTTAATTCCGTAACATATCCGTTTTCTACTGCAATGATGCCTTCATTTTTAAGGTGATCCATCTTCTGCTCCGATGATAAAGAAGATGGATCTATAAGACCAGTTTTTTCCCAGTTAGTACCGTTGTCAAAGAGTGAAATAAGAGATTGCATCTCTCTTTCATCATAGTCTTCAGCTTTCAGGGACATGGAGCAAGTCATTGCTACTACTGAAAAGAGAAGAAAATAGTGCGTAATTTTTAGTTTCATAATAATGTGTTTGGTAAATCAGTTATTTATCGAAAACAAAACCCTAAGTTAAAACTTTGGTCAAGAAGAAAGGCCGGATAGGCTGGATCCATAAATTACTCATATACAAATAACAGAAAAAAAAGGCAAAAAAACAAAGCTTTAATCTTTAAAAATGAACACATTACAAAATAAACAATATAGATATTTATGGACATTTCACCAAAGACATTGAAATTCCGTCCTTAAAAGCATATCCATAAGATAATCAATTTTATTATTTTATTTCGTTTTATTTACTTATATTTCAAACGACTATTTATGTTTAACTTAAGGCACAATATTATGAAAAAAAATTTACAGGCTTTATTCACAAGCAACGGGTACAAATACGACTATTGAAGATAATCCGATCACTAAAGTCAGAGTCTTTAATCCGGCCGGAAAATTAATGTATCTCACCCTATTCCCCTACCAAATACGGAAATCCTTGTTTGAGGATTTCTAAAGCCCTTTGATAATCTTCTTCAAAAACTTCCACTTCGATCTGGAAACCAGGGGTATTTAATACGGAAGCTATATTTTCATTTTTTGTAAATGACTGAATGCCTTCATTCTCCAAAGCATCTTGCAGTATGCTTAATTGAACACTATTGTCAAGTGTTGCAAGATAAACTGTTTTCATAACCGGATATTTTATATGTTAAGATCGTTTCTAAATATAGCAAATATATTACAATCATCAACAATTATAACTGTAATAAACATGAGGTCAATATAGGGAATATCTGTAGATAGAGGATTATTTGAATAGTGTTCATCTTGTAGGGGCGGCTCTATGTGGCCGCCCAAATTTGTTGATTTTGTAGTCATTGGGCAGCCACATAGGGCTACCCCTACATGTTGATATCATCTTCACATATTAAATTACCCGAAGTTTCAAATAGAAATATATGTGAAAAAATTGAATGATTTTTTCTATACTAATTCTGTTCACGACAATTGTCAAGAAGTCTCTTGATAATTGTCGTGAAACTTCTTGATAGTTATCGGGAAGCTTCTTGACAATTGTCGTGAACAGAATTTATATTGCCTAAGCAAGATTCGTACAGTTATAGAAAGGGGATTAAAAGCTAGATCATTATCTGTAACCTTCCGCTTTCTTACGTGCCATTTCAAGTGCTTGAGTGGTGATGTAATATTTGGTTATCATATTGGGGATTTCCCAGTGAGGCAAAGCTCCTTCTTTCAGATATTGAAGGAAATTCTCGGTTACTTGCCCAAAATGGGCTTCATGTCCTACACGATAGTTATCGGGAATCTGTACAAGCCAGATTCCTTCACCGGTTTTATTGAAAGAAATACCCGGATATTCTTTTGTAAGAGCAAGCAAGGATGATTGTAATTCTTTTTCAAAAACAGTTAGGTCGATTCCTTTAACAGCTTCAATATAGAGCTGGGGAATATACCCCTGCTCTTCTCCTTGCCGGATGACCAGATTACTCTTGCTTCCTTTCATTACTGAATAATGAGTGTCTCCTCCCCCTTCAGGGTAAGAGTAATTCCAGATAACAGAGACTTTCGCCGTTATACCTTTAATCTTATAGGTAATATCACCATTTGCATATACCTGTAAAACTTCATCCTTTACATCTTTTTTCAAAAAGCCGGGATATTCATTCAGGCCGGTTACTTGCTGGAATTCGGCTAATGTCATGGGTGTAGTCCAGTGGTTGGCATCAAGTAGTTGAATATCTTTTTTATAATCTATTATCTGTCCCGGAAAGGCTTCCCATTGTACAAGGTCCACAAGGTGGGTCGTTACATCAACAATACCTTCCCCTTGTTGCTCAACATCAAAGAACCAGGCTGGGCGTTTCAGTGGATTACCAGATACGGTTTTAAAGAAATGATGAACGCTTTCTTTTACGATTGAGGGCTCTTCGGGTGTTCCGGGCAATTGGGTACCGTAAACTGCTTCAATCAGTGATAATTCTTTTTGCAGGATAGTGGTTATCTCATGGCGTTCGGTCATAATATCGTAGAGATAAAGGCCTTTTTCTTTTGCAACGGCAAAACATTCTTCCAGCAATTTAAAATTGTTTTCGTTTATAGCCATTGGTTTATCAGCCAACACGTTGATTCCTGCTTCAAGCGTTTTCTTTATATATTCAGTCTTTTTACCGTTATTGCCTGCTGTAACCATAACGTTCCCTTTCTTTTCGAAAAGCATTTTCTCTAAAAAATCCGGGCCTGTGTATACGATTTCATTCCAGGATGTCGGAGAATCGGAACGATGATTATAAGCTTCTACTTTAAGAAGATGTTCTTTTACATCATCACCTTCGGGAGCATAAACATATACATCCTTTGCTACCTGTGGATAAGAACTTTTCTGAACTAATGCAGCATGGAAATGTCCCGGATCCAGTGTGATCAGTTTTACTTCTCCCGCAGCTCCGGTAAAACTTTTTACCGGCTCTTTCTTTTCTGAACAAGAAGTAACTAATAAAACTGATGCTATCATAGCTGCACAAAAATATATTTTCTTCATACAAATTTATTTTAAAGCATTTAACATTCCCTCTATTCCGGCCTGCAACCCGTCGATTTCAGCCAGGCCTTTGAAACGCCCTATCAATGGATATCCGGGATTAGCGGTTCGCTTGAAATCATCCAATATACGTATTCCATGATCCGGACGGAAAGGCAAACAATAATCGTCTCTTCCTGAGTTTTTCCTACGTATCTGTTCTTTCAGCAGAATTTTTACGACTGCAAATATATCCACATTTCCGGTAAGATGGCCCGATTCATAAAAAGTATCTTCGCTGAGATAGGCGGTATTCCTTAAATGAACGAATTGGATATGGGCTGCTAACTTCTCAGCCATATCCACCACATTATTCCCGGGGCTGCCCGAAAGGGAACCGCTGCAAAAAGTAACTCCATTGGAAGGTGATTTGTATTCATTCATTATCCATTGAATATCCTCCAATGTACTGCAAATACGTGGTAAGCCCAATAAGGGAAAAGGAGGATCATCGGGATGAATACACATTCTTACACCTGACTCTTCGGCTACCGGGATTATTTTATGTAGAAAAGAGGATAGGTTATTCCGTAGTTCTTTTTTTCCTATATCGTAATACTGTTCCAAATAACCTAAGAATATTTTCTTGTATTCTTCGAGTGGAAGTTCAATCTTATCTTTAATAAATGCCTGAGTAACTATAATTATATTCCGGATTAATTCTTCTTTTTGTTTTTCTGTCCATTGTGCAAACAGAGCCGCCGCTTTTAATAAAACCGGTTCAGGATAGCTCTCTTTTGCTTTCGGCCTTTCCAAAAGATAAATATCAAAAGCAGCAAACGTAGTATAATCAAACAACATAGATTCTCCACCCGATTCGGTATGATAATGTAAATCTGTACGTACCCAGTCGAGTACAGGCATAAAATTGTAGCAGATGGTATCTATTCCACAATTGCCCAGGTTTCGAAGTGACTGAATGTAGTTCCGAATATGTTTCTCGCTTTGAGGAGAGTTCATTTTTATCTCTTCAGACACATTAAGGCTTTCCACAACACTCCATCTCATTCCATATTGTTCAATATTATCTTTAACAGCAAGTATTTCTTCTACAGGCCAGATTTCACCTGTAGGGATATGATGCAAAGATGTCACCACACCTTCTACTCCCATTTGCTTTAAATCGGCAAGAGTGATAGTATCATTCATGCCGAACCATCTCCATGTCTTCTCCAATGCCATAATCAGACTCCGCTAAATGAACTGAATCCTCCGTCTACGGGAATGATTGTACCTGTTATAAAACTGGCGTGTTCCGAACAAAGAAAATGAACAAGGCCATTTAATTCATTGATGTCACCAAAGCGTTTCATCGGCGTACGTGCCAAAACTTTATTGCTTCTTTCCGTATAGGAACCATCCGGATTGAGCAGCACTGCCCTGTTCTGGTCTCCTATAAAAAAACCCGGTGCTAAAGCATTCACCCGTATCTTTTCATTGAATTTTAAAGCCATTTCCATAGCCAACCATTGTGTAAAGATACTTACACCACTTTTTGCCACCGAATAGCCGGGAACCCGGGTGATAGCAGAATAGGTTGCCATGGACGATATATTAATTATACTTCCTTCTCCTTTTGCAGCCATAACTTTTCCAAATACCAGGCAGGGATAAACGGTTCCATTCATGTTCAGATCCGTCACCCGATTGAAGTCTTCTATTTTCATATCAAAGATAGTCTGGTCTTCTGCAAGAGTAGCACCGGGCAAATTTCCACCTGCAATATTCAGGAGAATATCAATTGTACCCCATTGTTTGAGGAGTTTTTCACGGGCCACTTCTAAGCTTTTTATATCGAGAACGTTACAGGTAATACCAATGATTTCACCTAACGGTTTTAATTCATCAACCCTTTTATCCAATTGTTCGCTACGGATATCCATGACCGCCACTTTCACTCCATTTTCAACCAGGCTGCGAGCAATGCTTCCACCCAGTATACCTCCACCGCCAGTTACTACCGCAACCTTTCCTCTTAAATCTATTTTCATCGTTTATTTATTAATTACTCACTTTTATACTTTTCAAACAAGCCGGCAATTCCCGCCTGTTGTGTATCTCCTCCATGTATTATCACGCGATAACGAAGCTCTACTTTTTCTCCTTTTTTCAGTTGGGTCGATTTATCATTCGCCGGCCAATACATAGGGGTCGGAGAAATAAAACCATAGTCACGTGTAAACCAAGGGGAAGGATACCATTTGTTTGACGGATGCTGCATTATAGCTATTCCTTCTATTCCTGTTTTTCTTTCTCCGTAACAGTCAATCCGGGGAGCGCTTATGCCAAAAGTGCCTTTCTCTGTTTGATCACCTTCTGAGTTAACCATAATTCCACCTTGTTTAACCGACAGATCCGGGTCTATACGTGCACTAAAAAGAGAATGATTTGTTTTCTGTATTGTTACGTCCATCAACATTTCCATAACTACATCAAAGTCTATCATGTAGATATCCTTAGATGGCGAGGATATAGTGATTTTACGATGGTCTTTGATTGGTGCCTGCACATCGGGGCGTTTCCAGATACACTCATCTTCAATCACTACACGTTCTCCCTTTGCTTCTACAATACGTGCACCAATCGAAATGATACGTCCTCTCTCCAATCCTTCCTGCCAGTAGTTTCCTCCGTTCACCCGGTCACAACCGAAAAACAGCGAACTGTGGTGAGGGTATTCTCCGTTTCGCATAGAGGTAGTGCTACCACCGGATAAAGGGCCGTTCACAGGGAAGAAGAAAGGATATTTTTCATGGGCTTCGAAACGGTAACTTGTGAAAAATTGATTACCGATTGTAACGTCTATCCGGTTTCCAATCTGAATGGCAGACACTTGTTGCTTCTGGGCGTATGCTAACACAACAATAAAAGCAACTAAAATAATAAGTATTGTTTTTTTCATATTTCATTCAATTTATTTTCATTATAGGAGTATCTTTTCTTTCAATAATCTGTTATCAGAAATTATAAGGAGGACGATGTGGGCGTGAAATCATGGAATTTGCTTCATCATCATCTTTAAACTTTTCCAGGATAGGGTCCCAGTAGAGTTTACGGTTCAATTTCATTGCGATATGCTGAAGCAGGCAGGCAGAACAGGAACGATGAGCCACCTCAGCAGGAGTGATGTTTTGCTTACGGGTACGTACACTTTCCAGCCAGTTACCATGATGGTCCTTACTTCTATAGAGATGAATTTCATTTTCACCGATTACGGATTTCAAAATACGCGGATCGGATGCCTGTAATGCTTTGGATGTAGCATTGGACTGAGGGTCGTTTGCTGATGCACTATAAGAACCACGGCTTACAAATATCCATCCTTCTGACCCTGTAAACAGAACGCCATTAGGCTTTTCTTTACTATCTGTTGTTCCTGTTACTATCACCCCGTTATCATATAACATTTCAGTGTGATATTCTCCATGTACATCCCACAATCCACCTGTAGCAAATTGCGCATTCCCTGATATTTCGACAGGACCGGAATATTCTTTATCCATTGCCCAATGAGCTATATCAAAATGATGTGCTCCCCATCCGGTAATCATACCTGCACCAAACTGTTCGCAACGCAACCATCCCGGACGGCCGTAACCTTCTATGGGATGAACTCTATCAACCGTATAATAGACATAAGGCGTTTGCCCTAACCACATATCGTAATTAAAATGAGTAGGAACAGGCATTTCCTGTAAATTTCCACCTGTAGGATCTCCCGGCAAACGTATTTCTATTCGTTGTAATTGTCCGATCCGCCCGTTACGTACTAATTCACAGGCAACGCGAAATTGTTCCATAGAACGTTGCTGACTACCAATCTGAAGTATCCGGCCGGTTGCATTGACAGCATCACTCATTTTACGCCCTTCCTCAATTGTAAGTGAGGTTGGTTTTTGAAGATAAACATCTTTTCCGGCACGTACGGCATCTATTGCCATTTTTGCATGCCAATGGTCGGGAGTACTGATCAGTACTGCATCGATATCTTTATTAGCCAGCAAATCCTCATAGTTTTCATAGGTTGTAACCCCATTATAAGGTTTTCCTATTTTCTTTGCATAATAGTTTTCAACAAATAGTTTTGATTCGGCCAACCTTTTAGCATCGACATCCGAGGTAGCAATTATACGTACATCATCATATTTCCAGACACCTGGCATATCATGATCGCGGGAAATACGTCCGGTTCCGATTGCTCCTATGTTAATCCTGTTTGAAGGAGCATTCATTCCAAAAACTGAAGAAGGAACAATAGTGGGAGCCACTAATAAACCAAGTCCTGTAGATAACGACTTCTTGAGGAAGTCTCTTCGATTTGTAGCCATTTTTTCAAGAATTTATGAGTATTTTACAATCTATTTATAAGGTTATCACAAAATTAGGTGAACAAATTATTCCTGATACATATTTTATTTGCAGAATACAATACTATCTTTGCTTTTGTATAAATTAGCCGATGTTTTATAACAGGTTATTAAATCTTTACGTGCTATGATTACATCTATGATGCATGAACAACTGACTATTAATGATGAATATCCGATAATAGCCAGATACTACGATTATGAAAGGTTTGTTTATCCCTGGCATTTTCATGGTGAGTATGAAATTATTTATGTAAAAGAAGGAACCGGAGAACGTTTTGTGGCTGACAGTATCGAAAATTTCTCATGTGGGGATGTTATTCTTCTGGGACATAATGTACCTCATTATATGCGAAGTGCGGAAGAATATTACAAAGAAGATAGTTCTCTGCGGGTTACAGGAGCAGTAATACAGTTTGCCTACGATTACATGGCTCATGCTATAAACCGGTATGCTGACTTGTCGCATATAAAAACCCTGTTGGAAAGATCGAAAAGAGGGATACATTTCCCGTCACCTCACAATCATGAAATCATAAAAGCAATCGAATTGTTACCACAATCTAAAGGTGTCTATCGTATTGCTAACTTATTATTCCTTTTAGACAAAATGGCCAGATTTAAGCCCCGCCGTTTATTAGGAAGCCCACATTATGATCAAAATCTTTCCATACTTACAGATAACCGGCTTGATAAAGTATTGTCATATATAACTTTTCATTATACCGAACCTATATGTTTATCGGATATAGCTTCTATTGTTTCCATGAATGCCTCCGCTTTTTCCCGCTATTTCAAAGAGAAAACAAGTAAATCATTTATAGAATATATACTTGAACTGCGTATTGGTTATGCGTGCAAACTTCTTATAGGTAGCTCTCTCGATATATCACAGATTTACATAGAATGCGGCTTTAATACTCTTTGCCATTTCAACCGGATATTCAAAAGACAAACAGGATTAACTCCATCTGAATATAGGAAGGAATTTTTGAAATAGAATTTTAATCCCGGAATTAAAAATTTCTTCGCCAGAGGAGATATAAATTTCCATATCTTTGGCTTAATTTCAAATCATGATAAAAACTTAGATATGAATTCATTTGATTTACTTGCTGCAAAGTATAACGAGACAAAAGAACTCAAGTATGATTACGCTGTATTACCTTGGGGAGCAACCGAACCGCATAATTATCATTTACCTTATCTGGCAGATTGTTACCTCTCTCATGATGTGGCTCTTGATGCGGTAATGACAGCCTATAAATGTAAAGGTGTACGAGGAATGGTATTACCTTTTATTCCTTTCGGTTCACAGAATCCCGGACAACTGGATCTTCCCTTTTGTCTACATGGAAGATATGAAACACAAAAGGCTATATTGACAGATATTGTCGCTTCACTTAACAGACAAGGGATAAATAAATTAATCATTGTAAACGGACATGGCGGTAATAACTTCAAAAATATGATCCGTGATTTAGCTGTCGACTATCCTTTCTTTTTGATAGCCTCCTCTGACTGGTTTAAGATTATTCCCCCTAATGACTTTTTTGATGAACCTGAGGATCATGCAGGCGAAATGGAAACTTCTGTATTGATGTATTATCGTCCTGAATTGGTCGATCTGTCTGTCGCAGGTGACGGGGCTTATTCTCCGTTCAAACCTACTACTTTACGAGAGGGTGTGGGTTGGGTACCTAGGAATTGGAGTAAAGTATCTAAAGATACAGGTATCGGTTGTCCACATAAGGCTACTCCTGAAAAAGGACAGAAGTATGCAGCTGCTGTGGCGGATAAAATGGCAACATTGTTTATTGAGTTTGTAACTGAAGAATTATATCATTAAATTGCAACCGTGGCCCTACATAAATGATAAAATCATCAGTAAATAAATCTATTATAGATTATTACTATGTAAATCAGGAGGGTGTGTCAAAACTGTCGCATCCTCTTTTTTTTTGCAAAAGCCCGAACTTT
>DAMANX010000040.1:0-25035 GCA_032073245.1 Tannerellaceae bacterium
TTAACGTATTGTTTTGTCACAATAAGATCGATCAAACACGAAACTTAGAAGGGAGATATTTTTTGTCATGTACTATGCGTGTAATTGCTCACAGACGCTAATAAAAAAGGAAATTCACGCAAGTTTTTGACAAAATGATAGTTGGGGTGGATCATATTTATAAGGCCGGCAAAAGGTGAGAACAAATAACGTCTTTTATAGGTAGCTGATATTTAGATAGGAAAGGAAATTTTTGTACTTTTGCGCCATATTATATAAAAGAAAAGAAATGAATCCTTTAGAACTGAATGACCAGGAAGTCTTTAGACGTAATAGTATGGAGCAGCTGCGTCAGATGGGTATTGAGCCTTATCCTGCAGCAGAGTATATTACCAATGCATATTCCACAGAAATAAAACAATCATTTAAAGACGATGCAGAACCTCGCCCTGTACAAGTTGCCGGACGTATCATGAGCCGTCGCATAATGGGAAAAGCTTCATTTATGGAATTGCAAGACTCGGAAGGACGTATTCAGGTATATATATCCCGTGATGATATTTGTCCGGATGAGAACAAAGACTTATACAATGTTGTCTTCAAGAAATTACTGGATATTGGTGATTTCGTTGGTATTAAAGGATATGTATTTCGTACTCAAATGGGTGAAATATCAATCCATGCGCAGGAATTAACAGTATTAGCCAAGTCACTTCGCCCTCTTCCTATTGTGAAGATGAAGGATGGGGTCGTATATGACGGATTTAATGATCCGGAACAACGCTATCGTCAACGTTATGTTGACCTGATCGTCAACGAAGGTGTTAAGGATGTCTTTTTAAAACGGACGAAAGTATTTAACTCTATGCGTGAATTCTTAAATGTACACGGTTACATAGAGGTAGATACACCTGTGTTACAAAGTATTCCCGGTGGTGCAACGGCGCGCCCATTTATTACGCATCATAATGCACTCGATATTCCTCTGTATTTGCGTATTGCAAATGAACTTTATCTTAAAAGGTTAATTGTTGGTGGATTCGAAGGTGTATATGAATTCAGTCGTAACTTCCGTAATGAAGGTATGGACCGTACCCATAACCCTGAATTTACGGTAATGGAGTTCTATGCTGCATACAAGGATTATAACTGGATGATGAACTTCACAGAACAGATGTTAGAAAAGATCTGTATGGATGTTCACGGTACAACGAAGGTTATGATGGGTGATAAAGAAATTGATTATAAAGCTCCTTATCCTCGTGTAACCATGATTGATTCGATAAAACAATTTACGGGATTTGATATAAGCGGCATGAATGAAGATCAATTACGCGATGTCTGCAAACAACTCGGAGTTGAGCAAGATGAGACTATGGGTAAAGGCAAGCTTATTGATGAAATTTTTGGCGAGAAGTGCGAAGGTAATTATATTCAACCGACATTCATTATTGACTATCCGATCGAAATGTCTCCACTTACCAAAAAACACCGTAATAATCCGGAACTGACCGAACGTTTTGAATTAATGGTCAATGGAAAAGAGCTGGCAAATGCTTACTCGGAATTGAACGATCCGATTGATCAACGTATACGTTTTGAGGATCAACTTAAACTTTCTGAAAAGGGAGATGACGAAGCAATGTTTATTGATCAGGATTTCTTACGCTCACTCGAATATGGCATGCCTCCTACAAGTGGCATAGGCATAGGTATGGATCGCCTGGTGATGTTTATGACCGGCCAGGAAAGCATTCAGGAAGTAATGTTTTTCCCACAAATGCGTCCTGAAAAGGTAATAAAGAAAGACAGTATCGATAAATATGAAGCATTGGGTATTCCTTCCGATTGGGTAGCTGTTATTCAAAAAGCAGGCTATACAACAGTAGATATGTTCAAAGGTCTTAATGCCGATAAATTCCGTCAGGAGTTATGCGGATTAAATAAAAAGCTTAAGCTGGAGTTACAGAATCCTACTCAGGAAGATGTGATCAGTTGGCTAGCAAAAGCAGAGAACTAAATAAAAAGACTATGAAATTGCCGGGTAAAATTGCAATTATGGGAGGTGGTAGCTGGGCTACTGCTTTGGCTAAAATTGTGCTTTCTACACAAGACAGTATCAATTGGTATATGCGTCGGCCTGAAATGATCGACGAATTCAAGGAAGTAGGACACAACCCTACCTATCTGACTTCAGTGAAGTTTGACACCTGCAAGATCACCTTTTATTCTAATATTAATGAAGCTATTCGTGATTCGGATACTCTTATCTTTGCAACACCTTCGCCTTTTCTAAAGCAACATCTTAATAAAGTAAAGGCATCTTTAAAGAATAAGTTTATTATCTCTGCTATCAAAGGAATTGTTCCGGATGATAATATGCTGATCACAGATTATTTTGCAGAATATTATAATGTTCCTCATGAAAATATAGCAATAATCGGAGGACCTTGCCATGCCGAAGAGATTGCTTTTGAACGTTTATCATATCTTACATTAGCATGTACGGATATAAAAAAGGTAGAAATATTATCTAATGTATTCCAGAATCATTACCTAACCAACTCTCTTTCAGAGGATGTGGTGGGTATCGAATATGCTTCCGTATTGAAGAACGTCTATTCTATTGTAGCCGGTATGTGTCATGGCATGAAATATGGCGACAACTTTCAGGCAGTCTTTATTTCGAATGCCATCAAAGAAATGCGCCGTTTCGTGGATGCAGTCCATCCTATAAACCAGGACATTACTGATTCTGTTTACCTGGGTGATCTATTAGTAACATCTTATTCACGTTTCAGTAGAAACCGTACGTTTGGAACAATGATAGGAAAGGGCTATTCTGTAAAAACAGCACAGCTGGAAATGGAAATGATTGCAGAAGGTTACTACGGTACAAAATGTATATATGAGATCAATGAGAAATATAAAGTAGATATGCCCATCCTGGATGCTCTCTACCAAATATTATACGAAAAGAAATCGGCTACTGCTATTATACGGCAGCTATCTAAAACATTTAAATAAACAGGTATATGAAAAGTATTAGTCTAGACATTAACAAAACCTTGGGTACAATTTCTAAAGACCAAGTTTACGCACAAGAAGTAAAAGCTAATGAATGTAATGCGTTATTGCATAGCGGTAAAGGTGCCGGAAATGATTTCCTGGGTTGGCTGCACCTGCCTTCTTCTATTACAGATACGGAACTCTCTGATATCGAAAACACAGCAAACGTACTCCGTTCAAAATGCAAAGTAGTTGTTGCAATCGGCATCGGGGGTAGTTATTTGGGAACAAAAGCAGTAGTTGAAGCTTTGAATAATAGCTTTGATTGGTTACAAACTGATCGTAAGAACCCTGTAATCCTTTATGCAGGCCATAATATTGGCGAAGATTATCTGTATGAATTGACTGAATACCTGAAAGGCAAACAATTTGGTATTATCAATATATCCAAATCAGGAACAACTACTGAACCTGCTTTAGCTTTTCGTATTCTCAAGAAACAACTGGAAGAGGCTGTTGGCAAAGAAGAGGCAAAACACCGTATTGTAGCTATTACTGATGCAAAAAAAGGAGCTTTGCGCACACTGGCTGACCAGGAGGGTTACAAAACATTTGTAATTCCTGATAACGTGGGAGGCCGTTTTTCTGTATTAACTCCTGTCGGTTTACTTCCTATTGCTGTTGCAGGTATCAGTATTCGTGATTTAGTTGCAGGTGCTGTCTCAATGGAAAAAGCGACAGATGTCAGTGTTCCATTTAGTGATAACCTGGCTGCTATCTATGCTGCTACTCGTAATGAATTATATAAGAGCGGTAAGAAAATTGAAATATTAGCCAACTTCCATCCGAAACTACATTATATTGCAGAATGGTGGAAACAGCTTTATGGAGAAAGTGAAGGAAAAGACGGTAAAGGTATTTTCCCTGCGTCTGTCGATTTGACGACTGACTTACATTCTATGGGACAATGGATACAAGATGGTGAACGTACTATCTTTGAAACTGTAATTTCTATTGAAAACCCTGATCGCAAAGTCGTAGTACCAACAGACAATGCAGACTTGGATGGCCTTAACTTCCTAGCAGGAAAACGCGTAGACGAAGTAAATAAGATGGCCGAACTGGGAACTCAATTAGCCCATGTTGATGGCGGTGTTCCTAATATCAAGATTACAATGCCCGAAGTAAACGCTTATTACATTGGTCAACTGTTCTATTTCTTTGAAAAAGGATGTGGTATCAGCGGATATATGTTAGGTGTGAATCCATTTGACCAACCGGGTGTAGAGGCTTACAAAAAGAATATGTTTGCTCTTCTAAATAAGCCTGGATTCGAAAAAGAATCAGAAGCAATTAAAGCAAAATTATAAGAAGCCTCATAAAAGGAATATAAAAGCCCGCTACCAATTACAGATAAGCGGGCTTTTTATATATAGTTAAATCAATACGCCTGAAACATATAAGCAATACGTATAAAGGCCATCATCTGATCATGCTTTTTCTGAAGGTTATATTTTATATCCATACCTATTATTATCTGATCTGCAAAATAAAACTCACCTCCTATACCAATATTTGCTCCTAAAAATGTTTCCTTCGGTTCGCTTTCTTCGGCTGTTTTCTCTTTATAGCTTAATGTTAATGCACTTATACCTAGAAATGGATAAGTTGAAAAAACATCACTAAAAGGAATTACATAATGAATATTCGCATCATACATCCATCCTCTATATCCATAATACCTTAGCATTCTTGTAATTGAAGGCGAAATGCGGATAGCATTGGTTAGGTTATATCTGCAGTCTATAGTTAGTGTTCCATTTTCGGTACCCATTGTTCCCCCACCTGAGTAACCAAACGAAAAACTCTTCTTTTGCATCTGTGCATATACATTCAAACAAACAAAATTCAACATCAATAGTATTATTATTTTCTTCATCAGGTTTCCTGTGTAAGTTTGTATAGTAAATTATTCTATATCCAAAACGTCATTAACAGAAGCATATTGCCTTATAAAATAAAACGAATGAGAGATCTCGTTTTTCTAACAACCGTCTTTTATGTACCTTTGCATTTCACTAAAGCAAAAACAGATGATTAAGAAAGCTATTCAATATTATCTCCAAAAAAATAACCAAAAAGAATTTAAACCCAAAGCTGTTCTCTTCGATATGGACGGCGTCTTATATAACTCTATGCCATTCCATGCACGTGCGTGGAAGGAAATAGCAGATAAACACCGTTTTCAATGTACAGCAGAAGATTTCTATCTTTTTGAGGGCAGAACCGGTGAAGAGACAATCAATGAACTCTGCAAACTTTCATTCGGCCGCGAGGCTACTGAAGAAGAGAAGCAATCCATTTATAATGAAAAAGCAGAACTCTTCAACGAATACAATGACGGAGCAATCATGACGGGAATTCTTAGTGTATTGGAAAAGGTCAAGGCACATGGATTACAAACACTCGTTGTGACGGGTTCGGGACAATACAGTTTATTTGATAAACTCACACAGGATTTCAAAGGTTATTTCGATCGCAAAGAAATGGTTACGGCTTATGACGTAAAAAACGGAAAACCTCATCCGGAACCTTACCTTATGGGACTCCAAAAAGCAGGTGTCAAAGCCAACGAAGCAATTGTTGTTGAGAATGCTCCCATGGGAGTGGAGGCTGCAGTTGCTGCCGGCATCTTTACCATCGCCGTAAATACAGGTCCCCTACCCGACTCCGTTTTACTTGATGCAGGAGCTAATCTTTTATATCCCAATATGAATAAATTAGCAGAAGATATAGATATGCTTTTTTAATTACTTTAGATAAAGTCATTCCTATATAGATTATTGAAATACAGGTTGTATTTCGGATTTCATCAGCATCCCCAATCACAATACCTTCACAAAAACCCTATATCGAACTCACATCAAATTACAATTATTTATAAAAATGGATACAAAAGAGCGTCCGTATGCATATTTATTCAATTATTCATTCTATATTTGCGCTTTTATTGCATAAATATACAGAATGAAGAGTAAAAAAGAGCGTTTAGAAGCAATTTGTGGTATTATACAATCGGAGGCAATCGGTAATCAGGAAGAGCTGCTTGCCCGGTTGAATACACATGGTTTTACGACTACGCAGGCTACGCTCTCTCGTGATATAAAACAACTCAAAGTTGTAAAAGTGCATGATGGAAAGGGAGATTATGTATATCGTCTTCCTGATTATTCTGTTTTTATACAGCCTCAATCCGAGCAAATATTTCATCCCAATATAGAATTTTCGGGTAATCTGGCTGTTGTCAAAACACGCCCCGGTTACGCAATGGGAATTGCATCAGATATTGATACACACGAGTTACGTGAGATACTGGCAACCATAGCTGGTGACGATACTATATTAATCATTCCACGCGAAGGAATGAGCCGGGAAAGAATTGTTGAGGCATTAAAGCCATTTATTTAAGTTATAATTTAAAGACAATAATAGTTTCAGAAGTGAGCACTGACAAAGAAATGGAACAAGAGATTGAGATCGATGTAATGGTAGCTGATGCCTCACATGAGGAGTATGTAGATACCATTCTACAAACAATAGAAGATGCGGCTAAAGTTCGGGGTACAGGTATAGCCTCTCGTACGCATGATTATGTGGCACAAAAGATGAAGGAAGGAAAAGCTATCATAGCCTTGGCCGGAGACGAATTTGCCGGATTCAGCTATATAGAATCATGGGGTAATAAGCAATATGTAGCGACCTCAGGTTTGATCGTACCCGAAAAATTTCGTCACAGAGGTATTGCTAAAAGAATAAAAGAAGCCTCTTTTACCTTAGCCCGTCTGCGATGGCCCAGAGCAAAAGTGTTTAGTCTGACATCTGGTGGTGCTGTTATGAAAATGAATACGGAATTAGGATATGTACCTGTAACATTTGCCGAGCTTACAGATGATGAAGCATTTTGGAGAGGCTGTGACGGATGTATAAACAGAGATATTCTGGAACGTACCGGCAGACGTTACTGTATTTGTACTGCGATGCTTTTTGATCCGCAAGATCCACACAGAGCAAAGCGCGAAGAGGCTGAAAAAAGAACAGAAAAATAAATAACAAAATAATAAGACAATGAAAAAGAAAGTAGTATTAGCATTCAGTGGTGGTTTGGATACATCCTTCTGCGCTATGTATTTATCAAAAGACAAGGGGTACGAAGTTTACACTGCATTAGCAAATACAGGTGGTTTTACAGATGAAGAATGTAAAGCGATTGAGGAACGTGCTTATCAGTTAGGAGCTGTCAAGCACATAACTATCAATGTAGAACAAGAATACTATGAAAAGAGTATTAAATATATGGTATTTGGCAACGTTTTGCGTAACGGAACCTATCCTATATCTGTAAGCTCCGAAAGAATTTTTCAGGCACTAGCCATTATTAATTATGCCAAAGAGATTGGAGCTGAAGCCGTAGCACATGGTAGTACAGGTGCCGGTAATGACCAGGTTCGTTTTGACCTTACCTTTGAAGTAATAGCTCCAAACATTGAGATCATTACTCCTACCCGTGATATGAATCTGAGCCGTGAATATGAAATAAATTATTTAAAGGAACATGGCTACGAAGCGGATTTCGTAAAAATGGAATACTCAATCAATAAAGGTTTATGGGGTACAAGTGTGGGAGGAAAAGAAACCCTTCATTCAAACCGTACTTTACCCGATTCTGCCTATCCTTCTCAATTAGAAGCTGAAGAAGAAATTGAAGAAGATATGTTTATTGATTTTGTTGATGGAGAGATTGCAGGCGTAAACGGAGAAATGTATGATAATAAAATAGATGCTATCCGTAAAGTCGAAGAGTTAGGTAGCCGGTGGGCCATCGGACGTGATATGCATGTTGGAGATACTATTATCGGTATCAAAGGACGTGTGGGCTTTGAAGCTGCAGGGCCTTTGTTGATCATCAATGCTCATAAAATACTGGAAAAACATACATTGACTAAATGGCAACAATACTGGAAAGACCAACTGGGCAATTGGTATGGAATGTTCCTGCATGAAGCACAATATCTGGAGCCTGTTATGCGCGATATGGAAGCTTTCTTGCAAAGCTCCCAACGTAATGTAACAGGTCGTGTAATCATTACGCTGCGTCCATATACTTATACATTAGTGGGTGTAGAAACCGACCATGATTTAATGAAAAGTGATTTTGGTGTTTACGGTGAAGAACAAAAAGCATGGACTGCTGACGACGTAAAAGGCTTCACACGGATTCTGGGTAATCAAATGAAAATCTATTATAACGTCAACAAAGAAGAAACCAAATGATACGAATAGGAATCATCGGTGGTGCAGGATATACGGCAGGCGAATTAATCCGTCTGCTTATCAATCATCCCGATGCTGAGATAGTATTTATTAATAGTAGTAGTAATGCCGGTAATAAAATTACCGATGTACACAGTGGGTTATTTGGAGAAACAGGTATTCGTTTTACAAATGAATTGCCCTTTGATAGTATTGACTTACTATTTCTTTGTTCTGCACATGGGGATTCAAAAAAATTCATGGATACCCATACCTTGCCGGAAGAAGTAAAAGTTATTGACTTAAGTACCGATTACCGGATGAAAAGCGATGACCATGAATTTGTATATGGTCTCCCTGAATTAAACAGACGGGCAATCTGCAAATCAAAATATGTTGCTAATCCTGGATGCTTTGCAACTTGTATTCAATTAGGAATTTTACCATTAGCTAAGCATTTAATGTTGAATTCCGAATTGCATATAAATGCAATAACAGGTTCCACAGGTGCAGGAGTTAAACCTACCTCTACCTCTCATTTTAGCTGGAGAAATGACAATATCTCGATCTATAAGCCATTCACACATCAACATCTATTAGAGATTGATCAGAGTTTGCGGCAATTGCAAAATAGTTTTAACAGTCGCATCAACTTTATCCCTGTCCGAGGGAATTTTTCACGTGGCATCTTTGCCACAACATACATAGACTGCAAAATAGATTTGGAAGAAATCACCCGTATCTACGAAGAGTATTACGATGATCACTCTTTCACCTTCATTACGGATAAAAATCCGGACTTGAAGCAAGTGGTAAACACCAATAAGTGTTTGATACATTTAGAGAAACACGATGATAAATTGCTTATCATCTCAATGATAGATAATCTGCTCAAAGGAGCTAGCGGACAGGCAGTTCATAACATGAATCTATTGTTCGGATTGGAAGAAAAAGTAGGCTTACATTTAAAGCCTTCAGCTTTTTAATAACGATTAACGATAAGTGATTAACGATTAATAAATCCGCCAGTCACTAATCGTTAATCATTAATCGTTAATATTATGAATTTATTTGATGTATATCCTCTCTTTAATATAGAAATAGTAAAAGGCAAAGGCTGTAAAGTTTGGGATTCAGAGGGTACCGAATACCTCGATCTTTACGGAGGACATGCTGTTATATCAGTAGGACACAGCCATCCGGTTTATGTAAAAGCAATCACAGAACAAGTAAATAAACTGGGATTTTATTCCAACTCTGTAATCAACAGTTTACAACAGAAACTGGCCGACAAATTAGGGAAAGCTTGCGGTTATGATGACTATTCACTTTTTCTGATAAACTCTGGTGCCGAAGCGAATGAAAATGCTTTGAAACTGGCCTCTTTCCATAATGGGAAGAAACGGGTTTTGGCATTCGAACATGCTTTTCATGGACGTACTTCGGCTGCTGTTCGGGTTACGGATAATCCCAAGATTATTGCACCTGTCAATGAAGATCTGGCTGTGACTTATCTTCCTTTAAATGATGCAGCGGCTGTAGAAGCAGAACTTAAGAAAGGCGATGTTTCCTCCGTGATCATTGAAGGTATTCAGGGAGTGGGCGGTATTCAATTGCCTACTGATGATTTTATGCGTGAACTGAGTGTTTTATGCACAAAATATCAAGCATGCCTTATCCTGGATGAAATTCAATCCGGATATGGACGTAGCGGTAAATTCTTTGCACATCAGTATGCAGGTATCAAACCTGATCTGATTACAGTTGCAAAAGGTATCGGTAATGGATTTCCGGTAAGCGGCATGTTAATTAGCCCCATGTTCAAACCTGTATATGGCATGCTGGGAACTACTTTTGGTGGAAATCATTTGGCGTGTGCTGCAGCCATTGCCGTATTGGATATATTCGAAAAAGAAAATCTTATTGAAAATACATCTAAAGTTGGTACCTATCTGATGGAGGAACTTCAAAAGCTACCCGGCATAAAAGAAGTGCGTGGGAGAGGATTAATGATCGGCGTTGAGTTCGAAGAATCCATTAAAGAAGTTCGCAATAAACTTTTATTTGAAGAAAAAGTATTTACAGGTGTTGCCGGAACAAATACAATTCGCTTACTTCCCCCTCTTTGTCTATCAATGGAGGAAGCCTCAGATTTTCTTAATCGCTACAAAAAAGTACTAAATGCTTAAATTGTTCTTTATATAAATGAAAGCCCTTCTTCCGGTTTCGGGAGGGGGCTTTTCTATTTTCTCTCCTTTTTATTCCAGTAGGAATGGGATAATTAAACAAATAAACAACGAACAATCTAAAACGTATCCTGTTATTATAGAAGTATACGCATAATGGATCCTATTGATAGCCTGAAAAGTTTGGGCAATAATTTATAGGATCACGATATAACAAGTAAGGGATATATAATAGTCAGCACAAATAAACAATATGGGTCGCATCAAACACTTCGTAATTCTTATAATCGTTTTATCCGGATTTATATCTCAACCATTGCGAGCACAGATACTTGATAAAGCAGGAGAAATTATATCTAACACACTTAATCATCCCTTGGAAAATGATAGTATATCTACTGATTCTCTATCATTATCCCTGGAGGAAAAGACCCGGCAAGATTCTATCCGTTTGGAAGAATTAACTCTTCAGGTGCAAGAAATGAAGCTGAACGAAATCCTACTTCGAACAGAATTAGATCAGGTTATTAATTTGAATGCAACTACTGATTCAATTAAAAAAGCGGAACAACGTCAACGTGTGGATTCATTACGTTCATTAACTCCCGGAGTACCACTCGTAATTCGTGGCGATACGTTATTCAGAATATATGCTCAAAGAGGAGGGCATTCCCCGGTAGATCGTGTAAATGATATACGAAAAGCATTGACTATTATTGGGGAATCTTATTCTATGCGTATGGATTCTGTATATGTATATGATAGCGATATTGTATCAGATATTATGTATGGTAATAAGGTAATCGTTAGTATTACTGATCAGGATGGTTTATGGCAAAACAAGAACCGGCACGATTTAGCACAGGAATATCTTCCCATTATCACCGAAAAGATCAAGGAGCTCCGTAAGGACCATAGTATCGAACAAGTTATAAAAAGAATCTTGCTGTTGATATTAGTATTAGTAATTCAATTCTTTCTGATTAAACTTACAAATTGGTTGTTTAACAAAATCCGCTACAAAGTGGGATGGCTTGTTCAAAACAAACTCAAATCTATCAAGATACGTGACTATGAGTTTCTTGACACCCATAGACAGGGTCGTATCCTCCTTTTCTTTACAAATATTCTACGCTATGTTGTTCTACTGATTCAGTTTGCTATCAGTATTCCCATCATTTTCTCGATTTTCCCTCAAACAGAAGATCTGGCATTAAAAATATTCTCATATATATGGGAACCTATAAAAACTATATTAATATCTATAGTTAGTTATCTTCCTAACCTATTTATGCTTCTGGCTATCTATTTCTTTATGCGTTACCTAATCAAAGGAATCCAATATTTTGCAAAAGAAATTGAAAATGAGAGATTGAAAATTACCGGTTTTTATCCCGATTGGGCACAACCAACATTCAATATTATACGCACAATTTTGTATGTATTTATGTTTGCAATGATGTACAACTATCTGCCTGGCTCCGATTCCAATATCTTCCAAGGGATATCAGTATTTGTAGGGATAATTATTTCATTAGGCTCTACTACGGTTATAGGAAACATTATGTCAGGATTAGTAATAACCTATATGCGTCCTTTCAAAGTGGGAGACCGGATCAAATTGAACGATACTGTTGGAAACGTAATAGAGAAAACACCGCTGGTCACCCGTATTCGTACTCCAAAGAATGAAGTGGTGACTATACCCAATTCCTTTATAATGTCATCTCACACAACCAATTATAGCGAATCGGCCCGTCAAAACGGATTAATTATTCATGCAGATGTAACTTATGGATATGAAATTCCATGGCGAAAAGTACATGCATTACTTATTGAAGCGGCCTTAGCTACTCCCGGTGTATCACCTGAACCTCAACCCTTTGTACTGGAAACACAATTACACGATTACTATCCGATCTATCAAATCAATGCCTATATCCGCGATGCCGATAAACTAGCACAAATCTATTCTGATTTATATCAGAGTATCCAGGATAAATCGAATGAAGCGGGTATCGAGTTGATGTCACCTCATTATTTCGCTACTCGTGATGGTAAGGAATCAACTATTCCACCGGAATACTTACAAAAAATAAAGGATCCCCAATAAACAAAGAGTTATTATTAGAAATGCAAATAAACTTTATACCCGGGTAAACAAAATACCCGGGTATAATTGTTATATAAAAGAGAGTATTTAAAACTAAATAATAAATATGAAAAATTATGTAATGTTATTGGCAGCTTTTGCATTCTTATCTGCCTGTACAGGAAAAAAAGAACAAAAGATAGACGAACCTATCATTCTGGAGGAAGAAGTTGTTATAACTAAGTCTCCCGATCCCACTCCTATAAATATGAGAGATTCTCTTGAAATGGAATCGGATAAAGGTAATGTCGTTGAAAAACAATATAGCGGTTTACTGCCTGGAGCAGATGTTCCTGGTATCGAATATGATCTGACTCTTTATTTTCAACAAGATAGTGAAAATGGAGTGTTCGCTTTGAGAAGTACTTATCTGGATGCAGAGGATGGAAATGATGCCACTTTCATGGATTACGGCAAACGTAAAGTAATTCGTGGAATCCCGGCAGATAAAAATGCTATCGTATATAGACTCATACCTAATGACGGATCAGAAGAGATCAACTTCCAGCTAATGGAAGGTGGTGACCTGACCTTATTGGATAAAAATATGCACAAAATTGACTCCGACCATAACTATACGCTAAAACTAATTCGTTAATTTTCGGAATCAGGATCACGCTGAAGAGTCGCAGGCTAGTTTTAGGTGATTTGCTGATTTAGATTTACTAAAAGTCTTTAATGCCATTAAAGACGTTAAAGGCCTTAAAGGCTTTTCGAACAAAAGAAAAAAAGGCAGAGTACCAAGATGTATACTCTGCCTTTTTCATATTGAGCTGGAGCTGAATCAAGCTCTCACAGTCCTAATTTACTACGGATTCCTTTTGGTAGTGCATCTTTATGCACTACAATATCCATTGTTTTATATTTTGTAAAGGTTTCCGAAACATACCAGATACCATTATATTTACTATCAGTACCCCATGAATTCTTTACCATATAGAATTTCTTTCCTGTTTGGTCTTTTGCTATGCCAAAGATTTGCATACCATGGTCATCTGTTGTTTGGTAATTATCGTAAGCATCCTGACGCATTTGTTGTGTAACTGTTACTTCTTGTATTCCTGGCTTTTCAAGCATTTTACGGATTTCAGCATTTTTTTCTGTAGCATTCAATCCTACCCATTTGTCCTGATCAGAACCTGATGTTTCAATTGCTTTTACATCCGGTGCCAAACCAACACCATTACGGGTAAAACCTATTTCACTCACATCCGAAGCCCAAGCAATCGTATAACCGGTGTTTATAGCATTGTCCATTACCTGCATCAATTCATCTATCGGTAAATTATATGAAGCCGACCAGCGCCAGTTATCAGGAATTTCCAAAGGAAAAGCTGCATAGAAAGGATGATGCGTATAAGATGTCAGAGAAACATAATCATCGGCATTCACTCCCAACTCCTTAGCAAAACTTATTGGAGTATATTCTTTTCCCTGATAAGTAAATTTTTCGGGTAACTGTCCGAGGTAAGCATCTGCTATACCATTAAAGCCTTTCTTCCAGGATGTAGATAGTTTGCTGTTTTTGTTCTTGATAATAGCATCTACATAACCTCTCATAGCTCCTGTCATCTCACCATGTACATGGATGTCTTCCCCATATTCCAAACCTGGCATAACAGATTCGGGAACAAGGCCATAATGTTTCATTGCATAAATAACATCATCAAAAGCTCCACCTTCAGCAAATTCCATTGTACCGTGCATACGGACATACTTTTCAGCCTTATCACGGTATGTATGATTTACGATAAACATTTCCGAAAGGTTATGTTCTCCTTTGCCCATACGAATAATTTCCGATTCTATGAAAGCTAAAGTTGAAAAGCACCAACAGGTACCCGTACGATTTTGATTTTGAATTGGCGTAATTTTGAGTTCCTTTACAGGGGTAAATACATAACCGTCATTTTCTTGCGCTCCGACAGTCGAGAGCGAGCACGCCAACAAAAGGGCAGCAGCTACAAACTTCTTCATATACTTGCATTTAAGTTTTAACTATTGGACGCAAATATACAATAACCGATGCAGACATCCGATTATTTTATCTACATTTGTCGCTCCATTGGATAATTTAACATATACTACAAGCATGAAAATTGCAATTATTGGGGCAGGGAGTATCGGTGGTGCTATTGCCCGTGGATTAGCAAAAGGTACGGTTTTCAATTCTTCAGATATTACTTGTACAGCTCGCTCAGAAGAGACCTTAACAAAAATAAGAGGTCTCAATCCTGATTTCACTTTGACACATAATAATATTGAGGCTGCTCAGAATGCTGATATTGTCGTAATTGCAGTAAAACCCTGGCGTGTAGAATCAATTATTGATGAAATCAAACCGGTGCTAAACCTTGATAAGCAAATCATAGTATCGGTCGCTGCCGGTATTACCTTTGATCTTCTCACCACCTATCTAACAAAGAACATGGCTTATGACTGTATGATGTCGCCCACAATCTTCCGGGTTATACCCAATACCGCTATTGAAGTAGCAAACAGTATGACTTTTGTTTCTGCCCGCAATGCTTCGGAGAAACAGACAGAACTTATCCTCAATATATTCAATGAACTTGGAAATGCGATGCTTATTGAAGAACGGCTTATGGCTGCCGGTACTGCCCTCGCATCCAGCGGTATTGCTTTTGCAATGCGTTATATTCGTGCGGCAATTGAAGGAGGAGTAGAATTAGGCTTCTATCCACGTGAAGCACAGGAAATTGTTGTTCATACAGTAAAAGGAGCCGTTGAACTCCTATTAGAAAATAAAAGTAACCCGGAATCTGAGATCGACAAAGTAACTACTCCAGGCGGTATAACAATTAAAGGATTGAATGAAATGGAATTATCAGGCTTCACTTCTTCAGTAATACGCGGCCTCAAAGCGAGTAAGTAAACCTATTTTTTTGATAGCCTTACTTTCGGGAAATCCTTTTTTTCAGAAATGTAAACCCCCAATATAATAAGACAAGAGCCCACCAACATGATAGCAGTTATCTGTTCGTTGATAATCAAAGAAGAGGATATCATTGTGACCAAAGGCACCAGGTAGAGATAGTTGGTTGCATAAATAGGCCCGATCTTCTTGACGGTGCTGTTCCACATAATAAAACAAAGCAAGGAAGCGACTATTCCCAGAAAAAGAATATTGCCAGCCACAACGGGTTCAAACAATATTGCAGTATTAAAGTGTATAGGGTAAACAGCGGTAAAAGGTAATAAAGTGATAATTCCGTAAAAGAATACTTTACGTGTAAAGAAAACTGTTGAATACTTCGTGTTCATCCGTCGCAGAATCAGGCAATAGAACGCCCACATAAAGGCAGCCACCAGTGTCAGAATATCGCCCAATGGATTTACCTTCAGCACAAAACTTCCATTGAACACCACAAGCGCAACTCCAACCAAAGCGATTAATGAACCTGCAAGAATATTTTTCCGGAGCTTCTCCTCCTTATTGACAAAGTGGAGAAGCAATGCTGTCATAATAGGAGTCGTACAAATGATAAGCGACACATTCGATGCCAATGTTAGTCCCAGAGCTCTATTTTCAGCCACAAAATAAAGCGATCCTCCTGATAGTCCTGCCATGGCTAACCAGAACTCATCCTTCAAACTATCGGCAAATAATTTACGCGGAGAGATAAACCATATACAAATATAAGCAAGCGTAAAGCGGTAAAAAAAAGATCTCTACCGGGGAAAGGCCATAGCCTATCAATATTTTAGTAGAAACAAAAGTAACACCCCATATACTAACCGTTAAGATAGCTATCAGGTGATAACGCAAAAGTTTGGATGATGCATCGCTCATAAATTCGTTTTCTTCACATGAATTTTTAAGATACAAAAATACTTATTGTAAAATAATTCACCATAAACTTACATCAAATACGATAATCCATTAAAAGATTAGAGAGTGAAAGGTATATCCGGCAATTCCGTGAAGAAATAAAAGATATCGATGAAATTATTGAATGTTAGTCAATCAGTGGAGTCTACGATTTTCTACCCAAACTAGTAGTCAAAGATAATGAAGCCTCTAACCGTTTTATATTCTAAAAAGATTACCAAAGTTATAGAAATTATCAAAAGACAAATTACACAAAAACAGATCTAATGTGCCTCTCCCCAATTAAAGATTCCCTATCAAGCAAAAATAATCAACAGATGATATCTTTTATATTTGCATACAGTGAAACTATTAATATCCATAGTATTCAAATATTACTATTTTATTACCAATATTTTTTGATATTAATTTTGTTTTTATTGTATTTTTTTTTAAGTTTGCTAAAAATGATATCTATGATTATTAGCTTTCATTAAAATTTGTTTGCGTCAGGCAATATTGAATTCCTTTATAATATTTAAACGCCATATAAATATGCTTAAAAGAACCACCATTGTTACTATATTTATCGTTTTTTCTTTATTTATGTCAATGTCGTATATCTCTTGTAAAGATACAAAAAAGGAGAAAATAGCTCTTTTGGTCAAAGAATGGCAGAATAGAGAAATTTTATTTCCTTCAAATATTGTTTTTACTAGATATATAACGGATACAATTGATTATAAAATACCAGAATCTGATTATAAAATTTTGACTTATGTTAATCAATCTGGATGCGTGGGTTGTCAGTTACAGTTAGATAAATGGATCTCATTTATTGCTGAGGTGGATTCATTCAGTAGCAAAACCATTCCTTTCCTCTTCTTTTTCAATCATGATGACAATAGAGAGATTAACTTTCTTCTAAAACATAATCAATTTGACTTACCAGTTTGTATTGATAATGAAGACCAACTGAATAAGATAAATAAATTTCCTCAGGAAAAATCATTCAACTCTTTCCTGCTAGATAAGAATAATAGAATAATTGTAATTGGTAATCCTATTCATAATCTTGCGATTAAAGATTTATATTTGACACATATTAAAGAGAAAGGTGTTATTATAGGAAAAACGATAAGTACTACTGCTAAGGTAGATCAAGAAGAAATCAATCTGGGAATCTTTCCAAAGACAGAACAACGTATAGCCACATTTAAATTACGAAATACAGGCATTAATCCTCTCGTTATAGTAGAAACCTCTACTAGCTGTGGTTGTGCATCCGTACAGTATGATAGACAACCTGTTTATGAAGGAGATGTACTAAAAGTGGAAATAAGAATGTCTCCACAAAAAGAAGGTTTTTTTAGCGAAACAATTACTGTTAAATGTAACACGGATAAACTTATAAAGTTAAAAATTAAGGGACAAGCACGATAAAGAGGGAGGAGTTTGCTAGTAGCTGAAACACATAAGCAAGCTCCTCCATTGTCCCTCCAAAGAAAGGAGGTGAGGGCAAAGATAAAAGTAAAGGAGCAATAAAACAAACAGAAAAATCTTCCTGAAATAACAGGTGAGATACTTACTTAACTTATTAATTACAAATTAAAATTATCTATTATGAAGAAGAAATTATTTCTTATCGTAGCAGTCCTTTTTGTAACATTGATTACAACATTAGGTTTTAATCTAAATACTTCAGATGTAAATTTAACAGATTTGGCTTCAAATAATACTGAAGCATTGGCGTATGATTCTACCTGCCCAAATGGATGTTTGGATAGTAGAGGTTCATGTAACTGTAGAGGAGAACAACCCTTTAAAGAAGCAAATTGGGGTGATGATGATCGAGATCCGGATGAATAATATTTAGGATTTGGTGTGTCCAAAGTGTCGAAAGCACGTTTGACACACCAACTTTTTTTAAATAAATTTCATAAAAAAAACAATCATATCCATATTGAAATTATCAAACATGAATAAATTAATATACCTTCTATTTATTTTTGTCTTTTGGGGTTGCGCACAAAAAATAGATACTGAAATACATCATAAAAAGCGTGATAATGTGTTAAATGTTCGTGACAAGATAAAAGAAATAGATACAGGAGATATTTTTTTGTCAAATTTTTCACAACCTTATATATTGAATGATTATTTAATAGTAAGTGATTATAAATCGTTTGATAAACTAATCTATATTTTCGATAAAAACAGTTTTAAATATTTGACTAGTACTGCTGAGAGGGGTAAAGGTCCGGGTGAAATAGCAAGTATTGGAAGTCTTGCTGTAGATGAAGGTAACCGTATATTTTATGCTATCGATCATGGCAAGTATAGAATATTTAGCTTTAACCTAGATAGTATATTTGCTAATCCAGACTATTTGCCGGAAGAGAAAATCGTAATGAATGAAGATCTTTATCCTAGCTATTATTTTCTAAAGAACGACACGATTGCAGTAGGAAAGTTTTCAAGACAAATAGGAAGTTCTAATTATAAACCGGTAGTAGCAAAATGGAATCTAAAAACAGGAGAGATACAATTGATGGAATATACGGGCCATCCTGAAATAAAGAGGAAACGTACTGATTTTGCTGTTTCTTTTGAGAATGATATATATGTAGAATGCTATTGGCATCATGATTTAATGACGATCGGAAGTTTAACAGATGGCTTTAAATGCAATATATATGGTCGAAAATGGAATAATAAACACTCTAATAAAGACCTATATTATGGACATGTAATAATAACAGAAGATAGGATAATAGCCGCTTATTTAGGAGGAGATAATTTCTATAAAAAAGAGAATGGAGGAATAGGCGCTAATTATCCGACAAAATTTTTAGTATTCGATCTCAACGGGAACTATATCCAAACTTTAGATATTGGATATGCAATCATTGAAATATGTTATGATAGAGAAAACCGACGAATTATAATGATTCTTGATGATGAAAAGTTATTTTCATATTTAGATCTTGAAGGTATTTTGGAATAGGTTGACAATGAATACAGTTATAAGAAAAAAAATATTATCAGGCTGTATAAATGCACTTTGGGTTTTCTGTTTGCTATTTATAGGATGGTTTGTGATTCAGCTTGTTTTTTTTGCCTCTTTCAAGATACCAAGTAGCTCAATGGAGCCAATATTAAAAAAAGGAGATCATATTTTAGTTTGGAAAGGTATACCCGGTGCCCGGTTGTTTAATTTTATTGATTTATCAAAAGGTAATCCTATTAAAATTTACCGCCTCCCAAGAATACGAGACGTGAGAAGAAATGATGTGCTTGTCTTTAATAACCCATATCCTTCCTCGCCAGATAAGATTGAAATGGATCTGATGAAATATTATGTTAAACGGTGTCTTGGATTACCGGGAGATACAGTTTTAATTCAAAAAAAAGCATATATTCTTAATGGCATTCCATATGACACAAAATATAATGCCTATCTACCTGATTTAAATGAAATATTTATAAATGAATATAATAATGAACCTAACCAGACTTTCCCTTATGACTCAGTGATAAAGTGGAACACTGAAAATTTTGGACCTCTTTATATTCCCCGTAAAGGTGATATTTTAACGATGAATCGTACAAATTAT
Source organism: Tannerellaceae bacterium (assembly GCA_032073245.1). Taxonomy (GTDB): domain Bacteria; phylum Bacteroidota; class Bacteroidia; order Bacteroidales; family Tannerellaceae; genus QVMG01. The sequence goes on from DAMANX010000040.1 coordinate 20,086, forward strand.
TTACTATATCATAAAATAATAGAATGGGAACAAAAAACAGAGGTAATTTATAGTGACTCTCTTACTTATTTGAACCAACTTCCATTTTCTACTTATACATTTGAAAAAGATTATTTTTTTATGATGAGTGATCATGGTGAATATTCTTGTGATTCTCGTTATTGGGGCTTACTTCCTGAAGATTTTATTGTAGGAAAAGTATGGTTGATTTGGAAATCGACAGAACCATATTTTGGAAAATGGCGATGGGAGCGAGTCTGTAAAAAAGTAATATAAGATTAGAATATATTTAGCATTCTACAAAAGTTAAAAGGCTTATATCTATTCTTTTCAAATACCGGAATATTCCATCTATATAGGCCTTGTATTGTTACAAATACATATTGCCCAGAATGTCCATTTTCTTGATTGAATAATAATGTCATAGTATTGTTTACTTCTGCCAGATATCCCAGGCAGCAAATGCCTGTAAAAGCAACATCTCCAATCCATTCTTTACAACGGCTCCTTTTTCTTTTCCTTTTTTCATAAAAAGAGTTTCATCCGGATTGTATAATAAATCATACAACAAATGGTTTGAAGTGAGAAGGTCATAAGGAATATTGGGGCACTCTTCCACATTCGGATACATGCCTACTGGCGTAGTATTAACAATAACCGTATATTGCTCCATTGTTTTAGCTGTAATTTCTTCATAAGTAATGCCAAAATCCCTTGGTGAGCGAGATACTAAAGTAGAACCTATTCCTAACTGTTTCAAGCCCTGGAATACAGCACGTGAAGCTCCGCCTGTACCTAATATCAAAGCCTTACGGTGAGATTCATTTAATAAAGGATCTATGGATTGCTTAAAACCGATAATATCCGAATTATATCCTTTCAGTTTAAGTTTACCGAACATCCCTTTTGTAAACTTAATTACATTAACCGCCCCTATACGACGCGCATCATCATCGATATCATCCAATAATGGAATAACCTGTGTCTTGTAAGGTAATGTTACATTTAATCCACGTAAGTCCGGATTATCCTTCAAGATATTCTTCAGTTCCTTTATATTATCTATATCAAAATTGACATACTTTGCATTGATATGCTCTGCATCAAACTTCTTATTGAAAAATGTCATTGAAAAGGAATGCCCCAACGGGTGACCTATTAGTCCGTATTTATCCATACTTATACCTTATTTTTCTTCTTTCTTTCCTGTATATAATGAGCAAATTCCAAAAGTGAACGTGCGTACTTGTGTTTCTTTAAATCCGATACGGCTCAATAAGCCGGTCATTACTTTTCCTTGCGGTACAACTTCTATAGAAGCAGGTAGGTATTGATAGGCTTTCTTTTGTTTTGATACAAGACGACCAATCAGGGGGATTACTGTCTTGGAATAAATTCCGAATAATTGTTTCATAGGAAAATATTCCGGAGTTGTTAATTCCAATATCATCACATGCCCACCCGGTTTCAAAACCCGGTACATCTCTGTAATCCCTTTTTCTATATCCGCATAATTACGAACGCCGAATGCTGCTGTAACTGCATCAAATGTATTTGCGTTATATGTAAGCGCTAAACTATCCTGTTGTTCAAAAGTAATGCATTCGGAATAACCCTCTTTCTTTACTTTTTGTCGCCCTATATCCATCATCCCTTCTGAAATATCAGCTCCAATAATATGATCCGGCTTTAGCGTTTTACACATAGCAATGGCTAAATCTCCTGTTCCAGTTGCGATATCCAGAATTATTTTAGGTTGAAAAGGCTTCAGAAATGCAATCCCCTTCCGACGCCACCCTTTATCGAAACCCAGTGAAAGTGTATGGTTCAGTTGATCATAAGCACCTGCAATTGAATCAAACATTCTTTTGACCTGGGTACCTTTCTCTTCCTCCTTATTATAGGGAAGAATCTTTTCCGAACCATACGCTGCCATAGTATATTAATTATTCCGGAGATATTCCGTAACGTTCTTCTCTATACGGTTCAACAAATTATTCGTGTCACCTTTCACAAAAGTTTCACCTGTAATATGTTCGTAAAGTTCAATATAGCGTTCACTGATACTGTTTACAATCTCAGGTGTCATTTCCGGAACTACCTGTCCATCTTTACCCTGGAAACCGTTCTCCATCAACCACTCACGAACAAATTCTTTAGAAAGCTGTTTCTGAGGTTCGCCTTTGGCAAAACGATCTTCGTAACCTTCCGAATAGAAATAACGGGAAGAATCCGGAGTATGGATTTCATCGATCAGATAAATCTTTCCATCTCTGTGGCCGAATTCATATTTAGTATCCACAAGGATTAGTCCACGTTCTTTAGCTATTTCAGTACCACGCATGAAAAGAGCCATAGTGTACTTTTCCAAGACTTTATAATCTTCTTCGGAAACCAGGCCACGGCTTAAAATCTCTTCACGTGAAATATCCTGGTCGTGCTCTCCTATTTCTGCTTTTGTTGTTGGAGTAATTATTGGTTCGGGAAAACGTTGGTTTTCAACCATACCTTCCGGTAATTTAATACCGCAGATCTCACGTGCTCCTGCTTTATATGCACGCCATGCACTACCTACAAGATAGCCACGCACAATCATTTCTACCGGATAACCGGTGCATTGTACGCCTGCTGTAACCATTGGATCAGGAGTAGCGATCTTCCAGTTAGGACAAATATCAGCTGTTGCATCCAGAAACTTAGCTGCAATCTGATTCAGCATTTGTCCTTTATAGGGAATGCCTTCCGGCAACACTACATCGAATGCAGAAATACGATCGGTAGCCACCATCACCAACTGTTCGTCGTTGATATTGTATACATCACGCACTTTCCCATGGTAGACACTCTTCTGTCCGGGAAAATTGAAATCTGTTCTAACTAAAGCCTTTTTCATGTTGTTATGTATTTGTATGTTCTGTTTCTTATTTCTTTTCTTCCGCATCCCCTAACCTGCGGGCTTTTGCTTCTTTTCTTTTTTCTGCGTCAAACTTATCGTAAGCTTCCACAATACGTTGAACCAGTTTATGGCGCACAATATCTTTCTTCTCAAATTCAATCCTGCCTATACCGGGAACACCTTTCAGAATATGCATTGCTTGTATCAATCCGGATGTGGCAGAAGGGGGTAAATCTATTTGAGTTACATCACCGGTAATTACCATCTTGGCATTCATCCCCAGCCGGGTAAGGAACATCTTTATCTGATGCGTCGTTGTATTCTGTGCCTCATCAAGGATAACAACTGCATCATTTAATGTACGTCCACGCATAAAGGCCAAAGGTGCGATCTGGATCACATTGTTCTCCATATATTCCTTCAACTTAGCAGCCGGGATCATATCCTGCAACGCATCATATAATGGCTGCAAATAAGGATCCAGTTTATCTTTCATCTCTCCGGGGAGAAAACCAAGTTTTTCACCTGCTTCCACTGCCGGACGACTCAGTATAATCTTACGTATCTGCTTATTTTTTAATGCACGTACAGCCAAAGCTATCGCAACAAAGGTTTTACCCGTTCCCGCAGGGCCTGTAGCAATAACCAGATCGTTATCATCAAAAGCCTTTACAAGTAACTGTTGGTTTTCCGATCGCGCCAGAATAGGTTTACCATTCATTCCGTGAATGATCAGATTATCCTGTTTAACTACTGTCGGTGTATTCCCTTTTATAATATCCAGAATTACTTCTTCTGTCAGAGAATTATATTCTTCACAGTATTTTTCGAGTTCACGAATCTTCTTCAAAAAGAGCTCGGACTCTTCCTCTTCACCAATCACCTTCATCACATTTCCACGGGCCACAATACGCAATTTAGGAAACAATGTCTTTATTAATTGCATATTGCTATTGTTCACTCCATAGAATATAACCGGATCAACATTTTCTAAAATATATATTCGTTCAATCATGTATATCTTTTTCTATCTAACCAATTACAGAGTAATGTGGTTTGCAAAAGTACGAATATTCTTCATTTTGTTGGTGAATTATCTTTACTTTTGTATCCCAAACAAGTAGAACAAGTATGGGAATGATAAAAAAGGGGGGGAGTGTTACTTTTCACCCTCTTATTAGTGATCACTTTTAATTCTTGCAAGGAAAAACGTGGCGAACTAAAACGTATCTGGTACAGTGGAAGTTATAACCGTGACTTCAATGATCTTAATCCTTTGCATATTGAAGCAGCTACCCGACTGGGCATTCAACCTGTCTCTTCACGGGAAGAAGCAGAACATGCTTCTAAAAAGATGGTAGAGATCAAAACCAACAAATACTACGAAGTAGAAGAACTCACCCATTCTATACCCTATCTGGTACCCGAGGCTGCTACACTACTTGAAGATATCGGTAAAAGTTTCCTCGATACTCTATACAATCATAATGCATCTTTGTATAAAGTAAAAGTAACAAGCGTTACCCGTACTGTTGATGATATCTCTAAACTTCAAAAAAGAAACATCAACTCTTCCTCAAACTCTGCTCATCTTTACGGAACCACATTCGATCTTTCCTGGGTACGCTATGCCAAAGTCGATGAAAAAGATACGCTCCAAATCGGTAACGACGACCTAAAGATGGCCTTAGCCATGGTATTGCGTGACTTACAACGAGCCGACAGATGCTACATCAAGCACGAACGCAAACAAGGTTGTTTCCATATTACAACTAGGTAGAACATTTGTTCCAGTCTCTTTCTCTGCCTTGAAACAAAAGTGCCATAACATTAAGAATATATACCTGATACGAATCTTTCTACGATGAAGAAGAGTATAATAGATCTCTTACATAGTTTCTATTTTCTTGCATTCAGCCTTCAGCCGGCTCTAATGGCTTAAATATCAGCCCGTATGACTGAAGGCAGTTGCATTCAGGTTACCTTCAGGAAAATTGTCTTGTATCGTCCTGAAATTGGTTGACAGATTTTCGTCTAAATCCTGTAACAGTGTT
>DAMANX010000041.1:0-24551 GCA_032073245.1 Tannerellaceae bacterium
GAAGGGGTCAATTTCGACTGGCGCACGGGGTCAACGCGCACTGGATTTTCCATTCATAACCGTTGTTTTAGAATGAGAGTGAAAGCTATTTAGAATCAGATTCTTTGCTTTTAAAATTTTAAGCCCCAAAATAAAGGGAGCCAATTACCTAAAATTGTAAATAACAGACATACCTTAACTTTTTAGCAACAATAACACTCATAGTTTCTCATGTGGCATATAGCGAGTTATGGCTATCATTTCCAGATGATTTCAATGATATTACACCTAAATAAGTGTGGTTGAGACAGCGGATTAGCAGTCTTGATGTTGACTATGACTTGTGGAATAAAAAACGGGAGACCATAGATAATTTCTTCTTTTTGGCCTTTTCATAAAAACAAATTCAACATCTCCTCAGCGTGTGCCTGATTATAAGACAGCACATAAGCTATGTAAGGAACGAAAAGTAGCATGCTGATTAATAAACCTATTCCTAACGCTTTGTATTCTTTATGTTTGAAGATTACATAGAGCACCCAAATCAAATTAAGTGTCATTATAATATGCCCAACATGAGCTATCATATTCGCTTCATTCCATGGTAAAACAAACATTGACATTGTTCCAAGAAAATAAATTGGAAGAAATGTTATCATTAAATACGAAGCGTTTTTCTTTACCAGAAACACTAAAAATAAAAGCAGATACAAGAAACTTGTTGGAGAACAAGAATTAAATGCAACCCATTGGACTAAACTGATTTTCAATTTCCCCAAGAAAAAGAATGTACTGCTCAAGGTTATAAGAAATAATAACCCTGCTAAAATAACCCCAATAATCTTCTCTTTTTTTGTAAGTATCATATACATTAAAGATTATAATGGTTTTACAGGAATGCAAATATCCACGATGAATTTATGTTCAGGATCCGCACTGTAATCGTTATGATAGTACTCATAAGTAGGGCTATCGGAAGGTTGAAATCCGCTTTCGGTCAGCCAAGCACACATTGTATTCCAAGCCTCTTCAAACTCTGTCTCTTTAAGCTCGAAGCGACCAACAGCATATTTGCCGGCTGGAATATTCAGTTTCCCGATTTCGCCATCCACTTTTACATTGTCATCCACAATAATACAGGCATCCTGACGTACTTTATCAATACTTGTGATAGCCGGATCATCTTGATAAACGGTTACTGTTTTAGTGTTTTGATTTACCAATTCGCGAGGAATTGCCCAGCTAAAAAGTTTTTCGTAAGCCTGTCCGATCTTCTTGAAATCGCCTGTGTGACGACAATAAATCAGGTTCAGCTCAGGCATTCGTTTAATTTCAATTTTAGTGTCCATAATGATTATTTTATTAAATTCGACACTGCAAAATTGCTCATTAACTTGCTGGATATTTTTGCCAATCTTGCTGACTGCTTTGCAATCCTTGCTATATCTGACTCCGTTTTTAATATATATCGCTTTGTCTTGATTGCGAAATTCAGTGGTAGTCAGACCAAAATAGCCTTTAAATGCCCTACTGAAAGATGATACGTTAACGAATCCGCAAGCGAATGCAACCTCACTTACCGATGCTTTAGGGTTATTATGCAGTAATTGTGCTGCTTTCTCAAGTTTAATGCGAGATACAAAATTGTTCGGGGTTTCGCCCACCATTGCCGTGAATATTCTGTGAAAATGGTATGGAGAAAAAGATGCGACGCTTGCTAATGTAGCAAGATCAAATGATTTATCTAAATTGAGTCTTATGTAGTCCATTACCCGGTTTATTCGGGTGGTGTACTCTTGTTTACTGATTTGTTTAGAATCCATATTATATTATTTCGATGCAAAGATACATAATCATCACATCGCATTTTATACTAATCTTGCTGATATATAAATAAATTGGGAAAAACGAAGAACTGGAACCAGTCGTTCGACATATAGAAAAACCACAGATTTTGATATTCAAGAATGAGAATGCAGAGATATCCGGCATAGCTGATTTGATTACAGCTTTCAAACAGTCCAAATCGTTTGGAGTTGTTTGTAAGACTGAATTGCAAGCAAAAATCATAGCCGATAAGCTAAAAGCATATACGGAGGATATTTACTTCTTTTCAAACCAAAGTTCTGCTTTCGTACAAGACATCATTATAAACTCTGCTCACATGGCAAAAGGGTTGGAATTTGACGAAGTAATCATTCCGCAAGTAGCAGACAAGAATTATCATTCGGAGATTGACCAGAGTATGCTTTATGTGGCAGTAACAAGGGCAATGCATAGGTTGACGTTGACTTATTGCAGAGAGAAAAGTAGGTTACTTTACTGATGATCAGATATTGTCAGTTGTATTTTGCATCATTATCACTCTTGGTGATAATGATGCAAAAGTAGTGATAATGACCAGCGTTACAAATAAAGAGTAATTCGACTTTCTTTATCGTAATGACCATTTGCTTAAGTTTGCACCTTTTTTAGAAACAACTATAAAAGAGCAAACTCATGAGACATACTTTTTCTGTTATTTTTTATTTGAAGCGGTTGTCCGGTTCAGCAAATAAGAATTTTCCCATAATAGCGAGAATCACGATTAATGGCGAAAAATGCACCATCAATACACAGTTGAAATGCCATCCAGATTTATGGAATGTGAAAGAGCATAAAGTTGGAGGGCAGACAGGTGAATCTGTTTTTATCAATGAAACATTGAGCCAAATCAAAGCCCGGCTTAACCAGATTTACTTTCAACAGTCATTATGCGATGGGGACGTAACCCCTGAAATGATTAAAGATATTTATACCGGAATTGCTTACAGTAAGCGGCATCTAATTTCCTATTTCTCCATTCACAACGAGAATTTTCGTAAACAGGTAAATATCTCCCGTTCACAAGCTACTTATCAGAAATATGAAGCCATCCGGAAACACTTGGTTGACTTCTTGCAATCGACGAAAGGAATAGAAGATATCCCTTTATACAAAGTAAACCACCAGTTTATCTGTGAATTTGAAATTTATCTAAGAACAGTTTCCTGCTGCAATCACAACAGTACAGCTAAGTTCATGCAACTTTTTAAGCGGATTATCATATTGGCACTAAAGAATGGCATTATCAAGAATGACCCGTTTCAGGAATACCAAATCAAGCTAAAACAAACCAATCGCACATTTCTTACAATGGATGAAGTAAAATCTATCATGAAGCAAGAACTTCCCTATGAGTGGTTGGAACTTGTCAGAGACTTATTTCTTTTTGCGATTTTTACGGGCATTGCTTTCGTGGACGTGAAGAATTTAAGAAAAAAACATCTGCATACAGCCGTTGATGGCCATCAGTGGATTAGGTTTGAAAGGTGGAAGACCAAAGAAATGAGTAATATCCGGCTTTTTGATATTCCTACCAAACTGATTGAAAAGTACAGTGATTCAAAAAGGGAGACATTGTTCCCGATGTTAAGCAATCAGAAAGTAAATCAATACCTGAAAGAAATTGCCGAAACCTGTGGGATTAAGAAGCGTGTTACATACCATTGCGGGCGGCACACAATGGCTACGACTATTGCTTTATCTAATGGTATGCCGATGGAAAGCCTTGCCAAATTATTAGGACATAAGAATGTGCGAACAACACAGCTCTATGCTCGAATTACGGATACAAAACTTAATGCTGATATGGAATCGTTGGAGGAAAAGTTGGCAGATTTTCAGTTGTAAGCACGAAATAAACTATTTGTCTATTCTCAACTCACAAAAGTTTGAAAATAGCATGGATGCTTCAAGCTACAAATCCTCGTTCTTATCTATATTTTAATGGCGATTATTTTAATTTCCATTAAAATAACCTGCTAGACATAGTGACGGATTGAAATATTCTTCTTATTTTTGTAACAGCCATTAAGATAATGTGCATTAAATAATATGAGGTATGAAGTTTTATAACAGAACAGCGGAGTTAGATATATTAGCCCGTACATTGGAGCAATCGAAGAGAAGTTCCTGTTTTACGGTTATGGTTGGTCGTCGTCGTATCGGCAAGACCTCCCTTTTACTTGAATCTGTAAAGGGACAGAAGTATCTTTATCTGTTTGTCTCCCGCAAGAGCGAACCACTTCTTTGCGAGCAGTTTCAAAAAGATGCAGCAGATGCTTTAGGATTACAAATATTCGGCTCGATTACCCGATTCAAAGACCTTTTTGAGCAGTTGTTGGTTTTTGCCACGAAGGAACATTACACGCTTATCATTGATGAATTTCAGGAATTTGATAGTGTAAATCCGTCCATATTCAGTGATGTTCAGAATCTTTGGGATCAGTACAAGGATAAGACTAAGATCAACTTTATTGCTTCCGGTTCTATCTATTCAATGATGATGAAGATTTTTGAGAACAGGAAAGAACCGTTATTCGGGCGACTTACTTCAAAAATAACATTGCAACCTTTCGCCGTTAGTGTAATAAAAGAAATCATAAACGATTATAATCCGAAATATAAATCGGAAGATATTCTGTGTCTCTATATGCTGACGGGTGGAGTTCCCAAGTATATTGACCTATTGATGGAAGCCGGAGCTGTAACAAAGAATAAGATACTGGATATGGTTACACGTCCTGATTCTCCCTTTATAGGGGAAGGCAAAGAATTGCTTATCTCTGAGTTTGGAAAAGAGTATGGAACCTATTTCTCTATATTACAATTAATCGCTTCCGGGAAAACGACCCAAAGTGAAATAGATTCCATCATCGGAAAGAATACAGGAGCATATTTGGTCAACTTGGAGAAGGAATATTCCCTTATCACAAAGAACAAGCCTATGTTCTCGAAGCCAGAAAGCAGAAAAGCCCGTTGGAGTTTGAATGACAACTACCTTCGTTTTTGGTTTCGGTTCATTTATCCGAATCAGTCATTGATTGAAATGGGAAAATATGACTTGCTTCGTGAGTCTATTGATAAGAACTATGAGCAATATAGCGGTTTCACTTTGGAAAAATACTTTCGGGCTAAAATGGCGGAAGAGGAGAGGATAACCGCTATTGGTAGCTATTGGGACAGTAAAGGCGAAAATGAGATAGACCTGATAGCCTTGAATGATTTGGATAAAACGGCTATTGTTGCCGAGGTAAAGCGTAACCCCAAGAAAATTGACATAACTTTACTTCAGGCGAAAGCCGATTCAATCAAAAAAGAACTTGCAAAATATAAGATTGAATTAAGGGGCTTATCTATGAATGATATGTAAAGCCCAGTGCAAGGTGCAGCCTATATATAAATAGGCTGCACCTTGCACTGGAGAACGACTTGATATTCAATTAATTTTTGTAAGATTCAAAAAGTTCGTATATTTGAACCTGAAAGCTGATATGAAGCTTGTGGACAGGAAAAGACAGTCGAAAGTCAAGACTGGACAGAAATCAGTTACTAAATAGTTACTAAAGAAAAGGCGAAGTAGCCTTAACCTCGTATCATACAGGACAATCGGAATTTATCGTTCCGTTCCCTCTCTCTCCGCTGGAAAGTCTGGACAAAACCAGACACTAACACAAAAAAACCTACAAGTCAATAACTTGTAGGTTTTTTTGTGCCTTTATCAGATTTATAGATACGGAAAAGACCTCAAAAGACACAAATTTGTGCCAAATTCATGCATTTTTTTAAACGTATGTAAATTCCCGGCAGAATAATCATAAAATTTTTCCCCCATTTTTTTATTTAGTCTTTATAAAGATAACCGAAATAGATTGCTTTTTGATTTTATAGCATATCAAGAGGTGTTTTCCGGGTGGGAGTGGGGAATACATTGTCTATTTGCTGCAAATCTTCGTCGGTAAGTTCAATGGAAAGACTTTTGAAGTTTTCTTCTACATGTTGTGTTGAGGCTGCTTTGGGTATGGCAATGACTCCGGGATTGCGTAAAACCCATGCCAGTGCGATCTGTGTCGTAGTGGCTTTATGCCGCCGGGCAATTTCAGACAGGAGTTTGTTGTTTTGCAGGCGACCTTGTTCGACAGGTGAATATGCAATAACAGGAATATTGTTTTTCCGGCACCACGGAATCAGATCGTATTCTATTCCACGGCGAGTCAGATTATAAACTACCTGATTTGCTGCACAGGTATTACCGCCCGGTATGGAGTAGAACTCGTCCATTTCCGCGACATCCATATTACTAACACCCCAGTCTCTGATTTTCCCCTCTTGTTGTAGTTGCAGCATGGCCTCTACAGTTTCTTCAAAGGGATACTGTCCCTGCCAGTGTAAAAGGTACATATCCAGATAATCTGTTTGTAATCTTTTCAGGCTGTTTTCACAGGCTTTCAAAGTTCCCTGCCGGCTGGCATGAGAGGGGAGTACTTTGCTTATTAGAAATACCTTATCACGTTCTCCCTGTATAGCTTCTCCTACTAATCGTTCGGATCGTCCGTTGCCGTACATTTCTGCCGTGTCTATGATTGTCATGCCAAGGTCAATGCCGGTGCGTAATGCTTCGAGTTCAGCTTTACGATGGGCATCAATATCGCCCATATTCCAGGTTCCTTGTCCTAAGGTAAGGACACTGCGGTTATTCCGGAAGGTGTATGTGTCTTTTGTTTTCATTCTTCAAAAGTAATTAATTTTATATTCGGATGTTCACTTATAATTTCTTGAATCATATCAAAATAGGTTTTGCCTGTCCCATTTTTTAGTTCTGCTAATTTCTGTTGTACGAAATCTATATTGAATGTGGAGGGATAGTTTAATTTATTTCGATAATAGTTTTTGGTGAGTTCCAATCCTAAATCGCTTTTGTTCTTTTCAAATTCTTTCCAAATCAGGTGGATTTCTTCCTTTCCTTCTATTTCGCCATACCCGCCATAAAACATATCACTGAGTGCATCTAAGCTTTCTCCCAGTTTCCAATCCTCTTTCGCCATAAATACCTTGTTTATTTCCGCGTAGAAAGAAGGGATATTGTGTATGCTACTTCCGTCTATGATTAATGTTTTTACCATAAATAAAAAAACAATGGGTTGTATGGAAGGTTCTGGATTTATAGATAATTAATACAAGGTGCAAATTGTTCTGATTTAGTCTCTTTTAAAGTATCAATTCATACAATTTAAACCATTTTAAATGTGGGTAGTTAAGCCCCAGGTCTACTGTATCAATATATTTATATCCTTGTTTTTCATACAATCGAATGGCTGCAGTATTATTTATGGATACATCCAGCCGAATTGCTTTTATATGATGGGTGAGTGCATACTCTTTGGCAAAAGACATTAATTGAGAAGCTATTCCTTGTTTCAGAAAATCAGGATGCACCACTAATGTGCGAACAACCAGGATACAAGAGTAATCAACATCTATGCCCCATTTTGCCTGATCGTATGCAGCTTCAGGTGTATGGTTTAATATGATACTACCGGCAATTTGATTTTTCTTTTTTATTACATATAAAGAATCTTCTTTGATAGCTTCTACTGCTGTTTCGCGTACAGGATAAATTCCTTTTATCCATCCGGGGTAATTGACCGTAGCTTCCAGGTAGTCATTTAAATCGTCGTATAGTTTCTCCAGTTCATCTATATTATAGAGAGTTCCTTTTTCAATAGATGTATAATTATCCCGTGCTAATTGGGTTATCCGTTGTATAAAGTCTGTTTTGGCCTGGGTGTAGCCATCCCGATTGTGTTTATATTTATCCTTTAGCCCTAATTTAAGTTGGCCATATTCTTGCGCAATCTGTGGATTATCTATTAGATAGTTCCGGAAATAAAGTTCGTTCCAGTCCCCCGGATATCTGACATGAACATGAAAAGCTTGCCCTTTAAATCCTTCAGGAGTATATCCTTTCATATACATCATGTGTGGAGCCGGGTTATTGGGTTGAGGAGTATATATATAGCCTGCCTTTTTCATTGAAGATATTAGGGCCTTCAATGGAGTTTCTTTTTTTATTTCAATAAGAATATCAATGGTGGGTTTAGCTAATAATCCATCGACCGCCGTACTTCCTATATGATGTATATGGACAATATTTTCCCTTCCTATGGTTTTGATTAATAATTCTTTTTCCTTTTCGTATATAGTTTTCCACTCCTGATTGTGCTCTGTTAATATAATAGGGAATAATTGCCAGAGTTCTTCATTATTCATTTCATGCAAATCCTTTTGTTCCATACCAATTTATTGGGTTTTTTCTCTGCTTTTTTCTATATTTTCCATATTCAGCATAGCCCAATCTACCAGTTGTTGGATATGAGGCATCAAGCTTTCTCCCATTTTAGTCAGATTATATTCTACCCGCGGAGGAACTTCAGCATAGACTTTTCTGGTAACAAGCCCGTCGCTTTCCAACGTACGCAATGTAACGGTTAACATGCGTTGTGAAATATCTTCAATACTTTTATGAATATCATTAAAGCGCATTATACCGTTTGCGTTTAAAGTAACCATTACAAGCATGGACCATTTATCGCCAAGCCTGCAAAGAACATCCCGTATCGGACAATTCCCGATAGGATGAAAAACTTTCATTTCTTTTTCTGTCATATTCCCTTGTATATCAACAATAGTTATCTCAATGTTAGTATCTTATGTAAACGTGCCTTCTTGTTTCTGTCAATTAGATACTTTACCTTTGATGCACAAAAGTAATAAACTTACTAATAATAACTATTGTTTCATTTAAAGATTAAAAATCATGGCAAAGAAAGTAGCGGTATTAGCGGTAAATCCGGTAAATGGTTTCGGTTTATTCCAATATCTGGAAAGTTTTTTTGAAAATGGTATTCAGTACAAAGTGTTTGCAGTAGCAGCAACAACAACAATCAAAACAAATTCAGGATTAACGTTGATTGTAGATGATGTGATAGCAAATCTCAAAGGACATGAGGATGAGTTTGATGCATTAGTTTTTGGCTGTGGAGATGCCATCCCCCAATTTAGTGAAAATGCAGGTGAATCTTATAATCAGGATATGATGGCTGTAATCAAAACTTTTGGAGATAAAGGAAAGATTATGATAGGACATTGTGCTGCTGGTATGATGTTTGACTTTGCCGGAATAACCGAAGGCAAAAAGATCGCCGTTCATCCCTTAGCAAAGCAAGCTATTCAAAAAGGTATGGCAAGCGATGAAAAATTTGAAGTGGATGGGAATTTCTATACTGCACAGGATGAGAATTCCATCTGGACTATGATGGATAAAGTTCTTGAAGCATTGAAATAATACAAAGAGTGCTTACCTTAGTAGTGTTCGACAGCCGTCGGTCAGCTGTTCGACAGTTGTCGGACAGCTGTTTGACAACTGTCAGTCACCTGTCCGACAGCTGTCAAACACAAAAATATACTCTACTTTTCCGAAAATAGCCGTGCATTCTTAAGAATCAAGTCTACTAGAACCCAAAGTGATCCAAAACCAACTTATATGACAATAATTTCAACAATGTAAATCTTTTAAATGTTACTATGTATATATTGACTTATATACATTTATATGGCGATAAAACATTTGAGTCATCTCCGATGGATCCGGATTATTAGTTTATTATTGTTTATCCTCTCGGTAAATTACAGTGAGGCAGTACCTTTATATCCTGTAAATGGAGATTCTCTTGTTAGCCGCTCTATTTATCCACAGGATATGAAACAGAGAAGTAAGCTATATAATACGTTATGGGGAAAGCATTATCGTGATCTATATAGTGTTCCTATCCGGGTAAGGGCTACAACACCTGAAAATTTCAATGGTGGAAGTAAGATAATAGGAAAAGCTGATAATTTTCAAGGATTACTACTGGAAGACAAGAGTAAAAACCTTTTTCTTTTGAAACCTTTAGGGGGATCAACAAGTTTTCTTGAATCTAAGTTCTTCCGGGAAATGTATAACCAGGAAGATTTTCATGGTACATATCTTGATTCATTTATTGGAGACGCGTATACTATTATTAATCCTTATACATTTATTGTTGCAGATCGGTTGGCAGAAGTATCTAAACTGAATACGAATGATTCACATATTTATTACTTTGCCGATAATAACCGCAAAGATACTGTAGTAGGAGGATTTGCTATGCAAGACCGCCTAGTTAATATTACAAAACTTCCGGATATTAATAAGAAAGCAAATATTGTGACAACTGCCGAGATGTTGGACAAGATGCGATCATCTTCCAATTATGCTATTGATAAGGAAACATATATACGTAGCCGTCTTTTTGATATATTAATCGGAGATTGGAACAAGATACCCGAGAACTGGACCTGGGAAGCAAGGAATGTAGGGGATAGTATTCTTTTTTCTCCAAATGTTATTGATAGAAGCCATGCATTTACAAAAGTAGATGGTTTATTTTTCGGAACCATGTTAAGTGCTTTGAGCCTTCCTTTTATCGTTGATTATGAAGCCTCTGCCAAAAAACTGAAAAAAGGAAACGGTTTAGCATTACCACTTGATAAAACTTTATTGAATCAAACAGATGAAAATATCTGGATAGAACAAGCGGAGTATTTGCAATCACAAATAACCGATAAAGTGATAGATGATGCGTTTGAATTGCTGCCTTCGGAAATATCAGAACAGGAAACCGGAGAATTGCGAGATAAATTGAAACGGCAGCGGGATAATCTGACGAATATTGCCCATCAATATATCCGATTATTAAAAAAGACAGAAGTTGTAGATGGTATTGACTCCAATGGCTATAATAATATTAAATACCATACGAATGCTTTTAACCCCATTGGGGTATATGACTCTGATTATGGTGGAAGTTTAGCATTGTATTATACATATACCATGTATGCAGCAAAACGTAATCCTTTTACTTATCAACATAGAATCGGGTATAACTTTCTGCGTGGTTTTTATTACCAGGGTATTTTCCCATTTAATAACCCGAGAGCCAGCTTTCAAATGGATTTATTTGTGGGGAATCCGCAGAACTTTAGTAACTTCTTTGGATTTGGAAATAATACAGATGGTTACAAGGATGAGAAAAAGAAATATAACCGTGTATATGTTAATCAATATACTGTCACCCCTTCAATCCATTATCAATTGACTCCGGATATGAGTGTATTCCTATCTACTAGTTTTGATACTCAAAAAGCGAAACGCGAAGAAGGTTATTTTGTGAGTGATTACTATGGAATCGATCATCCTCTGTTTGATAATAATTATTTTCTGGATATCAAAGGAAGTTTTCAGCTGGAAAGATATCTTTCCCGTCGTTTTCCACGGATGCAAACTATCTTTTTTGCCGGTTGGAATATGAATCTAAAAAAGGCATCTCATAATGTAGCATATACGCAAGCCTCATTTGCTCTTGATCTAAAGATAACAGATCGTTTACTGTTAGCCACTCAATTAAATGGGAAAGCTATCTTTAGTGATACTTACTATTTTTATCAGGCTGCTTCCATTGATTTGAGAGGTTTTAGGGAGAATCGTTTTATAGGCAAGCAATCATTCTATCAATTTACTGATCTGCGTCTTGATATGGGAAGATTGGAAAACCCGTTTACTCCCATCAAATATGGCTTTTTTGTTGGAGCGGATTATGGACGTGTATGGTATCCGGGAGAAGATTCCCATAAATGGCATACTTCATACGGAGGTGGACTTTGGCTTATCTTTATCAATAAGCTGACAACTAAATATACTTGGTTTGGTTCGAATGACAGTTTTCGTTTCGCTTTGAACCTGACTCTTGACTTTTAGATTTGCATCTCACAATCTTATGTTAATCTTATTATTTGTATACTAAATAAGTTCCAATTTCGTTTTATATATATAAATCTCTAAATGTAATTGTATGAAGATGTTAACTGTGATTTTTCTAATGATGAGCCTAGCCTTTGGATTTACGTCCTGTGGTACTAATGATGATGAGACAAATCAGGTAGATCTTACTATTGTAGATCAGCTTCCTTATTATTCTGTTGAATACAATGATGCCGAATTGCTTAATGTAGAAGATATTGAAACAAAAGTACATATTGTTAATTCGGAAGATGAAATGAAAGATTTATTTGGTGATAAATTTCTTGAGGTTTATCCGCAATATGCTTCTATAGACTTTTCACAGTATTCGGCTATTGTTGCTACAACAAAGATGATAAGTGATATTTCTAATATAAAATTCAAATTCTTAGAATGTCAGGATACCATTATCCCGATCTATTATCGCTTACAATTATCGTATAATATGGACAGTGAAATCCATCCTGATCATTATATTGTGGTTTTTGGCGTAATAGTTGATAAATTAAGCAGTGATGCTATTGTATTACTATGTTGAAAAAGCAGGCTATATCAAATAGAATAATTCAGATATTCTCCTGTTTTGATTGTATAAATGCCGGAAGATTCATATATTCGCCGCAGAATAATCATTGATCCTTATCAAATTAAATTGTGTCTCTTATGAAACGATGGGTTCTTCCTTTATGTCTAGGACTAAGCATGATAACGAAAGGTATGTCACAAGAAACTCCCATTTTATTATTCCCTAATGGAGCTCCGGGTGAAACCTCTAAAATGGTTGAGAGAGCCGATACGGATGGTGGCATGACTGGTGGTAGGCCTGTTTTGCGTATTACTAACGTAGGTGAACCTACTATTACGATTTATCCGGCACCTGAAGAGATTGCTAATGGATCGGCTATGCTTGTGTGTCCGGGAGGTGGATACAATATACTTGCTTATGATCTGGAAGGGGATGAAATCTGTGAATGGTTGAATGAAATAGGCATAACAGCTGTTTTGCTTAAATACCGGGTTCCTCGCCGGGAAGGATTACAGAAACACGAAGCACCTTTGCAGGATGCACAACGTGCTTTAAGTTATATACGCGCCCATGCAGATGAATATAATGTGAATCCTAATTCCATAGGAGTAATGGGTTTCTCTGCAGGAGCTCATCTATCTGCTATGTTAAGTAATACAAAGGAACGTACATACAAAGGAGAAGACGCAATAGATAAGATTAGTAGTCGTCCGGATTTCTGCCTGCTTGTCTATCCGGCCTATTTGGATGGTGATAAGTTTGCTTTAGCACCCGAACTGACCGTTTCCTCCGATACTCCACCTACCATGCTTATTCAAACCGAAGATGACAAATCATATATTAACAGCAGCCTATTTTATTACTATGCATTAAAAGAAGCAGGAGTACCGGCAGAAATGCATTTGTATAGTATGGGTGGACATGGTTATGGTTTACGAGATACAGGGGCACCAGTAAATTCATGGCCTGTACGTGCTGAAGATTGGTTTGTTGAGTTAGGAATACTGGAGGAATAAAGAATAATCATTTAGTATTACAATATATTTTTGTATCTTTGTAATACAAATCACGGGGCTGACCGGTTTTGACAGCGGGTAGAAGTGGTTTGTAAGCATGTAGTGCGTTGTTGGCTAGCACTTTAATCTCAGACAGCAGAATTTTAACTGGCGAAACTAATTACGCTTACGCTGCTTAATCGAAGTATAGTAGATTCAAGCTTAATTCCGATACTAGGTATTGGAACGTGACATCACCCGGATGCTGTTGCTCCGAAGCGGTCTGATCAGGTGGTGCAGCAATATCGGAGATAGTCGAAAGTAAGCCTCGGCCTTTTGATGAAAATTTAGAGGATAAGGTTAGAGTAGGTGGCTTCGGTCTTGCTCTCTCCCGACAACTTAAGCGAAGATAAACATGTAGAAAGCAAATTAGTTCCTCGTTTGGACGAGAGTTCGAATCTCTCCAGCTCCACAGAGTTACTCTGGAAAACACTTTTGAATCCTGTAGTTCATTGAATTACAGGATTTTTCTTTTTGTGATCCATTAACATTCTTTATTGCTTTTATCTGATTTCGTTTATAGTATCTATTGTAGAATTTCTAATTTTGCATGTGAAAAAAACATAGAGGGGATATTAAATTAATAAAAGACCTAAAAATCAACACTTAATTTTCATGTCAGAAAAACAGATTTCATCTGCAGCATTTGCAGATACGAAACCACATTATAATATCCTCGACGGATTGCGTGGGATAGCTGCTATTATAGTAGTTTGCTTTCATTTATTTGAAGCTTTTGCTACAAGTCATTTAGATCAAAAGATAAACCATGGTTATCTGGCTGTGGATTTTTTCTTTATTTTATCAGGATTTGTTGTAGGGTACGCTTATGATGATCGTTGGAAAACCATGAAAACCAGTGATTTTATTAAACGTAGGATTATACGTTTACAACCTATGGTTGCGATGGGAGCTATCATAGGAACGTGTGTGTTTTATTTTCAGGGATGCCCGGTTTGGGATGTTTCACAAGTTACGGTAGGTGCTCTTTTGATCGCTACATTGCTGAATGCCTTATTGATACCTTCAACCCCAGGTATGGAAATTAGAGGTTTAGGGGAAATGTACCCATTGAATGGGCCTACATGGTCATTGTTTTTTGAATATATCGGGAATCTTCTATATGCATTGTTTATCCGCAAACTTTCTACTGTAGCGCTTACGGTATTGGTTGTTTTAGCCGGATGCGGACTGGCTTCATTCGCTATGTTTGGCCCTTATGGAGATATCTGTGCCGGATTTCAATTAACGGGAACCGAATTTACAGGAGGTTTCCTCCGACTGCTTTTCTCTTTCTCTGCTGGTTTACTTTTATCCCGTATTTTTAAGCCAGCCCATGTCAAAGGAGCTTTTTGGTTATGTGGTTTGTCCGTAGTTGTTTTATTATCTGTTCCTCGTATCGGAGGAGTCGAACACTTTTGGATGAATGGTTTATATGAAACTTTATGTTTTGCTGTATTTTTCCCACTTATCGTTTATTTAGGTGCTTCAGGTAAAACCACTGATAAATATACAATTCGTATATGTAAATTTTTAGGTGATATTTCTTATCCTTTGTATATGGTACATTATCCGTTCATTTATTTGTATTATGCATGGGTTAAAAATGAAAATCTAACATTTAGCGAGTCTTTACCCGGAGCTATAGCTTTAGTGATAGGAAGTATTTTATTAGCTTATGCCTCTCTTAAATTTTATGATGAACCGGTTCGTAAATATTTGACAAAAAGATTTTTGCGAAGAAAAGAGTAAATAAAAAAGTACGATTACATATTTGCATTATAATCTGTGTGTTTGTGAATATTTTATTATTATGTTATTAGGAATTTGTATTATTTTTGTGTTTTAAATTGATCATTTAGCGCTTTAAACGATTTATGAAAACATTCAAAGGTAAAAGAGTCTTATGGGGAACTCTGATTATATTATCCTTGGTGCTAATTATAGTTGTACCGTTATGGGGAGGAAGAGATGTAATAAATGCCACAGAGCTTCCCGGTTCTTATCTCATAAACTTTCATCAGATAGATTCTGGAGTATATCGTTCTGATCAACCCTCAGCCGCTAGTTTTCGGGTTTTAGAAGAGTATGGGATAAAAGAAATTATTAGTTTGAGATACTTCCATGATAATGCAAAAGATATAGCAGGAACTTCTTTAATATCGCATCACATACCTATGCATACGCATAATATTTCAGAAGAGAAACTGATAGAAGCTATGCGAGTAATAAAAAACCGTAAAGGGCCAATTCTTATACATTGTTTTCATGGATCTGATAGGGCAGGGGCTGTTTCTGCTATGTACGAAATGACCTTTCAGCATAAACCGGTAGAAGAAGCTATAGAGTCTATGCGAAATGGAGGATATGGACATCATAAGATATTCTATAATATACCACGTGTTTTGCGTAAAATAGATATCGATAAAGTACGTAGAGAATTAGATATTCCATAAATACTAAGGTGTAAAAAAGAAAACCCCTCTGCAAGAGTAAATTGCAGAGGGGTTCTTTTTTTGCGTATAACGGTTTAAATATAGTTATTATAATATTTAATATTCTCTTTCATTAAAACATCGATAGGCATATAATTAATCTGATTTATCGATTCGTTTAAAACAAGGTGGCGAAATAATGCCTTTATACAATTCAAGCCTTGCACCTCTGGGCGTTGAGCAATAAGGTGAGTAATATATCCCTTATTAAGATAATGAACATTTTCTTCTATCACGTCATACCCCATAAGTCTGAAGGATGGCGATTTACTCTTATCACTAAAATACTTTCCTAAAAGATGTGCGCGTGAGTTAAATATTATTCCTGCACGAACGTTTTTATTTTCTTCAAAAAAAGTATTTAATATAGAACTGTTTTCTTCCTGATTATCAGCGTGAATACGTACGGGATAAATTCTTCCCTCGAAGTCATTGTCTGATAAATAATCCCGGAATCCTTCTTCTCTTATCTGAACTTGTGTAGAATACAAATCTCCTTTACGAAGAAAACGGAATATAGCAATATTTTCTTCTTTTGTTATTTGTTGTAATAGCAAACGACCAGCTATATAGCCTGAATCATAAGAATTAGTACCGTAATAAGCAATACAATTCGTATTTTCGATATATGCGTCTACCAAAACATAAGGAATTTCTTTAGCATCCAAACGCTTTGTCAAATCTAATACACTCTCTTTAAATAATGTAGCAATAACAACGCCTTGACAATCTGCCTCTTCCAATTTGTTAATTAACTGATCAAAGCTGTTCCGATCATATTGATTAAAATAAAGTGGAGTGACATCGACATTGTAACTAAATAATTCTTGTTCTGCTTTCATCAGCCCAAGAGAAAACGTCGCCCAGTATTCGCCTTCTTGAAAAGAAGGTATAAGTGTAAAGAAATGATAGTGCTTTTTTAATGCTAAGGAACGTGCGATCAGATTGGGATGATAGTCAATTTCTTTTAATACCTTTTCAACCTTTTCGCGAGCTTCTTCTGAAACTTTTCCTCTATTATGCAAGATGCGGTCGACTGTACCAGTCGACATGCCTGATAATTCCGCAATATCTTTTATACGATAGTTTTTGTTCATGCTTCAATTACATCTTCAACTACTTCATCAAGAACAGCCAAAGGAGTATTCAATTTACGGAATACATAGCATTGCATCATTAAAATCAATGGGTAGGCAACAAAAAGACCAACCCCTAATAATAAAGCACCCACTATGGCTATTCCGATCATAGCAAGAGCAAGAATAAGAAGTGGCATAACCTGACCTTCTGTGAGCGCCCAGCTTTTCTTTAAAGAATCAATAATGCCTGCATTTTCTTCCACGATAAAACAACCGAAGAACTGAAGACGTAATGCCAGATATATACCAGGGATAATTAAAAGAACCATACCTATAGCAACAATGATACTCATAAGAATATTTGCTACGAAATAAGTGAGAAATTTACCAGCTTGTTGTCCGTAGGCGGAAAATTGTGGTTCAATACCATCAAGTGTCTGGAAAAGATTTTTGTAATAACCGAGCATAAAAACGATGGCTATCACCATAACAATAAGGTTAACTACCAAACTTGTCACAATAGATGTGGGCGATGTAAACATGCTGATAATACCAGCAAGGATTGAATAACCAATAAACAGACCCACCAGTACCCAAATTTGTTCTTTTAAAAAACTCCACGATGTTTTAACTACTTCAGAAATTGTAAATGTTGGTTTCATAAGCTTTTATTTGTTTAATACGTTTACTTGTACGCGTGCAAAAATAAACATAAAATTTAATAAAACAACTTTAATTTAAGCACATCCGAGAAGATCGTTTTAAAATGTTTGCGCAAACAATTACCCCGTTGGCTTTGAATTAGAAGTGACAAAAAAGAAAGTATGATTAGAAAGATTGCTATTAAACATATCTTTCTTCCATTCTGTTATAGATCATATAATCCAAAACTAAAATTATAAAATTAATTATGGAAAATAATATGTATGAAACTATTAACGGAGAAGAAATTCTTGTTTCAAATAGTACGACTGACCTACTTAGAAGTATATCAAAATGGACAAAGTTTCTATCCATCGTAGGATTTATAGTCTTGATAGCAATGGCGTTCTTTGTGTTAGCAACAGGATTTATGATTACAGGAATGAACGATTATGCTGAAATGAGACGAATATATCCCTATACTCCCGGCACATTCTCCTGGCTATATGCAATTATTTACCTGGGTATTCTTGTTGTCTATTTCTTCCCCGTTTTTTACTTGTATAAATTTTCGAATCGTTTAAAAGAGTCGATTTTAAGCAAAAGTTCTTATACACTTACTGAAGCTTTCCAATATCTCAACAAACATTATATGCTTGTGGGCATTCTAACTATTATTGGTATTATATTCTTTGTAATCTCATGTTTTTTTATGATTATGCAAATGGCGAATTTAAATGTGTAAAAATATTTTTATAATACTATTTCTTTCTTTACTGATTTATGGATGTTCTATGAATCGACAGAGCCAGAATGCTCCTGATTTAACAATTAAATCTTATGAAGAAGCAAAAGAAAATTCCGCTATGTTACCTTCTGATTCAGGGCTTATCCGTATGACTCTGACTAAGGGAAAAGGGCGGCAGGTTATTCATAAAGAGCCTGATCAAACTATTTATGTTATGTTTCATTCGAAAGGATTTAAAACTATCAATGCCTCTCTATCATCTACTGATTCCACTGCCAATATCCGTTTCTCACAAATCTTTTTGCCGGATGGAAGCATGGACGGGCCTTTTGGAAGAGAGCTTATTTATAATCTTCCGGCAGATGGTACTTACCGAATATCTATCCATGAAAATATGATGGCTGGTGACCCATGGGGTGGAGATTTTGCTGTTGAAATTGAATTAAATAAATGAAA
The DNA here is from genome assembly GCA_032073245.1 of Tannerellaceae bacterium. GTDB lineage: Bacteria > Bacteroidota > Bacteroidia > Bacteroidales > Tannerellaceae > QVMG01. Next base: position 18,721 of record DAMANX010000041.1, read on the forward strand.
ATTCCTTCCTAAAAGTCCTACTTTTGGGGTATTATGTCCATACTCTAATTCTTATGTTTGCAACTTATAAATCATCTTCAGAATGAGCAAATACTAATTATTAAATGATATGGATATGAAAAGCCTACTTTCCGGAAAAGCAATATTAAAATCATTACCTTTTTGTTTAATCCTCTTATTGGCTGCTTGCTCCGGGCCTATAACTATTAATACAGCCGAGGATTTTGGAAATATCCGCAACGAATTAAGAGGTAAATATAAACTGGTAGCAGATATTACACTCAATAACTGGCAACCTATTGAGGGGTTTAATGGTATTTTGGACGGAAATGGGCATACCATAACGATAAATAGTATCCCAAATGCTCTTTCTTCTACGGATGGGGTTATAAAAATCGGTTTATTTAGCACAATTGAAAAAGAAGGAATTATAAAGAACCTACGCATCAATGGTGATATATCAAGTCCTATAACAAGTAAAGAATGTTGGGCAGGAGCTCTGGCTGCATACAATCAGGGTTTAATTGAAAATTGTGCTTCTCAGGCTATAGTGACGTCCAGTGGCGGAACTGCTGTAAATGTTGCAGGAGGTATTACTGCAGAAAACAATGAAGGAATAATAACGAATTGCTATTCAATCGGTGATATTACAGCTATTGGAGAAAATGAATCTATGGTTTCTTCGGGAGGTATAACAGGAATAAATAGAGGACTTATTTCGGTTTCTTTTGCCGCAGGTATGGTTCTCTCTAAAGCAGAGCAAGGAACAAGTATAGGTGGAGGCCTTACGGGAAACAATGAATCTGGAAGTATTGAAAATAGTGTAGCACTAAATACTGTAGTTAGGGTATTAGGTGGAGGCTCAAATCATTATGGTCGTATCATAGATATTAATAATGCCGTATCAACTAATAATTATGCATTTAAAGGTATCAAATTATTTGGGCAAGGATTTGCGAAAATTAAAGAGGACAATTTGATTGATATTTCTCTGTTACAAGACCCGAATTGGTGGAATGAGAATACGAAGTTTAGTTTTGGGACTACTATTACGACTCCTTGGAAATGGAGTATAGGAAGTAATATGCCTATACTCTATGATTGGCAGGAAAAAGACTTTGTTGTTGGAATGATAAAATCTGCAGGTGCTTATGGTTTAACTTTTTTCGATGAACCCCAGATTTATACAGCGATAATACCTTATGATAAATCCAAAAACGTGGAAGTAAGTTTTACTCTTTCTCCGGATGTCACTCAGATCACCGAATTAAAATTTTCAGCAGATGAATTGTATCTTACTCCTAAAAACTGGACTAAAAAAACAAATACTGATAAATCAAAAGAGAGTATATTTAAATATTCCGAGAGAACGACAGCAAGTACTAATTTTGCTATACAGAGTGTACAAGGTTATAATACAGTAGCAACGGATGCATCAGGTAATCTAATTATTGACAATATAGTTCTAAAAGGAGGTTTAGAAAATACAGCCCCTTTAGAGGTTATCAATGAAAAAGTATATTCCGATATGGGAATGATATTTGATCTATCCGTTACTGATGCGTGTATTTATGGAGAAATAAAGTTTGAAATGAATGGATGTGGTACTCCAGCGGTATATACCGTAATGAAGAATATTACAACACCACAGGAAATACCATCTGAGATAATGGATCCTCAAAAATAATAATATAAAAATATTTGTATCCTTTCGTGGTATGTTTTATTTCTTTATTTTCGCGCAACTTAATTATAAAGAATTATACCATGAAAATTACTCCCAGAGAACAAATCGGCTGGATTGATTTGTTACGTGTTCTAGCTTGTTTCCTTGTTATCGTCTCTCATTCATGCGACCCGTTTGTTGGACGTTTCGACACAAACTATTCAGAATTTCTAAATGGTGCATTTATAGGTAGTATGGTGCGCTGCTGTGTGCCGTTGTTTGTAATGATGTCAGGAGTATTATTGTTGCCCGTGAAGATGGATATGCCGACTTTTTATTCTAAAAGGGCCAAACGGTTGTTACTTCCATTTGTGTTCTGGTCGCTGTCCTTACCGGTGCTTTATTTTCTATATGTAAACTATTCCGGAATAGAGATCATAAGTCCGAATATTGTACTTGAGGAATATACGGTAAAAAGAACCATTGAAAAGATGTATACTTTTATCTTTAATTTCAACTATGATACAACTCCGCTTTGGTATCTTTATATGTTAATTGGCCTTTACTTGTTTATGCCTATTATCAGTGCATGGCTTAAACAGGCAGAGAAGCGGGATATACAGTGGTTTCTCCGGATATGGGTAATTAGTATGTGTTTACCTTATGTACAAATGGTTGCTCCTCTTTTAGGATATACAGGCAATTACGGTAATATGGGCTTACTGGGTATCTGTGATTGGAATGCTTATGGGATGCTTTATTATTTTTCGGGCTTCCTTGGATATATTGTTTTGGCTTATTATTTAGTTCAATATCCGTTAAATTGGAGCTGGAATCGTACCCTAGGTATGGCAATACCTATGTTCCTGATCGGTTATGCTATCACTGCCGGCGGATTTATCCTCACACAGAAATATTATCCGGGAAGCTATGCTAACCTGGAAATAATTTGGTACTTCTCTGGTATAAATGTCTTTATGATGACTTTTGCCGTATTTATTATTATGCAAAATTTGAAAGTAAAGGCTACTCCATTATTAACAAAGGCAGCAAACCTTACATTTGGTATATATCTATGCCATTTTATCTTTGTTCAGTTTGGTTATGATATTATCTATCCTAACCTCCCGGTTCCTCCTGCAATAAAGATACTGTCTATTGCTGTATTCTCATTTGCCATATCTTTACTTATAACATGGTTATTGAGCCTAAATAAAGTGACAAAGAAAGTCATAATGTAATAATTACTATTTCCTGAGATCCTTTCATACTAGCGGGAATAGTAAATTTAAATTTTATGTGAGCTCAATAAATAGCAGAGCGATTAATAGTTTAAAATTTGAAGATAATATCAACATGTAGGGGCAGCCCTATGTGGCTGCCCAATAATTACAAAATCAACAAATTCGAGCGGCCACATAGGGCCGCCCCTACAAGATAAACACCTTCAAATTCTTCTCGATTTGAAATAGTTTCTTATATCGAATTCCGATCCCAATCATGTGCATATTGAAAATTGTAAAATTACGTTTTGCAGAATAATTATTTTTAAACCTTCTCCGTGAATTAGGTATGAAAACCCTCTTTAATCCTAAGAAACTATAATGAATTAAACCCTTTCACTGAAATACAATCTATGTATCGTAATAATCAGAAAGGGATGAAATTGAAAATATTGGGTAATTTATTAATAGGTTCAGCAGCTTTATGCTTTGCATGTCAGACTCCACAGTCAAGTTATTTAACATCTAAACAAGTAGAAAAAACTGAAAATAGTGATTCTTTATCTATTTCGGATATGGACTCCTATTTCTATGGGTTCAACCTTTTCCAGGCTGAACCGGATGAGCGGGAATTGGGATATCCGTTTAAGGATGTTACTATGACATTTTCAGCGAACGATAAATATAGTATTCAGGTCATGGATCCGAAGCTTTTTACCGAGAATAATGTAGAAATTGTAGACCTGCCAATGATTGATAATTATTCTATGCCAATGAAAGGAGCACGTGTGGTATCACGTTATGCAGGCAAGCGTGTTAATCATGCAGGTATCGATTTAGCCGGAAGAAGCAAAGATCCTATATATGCAACCTTTGATGGTATTGTTCGGGTATCGAAACGGAGTGATACCTATGGGAATGTGATAGTCGTACGTCATTATAATGGATTGGAAACAGTATATAGCCATAACTCAAAGAATATGGTGAAAGTTGGTCAGGAAGTACAAGCCGGGCAACAGATTGCTGTGAGTGGGCGAACGGGGAGAGCTTCCGGTGATCACTTGCATTTTGAGGTGAGAATCAACGGTCAGCATTTCAATCCTGAATTGGTCTTTAATTTTGAGACAAAACAATTAAAGGATAAGAGTCTCTATTGTGTAAAGACAGGAAATAAAGTGAAAATCGGACAGGTCGATCCTTTACCATATATGTTGGCACAACATAAATTATCACTTGATTCTTCAAACAATGGGCATGAAAACGGCTGAATAGAGTAAATAGAAGGAGTAGAGATCAGGGTCTAAATTCGATATCCATCTTTACTTCTTCTGTACCGAATGTCCAGTCAGGTCCTTCCTTAATCAGGCGAATGGCTTCCTGATCAGCTGTAGAGCATAATGATTTCTGGATAGTAATGTCATAAGGTTTACCTTGTTCATTGACATGAAAAGTAAGAGTAACATTTCCTTTAACTTCACGGCAGATATCATCTGTGGGTTTAACGAGATTATTATTAATATACTCTTTATAAGCCTTTTCTCCTATAACAGGAACCGGCATTTGAGATGCTATACCCGTTGATCTTGCCCTGGCGGTCATTATTGTTTGCTTTTCTGACTCTTCAATAATATCGATAGTGTTTTCATCTAATGCCATATCCTCTTCTATAGCGATTGTTTCAATACTATCCTCGAGAGGTTCAATAACTCTTTTTCGTACTTGTGGCTCAGGTGATGAGACAACTTTCTCTTTCTTGTTCTTTTCAAGATTTTGAGCGATTACGTCCCCTGTAGGAACCGGGGGGGGAGCGGGTAGTATTTCTTCATACATTTGCATGGTTTCAGATGATATCATTTCTATAGGTAATTTACTTTCCTGAAAGAGAAAATAAGTACCAAAACCCAATATGAAAATCAAACTAGCAGCAATGCTACCATACTTGAATATATTTAAACGGCGGTTATTATGGAATTTAACCTGGTGGCGCATAATCCGGATATGAGAGATATGATCATCTTTTACCCGATCATAGCCTTCAAGAGCTTCGGCCAGAAAAGGATCTTTCATGGCTTCGCGTTCGATTTGGTTGGCATCTTTACCTCTGCGATGTCCTTGTATGTAACGCCTAAATCTCATTTCTTGTTTGTTTCTCTATACATATTTTCAGATTTCGCTTCCCATTTTGGATATAACTTTTTACCCGGCTTAAAGTATATCCCGTTTTTTCTACAATATCAGCATACGACATCTCTTCCATAAAGAAATTGACTATACTGATCCGTTGCTCTTCAGGAAGCTTTTCTATACAACGTTTTAAAGCTTCTATTTGTTCTTCATCTTCAACTTCCTCATTTAATAGATGCAAAATATCATCTGATTCCATAATATCTACATTGAGATCAACTATAATTTGACGGCTTTCTTTTCGCAATATTTGTAGGCAATGATTCTTGACTACACTGTGTATCCATGTTCTGAAAACACCGATCTCATAATTGGAAATTTTTGGCAATAAGTTTTCGAAAAGTTGCATCACCGCATCCTGAGCTTTGTCAGCATCATGAAGATATTTCAAACATACCCCATACAATAACGGAGTATAACGGTTGTAGAGTTCACCGAAATATTCCGTATTACCTGACTTCTTATAGAGCTCCAATAGTTCTTCGTCAGTTTGTTTGGATATGTTTTTCCTAAAAAACAAATGATAATTTTCAACAAACGTACAGAAAAAACACAGATATGGCAATAGTGCTGTTTTTAACCTTGTATATATGCAAGTACAGTCGATACCTTTGTCTGTCAAAAAGAAATCATTTCGGTCTTTTTCCTGTCTAAAAGATATGTTAAAAAATATTACACGCGCGTGTAAATCTAAGTACATGATAAAATTTTGACAGCGATGTTAAAATGTGTGTATTTATTTGGTTTCATAATAGCCT
>DAMANX010000042.1:0-23538 GCA_032073245.1 Tannerellaceae bacterium
TTCACGTACGGTTCTTAGGGGGGAAGGCTCCCGTAAGGGAGCTGACCTACCCGGCAAATCACTTGATGTCTATCAGATCAGAGCGTACGCAAAAAACAGTAGAAAAGTGAGATATTCGGATACATATATTCTTGTTTCACCACGACATAAAGATATTTTTGTACCGCAACTCCTTTATTGCAGATTAATTGATAATTCATCTTCATCTAAACAATTGAGTTGTAAAGTGATTGATGATAAAGGACTTTTGGTGAAGAAGCGCGGCTTTTGCTATAGTCAGACGGGGCAATTACCAACTATTAACGATAATATAATAAAGGTAGAAGGCCAGGGCGTTGGAACATTTGAAACAATTCTCCCAACCCTTCCTGTCGGTAAATATATTATTCGTGGATATGCCACTAATCAGGCAGGTACAGGGTATTCTAATTTCATAGAAGTTAGTATCCAATAACATGGAAAACAATAATACAAAAATAAGTTTATGTTTTTCAAATTATGAAAAATGACTTACCTTTACTATCGAAATAAGTAAAAGAATATATGGCACTTAAAAGATTTGGAGTATCACTCGAAGATGATCTATTAGAAACATTAGATCAATATGTCGATGAGAATGGCTTTTCCAATCGTTCCCAGGCAATACGTTTCCTTATTGAAAAGAATGTTGCTGAACAGAAATGGCAATGCAATCATATAGTAGCTGGAACAATTATTATTATGTATGATCAGAAAAAGAAAGAAATCAATTCTAAGATAACAAGCATAGAACAGAGTTATAAAGATGTAATTTTATCTTCTTCTCAATATTATATTAATCAAAACTTTTGTCTTCATATCGTTACGGTGATGGGAGAAGCACACAGTTTAACCGAACTTTCCGATCGCCTCACCACAATAAAAGGGATAAAACATGGTAAATTAGTAATGAGCCGGGCAGATTAATTTTATTTTTTTCTTCAATCGTAACACGTTTTTTATTTATTGTGTTACTTTTGTGCCATTATAAGGGATAATAATTGCTACTAATTAAATGAAAATATAAGATGAAAAAGGTCTTGTTGTGTATAGGCTCCTTATTTTTCTTTTCTCAATTCAGCCTCAAGGCTATTGAAGTTGAACCCGAATCTATTGATAGTCTCATTCATCTCCAAGGTGTAGTCGTGACGGCTACAAAAACTGAAGTGAACAGGAATCAGATACCTCTTACAGTGTCGGTTATAAATCGTGCTACTCTTGAAGAAAGTACTGAGACGGGTATCTTATCTATTTTATCAAAAGAGGTTCCCGGACTATTTGTGACTGAAAGAAGTGTGACCGGTTATGGTATTAATAATGGATCGGCTGGTGCAGTTTCTATTCATGGAGTAGGAGGGGGAAATAAAGTCCTGATGCTTTTTGATGGGCAACCTATGTGGGCAGGCGTCTTTGGACACAGTGTGGCAGATGTTTATGTTGCTTCGGATGCAGAACGTGTGGAAGTGATTCGTGGCCCGGGTTCTTTACTATATGGATCAAATGCTATGGGGGGAGTTATTAATGTAATAACAAGACAAGCTAAAGAAGATGGATTTAAAGGAAAAGTTCGTCTTATGTATGGATCATACAACACACAAAAATATTCTGCAAATACCGGATATAAGAAGGATAAATTTAATATATATGCCTCTATTAATCATGACCGCTCAGATGGGCAGCGTAATAATTCCGATTTCTATATTACAAATGGCTATATAAAAGCAGGATATACTTTTTCAAACAATTGGAATGCTAGTGCGGATGCTATTATTGCCGATTTTAAAGTGACAAATCCCGGAACAATAGAGATACCTGCAATAGAGAATTGGGCAAAGGCATTGAGAAGTACTTATTCAGCTTCTTTAAACAATAGATATGATAATATGAGCGGTTCCCTTCAATTATATTATAATACGGGAAGACATAAAATTGATGATGGGTGGAGAGAAGGGCAACCTCGTGACTATTGGTTCCGATCAAAAGACTTTGTCAGAGGTTTAGCCCTTTTCGAATCATTTAATCTATTCGAGGGAAATCAGTTTACAGTTGGCCTTGATGCCAAGCAATGGGGAGGGCGTGCATGGAATCAGAGTAAGCCAGGTCAAGATGCCGATCGTGAGATTATGGATAATGATGTTACAGAAGTGGCCGGATATGTAATAGCACAACAAAAATTGTTTAATAATCTGACTGTTAATGCTGGTGTTAGAATGGAACATAATTCGGGTTATGGAAATGAATGGGTACCACAGGCAGGATTAGCTTACCAATTAAATAATAGTACTTTTAAAGCTTCAGTATCGAAAGGCTTCAGAAGTCCGAATATTAATGAAATGTATGCGCCTTGGGGTCCTGTAAATCCCGACTTAAAGCCGGAAGAAATGTGGAATTATGACATCTCTTATTTGCAGTCATTATTAGAGGGTCAATTGAATTTTGAGCTGACAGCTTATCTGGCAAAAGGCAAAAATATGGTTGTTGCAGGACAAAATACCGGAGAGTTTACGAATAAAGGATTTGATTTTGGAATCAATTATCATATTATTCCTTCTCTAAGAATAAATGCCAATTATAGTTTCCTGGATTCAGATTCAAAGATAACTGCGGCACCTAAACATAAGGCTTATTTAGGAATGGATTGGAAAATCAATAATAAATTTACCGTAAGTCCTAATTTCCAATATGTAAATGATCTTTACGTAAGGATTGCAGAGAATAATGATGTGTTAGAGACGTATGCATTATTGAACTGTAAAGTTTCTTATAAACCTGTGGATATGCTTACTCTATTTATAAACGGGGAAAATCTTACGGATTCATCTTATCAGAATCTTTATGGTTATCCGATGCCTGGTTTTGTAGTTTTAGGCGGAATCGATCTGAAGTTTTAATCAATTCTGTTTATTCAATAAAAAAGCCTGAACAATATTCTGTTCAGGCTTTTTCTATAGTTACCTAAAGTAGGTTTTATTTACCTAATAGATATCCGTCAATTTGTTCCACAAATGTTTCTTTCGGTAAAGCACCCTGTGCCATTTGTGGTTCACCTTTAGCAGGAACAAATAATAAGGAAGGAATACTTTGGATACCGAACATTGAAGCTAATTCTTTCTCGTCATCTACATTGATTTTATAGATGATTATATCATCTTTATATTCGGCTGCCAATTCTTTCAATATGGGAGCGATTTTTTTACACGGAGGGCACCAATCTGCATAGAAGTCAATAATGCAAGGTTTGTCTCCTTCGTATATCCAGCTTGTCTGGTTTTTCTCATAATTGAAAACATTTGCAAGAAAATCCGCCTTATTTAGTGTAATAACTTCCCCTTTACCTGCTTTTTCCGGGTTATTTTTATCTGTTTTAGCAGACATATTGCAACTAACTGCCACAAGCAATATCGCTACAAAAAATAAACTTTTTAAATTCTTCATATAATTCGCTGCATAAATTAAATTACCATACAAAAGTAGTAATAAATAACTTACACGTTTGCACATAATTCCTAAAAGAAAAATAATAAACGAAAAGAAAAAAAACTCCGTCAAACCTTAGGTAGTGTCAAAAAAATACCTACATTTGCACCGCGTTTGAGAGAAAACGCATTTTTGGAGAGATGGCAGAGTGGTCGATTGCGGCGGTCTTGAAAACCGTTGAACTGAGAGGTTCCGGGGGTTCGAATCCCTCTCTCTCCGCTGAAAGCCTAAGACAAAAGGCGACAAACAGCAGACAAGTCCTACAAATCAATGATTTGTGGGACTTTTTGCATTTAAGAGTGTCTGGGTGTAAAGCCATAAAAAAGCCAATTTTGGACATAGTTGCGTAACCAATTCGTAACCTACTCTCCAAAATTAGAAATAGGTTACGAATTGTCCGAAATTGGCAGTGTGTTGTCCATTATTGGCGGTCTGTATTTATCTCATTATTTGATTGTTAAAACTAATTTTGAAATTAAATTTTGAGTTATGCAAAAGAGTACATTCAACATCCTTTTCTATGTTAAAAGGAATGCAGTAAAAGCAAATGGCAAAATGCCAATTATGGGACGGATTACCGTCAATGGAGAAGCTGTTCAGTTTGGAGCAAAAACAGAAGTCAATCCCAAAATCTGGGATACGAAATCAGGAAAAGCTGTCGGAAAAACACAAGAAGTAATAGAACTCAATGGTATCCTTGAAAGTATCAAGGCTACTATGACAAAGATCTACCGTGAATTACAGGAACGGGAAACTACCGTAAGCCCTGAACGTATTAAAAACATCTTCTTTGGAGTAGAAATTAAACAACAGATGCTTTTAGACTTATTTAAAAGGCATAATGAAGATGTTGAAAGATTGGTGGGCATAAGCAAATCAAAGGCTACTTATCAGAAATATGAGGTAACACGTAAACATCTAACCAACTTTATTAAGGAGAAATACAATCGCTCGGATGTGGGATTAAAAGAAATTGACTACCTCTTTATTACAGATTTTGAAGTCTATTTACAAACCACCTGTGGCTGTAGTTCAAATACAACAGCCAAGTTCATGCAGTTTTTCAAGCGCATCGTCATTATCGCAAAAAACAATGACTGGATTAAAGCCGATCCATTTGTCAATTACAAAATTCGTATTAAGAAAGTAGATAGAGGCTATCTGACACAAGAGGAAGTCGAATCTATAATGGAGAAAAGGTTTTCTACAAAACGATTGGAACACGTGCGTGATATTTTTGTGTTTTCTTGTTTTTGCGGATTAGCATATATAGATGTAAAGAAATTGCGCAAAGAAAATATCCGAACCTCATTCGACGGTAATCTGTGGATTATTGGTAAAAGAGAAAAAACGGATGTGACATTTTCAATCCCATTGCTCGATATTCCTAAAAGGATATTAGAAAAATACGAAGGTACTTTGCCGGATAACCGAATACTTCCTGTACCAAGCAATCAAAAAATGAATGCTTACCTGAAGGAAATCGGTGCATTATGTGAAATTGATAAGGAAATTTCATTCCACCTTGCACGCCATACATTTGCCACTCTGACACTTAGCAAGGGCGTATCTATCGAAAGTGTTAGTAAAATGTTAGGGCATACGAACATAAGAACAACTCAAATTTATGCGAGAATTACAGATGCAAAAATCAGTCACGATATGAATGCTTTTGCAGGAAAAGTTAAAAGTATGGAGGAAAAAATGGCTATAAATCAATAATCATTATGGAACAAGGATATATTCGTATAACAGAAAACGATCAGCATGAGTTTACTGTTGAAGCAAAGCTGATAAATGGGACACTGTGGCTATCACAATGGCAAATGGCTACTTTATTTAATGTTTATACCAAGACAATAGAAAGCAGTCTGAAAGCCATTTTTAAGGCAGGGCTATTGAAAGAGTATGAAGTTTCCCGTATTCATACTTTCGTAAATAATGGACGGGAAAGTGAACAAATCCTTTATAATTTAGATGCTCTTATTTTTATCGGGTTTAGGATTGCTTCTTTTGAAACAAAAGCATTTCGGGAGTGGGTATTGAAAGCATTTTCAGAATACACGAAAAAAGATAACAATAAGCCCCAAAATGTGCTGATAGTTTTAAATAGTCATTTAAAGATACCTATAATTACCTCATTAAATTGATAATATTCTTATATTTACGCACTTAATAGAAATTTCTAAAAATAATTAGATATGAAAATTTTACTTTATGTATTAATCGCAATTTTCTTGGTTTCTTGCGGTTCAAACTCATCAAAGAGTAATTACGAAACAACCATTACTAATTACCTGCTAAAAGGTAGCGACACAAAAGACAATCTCAACTTTAAGATTGTAGAGTTGAACGAGAATGGCAATATTACTGTTGCAGATAGCATTGCTTATCTTACTGATGAATTTAGGAAAGATAAGCAGCTTGTCATCAAGCGGATTGAACTGGCTAAAAAAATGAGTGAAACTCTACTGGCTAAAGCAAAAAAGCAAAGCGATATTGATGAGTACAATGCTGATATTGTGGCAATGAACAATAGTATTGATTCCCTAAAAAATCTTTCTCCGGATAATTTTAACGGATATGACAGCAAAAAACCAAGTGATGTGCTTGTCGTAATTGTCCGTTGCAAATATTCTCTTGTCCCTCCGGGTGGAAGAACTGTCGAAGAAACATTCGATTTCTACTTATCTCCTGACGGCAGTAAATGCTATGGTAAAATGAGAGCAAAATAAATATATATGTTACATAACTTGTAAGAAGCCTGTTTCAATATGAAGTGCACCCAAAAAGTTGGACAAAAAACTTTTGAGGTGCATTTTTTATGATTCAGGCTTTTTTATTTTGAATATTGATAGATGACCTTACGTGCATTACTATCGTATGTAATCTTTTCGACCAATGTCCAGTCTGTTTCATTGAGTTTATTGGGAAGCAGAGGTATTCCTTTTTCGAGAGTTTCGGGGATATATGTGATTATCATTTCATCAATCAAATTATTAGCAAGTAATGAAGATATTAGCTTTGCCCCACCAACAAGCCAAATGTCTTTTCCATTGTCTTTTTTAAGTTTGGAAATAGTTTCAATTGCATTTTCAGTAATGAAGATCACACCCTCTTTTTCCATTATAGGGTGCTGGGTAACGACATACACAATCTTATCTTTATATGGCCAGACAATATCCATTATGCGCATATCACGATAAGTATTACCGCCCAAAATGACTGTATCAACCGAATCTAAAAAAAGATCATGATCCTCTTTTGAGGGAATCGGATAACCGATTAACCAATCCAAATCGCTGTCAGGTGGAGCGATATAACCGTCAAGGGATGCCGTAATGTACAATTTCAATTTTCTCATGTCCTTATCCTTTCCTTTATTGTTTCTATAAGAACATTCGCCAGACCTAAAAAAGAAGCGTGGAACTCACACTGCTCCATCACGAGGTACTGGCATACCCAAAGAAGAAGACAGGCAAGTCCACGCTATACAATTGTATAGCATGAACATTGCGCGTAAGTCTCTTCTTTCGAGAAAATTGCCAGTTTTCGTGATGAGACGTTCAGCGAACGTTATGTTATATATACGAATTGTAGAATATTGATTTCTACAATTATACTATCATGTTTTACTTCGCAAAGATACTGATTTTGTAAGATATATCATCAATTTTTCCTATTTAAGTATTGAGGACTATTATAGCCCTTTCTTACGTTCCTTTCAATCAAAGAATCTGCGTTCTATGATGATAAACGCAAAGTATATCTAACTCAATTTTCTTTTTACTACACTTCTCTCCGGTGTAATTTCTTCCTCATTGGCACGTATCAAACCGGGTACTTTTTGACCCCATGTTCAGGATACAAAGGTATTTCAGCTAATCCTGTCGCCAAATTGTTGTGGAAAAAATCTTCCTCTTTCCCTTCGGGCGAGCGTATTTATTCCCCCAAAATTTGTCTTCGGCGGATTCAGCCGACCTTTTCACGTATCCGAAACATAAGGTCAGTACACCGGCTCCGATACGGCAGAAAAAAAAAGTCAGAAATTATGAGAAGTATAGTAAAAAATAGGAAACAAGGTAGTAACCTTCCAATTAGCATAAAATTGGTTGTAAAAATCGTTTTGGCGGTTTTGGGCTTCTGTGTGTGGGGAACAGTGTTTATTTGGGCTTTAGTGGGCTTGTATCTCTTTCTTCCTGTTATTCGGGGTATCCTCTCCTTCTTCGTGGGTTTGGGTGCTATAATCCTCTTTATTCTCGCAATGCTGACCTTTTTATAATCCCTTAAAATTTAGAGTTATGAGCAAAGTATTTTTATTAGGAGCGAACAAGGAAATAGACAGAGCCAAACAAGTGGTAGAAGTCAATCAGGTTATCCGAATGGAGGGTTACAGCTATGACAGATATGTAGTGTATGAAATCTGTAAAAACGATTGGGGCATTGCTTACAAGTTGATTAACCTGCGGACAAAGGATTTTCAAACAGCCGACATTATCAGACCATTGAATGAAAAATTCGGTATTGGTTACTATTACGATAGTGAAAACCCTGAATTTATAGACAGTTTCGAGGTTGCAATACTTCTTCAGCAAGCACAGAAACAGAAGAAAGCAGAGGAAGACGAAGCCGAACAGGAGAAAATCAGAGTAGAACAAGTTCGGGAAATCGGGCGTAAACGCTTTTCCGAGATATTCCCCGAAGATGCTTTAGGCGTTATCGTGGCACGTTTAAGACAAAACGAGAGCGACAGCCAAACTGACTACTACGGATACAGTACACAGCGAACGGTTATCATCGGCTTTTCAAAGCACAAAAGGGACATCTTTTCCGAGATGCGTAAACACGCATCCAACTTTGAGGAAACCGCCTATTTAGCCGAACCTAACGAGGACTACGAACACCGTGAAAAATACAGTATGGGCGACGGCTACTATTTAGGCGAAAGCAAATACTGCGGTTGGATAATCGAAAAAGTGCCTGTATATGACCGTAAACGCACGATTGAAGATTTTGCATACACAGCAGGGAATGAAGATAACATACATATCAGCAAATCCGACACAATGCCACCCAGTAAGCCGACAGAAGAAAGCAAAGGCGGTTGCACATTGGTAGAGTATTCAGCCAAAGCGGTAGCGGTATTCGGAGAAACGAGAGCCATAAAAGACGAACTCAAAGCAATGGGCGGACGCTTCAACAGCCGATTGACATTCAACGGCAAGAAGTTAGCAGGTTGGATTTTTCCGAAATCACAGGAACAACGGTTAGCGTATTATTTCGGATTGGATTAATAAGTAGTAACACGGGGCAGTAACCCTGCCCCACAAAAGAATGGTCATGAAATATAAAGAATTATCAGCATACGAAAAACTGCAACAGATACAGGAGATTAATTTTTGTAGGGCAGAACGCCACAATGTAGCCGTATATCTGAACGCATTAAGACGAGATAACAGGGCTATAATTGAGGAATATGAGAGTTTTGGAGATACCCCACGCCAGTTATTAATGAATAAACGAGAGTACGAGAAACATTTGTTATTCGGCTTTACCAAAAAGGAATTTAACGAATACGGTTGGTTGGAAAGACCTGATTTTTTGGAACGTGAAGAAATACAATTTCCCCATCGGGACGGTTGGGCAGTAAGTAACCATATTACACTGGGCAAAGGCTTAAACGGAAAATGGACATACGGAATGAGTTATTCTTACAGCACTGGCGGAGCAGGTTATGGGTTAGGCGTATGGGGTAAGATATTCGACAATCGGAAAGATTGCCTTACCGCAGCCCTCAATGAAATGATGAAAGGACTTGACAGGGATAGCAGTAAGACCGACAAATACGCAATATCCGTTTTGAAACAAGTGAAAAGCCTGTTTGATGAAATCACAGGACGCAAAGCAGTACAATTAACATTATCATTCTTTTAATAAATCCAATCAATATGAAACCAAATAAAATAGCAATCATGTATAAAGGTGTCCTACATTTCCTAAACAGGGCAACAGGCGAAAGCAAGCATTACCAAATGGCTTTTGAAACAGAAAGGTGGAGCATCCGTTTCTATCTGTTACAGAACGGTCAAATCCGAATAATCATAAATAAGTCTATCAAAAAGAGCGCAACCGAATATCATACGCATTTCTGCTATGACTGTTATTGCACACTTGACAAGAACGGTTTATTCCTCGATGATGTACACGATCCTGCCACCTGCCGAAAGATAACCAACCCGACCAAGTGGTTTACCATTGAGCCGATGTTAAGGGATATTCACACACAACTCAAAGAAGAACTGGAAGCCCTGCATCCGTTCGACCTGATACACGACATAAGGGATTTAGAACAATTCATGTACAGGAAAATGGAAGAATACGGAAAAGTAGAATATATAGTAAATAACTCCCTGCGCTTTGGCATTGGCGAAAATGCCTATACCACAAGCGAAGAAGCATTGAAAGCCAAAGAAAAAGAACCTGTTGTTTTGCTAAATCTATTCAATGGCAATCATATAATATCAAAAGATACTATCATCTTCTTTCTGTATTGGCTTATAGATAGAGACGGACATTTAACTATTTCCGATACCGAGCGAAGTAAAACAGTTTTTGCAAACTCTAAATAACGGATTATTAATCAGGGCGGAGCAATCCGCCCATAACAAGAACAATATGAAAACAAATTCAATCAATTATAACGGCTGTTCTGTATGTGAACAAGGTAAAGAGAACTATACAACGTTTCGTCCTACCCACCGTCCGAAACAGACATTTTATCAGTACGATTACAGGCATACAAACGGAAAATTATTTTCAACCGTTGCACCGACTTTGGAGGGATGCCGTACCCGTCGGGATGAATGGCTAACCAAGAAAAACGACAACATTAACATCTAACATCATGGCACAGGAAAGAATAGACGATTGGATGCAGTATGCAAAAGACCTTGCAAAAGCGGAACGGGAACTGGGTATTGAACATTGGGTATATATCACTTTTGAAATTCTCCACGAGGACAGAAGCCGGGAAGTTTTACACAAAATAGACATTCCCCGTGATATGTTAGACCGTTGGCGGTGGCTTATTGAATGGCGTAAGGCAAAATTAGTCTGCAAATATCCGAGAAAAAGAGTTCAGGTATATCATTGCTTTTACGACAAGCGAACAGGTTTACAGACAGGTTTTGACTTTTTGTTGGGTAAAGTTGCATCCGCAAAAGCACAGATAACCAAAGTAGAAAGAGCCATTGCCCGATATATCGACTACAAAAAACATAATGACCTGTTTTTCAATATAGATACGGATGAACAACTATTGAAGACTTACGGTAAATTGGAACAGAAGAAAGATAACTATCAAAAAATGTATGTGATGTTACAGGAAGAAGTCAAGAAACACAAGGAGAACAGCGATAGATACAAACTATTTATCGGCTTCAATAAATTAGGCGAGTTCGGCACAATCAGCGAAGCCAAGAAACACGCTAATGATAGCGGATTATCAGGCGTTTTTAACCTGATTGGCGACAAGTACCAAGATAGTTGGTATGTTTCCGAATCGGATATAAGAAAGGTATCAGGATAATACACGGGCGGCATTCGCCCGTTACTATTCTTATGAGATCTGCAAATTATTTGAGAGAAAATATACAAATAATTTGCAGATCAAATGACATTATTTAATTTTTAGCAAGTTTCAATATCCTAATTGCCCCTCTTATAACAATAAGGAATACAATACTACCGATAATAAGGTCGGGTATCTGATTATTCAACTGCCATACTAAGAATCCGGCAAGAATTACCCCTGCATTTATTATTACATCGTTGGATGAAAAGATAATACTTGCCTGAATATGGGCATCTTCGCTTTTTGTCCTTTGAAGCAAAAGCAAACATATAACATTTGCTATCAAAGCGAGTATAGATATACCTATCATTGTTTGAAAAACAGGCATTTCCTCTGTACCTGTAAACCGTCTGATTACCTCTATAAAACCAACGGCAGCCAAAAGTATCTGGAAATATCCGCAAATCATAGCAACACGCTTCTTACGGCTTACGGCTGCACCGACTGCAAACAAACTTAATCCATAAACAAAAGCATCAGCAAGCATATCAAGGCTATCAGCAACCAATCCCATAGATTTGGATATAATACCCGTTGACATTTCAATCAGGAAAAAGCCGAAGTTAATAGCCAGTACAATCCAAAGGACTTTACGCTGTTTGCTATTTTCCTCTGCCTGAACTTCTCCTGTTACTTCTTTACTTTCAATAAAGCGTGAACCGAGATTCAAGGTAGCAAGCTGCTTTTCGATTTCCTGATAGTCGCCTGTATGGTAAACAGTAAATATCCTGCCTTTCAGGTCAAATTCCTGCTTTGCAACACCCTCTATGTTTTGGAGTTTCATCCGAATGAGGTTTTCCTCACTCGGACAATCCATTTGTTCTATTTTAAAAATTGATTTATTCATTTTACAATTTAATTATAATCCCGGCATTCAGGACGAAACCGTCCAACGGTGCATAAATGTCCCGAAATTCAGGATTAGTCATCGAACCCGTATGAATGGTATCAAACCTTGTCTGCCGTCTGTCGGTAAAGTTCTCAAAGTTAGCATATATTGAGAACTTTTCCCAAATTCGTTGCATCATTAATCCGAAGACAAGGTAATCCTTACCTGTTTTACCGTCATTCAAATTTTGTTTTCCGGTATAATAAGCTTCCAATCCGATTTTCCATTTATCTTCCACCTCATACATTAAAACAGAATTGATTTTATGTTTCGGGGTTAAGGTTTTTTGGTAGCTTCTGCCGTCTTCCTTTACATCAGCATCCGTATAGGTATATCCGAGAAATAAACCGAAATCCTTATACTTAATTTTCATATTGGTTTCAGCCCCTTTACTATCCACGTGACCGTTAATGTTATTAAACTGCCAACGATTATTTTCAGCAGCTTGCAGTTCAAGCGGATTTTTCAGGTAAGTATAAAAGAATAACTGGTTTATACTTAAAAATACTTGGTCGCCGAACAAACCCGTTTTATAAGTAAAATCCACATTTGCCCCATAACTCCTTTCCAGTTTGTTCCTGTTGTCATCTATCGGCAAGACATTCTGAAACTGGATGCGTTCGCTATCTTCCGAAAAAATGGTAGGTGCTTTATATCCGAACCCACCACCTACACGGGATGAAAATTTCTCCGTTATCTTGAAATGAGAAGATATACGGGGTAGAACTGCAAAACCGTAATCGTTAATATAATCGGTACGCAATCCGCTTTCAAGATTCATCCAGTCCGTTATTTTCGTATTGTTCTGTACAAATACGCCTACGGTAGTTATGTTGTAATCACGTAAAGGAAAATCGGTCAGTTTTTCTTCGGTAAACTTATCCGTCCACACATTCGCACCCGCTACCCATTCCGTTTTTTCTTTTGTATGTATATAAGATACTTCTGAAAAAGACGATAACTGGTCGCCGTCAAATTTGAAATCGGGAATCTCAATCTTACGGCTGAAATAAGTAATGCTGTTCTTTACATTTAATCTGTTTTGTTTGTCGAAACGATGTTCAAATGTAAGTTGGCTTGAATGCCTTTGTGTCTTGTTTCTTTCAAAATAGGAATGTTCTTCGTTTCCCTTATCTTTTACATACTCCATATCACCACCCAGACGGTTTTCAATCATGGAGTTTATACCGAAATTAAAATCTGTGTTTTCAGACAGGTATAAGAATAGCTTAGGATTAAATACAAACCTGTCGAACTTTGGTATTGCCGTAAAGCCAACATCTGACGGATCATAAGCCCAGTTACGGTTATACGATGCAAAAACGGTAGTACCTACCTTGTTGAATTTCTGACCGAAAAAGCTGTTTACATCAAGCCCTTTACCTGTTGTCCCATTCAGGTGGATTGAGAAATCCCTTTCCTTTTCAGGCGTTTTCGATATAAGGTTTACCAGTCCCGCAATAGCACCGCCACCGTATAAAGTAGAAGAAGAACCTTTTATTATTTCAACCTGCTTTAAATCGAGCGGTGGTGTCTGTAATAAACCTAATCCGCTTGCTGCACCTGAAAATACGGGAAAACCGTCTTTTAGTATCTGTGTATATCTACCGTCCAAACCTTGAATACGAATAGATGAATTACCCGATATGGCTGATGTTTGTTGTGTTATAATACCCGTGCTTTCATTCAGAAGCATACGTATATCTCCGGGTTTCATCACTCCTTTTTCGCCTAACTCTTCGGCATTTATAAATTCAATACGGGTAGGAATATCTTTAAAAGTACGTGTCCCCCTTGTTGAAGAAACAACTACTTCCTGCAATGTTTCTTCATCAGGCTCAACCCTGATAACGATAGGTTCATCCGAAGCCAACGGGAATGTAAATTCTTTTATGGTCTTTTCATATCCTACATAAGTAATTTCAAACCTCTGTTTACCGTCTGGAATATTGGAGAGTACCGCTAATCCTTCAGCATCAGAAGATGTTCCGTTCGTAGTATTTTGTAGTATAATATTAGCA
Organism: Tannerellaceae bacterium; assembly: GCA_032073245.1. GTDB lineage: Bacteria > Bacteroidota > Bacteroidia > Bacteroidales > Tannerellaceae > QVMG01. Next base: position 14,039 of record DAMANX010000042.1, read on the forward strand.
CCGATTAAAGGCTCTTTGCTATCACAGTCTATTAGTTTAACGTTAAGTGTATTTTGAGCGAAAATATTGGAAATGCTGAATGCTAAGAATAGCATCAGTATAATTTTTGTTTTCATTTTATTTCTTGTTTTTAAATCTTCAACTATAAATGATATGAGGATTACGATATTACAAAGAATGTATTATCGTAAAAATTGCAGGGCATAATCACAACGACCTGTATAATAAAAATTAGTTTATGCTTTTGGCGGTTGCCAGATTGAAGATTTATAATCAGAGAGAGCGTTTTTTACTATATAATCTGATTTATAATCAGGTATTGAGCCTAAAATTATTATTATTGGATTATAAAAACGGGCTTCCGGAAATCCGGAACAGGTATTACAATGTAGAAAAGGGGAACAACAACTATCATCGGAACAGTCGTCACAACTATTGCCTATGTCATTGCTCGTTTCAACGGTATCTGTATATATAGCTAAACATTTATCCTCAAAACAACATGGCATTACTGATAACAGTAATACATATATGGATAATATGAGGGACAAATATTTCATACCGCAAAGATAGCGATTATGTTTTGCAACTTAGTTGCAAGTTTCGTACTATTTTCACAGATTATCTACTGTTTAATTTACGATTCTATTTCGGCTATTGCTTTTTCAATTTCAGCAAAGGCTTCGCTCATTACTTCCTCTACCAGTCCGCCGATTTGTGCGGCCATAGCAACCGAATTCATGCGCGAAATACGGGTTATACCATCAGAAGTCTGATATATAGATATGCGACATGGAAGTAATGATGAATAAAGACGTTCCATATCATGCTCCAATATTCTGCCGGAATATTTGGGGTTGCACAATTCTATGACTTTTATCGGTAGCACTTCTTTCCCATTTTTGCGAAGCGTTTCCTGCATATCATGAATATGCTGTATTTTCCAGTTTCCGAGAGACTGGATTTTTTCGGATAGTTTATTGAAGGTTTCGTCATAACTGTAACGGCTTACGTTTTCTAAAAACATCGCGCTCTCAGGTTGTTCTGTTGATTTCATGATTCTTTTTTTATATTATTCTATGTTATTATTAAAACAATTTTCTTGCCAAAAAGGTTGCATAATACGTTTATTATCCGCTTTATTTTACTATTTACATTGCATGAAGATACAAGCACCTTACATAATTTTATAAAGATTTTGATAGTCAATTTTTAACAGCTAAATATGCTAAAAGTCTGATTTTCTTTAAAAATGGATGTACATCATCATTAATTTAAAATAAAAAAGATTGATGAAAATCGAAGATTTTTTAAAGATCTGCAAATTATTCGTTTATTTTCTTCAGAATAATTTGCAGATCGTTCTAAATTACACTTTTTCCTTCCATTCAATAACGGCAAAGTTCCCGTCTGAAATCTCCTTCACTTTATTAATCCATTGCACTTCACTTAATGCTTTAGCTTTAAGGAATGGACTATTGGTTGAAGTCAGCAAAAGACTGGAATTAACCACCCACCATTTATTCTTAATTCCAGCACGTTGTAAGTCCTGTTGCAACCTTTGTGCTTCAAATACAGGTGTTGTTTCGGGTAGTGTTACGATAACCACCTCTGTTTCCTTTTCATTCCGCAAGCGAGGTAATAGGTTTTGAACCGCAGGGGTAATATTTCCCTGTGTCCGTTCCACTTCCTTGTGATAACTTTGGGTTGAATCTAGCAGTAGCAACGTGTGTCCGGTAGGTGCAGTATCTATCACTACCACTTCATTATCGGCTTTAGCTACGATTTCGGCAAAGGAATTGAAAACGGCAATTTCCTGTGTACAAGGCGAACGCAGGTCTTCTTCAATATAACTCAAATCTGCATCACCCATTGTTTCCCTTGCTTTGTCAAGCACATTTTTCTGATAGGCAGCAAGCACCGCTTTTTCATCTATATGGCTTACTGTGATGCCATCTATTTTCGTTTCGATATAAGCCAAATGGTTTGCAGGGTCAGTTGTAGTCAGATGCACTTTCACACCTTTTTTAGCCAATCCACGAGCAATATTTCCGGCAATGGTGGTTTTGCCGACACCGCCTTTACCCATCGTGAAAATTACCCGCTTGCCTGTTTTATAGAGGTCTTCAATAACGCTGTCAATCGTATTGAAATTACCTTTCTCAATATCCAGGCTTTCGTTCTTTATGGCTACATCCGCATTCAACATATTACGGATATTATCAATACCCGTCATGTTATAAGAACGAAGCGGAACAATATAGGTATTCAGTTTTAGCAAGGCTGACGAACGGTTATTGAGTGCATTTTGCTGGCGTTCGTAAATCTGTTTGGAAATACTATCGTCTGCATCGTAGTTTTCCAGTACGCCATTTATAATTAAATGTTGTGTTTCAATACCTATGTCTAATAACTCATTGGACGAACGTTCGACCTCCTTTAATGGGCTTTCTTCTGGTCTGCTAACAAGAAAAAGCGTTGTTTTAGATTTGTCAGTTAAGTTTTTTACCGCATTCTTATAGACTTCTTTACGGTCTTCCAATCCTGATAATTGTCCTAAACATGAAGCCCCGGTCGTGTTTTCTGCGATAAATGTATCCCACGCAGAAGGAAGTTGCAACATACGGAGTGTATGACCTGTTGGGGCTGTATCAAAAATGATATAGTCATAATTATTGCCCTTATCCTCGTCAGTTATGAAATCTGAAAATTCATTGAACGCAGCAACTTCTACGGTACATGAACCGGATAGTTGTTCTTCCATATTAACAATTACACTTTCAGGTAACTTTCCCCGATATGGAGCAATAACCGATTCCCTGTATTCGGCTGCTGCCTGTTCGGGGTCAAGGTTTACAACAGTCAAGTGGGGTACATCTTTAATGAGAGTACCTTTATTGTCCAATGGCATATCGAAGACATCTTGCAAATTGGAAGCTGGGTCGGTACTCAATAACAATACTTTTTTCCCACTATCAGCAAGACTTACAGCTGTAGCACAGGCAATAGATGTTTTACCTACACCGCCTTTGCCCGTGAAGAATATATATTGAGTAAGTTTTTCGTTTGAAGGATTATATTTTTTCATGTGAGTTATTTTTTTATAGTTAGTTCATCTTCTGAAATATCGAGCCATTCTGCAATCTGCTTATTTGATGGATACACCTTTTTTATAGCAATATCACCATCAACTGTGATTATAGGAAATACATCTGCTCCTTCTGCCATAAGGCAATCATTGACAACCTTCGTGGTTACATATACCTGAGGATGGTCTCGAAGGTTAAAACGTTCGACTATAATTCCTTTTTGTTTTAATGTTTCAACCACAACTGCTATACGCATCAATTCAGGGTCGATATTTACTCCGCACAATCCGGTAGGACAACATAATGCAGGGTCATAAATTTTTATTGTTTTCATTTTTTTATATTTTACTTGTTATTAATTCAAATCATCAAATGTTCGTAATATCGCGAACTATATAGCTAAAAAAATAGACACCATTTGATTCAAAACAGCATCTATTCAATGCATACAATTATAGGTTCAACGATTTCTTTATTTCTTCTTCACTCGGAACATACCCTTTTAACTTTACTTCCCCATTGATAACAACCGCAGGTAAAGACATAATGTTATACTTCATAATTTCAAGTATATTCTCTTCCTTCTTCAAATCGGCAGCAATGTTATTATCTACCAACACTTTCTGTACAGCTTCGTAGGTTGTTTTACATTTGGCGCAACCTGTGCCTAATACAATGATCTCCATATTATTTATCTTATATTGTTTATTCTTATTAAATACTTGTAATTATATAGTAGATACCCACTATTATAAAAACAGCAGCTACAATCCATTTAAACCATTTCTGGAATACACTCATCTTATTGTAGAATTTGCCTACGTTGCTGACACTGTATGCCAACAGCCATGCAATGATTATTACAGGCAATCCGGTAGCTATGGCAAATACAGGAGGAAGTAATAATCCAGAAGGGCTGGCAATGGTCATCGGGATTAATCCACCAAAGTACAATACACCGCTATAAGGGCAAAAAGCCAATGCAAACAGCAAACCGAGCAGGAAAGCGTCGAGGTAGGTTTTCTTTCCTTTCTTGTTTTCTATTTTTGAGGTTAGCTTATTCATTCCCGGAACCTTTATTTTGATAATATCCAACATGAATATCCCGATAATGACTAATGCTATCCCAAGCCACATTCCCCCAACATTCTGCAAAAGTTTAGCTACCTGAAACTGACTTGCTCCAAAATAGAAAATCAAACCAAGTGCCGTATAGGTAAACATTCTGCCGAGTGTATAGAATACGCCATTGAACATTACTCTTCGCTTATCGCCTATATCTTTACTAAGATAAGCGGTAGCTGTAATGTTGGTTGCTAACGGACATGGACTAATTGCTGTCATTAATCCCAAAAGGAATGCCGTCAATACAGGCCAGTTTGAGCCATCAACAAGGTTTTGAAGAAATTCCATTTACTTTTTGGCTGTGTTTATCTTTTCTACTAATTCTTTTTCAAACGCATCTTTATCGTTAGAACGGGCATAAGCACGGACAACAGCGGAAACATCTGTAGAAGTCTCATTTTTCTTTTTTGCATTTACAATAATGACAGTTTGTGATTTGGCACTGTATTTATCAATAAGTGATTTGTTTTCGGTATCAGCCAAAGCGATTTGTTTAAAAACAACATCCCCGTTCGGGTAGTTTTTTTTAACAATAGCTTTAACTACGCTTTCCAGATTGTTACAGGCTGTGGCTTGACAACATGGTAATTGAGCCTTGAAATATAATATTTCGGTTTGACTTTTTTGAGCAAATACGCCGAAGCTGATTATGCTCAATACGAAAAGAATAATTATTTTTTTCATTGCTTAAATATTTTATAACGGCTCTACTATAATCTATTGTTTACTTCTTCTTTTATCAGCCCGGTTAATACTTCCGGACTATTTACAGCACTGGCAAAGGCTCGTTCGGTAATATTTATGCTATTATCACCTTTAGCAATAATAAGAGCATTCCACGTTACTTCGTATTTTTCTACAAGCGAAGCATTTTGTTCTTCATCGGTTTTTACCTCAATAAATTTCACATGGGGATTGTCCGCATAAAGCTCTTTTATTGTCTTTTCTGTTACATCGCCTACTGCTATACAAGTTTTACAGCGTTGTTTACCGTGGAAATAGTAAACGTTCACCACAGAAGCATCCGCTACTTGCTCTTTAGCTTGCGTTTCAGCGGCTTGTCCGTTGTTTTTTTGTGCATTACCACCACAGGCAGCCAGCAATATGGCAAAAAGCCCGATTAAAATACTTTTTTTCATACAATGTGTTTTTATCAGTTTATACTATGTTTATTTATAATATTTCTTCCGAAGCCAAAATGCTAAGTTTACCAACAGGATTAATACCGGGACTTCGACCAATGGCCCGACTACTCCGGCAAAGGCTTGTCCGCTATGTAATCCGAATACACCGATTGCTACTGCGATAGCCAGTTCAAAATTGTTTCCGGTAGCAGTGAAAGCGATGGAAGCATTTTTATCATAAGAAGCACCCATCCACTTGCCAGCGAAGAAACTAAGCAGGAACATTACGACAAAGTAGATAAGCAACGGTATGGCTATACGAACTACATCCATTGGTATTTGTACAATCAATTCACCTTTTAGACTGAACATAAGGACGATTGTAAATAACAGTGCGATTAAGGTTATCGGGGATATTTTCGGGATAAACTTTTCCTTATACCATTGTTCACCTTTCAATTTCACTAATATAAATCGGCTCAATATTCCCATTAAGAAAGGAATACCCAAGTAGATAGCAACCGTCTCGGCAATCGTACCGATGGAAATATCAACGATAGCCCCTTCAAACCCGAAGAGGGGAGGAAGTTTCGTAATAAACAACCAGGCATAGAAACTGTAAAAGAATACCTGAAAGATACTGTTCAGGGCTACTAAACCTGCACCGTATTCCGTATTTCCTTCCGCCAGGTCATTCCACACAAGCACCATTGCTATACATCTCGCTAATCCGATAAGGATAACACCTACCATATATTCAGGGTAATCATGTAAGAAAATGATGGCAAGTACAAACATTAATATCGGCCCGATAATCCAATTCAGAATTAACGAAACTGATAATATTTTGACATCTTTGAAAACCTTCGGTAATTGTTTATAATCGACTTTTGCCAATGGCGGATACATCATTAAGATTAAACCGATGGCTAAAGGGATGTTTGTAGTTCCACTGGATAATGAATCTATTGTAGTGCTGAACGATGGGAAAAAGTAACCCAGCCCAACCCCGATAGCCATTGCCAGGAATATCCAAAGAGTGAGATTCTTATCTAAAAAACTCATTTTTTTCTTACTCATTGCCTTTTATTTTTTCGATATATAGTTTATAAAATGCTTCTTTTATTTCATCCCGTACCCGGATATATTCCGAATGGATAAATTCGGGAGTCCCGACTGCTTCTGATGGGTCTTCAAATCCTATGTGCAAACGGTTTTTTACTTTTCCCGAGAACATAGGACAGCTTTCGTTTGCACCACCACAAACCGTAATAACATAATCCCACTCTTCATTCAGATACTTATCTACACTATCGGAAGTATGGCTGGATATATCTACTCCGGCTTCTTTCATTACTTCTACCGCTTGAGGGTTTATCTTTCCGCTTGCATTTGTTCCGGCGGAAAACACTTTTAGAGTAGGGTCGAAAGATTGCAGGAAGCCATGTGCCATTTGGCTACGGCAACTATTACCTGTACAAAGAATTAAAACTTTCTGTGCTTTCATATCAAAACATTATTAACAGCATCCAGAGCCGCAATTGCATGCGCTTTCAGGTTTTACACCTGTTACTGTAATGGATAGTATCTTTGAATTATTCTCCTTGTATTCATGGAATGATTTTTCATCAAGATGCTCTTTTAGGATATCATCAGGGACAACGATAGGTTTTTCTTTTTGTATTTTCACCTGTAAAAAACCTGCACTGAAAATCTTAACCATATAATGTTCTTTAGGAATTGCTCCTGCAATGCATCCGGCATACAGTTCCGCCACTTGTTTGATGGATTCAGGTAATTCTCCTTCTAAAACCACATCCGAGATGCAAAAATGCCCACCGGGTTTTAAAACCCTGAAAATTTCATGGAAGATTTTATCTTTGGATGGTAATAGGTTTAATACGCAGTTACTTATTACAACGTCAACTGAATTACCGCCAATAGGCATATCTTCTATATCGCCTTTGCGGAAAGTAACGTTACTAAAACCTCTCTTTTGTGAGTTATTTTTTGCCTTTTCTATCATGGCATCTGTAAAATCAATACCGATGACTTTTCCGGTTTCTCCAACTTCAGCACGGGCTACAAAACAATCATTTCCTGCACCGGAACCCAAGTCTACAACAAAATCGCCTTTTTTTAATCCGGCAAAGGCTGTAGGAAGTCCACACCCCAGACCTAAATCTGCATCAACCTCGTAGCCGTCAAGCTTGCTGTAATCTTCATTCATAATGTTATATACATTATCAGAGGAACAGCATCCAGAGCCGCAACAGGACGACTGGTTATCGTTTTGTAAAGCAAGTACGCTGTATTTTTGCTTCACCATTTCTTTTATTTCTTTATTTTCCATATATAATAATAAGTTTATCAAAAATTCAATTCACTTTAAAGCGAATTGTCTGTAAGTTCGCAAACATACGAACTTTAAAGATAAAAAATTATGTATTACAACAATTGTCTGATATTTCTACTTCAGTCAATAAAGCTTCAAATAATCTTTTCGCTAAAGACCAGTTTTTCTGATTAATGCAATACTTAACAGACGGCAATGTAATTTCACCTTGTATCAAACCGGCATCTTTTAATTCATTCAAATGTTGCGATAAAGTGCTTTTCGCTACTGGTAACACTTCAGACATATCTCCATGATAACAACATTCTTGACTTGCTAACAATTGCAGAATAGCAATCCGTACAGGATGCGAAAGGGCTTTGGCGAAACGTGCCATTTGCTCCTGCTCAACCGTATATCTTTTCTTCACTTTTTCCATCTTCTTCATTTTATAGTTCGCAAATATACGAATAGTTTTTTAATTCGCAAATTAACGAACAGTTTTTTTCAGACAACAAACTGATTAGTATAATTTGAGTTGTATAGTTCATTATTCTTTATTACGGCAAACATGCGGGCTACGAGTTTGGCTCTGATAGCATTTAGTACTGACATTTTATTTTTGCCCTCAGCAACTTTTCTATCGTAATATACCCTTAATCCACTATTCTTATTTTGAATAGCAGATAAGGCTGCTAAATGGAGTAAAGATTTTATACTTTTATTTGCTCTATGGGAAACCCGATTTTTAGAATGCTGACTACTTCCTGATGAATAACTGAATGGAGCAACACCCGCATGGCAACAGAATTTACGACTATCTGTAAATCGAGTAAAGCCTTGTGTTTCCAGTATCATTTTTAAAGAAGTTTTTTTACCTATTCCTTCAATGCTCAATAATAATTTCATCTGATGAGATAATAAAGCATCCTTCGCTACAATATCCTCAATTTCCGCTTCAATATTAGCTATTGCTTTATCTAATTCTTTAATGAGCAGAGATAATCTCTTTGACTTCAATTTATAGACTCTATCAGGCATATATTCTTTTTGATCTGATAATTGAGCTTGGTATTTAGCTCTATCAACACATAGCATATTTAATTCTGTTGTTAATAGCTTTATTGATTCAACACTTATAGTTGGGTGGTTATATATTTTAAGTTTATCTATATAACGATAGGCATATAAAGCAATACGCTTTGCATCTACGGGATCATTTTTCCCTCGTTGCAACCCTGAACTGTATTTTATTTGAGTAGGATCTTCTAACCAAAGTTTATAGTTTCCGGCTTGACAAGAGATTGTTAAGGGATAAATATATAATCCTGTAAATTCAGCACATACTACTATTTGTTCTGCATCTATATTTTGTTCTGCACAAATTACAGATAAGTAGTCCTCGATATTCTTTTGATGATTTGAAATAACATCTTGTTTCACCACCACACCATTACTCAGGAGGCAACAATCCAAGTTCTTTTTACTCACATCAATTCCAATAAAATAATAGTTTCCCATAATAAAGTGATTTAATGATTTATAATTTGGAAAGGCATTTGAATATATCCTAAAAACCTTAAATATCTTTCAGATAAAATTCTTATATAGGTCTAATCCAAGACAAATAACAAGTTCGTTATAGTAACATAAGTTATTCCTATTTTCCATGCTGATTTACTTGTTATTTTCCTTTCTTCTTAATTCATAACGTAAATCATTAAATATTCTTGAAATTAAATGAATAAAATGAGTCCCAAATAGTAACATAGATGGAAAATCCAGTGCGCGTTGACCCCGTGCGCCAAGTCGAAATTGACCCCTTAA
>DAMANX010000043.1:0-23523 GCA_032073245.1 Tannerellaceae bacterium
AAAATTTTACAGCGGATATTCTCCTGTTTGTGAATAATACAGGCTAATACTTTTTATAAGAACATATAAACGTTTTTCTCACCTAAATTAGGCTTATAAAGCATTCTTCCCTAGTTAATTCAAAATTCATCTTTTGGTATATTAATATGGGCTATGGTAAAATACCATAAGCATCGGCTAAAATAAGAGAAAAAAGGTAATTATAAGTATGATAAATTTGTCAAAAAAAGGGGAAAACCATTTATCATGAAAAACAAAGAGGTATATATCAAAGAAATCGAATGGCCTGATTTCGGGAAGGCTACACCGATAATCTATCCTCCGGCACAGGAGTTAGAGGATAGAATATCTAAATGCCGGGAGGTAATGCGTGAGCGTGGATTATCGCACTTGGTAATATATGGCGACAAGGAGCATTTTGCAAATCTCATGTATCTTGTTCATTTTGATCCCCGGTTTGAAGAAGCCTTGTTGATTATAGGGCAAACTGGAACTCCATTAATACTTGTTGGAAATGAATGCGTTGGTCATCTGAGTGTTTCTCCTTTATATAATGAAAAAGGATTACGCTATGAAAGATACCAGCCTTTTTCATTGCTGAACCAGCCCCGGAATGAAAGCCGTCCGCTTCAAGCGATTTTCAAAGAAGAAGGCATCGGAATGGATTCAAAGGTAGGGTGCATCGGTTGGAAATACTTTTCAGACGTAGAGTTTAGCGATTATAAAACACAATTGGAAATACCTTCATTTATAGCAGATACCCTCCGTTCTCTCTGTGGAAATGATAAAGTGGAAAATGCTACTGATATATTAATGTCACCATCCTATGGATTAAAATCTTTTTTATCGCCTTTTGAAATTGCACATTTCGAATTTGTAAATGTGATGGCTTCCGAAGGGTTGAAAAATGTATTGATGAATTTCCGTACAGGTATTACGGATTTTGAACTCGTAAAGGAATATGGTTACACCGGATATCCTTTAGGATGTCATATCGGGATGAAAAGTTCAGGTAATCAACATATCGGGTTATCAAGCCCGGTTGGTGCAGAAATAAAAAGAGGAGAACCTTGTTCAACAGGAATAGCTTATTGGGGAAGCAATATATGCCGGGCCGGTTGGGTGGCAGAAGATGAAAACGACCTGCCTGCATCGGCACAGGGATATGTGGGAAACTTTGCCGGGCCCTATTTTTATGCTTGTGTTCAATGGATGGAGAATATGCGAATAGGGACAAAAGGGAAAGTCTTTCGTAAAATGATAGATAGGGACTTACCTTTTGAAGATTTTGGTGTTTACCTGAATCCGGGGCATTTGATTCATTTTGAGGAATGGATGAGTTCTCCTATCTATGAAGGTTCGGAAGAAGAAATACATTCCGGAATGTATATGCAGGTGGATATAATACCACGCTCCAAAAACTATTTCTCATCACGTATGGAAGACGGGATAGTTATTGCCGACAAGGAACTGCGGGATAAATTACAAAAGGAATATCCCGATGTATATGAACGTTGTATGAACAGGCGCCATTTTATGAAAACAGTGCTGGGGATTCATTTGCCGGAGGAAGTTCTACCTCTTTCAAATATACCATCCATTGTTCCGCCTTTCTTTTTACAGTCTAAAAAAGTATTGAGTTTAATACCTTAAATTATTTCAATGATTATGAAACGAGTGATTGTGTGTGTTATATGTGCTTTTGTGTTTCTTGCCGGTATAAGTTGCTCGGGAGGAAATAAATCAAATAACAGAAAAGTATTGACTCTGGGTATACGGAATGAATCGAATACCTTTTCTACACTCCCTACCAAAGAATCGGATTTTACCGTACAACGTGGAGAAGAGGTTTTGAAAGGCCAGCTATGGGTAGAAGAAGGCCGTAAAAGGGGAATTGAATTTATACCGACCGTACATGCCTACGCCTGGCCGGGAGGTGTAGTTGAAAAGAAAGCTTTCGATAAATATAAAGCTGAAATTCTCGAAGGTATACGTAACGCGGGTAAACTGGATGGTATCTATATGGATATGCATGGAGCATTGCATGTAGACGGATATGCAGATGCTCAGGCTACCTTGATTAAAGAAATAAGGGATATCGTAGGGTCTGACGTGCTTATTTCAGGCAGTTTCGACCTTCACGGAAATCTTTCTGATGATTTCGTGAAACAAATAAATCTCATTACGGGATACCGTACTGCGCCTCACCGGGACGGTGCAGAAACAAAAGCGAGGGCTATCACCCTATTGGCGGATGCATTGGATAACAATCTCAAACCTTATATCGAATGTATCCCTATTCCTATTCTTGTACCCGGCGAAATGAGTATTACTGAAGTGGAACCCTTACATTCTATATATGCACAAATACCGGAAGTTGCAGAAAAAGAAGGTTTAATGGACGCCTCTATATTCGCAGGTTACTGCTGGGCTGACCTTCCTCGTTCTGCAATGCGGGTATTTGTTGTTGCAAAGGATAAGAAATATGCGTCACAGGCTAAAGCAGAAGCTACAAATTTGGCTCAACAAATATGGAATCAGCGTGAAAATCTTAAACTCGATGTTCCTTCAGGTTCCATTGATGAGATGATTGTCAAAGCCGCAGAATATGATAAGACTGTCTTTATCTCTGATTCGGGAGATAACACGACTGCCGGAGCACCTGGCGATAACGTACAAGTATTGGAAGCACTTATCCGCAACAAGTCAAAAGACGCTCTGGTTGCCGGAATTGTGGATGCTGAGGCTTTGGAAGAATGCCGCAAAGCGGGCCTGAATAAATCCATTATGTTAAATCTTGGGGGTAAGGTTGATTATGTGTTCGGAAAACCTTTGAAGGTTCAGGGAGATATCATATATTTATCACCCGATTCTGTAATGGGGACGAACAGAGGTGCATGTGTGTTGGACGTTCAAGGCATAAAAGTTGTCTTGTTAAATGCGCGCCGTTCATTTGTGACTGTGAAGGATTTTGAAGATGTTGGATTACAGCCTTTGAATTACAAGATTGTAGTAGTAAAGCTCGGATATTTATATCCTGAATTACGCGATATTGCTCCCGTTCACCTGATGGCATTGACATCTGGTTTCTGTAACTTAGACATGCGAACTCTACCTTTCAAGCAAGTAAACAGGCCTGCCTATCCTCTCGACTTCGATATGACCTGGAGTCCTCAGTAAGAAGTAAGCATTCGGCGTAGTACGCCTCATGTAGTAGTCAAAGGAGTCAGAGGAGTCAAGGAGTTAAGTAGCCGCGATGCAGTATTGCTACTTGACTACTAAAGAGCAAAGCGAGTGATAACTACTTGACTCCTTTGACTACTAAGCAAGAGGGATACGTAGTAGACCGAAGGCTTACAATAAGAAGCGTATTATAAACGACAAATATTTATTTGCCATGAAACCACTTTATCAGGATTTACCGTTCACTGCAGCAAACTATGTGAACGTTTACAAAGAAGAATTGCCACATTTTATTGTTCCCTGGCATTATCATCCGGAAATTGAGATAATGTATATACTGGAAGGTACCGGCACCCGTTTTGTGGGTGACCATATGGAAAAATATGAAGAAGGGGATTTATGCATTGTAGGAGGTAACCTTCCTCATGAATGGAGGAATGATGAAGAGTTCTTTAAAAAAGAATCCAACCTCCGGTCGTCCTGTTATTGCTTGTTCTTTCAAAAAGAAATCTTTGGCGCTACTTTACTTAATCTGCAGGAAATGAAAAACATAAAAAACCTGCTGGAGAGAGCCAATAGAGGCATTAAATTCTTTGGGCATAGCCGGGACGAAATCGCTGCCTTAATACACGATTATGTGAAAGAAAGTGGAGCCGCCCGTATTACTAAACTGATTACTCTGTTGGAATGTATGGCAACAACTGAAGAGTTTGAAACACTCGCCAGTGTAGGATACACACGTCATACAGTGAACTCGGAGGATTTTGAACGTTTCAATAAGATCTATCAGTATATCATGCGAAATTTCTCACGCCCTATCCGGCTGGAAGAAGTATCCTCTCTCATTGGCCTTACTCCAAACGCTTTTTGCCGTTATTTCAGGGATAGAACCAAGAAAACGTTTGTCCAATATCTGAACGATGTGCGGATAGGGCACGCTAAGAAATTGCTTATCGAAGGAAAGATGACAATCTCCTCTCTAAGTGTAGACTCAGGTTTTAATAATTTATCAAACTTCATAGAACAATTCAAACGCTCTACTAATATGTCACCTTCTGAGTATCAGCGAAGATACAGAAGGGAAGCAAAGAAAGAATTGGTATGATAAAATACCAAAAGCATTGGTGAAAATCACATAAAAAGTGCATGATATAGTTATATATATTTGCATTATAGAGTAACCCCGGGTTTTCATTTATTCTTTATGAATTGCTAATGTAACAGGATACCATCCGGTAGCCTGAATGGAAGAGATATGTTTAAAATTTAAATTATAAAAAGTGCCAATAGTATCAAACTTTATTAATCTAATCGTATGAAGATGAGAGTTAATTTCAAAAAAGAAGCGGCTTGGTTTTACCAGAGAATGCTTCTGTTTATCTTGGGATTCGGCCTGCTAAGTACTCCGGTATTTGCACAGTCCGGCACACAAGAAAGAGTTATTAGCGGAGTAGTTACGGCTGCTTCAGGTGAGACTATTCCCGGTGCTGCAGTCTTTGTTGAAGGCAATAGCACAATCGGAGTAGTGACTGATGTGGATGGGAACTTCACATTGAAAGTTCCTTCAAATACAAGAAGTATTTCAGTACGTATGATAGGAATGAAAACACAGACAATCAATCTGGGTTCCGGTAATTCCTATAATGTTGTGATGGAAGATGAATCTTTTGAATTAGGCGAAGTAGTTGCCATCGGATATGGCAACATCCAGAAAAAGGATCTTTCCGGATCAGTAGCCAACGTTACACAGGAAAAATTCAATAAAGGGGTGGTTACTTCTCCTGAACAACTTATCAGGGGACAAGTTTCCGGTCTTGTTGTAACCAAGCCGGGTGGTGACCCTACCCAGGAAGCAACAATGCGTTTGAGAGGAACTACTTCTTTAATGGGAGGAAACGGTCCGTTAGTTGTTATCGACGGTGTTCCGGGAGCATCCATGAATAGCATTGCTCCACAGGATATCGAGTCAATCAGTGTTTTGAAAGACGCTTCTGCAGCAGCTATCTACGGGGCACGAAGTGCGAACGGTGTAATCATGATTACCACCAAGAAAGGACAAGCTGGTAAGAGTACTATTTCTTACGACGGTTATTTCGCTGTAGAAAATATTGCGAACAACCTGGATATGCTAACAGCTTCCGACTGGCGGAAATATGTAAAAGAGAATAATATCGAGAATGCACTGGATTATGGTGGCGATACTGATTGGGTGAACGAAGTTTATCGCACAGGTTATTCTCAGAATCACAATTTAAGTTTGTTGGGCGGTACGGAAAATTCTACTTACAGAGCTTCCGTAAACTTCCTTGACCAAAAAGGTATTGCAAAAACAAACGATATGCAACGCATTAATGCTAGTATGTCTTTCGATCAGAAAGCACTGGATGGTAAGTTAAGAGTACAATTGAATGCAAATGCAACTCTTGAGGATTGGGGAGCAGTTCCTACAGCTAATGTATTTGCTTATGCTCTGAACCTGAACCCGACTATTCCTGTTTACGATGAAAACGGTAAGTTTAAAGAAGTATCCGGTTACGAATATTACAACCCGATAGCAATGTTGCACCAAATGACTTCCGACAATAAACGTAATCAGTTTATGGGCCGTGCACAGGTGGAATACAAATTCTTTGATATGTTGACTGCGGCTATAAACGGTTCTATTAACCGTTCTAACCGTTCTCTCGGTTATTACGAATCACGTGAGTCACGTGCCGCCGAACAAATCAAGGGACGTGCCAGACAAGACAAGGAAGATAAAGAATCTAAATTGCTGGAAATGAACCTGACTTTTGATAAGACTTTCAATAAAGTGCATAAAATTAATGCTATTGCAGGTTACTCTTATCAGGATTTTATGCGTGCTACGCTGAATGCAGGTAACCGTAATTTTGCAACAGACCTTTTTACTTATAATAATTTAGGTGCTGGAAATAATCTACTACCTACGGATGTGTCAAGCTTTAAAGAAACCAATAAGTTGATTTCTTTCTATGCAAGAGCAAACTATTCTTACGCCGGTAAATATATTATCACCGGAACAGTAAGACGCGACGGTTCCACCAAATTTGGTAAAGATAATAAATGGGGTACATTCCCTTCCGGTTCTGTAGCATGGAGAATAAGCGAAGAAGCTTTTATGGAAAACGCTTCATTTGTGGATGATTTGAAATTACGCGTTAGCTACGGTATCACAGGTAACCAGGATATTGCAAACTATAAAGCAACTGCTCTGTATGGTTCATCCGGTTTTTATTATCAGGGTGGTGAATTCTATACACAATATGCACCTACACAGAATGAGAACCCTAATCTGAAATGGGAACAAACTGCACAGTTAGACTTAGGTATCGACTACTTCCTATTTGGAGGTAAACTAAGAGGTAGCCTGGACTACTACAATAAGAAAACATCTAATCTGCTTTATAACTATCCGGTGCCTTCTCCTCCTTATCAATACGGAACAATGATGGCTAACGTAGGTGAAGTTGAAAATAAAGGTATTGAATTATCTATTGAATCAACGCTGATAAACCGTAAGGATTTCAGCTGGGATTTAGGTTTTAATTTTGCAAAAAATAAAAACACATTGAAATCCTTGTCAAATGACGAATTTAATCTGGATGTGGTTTATACAGGCGAATGGTCGTTGAACGGATTACAGGAAACTCCACAGATATTGAAACCGGGTTATTCTATCGGTACATTCTACGGGGCAAAATATATTGGAAAAGATGCCGACGGTGTATTCCAGTATGAAGATGTAAGTGGTGACGGTAAATTTGTTTATGCAGATGACCGTACGGTTATTGGTAATGCACAACCTGACTTCACCATGAACCTGACAAACTCTTTCAATTATAAAAACCTATCCTTGTCTTTCATGCTAAGAGGTGTGTTTGGTAACGATATTGCCAACTCTACCCGCTTATATCTGGATGATATCAATCGTATGCCGGGAAGTAATGTCCTGAAAACAGCATTGGATAAAGCTCCGCAAAAACTGGTATATTCTTCTTATTATATTGAAGACGGAAGTTTTGTACGTATGGAATATCTGACTATAGGATATGATTTCAAATTGGGCCCTAAATCTAAAATAAAGAACCTGCGCTTATCGGCAACTGCTAATAATCTATTTGTTATCACAGGTTATTCAGGTATCGACCCTGAAGTAAATGCCGAGACTACAAACTCTGCAGGTACACTTGTATTAGGTATTGACGCAAGAAATTACTATCCGAAAACGAGATCATTCTCTTTAGGCTTGAATGTATCATTTTAATTAACAGCTATTTATCATGAAAAAAATATTTATATTTTCAATTATATTATCCGGAATCCTGGGATTCTCGTCCTGTACGGATCTTGATGAAGAGTTATATAGCTCGATCCCTCAGGATAAATACGGAATGACTACGGAAGAACTGAATTCGCTTATTGGACCGGCCTACGGATCATTGGTGAACTACGTAAACAATGAATTTTGGATGGTACAGTGTTCAACAGATGAATACATGATACCTGCGCGCGGACTGGACTGGTATAGCGGTGGTATACACCTACGTTTCCATACACATGAATGGAGCGCTCAGGAAACTCCTAATTGCTGGCGTTTTGAAGAGGTAACTACAGTGAATAAGATTATCAATATGCTTGATAATTCAACGGTAGAAATCGCAAATAAAGACCGGGTTTATGCTGAATTACGCGGACTTCGTGCTTTCTGGTATTTCTATATGCTCGATAATATTGGTAATGTGCCTATCGTAACATCTTTTGATGTAACAGAATTGCCTTCCAATAATTCACGTAAGGAAGTATATGATTTTGTTGAATCGGAATTACTTTCTATCATGGATGTACTTACAGAAGAAAAGTCAACAAATACATATACGAAATTCACAAAGTGGGTTGGATATACATTGTTAGCAAAACTCTATCTGAATGCAGAAGTTTATACAGGAACCCCTCAATGGGATAAATGTATGACCTATTGCCAGAAAGTAATTGATTCAGGCCTCTATACTCTTGAGCCAAATATCTTCAATAATTTTAAAGTAAAAAATGAAGGTTCAACAGAGAATATCTTTTGTATTCCTTACGATGCCGACTATTTCCGTGGTTATTTTATACCTTACCAGATGTCATGGCATTATTCAAGCTACAGAACGTTTGATCAACAATACAGCAGTTGGAATGGCCCATGTGCTGTGTCTAGTTTTGTTGAATCATTCGATATCGATGATGCACGTTATGGCAGCTTCCTGATAGGCCCGCAATATGCAGCTGATGGCGAAACGCTTTATACCCGTGATGGTATCACTCCTTTGAACTATACTGTTGAAATGAAAGATTTCTCTAATGCAACGGAGAGTGAAGGTGCACGTCTCTTCAAATGGGAAGTGGAAAAAGGTGGAAGAACACACATGAATAATGACTTTGCACTGTTCCGCTATGCTGATATTCTGTTGATGAAAGCCGAGTGCTTATTACGTACAGGAGATGAACCGGCAGCACGGACTATCGTGAACGAAGTAAGAGCACGTAACTTTAATCCGGAAAAGCCTTATGAGAAACTAACCCTCGATATACTTCTCCAGGAACGTGGTTATGAATTTGTATTCGAAGGATGGCGCCGTAATGACCAGATTCGTTTTGACCAGTTTAAAGGAACATGGGCATTCAAGCCTAATGAAGATCCGGCAGACAGACATACTTATCTGTTCCCGATTCCTTTGACGGTTATGGATAAGAATCCGAATTTGAAACAGAATACAGGGTATTGATTTAATTGATTATTACTTAATAGGAAATCAAGTAACTAATTTCTCCTCCTTTGAAAAGGAGGAGTACCCGAAAGAAGAGAGGGGGAGGTGGTTAGATTCTTAATATATTTCATACTCTTTATATACAATCTATAGTATAATAAAGAATCTAACCACCTCACCACCGCAAGCGGTGGTCCCCTCCTCCTTTTCAAAGGAGGAGAATCGGGATAGTGCTATCATAATTATTAGAAAAGGAATATAAAACATCCATTTATCATTTTGTCAATTTCATCCATAATTTGTAGGTAAACTATACATAGTATTTTATCAAACTATACATAGTAAGCTTTTGTTAACATATCATTTTTACAACAAAACATCCTCCGGGAATAACAATTTGTCAATCAGAAAAATACAAGAATATGAGAAATAAAATAATCCGATTATTGTTACTCCTTCTTTTTCCTTGCTATTTAATGGCAGAAGAGGACCTTTCTTTACGCTATGTGGGGAAAGCGCCGACTTCTCTTGTCGGAGACGGGAAATATGTAGTAAAGACAACACCGGAAAGATTCCTGGCAGTGAAAGGACTTGAGCTGGATGGTTCTTTACGGTTCTTCCGCGGAAGAGATGAAATGTTGCCTGCCAGTACACTGTGGAACTCGACGTTTTTCCCCGGTGGTGTAATATATGATATACGTGTCGGTAGAGATTCTATTCATGTAATGTATGGTGTATTGCCGGATGCAGGGTTTACACTGGCTGTAAAAACCTCTTCCGCAACACAAACTGAATTGACTTTAAATAAATCCATAAACCTATACCGGACAGAAAAACAGGAAAGAGGTACTTTGTATGTTTATTATACCCAAAACAAAGTCGACCTGCCTGCTGCAAATCTTGAACAACTAAGATATAAACTGGAAAAACCTTACAGGGAACAACTTGTATTGATTTCCCCAAATAAGACACTGGATAAGTCAGTTGCATTCTCTCAATTCCTACTTGATTTAGGATTTAACGGGGATATTATGTTGTGTGAACTCTTCCGTTGGCTCGACATCTGGGCACGTGATTTAGGTTCAGGATTGCAACCGGGCGGACTGGCTACCGGACGTGCCGATATGGCCCGTAAATCACTTGTATATGATTTGGAAAGATATGCACTTATGTCTCCCGAATACTGTAAAAATTCAAACGATCCCTCTCAGGGTGGAACAGCAGCAGAGATAGGATGGACAGCACGTTCAAGCTGGAATTACTATATGTTCTCCGGAGACAAGGAAGCCTTGCGTAAAGATGCTGAGATTATACGCCCTTGGGTGAAACACTGGATTAGCCGTGACTATAATGAAGACGGATTGATTATCGATGTAACTGAGTTTATGGACCATATGCTAATGATGGTTACAACCAACGGGGTAAGTACACTGGCTACAAATGCTATGTATAGTGCCATGTTGAAATATTTTGCCAAAATCGAACATGAATTAGGAAATAAAAAAGAAGCGCAAAGACTTCTTGCACTTCACAGCAAAACGGTAGATGCAATTAACACAGTCTACTGGAACAAAGAGAAAGAGTATTTTAATAACATGTTATTGTGGGATGTGGCGAGCGAAAGAAGCTCACAAACATTCCAGTCTATCCTGCTAAAAATGGGAGGTACGGATGATGTACGTGCCCGCAAAGCATTGGATTATTTGAAAAAGAACAATTGGTGTGATTATGGTTCAATTACAATTGTTCCCCGCATGAACCATGTACCAATGACCAATGACCAAAATGTAAAAGTATGGCCCTGGTGGAATATGTGGGAAATTGAAGCACGTTTCCGTCATAATGATAAAGAAGGCGGATATAAATTACTAGATCTGGCTGCCCGTACAATCGAAGATGAAAAATATCCCGGACTACTGGAAGAAACACTTGATACAGACGGAACATCCATCGGAGGCAATGTATTCATGACAGGTGCGGGTAATCTTCTGGAAGTAGTGGTAAAAGACCTTCTAGGCGTGGAGGCTCTCTCTCCCGGATGGACTAAGATAAAAGTAGTGCCGGCAGTTCCGGCGGATTGGAAAAATTATGAATGCAGGATACCAACCCCTAAGGGCTTCCTTCAGTTGGTATGCCGTGACGGTAAGCTAAGTGTGACTGTGGAAGATACAAACATTCAAGAGGTTTATGTGGATGATTTGAATACAGTAAACGTCACCGGAGCAAAAAAAGCTATTTATACACCTGAAACGATACCGGCAAGGGAATATAAAACAACAAACAAAATTGCTGTCCCTTCGGTACAAGAAGGAAAAACAGCTTTATTCTATGATCCTGAATTCCATACTTCAAAACCTGAGCTCAATTTAGATATAATTGATGTAAATGATTTGGGTAATCTAACATCATTACCTTATAAGAAAATAGTTATAGCCGGAAACGGCCTCCCACTATTTACAAAAGAGGGGAAAAGTATCAAGAAAGTATTGGAAGCATATACCAATAAGGGAGGAACTGTCATATTCTATGGCGCCACAGTGAATCCGAAATCTGATGAAGACGGAGCCGGTATTCTGGGTGAACAATGTGGTATTATTGATTGGTATCAATATTTACCGGCACGGCAGAAAACAGAACTTAAAAACTGGAAATTTACACCTGATTCACATAATACCTCGCCGGAACAACCAAATGGATTGTATGAAACGACGTTCACATTACCAAATGGTACCAACAGCAATGAGATTTACGTAGAGTTAGGTCCATTGGTAGGGTTGGATAGTTTGTTTATCAATGATATTTATGTAGCAAATTACCGCGATATGGAAACTTTTATCCGTCAGGAATATCCAACGGAAACAGGTTATCCGGATACACATCGCTACAAAATGCTAAGCCGCATGTATATTCTAAAACCCGGAAGTGAGGCATATAAGGCAATAAACATAAATAGTTCCAACCGTATTACGGTTAAATTATTCAATGACCGTATGGGATATGGCTTCCCGGAAAAGAATAAACCGAATATCGGCTTCCTGACAGAGACTAAAAGCTGGCAGGCGACAGATGATGCTATAGAAAACCTTGGTTTTGTTAATCCAAAACGGAAAGGTGTCAACTATTGGGGAAGTGAACAATTCTTCAATTCATGGAGCACTAAGAACGGTTTGTTCGGATTTGAGGTAGAAGGTTCAGGCGTTCAATTCTGTGATGGTACAGCATTGGAAGGGCTGGAGAATCTTTCCATTCCTGTAACAGCTACTTATACGGATTTTCCACTCTTCAAACCTTGGAATTTCGAAATACTGGCTTACACAACTACCAGACAGAATCTGCTTTATCCGATGACGGAAGAACGTTACCCCTGTATTGTACGCATCATAAATACAAAGACTAAAGGTGGCTATATATTGATTAATCCATCAGTAGCAAACCATAAGGCAGGTAAGACAATCCTGAATAAACTGAAAGTAAATTTATAACAATAAAATAAGAGTCATGAAAAAAACAATAGTATCCCTTTTCTTATTAGGATTTCTATGCCCTTTGATGGCACAGTTACAACAGGTAGACTATAGATATGCTCCCGCATGGCATCAGTCTAATGTATGTTTGCCCGATGACAGTTGCAAGACAGTAGTAGGTCCTCTGGGACAATTGCTTTATCATTACGGTGGAAAAGAATTTTATCCTTTTGCACATGGATGGGGATTTAAGACAGTTGTCCATTTCTTTGCAGATGACAATATAAAAATAAACAATCAACGGCTCTATTCTCCCCGAGTACCCGTAGTGATTACAGAATCTACCTACGCCGGAATGGATATTACTCAGGAAACGTTTGCTGTCGGACTTGATTATATAAGAAATAACACCTCAACCCGTGAAGGCAACAGGGAAGACATAGTTATCACTACAGTAAATAATACTACAGGTAAAACACAAACTATAAAACCGGTTCTCGTTGTCAATTCTGAATATGAAGTAACCGCCTCAGGCCGGGTTATTACTATCAATAATCATGAACAATTGATCCTTAGTGAGCCAATAGCAAAAGTACGTAAGAACCTGGTCGACTTTAAAACCTTGATTGAATTGGAACCTGTACAAGTAGCCGCAAATGAAAAAAAGCAACTGGTTATCCTTTATGATAATGGTCTTTCTTCTCAATTGACCACAGAATTTAAAGCTCAATCGTCGACATTACTCAATAAAGTCGGAGATATCCGTAAAGAGGTGATTGATTTCTGGGAAAATAAAACAGAGATACCTTACGAATATGTATCCATACCTGATAAAGAAATACAGAACATAATCGATGGTTCTTTACGGGGAATATGGCAGGCACGTGAAATAAAAAACAATAGCTATTCTTTCCAGGTAGGTCCGACATGCTACCGAGGGCTGTGGATTGTAGACGGTGCCTTCCTTTTGGAAGCAGCAACTATTTTCGACCGGGGAATGCAGGCACGTGACGGAATTGAATATATTCTCACTTTCCAACAGGAAAATGGCAAGTTTGGAAAAATGACGCCCGACTATTGGAAAGAAAATGGCATTGTGCTCTGGACATGTGTTCGTCATGCTATGCTCACACAGGATAAAAAATGGCTGCAATCTATCTGGCCTAAACTGCGTAAGACCATCGGTTTCATAAAAGAAATGCGTGCCATGACGTATCAGAATAATCTTCCGGAAGATGACGGACTGATACCTCCCGGTGATATAGATGGTGGATTATGGGGTTCTAAAGACCGCGATGAAGCCGAATATACAAATATTTATTGGAACCTGGCAGGTATGAAAGCTATGCTCCAGGCAGCAGAATGGCTCGGTGAAAAAAAGGATTTGAAAGAATGGCAAAAAGAATATGATGATTTCTATGCTACTTTCCAGAAAGCCGCTCACCGTGATATGATGGAAGATTCATTCGGAAATAAATACCTGCCGGTATCTATGGATCCTAAATTCCATTCACTACCTCAACGTGCCCAATGGGCATTCTGCCAGGCCGTTTATCCGGGACAAATATTCGATATGAATGACCCGATAGCAAGAGGAACCATCGATATGTTGGGGACTACCCTGCAAGAAGGCATGGTGATGGGTACAGGATGGATGATTGATGGTATATGGACTTACTTCCCCAGTTTCTACGGACATGCCTGTCTGTGGACAGGTGATGCCAAAAGTGCTTATGAATCCTTATATGCTTTTGCCAATCATGCCTCCCCCCTCTATGCATGGAGAGAAGAACAAACACCACGCGACCTACAACCAAAGTATTGGGGAGAAATGCCTCACAACTGGGGAAGTGCCGAATTTGTACGCCTTGTTGTTCATCTGCTCGCATTAGACCGCGGAAATGAATTACATATGCTCGAAGGCTTTCCTCCCGAATGGAGACAACCCGGCATGAAAACAAGTATGAAAGATATAGCAACCCCATTTGGTAAATTATCTTTTACTCTTCAGGTCGATAACAGTGGTAAAAAAGCAAACCTCAATATAGACAAACTTTCTGATTCATCCTGTAAAGGAATATTTGTACATCTTGGAGATTGGGGAAAAAGCGAGGGTAAAGACCTTGTTAAACTAGATGCGAAGAAAATGAACAATATAACAATAACACTTAATGATTAATTGCCAAATGGACTATCTCGGCTCCCCTTCTTTGAAAAGAAGGGGGTGGACCATCGCCACTGGCGATGGTGGGGTAGTTAGACTCTTCTTACTCATATATAAATAAAAAACAAGAATCTAACCGCCCCACCACTGCAAGCAGTGGTCCACCCCCTCCTTTTCAAAGGAGGGGAG
This sequence comes from Tannerellaceae bacterium, assembly GCA_032073245.1. Lineage (GTDB taxonomy): Bacteria > Bacteroidota > Bacteroidia > Bacteroidales > Tannerellaceae > QVMG01. The sequence continues at coordinate 14,772 of DAMANX010000043.1, forward strand.
CCAAGAATGTCTACTTGATATTAATACACTATGATTATAAATAAGAACTCAATAGAATACAACAACTAAAATTATACAAATGAACAAATCGAACATTATTTTACCCAACCTCTTTTTCATCGGGAATAATCTGGTGGGAGATGGAGTGGAAAAGATAACCCGCCGGATAAAAGACCTGAAAGGTATTTTTCAGGATGAAGATGCATTCAATGCACACAACCCGGAGGAGGTAGCCTATGAAGTAAGTAGTTTTCTACCAGTTAAAGGAGGTACGCCCGGAGGACTATATTTCGGTATAACCTACCTCTATCCGGGAAAAGTAGGTAATGAATATTTTATGACGAAAGGACATTTCCATGCTAATATCGACCGGGCTGAATATTACTGGGGACTTACCGGTGAAGGTATGCTGCTCTTTATGGACGGTGAACGGAATGTATGGGCGGAAAAGATGTTTCCCGGCAGTCTTCATTACATTCCGGGAGGTATAGCCCATCGTGTAGCCAATACAGGTAGCCAGTTACTCTCTTTTGCCGCCTGCTGGCCTTCAGATGCAGGCCACAATTATGAAGAGATAGCGACAAACGGCTTTACTTGTCGTTTAATGGAAAAAAACGGAATTCCCCATCTAATTTAAAAAGAAATTCTAATGTATAGTATAGGTATAGACTTAGGAGGTACGATTATTAAAATCGGTTTGATACAAGCCGGGGAAATTATCGGATTTAAAGCGGTAGCATCTGTTTCACGAAGAGGCTTTCGGGCCAATATGCCTCAAATAGAAGAGGCCATTCAGCAATTGTTGGATGAAAGTGGTATAGATGCTTCACAATTGTCTGGTATAGGCCTTGCATTCCCCGGGCTTGTCAATCCGGTAAATAAAACGGTTATCTCGACAAATGAGAAGTATGACGATGCGCAGGAAATTGATTTTTCAGCCTGGGTAAACAGCAAATGGGGTGTACCGTTGTATATGGATAATGACGCCCGCATGGCTGCAATGGGCGAATGGAGATATGGTGCAGGCAAAGGGTATAACAATGTGGTAATGATGACCATCGGCACAGGTATAGGTACAGGAGTCGTTATTGATGGTAAAGTTTTATACGGAGAGCATTTTCAGGCCGGTTCGTTAGGAGGACATTTTGTGATAGACTATAAAGGCCGCCGTTGTTCATGTGGCAATGTTGGATGTGTAGAGGCACACTCTTCTTCCTCTTTTCTGGAAGAGATTATCCGTGATAATGAAACCTTGTCGGAATCCTTCAAAGATAAAGCGGACACTTTCGATTTTAAACAGATATTTGACCTGGCAGAGCAGGAAAATACAGATGCCCTATGTATACGCAATCAATGTATGGATATCTGGGCTGCTGCAATTATTACGTACATTCATGCTTATGACCCTGAAGTGGTCATTCTTGGAGGTGGTATTATGAAAAGCAGTAAAACGATTATTCCTTATCTGAAAGCACGTGTCGATGAACTAGCCTGGTGTCCTTCCGGAAAAGTACAATTGGTAGTTTCACAATTGGGAGATAATACAGCGCTTCTGGCAGCAGAATATGGATTGAAAACAACAAATCACAAATTACATGAAAAAATATACTGATAAACCGTCAAACTACGATAAATATCCGGTTGTTCCCGTTCCGGGAGATGCAACTGCCTGGACAGGTTGGACGGATATATTATCTGAAATTAAAAATAAGCTGGACAATACCGGCAAAGAGAAAAAAGTTCTGGTAGTAGAGTGCTATCAGGGGATTCTTGACGAAGAAGTTGAAACAGCTTTCCGTCAGTCATTTGGCTCAGCATTATTTATCAATTCTTCAGCAGCTATGTTGAATGGAAAAGAACTGAATGCAAAGCTGAAAGACGATATAACAGATGATGAGATATTCGGCTATATGACTCGTTTCCATATAGATTGCTATTTTGATGAAAACAAATTAGAAGCTGTTCATAATCAAATTGCATCCACAAACAAAGAGTTAGTAGTCGTTTATGGTACCGGAGCAGCCTATATACAGCCGGAATATGATGTATTGGTATATGCAGATATGGCCCGTTGGGAAATACAAATGCGCTTCCGCCGAAATCAAGTAGGAAACATAGGTATAAACAATCTTAATGAGCGCGCATCTCTGCAATACAAACGTGCATTCTTCGTGGATTGGCGTGTATGCGACCGTTTCAAAAAGAGCCTGATGAAAAAATGGGATTATGTTTTGGATACTAATACTGCGAAAGAACCCAAAATGGTTACGGGGTCAACTGTAGCAGCAGGTTTGAAAGAAGCTACCCGCCGTCCGTTCCGTGTAGTACCGTTTTTCGATCCGGGCCCCTGGGGTGGACAATGGATGAAACAAATATGCGACCTCGACCGCGATACTGTAAACTTCGCCTGGTGTTTCGATTGTGTACCGGAAGAAAATAGTCTTTTATTAGGTATTGGAGATGTAAAATTTGAAATACCCTCCATCAATCTTGTATTTGCTCATCCGCAGGAATTATTGGGAGGACCGGTGTATGGACGTTTTGGTGATGAATTCCCTATCCGTTTCGACTTCCTCGATACAATGGAAGGAGGGAATCTGAGTCTGCAGGTGCATCCATTAACGGAGTATATACAGGAAAAATTCGGCATGCATTATACACAGGAGGAGAGTTATTATATACTCGATGCAGAAGAAGATGCTTTAGTCTATCTTGGATTAAAGGAAAATGTTAATCCGGATGCTTTAATCAAAGAACTGGAAGAAGCTCAGGAAACCGGGCTATTCGATGCAGATAAACACATTGGTTGTTATCCTGTAAAAAAACATGATCATGTACTTATACCTCCCGGGACGATACATTGTTCAGGAACAAACTCCATGGTGCTTGAAATAAGTGCGACACCTTTTATCTTTACATTCAAATTATGGGACTGGGGACGTCTCGGATTAGATGGACGTCCACGCCCTATTAATATCAAACACGGAAAGAATGTTATCCAGTGGAACCGCACCGAATCCTGGGTACGGAAAGAAATTTTGAATCAGGTAGAGAAAGTGGCAGAAGGTGAAGGATGGATAGAAGAACATACAGGTTTGCACAACAGAGAGTTTATCGAAACGCGCCGTCACTGGTTTACCAAACCGGTACTTCATGAAACGAATGGCTGTGTAAACGTTCTGAATCTTGTAGAAGGACGTGAAGCCATAGTGGAAAGCCCTGATAATGAATTTGAACCTTTCGTGGTACATTATGCCGAAACATTTATAGTTCCCGGCAATGTAAAGACATATACCATCCGGCCTTATGGCGAATCGGAAGGAAGCCAATGTGGAACAATTAAAGCTTTTGTGAAAAATCATGCGTGAACAAACTCTATTTAATCCTGGTTTATCCGTCTTCCCGACGGATAAACCTATGGGATTTTCTTATGGTAAGGATGTTTTCGGTCCCGAAGTGGAGAACCGGAAACTGGATGATATCCGTAAAAGCCTTATGGACCCACAAAGTGACGGACCGGAAATTGTCTATGCCATCGCTATGGATGTGGGTAAAAATGAACATCATGCTCTCTTGAATGATATGCATTTACTATATGGTGTTGTGACCTACGCAGCCGGAAAACTGGGTAAAGAGCCCATCCGTAGCCAGGGACATATGCATAAAATTTCAACTTATAGCGGATGGTCTACTCCCGAAGTGTATGAAATATGGTCGGGTGAAGCGATTATTTATATGCAGGAAACGGCAGAAGACCAACCCGGCCGATGCTTTGCGGTATATGCACGCCCTGGAGACGTAGTGGTTGTTCCACCTTATTGGGTACATGCAACTATCAGTGCCAATCCTGATGAACCACTTACTTTCGGAGCCTGGTGCGACCGGGATTATGGTTTCTATTACGATAAAGTGCGGGCACATAGCGGAATTGCCTGGTTCCCTGTATTCAACGATGAAAATAAAATCGAATGGATAGCTAATCCGGCTTATCAAAAATCCGAATTGATTTGTAAAAGTCCGAATAGTTATGAACAACTCGGCATACAGAAAAATAAATCAATATACGAAACGTTTGAAGAAAACCCTGACACTTTTCTATACGTACCACGTCCACAATTAAAGGAAGAAGTATGGAAAGTGTTCGAACCTTGAAATCAGAATTCGAAAGTATAAAAACAAAAAATCAGATACCATGAAACACACAAATTACTTATACTGGATTACCTTTATTGCCATTAACGGCGGTTTACTGTTCGGTCTCAATATGTCCGGAATATCCGGAGCCAACGAGATGATTCGGGGAGAATTTAATCTTACGGATAGCGGCTTGGGATTTGTTGCAGCCTTATTGACTATAGGATGTCTTCTGGGAGCTCTTTTCACAGGCAATCTCGCCGACAAATACGGTCGAAAAAAAGTAATGATTGTCACAGCTATACTTTATATCATTTCGGCCTTGGGATGTGCTCTTTCACCTAATATTATACTTTTAAACTTTTTCCGTTTAACTTCCGGATTAGCTGTTGGGGCCACTTCTGTGGTTGCCCCTATGTACATTTCGGAAATATCCCCTGCTCATAAACGGGGTGTCCTTGTTTCTTTCAATCAGTTCGCCATTACTATTGGTATACTCCTTGCTTACGTTTTCGATTATTTACTGATGGGATTAGGAGACGACAGCTGGCGTTATATGCTAGCCGTTCCAACAATATTCGGAGTTATATTTCTTATTTTATTACTCACTTCTTTCCCGGAAAGCCCCCGTTGGCTCTTAGGTAAGGGTAAAAAAGAAGAAGCAGTTAATATACTGGATAAAATTGGAGGTAAAGATGAGCTTCCTGCCATAGAAGATTCTATAGCTAATGATAGTCAAAAAGAAAAAGTCTCAGTAGGAGAACTATTCCGTGGCAAAACAGGAAAGGTTGTCTTAATTGGCACATTATTGGCTGCTTTCCAGCAAATTACAGGTGTAAATGCAGTTCTAATATATGCTCCGGAAATATTCCAGGCTGCCGGCTCATTAAAAGAAAGCTCAATGCTCCAATCTGTAATCGTAGGTTTCATTAACTTTATCATGACTATTGTTGCTTTGAGACTGGTAGATACCAAAGGGAGAAAAACACTTTTACTTTGGGGAGCAGCCGGAATGATTGTGTCATTAGGCTACTTAACCTATGCTTTTGCGCAACCGGTTCAAAACGGAACAGCAATCTTAATTGCCCTTCTGGTTTATATCTCCTTTTTCGCCGCATCCTTTGCCCCTGTTATGTGGGTAATCATCTCGGAAATCTATCCCAGCCGTATTAAAGGATTAGCCATGTCATTCTCCACAGCAGTATGTTGGCTATGTACTTTCCTTACCGTGCAATTCGCTCCTGTGATACATGGATTACTGGGAATGCAGTGGTTCTTTGCCATCTTCTGTTTTTTCAGTATCCTTGCATTCGTATTCGTCAAGTTCCGGATACCGGAAACAAAAGGTAAATCATTGGAGCAATTAGAAAAAGAATTAGGATTATAATCCTTCTTCCAGCAACTTAATGTACTTAAACAGAATTATAAAATAAAATCATCTCATGAAACAACTAACAATATTCCTAAGCATCCTCGCTTTCTTATTTACTGGCTGTAGTCCCACATCCAATAAAGACGTCTTCTCCGAATGGAGTTTCCAATGCCGCGAAACAGGAGAATATATGTATGAAGAAAACGGTACTCTTAAAATGGGAGCCGAACCCGTAAACGATAGTTACCTTTGGATACCCAAAGCGACAAACACCGAAAGTGTCCGTATCAAAAACAAACAAACAGGTAATTACCTTCAGGTAGATGCAAGTGGAAAAGTGATTTCAGGAAAAGAGAGTTCAGAACCCGATAAACTGATATGGGCTTATAATGGTTTCACCATCCGCCAAATGATAAGCTGTGGTTGGTTCACCCTTTCCAATCAATCTGTCGGTGAAGGAAAATTCATGACAAAAACACCTTCAGGCATTAATATGGCCGTAACAGACAGGAACACTGACTTCTATGCACACTGGAATGTGGTTCGTGAAAATGGCACACGGCTTCCTTACAAAATTATGCCCGACAGTGTCGTTGATGCTTCATTTCTGGGTATACGTGGTTCCAAAGCTATTAGTACAGACGAAATTATCACCAATTACCATGGTGATGGCGGCCGTTGGAAATTGAAAGAAAATATTTCCGCTTTCCCCCAATTTACTGCCGACAATAACAATATGATTGTCGCCCTTTATAATATGGCATTGGAAGAAATGCAATTGAATCTTCGCACCGACTCTACATTTATGACCGGAAAACTTTGGCCCGACACGTGGACACGAGATGTGGTATATAGTATCTATTTCTCTTTTTCATGGATACATAAGGATATCTCAAAACGCACACTCCAGAAACAAACACTCAATAACCCGAAAGAAGCATTGCAGGATACCGGAACAGGTGGTTCATGGCCCATATCAACCGACCGTGTTGTTTGGGCATTAGCTGCCTGGGAATATTATCTTTCTACCGGAGATAAAGACTGGCTAGCTGAAGCCTATGAAGGTTTAAGTTATACAGCGGAAAAAGACATCCATGTTGCATTCGATAATAATGTCGGCCTGTTCAAGGGTGAAACATGCTCTATGGACTGGCGTACACATACATATCCGAATTGGTTTTCTAATGAAAACATAGGTGAATCATTCTCCAGCGGTACGAATGCACTACACATGTTCATGTATGAATTCCTGACAAAAACAGGAAAAATATTAGGTAAAAAGGAAGATGAGGTCAATCTGTGGCAGACTTATCATGATAAAGTAAAGAATGGATTAAATACTCATTTCTGGGATAAAGAAAGAGGCCTTTATACAGCTTATCTATATCCTGAAATTATGGGCTATCGTTCTACTCAACGAGTAGGTGTCATGGCAAACGGGTTATGTGCCATATTAGGTGCTTCTTCGCCTGAACAAGTGAAAAGTGTAGTAAATAATTATCCACTATATCCATACGGTGCAGCAGTTCTATACCCAACCATTCCCGACGATTTCTCCTACCACAATAAAAGTGTATGGGCTGTATGGCAAACCCCATATATGTATGCAGCAAAACGTACAGGCAATATCCAAGCAGTACAGCATATCATGGAGTCAGGAATCCGCTCAGGAGCTATGTTCCTGACACATAAAGAAAACATGACTCACGATACAGGTTATGATCGTAATACCGCTTTGAACTCCGACCGTCAACTTTGGTCTGTAGCATCTTATATCAGTATTGTTTACCGGATGTTATTCGGTATGGAAATGACGGAAACAGGATTACAAATATCCCCTGTTGTACCTAAAGACCTTGTACATGGTAATCTTTATCTTACTAATTTCCAATACCGCGATGCAGTACTCGATTTTACCGTAAAAGGAACAGGTAACAAAGTAAAAAGTCTGAAAGTAAACGGGGAGTCACAATCTCTTCCTTATGAATTTCCAGCCACATCTAAAGGGAAATTTACTATCGAAATTGAAATGACTACCAACGATACTGTATCGGAAGGAATAAACCTGGTTGAAGCAGGCCCACGTAAATGCTGGTCTCCTGTAGAGCCAATCCTTGGAAATGAGAATGGAAAACTAATATGGAATCAAACACCCGGTTTAAAATACAATATATTTAGTGCCCAATCGGATAATATCGTCTCATCTCCTTACGATATAAGTAATCAGCCCAATGGCTTCTACAGTGTATATTCAACCGATGAAAAAGGTTTCCAATCCGATTTATCCAATCCGTTCCTTCATTCTTCTTCTATTACTGTTTATGAAGCAGAAAATGCTAAATTCAAAGGTAGAAGCGCTAATGAGGCCAAAGGTTTCTCCAGTAAAGGATATGTGATGGATGTATCTCCACAAACAGCGGATATCGAATTCACAATAGATATACCCGAAGCAGGTAATTACGGTTTAGCTCTTGTCGGCTCCAACGGTGTAGCTCTTCATAATGTCTATTGTTACATCCGTTCCGTCTTTGTTGATGGTAATGATACCGGAACATTTATCCTCGAATCATCCGGTAACTGGAATAACTGGACGACATCCAATTATCTTATCCTGAAAGATATGACAGCCGGTAAACATACTGTTAAGTTACTCTGGAATCCAGAAGGAAAGGGTTATGACTTCAATATGTCGCACGGAAAGAAAGACCGTAATGAAGCGCATGTCGATTATCTGAAAGTGATAAAGTTATAATATCAACACGTAGGGGCGGCCCTATGTGGCCGCCCTGTAATTACAACGTCAATACATTCGGGCGGCCACACAGGGCCACCCCTACATCAAAAATTATCAAAATATCTTTTTGTCAAAACAACCCCATTTTCATGAAGCTATACGGCCTCAGACACATAAACACTTTCAAATAAAGCATTCTCAAGCACTTATACACTTACAAAAGGATTAAAACATTACCTGTTTCAAATCATTTTATCCCAGCTGCATTATTTCATACCCATCATTATCTGACACATGTCAGCATCCGCAGGAATATCCATAAAATCTGTCACTTCAAAAACAATCACTATCAGACTCCTTCCAGAATAAAAACAGCCCCTTTTTCTCCATTTCTTTCACCATCTTTCCGGTTTTATCAACTTTTCTACCCAAAATGCTTAGATGTTACAACCAAATGATCTAACCTGTATTATTCATAAACTCAAAAAAAGCGCTGTAAAAAGTACCTTCAT
>DAMANX010000044.1:0-22856 GCA_032073245.1 Tannerellaceae bacterium
ATACAGGAATAATCTTTTTTCAAAAGTATCTAATCCTTTTTCTTAAAATATCTAATTGTTTTTGTAAAGACATCTAATCGTTTTTTAGTGGGTTTATGTGATAAATTCCACCCTGTTAATATCTCTCTACATAATGTTATTATTTCCGCCTTCAGCCTTCAGTTGTCTTTAACTGCATGATTGCCAGTGCGTATAGCTGAAGGTAGTTGCATTCAGGTTGCCTTCAGGAAATTTAATAATTTTACTTCCAGTTTTTACATAAAAGCTACCGGCTTATCGCAGAAAGCTCCCGGCTTTTTCAAATATCCTACCAGCTTTTTGAAATATGCTGCCGACTTTTTTTGATAAGCCGGCAGAAAATTCCTGAATGCAAGCTGAATGCAACTACCTTCAGCCATACACACTGGCAATCAAACAGTTAAAGACAACTGAAGGCTGAAGGCAAAAAATAAAAACTTGTGTGTACACATTTTAGTCTCCTGATGGTGCTGGAAGATTCAAATATTGTAATATTCGAAGATTCTGATGTGTGAAATTAATACTATCACAGCTTCTCTCCTGACCAGGAGAGGGGGACCACCGCTTGCGGTGGTGGAGAGGTTGTCTTTGTTTTTTAATCATTGAATACCAATATTCTGACAACAAGAACAACCACTCCACCGCTGCATGCAGCGGTCCCCCTCGCCTGACCAAGCAAGGAACTTAGATAGCTCACTTGGTATTATTTGTGATCTTTGAATTTTTCTCAACATCAGGTATTGAAGCCAAGCCCTAGCTAATATAAGAAACCGGGATTTTAGGAGAATCAGTTCATCAGAATAATATAAGAAACTCAATAATCACATAATAGCTCATATAGCATCCTCAATGCGATCTCAGAAGATTGATTAATAATATCCAGACGATTTCCTGATAAGTGATAGAGGGATGTTTTTAATTTCTCATTACAGATTACAGCAATCCATACTGTACCAACAGGCTTATCAGGCGTTCCTCCACCAGGCCCGGCAATTCCTGAAGTGGCAACAGCGCAATCAACGTGCAAAAGTTTCTTGACACCTTTTACCATCTGCTCCACAACGGGTTCACTGACCGCCCCCCATTGTCGCAAATTATCTTCTGACACTCCAAGAACTTCCTCCTTAACCTGATTACTATAGGAAACAACTCCACCAAGAAAATAAGTTGAACTGCCAGGTATAGATGTAATTAAATGAGCAATACGTCCACCGGTACAACTTTCTGCCGTAGCCATAGTAAGTTTTTTTGCAATCAGTATTTCTCCGATCCGTTCTTCTATGGGGATTGGGTGTGAACTATCTGTGGGTGACTGTTGAGACATAATGAAGTTTTAAATAACAATCCGTGAAAACGGAACTGCATCAATCGGACAAAATTCCTGATCCTGATACTTATAATAACCTGTGATTGCAACCATTGCAGCATTATCCGTAGTAAATGCAAACTTTGGAATATGTACTTTCCATCCAAAACGTTTGGCATGATCGAGGAACGCATCCCGTAATCCTGAATTAGCAGAAACACCACCTGCAACAGCAACTTCTTTAATTCCTAAATCTTTTGCAGCCTTTCGTAGCTTATTCATTAGGATATCGACTACTGTCGACTGAAGGGAAGCACATAAATCCTTCTTATTCTTCTCAATAAAATCGGCATCTTCTTTCAGATGATCCCGTAAAGTGTAAAGAAAAGATGTTTTCAACCCACTGAAACTATAATCATACCCCGGAATGGCAGGTTTACTAAACGTAAAGGCTTTTGGATCTCCTTCATTTGCTAACCGGTTAACAACCGGTCCACCGGGATATCCTAACCCCATCACTTTTGCGCATTTATCAAAAGCTTCTCCAGCTGCATCGTCAATAGTCTGCCCAATTACCTCCATATCATTATAACTTCTGACAAGGATAATCTGTGAATTGCCTCCGGATACCAATAAACAAAGAAAAGGAAAAGAAGGTTGGTTATCATCCTCCGGTGTTTCTTTTATAAAATGAGCCAAAACATGTGCCTGCAAATGATTAATTTCAATCATTGGAATATCCAATGAAAGCGATAAACCTTTAGCAAAAGAAGTACCTACAAGTAACGATCCCATCAATCCGGGACCTCTCGTAAAAGCTATTGCACTTAATTCGGATTTATCAATACCGGCGCGTTTAATGGCTTCTGCTACAACCGGGATTATATTTTGTTGATGAGCACGAGACGCCAATTCAGGAACTACTCCTCCATAAGCCTCATGTACAGCCTGACTGGCAATAACATTCGACAAAAGTACCCCGTCTCTTATTACAGATGCTGAAGTATCGTCACAAGACGTTTCAATACCCAGAATAGTGGTATGCATATATTCTCCTTTTTTCGTGCAAATTAACGGAATCTTTTGTGATATTGTTGTAGTTTTGTGCATAAAATAAACTAAAGACATCAGAGGGCTTAAATACATAATCATTACTATTCTTATCCTTTTCTGGATATTTTATGCATTACCGGCAATTATGGTGAACATTCCTTATGTTCAACGCAAAATTACGCAGGTAACTACGTATGAATTATCCGAACGGTTGGGTGTGCCTGTTCAAATTGACCATATTGGAATCAAATGGCTTAACCGGTTAGTACTGGAAGGAGTCTATCTGGAGGATAAATCCGGTGCCCCTCTGCTGGAAGCAAATCATTTATCTGCCGGTTTCGAATTACTCCCCTTTTTGCGGGGGAAATTTGTATTTACTACAGTTCGCCTCTTTGGATTTACCATACATCTTCAGAAAGACAATCCGAAAGACCCACTTAATTTACAATTCCTTATAGATGCTTTTGCCAGTAAAGATTCTACTAAAACTGCTCCGGAGATTGATCTTCGACTTAATACTGTTTTACTCCGGAAAGGAAATATAACATATAATGTGGATAGTGAACGGGAAACACCCAATCGATTCAATGCTAAACATATAAACATCAACAATGTAAGCGCTAATATCTCATTAAAAGCTTTTAACAAGGATAGCATTAATGCTAACATTAAAAAGCTGAGTTTTGATGAAGGGTCAGGTTTTATTCTTGATAAACTATCCATGAACATTGTGAGTAATCGTGACAGTGCCTACATTGATAATTTTGAAGTAAAATTGCCTGAATCAGAATTGAAGATCAACCGGGCAAAAATTAATATTGCGTCAGTAAAAGGGTTGACTACTCTACTTGATGAAGCACCTATTGAACTAGAAATTGCTCCCTCTCAAATCTGTCTAAAAGACTTATCGCCTTTTATTCCAGCTTTCTCTAATTTTACGGATATGGTCGAATTATCCGCTGAGGCTTCGGGAAGCATTAATAATATAAATCTAAAGCATTTGACAGTAAAACAAGCTGATCAAATGGAATTTAGTGGACGTATGGATCTTAGAGGTATTACCCGTTCAGGCGAGACGTATATCTTTGGACAAGTCAATCGTATGTTTATTACAAATGAAGGGCTTACGAATCTGGTAAATAACTTTAATCAAACATCTATAAAACTTCCAGTAGCTGTTTCCCGTTTAGGAACCCTCAATTTCCATGGAGAAATATCTGGTTTTTTTGATAATCTGGTAGCGTATGGTGAGTTCAGTTCTGCAATCGGTAGTTTGCATACAGATATGATTTTCGGAAGCGATAAAGAAAAGAATGTGGGACTATATGTAAAAGGACATATTGCTTCTTCGGAACTCTCCATTGAAAAGCTTTTTGCTGAAAATAATCCATTCGGAAATGCTCGTTTTAATGTAAAATTAGACGCAAGCCGCAAGGCTAACGGATATTTTTCGGGAAAGATAGAAGGAGAAATCAACGAATTGGATTATAAAGATTATAAATACGAGAACGTTCTTTTATCCGGAAACTTTCAACAAAACGGTTTTGATGGAACGATCCGGATAGATGACCCCAACGGACAATTAGCCGCCGAAGGGATGTTTCAACATAACGGACAAAATTCTGTTTTCAACTTCACTGCTGACCTTAAGAACTTCCGTCCGGATCGGTTAAACCTGATCGATAGGTTTGAAGATCCCGAAATATCCCTTTCGCTTACAGCTGACTTCACAGGAAATAATATCGATAATGTGGAAGGCGGTCTTCGCATAGACAGCCTTTCCTTTAAAACATCACCAAGCGACTTCTTCCTTGAAAAATTTGAAGCCAATGCTTCCGGGCATTCTGATAATCGCCGCCTTACTATAAGTTCTGATATACTAAACGGAGAAGTAACCGGTGCCTATTCTTTTGCAACAATAGTACCTAGTTTAATTAATACATTTGAACATTATCTCCCTTCCCTGATTAAGTTAACTCAAAAGAAAGAACAAGTTCAGGAGAATAATTTTTCCCTTCTTCTCACCGTGGAAAATACGGAAACCCTTTCCCAAACATTAAAACTACCTTTCACTATAGTAAATCAGGCTCGTATTTCAGGGCATTATAACAACCGATATGATAAGTTCAGGATAGAAGGCTGGTTGCCTAAATTTAAAGTTGGCAAATCTATGTTAGAATCGGGTTATTTGTCTTGTGAAAATCCTCAGGAAAAAGTTGATTTACATATAAAAGCCACTCAATATAACGATAAAGGAGCTAAAAACTATTTTGATTTAAAATCTGATGCATCTGAAAATCAAATCAACACTTTCATTGGATGGGCAAATAATAAAGAACATCTTTTCAAAGCTGATCTATCAGCATCTGCTCTTTTTATAGAAGAAAAGGATGATAAAGGTAAACCGGCATTACGAACTGAAATAACCTTGCAGGAGAGTCCTGTATATGTAAATGATTCCTTGTGGTATATTGAACCTTCATCTATCACCGTACACGAAGGAAAGATCGACATCGACAATTTTATTATTGCACATGCTCAACAATTCATACATTTAGATGGAACTATTTCACATGATGTACAGGATACTCTTCGATTGGATCTTCAGCAAATCGAACTTGCATATATCTTCGATGTTTTAAATATTCCTGTATTACAATTCGGTGGAGAAGCAACGGGTTCATTTGTTATAAATGACTTATATGATAGCCGGATGTTGAATACAGACCTAATGGTACATAATTTCTCATTCAACCAAACACCATTGGGGCTTCTTAGCTTATATAGCGAGTGGGATGATACGCAACAGGGTATTTTGATGCTAGGCTCGATTTATAAAAACGACAGTACTTTTACAGATGTAAATGGATACATATTCCCGGTCAAACCCAAAGAGGGCTTATCCCTGCATTTCGACGCAAATGATATAGATATATCTTTCCTACAGCCCTTCCTGCAAGATGTAGTGAGTGGTTTAAAGGGAAGAGGTTTCGGGCATGTGTATCTTTTCGGCCCTTTTCATGAGTTGACAGCAGAAGGAAATGCGTACGTTAAGGATGCCCGTTTAGGGGTGGACTTCCTAAATACCTACTATACTTTCTCTGACTCTATTATATTAAGCCCGACAAGTATAAATATAAAAGACGTCAGTATCTTCGATAAATTTGGAAATAGTGGGAAAGCTGATTTCACTTTCAATCATACATATTTCCATGACTATGATTTCAATGCTACATTCCAGGCAAACAATATGCTATTGTATGATCAATCGGAAAAGAATAGCCCATTGATATATGGTACAGCTTTTGGTAGTGGTACGGGTAGTATCAAAGGAAATGGGAATCTGATCGACTTTGATATAAATGTAAGGAGTGAAGCCAAAACGTCCGTAGGTTTTAACTTTATGACAAGTACAGCTTCTTCTGAGTATGATTTCATTACATTTATCGATAAAAATAATCCTTCTAATACTGATTCGCTTTCTACGGATTCTGTTTACCGTCCTCGTTTAATGACTGATAGTGGTACGGAATTACGAATGAATTTCCTTGTAGACATTACTCCTGATGCAACTATTGAAATGATTATGGATCCTATCGCAGGAGACCGTATTAAAGGAAACGGCAGAGGTAGCCTTCAGGTACAATACGGAACAAAATCTGATCTACGCATGTATGGAGGTGTTAGTATAGTCGGTGGGAATTATAATTTCAGCTTGCAACAGATCATTCATAAAGATTTCAAATTACGTGAAGGAGGTACTATTAATTTTCAGGGGGATCCACTGAATGCAAACCTAAATATTGATGCTATTTATAATTTAACGGCTTATATAGGTGACTTGGATGAAAATTTATTAAACGAAAGTGGTAGAAGTAACGTTCCGGTTAATTGCATATTGTCGTTGGAAGGTATGCTACAAAATCCTCAAATATCATTTGATTTAGAACTTCCCGGCTCAAATGCAGAAATTGAACGGCAGGTAAAAAGTCTGATTGATACGGAAGACATGATGACCCGTCAAATCGTTTATTTACTTGTATTGAATAAATTCTATACTCCTGAGTACACAACTAATGAATATCGTACGGGGGATTTTAGCGCAGTGGCTTCGTCTGCATTATCCACTCAGCTCTCCAATATATTGAATACGATTACAGATAAAGTACAAATAGGAACTAATATACGTACCTCACAAGATAAGATTTTTGAGGACAATACAGAAGTAGAAATGATCCTATCAAGTCAATTATTGGATAACCGATTGATTTTTAATGGAAATTTCGGTTATAGAAACAGTCACGCATTACAGAAGAATGTATTCGTGGGAGAATTCGATCTTGAATACAAACTTACACCAAGTGGTGAAATCCGCTTAAAAGCATACAATCATGCGAATGACATGTACCAATCTCTAAAACAATCACTTACAACACAAGGTATTGGTATTATGTTTAAAAAAGACTTTACCAATCTATCTGACCTTTTCAGAAGAAGAAGGGAAAATTTAATTATCAGGCCTAAAGAAGAAACCATTGAGCCTCAAAATGAGGCTAAAGAAAATGATTAAAATTATAAGAATATATACAAAACAAAAGAACTGCCCTTATTATTTAGGGCAGTTCCTTTTTCAACTAAACTAAAACCTATTCTCAATTTATTTGAATCTGTTTAGGAGCCTTTGGCTTTTCTTCTTCTTTTTGTTTAGGTATAGAAATAGTTAAAACACCATTTTCTACTTTTGCTTCAATCTTTTCAGAATCCACATTATCTGGTAAAATCATGCTCTGACGGAAATTTACATAAGAAAACTCACGACGAAGATATCTGCTTTCTTTACCCTCTTCTTTGTTTTCAGTTTTTTTCTCCATAGAAACAATCAAATGTTTATCTTCCGGCATTTCAATACGGAAATCATCTTTTGAAAGGCCCGGAGCAGCAACTTCTACTTTGAATTCATCTGCATTCTCAACAATGTTCACTGCCGGACTTGCAGCATTACTTTTTTCAACCCATTCATTACCAAAAAAATCATTGAAAAGACCGGGTAACCAATTTGTTCTTCTTACTACTGGAATCATCTTTTTGTCCTCCTATTCTTTAATGTTATACTCTAAATAATGAACCGGTTATCATTAACCGCTTCACTTAATAAATAGCAAAATAAATGCCAATGGCCTATAAGCGCCATTTTGTCTTTACGAACAGACAAATTGACACCAGAGTCGTAATTAAGTAATTTCTTCCTGTTTCTATAGTCAATTAGTGCCCGGAATAAGCTACTTTTGTTCTCCCAATTAAAAGAAAAAGGAATGAAAGTATGTATTGCGGAGAAACCGAGTGTAGCACGTGAAATAGCCCAGGTGGTAGGTGCTACCAATCGTATGAACGGATACATGGAAGGAAACGGTTACCAGGTAACCTGGACATTCGGTCATTTATGTACTCTCAAAGAACCGCATGATTATACTATGGATTGGAAAAGATGGAGCTTATCCTCTCTTCCTATGATACCTCCTCGGTTTGGAATCAAGCTAATCAGTAACCCCACTTATGAGCAACAGTTCAAAATTATTGAGGAACTGATGCAAAAGGCTGAGATGGTTATTAATTGTGGGGATGCCGGACAAGAAGGAGAATTAATTCAACGCTGGGTTATGCAACGTGCAGGATGTAAATGTCCTGTATATCGTCTTTGGATATCATCCCTAACAGAAGAAGCTATCCGGGAAGGATTTCAAAAATTAAAAGATCAAAAGGAATTTAATAGCTTATACGAAGCGGGGCTTTCCCGTGCCATTGGTGATTGGTTATTGGGAATGAATGCAACCCGTCTTTATACTATTCGTTATGGGCAGAACAAGCAGGTATTATCAATTGGACGAGTGCAGACCCCTACCCTTGCCCTTATCGTTAACCGGCAAGCCGAAATAGATAATTTCAAACCGGAACCTTATTGGGAACTCAAAACAATATATCGCAATACTACTTTTTCATCAACAAAAGGGAAGTTCTCGAAAAAAGAAGAAGGAGAAGAATTCCTCAAAACAGTACAAGAAGAAGATTTTACTGTTACTGATATTTCCGAAAAGAAAGGGAAAGAATATGCTCCCCGTTTATTCGACTTAACCTCCTTACAAGTAGAATGCAATAAAAAGTTCTCTTTTTCAGCCGATGACACGTTGAAAATTATTCAATCACTCTATGAAAAGAAATTCACAACCTATCCACGCGTCGATACAACTTATCTGAGTGATGATATATTTTCCAAAGTGCCCAATACATTAAAAGGATTAGTTGATTACACAGAGCTTACAGCCCCTCTTATAAACACCAAATTACTTAAGAGTAAACGCGTTTTCGATAATTCAAAAGTAACTGATCACCATGCCATCATTCCGACAGGAGTTCCAGCTAGCAATTTAACGGAAAATGAACGAAAGGTATATGATCTGGTAACACGCCGGTTTATTGCAGCTTTCTATCCGGATTGTGATATATCTACAACTACTGTTTTAGGGAAAGTGGATAAAGTGGACTTTAAAGTTACGGGAAAACAAATCTTAAAACCGGGATGGCGAGTAGTTTTTGGCGCTGAAGATAAAGATCCGGAGAGTGATCAGGCAGAAGAAGAAACAAGTGTATTACCTGCATTTACAATAGGAGAAAGCGGTCCACACCAACCATTACTAAAGGAGACCTGGACACAGCCACCAAAGTTATATACAGAAGCTACATTACTACGAGCCATGGAAACTGCCGGTAAACTTGTAGATAACGATGAGCTACGTGATGCATTAAAAGAGAACGGTATCGGACGACCCTCTACACGTGCTGCTATTATTGAAACCCTATTTAAACGTAACTATATAAGAAAGCAACGCAAAAACCTCTTACCGACAGCTACCGGTATTGAACTAATCGGTACAATTCAGGAAGAACTATTGAAAAGTGCTGAACTTACCGGGTTATGGGAAAAGAAACTCCGCCAGATTGAAAAAGGAACATACGAGGCACGTACTTTTCTTGAAGAACTTAAAGAATTGGTATATCAGGTTGTAGGGAATGTATTATCGGCTCCGGCAAACCAAACCATCACTATTAATCAGGAAGTCTCTCCTTCAAAAGAGAAAAAGAATACACCAAGAACCAAACGCTCTTCAACTAATAAAAAAGAAACAACGCCTGCTATACCTCTCTGTCCTCTTTGTAAAAAAGGAAATATTCTTCGGGGAAAAACTGCTTATGGTTGCTCTGCATATAAAGATGGTTGTACCTTCCGGCTTGATTATGCGACTTATGGAGAAGGATTATCCGATAAGGAACTAATTGAGATAACAAAAAAATGGGGGAATAATCCCCCAAGTTAAAAAATAAAATGTATACGTACAGGATAGCAAGCTATCCCAATTTCTTAAGAGCTTCTGCAAAAGGGATAAATTGTCCTCTTTCTGCATGATCCAAATTTCCTGGTTTACCACTTCTCTCTGCGATAATACCTTCATCAGCACTTTGCACACTACGACTCTGCGTCGTTCCTTGCATTTTCCAATCTTCACGTTTTGTTTTCATTCTATTTCATATTCAGGTTTACACGTACACAAAGATAGCATTATAATTGAGGTATTCATTATCTTTGCTATTAAAAAAGAATAATGAATCATGCTAAATGTTGAATGGTTTCCTTTAGTGGATGAAAAAGGTGAAAATATAGGAAAAGCAACCCGTCAGGAATGTCATAGTGGAGGTAAATTACTCCATCCGGTTATTCATTTACATATATATAATGCAGCAGGAGAAATATATCTTCAAAAGAGAGCTATGCACAAAGATATTCAACCTGGTAAATGGGATACGGCTGTCGGAGGACACGTGGATTATGGAGAAACAATAGAAGAAGCTCTATACAGGGAAGCACGTGAAGAATTAGGAATAACCGAATTTATACCGGAGTTTGTTACCAACTATATTTTTGAGTCTTCAATTGAAAAGGAATTAGTTAATACATATCGTACAATTTATAGCGGGCCAATGTATCCCGATCCTTCAGAATTAGAAGAAGGACGCTTCTGGACAATTTCGGAGATAGAAGAGAATCTTGGAAAAGATATTTTCACACCCAATTTTGAACAGGAATACCTGAAAGTATTAAGTCTAATTCTTTAAAGGGATGCATCAAAAGTCCCGAAGGGATATAATCCTGATAGCCCGTTGCTTTAGCTTCGGGTTAAGATGAAGATCCTCTTTCCGGACGTGCCGAAGGTATGTAATAGGTATTCAATCGCATACCTTCGGCATGCGATCTATTGGATATGTATTCTTTCCTGATGCTAAAGCAACAGACTACCTAGATTATATCCCTTCGGGACTTTTGAGAGGCCTCCTAATAAAACAATTACATTATAAAGCTACACTAAAAAGAAAGGCACCTTATTCTCATAAGATGCCTTTTTATATTCTGTAAATACTTGAATACTTATTTTGCCATGTCCTGAATAATTGCAATCAGTTGACCACCTATTTCTTCTGCTTCATCCATTGTTGCTGCTTCAGAATAAATACGGATAATTGGTTCTGTATTACTTTTACGTAAATGCACCCATTTATCAGGGAAATCTATCTTTACGCCATCTATATCAGTGATATCGTAGGCTGCAAATTTTTCTTTCACCTTGGCAAGAATTGCATCAACATCGATATCCGGAGTTAATTCCACTTTTTGCTTAGATATAAAATAAGGAGGATAGCTTGCACGTAGCTCACTGGTTTTCATTTTCTTCTTTGCCAAATGGGTTAAGAAAAGAGCAATACCTACTAATGCATCACGTCCGTAATGGCTGGCTGGATAAATAACCCCTCCATTACCTTCACCTCCAATAATTGCATTTGTTTCTTTCATTTTAGCAACAACATTCACTTCTCCTACGGCAGCAGCATTATATTCGCCACCATGTGCCCGTGTAACATCACGTAAGGCACGACTAGAGCTTAGGTTACTTACGGTATTGCCCGGTGTATGGCTAAGCACATAATCAGCAACAGCAACCAATGTGTATTCTTCGCCAAACATATCTCCATTTTCACTGATAATAGCCAAACGGTCAACATCCGGATCAACAACAAATCCAACATCCGCTTTTGCCTGTTTCATCAGTTGGGATATTTCAGTCAGGTTCTCCGGGAGAGGTTCGGGGTTATGTGCAAAATTACCATGAGGCGCACAATGCAATTTAAAGATCTCTTTAACACCTAAAGCGTGTAATAGATCAGGCAAAATAACACCACCCACAGAATTAACAGCATCAATAGCGACTCTGAAATTCGCGGCTTTGATTGCATCGACATCTACCAATTCCAAATCCAGAACACTCTGGATATGTTTATCTTTATATGTATCATTTGGAATAACTTTCCCTAAATGATCAACATCAGCAAATATAAAACTTTCTGATTCAGCTATAGCTAAAACTTCAGCTCCTTCAGCGGCATTCAGGAATTCCCCTTTTTCATTCAGCAATTTAAGTGCATTCCATTGTTTCGGATTATGACTGGCTGTGAGTATAATACCTCCGCAAGCTTCTTCCCAGGCCACAGCCAATTCTGTTGTAGGAGTAGTCGCCAAATCAATATCAACGACATCAAAGCCCATACCGGTTAAAGTTCCCAATACGATTTGTTTCACCATTGGACCGGAAATGCGAGCATCCCTACCAACAACGATTTTGTTTGATGAAGCTTTTGAACTCTTTCGAATAAATGTAGCATAAGCAGCCACAAATTTTACAATAGCCAATGGGTTTAGTCCTTCGTCCGTAGTACCGCCTATAGTACCACGAATTCCTGAAATAGATTTAATAAGTGTCATGAGTTTTATTTCAAAAATTTATATTGCATTTCTTCAAAATAGACTGGTAATCCATTATCATTATCAGTTGAAGAACCTCTTTTAAAAGGAACTATTAACTTAACCTTTCCGTTCTCCCCTACATATTGTAAACCGACCTGTAGACCTTCACTCATAAAGCTTTCCATAGCACTCTGATTTTCAGTAGTTGCAGCCTGTGCACGAACTGTCGTATAACCATATACAAATTCAACGGGAGAAGTTCCGTTACTACCCTCTCCATAATTAGAATAACGGGTTCTATATTGAGTAGAATCCAAAGTAAACCGATGTGCCGTAAAACGGGCCATAATAATTGTACTATATTGTATAGCCCTATTTCCATTGCCCGTATCAACTACCTGAATATAAACGTCGTTCGACATTTTATAGAATTCATTATCCTTAAATTTACTATCTTTAGGGAAATCTTTAATCTCCACAAAGCCATTAGCATCAAAAAGCCTGTCAATAGCTTTATTCTGTGCCTTCAACATATCGGTGTACGATTTGGTTTTATTACCACATGACATAACCATCAGACCCGCACACAAAATCAACAAGATATTAAAACCTTTCTTCATCTGTTATATATTAAGTATAAATGAATTGCAAATGTAAATATTATCGGCCATATCTCAGGCATCTTTATTTATTTCTTCAACATTATTAGGATTAAATTCGAATAATCCTTTCTCAAATACAGAAACAGCTTCATCAAGGGAACCATGGAATTCACCTCCGGAGGCATTCAAATGACCTCCTCCATTGAAATATGTCCCGGCAAAACGATTAGAAGGAAAATCGCCGACAGAGCGAAGTGATATTTTTATATAATCATTATCCTCACGTATAAAAGCTGTAAAAACAATTCCTTGTATACTTAAAGGGAGATTGACAAAACCTTCCGTATCACCTACTTCGTAATTAAATCTGTCCAGTTCTTCTTTAGACAAACTAATAAGTGCAGCATGTTGTTCAGGATATATTTTCATCTTTTCATATAAAACATATCCCATTAATCGTAGACGGGACTCAGAGTAGACCTGATTAACTTTGCGATAAATCAAATCTTTATCAATACCTTTTTTAATAAGTTCACCGATTATTGTATAGATTTCAGGCTTATTCGATTGATATGTAAATGCACCGGTATCCGTCATCATTCCGGTATAAATACATTCTGCCGTTTTCTTGTCTATCAGATCAAATAACCCCATTCGACAAATCAAACGGAAAATCATTTCGCTGGTTGAAGACATTTCCGGGTAAGATATTACAACCCGACAAAAATCGGCCGGATTAAGATGATGATCAACCATAACCTTGCGCCCCTCGGATGCTAATACGGCAGGAGCCATATTCTCTAAGCGTTTAGGCTCATTAAAGTCAAGGCAGAAAATAACATCTGCATCATTGATTAATTGCTCGGCAAACTCGGGATACTTTTCGTGAATAATTATCTCTTTATTACCAGGCATCCACTTATAGAAAGATGGAAAATCATTAGGCACAATTACTGAAACCTTGTCTTTTCCATAATTAGAAAGAAAGTGAGATAATGCTAACGAAGAACCTAAAGAATCACCATCCGGTGAAACATGGGATACTATTACAAAACTTTCACCACGATCGATGTATTTTTGAGTTTTTTGGATCTTCTCTTCCTGAATGATCTTAGTAATCATATACTAATTATTTATCCGACAAATATACGACTTATTTATTTTCTTACAGCATTATCCGTTGAATTAGGCGGATAAGTATAAGTGTCAATAATAAAAATAAAGCAATCAATAATATTCTTGGCTTTTTACTATGCATATAGTATAAAAATAATAATAGCATTCCATAACCCGTCAATAAAGAAAAAAGATCAAAATCGAATTGAACAGAAGCACCGGGAAGCGAATGAAAAAGATCAACTATGCGGACCAATGCTCGTGTCAACCATTCCACAAAAGTTTGTAGCCAACCATAACCTGGAATCCAGGAAGGTAAAAACAACCACAAAAGGCCTGCGGGTATTAAAAAAGTAGAAAAAAGCATTACCGGTAAATTAGTAAACAGAAAAACCAGAGAGAAACGGCCAAAATAATAAAGACAAAGAAAAGTTGTCCCTATTTGTGCTGCAATAGCCATAACTACCCATTGCCATGGATTTGATAAAAGAGGATTGCGAATTTCCATACTAACATTAAAACGCGGTCGTAGATAAAGAATAAAGAAAACTGCGATATAGCTTAGCTGAAATCCGATATCAAACAAATAAAGAGGGTTATAGGCTAACATACAAAATGCTGCGGCTGCCAGTGTATTATAACTATCCGAATTACGCTGCAACACTCGTCCAGTAAGATAAAAGGATAACATTAATCCAGCCCTCACAGCAGAAGCGGCTAATCCTGTCAAAAACACAAAACTCCATAACAATGCCATAGTGAGCAGATATTTCAACCATACACTAAACTGATTACGTGAAAATATAGATAGTAAAAAAGAAAGAAAGCTACAAACTACTGCTACATGAAAACCGCTCACAGCCAATATATGTGAAACTCCTGTTGCAGAAAATTTTTCTCGAATCTCACGCGTGAGTACCTGTTTATAGCCTAGAGTCAGTGTTGCTAATACCGATTTTTCCGTATCAGATAGTGATAAATGATCTATAGATTCCACTAAAGTTTGGCGGGTTTCTATAGCCTTTCTTTCAATAAGACTAACCGGGGTCGGATAAAAAGATCTTTTTTCTGTAAGATATGTTATTGTAATCGCCAAAGACAATATAACAAAAGCAAAATTTACTCCCCAGACCCATCGCGTATTAAAACGAAAAACACTATCTTCCTGATAAAACATACCGAAAGAAAGCAATAATAATAAAAAGGAGAAGAGCAACAAACCTCCCGCAAGGAACCAGGCCTGAAAAAAAGTTTGTATCAGAATTCCCAATATAAAAAAAAGAAGTGGTCGTACAAAAGGACGCTTTTGTATTTCTTCAATCATAGTAAGGCTTTATAAGATTATCAGTTTTACATTATCATAGATCTTTTAATTCTTTGATTGTTTGCATTGGATCCGGAGACTGAAAAACAAAACTACCGGCAACTAAAACATCAGCTCCCGCTTCTACAAGCCGCTTTCCTGTTTCCAGATTAACACCTCCATCCACTTCAATTAAGGTATTCAAACCTTTATTCAGAATCATTTCCTTCAATCGTGCAGTTTTGGTCACAGAATGTTCTATAAATTTTTGTCCGCCATAACCGGGATTTACAGACATTAGCAGAACCATATCAACATCCTGAATTATATCTTCCAATAAATGAATAGGTGTATGTGGATTTAAAGTAACCCCTGCTTTCATTCCTGTTTCTTTTATAGCCCCAATGGTGCGATGTAGATGGGTACAAGCTTCATAATGTACATTCATAAGATAAGCACCTGTTGCAGCAACTTCCTTGATAAACTTTTGAGGTTCCACAATCATCAGATGTACATCCATTGGTTTATGGCAAATATCTTTAATCGCATTCAGAATAGGAAAACCAAAAGATATATTGGGAACAAATACACCATCCATTATATCCATGTGAAACCAATCGGCTTCACTTTTATTCAACATTTCCACATCATCCTGCAAATGCAGAAAGTCAGCTGATAATAAAGAAGGGGCTATAAGCGGTTTCATTTCTTTCTTAATTAGTTTTAGCAAAGGTATAAAATAAAACGAAAGAGAACATCCAATGGATGCTCTCTTTTGCAGTTTCTTAGTTCAAAACGAACGAGGCCAAATCTTGTTCCAAGGTGGGTTCAGCTCTGTAAACTCGCGCAAATTGAGTAAGAAAATCCAACGTCTCCTGACGTGGTTTGCTACTGCCCCTTCTGGGGTTCTCTTTTCTTATGCCATTAAACTGTTGCATACATCGAGTAGAAAATCTCTTCATAGGCTTATCCCTTTTTATCTGTTTGTATATAAAACGATAGGATTTCCTAGTTATTGCATGCCACTGGCTTTTTTTATCTTTTTATGATAAGGATAATTCCATTTGGTTTTCTTCAGCCAATCTGCGCATATTTAAAATTGCATAGCGCATACGGCCCAAAGCTGTATTAATACTAACTCCTGTTAGGTCAGCTATTTCTTTAAAGCTAAGATCTTGATAATAACGCATCTCTAATACTTCACGCTGGCTCTCGGGAAGATGTTTAATTAATTTCTTTACATCCGCAAGCACCTGTCCACGAACCATATTATCCTCTATCGTTCCATCACAGAGTTTAATATTATTGAAAAGATCCATCTCTACTTCATCATTGGAAATAGTGTTTTCACTACGTTCCTGACGGAAATAATCAATGATCAAATTATGTGCAATACGGGTAATCCAAGCCTTGAATTTACCATTTTCAGTATAACGGCCTTGCTGAATAGTCATGATTACCTTCACGAAAGTCTCCTGAAAGATATCTTCCGTTAAATCTCTGTTACGTACAATGTAGTAGATGTAAGAGTGAATGCTACTTTTATAACGGTTAAGAATTACGTCAAAAGCTGCATTTTCACCTTTAGCATAAAGAACGACTAACTGCTCGTCAGTCATCGATTTTAATGTATTCATTACTTCTTTAATTTCAGTTTATCAAGTAATGTTATGCTATAGGCTATGAAGTTTTAATTAAACAATTATTAAATATCGGAAGCAAAATAACGAAAAGTATTTTAAATGGGCAAATAATATTGTTTGAAATGTAAGAAAATTGTTCCTATATCTAATTTTAACTTACAAAACCGGACTTTTTATGGACAAAACTGTTAAATCACTCTATACAAAAGTATCATTAAACAGATCCAATAGGTACTTTTTTGCCAACGTAAAATCCTGTGTTTCTCCTAATTCCTTAGCAAGAGATGTCACTCCTTTATCTATAAAACCACATGGGTTTATTAATGAAAAAAAAGATAAATCAGTATTAATATTAAGAGCAAAACCGTGCATCGTTACAAATCTACTGCTTTTAACACCGATTGCACATATTTTCCGGGCTTTCCCCGGTATATTCGGATCAATCCAAACCCCTGTGGCCCCTTCTAAGCGCTCTCCTTTTATACCATATATTTTCAGAAAACGAATCACAATTTCTTCCAAACAATGGATATATTGCTTCAATCCCATATTCCAACATTCAAGGTCAAAAACAGGATAACCTGTAATCTGGCCTGGCCCATGGTAGGTTATATCCCCTCCCCTGCTAACATGAAATAAAGTAGCTCCTCTGCTTTTTAATAATTGTTCTGAAATGAGCAGATTGGATTCATCTCCACTTTTACCAATGGTGAATACTGGCGGATGTTCACAAAAGAATAAACAGTTCGTTTTAGCCTTTGCCTCTTTCTTCGCGGTTAATAGTTCTTCAAATACGGAAGTTTGATATTCTAATGCCTCAGCATAATCAATACATCCTAAATCCTTATATTCAAAATTACTCATGACAAATTATTCCTCATTAAATAAAAAAAGATAATCTCTCTCTATAGCTTTTTTCGCCCAATCTTCAGGAACAAATTTCCATTGGTTTAACTTATGAGGATGTACTACTTTATTCTTTTTTATATATTCAATCAGATAGTATCTAAAATCATATTTAGAAATTGTTTGGATTCTGCTATCCAATTCATCTCTATCCAACCCGGCACCTTTTGTCAGTAAATTACCTCCTCCATTTCCCCTGTAAGAAGTTAATGCTACTTTATATGTTTTTTTAAGGTCAAAAGGGCTTCCATCATCCGTACTTATAATATTAATCTTTTCACCTTTAGGCTTTGTTACATCCACAGTATAGATAATCCCTGCTGCAGAATCAAAAAAGTAGAAAAGATTAGTAAAAAAGAATTTCCCCCTAAAGGTATCATGGCGGAATAAAAGCAAATGGTCGTCCGGTGATTTCATTTGATTTGTCCATATCCCGTAAGATTCTTCAAGATAATTCTTCACCTCTTCACCTGATAATTCCATTGTATAAATGAAATTCTTGTATTTATACAATCTAAACATATCTGCTATACACACATTACCGGCTTCGATCCGGGCATCAAAGGATAAGGGGGAGGCAAAAGATATATCTGCATTACTGATTTCCAATTGAAGTTTGTGAATAAGATCCACAAAAGCTGAAGAGCCAAAATAGGCTGGACGGGTAGTTATCGTTTCCGCAAATATTCCTATTTCCTGTGACACATAATCATTTATAATCTGGCTTTGCCGCTCAAACTTTTTCAAAAAATCCTTACTTGGTTCATATTTATTCATATCAACCAATCGTGCTTGAATATTTTTCTTTGTTATTTTATCTTTATCTATAGTAATCGACAAAGATATATCTGCGACAGTAACCCCATCATATCCGGGATTAACTACTAAAACGGAATCCCCTGCTATATTTACAATCTTTTCGCAATAAGGAATATGATCATGTCCAATCATAATTGCATCAAATCCGGGTATTCGTTGAGCAATTTCCAATGAAACATCATCCCAGTATTTATCCGCAATCATACGTGCTTCTTTGCCTGAATGGAATAAACCTATGATAATATCCGGCTTTTCGTCTTGTTGTATTTGTTTCATCCATTTACGAGCAGCATTTTCTAAATCAGTAAATTCCAAGCCGCTCCAAAGACTTTTATAAACCCATGCCGGAATAGCCGCTGTTGTTAATCCAAGCACAGCAATGCGAAGATTTTCACGTTCAATAATCTCATAAGGTTTAGTATAAACACTCCCATCGGACTCTCTTATCAAATTAGCACTAAGAATTGGAAAATTACATTGATTCATCCAACGCTCAAACACAGATTGTCCGGTTTCGATATCATGATTTCCAAAGTTACCTATGTCATACTTCATGTAATTCATTATATCAGCACACAAATGGGGAGAAATGGTATCAATATAATTATAATAATAAGCAGTAGTTTGTCCTTCCAGAATATCTCCATTATCGAATAGTAATAAATTACTCCCGTATTTTTCGCGTTCCTTTTCTACATAGGTATATATACGTGAAAGCCCTCCATTCCACTCACTTTGTTCTACATAATTAAAGGGGAAATAGTTTCCATGAATATCACTGGTTTCTATAAACTTCAATTCAATATTTTTAGTTTGTGCACTAACACAATTAACAATAAAGAATAGGCAAAAAAGCAAAGTACTATATTTCCTATATTTAGTAATATTCATAAGCAGAGAACACATAAAGAAAACATTCTTTCACAGGCAAGAAGTGACAATCAGTTTTATTTTTTATTTAAGGGCTTGTTCTATTTTTTTCATCATTTCTGTAAATTCCTCTTCCGTGAAACCAACTGCAGTATATATAACTTTCCCATCTTTACCGATTACATAAGTACGAGGAATCAAACTTTTGGCAAATAAATTATATATTTCACGTGATTTATCAGGATACAAGGGAAAAGTAAATCCTTTTTTCTCATTATAAACCTTCAAATCAGCATCTGTGTGCTCACGTCCGATGGTCAGCATAATAAAATCTTTATTATTCTGATATTTAGGCCATAATGTTTCCTGAACTGCTGCTAATTCCTTCTGACATGGAGGACACCAGGTTGCAAAAAAATTGATCAATATAACCTTTCCTTTCATTGTGGCAGACTTTAATTCCTTCCCATTATCAGAGATAATAGTAAATGCAGGCATCATATTTCCTACTTTCACAATATCCTGATCGGATGTTTGGGCCTTTCCTGTTAAAAAAATGAGGCAAAAAAGAAAAGTTATCAATTGTGTTTTCATCTTTATCCAGCGTTTCTTTCTTTATTTTGTCACAAAAGTAGATATTATTTGCCAGTAAGCCTATTTATAATAAGAAAACTTTTATTCAATAGGTAATGGCATATAACTATCTTATTATATAAACATTCAATTTCAATATTTACCATTCATTTCTTTCTTATTAACGTATATAGATAGCCTGTTTCCGAACAATCCTGAATATATAGAGTATCTCCTTTAATAGCCATCGGAAAGGCCGGGTGTTCCGCATAAAAAACATCCATCAAAAAGGAATCATATCCTATACCTGTAGGAGCTTTTCGCCAATTCAAATCTCCCGGATCATCCACACCATTCTCTTTCCATATATATTTATCATCATTAAATACAATAAAAGTGTTTTCAAACTCTCCTAACTCACTTGCATTTTTTCCACTCACCAATTCCCATTCTCCATTTATGCTCTTCTTTATTTCTGATAAGGACTTATCATGTAAAGTCCGACCTTTTGATTTATCTGAACTGCAACTATTAATTATAAGCATACATAGCACTCCTGCGAAGAGAACTATCAATTGTCTCGTATTCATTATATAATGTATTAAGTGTTATAAAAATATTGTTACTGAAAACAACAAAGATAACAATCTTCCGGAATTATTATATTGCCTAAATCCAGCGATAAAAAACAAATTCATGTGTAGAAACAATTTTTTTTGTATATTTGCAGCAGTATTCATTTAAAACTACTCCAATGAGAATATCTAAATAACTGTCGGTTTCTCAAAACCGACCTCTTCAGCCTAAACTACAAGGCATAAATCTATCGGTTTTATTAATATCTCGTGCAAAGGCAATTATCTCTAAATAGCCGAATGCCGACATTATTTAGTTCATTATGAGTTTCGCTATACAAAAGGTTGCATATATACATGCGGACAATAGTACGTTGTTCCGCAACATTAGTTTTATAGTTAATAAAGGAGAAAAAGCGGCATTGATCGGGTCGAATGGTTCTGGTAAATCAACTCTTTTACATATTATTGCCGGGACACTCATTCCTACAGAAGGAGATATTGTTCACATATCTCATCCTTATTACGTTCCACAACATTTCGGTCAGTACGATACATTCACTGTCGCTGAAGCATTATTTATTGATAAAAAGCTTCACGCCTTACATGCCATACTGCAAGGAGATGCGAGTATTGAAAATTTCAATACTCTTGATGATGATTGGGGTATTGAAGAAAGAAGTAAAGCCGCTTTAAGTAGTTGGGGATTAGATCATATCAGTTTTTCACATCCTTTCTCAATGCTTAGTGGAGGAGAAAAAACCAAAGTTTTCCTCTCTGGTATTCAAATCCATTCACCGGAAGTGATTCTTTTAGACGAGCCAACCAATCACCTTGATTTCCAAAGCCGGCAAAAGCTTTACAATTTCATTACATCTACATCCTCTACCGTATTGGTTGTCAGTCATGATATTACTTTATTAAACCTTCTTCCTGTCATGTATGAGTTAGGTAAAGACGGCATATCAACTTATGGAGGTAATTATGACTTTTATAAAGAACAAAAAGAGTTGCAAATGGAGACTTTAAAAGATACTTTAGATGAAAAGGAAAAAGAATTACGTCTAGCCCGGAAAATCGCCCGTGAGACTATTGAACGGAAACAAAAACATGAAGCCAGAGGAAAAAAGCTAAATGAACGGAAAGGAGTAGGTAAAATGGCTATGAATACCTATAAAGATAAAGCCGAGAAAAGTGGTACTAAACTCAAAGATATACATGAAGAGAAGTCCACTCAATTAGTAGAAAGTATAAATCAATTAAGAAAAGTCTTACCGGATGAGCGCACTATGAAAATAGATTTTAATTCTTCCAACTTACATTTGGGTAAAATACTGGTGAAAGCTGAAAACATAAACTATACCTATGCAGAAGCACCACTTTTCACCACTTCGCAGAATTTTATTATACGCAGTGGTGATCGTTTTGTTATTAAAGGTAATAATGGTTCAGGTAAAACAACACTATTAAAATTAATTACAGCTAAATTATCACCTCAGGAAGGAACAATCGAAATAGCTGACTTCAGTTATATTTATATCGATCAGGAATATAGCATAATCAATAATCATCTGACTGTATATCAGCAAGCAGAAGAATACAATAATCGCCATTTCCCTGAACATGACATAAAGATGTTGCTAAGCCGTTATCTGTTCCCCCATGATACATGGAATAAACCATGTAGTAAATTAAGTGGTGGAGAAAAAATGCGTCTTGCTTTTTGTTGTTTGATGATAGGAAATCAGACGCCTGATATGATCATATTGGATGAGCCAACCAATAATCTGGATATTTCCAGTATTGAGATAATCACTTCCGTAATAAAAGAGTATAAAGGTACAATTATAGCGGTTTCCCATGATGCCTATTTTGTGAAAGAGATTGGGATTGATAAGGTGATTGAGCTTCATACAAGTTAGCAGATAAGAAAATCTATGAAATGTTTAGAGTTCAACATAGAATCGAATACTCCTCTATTTTAAAAGAGTGAATATCAAAAAAAGCAAATTGTTATTTTTATAACGAGTATATCTCGTTTTATGCATAGTTTGCCACCGAACTATACATAGTTTACGATCAAACCATATATAGAAACACAATTTAACATATCATTTTGTCACAAATGGATATACTCCTGACGAATCGGGGCTAATAGTATATCTTCATATATTGTTAGATTTGAAGATTTTTTTAAACTCCGCCTTCAAAATCCCAAAGGGATT
>DAMANX010000045.1:0-22333 GCA_032073245.1 Tannerellaceae bacterium
TTTTAATCACAAAACTGTTAGTTATCTCATTCTCAATAGAAACGAAGAAGAAAAAAGAGGCCCTCATAGAGTCTATCTATATACGAAGTATTCTATTGCCCATGCCCATCAGCAATATTATCCATGCGCTTCAGCAATATTGACGATGCACATCGATAATTTTGACCATGACCATCGACAATAGAATAGAGGCTTTCAATATATAATGTATAGGGCTAGGTGGGGTATTTGCAGATAGGTAAGTTATTGAAGAAAACAAAAAGAGGATATACCTTCACAGGTATACCCTCTCACTACAATAATAGAAATTACACTAAATCTCTTCATTTAAGAATTGAAATCTTCATTTCCCTTTCGTGAGTTCAACGCTTTCAACAATGTTCTCCCAGGTTTAAACTTAACACTTGTTCGTGAAGCTATAGTACAAGGTGTACCGGTTTTGGGGTTACGTCCCATTCTTTCTGTTTGCTCCCAAGGCGAGAAAACACCAAACCCTTGAAGCAAAATAAACCCGTTTTGTTGAAGTTCAGAGGTTAAAACATCCCGCATTGCATTAATAAAATCATTAGATTCTGCAACACTTACGGATAATTTATCCGCCACGCATTTAGCTAATTCTGTCTTATTCATAACTCAATTGTATTAAAAAAATTGATTCCCCTTTATCCTTCATCATAAATCCCTCATTTATCAGAAGTTCTTTGTAATTCAAAAGCATTCATTGCTATGAAACTTAAAATTTTTCTCAAATGTAGATCACGAAAACGTCTATTTCTTAGTAGAGGAAGGGTATTTTTTTAAAACAAATTACAAAAAGAGTTTTTTATTTATTGAAGAAACTCGAAAATCGCAACGTTTCTTGATAATTAAGAGATAAAAGATGTTTTACCCAAATAACATTTTTTTCACTTCACCAATCAGAGGATATGAAATTCAAAGAAAATAGACCATTCCTATTAATGTAAAAAGATATTTTCAAACCTGGCAGAAACTATTAACTTTACCATTTGATAATTAAGTAAAAAATAAAAACAAAAACCAAAAGCCCTATTTTTTAGTTATACATTATATGAACATTTAAAAGAAGACAAAGTATATGGGAAAAATGTTACAAGAATTCAAAGAATTCGCGATGCGGGGCAATGTCGTTGACATGGCCGTGGGTATTATTTTAGGGGGTGCATTTGGTAAGATTGTTTCTTCATTAGTGGGCGATCTTATTATGCCGGCTGTTGGATTACTTATTGGTGGGGTCAACTTCACTGATCTGAAAATCACTCTTAAGCATGCAGTAATGCAAGGAGGAGAAGTTCTTGAACCTGCAGTTACAATTAATTATGGAAATTTCCTACAAGTAACTTTTGATTTTATTATCATTGCATTTGCGATATTTATGATGGTAAAAGGAATTAATGCTTTACATAGAAAGAAAAAAGTGGAAGAACCAGCCAAAGCAGATCCTGCACCTCCGGCAGACATTCAATTGCTTACAGAAATACGTGACTTATTGAAGGAAGAAAAGAAATAAAAAATACAATTCAATGAGGCAAATAATATATATAATATGTTTGCTTTGTCTGTGTACATCTTTCGTCTATGCACAATATGCACCAGACATTCTAGGAGATGAATATTTATATCGTACCATCCGAATGGAGGATGATTATGAAGGAGAAGTTGTATGTACATTAATAAAGAAGCCTGCTTTGCCTGACGTAAAGCAGGCTATTCTATATATTCATGGATATAATGATTACTTTTTTCAAAAAGAATTAGGAGATAGTATTATCAGCCACGGATATAATTTCTATGCGTTAGATTTGCGCAAATATGGTCGCTCTCTCCTTCCCCATCAAGATGCATTTTTTTGTAAGAACATCTCGGAATATTATGCTGATATAGACACTGCATTATCTATCATTCTCTCAGAAGGAAATAAAGATATTATTTTAATGGGTCATTCCACTGGAGGATTGATCACCCCTCTCTATTTAGACAGTCATTGTAATAACAGAATAAAAGGGATTATTCTTAATAGTCCTTTTCTGGATATGAACATGTCATCCTTTGTTGAAAATATCGCGATACCAGTTGTTGCTTTTATGGGGAAAATATTTCCTCGCATAGTTGTCATGAAAAAAGGATCACATTCTTATGCCCATAGCCTGCTATCAAAATATAAGGGAGAATGGGAATTCAATACAGATTGGAAAAAAGTAAATGGCCACCCTAAAAGAGCCGGCTGGATCAAAGCCATTCATCAAGGTCATAAAAAAGTGCAAAAGAAAGTAACTCTCGCTTGCCCAATACTTGTTTTATCCTCAGATAAATCATATCCTGAAAGTGATACATGGAATGATGCATATAATGTTTCGGATATTGTTCTGGATGTAAAAGATATTCAGAAATATGGCTCCCGGTTAAGTAAAAACGTCACTCTACATACAGTTCCGGATGGCATGCATGACTTAATCTTATCCAAATCATCTGCCAGGGATTATGCCTACCACCTTATCTTTGATTGGCTAAATAAACTTCCATAGCTTTGCATTCCACTTTTTGTTCACTCATATATTTCCTTACCTTTGCTCCAACTAAGAAAATATAGTATGAAAATTGTAAGGTTGATTTTTATTTTTGTGTTGTCTTTCTGTAGCACTATAATAGGACTATCTCAAACAACAGAGTCAAATGCGACAACCTACAGTGTAGACGTTTTTGGATCGGCTGCCACAGGATCAAATACACCATTCTGGATCACCAGCAACCGATATGGAGTAGTTCCTTTAGAAGCGGGTAATGGATACCTCCGCCCCGTCATAACGCATAATCAACAATTCGGAAAAGGCTTCTATTGGTCTGCCGGAATGGATATTTTGGCTGTAGCGCCACGTTACAAAAACATCTATATTCAACAACTCTTTGCAGAGATTGGTTATAAAAGTTTATTATTGAGCATAGGTAGTAAGGAAAGTTATAATTCTTTATGGGATAAAAGACTCAGTACGGGTGATATGATACAATCAATAAATGCCCGTCCCATACCTGAAATCAATATATCTATTCCTGAATTCACGGCTGTACCTTTAACTAAAGGATGGTTTCAGATTAAAGGAAATCTTGCTATTGGCCGTTCGTTTGATACAAATTATCTGAAAGATTTTATCCAAACAGAACAATTTTACACAAAGAATGTGTTATGGCATCATAAATCGGCTTTTTTTCGAATTAAAGACCCAAAGTCCTCTTTTCCTCTCTATGCTTCATTCGGACTTCGCCATATAGCCCAATGGGGAGGAACTTCCACAAATCCGGAATTAGGTAAACAACCTCAATCCATAAAAGACCTGGTCAGAATATTTTTTCTCAAATCAGGAGGTGACGGGGCTAGTATATCTGATAAGACAAATGTATTAGGTGCCCATCATATCTCTTATGATTTCCAATTGGGATTTACCAAAGAAAAATGGGCTTTACAAGCTTATTATCAACATATCTGTGCCGATAAATCAGGTGTGTTATTTTACAATGGGACCGATGGTTTATGGGGTATTCAACTAGACATTCCTTATTTCTCATGGATAAATAAAGTGGTTGTTGAGTATATAAACACCCAAAATCAAAGCGGCCCATTCCATTTCATTGATTTTGATCATGATATTCATTCCGGCCGGGGCGGTGGAGGAGATGACTATTATAATAATGTAGAATATACCACTGGTAATTCCTACTTCAACCGGAGTATAGGTTCTCCATTACTTCCATCACCGGAATATAACACTGACGGTTCACTTGGTTTCCAAAATACTCGCGTCCAAGGCTGGCATATTGGCCTTGAAGGAGCATTTTTACCACAATTAACTTACCGTGCTTTATTCACGGTAATGAATGGATGGGGAGTTCCTAATAAACCTTTCCTTCGTAAAAAACATGGTACATCCTTTCTTTTCGAGTTAAACTATACCCATCCTCGTTTATCGGGTTGGATGTTTAGTGGCGCTCTTGCGGGAGATACGGGCAATATGTTAGGTAAAGAAAGTTTTGGATTTAGCCTTGGAATCAAAAAACAAGGTATATTGAAAATCTACTAAACATATAGCTCAATCAAACTCTTCAGATCGATTTTCTTTCACCTGAGTAATAATAAATCGAATAATACAATACACAATAAATGTGTATATAATATATTTAATTGCATCCAGATGATGTAAATAAATTACTATTACTGTTGTTGCAATAATGGCAGCAGTTATCAATCCCATCTGCCATATGCGGGTAAATAATTCTCTTCCACGGCCCCAAACTCTTGGACGAAGAGACCAGTTGAGTGGATTCACAAAGCCATTCATTATTAAAATAGCATACGAAAAATAGCCATTTTTGACTCCTCCCACAAGGCATGCTATACATACCACTCCCACCATTATGCCAAAATAAAGTTTAGCTGCCGGGCTGGATGTGCTTGTTGGCATATCTGTTGCCATATAAACTGCGCCTAAAAACAATCCCCCTAAGGAGAATTGTATATTAGAGCCTGAAAACAAAAAGAGGAAAAGAGTAAATCCTGCTAACATACCAAAAGGTATATGCCAGGAAATTCTTCTTCTCAATAATAAATAGATGCCCCCAAGAATAAGAAAGAAAGAAGAGTATTCTCCAATTGAACCGGAAACCTTATAAAATAGACTATTAAAGAACTCATTTCCGAAAATATTTATCTGCTGTATATTTAATATTTCTCTATCGTGCCAGATAAAACTGGCCCCCATAACAACAGGAAAGAAAATGGTCATAAATTCTCTTCCTACCAGTGCCGGATTAAAACGGTTATGCCCTAATCCTCCCCAAAGTAGTTTGCCGAATAAAACGGCTGTAGCTCCTCCAAAAGCGACTATATACAGAGGAGTAAAGGGGCCAACTGTAAAAGTCAATAAAATACCTGTTACAATGGCCGAACCATCACCCACAGAATTAGTATTTTTACAAAATACAGCTGAAAATAGAAATTCCGTAATTAAAGCACTTGCTACTGAAACCAGTATTACAGCGATCGGATAAAAACTATAAGCTAAAGAGGATATAATAATTGAAGGTATTAAAGCAATTATCACATCGGTCATTACTTTTGAAGCACTGTCATTTGCCCGGACAAAAGGATTGTATACTGTCTTATTTAGCTTCATTCTCTAGTTCTTTAAGTTTGATTTTTCCTTGATGAATACTTTCCAAAAGCGGTACATTACAAGGACATATATATTCACAGGCTCCACAATCAATACAATCACTAATATTATATTTTTTCAATTTACTGTATTTTCTCTTACGATAAAATTCTTCATACTTCATCGGCATCAAATACATAGGACAAACATCGACACAATATCCGCATGATATACAAGCAAGGCGGTCGAAGTGTCTTCTTTTAAGCAATAACAGCCCGGCGGCACCTTTATGGATAGGGGTTGAATAATCATATATGCATTTTCCCATCATCGGCCCACCCGATATGATTACCGGTTCTTTTTCAGAATACTCAATTGTATCCAGGATATGACTAATTGGTGTACCAATTTTTATTTCATAGTTTCCGAAATTCCTTGACTTTTCGCCTGATATTGTTACAATGCGATTCACTACCGGTTTTCCGTTTATAACTGCATCATAAATTGCATAAAGAGTTCCGATATTACTTACTATTATTCCATAATCAACCGGACGCTTATCTTTCGGTATTTCTATATTAACTACTGATTTGATTAATTGAAGTTCACCTCCCTGTGGATATTCATTGGAGACGAGCGCTATCTTATAATTTTTATATTTGTCTTCTCCCAAATAAGATAAAAACATCTTCTCTAATTCCTTATTTTGTCGTTCTATTCCTATGATTACTTTTTCTGCTTTAAGTATTTTATTAGCAAGATGAATACCTTCAAGAAGTTCCTTTGTCTTCTCTGCCATAATTGCATAATCTGCAGTGAGATAAGGTTCACATTCTGCACCATTAATCACAAAGGTATGAATGTTTTTATCCTTGACTTTATATTTTAGAGTTGTTGGGTATTGGGCGCCTCCCTCTCCTACTATACCTGCATCCTCAATAATCTCGAGCAGTTCTTCAGGTGAATATTCTTCTTTTTTATGTCTACCCGGTTCCCATTCAGTTTCCTGAAAATCATTTTCTATAACAACAGAGACAGATCTCTTCCCATCTGCCTGAAGTTGTTTATAAACCTTTGTTACAGTGCCGGAAACAGAAGAATGAATTTTAGCAGAAAATCCTTTGGAGGCCTTCCCTATTAATTGATACTTTTTTACTTTTTCACCTACTAAAACCAATGGCTCCGGTACATTCCCGAAATTCTCAAGAAGAGGTACATAAACTATAGGGGGAGCTTTAAAAGATTCTATTTTCTTATCTTTTGTTACCCCCTTCATGGAAGGTATGTGCATCATATACTCATAGTTTTAGTTTTATATTTACTTAAGAATTGAGGTGTATAGTACATTTCATTGCGATCATCTATTAAGAAACCATCTACTTTATAATACCTTGACAACATTTCGGTTTTATAAAGGAAATCTGCTGGGGTTTCATTAAGCAATCCGGTTGAAAGAATATCTCCTAGAAAACAACTATCTGTAATTATTCCGACTCGTTTATTTGATGATGGATAACCTGTTGTAGGATTTAGAATATGTCCGTACTTTTTACCGTTAATATCTATTTGTGAAGTGACTTGTTCAGATGTGGAAAAACATTGATTGCTCAGGTTCAATAAGAACGATCGTTCTTTATCTTCCAATTTTCCTACATTTATTTGCCATGTACGATGGATATCATTATTAATGGCAGTAATTGTACTCCCACCCGCATTTATAATAGCATGCGTAATTCCGAAAACTTTCATTTTCTCTTTTAACTTATCCACGGCAAAGGCTTTAATAAATGATCCGGTTATTGTTTCCTGTCCTTTTTTTATTCGTACATAATTCCCCGCAATTTCGATATTTCTATAATCCACCAAAGCTCTCATACTTTGTAACTCAGATAGTGATGGAACTCTTCTGGCTTCTTTGTTATAGAAACCCCATAAACGTAGAAGCGGCATAATGGTAATATCATATTTACCTTCAAAAAAACTGCTGAAAGAAATAATCGTTTTCAGCATTCTTACCGTTTCATCATCTACTTCAACAAAATGACCGGCATATTGATTTATTCTTTGAAAATAAGAGCCTACTCTATAAGAATTATAACGTCTATCCACCTCTTCCATAACCCGGAAAAGTGCATCAAAGACATCTATTCCATATTCCTTAGGAATTTTAATCTTTATATGGGAATGGAATAGAAAACGGGTTTGCGTCTTATAAATACATTCATTCACAAGCTACCTGTTGATTCTTCAGGACCTGCTGTTTCCATTATTGCTCCATCGTCCGGATCGAGAATATTCTCTGTATAAGCTTTATAGCCGGAAATAAAAATGATTACACCTATCAAATAAAGTACAATGTTTTTAATAAAGCATATAGTATCTTCCATAGTATATTTATTTAATGGTATAACCTCCGTCTACAGTATAGTGGCTGCCATTACAAAATGAAGCCCTGTCACTACTCAGCCAAAGAACAAGATCAACAACTTCATCCACCTTTCCTAAACGGCCCATCGGGTGTTTCTTTACAAGAAAATCATAACATTCTTTGTTGCTTATCAACTCCTCTGTAATATGAGTTTCTACAAATCCGGGGCATACAGCATTTGCACGAATGTTTTGTTTTCCATATTCTATTGCTACATTCTTTGTCAAGCCAATTACTCCATGCTTAGCTGCAACATAGGCTGGTGATCCGCCAAATCCTACCAAACCTAATACGGATGCTACATTCACAATCACACCTCCATCATTCTTAAGCATTTGTGGAATTTGATAGCGCATTCCATAAAAAACACCTGATAAATTAATCTTGATTACTTTATCCCATGACTCTATAGAATATTTACCGATTGGTTCGGCTTCTCCACCTATACCGGCATTATTAAAGGCAATATCTAATCGGCCGTATTCTTTGACTGCTTCTTGCACCAATTTTTCACAGTCTCTAGGTTCACCCACATCTACTTTAACAAAAATAGCTTCACCACCTGCTTTCTTAATAATATTAGCAGTTTCTTCTCCATTTTCTATTGATACATCAGAAACTACAACTTTTGCACCTTCTTTGGCATATAATTCACACATAGCTTTTCCAAAGCCTGATCCTCCTCCTGTGACAATAGCCACTTTATCATTCAAAATTCCCATAGTTAATGTTTTAGAGTGAAATATTACTACTATAATTATATATTTCAAACAAGCGAGCAAATATATTTGTTTATAAAAAAACGTCAAATGAGAGCAATGTCCCATTTGACGTTCTTCCTTATATTGAAAAGAATTTTCTACTTATCAACCAATAAATGTTTCCAAAAATTTCGCTTTAGGAGATGGATGAATTGTTAGATGTTGTGTATCGGCTGGAATAAGAACAGTTTGACCTCGATGAACCGGTATTTCATTACCTTTATTATCTTTAATCATTGCTTCCCCTTCCATGCAGATATAGACAAAAAATGAATCATATTGGTTAAGATCACGAGTCATTGGTGAATCAATATCCAGCAAATTGGTAGTGAAATATTGACAACTAGCCAATTGCACTGCTTCATTGATCTCTG
Organism: Tannerellaceae bacterium; assembly: GCA_032073245.1. Classification (GTDB taxonomy): domain Bacteria; phylum Bacteroidota; class Bacteroidia; order Bacteroidales; family Tannerellaceae; genus QVMG01. The sequence continues at coordinate 8,726 of DAMANX010000045.1, forward strand.
ATTTATAATGTGTACGATAATCAGGATACAAGGTATAATCAATTGCATCTTTGGCTAATTCCGTATGAAGTTCTCTTTCATTTCCATTCGCATCTTTTCGGTTATAGTCATAAATCCGATAAGTGAGATCACTGGTTTGCTGTATTTCAGCGACAAAACAACCGGCACAAATAGCGTGAACCCGGCCTGCAGGTAAAAAGAAGACATCACCCGGAGCGACTTCATAGCGTTGCAGCACATCCATAATGGTATTCTCTTTCACACGCTTTACATATTCTTCAGCATCAATCTGCTGAGAAAAGCCGGAATATAGTGCTGCCCCTTTAGCTGCATTTATCACATACCACATTTCAGTCTTTCCAAATGAATTATGACGTTTTTTTGCCATTTCATCATCAGGATGTACCTGAATTGAAAGATCAGCATGAGCATCTATAAATTTAATTAATAAAGGGAAAGTTGTTCCAAAACGTTCTTTTACTTTAACTCCTAATAATTTACTGCCATACGATTTAATTAATTCATCAAGCGATTTACCTTCCAAAGGGCCATTCGCTACTACGGAATAATTGTCTTCAACATGAGACAATTCCCAACTTTCACCAATACCATCCTGAACAGGTGTAATACCTTTAAAGGGACATATTGCTGAGCCCCCCCAGATAATCTTTTTCAGAATTGGTTTAAAAACAAAGGGATATAACATATCAATATCAATTAAAAATTACGAATTACGAATTACGGATTACGATAAAAGAGATTCCCTACAATTCGTAATTCGTAATTTTTAATTCGTAACTGATTTACCGTTTCCTAAGCACCACTGCGCTTCGTGCTGGAATATAAAGTTTAAGCCATTCTTTCTTTTCTGCCCGATATAATGGGTCAAAGTTTGTGAAATGATGCACAGAATCATCTGCTAAACCAAAACCTCCAAAACGGGTTGCATCCGTATTCAATAAGACTTCATATTCTCCCATAGGAGTAAGGAAACCATAATCAGTATATGATTGACTCGGACTAAAATTGAATACAAATAATAGATCTTTTCGCATATAAGCAAGGGTCTGATCTCCATCGCTGTCCCATATTTTCTTTATCGGAGTATCCTGGAAGTTTTCCACGCTGCTGATCAGTTCAAGCATTTCGCGATCAAAATCACCCAGGAAATGATATTTCAAATTCGGATCATCTACTAGATTCCATTGCCGGCGGGCATATTTGTGCGACCAGCCATTACCTTCCCGTGGAAAATCTATCCATTCAGGGTGGCCAAACTCATTTCCCATAAAATTAAGATAACCGCCATTTATTGTAGAAGCTGTTACCAAACGAATCATTTTGTGTAAAGCCATACCTCTCTCTACGACCATATTTCGATCATCTGCCTGCATGTGCCAATACATTTCCGCATCTATCAGCCTGAAGATAATAGTTTTATCACCTACCAGAGCTTGATCATGGCTCTCTGCATAGCTAATTGTCTTTTCATCTGCCCGGCGATTGGTTGTTTCCCACCAAATAGACGATGGATGCCAATCTTCATCTTTCTTTTCTTTGATAGTCTTAATCCAATAATCGGGTATATTCATAGCCATACGGTAATCAAAACCGTAACCACCATCTTCATATTTGGCTGCAAGCCCCGGCATACCACTCACTTCTTCGGCAATGGTGATTGCATGAGCATTTACTTCATGAATCAGTTTGTTCGCTAATGTAAGGTAAGCTATTGCATCACCGTCCTGATGGCCATTATAATAATCTCCATAATTCATGAAAGCTTCCCCTAACCCATGACTGTAATAAAGCATAGAGGTCACTCCATCAAAACGATAACCATCAAATTTATATTCTTCTAGCCAGAACTTACAGTTAGAAAGAAGAAAATGCAAGACTTCATTCTTCCCATAATCAAATACGAGGGAATCCCATGCAGGATGTTCTCTACGGCTTCCCGAATGAAAATATTGTGTATAAGAACCATCAAAACGTCCTAATCCTTCCACTTCATTTTTAACAGCATGGCTATGAACAATATCCATAATAACTGCTAATCCCATACCATGTGCTTCATCAATCAGTTGTTTCAATTCTTCCGGTGTTCCAAAACGGGATGACGCAGCAAAGAAACTACTTACATGATAACCAAAAGATCCATAGTAAGGATGTTCCTGAATGGCCATGATCTGGATAGCATTGTATCCGTCTTTCTTCACACGGGGTAAAATATTCCGACGAAACTCATCATACGAGCCCACTTTTTCATCAGGAGTCGACATTCCAATGTGGCATTCATAAATAAGCAAAGGAGAAACATCCGGTTGGAAATTCTTATGTTTAAAGGTATATGGATGTTCAGGATTCCAAACCTGAGCACTGAATATTTTTGTTTTATCATCTTGTATTACTCTGCGAATCCAAGCGGGAATACGTTCTCCCCTCCCACCGTTCCATTCTATAAATAATTTAAACAGATCACCATGACGCAATAAATCTTCTTGCAGCGTAATTTCCCATACACCTCCATTCAAAAGATTCATTTTATAGGTTTCTTCTTTTTTCCAACCATTAAAATCCCCAATCAGATAGATAGCAGTTGCGTTAGGTGCCCATTCACGGAAAACCCATCCTTTATCTGTTTTATGTAACCCGAAATAGAGATAACCAGAGGCTAGTTGAGAGAGAGTTTGCTTTCCGTTGCTTGTGAGACTTTTTTCTTTTGCTATCGCATATTCATAACGTCCTTCGATAGCATCTTTATAAGGTACCAGCCAAGGATCATTCTTAATTAAGTTCAAGGACTCCATTTCCATTATAGATTGGTTATCCGACAAAGATAAAAGAAAAAAGTGTAAGCTTTGATAATAACCGGATAATTCTTACTTTTGCGGAAAGTGTTGATTGGATGGGTAAAGGAACGAAGAGTATTACGTTTTATCTGTTGATGATTCTTATCTTCGGTTCATTGATGTACTTTATTGCCAAAAAAGGTGAAAGTCATCAAATGAACGACGCAATAACGTCCGTATATGAAGCTCCTTCTAATCTTTCTGAAGGATTTGATGTCTTTCTCAAACTGATTGTCGAACATATCGAATCACCTTTTGGAATCCTCCTTCTTCAAATAATAATCATTCTTCTTTGTTGTCGATTCTTCGGATGGGTATTTATGAAAATAGGCCAGCCAACTGTAATTGGTGAGATACTGGCAGGTATTGTACTCGGCCCTTCCATTTTAGGGCATTGGTTTCCTGAAATATCCGGATTTCTTTTCCCTGTTGAATCGCTTGGAAACATTGCATTATTAAGCCAGTTCGGATTAATTCTCTTTATGTTTGCAATAGGAATGGAACTGGACATTACGGAGGTAAGAAAAAAGCTCAAAGAAACTATATTAATCAGCCATACCAGTACTATTGTTCCTTTCTTCTTAGGAATGCTGACAGCCTATTTTGTCTATGATAATTATGCTGATAAAAGCACACCTTTCCTGTCTTTTGCCTTATTTATAGGTATTTCCATGAGTATCACAGCCTTCCCCGTACTGGCTCGTATCATTCAGGAAAAAGGATTGACAAAAACTCATTTAGGTACGATATCTTTAGCAAGTGCTGCTAATGGAGATATCACAGCCTGGTGTATACTGGCTGTAGTAATTGCCATTGCACAAGCAGGAACCATGCTGAGTGCAATCTACAATATTCTGTTTTCCGTTGTATATATGATATTTATGTTTTTTGTTGCTCGTCCATTTTTGAGGATGATCGGACAAATCTATCATAATAAGGAAGTAATTGACAAAGGGTTAGTTGCTTTTATGTTTCTTATCCTTTTGGGCTCTGCTTATTTGACTGAGATATTGGGATTGCATGCATTGTTTGGTGCTTTTATGGCTGGAGTTATTATGCCCGGTAATATAAAGTTCAGAAAGATTATGACAGAAAAGGTTGAAGACGTCTCTCTCTCCCTTTTCCTTCCTCTCTTCTTCGCATCCACAGGTCTGCACACACAAATCGGATTATTAAATACACCAGGGTTATGGGGATTATGCGCTATTATTACATTAGTTGCTATTGCAGGGAAATTTGGTAGTGCAACGATTTCCGCACGCGTGGTTGGTGAAAGCTGGAAGAACAGTTTGTATATCGGAGCATTAATGAATACACGTGGATTAATGGAACTGATTGTTCTAACCATCGGTTATGAAATGGGTATCCTCTCTCCTACCATCTTTGTAATGTTAGTCTTGATGACCTTAGTCACGACCTTTATGACTGCCCCTTTAATCTCGTTTATAAAGTTCTGCTTCCGTACCCGTGATAAAATAGCTGAACAGAAAAGAATTGAACATCTGGAAGGTATCTTTAAAGTGCTTCTTTCATTCGGGCGGGCTGGTAACGGACAGGTAATGCTGGATGTTGCTCATCAAATGTTCTCAAAGGGAAAAAACAAGTTGCAAGTTACTGCACTACATCTTACTATAGGCCCGGATGTAAACCCTCTTCATACAGAGAATTTCGAAGAAGTAAGTTTTGGACCAATTCTTTATGGTGCTAAGAAATTAAATATGAATATTGATACGCGCTATGAGGTTTCTACAAACGCAGGGCTAGATATTTGCAACATCGTCAACAATGAAGGATATGACTTCTTGTTGGTTGGTGCCGGTATAACCTGGAGCGATTTACCGGATGATATTGCCGCCAATCAGTACCGTGCTGCCGGGCAAGGACGCTATTTCAAACGTTTTAAAGCCGAATCATGGTTCTTTCCCGGTGCTCTTTTAAAAGATAAAACAAAAATGTTCATTGAACAAGCATGTTGCCCGGTAGGTGTTTTCGTCAACCGAAGCTTCGTAAAAGCAACTAAAGTCATTATTATAATTGATGCCGTAGCCGATCTGTATCTTCTGGATTATGCACAGACGTTATTGAAATCAACCTATGGTACTGCAGCAGTTGTAAATCGTTCTTCAAGAACAGCGCCAGGGCGTGATATTATTGACCGTACTCTCCAGGAATGCGCAGAATTCAAACGCCCAATCACGCTTCTTCCGGATACGGATATTTCAGAAGAATTGTTCCTTAATTACAACTTTATGCTTATTAGTTACGAGACATGGAACAATGTATCCGAATATAGAAAAGAAGAACTACAAACCATGCCTTCTACTCTTATCCTTAGCAAGTAAAACCTCTAAAACAGTTTGAGATGAAACGCATATTATATTTTATTGTCCTTACATTATTTATTGTAGCATGTTCTGAAAAAGAATCAACAATAAAAGAAATTCCTAATACAACTTTAGAGTCCATATTTAACAGAAAAAGCGTACGTACATACGAAGACCGTCCGGTTGAAAAGGAAAAACTCGACACTTTGGTGCGCGCCGGTATGGCGGCCCCTTCTTCGAGAGATCGGAGGCCATGGGAATTTATTATTGTTACGGACAGAGATAAATTAAATACGCTGGCACAAGGTTTGCCTTTTGCTAAAATGTTGACCAATACACATCAGGCAATTATTGTTTGTGGAGACACAATTAAATCAGATAACTCCTGGTTTCTGGATTGTTCAGCCGCCGCACAGAATATTTTGATAGCTGCCGAGTCAATGGGATTAGGAGCAACCTGGACTGCTGCATTTCCCTACCACGATCGCATACAGATTGTCCGTGAAACGTTAAATCTACCGGATCATATTATTCCACTTAATGTAATACCCATAGGATATCCTGCAGGGGATGAAAAACCGAAAAACAAATACAATAAAGAGCAAATTCATTATAACGAGTGGTAATAAAAAAACTACCCCCTAATATTTCTATCTCTACCTTCAGCCTTCAGTCGCTGTTAACTTATTGATCCTCTTTGTATACCCCTGAAAGCAGTATCCTTCAGTTTGCCTTCAGCCCGTCTTTCTGTCCCGTCCTACAAACGGTTGACTGATTTTTACTATAAAACAGTAATTAGATTACCATTTAAAACCGGGTTATATCAACTAATCTCCCTGCCGCAATATTTAGCATAAAAACAACCCTGTTTTCAATAATTATATATAGCTATATATTAACTTTTTAATCACAATATTACCTATCTTTTAAATCTCACAGCTGTGAAATACATTTATCACACGTGTGATAAACATTCCTCACACATGTGAAATATATACCTCACAGCTGTGAAACGAATAATCATAAACGATAGAGATAGTAAATACAACTGTAAGATAAAATAGATTGAATAAAATTTCAAGGTGCATTACGAACGTAGAGACAGGGCTTGCCCTGTCTCTCTTTGAATACATGTTTATTTAATTATAATTATTTGTATACAGACAGGGCAAGCCCTGTCTCTACAACCGTCACTGAATGCATCCTGAAGGATGCTGCCTTCAGCCCAACCGCTTGCCCTATAGAACGATACCTTCACCTGAAGGCTGAAGTCAAAAAAGGATGGATATGTATAGGGGGTATGGTATTTTCAACCCTTTCTGTCCCATGACTGTTCTAAAAAAGATATATCTTGCGTGCTTTTCGTAATTAACCTGTTTAGAATTTAGAAACGACGTTCGCTTAGCGAAGTCTAAAGTAATTAATAATTAAGAACTATGACATCAATTGAATTTCATCTGCGCAGCTCCATACGCCAGAAGCACAGTATGGGCAGCCTCTTTGTGCGTGTGATCCATGAAAGGATCCCACGAAGTATCACAACCGCCTTCCGCGTCTATCCCGAGGAATGGGATCCGGTGGAACACCGCATCATACTTGATCCCGATAACTCGCAGCGTCTCTCACGTCTTCGAAAGATACAGGAAGAGATGGGATATATACGTATGTTCCTCGAAGACGTTGTCGACAGGTTGGAAATGAGCGGAGCCGCCTTCACCTCCGCCGATATCGTGGCAGCCTACCGCCAGCGTGAGGGTGGACACCTGTTGTCCGACTTTGTGGGTAAGCTATACACTGAGCTCGTTCGCACAGGACGGGAACGTACTGCCCGGGGATACCTGACGGTTCTCAACCGCCTTATCGGCTTTACAGGGGATAAGAACCTTCAGCTTAAACAGATCACTCCGCTGTTGGTTCGACGTTTTGAGTTCCAACTGCGCCAGGAGGGCAAAGCGGTCAATACGATCTCTTTCTATATGCGCAACCTCCGCTCGGTATATAATAAGGCTATCCGTCAGGGACTGCTCGCTCCTTCTCCCTATAGTCCTTTTGAGGATGTATTTACGGGAGTAAAAGTAACACGTAAAAGGGCTCTCTCTAAAGAGGAGATGTCGAAGATAGACCATATCCTCCAGAGGATGTATACATTCGAAAAGGAACCGAAGAGAGCGGATGAAGGACTTCGTAAAAGCTGTCTCTTGTTTTTGTTCAGTTTCTATGCCCGGGGCATGTCGTTTGTAGATATGGCTTACCTGAGGAAAGAGAACCTTCGCTGCAATGTGATCTCTTACCGGAGAAAGAAAACGGGACAGCTATTGGAAGTGAAGGTTACTCCTTCTATGAGGCATATTCTACAGATATTCGAAAAAGAAACAAGTAATTCTCCTTACTTGCTACCGATAATTCATAAAAAGGGGATTCCGGAGCGTTTACAGTATGAGAGTGCACTGAGAATGCAGAATAACCGGCTGAAGAAGATCGGACTGCTTTGTGGATTGAATAAGAACCTTTCAACGCATGTGGCACGGCATTCGTGGGCTACGATTGCCAAGGGGGAACATCTTCCGCTGGCTGTGATATCTGAGGGGCTGGGGCATACGTCGGAGAAGACGACGGCTATTTATCTGGCTTCGTTCGACCGATCGGTGCTTGATAGGGCCAATGATAAAGTATCAAGGGCTGTTAAAACGGTGGGGTAGATTTGGATTTCCGCATGGGGTTCGCTATCTTTGCCAAAGAAAAAGACTTGAAAAACAAGGGTTCTGTCATTTTGTAAGTGACAGATAAATGTATAAAATCTGGTATAATAATCGGCAAATATAGACTCATTATTCACATTTCCCGTACACCTTTTCTGGATATTATTTCATAAATTCGCTTTTACGCCTTCATTTTCATAGAAGGGGTTATCAATTTACGCATTTTCCCCGGAGGATAGCCAAAATGTTTTTTACAATAATCATTGAACTGAGGGAGAGATTTAAAATTCTGTTCTTCAGCTATTTGCTTTATGGGTTTTGAGCTTACGTTGATTTCATGATATATCATACTCACTTTCTTTTCCTGCATCCATTTATAAGGAGCTATACCAAATGCCTTTCGGAATTTTTTATCAAAGCAGGAAACACTACAGGAATACAATTCTGCAAGTTCTTTTACTGTTTTTGCTTTCCTATAATTTTGCAGAACAAAATTTGTAAACTCAGATGTGTTGGAGAGTATCGGGTTGAGAAACATTGCTAATTCTTCTTTCATATAATAAGTACGAAGGAGAATCATAAGTTCATCAATTTTTTGATTTAAGAAAATAGAGCACCGTAATCCATTTTCAATATTCATATATAAAGGTCGTAAATAGGCATCTATAGAATCGTTAACATCCAGAGTATTAATTTGATTCGAAAAATTAAGATTCCTTTTCTGGAATCTTAATTGATTGATGGAGAAATTTTCACATAAACGTACAGCTCGCTTTAAATGGAAAATAAAAAAGCATGTATCTTCTTCTGCTACTGCCATAAAATGAGATCCCGGAGGAAGCAATAGCATTTTTCCCCGACCGATCCGATGGTTCAGGTAATGATCATAAGAAAGTAGAACACTTCCTTCGTACACTATAATAACCTCACCTAAATTAAGTGTCTTCTGCCACTTATGTCCTTTTGGGTAATGGATTACTTCTATAGAAGACGATTTAAAGCCTTCATAATAAAAGCAGCTTTGATGTTCCTCTGTACATACTAATTTGCTCATAATCTGCATTTAACGGTTTGCTTATACTTTGTTTACTCACGAAACGGTTTTTGAAACTTCTCTTTCCTTTTGTAAACTATAGTAGAGAAGCGGAATTCTTCCTATTCAATCATTTCTAATAAGCCCTTTTATCCTCAATATTGCTTCTCTTTTTGTTTCCCTAAAATTGAAAAGCAATAAAAATCAACACCACAAAACCCCAATAGACAGAAAGTTACATTGTTCAAAAAAGGACTTTCTTATTCTTACAAATAAAAAGAAATAAGTAAACATCAAATTAAAGCTCATGAGAACAATTTATCTGTTATGTTTTCTCATCGTTTTGACCGTAAACAGTGTGTCGGCACAAGGGGCAAACGAGCGGGAAAGACAAAATCAAAATCAACAAAAAGAACAAGAAAGAAAAGATGAAATGAAAGGGTCTTACTTTACCGTATCAGGTAGTGTGGGGTCGTCTTCTTTTGATTACAAACTCAAGGGGCTCGATCAGGACGGAAGCCGCAAAGGGCAGTTGGGTTATGGGGTAGATCTACGCTATAGTTATTTCTTCGATGCTCATTGGGGGGTAACATCGGGAGTAGGGATCAGCCATTATGCAACGAAAGGGAAAATTCAAGGGGGTATTAATGATAACTCATATTATAAGTTAGGTATGCAGACGGATAATGACGAACTGGGCCGTCCACGGGATTTTGAACTGAGGGCCCGGGTAAGTAACCTGGAAGAAAAGCAAACGGCTTACTTCGTAGAGATTCCTCTTATGGTGTCTTACCAGACTTATTTTGGTGATTCGGCAAGTTGGGGAATATTTGGTGGTGCGGGGGCGAAGATTCAGCTGCCGGTAAATTCAAAATTTAAGATTCAAAACGGTACACAAAGTGAGTTTAATGTATCGGGTTGGTATGAGGGGATTCCAACGGATATGGGGGCGCCTTCGAATCCGCCGGTTCCACAGCATGGGTATGGGACGATTTCGGATCCGAATGGGTCGCTTGGCTGGGATGATAAGGCGAAGCTGAAGATGGGTGTGGCTCTGACGGCGGAATTGGGTGTGATGTTTGATTTAGGCAAGGGTATGGACCTGATGGTGGGTGGTTATGTGGATTATGGGTTGAATGATATAAAGAAGAATGGGGATCAGGAGTTATTCAAAGCCACAGGGGCTTATCATCCGGGGGCGAATGATAATATCGGTAACGGAATCAAGTACAATGGGATGATGAACTCAAAGGCGACAGATAAAGTTAAGCTAATTTCATTCGGAGGGAAATTGGCACTAAGATTTAAATTGTAAAGAAAAAGATAGAAGTAAATTAAACAGTATGAAAATATGAAAAAAAATAGACTTATTATACACCTAATCTTATTAGTAGGGTCTATCGGGGCTTTAAAAGCAGAAATATTAACCGAATCTGCTTTACGTGAAGCTATTGCCAATAGTTTAGAAGGGGAAGTTATAACTGTTGGTTCGGGAGCAACATTTACACTTATTGATGAAAGCATTGAAATTAAGCATGCTTTAACAATACGAAGCGAAGGAGATCCTGCCACAATCATGGTTCCAAGTAATGCAAATTATCGAGTTTTTGATGTGTCTGCAACTAACGGGATGCTCAAATTGGAAAATCTGATCATTAAAGGAGGTTCTTTAGTACGTCCTCAATTTGGAGGAGCAATATATGTAAATTCCGAAAATTTATCCTTATCTCTTATGAATGTCCATATTGAAGACTCAAAAGCTATTCACGGAGGAGGAATTTATACAAAAGGGAATATAGAGATTAAGAACAGTACTTTTGCAAACAATAGTTATTCTGAAACAGAAATGAAAAGTACAGCAGACTTTAAAGGTGCCGCCATATATTCCGAAGGAAATATAACCCTTTATAATTCATCTTTTTATGATAATTATTTTAATATCTCTGTAAGTACTTATTTAAGTGTAGCTCCATATTCTTTTATGGGAGGAGCTATTTACAGTGAAAAAGATGTATCGATTCAAGATCATACAACATTTCAAGGTAATTATATCAAATTAAATAGCCAACATTTTTATGGCCTGTCAAAAGAGGATAACTCTAAAGCTTATGGGGGTGCCGTTTTTGCGGGAGGTAGTGTAATAATTGGTGATGATATTTCTTTTAAATCTAATTATATACATATCAGTGACAAAAATAAACCTACATTGGCTTATGGAGGAGCTATTTCTGTTTTGGGAAATGTCACGATTGGAGAAAATTCAGAATTTAATGGTAACTATATACATTTTGATACGAAGACCGGACCAAAGCATTATAGAGGAGGAGCAATCTATGTAGAAGGTACTTTTATAGCAGAAAAAGAAAATCATAAATTTATAGACAATAAGATAACTCAGGATGAAAGCGCTAGTTTTAATAATCCTGATTCGTATGGAGGAGCTATCTTTATAACAGAAGGAAATAAAGAATGCTTCATAGAAAATGCCGTTTTTACCGGTTCATCCGCTGTTTGGGGAGGAGCAATATTTGCTGAGAATACGGTTATATTAACTTTGGAGAATGTGGAATTTAAAGATTCGAGAGCCAGTTGGAAAGGGGGAGCAATTCATATAGGCATGGGATCTGAACTTTTAATTAATAATGGTAGTTTTTATAAGAATCATGCAGACAGTGAGGGAGGTGCGATTATTGCCTATGGAAAGGTACATATTTCCAATAGTGAATTTGGAAGCTTAGAAGATCCTTCTTTAAGAAATACCGCAAGATATGGTGGAGGAATTGCCATAGATAGTCGTGAAAAAACAGAATTCATTCTGGAAAAAACGGATTTTGGATATAATGATGGAAGTGTATTAGGAGGCGGTTTTAGATTTAGTTCATATCTACATCCCGAAGCTTTTGTAACCATAACTGATTGCAATTTTATTGGAAATACTTCAGAAGGTAATGGAGGTGCAGGCTATATACAAAGTTCAAGTAATATTCGGACAACTGCTATTATTGAAAAGTGTGATTTCTATAAAAACGAATCAATAGGAGGAGGTGCTCTTTATATTCTGTCAACTGCCAATGGAGAAACGGATATTTTGCTAACAACCATAAAAGAAACATCCTTTAGAGAAAACATAGTAACAGGAAGTAATGCTAGTGGTGGAGCTTGCTTTTTCAGTGGTGCTAAAACCGATGTTCGTATTGGAGAAGGAACTAGTGCAACGGGTAACGAAGCGGAATATGGAGGAGCTTTCTATTCCAATCGTGCAACTGTTTTGATTGAAGGTATTTCAATTACAGGTAATTCTTCTATGTATGGTGGTGCAGTTTATACAGTACGTGGCAATGTTACTATTGATAAATGCAAATTTAGTGAGAATGAGACTTCTAAAGATGGCTCTGCTATATATTTTGATCAGTCAATTGCAACCTTAAAGGAATCTCAGATTGAAATAAACCAGGCTGAGGGAAGTGGAGCTATTTTTATTAATAATAACTCATCCGATGAAATATTGATTAAATCCTGTCATATCAAAGGAAATACAGCTTCTTATGGTGGAGGTATATACAGTTATGCTGCTAATACCTTAATTACAGATTGTATTATCGAGAAAAACGAAGCAGCAGACTATGGAGGAGGAGTATCCAATGGTTGGGGAATGAAAATAAACAATTCTCATATTATAGGCAATATCTCTACCACCGGAGGTGGTGGATTGTATAATACGTATAAAGCACAATTGACGAATGTCTTAATTGCAAAAAATGAAACAAAGAATGGAGGAGGTATATTTAATTACTCCAGCGACGGAAAACCTCTTATCCTGACAAATGTAACAATAGCAGATAATACCGCAACAGGAACTGCAAGCGGTATCTATAATCATAAACAAAGCTCAGTAACTACAGCAGAACCATTAATTTACAATACAATCATCTGGGATAAAGGGGATCCGGCAAATAACATTTACAATAAAAGTAATGTTATTCCTGCCTACTATAACAGTTTAGTAAAAGGAGTTACAGATAATCAGAATGATAATATAGAAGGAACAGAGGCATATAAACCTCTTTTTGTTGGAGAAAATGCTATATTTGATCCTACTACCATTCCCTATTATAGTTTGTTTCAAAACAGTCCGGGTATCGATGTCGGCAAAGATTCTTATTTCAATGATTTAAATGTTGGTATAGATATTGATCTTGCAGGAAATGATCGCTTCAATGGGCGTATAGATATGGGAGCTTATGAGCACTCGGTTCTAAGTACAGTTGAATTCGTTGAAGATAATATGATTTGTGAAGGTGATCTTGGTTCATTAAAAATCTTATTAACAGGAACAGCTCCCTGGCATGTAACTTATCAGGTTGAGGGCACACAACCCCTTATCGAAAGAACAGTTACATTTACAGCCGAAAATCTGGATTCTAACGGATATGCGACAATAGAAAATTTACCAATTGAAGATGATCCGACAAAGTATCTTTTAGTAGATTTAAAAAGCGGTGAATCCGGAAGTGAAGTTGCAGGTTTAGTTATCAATAAGACAAGTGTAATTATAAATGTTATTTCAAAACCATCGGTAACCAATATCATAGGTCCTTCCGAGGTATTTATCGGCGAAAGCATCCAATTAAGCAACGCAACCCCTGACGGCTACTGGTACAGCGAAGACGGATCATACGCAACAGTAGATCAGTCCGGGA
>DAMANX010000046.1:0-21633 GCA_032073245.1 Tannerellaceae bacterium
AATATGAAAGTTAATTAAAATAATTATCCAATTTTACTTGGAATTTAAATGGAAAAATAATATGAAAAAAATAGTATTTCAAGCACTTGCCTGCAGTTCACTCGCTGCATCCACCGTATGTGCACAAAACAAACAACCCAATATCGTGTTTATCCTCGCGGATGATTTTGGTTGGCGCGATCTGGGATGTACAGGTAGCCCCTATTACGAATCACCCAATATCGACCGCATAGCTGAAAACGGCATTAATTTCACACAAGGATATGCGACATGCCAGGTATCAAGTCCATCACGTGCCAGCATCATGACAGGGAAGTTTACTACACGTCACGGTATCACCAACTGGATTGGCGAAGCAACCGGAGAAGACTGGCGCAAACTGAAACGCCACTCCAAACTTCTCCCGGCAGAATATGAGCGAAGTCTTTCCCTGGAGGATACAACACTGCCGGAAGCTTTAAAAAGTAATGGATACAAAACATTTATAGCCGGTAAATGGCATTTGGGTGGTAACGGTTCCTCACCGGAAGACCACGGTTTCGATATAAATATCGGAGGGCATGAAGCCGGTTCCCCCCCGGGAGGATATTTCTCTCCCTACAAAAACCCAAAGATGGAAGACGGCCCGGTGGGTGAAAACCTTTCCATCCGTTTAGGAAAAGAAACAGCCTCCTTTATAGAAACACATGCAAAGAAAAATAAAAAACAACCTTTCTTTGCCTATCTCTCTTTTTATGCCGTACATGCACCACTTCAAACGACTGAAACAAACTGGCGGTATTTCCGGGATAAAGCTGTTGTCGATGGAATCGAAAAAGAAGGATTTAAGATAGACCGTACGCTACCCGTAAGGCAATACCAGGATAACCCCGTATATGCCGGACTAATTCGGCAAATGGATGATGCTGTAGGAATCGTATTGAATAAACTACAGGAATTAGGCCTGGATAAAAATACAATCGTTGTTTTCACTAGTGATAACGGCGGCGTATCGTCCGGCGATGATTATGCTACCAGTAACCTACCTCTACGCGGAGGAAAAGGGCGTCAGTGGGAAGGAGGTTTCCGTGTTCCCATACTGATGCAATACCCCGGACACATCCAGGCTGGAACAACTTGTGACACTCCCGTTACAGGAGCTGATTTCTATCCCACGTTCCTGGATATGGCAAACCTACCTCTCCTACCCGAACAACATCAGGATGGCGTTTCAATCAAACCACTTCTTGAAGGCAAAACAATTCCCGAACGTTCTCTCTACTGGCATTATCCACACTATGGGAATCAGGGCGGAGAGCCTTCTTCCGTTATTCGCGACGGAGAATGGAAACTGATTCACTATTACGAAGATGGCAGAAATGAATTGTATAATCTCCGGATAGATGAAACGGAATGCGAACCTTTAAATGCCCAATACCCGGAAAAGGTAGATTACCTGAATAAAAAACTATTCGTGTGGTTGACTGATACAGGTGCACGTTATCCCGAGGCTGATCCGTTATATGACCCACAACTGGAGAAACAATATAAACAACGTCAGCAAATTGCTACGAAAGAACGCCTCGAAAGCCAACGGAAAGAAATGCTTGACAATACGTATAAACCAAATGCTGACTGGTGGGGCTCTACTATTGATTGAAGTGAAAAATAAACAGGGATTTGCTAATGTTTCAATAATATAGGCTATTTTTGGTTGGCGATAAATGCCTACTCACTGTTTTAGTAATACGTTACCAAGTGGTTGACTAGAAAGCATCATACTCACTATTCCAGCTCCTCGCCTGGTCAGGCGAGGGGGACCATCGCTTGCGATGGTGGAGTGGTGGTTCTTACACAAAACAGACAAGTAGATAGCTACTTATGAGAGAAAACAACCTCTCCACCACTGCAAGCAGTGGTTCCCCTCTCCTGACCAGGAGAGGAGCAAGATAGCCTATAACTACTTTTAATCAACCGCTTGGTAACATATTATCTGAAACACCATAATAAACATTGACAAAAGCAATATACAATGAAACACTCCTATACTCCACTTCTTGCACTGACAGCAATTACCTCTGTTACCAGTTGCCATGTTTCGAAAGAAAAAAAAGCAACACCTCCCAATCTGGTATTTATCATGGCCGATCAATGGCGGGGAGATGCGATTGGGTATCTTGGTATTGAGCCGGTTCAAACGCCTTCTCTGGATGAGCTGGCATCTGAAGGAGTACATTTTATTAATGCAATCAGTAGTTATCCCGTATCTTCTCCGGCACGAGGTATGTTGATGACCGGGCAATATCCGGTGAAAAATGGAGTGACAGGTAATTGTAATTCAAACAATACTCCTTATCATGTTGAAATGCGTACGGAAGCACGATGCTGGTCGGATGTATTAAAAGAGAAAGGATACGAATTGGGTTATATCGGCAAATGGCATCTGGATGCACCCTATACTCCTTATGTAGAAACCAGTAATAACAAAGGAGCAGTTGCCTGGAATGAATGGTGCCCGAAAGAACGTCGCCATGGTTTCGATCATTGGATAGCTTATGGCACTTACGATCAGCATTTAAAACCAATGTATTGGGACACGGATGCCGGGCGGGATGAATTCTATTTCGTCGATCAATGGGGGCCTGAATATGAAGCAGACCGGGCAATAGAATACATTGCCAATACTAATGGGAAATTACGCGATCCAAAACAACCTTTCGGCTTAGTAGTTTCCATGAATCCGCCGCATACAGGCTATCATCTGGTACCCGACCGTTATAAAGATATATATAAAGATATAGATGTGGAATCGCTCTGTAATCAGCCGCATATCCCTCCTAAGGGCACGCCTAACGGTGACTTCTTTCGCAAGAGTATACTTGATTACTACGCCTGTATCAGTGGAGTGGACGAACAGGTAGGCAGAATCGTTGCCGAGCTTAAACGACAGGGGTTATTTGAAAATACGATTATTGTATTTACTTCCGATCACGGTGATTCTATGGGGATGCATGAAAACATAGGAAAGAACATCTACTATGAAGAGGCAATGCGTATTCCGATGATCATCACCTGGCCACAACAATTAAAAACCCGTCAGGAAAAAGAATTGCCTATAGCTTTTGCCGATCTTTACCCTACCATGCTCTCGCTTATGGGATATGAAAAAGATATACCTGAAGAAGTGCAAACCTTCAATCTGGCAGAAGAAGTTATAAATGGAGCAAGCGAGGAGCTTATACAACCTTATTATCTGGTTAGCCCGTCGAATGTATTAACAGGATACAGGGGATTGCGAAGCAATCGGTATACATTTGTCGTTCATGCCACCGATGGGGTTATAGACGAAACCCTTCTATTCGATCGCATAACCGATCCCCGACAGATGGAGAATATAGCCGATAAAGAACCTGAAATAGCTAAAAAATTCTCACTCCAATTGAAAGAATGGCTCATATCTACTGATGATCTTTTTGCCGCTTGTATCAAAGAATAAGGAGATTGGATTGTCCAAAGTCTTTAATGCCCTTAATGGCTTTAAAGGCATTAAAGGCTTTGGGATATCGAAAAAAAAGGTAACTTTGGGCGATTTGCTTTTCATACGTATTTATATGGAGAAAACTCAATATTTAATCTATACCTGCCAGGAGAAGCTTATGAAACATCAAATCGTTATTAATCTATAAATCTATTTATATGAGACTAAAAGTATTAGCTCTTGGTTGTTCATTACTTACTATGACAGCCTTTGCCCAGAAAAACGAGTGGCAAGACCCGACAGTAAACCAGGTGAACCGGGCGCCTATGCATACCAATTATTTTGCTTATGAAACGGCAGATGCAGCCATGAAAGGATGTAAAGAATCTTCTGTGAACTTTATGACTTTGAATGGTACCTGGAACTTTAACTGGGTAAAAGATTCGGATATGCGTCCGACAGACTTCTACAAAGTGGGATATAATGATAAAGGATGGGGTACAATGCCTGTTCCGGGTAACTGGGAACTTAATGGATATGGACAACCTCTGTATGTAAATATTGGCTATGCATGGAGACATCAGTTCCAAAATAATCCTCCGCATGTACCAGTAGAAAATAATCATGTTGGTTCTTACCGGAAAGAAATCACTATACCTGCTTCATGGAACGGCAAGGAGGTATTTGCACATTTCGGTTCCGTTACTTCCAATATGTATTTATGGGTAAACGGACAGTTTGTCGGATATAGCGAAGACAGTAAACTGGAAGCTGAATTCAATCTTACAAAATACCTTAAACCGGGAAAGAACCTGATTGCATTCCAGGTGTTCCGCTGGTGTGATGGTACTTATCTGGAAGATCAGGACTTCTTCCGTTTATCGGGCGTTGGACGCGATTGTTATCTGTATGCCCGTAATACAAAATATATTCAGGATATCCGGCTTACTCCTGATCTGGACGCAGCCTATAAAGATGCGACCTTGCGTTATGAACTTAATCTGAAAGGAAGTGCTACTGTCGATATGCAACTGCTCGATGCTAAAGGCACCGAAATAGCAACCGCTTCTGTGAAAGGAAATGGCAAATTAGGCGGTGTTATGGAAATTGCTAATCCAAAGAAATGGACAGCTGAAACACCTAATTTATATACATTAATTGCTACATTGAAAGATGGTAGCAAAACACTTGAAGTAATTCAACAGAAAGTCGGTTTCCGTAAGATAGAAATGAAAGGTGGCCAGATATTAGTAAATGGCCAGGCTGTTCTGTTTAAAGGAGCTAACCGTCATGAAATGGATCCCGACAACGGGTATGTGATTTCTCGTGAACGGATGCTGGAAGATATCAAAGTAATGAAGCAATTCAATCTGAATGCAGTGCGTACCTGTCATTATCCCGATAATAACCTATGGTATGATCTATGTGATGAATACGGACTGTATGTGGTAGCCGAAGCCAATATCGAATCTCATGGTATGGGTTACGGAGATAAGACATTGGCAAAAAATGCTTCTTATGCAAAAGCACATCTGGAAAGAAATCAACGCAATGTGCAACGCAGCTTCAACCATCCTTCGGTTATTTTCTGGTCATTAGGAAATGAGGCAGGATTCGGATCAAACTTTGAAGCATGTTACAAATGGATCAAAGCAGAAGATCCTTCCCGTCCGGTTCAATATGAACAAGCACATGGAAATGCTGAATTTACCGATGTGTATTGCCCAATGTACCTGGATTACAAACGTAGTGAAGAATACAGCAAGGGAGATGCCAAAATACCGCTTATCCAATGTGAATATGCGCATGCGATGGGTAACTCGCAAGGTGGCTTTAAACAATACTGGGATCTGGTACGTAAATATCCGAAATATCAGGGTGGTTTTATCTGGGACTTTGTTGATCAATCTTTACGTATCACACAAGAAGACGGTACAAGCTATTATGGTTATGGTGGCGACTGGAATCCGTATGATGCTTCGGATCAGAACTTCTGTGATAATGGATTAATCAGCCCAGATCGTGTTCCAAATCCGCACATGTACGAAGTAGGACATATTTATCAATCAATCTGGGTAACTCCGGTTGATTTGGCTAGTGGCACGGTAAGCGTTTATAATGAAAACTTCTTCCGTGATCTTAGCGGTTATTATGCAGAATGGCAGTTATTGGCTAATGGTGAGATTGTTCAATCAGGCATTATCAATGACCTTAATGTTGCTCCTCAACAAAAGGCGAATTTAAAATTGAACTATACAACCAACGGTATTTGTGCTTGTAAAGAGTTGCTATTGAATATTGCTTTCAAGCTGAAGAATGCAGAGACTTTACTTCCTGCCGGTTATACGGTAGCTAAGAATCAGTTGACGGTACGTCCTTATACTGCACCTGAAATTGAAGTGAAGAATAAAGAGCAAATGCACATTGCTACTCCTGAGCCTCAGTTGGTAGATAATGATATCCATTACCTGATCGTTGAAGGCGAAAACTTCCGTATGGACTTTGCCCGCCGGGATGGTTTCCTTAGCCGCTATGAAGCGAATGGATTAACTATGCTGAAAGAAGGAGGTAAACTGACTCCTAACTTCTGGCGTGCCCCGACCGACAATGATATGGGAGCACAGCTACAGGTAAAATACAGAGCATGGTTAGATCCTCAGTACAAGCTTATTTCACTGAATGGAGAGAAGAGCAACGGACTGGTTACGGTTAAAGCTGAATATGATATGGTATCCGTATCTGCAAAGCTTTATCTCACATATACGATCAATAATGAAGGAGCAATGAAAGTAACCCAGAAGATGGTAGCCGATAAATCGGCAACCGTTTCCGATATGTTCCGCTTCGGTATGCAGATTCAGATGCCTAATAATATGGACTTCACACAGTTCTATGGACGTGGACCTCTTGAAAACTATGCTGATCGTAAGAATGTAACTGACATTGGCCTCTACAAGCTAACAGCAGATGAGCAATTCTATTCCTACATCCGCCCGCAGGAAACAGGAACAAAATCAGATATTCGCTGGTGGAACCAAACCAATAAAGGAGGAAATGGATTGAAATTTGTCGGTGAGGCTCCGTTCTCTGCTTCTGCCTTGCACTATTCTATAGAGTCATTGGATGAAGGCCTTTATAAGATACAGAGACATTCTGAACTCGTTCCGAAAGTAGATTATACCAATGTTTGCATTGATAAGGTGCAAATGGGACTGGGATGTATCAATAGTTGGGGAGCGCTTCCTTTGGAAGAGTACAGGTTACCTTATGGAGATTATGAGTTTACATTTATGATTGAGCCTGTAAAGGGAGCTTTATGATATTGTAAAGAATCTAAGGAGCCTTAGGAATTCTAAGGAGCCCTAAGGAATTTAAATAAGTATGTTAAGGACAGTGCTGAAGGCGCGGAAAGTCCTGAAGGAACGTTTTAATTCAGCCAAGGATAAGTAGGGTGAAGCCCTACGCCACCTTGGGTAGAATATTCCCCCAATAAAAGAGCGCTGAAAGTGCGACATAATATGTCGCACTTTCAGCGCTCCGTTTATATCTAATCTAAACCCAGGGTGGCGAATCCTTACAGGATTCTTACCTTCTTACCCTGGGCTGAATTAAAACGTCCCTTCAGGACTTTCCGCGCCTTCAGCACTGTTATTTACTCATATTCATTTCTTAAGAAGGGATAACATGTTTTATCCTAGGATATCTTAGGCTGCTAATGTTTCCTGCAAACCTTTTAAACCATAGAAATCCAAAATCACTACATCTAGTGATTGTCCGCCCCATTCTTTTTATCTTCCTTTGCCGTTGAAAATAAATGACGATATGGAGAAAAAACACCTACTATTTATCTTATGCTGCACCCTGTTGAGTGTACAATCTATTCAAGCTGATGGCATTTCAACACATGAAAACGACACTATTAAAACGTATAATCTTGATGAAATAGTGATTACGTCGTCTACCAAAGAGACCAATGATCTGCGAAAACTTCCCGGTTCCGTATCCGTCCTTTCTCCTCAAGTGATTGCCGGCCGACAGATTGACGCATTGAAAGACCTTAGTTCTTTTGTTCCGAATCTTTATATGCCTGATTATGGTGCAAAACTTACTTCTGCCATTTATATACGTGGGATTGGCGCGCGAAGCAGTGGGCAGTCGGTTGGACTTTATGTTGATAATGTTCCCTACTTGGATAAAAGCACTTTTGATTTCGAGCTAACTGATATCCAACGCATTGAAGTTTTACGAGGTCCGCAGGGTACTCTATATGGTCGAAATGCAATGGGTGGTATTGTAAACATATATACTCTTTCTCCCTTTAATTTTCAGGGAACGAAGCTCTCTGTATCTGGAGGTAATCACGGACAATTTAAAGCAAAAGCTTCTCATTATAATAAACTGAGTGAAACAGTTGGTTTATCAATTGGAGGTTATTATGATCGGCACGATGGTTTCTTTACTAATGAGTTTACAGGAAAAAAGGCGGACAAAGAAGAGTCCGCAGGAGGCCGTTTAAAACTGGATTGGCGCATATTGCCTCAATTGAAAGCTGAATATACATTTACATACGACTATACCGATCAGGGTGCTTTTCCTTATGGAAAATACAATCCTCAGACAGAGAAGGTTGCTCCTGTAAATATTAACGATCCGAGCAATTACAACCGCAAGATGCTTGCTAATCATCTTTTACTTGAATACAAAACAGATAAGTACACTCTCACAAGCACTACCGGATTCCAATGGTTCAAAGATGATATGTTGATGGACCAGGATTATGATACTACCTCTGTATTTACACTTAATCAGAGACAACTTCAACGTGCATGGAGCGAAGAGATTGCTATTAAGAGTAATACGCAGAGTAATTATCAATGGTCGTTTGGCGCTTATGGATTTTATAATGACCTGCATACGGAAGGGCCTGTGACTTTTAAGAAAGATGGGATTGGTGTATTACAAAAAGTATTTGATGAGATCAAAGAGAATAATCCGGCAATGCCAGTTACATTAAAGGTGCTGGATGAAGAATTATATATCCCGGGATCATTCGATACACCATCCTATGGGGCTGCTCTTTTTCATCAGTCGACAATCAATAATCTTTTCACAAAAGGACTCTCGTTAACCGCCGGTATTCGTCTGGATTATGAGAAACAGGAAATGGATTACAAGAGTACCGCAAAGATGCGTTTAGGAGCCATTATGCCCGGATCACCCAGGCCGATAGATATGAGCGATCGATATGATGCATCGGTTATCGATGAGTCTATTTCTCAGGATTTCTGGCAGGTACTCCCTAAGATTTCATTAAAATATGAATGTACTCCACGGACATTTACATACCTTTCTGTAGCCAAAGGATATAAAACAGGAGGGTATAATGTTCAGATGTCTGCCGATGTGATGCAAAGTCAGATGCAATATGATATTATGAATGCATTCAAGCAGATGATGCCAAATATGGAGATTAAAGAACCGGCTCCTCTTGAAGAGGTTGCCGCCTATAAGCCTGAAAAAAGCTGGAATTATGAGATAGGTGTCAAAAGTGAATTGGTAGAGAATCGCCTGAATGCCGAACTTACAGCATTCTACATGGATATCCGGGATATTCAGCTTACACAATTTGTAACAAGTGGAAGTGGCCGTATCTTAACGAATGCAGGAAAGGCACGTGGTTATGGTGCAGAACTTTCATTACGCGGACAAATCCTTCCAGGTTGGACTGCTGATTTGAATTATGGATATACACATGCCACTTTCAGGGACTACAATAATGGACGGGAAGATTATTCAGGTAAATTCATCCCCTATACCCCACGCCATACGTTAAGTATAGGAACACAGTACAGTGTATTATTGCGTAATTGTTGGTTAGATCAATTCACAGCATCTGCACAATATAGTGGTGCCGGGAAGATATTCTGGACGGAAGCGAATGATCTGACTCAGGATTTTTATGGAATAGTGAATGCTAAGGTAGGAGTTCGTAAAGGAATTGTAAATGTCAATCTTTGGGGACGTAACCTAACTGATACTTCTTATTCTGCATTCTATTTTGAATCGTTTAATAATCCGTTTATGCAGTTGGGTAAGCCTATTCAGTTTGGGGCGGAGGTTGCTATTGCATTTTGATAATAAGAAAATATAGTAGCGACGGTGGTAGAGACAAGGCTTGCCTTGTCTCCAGATCTCCAAGATAAAGTAAGATTGCCAAATCGGAGACAAGGCAAGCCTTGTCTCTACAAAAGACCATTCACCATCTCATTACAAATCCTCTCCAGATAAAGCTTATCAGTTTCGTCAAAACTATCAAGGCTGTCGCTATCGATATCCAAAACTCCTATAACATTCCCCTCTTTTATTATCGGAACGACTATCTCGGAACGGGAGGCTGAACTGCAGGCGATATGTCCGGGGAAGAGGTCAACATCAGGAACGATTAAGGTTTGCGCTTCCTTCCATGCCGTACCGCAAACACCTTTACCATAGCGAATACGGGTACAGGCAATAGGGCCCTGAAAAGGAGATAGAACCAATTGATCATTTATGACACGGTAAAAACCTACCCAAAAGAAATCAAAGGTTTGCTTGAGGGCTGCAGCTATATTCGCCATATTGGCAATAAGATCGTTTTCGCCCTCTATCAGAGAGGCTATTTGTGGCAATAGTGATTCGTATTGATCCTTTTTATTACCTGTCGCTATTTTCAATTCTTCTGCCATACTTTTCGAATTACCATTTTGTCAAAATATAGGTAGTTTATCTGCAAACTATACGTAGTATGAAAGCAAACTATATATAGAAACATTTTTTAACCTGTCATTCATCTTTTGAATATGCAAAACTACTTTCTTTTTGTCTCTTAACAAAATAAACTGGGGTATGCAGATTCAACCAGTTGAATGTTCTTTGTAAACAATGAGCTTGGGCTGGGTGTTTTATCGTTAATTATTCCAAAGCACCGATAACAATGAGCCGTATTAATGCGTACCTTTGCAAGCTCTTAGTAAAACATTGCTACCAGCCTGCTTAATAGAAAAGATATGACACAAAAGAACTCCCCTTTGGTATTAGGAACCGAAAAGCCTGGCAAACTGCTGACTCAATATGCGATTCCTGCTATTATTGCAATGACTGCTTCGTCGTTGTATAATATTGCTGATAGCATTTTTATCGGGCATGGGGTTGGACCTTTAGCGATTTCGGGTTTAGCACTTACCTTCCCCATAATGAACCTGGCTGCTGCTTTTGGTTCGTTGGTAGGAGCAGGTGCTTCCACAATGCTTTCGCTTAAATTAGGGCAAAAAGACTATCAGAGTGCCAATCGTGTGTTAGGAAATGTATTGGTACTGAATATTATATTGGGAATTGCTTTTACTGTTGTCAGTTTATTGGTACTCGATCCCGTTTTGTATTTCTTTGGTGCAAGTGATATGACGATTGCTTATGCCCGTGAATATATGGAGGTTATTCTTTTGGGCAATGTGGTAACACACATGTACCTGGGATTGAATGCCGTGCTCCGGTCAGCGGGCTTTCCCAAGCTGGCGATGTATGCAACATTGGCCTCTGTTGTGATTAACTGTATACTGAATCCTATCTTTATTTTTGGATTTGGTTGGGGAATCAAAGGTTCGGCCTGGGCTACTGTTATTTCACAGTTAATCTCGCTTACTTTCCAACTGGTACATTTCTCTAAATCAAGTAATCTTATTCACTTTCAAAAAGGGATATATAAATTAAAAGGAGACCTTGTAAAAGGTATTTTCTCCATAGGGCTTTCTCCTTTTCTTATGAATATATGTTCCAGCCTCGTAGTGATATTGATCAATCGGGGATTAAAAGAGTATGGAGGTGACTTAGCCATTGGCGCTTATGGAATTGTGAATCGCCTGACTTCCCTTTTTGTAATGATTATAATGGGATTAAACCAGGGTATGCAACCTATTGCCGGATATAACTACGGAGCTCGTCTCTATCCCCGTGTTATGGAAATAACTAAACTTACACTGAAAATAGGTATAAGTATTGCCACTGTCGGCTTCCTGTTAAGTCAGTTAATGCCGGGAGTTATGGTGCGCATTTTCACAACAGATCCTGAACTGACAGGTATTGCAGCAAAAGGATTACGGGTTGTCTTTGCCGTCTTCCCAATTGTCGGATTTCAGATGGTTGCGACCAATTTCTTCCTCTCAATCGGCATGCCGAAAAAGTCGATCTTTTTGTCTTTATCCCGTCAGTTAATCTTCCTCGTTCCTTTCTTAATTATCTTACCTAAATTCTGGGGAACTTTAGGTGTATGGATCAGTATTCCGTTTGCCGACGTTACGGCTGCTGTTATTACCTGGTTTGTATTGATGAATCAATTCAAGAAGTTTAAGACTCAGGAATAAGAATTGTTCAAAGCCTTTAAAGCCCTTAATGCCTTTAAAGGCGTTAAAGGCATTAAGGGCTTTGGATAATCAAGCCAGCTAATCTTTACATCAACCCGTATAAATTATGAAGGCTCGTGAAGGGAATGTTTATAAAAATAGTATATTTGCTCTATAAATAGCTCATTGCTAAAAGAAATACATAATGGATAACAAAATCATATTAACTATCGGCCGTCAATTTGGAAGTGGCGGACGTATCATAGGCAAGCAAATAGCTCAGGAATTAGGTATTGGCTACTATGATAAAGAAATTATGCAGGTAGCTGCCAAAGAAAGCGGACTCAGTGAAGAAGTATTTGAGAAAGCTGATGAACGTACAGCCAGCGGACTGTCGTATGCCTTGACTACCGGTTATTCCTACATGGGTATGTATATGCCTTATACCGATTTCCTTTCCAATGACGGATTATTTCAATTGCAAAGCGATGCCATGCGTAAACTGGCTGAAAAAGAATCGTGCGTATTGGTAGGACGTTGTGCTGATTATATTTTACGGGATGATCCTGCCTTGATCAGTTTCTTTATTCATGATAACAAAGAAAACAGAATCAGGCGGATCATGAACTATCAGAACATAAGCGTTGAAGAAGCAAAGGATTTAATGGTCAAGACTGATAAATCCCGTGCCGCCTATTACAATTACTATACAAACAAAACCTGGGGGGCTGCCTGCTCCTATAATTTCTCTGTCGATGTATCCGTACTTGGCATAGATGAAACCGTTGCTTTGATGAAGGACTTTATAGAACGTCGTCAAAAGCTGCGTCCATGAAAAAATTATTGTCATTACCTCCCAACCTAGTTTCTTGCTTTCACGATGTAGAAAAGGTTAGCCGTGATGAATGGTTTTGTACATCCGATCCGGTAGGAGCCCGTTTGGGTTCAGGAGGAGGTACGGCTTACTTATTGGAAGCTTGTCGCCAGGATGAAAAATCGGAAACGCCTATAGGCAAATGGTTATCCCGGGAAAAGAGGATTTTACTACATGCGGGAGGCCAAAGCCGTCGTTTGCCTGCTTATGCTCCTTCGGGTAAAATATTAACACCTATCCCCGTCTTTCGTTGGGCCAGAGGACAGAAACTTTCTCAAAACTTACTATCCTTGCAGGTTCCTTTCTATGAAAGTATCATGCAAAAGGCTCCTGAATCACTTCACACATTGATCGCAAGCGGGGATGTATATATTCGGAGTACGCAACAACTCCCTGAAATTCTCGAAACGGATATTGTTTGTTATGGTTTATGGGCAGAACCTTCCCTGGCAACGAATCATGGTATTTTCGTTTCCAAACGGAAGTCTCCCGAGAAACTGGATTTCATGTTGCAAAAGCCATCACTGGATGAACTTGCACAACTTGCCAACTCACATCTTTTTTTGATGGATATAGGTATCTGGTTGTTAAGTGATAAAGCAGTTGAGCTCCTGATAAAGAAATCCAAAAATAATGAAGGTACAGGATTCCTGGATTATGATTTGTATGGAGGATTCGGCCTCTCTTTAGGAGAAAATCCGACTGTAATCGATCGTGAGCTAAGTGAACTTACTGTAGCTATTCTTCCGCTAAACGGTGGGGAGTTCTATCATTACGGAACGAGCAGGGAGTTGATTTCTTCCACTCTGGCAATACAGAACCTGGTCAATGATCAGCGCTTGATCATGCATCGTAAAGTGAAACCTCATCCTGCCATGTTTGTACAGAATGCTGATATGCATTATAAACTAACTGCCGTCAATTCTGAAGTATGGATTGAGAACAGCTGTATAGGAGCAGATTGGGAGTTAAATCATCAGCATATTATTACAGGAGTGCCCGCTAATAATTGGAGTCTAAAAGTATCTACAGGTGTTTGCGTGGATGTGGTTCCTTTAGGAAAGGATGATTTTGCAGCAAGGCCTTATGGATTCTATGATCGTTTCAATGGTTCTACCATTGCTGAGACAACACTTTTTATGGGAATACCTCTTAAAGAGTGGACAGAGATGCGTGGTATTGATATACCTGAAAATAAAGATGTACAACAAGCACCCCTATTTCCGGTTTGCCATTCGGTTGAAGAGTTAGGGCTTGTGTTGCGATGGATGATAGCCGAACCGAAGCTGACTGAAGGAAAGCATATATGGGAAACAGCAGAGAAACTTTCTGCAAATGAGTTGAGTGATCAGGCTAATTTATCTCGTCTGGTGGCACAACGGGAAGCCTTTCGTAAAAAGGATTGGTCTACGCTGGCTAAGAATTATACGCGAAGCGTTTTCTATCAGCTCGATTTAGCCGATGCTGCTGCTTCCTTTGCCAAAGGAAATATTCCGCTACCCGATCCTCTACCCAAGGATGCGCCGTTGTTAATCCAAATGAATGATGCTATGTTTCGTTCCCGAGTCTTGACTATCAGAAATGAATCTGCACAAGAGGAGCAAAATAAAGCATTTACTTTGTTGCAGAAAGGATTAACAGCAACGCTTACAGATAAAAAGCAATCGCCTTCTTTGCATATATATCCTGATCAGATAGTATGGGGCCGTAGTCCGGTACGTATTGACTTAGCTGGGGGTTGGACTGACACACCTCCTTTCTGCCTGTATGATGGTGGTAATGTAGTAAATGTTGCAATCGAATTAAACGGACAGCCACCGTTGCAGGTTTATATAAAGCCATCCAGGGATTATAAGATTATACTGCGATCTATCGATTTAGGAGCACTTGAAATAGTTTCCACCTGGAAAGAATTAAAGAATTATCAACAGGTTGGTTCGCCATTCTCTATACCGAAAGCCGCTTTAGCCCTAGCCGGATTTGCTCCGGAATTTGCTGCTGAACAATTTGCTTCATTAGAAGAACAATTAAAGCATTTTGGTTGCGGTATAGAAATTACACTATTGGCTGCTGTTCCTGCCGGATCCGGATTAGGAACAAGTTCTATATTGGCAGCAACTGTCCTCGGTGTTTTATCTGATTTTTGTAGCCTGGGATGGGATAAGAACGAAATAGGCAACCGTACTGTTATTTTGGAACAATTACTTACAACCGGAGGTGGTTGGCAGGATCCATACGGAGGTATTCTTCACGGATTAAAACTATTACAAACAAGCGAAGGCTTCCAACAATATCCCCGTGTAAGCTGGTTGCCTGAATATATGTTTACAGATGCGGCTTATCAGTCTTGTCACCTTCTTTATTATACAGGGATTACCCGTACGGCAAAGGATATTTTGGCAGAAATCGTACAGGGAATGTTTCTCAATAGTCAGAAACATCTCTCGCTTTTGGGCGAAATGAAAGCACATGCCTTCGATATGTATAAAGCAATCCAGAATGGGAACTTCTCCTTATACGGACAGCTTGTAAGGAAAACATGGGAGCAAAACAAAGCATTAGACAGCGGAACTAATCCACCTGTAATAGAAGCTATAATAAACCGGATAAAAGATTATTGCCTGGGGTATAAACTGCCTGGCGCTGGTGGAGGTGGTTACCTTTATATGGTAGCAAAAGATCCTGAAGCAGCAACGCGTATACGTAATATGCTTACAGCAGATACCGGTCACCCCAATGCCCGTTTCGTGGAAATGAATTTATCCACAAAAGGCTTGCAAATAAGCCGATCCTGAAAAGAACTCAACTATTACATCTAGAATACTATGCAAAAGAAAAACTTTTTAGCCTTTGATATCGGGGCAACCAGCGGAAGGGGGGTTATTGGAAGCCTGGATAATGGAAGATTCGGAATGAAAGAAATATACCGATTCCCCAATGCCATCATGGAGCTTCATGGGAAATATTACTGGGATGTGTATCAATTGTATGCTGCTATGAAGGAGACACTTCGTCTCTGCGCACAGCAAAATATAGCTATCGATTCGATCGGGATTGATACATGGGGTGTTGATTTTGGTTATATTGGGAAAGACGGTACATTGCTTGGGCTACCTCGGGCTTACCGGGATCCTTACACTGAAGGTGCTTCCGAAGAATTCTTTCAACGCATTCCACGTGAAGAATTATACAGGCTTACTGGCATTGAGATCATGAATATCAATAGCCTGTTTCAATTATTCCGTGCAAAAAAGGAACATTTTGCTCCATTGGAAGCAGCAGAGGAGATTCTTTTTATGCCTGATCTGCTCTCCTATTTATTGACGGGAAACAGGGTATGCGAATATACAGAAGCATCAACATCTCAATTACTCAATCCGGTAACCAAACAAGTGGAACCTTCACTGTTAGAAGCTGCAGGTGTATCCCCTTCTTTAGTTAGGCCATTAGTAATGCCTGGTACTTTTATTGGAACACTGACAGATGCATTAGCAAATGAAACAGGAGTAGGTAAAGTGCCTGTAATTGCTGTAGCAGGACATGATACGGCATCTGCAGTTACTGCAGTTCCGGCTACCAATCCTAATTTTGCTTATCTCAGTAGTGGTACATGGAGCTTATTAGGAATTGAAACTGATGTTCCGATTATTACGGAAGAATCCTTCAGAAACAACTTTACCAATGAAGGTGGTGTTGAAGGAACTACTCGCTTCCTGAAAAATATTACAGGCATGTGGTTATTGGAACAATGCCGTAAAGAATGGGAGCGAGAAGGCCGTAGTTATACATATCCACAGATCGTAGAAATGGCAGAAGGAGCAGCGGCTTTCTCTTCTCTGATCAATCCTGATGAGGCATGCTTTGCTAATCCTCAAAGTATGACAAAAGCAATTCACACCTATTGTAAACAGACGAATCAAGCGATTCCTGCTACCGATGCGGAATGTGTACGTTGTATCTTCCGAAGCCTTGCAAATCGCTATAAAGAGATGCTTGCTTTGCTACAGGAAATGGCTCCTTTCCCAATTGAACGCTTGCATGTAATTGGTGGAGGATCGAAAAATAGCTTATTGAATCAGTTCACTGCGGATGCAACCGGAATACCGGTTGTAGCAGGCCCATCAGAAGCCACAGCAATAGGTAATTGCCTTATCCAGGCAAAAGCAGCAGGCTTAGTCACTGATCGTTGGGAAATACGCCGCATTATTGCCAACTCCTTTACCTTGGAAAGTTTCTTTCCAAGGAGTGAAAAATGAAGAGTGAAAAGTGAAGAATAACAAATTATAATATCAATTAACAATTAGACTAAAAGTACTATGCTAAGAAACAACTCCTGCCTCATGGCAGAAATCGGACGTATTGCTGAAGTAGCCGGATATCTTTGGGAAAAAGGATGGGCAGAACGCAATGGTGGAAATATCTCCGTTAATCTTACTTCGTTAATGAGTGAAGAAGAAAAAGCTTTACCTGCAATTGTTGCGGGTGTTCCTTTACATGATTGTATGGATACCCTCGGTGGCGATGTATTCTATGTGACAGGAACGGGGAAACGTATGAGGTATGTAGCAAAAGAGCCTTTTGCCAATGGCTCAATTATTCGTATAGCTTCGGATGGTAAATCTTATGATATTATTGCCGAGCAAAATGTACAACCTACATCGGAATTACCTTCCCATCTTTTGATGCATAATTTTCTTCGTAAAGAAGGACGTAATAACAAAGTGGTATTACATACACATCCATCCGATCTGATTGGTATGACACATTGCAAGCCTTTCCTGGATTCGGAAAATCTTACACGTACATTATGGAGTATGATTCCGGAATGCCGAATTGTAGTACCAAGGGGTATTGGAATAGTACCTTATCACGCTCCGGGTTCTATAGATTTAGCACATGATACAATCAGATTACTTGCCAGGCACGATGTCGTTTTCTGGGAAAAACACGGTATACTTGCTGTTGGTGAAGATTTGATAGATTGCTTTGATGCTATTGATACGCTTAGCAAATCTGCCCAGATTTATCTGAATGCACGCATGACGGGATATGAGCCGGAAGGTATGACAGATGCACAATTGGATGAATTGGTTACAATATTTGGATTGTAAGATATTAATCCAAAGGTAAATAGATCAAAATATTTTTGTATCTTTGGAGGTAGATGAAAGTTCCGGTTTGCCGGAACGGCCGCAGGCCTATCAATTGCCGTCAGTTTTAACTGACGGTCTAAAGAATGGAGGTATTACTTCTAGTGGGTTTCAACCCCTTTATAACCCTCATAAAGGGGTTGAAACCCACAGAGGAATCCGGTGAAGCCGGATGATAAGCTAACCGTCAGTTAAAACTGACGGCAATTGATAGGCCTGATGACCACTCGCTTTGCTCGCTGAAAGATGTGTATAAAAAGTAGCTTTGCTAAGGAGGAGAAATTTGTCGCTATTTACTTAGGAAGGTTGACTTTTTAGTCATACTCAAGATAGCCACTTGATATAAACCACAATTCCGGAAGATATGAAACGGTCTGCACTATTTCTTTTCCTCCTCATTCTGATGATATCTTTTAGCTCTATAGAAGCGAAAGAGTCTCAACATCCGGTTTTTGGAAAAGCTAAATGGATACATACCGAACAAAATCAAAGTGCAACCAATACCTGGCTTATTTACCGTAAGAATATTGAATTAGAAGAAGTACCTCCTTCTCTTGTAGCATATATTGCAGCCGAGACTAAATACTGGCTGTGGATCAATGAAGAATTGGTTGTCTTTGAAGGCGGATTAAAGCGTGGACCTTCTCCACATAGCACATATTATGATTTTATCGATATAGCGCCATTTCTTCAAGAAAGAGAGAATACAATAGCCGTTCTTGTGTGGCATTTTGGGAAGGATGGTTTTTCACATATAAATAGTGGAAAGGCAGGGTTATTATTTGCGGCTTCTAGTCCAGAGATAGAGATTGTTTCCGATGACAGTTGGAGGTGTCGCATTTATAATGCTTATCAATCTACAAATTCACCATACCCTAACTTCCGGCTTCCTGAAAGTAATATCCGCTTCGATGCCCGGCAGAAGCTCGAAGGATGGTATACAAAAGATTTTGAGGGATGGATGTCTCCTGCTATGGTTATTGCAAATGCAGGTGAAGGCGCATTTGGAAAATTAGTGAAACGTCCCATTCCTCTATGGAAAGATAGTGGTTTACAATCCTATACTCATATAAGGCGATCTGCTACCGGTGATACTCTTTTCTGTAGTCTGCCCTATAATTGCCAAGTGACTCCTTACTTAAAAGTCGATGCAGCTATTGCCCAAACCATTCATATACGAACAGATAATTATTGGGGTGGCTCCGGTTCCAATATACGTGCCGAATACATTACCAAAGAGGGTATTCAGGAATATGAGAGTTATGGCTGGATGAACGGGCATGAAGTATGGTATATCATTCCGAAAGGGGTTGAAATAATTGATGTAAAATACAGAGAAACAGGATATAATGCAGAAATGACAGGGTCTTTTTCCTGTAGTGATCCCTTTTATAATGAATTATGGAAACGTTCTGCACGTACGCTTTATATCACCATGCGCGATAATTATATGGATTGTCCCGACAGGGAGCGTGCTCAATGGTGGGGAGACGTAGTAAATGAATTGGGAGAGACATTCTATGCATTGTCTCCGTCGGGCCAGCAATTAGCCGTTAAAGGCATCTATGAACTTATGAACTGGCAGCGTAAAGACGGTACTCTTTTTTCACCTGTACCTGCCGGAAACTGGAATAAAGAGCTACCACTTCAAATGCTTGCCTCTGTGGGATGGTATGGGTTTTATACTCAATATTATTACAGTGGTGACAGTAGTTTTGTTGCAAAGATATATGACCGGATGCGGTATTATCTTCATCACGTATGGAGAGTAGATAAAAGTGGTTTGGTTATTGAGAGAAGCGGTGGTTGGAATTGGGGTGATTGGGGAGAAAATGTGGATATAGGCGTATTAACCAATTGTTGGTATTATCTAGCATTAAAGGCCGAGAAAGCTTTTGCCAAGCAACTAGGCAAAACAGCTGATGCCGACAAGATATCCCGGATG
The DNA here is from genome assembly GCA_032073245.1 of Tannerellaceae bacterium. Taxonomy (GTDB): domain Bacteria; phylum Bacteroidota; class Bacteroidia; order Bacteroidales; family Tannerellaceae; genus QVMG01. The sequence continues at coordinate 19,802 of DAMANX010000046.1, forward strand.
ATGTATTCTATAGAACAATGTTTTCAGACAAAGTTCTGGACAGGCACAGCCTATCGATCACCCGGTTATAAAGGAGAAACGGATGACCGGGCACAAGCAATGGCAGTACTCTCCGGGCTCACTTCCCGTGATAAATATCCGGCTTTACTGAAAGTACTTAAGAAAGAATACCATGCCAGCCCTTATATGGAAAAATACGTTCTGGAGGCTCTTTTTGCAATGGGATATCCCGATTTTGCCCTTGAACGTATGAAGCAGCGGTATACCAAAATGCTTTCATTCAATTATACAACCTTATTTGAAGGTTGGGGTATTGGTGATGAAGGCTTTGGAGGTGGAACTATAAATCATGCCTGGAGCGGAGGCCCTCTCACTTTACTCAGTCAGAAAGTTTGTGGAATAGCTCCTTCCTCTCCCGGCTTTACGACATTTACCATTGCTCCTCAAATGGGTACTCTGCGGGAAGCCTCAGCCATAGTACCGACTCATTACGGTCTTATAGAAGTTTCTATCCTAAAGAAAGACAATCGGCTTCAAATAAAAGCTTCAATTCCTGAAGGTACCGAGGCGATAGTTCAATTTCCATCCGGACACAAGAAGAAACTTACCTCCGGTGAGCATGAGATAAAAGGATAAACTGGATTACCCAAAGCCTTTAATAAGAGTGTTGCAAAAGCCTCATATTGCCTTTAATGAAGTTGCAATTTGTAAGTAATTACCCCGTGAGGGGTAAAATGTGAATAACCCCGGGTAAAACCCGGGGTAGAAAGAGCCCTGATTTCTGAACCCCGGAGTGGGTTCAACCCTTGCAGGGTTGTTGTGAGTGGTTTTACTGACTACCCCGGGTTTTACCCGGGGTTATTCACATTAAAGCCCTTTCGGGCTTTCTCCCCACAAAACTTACAATCTTTAACTTATTCAAAGAACTCTTGGACTTTTGACACATCCTCTTTGCAAACAATCTTCATATATTACAATACCTAAAGATATTCCTTGTCGCATTAAAATACTTATCTTATCCCTCTCTTAGAATAAAACATAAATGAAACATTCTTATATATTACTTTTTATTGCGCTTCTTTTTCTGCCTGCATTTATTTCCTGCCGCCCATCCGTCCATTCGGTTATGCCCGATGAAACACTTATGGAACGTTTGTTAAAAGAAAATCCGGATAGCCTTGCCATATTATTGGAAGATGAGATGATTCCTTCAACTTTATCGGATGCCGATAAAGCGGATTATGCATGGTGGCTGATACAAACTCATAAAAAACAGAAAAGAAGTATGGTAAATGATACCCTTATTCATTTTACTGTAGAATATTATAAAAAGAATAACTCCCCCAGATTAGCTAAGGCATACCGCTTAGCCGCAGAGCAAGTCAATTGGTCTGGGAATGATTATATTGAAACAGAGAAATTATTAATAGAAGCATTAAGGGAAGCAGAAAACCAAAAAGATACGGCATATATAATTGAAATTAATTACCTTTTAAGTGGTATTTATCAGAGAACAGGTGAAAGAGAAAAAGTAATAAGTAAAAATAAGGACTTATTAAGATTCATGGATCCTAAAAATGATTTCGTTTTATCCTATAATCATATTCTTGGTTTTGATCCATTGGAAATGCCTGACTCTATCATCAAATATGCGAGACCGGTTATTGAAAAAGCAAAGCTAAATGATCCTTCCTGGGAGTATACCTTTCTTAGAATATATGCGGAAGCACTCACTGCTAAACATAGTTATACAGAGGCTCTCCAAATTTTGTATGATTTAAATGGAAAATCCAGTGCGCGTTGACCCCGTGCGCCAAGTCGAAATTGACCCC
>DAMANX010000047.1:0-21310 GCA_032073245.1 Tannerellaceae bacterium
TGTAAAACAAAATTTTACAGCGGATATTCTCCTGTTTGTGAATAATACAGGTTAGGAGATTCCTTTATTTAATGATCACCTTTTCCAGTGTCTTTCTACCCTTTTCAGTAGTAATCTGAATCAAGTATACCCCTGTCGGCTGATTCATCGGAAGCTCCAGCTTGGCACTGTTCATCTTCTCAGCATATACCCTCTGGCCGCTGAGATTGAACATTTCCACCAAGGCCCCCAGATAGCTTTCACCAACCTCGTTGCTTTCTATGTTTATCGTATTGTTGCGGTTTACAACCGTCGGATAAACCGATACCGCCGAAGCCTTCGTATTGCTACTGAAGTTAATAGCACAACCTTCATCATAACTACCATCCTTCTTGTAGGCACGTACCGAGTAGCTGCCTTCCAGGCCTGCAGGATCGGTATAGTAGATAGATGTTCCATAAGTAGTGATCGCCTGTCCGTTCTTATACCACTGGAAGCGCTCATACCTGTTGTCCGTATTCTTTACATACAATACATCCGTCCATTTGATAAGTGCAGTGAAACATCCCGATACTGTTGCATCATCACTTTGATCCCATCCGCAGTCGCCATAGACTTCTGCATAGTATACGCCTTCTTTATCGCTTGAGTATTCTGCTTCATAGGTAGCCGATGTAGCTCCCGGTATCTTCACTCCGTTATGGAACCATTGGTATGTGAGGTTATCTCCTATTGCTTCTACTGATAGCCGGAACTTACCGTCTTCACCTATTCCTGTTACTGATTCGGGATGACGTGTAATACGGGTACCATCGAGAATTGTAATCCGGAACGGATACATATCCAGATCTTCCGATCCTTTTTCACGAAGCACGATATATCCTGCATAAGTTCCCGGTTTTACATTCTTAGGAACAGGTATGGATATGATACGGTCTGCAGGCAGGTCTTTGTATGTTTTTATATCTTCGAATCCTGCTGCTTTGGATGCATTTGTGAATGCAATGGCATAGACAAGTGGTTTATCCTTGTAAAGGAGGTCGAATGATACGTTGAAGAATTCGTCTGTGAAGCATATTGCTGCATTGGGACGTACGATGATCCATGCATTTGGGTTTGGATCGGGATCGGGGTCTGGCTCGGGTACTACCGGTGGCCATGGGTCGGGATCTGGGTCCGGGTCTGGGTCTTCCGGATCGGGATCTTCCGGGTCCGGATCTTTCGGATCGTCTTTTTTCTTAATAGTAACTGTGTGTGTTTTGATAGTCTCACAGTTAGTCGGTGCTGCTCCGGTTACAGCATACCATATATCTACGGTTCCTTCTGCTACTCCTGTAACATTCCCGGACTGATCTACTGTTGCGTATGATCCGTCTTCGCTGTACCAGTAGCCGTCGGGTGTTGCGTTGCTTAATTGGATGCTTTCGCCGATGTAGACTTCAGAGGATCCGGTGATATCTTCGACCGAGGGGTTGGGGAATATGGTAATAACAGCTTCTGTTTTATTAATTACAATTCCTGCAATTTCACTAGCTGGTTCGCCTTGAGTTATACCTGTCAGAACAAATTTCGTTGTTCCGGTAAGAGTTAATCCTTTTAATAGACCAAATCCATCTACATCCACTTCATTGGCAGCTATCTTTGCATTCAACATTGTAGTTGTACCATCTACTTTATAATAGACTGTCCATGGTGCGGTACCTGTAAGTCTGATTTTCAATGAACCAGTCTCACCAGCACAAGCTGCATTATCTTCAATAAATTCTGCAGTCGGCCCCAACGTTGGATACTCGTAAACACCTAGGTCGATTACTCCCCCGCTTGACTCTTCGTAGATGCGATCGTGACCGGCCAAATCGTATATAGTACGACTTTTCGGAAATAGGCTATTACTTCCTTTATTTATAGCAGCGCTACCTAAAAGTAATCCGTAACGAAGAGGACCAGTCAGAGTAGGATCACCAACATATGCGAAACGAGGATTACTAGCTATTCCTTTTGTTCCGTCTATGTTTGTATCACCTTCATTTATATCTTCGATTAAAGTGAAATTGTAAGTACCACCGCCATTTATATTACTTTTAGTATCATTAGCGGCTCTATTTCCCCAAATAAGAGAATTCTTTACATCCAAAGTTGCCCAGTTAATGATACCACCTACTTCTTTTCCATTATTATTTACAACTGTACAGTTAATAAGCGTCGCATTTCCATCATTGTGCAATCCTCCTCCGTAGTATTCTTCTGCTTCATTGTCTGCCAGAAGTACATTTACTAAAGATAAAGTTCGTCCACCATTATTTTGTATACCTCCACCTACTTCTTTTGCGTAATTGTTCATCGCATAAACATTTGTAACGTTCATGCTGCCATCATTAACAATAGCACCACCTTCAATTTCAGCCCGGTTACCAGTAAAAGAACTGTTTGTGATATCTATATTGTAATAATAATGGTAAAGAGCACCTCCTTTTTCTTTGGCTTTGATGTTTTCCATTCTAACATTATGAAGTTTCATAGGCATAACGTTATAGATACCTCCTCCATTTAATGCATTATAATCGGTAAGATTGGTTGATGTAGAAGTGAATACGGCATTTGAAATAGATGCTTCCGTACCTGCCCAAAGTAAAATACTTCCTCCATTATCTATACTTTTATTATCAGTAAAGATTACTTTTTCTTCTTCCAATAGCCCTCCGGTTATTTCCAGTTTAATCATTTCATTACCATAGATAGCTCCCCCTTTATTAGCGGTATTACCGGTAAAAGAGACTTTTTCTGTTACTTCAAGGGTTCCTTTATTCATATAAATAGCACCACCATCAGAAGAAGCTGAATTGGTTTCAAAAACTGTTTCCTCCAAATTGAGGATGCCTCTCATTGAAAGATCTCTATCCACAAAGATAGCTCCTCCATTACCGTTTGAATAGTTATTTTCGAAACTACAATTATCCTTTAAGGACAGAATACCTGTCTGATTGGTTATGGCTCCTCCCTGACTGGAAGCTCTCAAACCTGTAAAAGTATTCTCTTCTTCCATATCCAATGTTCCAGCTTCAAGATGGATAGCACCACCGGATACCGCATTATAACCAGCAAAGTTCGATTCAAATGTTGCATAAGAAATAGTTCCTTCACCATAAGCTCCTACAGTATATATGCTTCCACCATTGGCCGACGCTTTATTATTACTGAATATCACCTTCTGGCCTCCATCTCCCAGAATGGAATAATAGGATTCACCTAACATTTCTAAATTGACTGCGCCTCCATTTTCTGTAGCTTCATTTTGCGTAAATGAAACACCTTTATTAATCGTGAGATAAGGTTCAAAATCATATAAGAGTCCATAAATAGCACCTCCGTTCTTAGCTGTATTTTTATGGAACAGACCATTATCAATAACAGCAGAACTCATTTCGAAATAAAGAGCTCCACCGGATTCTGTGGCAGTATTTTTTTCAAACTTAGTATCTGCACCCTTTATAGATATGGTAGAATTACCCCGGATCATAAGAGCGCCTCCTTCTCCAATACTTTCATTCTCTGTAAACACAGAATTATTTACGAATACATTAGTACTACCGGCTACCCAGGCTGCACCACCGCCATAAGTAGTAATAGTAGTATTATTTGCTTTATTTTTATGAAATGTAGCATTGTTTATAACCAAATCGGTGTTGTATCCACTGATTGTAGGTTCTATAAAAGCATGTTCAGAGATTGCTCCTCCACAACTCGCTATATTGCCCTCAAAATAAGCACCATTTATAATTAATCCAGCATCTACACTGATTGCTCCTCCGGCTTCACCTGAAGTATTATTCTTAAAGACAACCCCGTCTTTACTATTTCCTACAATTAATTGAGTATTGAGCCCACTGATCTGGATTGCACCTCCATGGTTACTACTACTATTTGAAGTAAAAGTAGAGCCATCATTAACCGTAGCTGAAATTTCATGAGAAGAAACATATATAGCACCTCCCAAATCAGTTGTGTTGTTGGATTCAAAGTCTGCGGTAATATTTACTGTGGCCTTTCCCGGTGAGGTGACTCCGGCTGTAGACAAAGAAATAGCGCCACCGCTGCCATAAGCATCCGTAAATGGTCCGGGATAAACGGTTTCATTATCTTTAAAAAGTAATTCACTTGCATTCTCTTTGTCAACCGTAAAATCAATATCTTTTTGCTTTGTTACAACGGCTATAGCTCCGCCGGTATATGAAGAATTATTCAGGAAATACGACTGTCCTTTTATATTTACTTTCACCTTTACTCCGGGACCAGTCAGGGCATCTATCGAAATAGCACCTCCATTCGACATTTGAAATGTATTTCGGGTACTATTTTTTCCAAAGGTAGAGTTCAAAACGTTTAAAGTAATCAATTCTCCAATTCCTGTCGCATTATTAATTGCAATAGCTCCTCCGTTTAGTCCCGCAGTATTGTTCCAAAACTTAGAGTTTTCAATAGTAATAACCGGATCGGCAACTTCTCCTATAAAAATAGCTCCTCCGCATGCAGCATTAGTAGTTGCTTCATTTCCTTTTGTAGCATCCGTTTCATGGCCAAAAGTACAACCATTGATCGTAACAGTTGAACTTAATGAATAAACAGCTCCTCCATTACGTGAATTAGATTGTTCAATAGTAACATTCTCCAGAATCAATGTTGTACCCTTTTCTGTATAAATGGCGCCTCCGCTAACTGCTTCTGCTTGTGGTATGAAAACATCTTTCATCGTTAATGCTCCCGCATCTTCAGCTATATAAATAATCCCTCCATCTCCATCAAAGATGTTTGTCAAAGCTCCCCCAGTTAATTTTACATTCTCAATGGTGAAATCGCCATCCTTTACATGAAATAACCGGAAATTACTTGTACCAGGTGTTTCTACCTGCACAGCAGCTCCTTCTCCTCCTACAATTTTCAGGTTTGCTTCAATAACTAATTCTTCTTCCAGTGTGATTATCATATTCGCCGGTATAGTGATTTCATTATATAAACCACTTTCGACTAAGTCTCTTAAACTCCCCGCACCCGAATCGCTGTTAGTCGAAACAGTCCCTGTTTGCGCCTCTAGTTTTCCCATCGATAATCCAAGGAAAAGCAAAAGCAGATATATAAAGTATTTATTTTTCTTCATTTTACCCTCTTATTTATATTGTTGTTGATTTCTATTATGTCTTTCCCCTTCTTTTTTACCTCCCAGTTTAAAACGTAATGCCAACTTTCCTCCAAATGAGATCAGTTTTACTTTATTGGTTACGTTTGAGTTTAACATACCATTGTACTTAATCCCATTGCCGATCTTATTATCTGCTCCCGGATGATAAACACCTTTAGCTTTAAATAGATCCTGATTACCATTTTTCTTGATATCATTCAATCCATAATCAACATATCCACCAACCATCAGATCCATGCCTTTTCCTAAGTCGAACATGACACCTAATTCTGCAGTCAGGGCAATACCCATTTTCAGTTTTGCTTTATCATCCCAATTAAGTGAGCTGTTCGGATCCGTGATCGTGCCATATCCATGTTGTGGAACTGGAGGGTTTGATGGAGCTCCCATATCCGTAGGAATTCCTTCATACCAACCGGATACATTAAACTCACTGTTTGATCCGTTCTGTATACGGAATTTTGAATCTACAGGAAATTGAACCTTCGCTCCAACCCCTCCATACATACCCCATTTAGCAGAATCGCCAAAGTGAGTCTGATGAGACAGCATCAGAGGTATCTCAATAAAGTAAGCTGTCTGCTTTTCTTCCAGGTTTTTTACTCTTGCCCTGAGTTCGAAATCTCGTGGACGACCTTCGATATCATTGTCAGTCTGCATACCTAACTCGTAATATGAGTTATCAGTAATACCTCCTACAAGTTTTCCTTTTGTTGCATAGCGGCTGATACCTACTCCGGTAGTTACTCCCCAATGTGGATTAAAAAAGTAACTGTATCTTAGGTCAATTCCATAACCTAATTGTCCCTTTCTTGTGCCTTCTTCATTTAAACTTCTCAGTTTGTAATCAAAAGAAGAAGAACCCAGACTACCGGAAACAGTAAGGAAGGAACCTTTAAAGCGTTCCTGCTTCACACTATCTTCTTCTGATAGCCTCTGTTGGTGTAGCTGAGCTGATTGTTGATTTTGTGATCTTTCTCGTCTTTGCTCCTGAGCTGATAGGCTTGTGCTCCCCAGAACAATGAGAAAACATAACAGATAAATTGTTCTCATGTGCTTTAATTTGTTGTTTACTTGTTTCTTTTTATTTGTAAGAATAAGAAAGCCCTTTTCTGAATTTCATAAACAGCTGTTTATTTGCGTTTTGCATAGTTGATTTTATCGCTTTTCAATTTTAGGTAAACAAAAAGAAAAGCAATAACTGGTAAAAAAGGGTGTATGTGAAGTTCTACATTGAGCAGAATTCTTCTTCTCTATTATGTTTTCAAAAGAAAAGAGAAGCCTCAAAAAAACCGTTTTGTAGTAAACAAAGTGTAAGCAAACCGTTAATAGCAGATTATGAGCCAATTATTATGTTCCGGAGAGCATCAAAATTGCTTTCGCTATGAAGACCCTAAATCGTCTTCTATAGAAATTATCCATTATCCCAAAGGACAGAAGTGGCAAAAAACACTTAATTTGGGTGAGATTGTTATTGTATGTGGAGGAAGTATTTTGCTTTCTTATGATCATTAGCTGAACCATCGGATCGGTCGGGGAAAGATTTTATTGCTTCCACCAGGATGTCATTTTACGGCTATGGTAGAGGAGGAAGTGACTCTCTTTATTTTCAAATTACGAGAGGCAGTGCGCCTGTGTGAAAACTTTTCAATTGATCAATTAAAAACGGAAAGGGATGGAGATATTTTCTCTAATCAGATTAATACTCTGGAAGTTAACGATCCAATAGAAGCTTTCTTATGGCCTCTACATACTAATATTGAAAATGGACTACGATGTTCAATCTATCTTCAACAAAAAATAGAGGAGCTTATGATTCTTCTTCGGGCTTATTATCCCAAAGAAGAATTAGCCACATTTCTCAATCCCATATTCTCAAATACCTCTGAGTTTACAAATTTTGTCTTACAAAATTATAGGAAAGCAAAAACGGTTAAAGACTTGGCAGACTTATATTCATGCAGTATTTCTTGCTTTGATAAGAAATTCAGAAAAGCATTTGGAATAGCTCCTTATAAATGGATGCAGGAAAGAAAAGTAAGCCTTATCTATCATGAGATCAATGTAAGTACTAAGCCTATAAAACAAATAGCTGAAGAACAAAAGTTTACATCTCTTCCTCAATTCAATGATTATTGTAAAAAGCATTTTGGCTTTCCACCTGGCAGGATGAGAAGATTAGTATCTCCTTCTATGAAAATGAAGGTGTGAAAGCGAATTTATGAAATAATATCCAGAAAAAAAGTACGTGGAATATGAATAATGAGTCTATATTTGCCGATTATTATACCAGATTTAAACATTTTTCTGTCACTTACAAAATGACAGAACCCATGTTCCTCAAGCCTTCACATTGTACAAAGGTAAGAAACTACTAACAGTTATGCAAATCTATCCTACTGATTTAATAGCTCGTGCAACTTTTTCATTGGCTCTGTCAAGAACCGAACGATCAAATGAAGCAAGATAAATAGCCGTTGTTTTTTCTGAGGTATGTCCCAATCCCTCTGAGATAACTGCCAAAGGAAGATTTTCCCCTTTAGCAATGGTTGCCCAGGTATGACGAGCTACATGCGTAGATAGATTTTTATCTAATCCGCAAAGAACTGCGATCTTCTTCAAACGATTGTTTTGCATACGAAGAGCGCTTTCATATTGAATACGTTCAGAAATACCAATCTTATTAATTATAGGAAATAAATAAACTGAATCCTTTGTTTGCTTTTCGAAAGAATCAATAATACGCCTCATTGCAGAAGTTAATTTGATCTCAATAAGTTGCCCTGTTTTCTTTCTACGATAAGTAATTACATTATTTTTGAGATTCTCTTTCCGAAGATAAGCTATATCTACAAATGACATGCCTCGGGCGTAAAAGCTAAATAAGAATAACAAACAAGACATCCTTAGTCCTTTCTCTTCTTTTTTCTGCTCTTCATCAAAAGAGCATATCTTATTTAAGATTAAATTGACTCTGGACATTTCTTCTTTTGTAAGAGCCCTTTTCCGGGTTATTTTGACTCCTGTAAAAATATCTTCAAAAGGATTAATAGGAGAAGCGGCTAATAATCCCTGACGGATAGCCTTATTATAAATAGCTCTTAAATTACGCATATAAAAAGAAATCGTATTAACCGCCTTATCCTCCTGCTGCAAATGATATTCAAAACGGCGAACCATTAAAGGGGTAATCTGTTTTAGTTGAAGATTCTTATCTCCTGTAAAGCCGATTATCCGGTTCATAACCGTTTGATATCCCCGGGCTGTTCGCTCACGTCCCGTACGTATCATCTCCTTACAAAGTTTTCCAACAAAGTCAGAAAACAAGTGTTCACCTTGGCGTTGCTGATATGCAGAAACAATATCGGTAGAAGAAAACTCACAACCACTCATTTTCAGTCGATCAATTACATCCTCAAGGAACATGCGAATATGCTCCATCTCTTCCTGTATTTTCTTCAAACGTGGAAAACGGTAGGAATTCTCCTGCAGAAAAGCAATCCGGTGATCAACAGGATCCCACTCTTCGGGATAAATCCTGAAAGGTGTTGTGATACTACGGGGTATTCTGTTATGAATAACCCGGATAAACAGGCTCCCCATCGTACGCTTTGAACGAATAGAGGAACGTAAATGAAATTCAATTGATGCCATAGTTATATATTTAAGTTACAAAAATAAAACCTTGTGAGAGCGGAAATGTTTCAAAAGCCATAAGAGAGACCACACACAATTCTCTCTTTTGCAAAGAAACAAAATGAAAGGATAAAAAATAATATTTTTAATACTATTGAATGTAGACGAAATTAAAATTTACACTTTATTGATTATTTGAGTAAAAAACAAGCTGTCCCTTCATGAAAAATACGTCTTTACGATCGTTACATATTATTAATTTATATATTTGGAGTTCGTAATCCCTAATACTAATTTTATGCGTAACTCTATTTTATTACTTTCGCTGACAATCCTGCTAGGTTTGTTTTCAGCATGTGAGGAAACTTCCCCGTATAAATACGAGTCAGTTCCCAATGATCCTATGAAAGCCCGCATTTATACCTTAGAAAACGGGCTGAAGGTTTATATGACAGTAAATAAGGAAACGCCCCGTATCCAAACCTATGTCGCCGTCCGGGTAGGCGGAAAAAATGACCCGGCTGAAACAACCGGCCTTGCACATTATTTTGAGCACTTGATGTTTAAAGGCACTTCAAAATTTGGCACCCAAAACTATGAACAGGAAAAACCCCTATTAGATGAAATCGAACGACTTTTCGAAGTGTATCGTGTCACTAAAGACGAAGCTGAACGTAAAGCCATTTATAAACAAATAGACAGTGTTTCCTATGAAGCCTCCAAGTTGGCAATCCCCAATGAATACGATAAATTAATGTCAGCAATCGGAGCAAATGGAACAAATGCTTATACTTCTTTTGATCAAACTGTTTATCAGGAAGATATTCCTTCCAATCAGGTTGAGAACTGGGCAAAGATACAATCGGAACGTTTTAAGAATAATGTAATCCGTGGATTCCATACGGAATTGGAAACTGTGTATGAAGAAAAGAATATGTCTTTGACAAGTGATGGCCGTAAAGTAAATGAGGCTTTATTGGCGGCTCTTTTTCCCGATCATCCTTATGGATCACAAACAGTATTAGGGACTCAGGAACATTTAAAAAATCCTTCTATTACCAATATTAAGAACTATTATAAGACTTGGTATGTGCCTAATAATATGGCAATTTGTTTATCGGGAGATTTCAATCCGGACGAAATGATTAAAACCATAGATACTTATTTCGGAGATATGGTGCCGAATAATAATCTTCCGTCAATGCCCGTGACACATGAGTCACCCATCAAAGCTCCTATTGTAAAGGATGTTATTGGTCTTGATGCTGAAAATGTTAGTATAGGCTGGCGTGTACCGGGAGCTTCAAGCCCCGAAAATGACCTCTTCAGTTTGGCCCGTAGTATTTTGAATAATGGTAAAGCAGGCCTAATGGATGTAAATCTGAACCAACAACAAAAAGTATTGAGTTCTTATGCCGGAGGATGGACTATGGCAGATCATACTATGTTCATGATGAATGGACGTCCAAAGAGTGCTCAGACTCTGGATGATGTAAAAGAGCTTTTGCTAGGAGAAATCGATAAGTTGAAAAAAGGTGAATTTGATGAAGACCTGTTGGAAGCTACCATAAACAATTTTAAACTTACAGAAATTTCTCGTCTTGAATACAACTTCGCTCGTGCAAGTTTGTTTATTAATACATTCATCAATGGTACTTCTTGGAAAGATCAGGTTGAACGTATGGATCGTCTTAGCAAAGTTACCAAACAAGAGATTGTTGACTTTGCCAATAAATATTTTGGAGATAATTATGCTGTAGTTTACAAACGGGAAGGAAAAGATCCAAATGAATTGAAGATTGAGAAACCTGAAATCACACCGATCTTTACCAATCGTGATACTGCCAGTGCATTCCTGAAGGAAATACAAATAGCTGAAGTAAAACCTATCGAGCCAGTATTTATTGATTTCAATAAAGACATGCAAAAGCTGGAAACAAAAAATGGAATCCAGGTGCTTTACAAGAAAAACGAGACAAATGAAATATTCTCTCTCCTGTATGTTTTTGATATGGGTAACAACCAGGACAAAGCAATGGGTACTGCTTTCGAATATATGAAATACCTGGGCACTTCAACAAAGAGTTTGCAACAGATCAATGAAGAATTTTATAAACTGGCTTGCTATTTCGGTGTATATCCCGGAAGTGACCGTACTTATGTTACGTTAGAAGGATTGGCTGAAAAAATGCCCGAAGCGATGCAATTATTTGAAGAATTACTTGCAGACGCGCAGGTAAATGCTGAAGCTTATGTAAACTTATCAGTAGATATATTGAAAAAGCGCGCTGATGCAAAACTAAATCAAGGTCAGAACTTCAACATGTTAATGCAATACGCTACCTGGGGGCCAAAGTCACCATCTACGAATGTATTATCTACAGAAGAGCTTCAGTCAATGGATCCGGCTAAATTAGTTGAACGGATTCATAATATAAACAGCTTCGAACATAAGATACTCTATTATGGCCCTGAAAACACAAAAGAGCTATTAGCGAATATCGAAAAATATCATCGTACTCCGGAAACATTACAACCTATACCTGCTGGAATTGAATTTACGCAACAGGAAACAAAAGAAAATAATGTTTTATTGGCACAATATGATGCAAAGCAAATCTATTTTGCTGCTGTATCCAACCGGGGTGAAAAATATGATCCCGCCATTCAGCCAACCGCATCCATGTACAATGAATACTTTGGTGGAAGTATGAATGCAATCGTATTCCAGGAAATGCGCGAGGCACGCGGGTTAGCCTATTCTGCCGGAGCTTATCTTATCAGTCCGTCAAAGCTAAAATATCCGTATATCTACCGGACATTCATTGCTACACAAAACGACAAAATGATAGACGCCATGAAAGCATTCGATGATATCATCAATAATATGCCGGAATCTGAACGTGCATTCAATCTGGCAAAAGATGGTTTAATCACCCGTATGCGTACAGAACGTATTACTAAATCAGCTGTCCTTTGGTCGTATCTCTATGCACAAGATCTTGGTGAAGATAACGACGGACGAAAGAAACTATTCGAGGAAGCTCAAAATATGACTATGGATCAAATCAAGGCATTCCAGCAAGAATGGGTAAAAGGACGCAAATATACATACTGTGTTCTGGGGGATGAAAAAGATCTTGATTTGAGGTCTTTATCTGAATATGGGCCGATCAAGAAACTGACTAAAGAAGAGATATTCGGTTATTAATATAAGATAAGTCAAGGTACCCGGCTTCAGCCGGGTATCAATTGCCGTCTGCTTTAGCTGACGGTTTAATGATTAATGATTATAAGAAAAAGGCTTTAGCCAAAGAGATAATGTCTTTTGGCTAAAGCCCTTTTTGATTGTATTATTCACCGTCCGCTAAAGCAGACGGCAATTGATAATAGGCTTCAGCCTATTCATCAACCTTCTTCAACATGCATTTCCGCCTCTTTCACCTTACGGAAAAGATCGGATGCAAAAATGAAGTCATTCAATGCTTTATTGGTGGAAGTCATAATTTGGTCCTTGTTTCCTTGCCACTCTTTTACCCCATCCTGAATATATATAATATTATCACCGATACCCATCACAGAATTCATGTCATGCGTATTGATTACGGTCGTCATATTGTATTCGATGGTAATATCATGAATAAGATCGTCAATCAATAAAGAAGTCTTGGGGTCCAAACCGGAGTTAGGTTCGTCACAGAAAAGATATTTTGGTTGTAAAGAGATAGCACGTGCAATAGCCGCACGTTTCATCATTCCTCCACTTATCTCGGAAGGATACAGATGTTCTGCTTGTTGCAGATTCACACGTTCGAGGCAAAACTTAGCTCTTTTCTCTCTTTCTTTCGCATTCATATTCGAAAACATATCCAGCGGAAACATCACATTTTCGAGTACTGTCATACTGTCAAACAAAGCAGAGCCCTGAAAAAGCATACCCATTTCCTTTCGCAACTCCTTTAATTCTTTCTTCGTCATGCCTGTGAGGTCACGCCCATCATAAAGAATCTCGCCCGAATCCGGCAGCATCAATCCGATAATATTCTTGATCAACACCGTTTTTCCCGATCCGCTTCGACCGATGATCAGGTTTGTTTTTCCATCTTCAAAGACAGCATTGATATCATTCAATACTTTTCGTCCGTCAAAAGATTTGGTAATATGTTTTATTTCTACCATTACGTTAACATAATTGCGGTTAAAATCACATCGGCCAGCAGAATCATCACACTACTGTTCACTACAGAATCCGTACTGGCCTTTCCTACTTGCAATGCTCCTCCTTTTACATAATAACCAAAATAAGAGGAAATAGATGCAATAATAAAGGCATACACTATAGATTTGATAATAGAGTACCAGACGTAAAAAGAATTATAAAAGGATTGTAAACCATACTCAAAGTCATTGGGTGTCATACCTTCCGTGACGTAACTGGCAGCTACCCCTCCCATTATTCCCGTAAACATACTAAACACCACCAATACAGGAATAAACAACATTAATCCCACAATCTTCGGTAGAATAAGATAATTAGCCGAATTGACACCCATAATTTCCATGGCATCAATCTGTTCCGTAACACGCATTGTTCCTATCTCGGATGCAATATTACTACCCACCTTTCCTGCAAGTATAAGACACATGATGGAAGAAGAAAACTCCAACAGGATGATTTCACGGGTCATATAGCCAATAGTGAATTTGGGAATCAACGGGGAAGATATATTTAATGATATCTGAATGGCGATTACCGTACCAATAAAGACGGAAATGATCACAACAATCCAGATAGAATCAACTCCCAGCTTATATATTTCTTTCACTAATTGTTTGAAAAACATATTCCATTTGTCTGGAATCGTAATGCTTTTCTTCATTAGCAGTGCATATTCGCCTACCTGGTGTAATGCTTTATTCATTCTCTTTCTACCTTGTTACTAATTAGAAATCCAAGTTGCAAAGATAGTAAATTAACGATTAACGGTTAATGATTAACGATTTATTAAGGTAATCCCATTAGAGATAACCATTAATCGTTAATCGTTAATCGCTAATTTTACTATCTTTGTGCCACTTTAATAAAAACAGAGAATAATCATGCAGAAACCGTCTATCCCCAAAGGAACCAGAGACTTTTCGCCGGAAGAAATGGCGAAACGGAACTATATCTTCAATACGATCCGTGACGTATACCATCTCTATGGCTTCCAGCAGATTGAAACTCCCGCGATGGAAAACCTGTCTACATTGATGGGGAAATATGGCGAAGAAGGTGATAAACTTCTTTTTAAGATATTAAATTCCGGTGATTATTTCTCCGGCATCTCCGATGAAGAGCTATTGGAAAAGAATACAGCCAAACTGGCTTCTCGTCTTTGTGAAAAAGGATTACGTTATGATCTGACTGTTCCTTTCGCCCGTTTTGTGGTACAACATCGTAATGAGATCAATTTCCCTTTTAAACGTTATCAGATACAACCCGTTTGGCGCGCCGACCGTCCACAGAAAGGACGCTATCGCGAGTTTTTCCAATGTGATGCTGATGTTGTCGGTTCAGACTCATTAATCAACGAAGTGGAACTGATCCAGATCATGGATGAAGTGTTCCATCGTTTGGGGATTCGTGTTGTTATCAAGATGAATAACCGTAAAATCCTTTCCGGTATAGCTGAAATAATAGGAGCCCCTGATAAGATTGTAGATATAACAGTTGCGATTGACAAGCTGGATAAAATAGGTTTGGATAAAGTCAATGAAGAATTGCGTGAAAAAGGATTATCGAATGAAGCTATTGAACGTCTGCAACCAATAATTAGTTTAGAAGGTACAAATCCTCAGAAAATACACACGCTTGAACAAACTCTTGCCGAATCGGAAATTGGAATAAAAGGCGTGGAAGAAATGGATTACATTCTGGAGCGCTTGCATCATACTCCTATTCGTGCCGAACTGGAATTGGATCTCACTTTAGCCCGTGGCCTTAATTATTATACAGGTGCAATTTTCGAAGTAAAAGCTTTGGATGTGCAGATAGGTAGCATTACAGGAGGTGGACGCTATGACAACCTGACCGGAGTATTTGGCATGGAAGGAGTTTCAGGTGTGGGTATTTCTTTTGGTGCCGATCGCATATTCGATGTTTTGAACCAGTTAGATCTTTACCCTAAAGGCTCACTACAAACTACTCAAATTCTTCTAGTAAATTTTGGAATACAAGAAGAAACATGGCTTTTACCCGTAATATCACAATTACGCTCGGCAGGTATTCGTGCAGAACTCTACCCCGAAGCTGTTAAAATGAAGAAACAAATGGGATATGCTGATGCTAAAAAAGTTCCTTTTGTGGGAATTGTAGGAGAAACCGAAATAGCGGAAAGCAAAATAACATTAAAGAATATGGTTACCGGAGAACAGAAATCCGTTACAACTGATGAATTAATTGCCATATTAAATAGTCAACAAAACTTATAAAAGCTTTCCTTCTACTTTTATATAGATAGGTAGAGATATAAAGAAAGACACGAAAGATATTCATTTCTTTTGTGTCTTTCTTTTTTATGATGTACCGGAATACTTCCTACATATACCTGGATCTTAAATCGTTTCCAGCTAATATCTAATGATTTATATAGGAATATCTAGTCTTTTCTTGCAATACATTTAATCTGCTCACAGCTGTGGAATATATATTTCACAGTTGGGTAATTATAATTTCACAGTTGTGCAATATATATTCCACAGCTGTGAGCAGATTAAATGTATTACTAAAAAGAATTAGATATAGGGGAATCTTCTTATAGTTTTCCTGCATATTCGGATTACCTGTTACGTAAGCCTTATTCACCATGTATAAAAAGACATGACTGTCATTGGATGACATAAAAAGTGTCAGTCAGAGAGACAAGCTGTCAGTTGAAGTGGAGTTGTTTTCTTTTGGCACGCATTTCGCTATGTAATAAGCAAACGAATAAAGATATAAAAACATATTATAATTGTATTAACTTAAAAATATCAAGAAAATGAACATTAAACCATTAGCAGACAGAGTGCTGGTTAAGCCGGCTGCAGCGGAAGAGAAAACAGTGGGTGGAATTATTATTCCTGATTCAGCAAAGGAGAAACCACTGAAAGGTGAAGTAATTGCCGTTGGTAACGGAACTAAGGATGAAGATATGGTTGTTAAACCAGGTGACACAGTATTATATGGCAAATATGCCGGTACTGAACTGGAACTGGAAGGCGACCTTTATCTGGTTATGCGTCAGTCTGATATTTTAGCGATTATTTAATCTTCTTATTCAAAAAAAGAACAACAATAAAAACATAAACGTATTATGGCAAAAGAAATTAAGTTTAATATGGAAGCCCGCGACCTTTTGAAAAAAGGGGTGGACGAACTGGCTAATGCAGTTAAAATTACACTCGGCCCTAAAGGCCGTAACGTGATCATCGAAAAGAAATTCGGTGCTCCTCATATCACAAAAGACGGTGTAACAGTGGCCAAAGAAGTTGAAATTGAATGCCCATTCGAAAACATGGGAGCTCAATTAGTGAAAGAAGTAGCTTCCAAAACAAACGACAATGCCGGTGACGGTACTACTACTGCTACAGTTTTGGCTCAATCAATTATCAGCGTAGGTTTGAAGAATGTTACTGCAGGTGCTAATCCAATGGATCTGAAACGTGGTATCGACAAAGCTGTTGCTAAAGTGGTTGAAAACATCGCTTCTCAAGCAGAAGAAGTTGGAGATAGCCTTGATAAGATTGAAAACGTAGCTAAAATTTCAGCCAATGGCGACGAAAGCATCGGTAAACTGATTGCTGAAGCTATGAAAAAAGTAAAAACAGAAGGTGTAATTACTGTTGAAGAAGCAAAAGGAACTGACACAACTGTTGAAGTTGTTGAAGGTATGCAATTTGATCGTGGTTATATCTCCCCTTATTTTGTAACAGATACAGAAAAAATGGAAGCTCAATTGGAGAACCCATATATTCTGATCTATGACAAAAAGATTTCCGTATTAAAAGAACTACTTCCTATCCTTGAACAAACTGTTCAAACAGGCCGTCCAATGTTGATTATTGCTGAAGATATCGACAGTGAAGCATTGGCTACTTTGGTTGTTAACCGCCTGCGTGGTTCTTTAAAGATATGTGCTGTGAAAGCTCCTGGATTCGGTGACCGTCGTAAAGCTATGTTGGAAGACATCGCTATCCTTACCGGTGGTACTGTAATCTCTGAAGAAACCGGCATGAAACTGGAAGGTACTACTATCGAAATGTTGGGTAACGCTGAAAAAGTTGTTGTAAACAAAGACAATACAACAATTGTAAACGGTTCAGGCGACAAAGAAGGAATCAAAGGCCGTATCAACCAGATCAAAGCCCAGATTGAAACAACTACCTCTGATTATGACAAAGAAAAACTACAGGAACGTCTGGCTAAAATGGCTGGCGGTGTAGCTGTTCTTTACGTAGGTGCTGCTTCTGAAGTTGAAATGAAAGAAAAGAAAGACCGTGTGGATGATGCATTGAGCGCAACCCGTGCAGCTATTGAAGAAGGTACAGTACCTGGTGGTGGTGTGGCTTATATCCGTGCGATTGCAGCGTTGAATGGCCTGAAAGGTGAAAATGAAGATGAAACTACAGGTATTGAAATCATTAAACGTGCAATCGAAGAGCCATTGCGTCAGATCGTATTCAATGCAGGTAAAGAAGGTGCAGTAGTTGTTCAGAAAGTAAAAGAAGGAAAAGGTGACTACGGTTACAATGCACGTAACGATGTTTACGAAAACTTGTGTGAGACAGGTGTAATCGACCCTGCTAAAGTTGTTCGTATCGCTTTGGAAAATGCAGCTTCTATTGCAGGTATGTTCCTGACTACCGAATGTGTAATTGCTGAAAAGAAAGAAGATACACCTGCTATGCCAATGAATCCTGGCATGGGTGGAGGCATGGGCGGCATGATGTAATCAAACCGCTCTTATCCGTGGAGATTTAATCTCCCGACTATATAATAATGGAAGGCGTCCTAACGGATGCCTTCTTTTTTGTTTGCGATATTCAACAATTTTTACTTTATTTGAATGTTTTCCCTTAGATATTACCTGAATATAACTCAAACATAGAAGGACTTATGAAAAAGACTCAATTTCTCCTTTTCCTATTATTCATTTGTGCATCTCTTAGTGCACAGGAATTCAAACCGGATGCATCGTGGTATAGCATTGGATTCTGGCAGCCTGACACGCTGGGTAATCATCGTGCGATTGTAAAAGTTGAAGCAGCCACGGATGCTGTACAGGCCATTATTCCATGGCGACGACATGATAGCGACATTGCATCGAAAGAGATCATTATTATAGATGCATCTACTGGAAAGCAGATTCTAAATGTGCTACCACTATATCTTTCACCTGAAAAGGGTGAAATTGCTTTTCAGCCGTTAACTGTACCCGGAGAATATTATATTTACTATATGCCCTATCGGACATCGGGCGGCCCCTACCCTCGCATCAGTTATGCTAAGAATCCAAGCCGTGCTGAGGAAAGCTGGATTAGTAGTGTAAAAGGGAAGATAAACAAGCTTCCACAAGCTCAATTCCTGCAGTTTCAATCCTTAAGTGAATTCGATAGTTTCTATCCTATGGAAATTGCTGCAACAGATGATGAAAAGAAAACTATTCTCAACAACAATCCGAATAAAGATTATTTGTTGTTCCCGGAGCATAGAGAATACCCAATTAAAATGCTTAAAACAATTCCTTACCGTTGGAGCGTGAAGGGTGCCGGAGAGGATTTCTATGCTGAAGCTGATCAAAATGAGTATTTTGTGTACCAGCTGGGGCTTTGGGCTATAAAGAATGATCTGAAAAATATACGGATATCTTTTACTGATCTGGAAAACGAATATGGAAAGATTCCTGCTTCAGCAATGACTTGTTTTAATACAGAAGGAACTGATTGGCTCCAACGTAAGATGAACATTACATGTAATGTTCAAAAAGATCGTGTACAACCGTTTTGGATCGGGGTGCAAATGCCTACCAACATGCGGATGGGTGTATATTCCGGGAAAGTAACCGTTCAGGCTGATAATCAGCCTCCCCAATCTATTGATATACATATAAAGTTATCCGATTATATCCGTCAGGATAAAGGAGATAATGATATCTATCGGTTGTCTCGCCTACGTTGGCTCAATTCTTCTCTTGCAGAGAATGATGAAATTGTCAAACCATATATCCCTTTGAAAATTAATGGAAAAGAGATCGAGTGTCTAGGCAGAAAAGTATCCTTAAACAATTATGGCTTCCCTGAATCTATTCAAAGTTTTTTCACAGAAGAAATGACCTCTATTGGTAATGGGGCTACTCCGGTTCTTAGCTCCCCCATTCGTTTTGTGATTGAACAAAACCGTAAAGAACTTACCTGGGAAAACCAATCTTTTAATATGACTACCCCTGCTGCCGGTGCTGCCTATTGGACAAGTCAAAACAAGGCTGGTGATTTGGATATCACCACCTCGGGAAAAATGGAGTTTGATGGCTTCATGGAGTATAAGGTTACTGTAAAAGCAAACAAGGATGCAATCTTTAATGATATGCGTGTAGAAATCCCCCTAAATGGTTCCATTGCCAAATATTGGCTGGGTATGGGCAAAGTGGGTTCCTATATACCCAATAAATATGATTGGAAGTGGGATATAAAAAACAGCCAGGAGGGTTACTGGATTGGAGATGTCAATGCAGGTATTCATACAGTATTCAGAGATGAAAACTATGTTCGCCCATTAAATACGAATTTTTATGAATTGAAGCCGCTAATCTTGCCGGAATGCTGGTATAATGAAGGAAAAGGAGGTATCTCCCTGAAAAGGAGTGGGGAAACAATGCTTGCAAAAACATATAGTGGAAGCCGTACACTGAAAGCAGGTGAAGAAATGACTTTTATTTTTCTTGTATCTGTAACTCCTTTCAAACCTATTGACACTGAAAAGCAATGGACGGATAGGTATTATCATGCATATCGTCCTATAGATGATATTATAGCTGAAGGAGCAAATACCGTTAATATACATCACGCAAATCCAATTAATCCTTTTATCAATTATCCTTTTATTCGTCCGGACTATATGAAGGCTTATGTGGACGAGGCACATGAAAAAGGTGTAAAAGTAAAGATATATTATACCGTACGCGAATTAGCAAATAGAGCTCCCGAACTTTGGGCCTTACGGTCATTGGGACATGAAGTATTTGCTTCCGGTGCCGGAGGGGGCTACTCCTGGTTACAAGAACATTTACAGGATGATTATATTGGAGCTTGGTTTGTAGATAAATACAAAGATGCTGCAATTATTAATTCTGGGGTTTCACGTTGGCACAATTATTATGTAGAAGGACTGAACTGGCTAATGAAGAATATTGGTATTGATGGGCTATATATTGACGATTTAGCAATTGACAGGACAACGATGAAACGTGTTCGTCGCATTTTGGAACAATATAAAGAAGAACCTCGTATTGATCTGCATTCGGCTAATCAGTTTAACAAACGGGATGGTTTTGCCAATAGCGCATGCCTTTATATGGAACACATGCCTTATCTGGATCGCTTGTGGTTAGGCGAATATTTTGATTATGATGCCAAACCGGATTACTGGATGACAGAAGTAACCGGTATTCCTTTCGGTATGATGGGAGAGATGCTCGAAAAAGATGGGAATCCATGGCGGGGAATGGTATATGGTATGACAGCACGCCAGCATTATCATGGAAGAGACCGGACAGTAATGCCAGGAAGATTATGGAAAGTATGGGATGACTTTGGAATTAAGGGTAGCAGAATGATAGGTTACTGGGTGTCAAACAATCCGGTTAAAACAAATCACAAAGATATATTGGCAACTGTCTTCCTTAAAGAAGGGAAAGCAATGGTAGCAGTTGCTAGTTGGGCAGGTAAAGATATTAATATAAAGTTATCTATGGATTGGGAGATGTTAGGAATAGATCCATCCAAAGCCCGTATTTATGCTCCTGCGATTGAAGATTTTCAACCGGAAATCTCCCTCAAGCCCAACGATACACTCCTAGTTCCTCAAGGTAAAGGATTTATCATTATTATTGAATAGGAAAGTACCTGATGTTTTTTATATGATTATTTCACTTGAATAAAAAAAGGACTACCTTTGCACGCTGTGATCAAGAGAGTTCACTGAAAAACAAAGGCAGTGTGGCCCAGGTGGCGGAATTGGTAGACGCGCTCGTTTCAGGTGCGAGTGGTTAGTAGCCGTGCAGGTTCGAGTCCTGTTCTGGGCACAAAGGGGTTATCTCCAGAGAGATAACCTCTTTACTTTTTTGGTGTGATTTTCATAATATTTGATATTCGTAAAAAGAATATTTACTTTTACAATGCACAAGTTTCAATTGTATTACTCTCATAAAGCCGGGTAGGTCAGCTCCCTTACGGGAGCCTTCCCCCCTAAGAACCGTACGT
>DAMANX010000048.1:0-21179 GCA_032073245.1 Tannerellaceae bacterium
AACAAAATTTTACAGCGGATATTCTCCTGTTTGTGAATAATACAGGCTAAATGATTTTCAAAAACCTCTACTGGTTTTCCAAAAATCATTTAGAAAAAAGTTTCCAACTACATCTTTTTCATCAAAAAAACGGCTCAAAGGCCTTTATATCAAGCTATTTAATCCAGAGTGAGGATATCACGTGTTTTTATGAAAGGCTATTTGTAAACAAAAAGACAGAATTGACTCCTATATACTTACATATAGTCATTTAAATACATCTTTCCCTGAAGGTTTATAGCCACTCCTTACATTGGTCGCTTATTTTTCTAAAAAGACATATATAATAAAAAAAGCCTATATTTGAGATTATAATAGTCGACACTAAAAAAACGGACCTACTATATATGAATTAATTTATCTCGTTTGTGAGTTTATTGCTATATTTGTTTTTATATAAAAACAAAAAAAAGAATATATGAATAACAATTGTCTCTACTGTGATGATATTCAGACACAAGAAAACTTGATGATTAAAGTGTGTGAACTTCCCGTTTCTACAGTTTTTTTGTTCAGGGAACAATCTTATAAAGGAAGATGTATCGTTGCTTATAAAAATCATGCGACAGAACTATATGAATTAAAAGACAAAGAGCTTTTGGCTTACATGGAAGATGTAAATAAGGTAGTGAGAGCTATGAAAGAGCTCTTTAATCCTGCTAAAATAAATTATGGCGCTTATTCCGATAAATTACCCCACCTGCATATGCATTTGGTCCCCAAATATGTTGATGGACCGGATTACGGAGGTGTATTTGTAATGAATCCACAGAAGGTTTACTTTTCAGAAGAAGAATATCAAAAGATAGTAAGTGAATTGAAGAAAAAACTTATCCTTTAAAAGATGTGATTATTCCAAGACTTCTGCTTTCGGTAAAAGACCACAAATAATCTAAGAAGTCTATATTGGGTATTAGAACGGTTGATATATTGAAAAACACAACTACTACAAATGTCTCAGGATAAGCATACGCAACAATTACTGGCGTTGGAAAATCTTTTTAAAAGATATTACAAGCCATTGCGAGCGTATGCTTTTCGTTTTGTTAATCATCAAGCGGTTTCCGAAGACATTGTACAGGATGTCTTTTTTGAGTTATGGACACGCCGGGATAGCATACGTTTTGAAGAAACTGATTCCGTTAAATCCTATTTATTCAAATCAGTATATAACCGTTCAATAAATATTCTTAATTCAGGTATCCTTAAAGAACAATCCTCTCTGGATGGAATAGATGAGAACCGTATTATAGAAAACTTCCTTTCCACACATATCCAAAATCAAGAACAATCATTACTTTTGAAAGAACTGGAAACGGAAATAGCCGATTTTGTGGAAACTCTTCCATCCCAATGTAAAAAGATTTTTATTCTCAGCCGCACACACGAATTAAAAAACCGGGAAATCGCCGAGCAGTTAGGCATTAGTGTAAAAGCAGTAGAAAAACAGATAAGTAAAGCATTGTCTGAATTGAAAAAACATCTCCTAAAGAAAGATTTATTATTTATTATGTTCCTGTTTCACAAGTTGTTCTAAATAATATTCTGAAAATTATCTAATAGAGGTAGGGTAAGCTGGCTTTTTCTTGTATTACTATTAGACAACTTCAATATGAATAATCAAATAACTGATATAAATGAAATAATCATCCGTTATCTGGATGGTTCCGCTTCACTTGAAGATAAGAAAGAATTACTCCAATGGTTGAAAGAATCGGACCATAATTGGAATGATTTTAATGAAACTCGCGATATATGGCTGTCCTGTGATGCAGCATTGAGTGATGAAACAGATGTAGATATAGCATTAAGCCGACTCCGCAACCGTATACTGAATCACGATGCTTCTATTAGACCACCGAGAAGAACATTCCTAAGCTGGTATCATGCAGCAGCTATCATACTGGTATTATTAGGAATGGGATATTGGTTATCCCTTCAGAATCTCAGACTGGACACTAAAGAAGTATACGTTCAGAACCAATTGATTACGGCAAAAGGAAGTAAAGGCAAATTCATATTGCCCGATGGTACCACCGTATGGCTAAATACGGATAGTAAGCTTATATACCCTGAAAAGTTTGATGCCAACAAACGAGCTGTCCGGCTGGAGGGAGAAGGTTATTTTGAAGTTACAGAAAATAAAAAGAAACCTTTTATTGTCCAATCCGGTGATTTGGATATTGAAGTTCTGGGAACAAAATTCGATATATCCAATTATTCTTTTCAGGATAAAATGGATGTTGTTCTACTTAGCGGCAGTGTCAAAGTATCAGGAGAAAGGCTTAATGATAATGTTCTTTTGAAACCAAACCAGATATTGAAATATTACAAACATGGGGAAGCTACCATTGAAGAAACAAAAGCTCATTTGCATGCCGATTGGATAAAAGAAAGACTAGTCTTCGATAATACCAGTTTATCGGATATCATTATAAGTCTGGAAGGATGGTATAATATTTCTATTGAATGCCCCCGGTCCCTTGCTGATAAAACAAGGATGACATTTACAGTCAGAGGAGAAAATGTAGAAGAAATATTTAAAGCGATGAGCCTTATCACAGCGATACAATATTCTATAACAGAAGATAAAGTAACAATCAGTGCTAAATAATTAAAAATTAACCTTAAAAAGAATGCCTATGAAACATAAGACCTAATAGAATATTAAAAGAATAGGCGAATGCTGTAACATCCGCCTATCAAATGACTTAATTAAAACAATCACATCTCCTGGCAGAGTATGAGATTATGTATAATCTTAAATCCATGTAAATATATGAATAATTTTAATGGGAGTGGTCTGGGGCACCATTTCTTAACAAAAAAATCGTGTCGTATTATGAGAATCACATTCTTACTGTTGACCGTTATACTAATTAAAGTATCTGCGGTTGAAACCCACGCACAAAGTACGAAAGTAACACTGAATGGAAACAACTTATCCATCAAAGAAGTACTGAAAGAAATAGAAAAACAAAGTGACTACACTTTTTTCTATAATGATATGACCATTGATATGGAACGTAGAATTCAGGTCAATGTAAAAAATAAAGACATTAGAGATGTTTTGATAAATATTCTTCCGAATTGCACCCTGGAAGTAGACGGTAAAAGGATTATTCTGGTACCTAAATCACAATCCGGTTTACAGGATTCCAGAATAATAACAGGCCTTGTTACCGATGAAAAAGGAGAACCCATCATCGGAGCGAATGTGAGAGAAAAAGGAACTGCCAATGGGGTAGTTACAGATGTAAATGGATACTTTTCGTTAAACATTTCAGAAAATACCGTATTACAAATATCTTACATTGGATATATCGGACAGGAAATAGCTGTTCGTAACCAAACAAACATTACGATTATATTAAAAGAAGATTTACAAAGCCTGGAGGAAGTTGTAGTGATAGGTTACGGGACCCAGAAAAAAGGAAGTATTGCGACCTCTATTTCGAGTGTAAAATCAGAGATGCTCCAAAATCGTCCTGTACAAACTCTTGGAGAAGCGATTCAGGGACAAGTTCCCGGCCTAAGTGTTGTTTCAAGTGGCCGCCCGGGACAGGCTCCTTCCATATCTCTTCGTGGAGCCACTTCTCTTAACGGAGTAGGTTCACCACTTGTTCTGGTAGATGGAGTGCCTAGTGATTTTAATTATCTCAATCCCGAAGATATCGAATCAATAAATGTATTGAAAGATGCCGCATCTGCTGCAATCTACGGCTCACGGGCTGCCAACGGTGTACTGCTGATTACAACAAAGAGAGGAAAAACAGGAAAACCGTCTTTCCGCTATAATGGTTCCGTAGGAGTTAACACTCCAACTGCACTTCCGGAAACACTCTCTTCCGCTACTTATGCCCGTGCAATCAACGAAGCAGAACAAAATATGGGAAGAGCTGCCATCTGGTCTGATCAGGATATAGCTTTATTCGAAAGTGGAAGTGATCCGAATCGCTATCCCAATACGAATTGGCTCGATCATGGAATAAAAAACAGTATGACTACACGGCATAGCATAGAGGCTTCGGGCGGTACGGAAATAGTAAAATATCTTATCAGTGGCGGCTTTGATCATCAAACCGGTGTATTTCCCGAAAACTCCCAGAATATATTCAATGTACGTTCCAATACTGATATCGCTATTTCTAAAAAATTCAATATCTCTTTCGATATGAGATATCAAATGCGAAAACTGGTTGAACTTCCTAATCTAGCCGATAACTACAAAATATTACTTGCAGGTACACCTAATCAGGTAGCTTATTACACAGATGGTAGTTATGGATATAATGCGGGCTTTTTTATTAATCCTCTTATTGATATCTTTGAAGGAGGACATAAATACTACGATCGCCACGATGCATCCGGTATTATTAAGATCGATTATGAAATCATAGACGGTTTGAAGTTTACCGGGTTGGCTAATGCTAATTTTGTTTTCGGGAACACCTCTCAACATGGGAAAAAACTCTATTACAGAGATTTTCTTACTGGCGCTGAAACGGTAAAAGGAGAGAATGGACTGACGGAAAGAAGAGATCATAAGACCTATTACAATTTACAGGCATTATTAAATTATAAGAAATCGTTCGGTAACCATAACATCGATGCCTTGGTGGGTTACCAACAGGAAAATGAAAAGAATAATTGGATTTCTGCCGGCAGAAGTGGATATCCAACTGATCTGGTATGGGTTTTGAATGCCGGACCGAAAGATAACTGGAGTAACGACGGAAACGCAGAACATTGGGCTATCTCATCGGTTATCGGACGTCTGAATTATGATTATGAAAACAAATACATCCTTACGGCAAGTTTCCGTTCCGATGCTTCTTCACGTTTCGCTAAAGGAAACAGATGGTCCACATTCCCTTCTGTAGCATTAGCATGGCGTATCAGCCAGGAATCGTTTATGAAAGGTACACAAAATATTCTGGACGATTTGAAGATACGCGGATCGTGGGGACAGACCGGAGCTGCCACCGGATTGGGATTATATCCGAGCTATACCACCATATCGATGGACGGTGTGGTGATCAACAACACCTGGTTACAAACAGCCAAATTAAATAAAATCGGTAATACGGAACTCGGTTGGGAACGAACAGAAATGTTGAACTTCGGGTTGGATGCCCTTTTATTGAATAGTCGCTTGGGTGTATCCGGAGAATATTATATAAAAACAACAAAAGATATCCTGATAGGCTTGCCCGTTCCTCTTGAGTACGGATTCGGTAAACCCAATGTCAATATTGGTGAAATGGAAAACAAAGGATGGGAAATTGAAGTAAGATGGAATGATAAAATAGGCAATGTACGCTATGGCGTTTCTGCCAATCTTTCGGATAATAAGAATAAAGTACTTGATCTGGCAGGAACAGGTCCATGGAAAGATGGATATACCGATGAAGGTCTTCCTTTTAAATCACTCTATGGTTATGAATCGCTTGGATTATTTCAAAGTGAGGAAGAGGTAAAAAACGCTCCGTTTCAGAATTCGAAAACAGGTGCGGGTGATGTCAGGTATAAAGATCAGAACGGGGACAATAAAATAGATGCGAATGACCGTGTTATTATCGGTGATCCGTATCCCCATTACTTGTTCGGTATTAATCTGAATGCAGACTACAAAGGATTTGATGTATTTATGATGTTCCAGGGCATCGGCAAAAAAGACCTAATCCTCAACGACCAGGCAGTAAGGCCTTTATTCGACACGCCGATATTTAAACATCAGACAGACTATTGGAGTCCATCTAATACAGATGCAAAATATCCGCGCATCCTCAATAAAGACGATGGCTCACATAATTATGAGAAATCGGATTTCTGGAAAATAAAAGCCGGATACCTGCGAATGAAAAACCTACAGATTGGATATTCTTTACCCAGTCAAATACTTGCACCTACAGGTTTCTCCCGTGTAAGGGCCTACTTCTCTGTAAATAATTTATTTACTATTTCCGACTTTGTTCCCGGTTGGGATCCTGAAATAGGAAATGCATTGACCTATCCGTTCTCACGTACTTATTCATTTGGCCTGAATGTTCAATTTTAAATAAAGAATATTATGTTACGAAATAATTTTATCTGGTCTGTTTTATTAGCCTGCATATTCTTCACATCGTGTGATGATTTCCTGACAACTCCACCTCTGGACTCAATAACAGATAATAATTGGTGGAAAACAAAAGCAGAAGTTGAAATGATGGTAAACAGCTGTTATACCGACACATATGGCATCGATGAAGTTGCACTGCTCGATTGTATGACCGATAACGGAAAACATCGTGAAGGAGGAATTATACAAGTAGGCAATGGTACACATGATACACAGAATAGTTTTGTTGCGGGTAAGTGGAAATATGGCAGTATTGCGAAGCTTAATTATACGCTCGAAGGTATTGAAAAATCAAAAGATTACATTTCTGATGATGAGTACAGACAACTCAAAGCTCAAATTCGTTTTATCCGTGCATTTGTGTATTATGATATGTTATTCTATTTTGGAGATATCCCCTTAATAACAAAAACACTTACTGTTACTGAATCACGTGAAACATCCCGCCAACCAAGGGCCGAAGTGCTTTCATTCATACTTACAGAACTGGAAAGTGGCGTATTAGCTGATATAGAAGCTATTCCTGTCACCGAATCGGGAAGAGTCAACAAAAATGTAGTGAATGCTTATCTGGCGAGGATTTACCTGCATGAGAAAAATTATGATAAAGCGATTCATTACACAAATGAAGTTATCAACAGTGGAAAGTATGAATTATATGCTGATTATGAAGCTTTATTCCGTCCTCAATCAGACGGGAATAACAAAGAGGTTATATTTGAACGGCAATATAGTTCCCCACTCTATGTTCACGCATTGAATCGCAATCTATCACCTGTTTCTTCTGTATACGGAGGATGGTCACATGTGTTGGTATTACAAGGGTTAGTGGATGAATATGAATGCATAAACGGACATGCCTTCCATGATTGTGAAGCGTTGGGATGTGAATATGCACAAAAAAGAAAAGAAATTGAGTCGGATATGGTCAGAGGCGAATACCAATTCAGGGATCCACGTTTAGGAGCAACCATCATGTATCCATTCTGGGAATGGAAAGTAAATGGTGAAGTAACCTCCCGCTATGGAGTGGACGATCCTAATAGTAAAGACTATGTAAAAACAGAAACGCACATGTCAGGTTATCTTCTCACTAAATGGGTCGACCTACTAGGAGAGAACCCCGATAGAACAAGATCATATAAAAACATGACTATTCTGCGTTATGCGGATGTATTGCTTATGAAAGCAGAAGCCCTTATTGAAAAAAATCAGGAACCGGATGAAGCGGTGAAGTTGATTAATACCATAAGACAGAGAGCCGGTATGCCTGCGAACATAACTGTAAAATCACAGGATGAGCTACGCAACATACTCCGTCATGAAAGAAGAATTGAATTCGCATTCGAAGGATTACGATATTACGATATTATCCGTTGGAGAATCGGTGATAAGGTTAAATCAGGAAAGGCAATGGGTGCCCGCTTGAAAGCAATCAGCGAAACGATGGAAAATAAATTCATGGAAGACCGCTTCTGGGATGATAAAATGTATCTATTCCCGGTTCCGCAGAATGCAATAGACCTGAATCCTAATCTATCACAAAACACAGGATGGTAAAAGGGTTGTAAAATTAATATGAGTTCGATATAAGAAATATTTCAGGTAGAGGAATATTGAAGGTATTCGTCTTGTAGGGGCGGCCCTATGTGGCCGCCCGAATTTGTTGATTTTATAGGTATTGAACTCACATTAAATTAATATCTTTGATTCATCTTTACAGGATTTTTATATACTATCTTTCTTATCAATGAAATCATAATTTAAAATACATGAAAAAATACATTCTATTTTGCTTCATTCTTATTCTGAATATCCTACATAGTAATGCGGAAATAAAAAACTTCTCT
The DNA here is from genome assembly GCA_032073245.1 of Tannerellaceae bacterium. Lineage (GTDB taxonomy): Bacteria > Bacteroidota > Bacteroidia > Bacteroidales > Tannerellaceae > QVMG01. Next base: position 8,014 of record DAMANX010000048.1, read on the forward strand.
ACTGCGGGCTTCTATAAACTACCCAACAGTGGCCGGGAAGTATATAATATGAATCCCGCCTGGCGTTTCTTAAAGGGAGATGCAATCGATGCCCACTCCGTGCAATTCAATGATTCTTCCTGGGATATAGTTTCTCTGCCTAACGGATTGGAGCTGTTACCCGAAGAAGCTAGTGGCAACGTTAATTATCAGGGAATTGCTTGGTATAGAAAACATTTTACGCCCGATGCTGCTTTACGTGGAAAGAAAATATTCCTTCACTTCGAAGGTATCATGGGTAAATCGAAAGTCTGGATAAATGGCAAATTAGTAAAAGAATACTTTGGAGGATTTCTTCCCGTTATTGCCGATATTACAGACCACCTTCTATTTGATCAGGAAAACATTATCGCCGTACAAGCCGATAACAGCGATGATCCCATGTATCCCCCCGGAAAAGCACAAAGCTTATTAGACTTTGCTTATTTTGGAGGTATTTACAGAGATTGTTGGTTGATCGCCCACAATGATATTTATATTACAGACGCCAATTATGAAGATGAAATTGCCGGTGGTGGCCTGCTCGTCTCTTATAAAGATGTAAGCGATAAAAAGGCTACTGTAAATTTACGATTACATATACGTAATGAGTCAAAAAAATCCTTTAATGGAAAGGTTCATTTTACTCTTTCCGATATAAACGGAAATAATATTGCTTCAACAAACAAAAATCTCAATGTAAACCGGAGTAAAGCCAATTATGTTACAGAAGAAATAAGGATAGACCAACCAGGATTATGGTCGCCCGAAACTCCCCATTTATATTGGCTCACAGTAACTGTCCAGGATAATTCCGGTAGAATAGTTGATGGTTATAAAAAACGAATAGGCATACGAGCTGTTGATTTTCGTGGGGAGGAAGGTATGTGGCTGAATGGAAAACCTTACAACGATAAACTTATCGGAGCTAACCGCCATCAGGATTTTGCAATAATAGGTAACGCATTACCCAATTCCTTACATTGGCGAGATGTGAAAAAATTACGTGAAGCCGGTATACGTGTTATACGAAGCGCTCATTACCCGCAGGATCCCGCATTTATGGACGCATGTGACGAACTGGGTATATTTGTTATCGTAGCAACTCCCGGATGGCAGTTCTGGAATAATGATCCTTTGTTCGCCGAGCGGATATATAAAGATATCCGGAATATGATACGCCGGGATCGCAATCATGCTTCTCTATTCTTTTGGGAACCGATATTGAACGAAACCAGTTTCCCGGCAGAGTTTGCAAAAAAGGCATTACAATGTGTCAATGAAGAATTTCCTTATCCGGGTAATTACGCAGCATGTGATCCGCATTCGGCAGGAAGTGAGCTTTTCCCTGTTATTTATACACACCCTCTATCATCAAATGCAATAAATAGTATATCGGATACGGATAAAAAGAAAGTATATTTCACACGTGAATGGGGTGACAACGTTGATGACTGGAGCGCCCATAATTCATCCAGCCGGGTACATCGTTCATGGGGTGAACATGCTATGCTGATACAAGCCAACCATTACGCCGCCCCCTCCTATCCGTTTACCTGCTTTGAAACACTATACGAAACAGGAAAACAACATATAGGAGGTACACTCTGGCATTCCTTCGATCATCAGAGAGGTTACCATCCACAAACTTTTTACGGAGGAATTATGGATGCGTACCGTCAACCCAAATACTCTTATTATCTGTTTCAGGCTCAAAGACCGGTAACTATGAATGAGCAATTGCCTGTCGAAAACGGCCCTATGGTTTATATTGCACATGAAATGACACCTTTCTCCCCTACCGATGTAACCATTTTCTCAAACTGCGAAGAAGTAAGATTAACGGTTTTTGAAGGAGGAAAACAATATACCTATAACCGAAACCAATGCAATCTGAAAATGCCTTCACCTATTATCTTATTCAAAGATGCCTATGACTTTATGGAAACCAAAAGGCTTTCCCGTGCCGGAAAACAAAAAGAAGTTTATATGTTGGCCGAAGGACTTATTGATGGAAAAGTCGTAGCAACTTGTCTACGGGAACCTTCACGCAGACAAGCACAATTACAACTGCGTATAGATGATGATGGTATGCCTTTAAAAGCCGATGGATCAGATATAGTCACCATCATTGCCGAAATAACTGATAATAAAGGGAACATTAAACGACTGAATAACAATTACATTCACTTTACTGTGGAAGGAGAAGGAAAGTTATTGCTTCATTCCGATGCCCCCCAGAAAGCAAATTGGGGCAGTGCCCCGGTATTATTACAGTCAACATTAACCCCCGGAAAGATTATCGTCAGAGCCTCCGTTGAAGCAGAAGGTATCAATACTCCTAAAACAGTAGAATTAGAAATAACATCTGAGGAATCACAACAGTCATTTATCTATAAACAAGATGATGTAAACAGACAACGTAAACAGGAGCATGCCCAAAAAACATATCAAAAAGCAAAAAATCCCTCTGCACCTTCAAACAATGATATTGAAAAGGAACTTATAAAAGTAGAAAAGCAACAAGAAGAATTTGGAGAAAAACGGTAAACATATGGCGACCGCGACGATGCGGTAGAGACAGGGCTTGCCCTGTCTCTACCGCATCGTTTGGAAATCAAATATAACTATATTAAAAAACATCACATTAGACCGAACTTCCTTTATTTATTAAGGAACAGAAAACACATTTTATGTATTTTTAATTATTAATTTGATTACCTCCTGCATATTTTTATCTTACATTGCACCTCATGAGAGGGTTGGATATTACAGACGAGATATTGATAGTTGCCATAAGAGATAATGACTACATAAGCTACAACAAACTATTCGTACGTTATTATAGTCGTTTATGTCTGTATGTGTACAGCATATTGATGGATAAAAACGATGCGGAAGACGTAGTCCAGGAACTTTTTTTACATTTATGGAATAACCGGAAAAAAATTGAAATTGAAGAGAATGTATCGAGATATCTTTACACAATGGCTAAAAACCTTACTTTAAATCATCTTCGCTCTCAAACAAATTACAGGAACTTATTGGAAAAACAGGAGAAGGGACTTCCCTATTATGAAGAAAACACGTTAGAGTCGGATGAATACCGTATTGCTTTGTATGACTGTATTAATCTTCTCCCCGTTCGTAGCAGGGAAGTATTATTGATGCACCGCATAAAAGGATTTAAACAAAAAGAAATAGCTGATAAACTCAATATTACTGTAAAAACGATTAAGAATCAAATCTGGGCTTCCTTACAGAAGCTAAGGAAATGTCTTGAATTAAAGGGGATATAATAAATACGAACAGGCATTTATTTACTTTAATTATTTTTTAAAGGTTCGAATAGGACCTTTTTTAATGAAGTGTGTCATATAATAAAAGCATCACCATGGAAGAACAAAAACACATTGGTCAACTCATTGTCGGCTACTTTCTGGAAGGAAAGGACAGAGAGATAACTAATCCAAGACTAATGGAATGGTTAGCTGAAAGCGAAAGAAACAGAGTTGTTTTTAAACAATATAAAAAAATATGGGATGAGTCCCTTAATTATATGGATATAGAATCATTTGATGCTGAACTTGCCTGGAAAAAGGTTAATCAAATAAATCAGAAAAAAGCCGTACGCAGCAAAAAAACAACTCATCTCTACTATGCCATATCAGGAGTTGCAGCCTCCGTTTTAATTTTCTTATCACTTTCTTACCTTGGCATATTTACTAAAGAATTACCCAACACAACAGTGAGTATAGATGCAGCTTATGGTAGCCGTTCAGATGTCATACTACCGGACGGTTCAAAAGTAAAATTAAACTCAGGTTCTGCATTAACCTATACCTATAACATGCAAACAAACCTCCGGGAAGTAGAATTTCAAGGGGAAGGCTTTTTTGATGTAACCAAAAACAAAGTACCTTTTATAGTCAAAATGCCGCATGGATTAGAGATTAAAGTGCTGGGAACTTCTTTCAACCTCCGTTCCTATGCAAATGATGATAAAATAGAAGCTTCGCTCATAGAAGGCAGCATTGAACTAAACCATAACACGGATAAACTATTACTAAAACCTGGCGAAATGGCTACTTATGATAAAAAAACCAATAAGCTGCAACAAAGTGATGGTATCTTATCTCATACATATGGTTGGATGGATAACAAATTATATATGGATAATATGTCTTTGTCGGAAGTATGCCGGCAAATGGAAAGATGGTATAATGTTAATATAACACTCCAGAAAGAACTGGGAGAGAGCATTCATTATGATGGAGTAATACAGGAAGAAAGTATAACGGACGTTATGGAAGCATTAAGCCGTCTGAGTAAAATACAATATCACGTGAAAGGGAAAAATATAAGTATAACCTCTAAATAAATTGCCTATGAACTAAAACCGGACTGCATAAAAAACGGGAAATGTCGACACCACTTCCCGCTGATTTTGATAATTAATTTAGTGTTACCCACACTATTGTTAACTAACAATCAATTTACAAATATATGAAAATATTTAATACCTCAGGGTGGGGATTACCTCCTACTCTAAAAAAGATTATATCTATTATGAAACTCACAACTCTTGCCCTTATCCTTTTCTGTGTAAACATTTCGGCAAGCGTCTATTCACAAAAGACAAAACTCTCACTAGATGTACATAATCAGTCTATTAAAGAAATTCTTTACCAGATTGAAGGTCAATCAGAATTCCGGTTCATTTATGAAAGTGGAAAGATAAATTTAGATAAAAAAGTCTCTGTCCGGGTAACAGACCAACCGGTAGAAACAATCTTAAATCAGTTATTTGAAAAAGAAGGGCTTAAATATGAGATTACAGACAATAATCTTATAATAATTCATTCAAAAGGAAAGAATAATACTCCCGGTACTGAAACAATCTTACAGGAGAAGAGAGAGATAAAGGGTACGGTTGTCGATGAAAATGGAGAAACTATTATTGGAGCAAATATTGTGGAAAAAGGTACTACAAACGGTGCCATAACAGATATAGATGGTAATTTTACCATAACTGTACCGTCAAATGCTGTACTGTTAATATCCTATATCGGATACATGGACCAGCAGATTTCAATAGGTAACCAAAACACAATCCATATTATTTTAAAAGAAGATTCCCAGAATCTGGAAGAAGTAGTTGTCATTGGATACGGTTCACAAAAGAAAGCCTCATTAACAGGTTCAATATCTAATGTAAAAATTGATGAACAACTCCGATCAATATCTTCTTCCAATGTATCATCTGTTTTAGCAGGAACGATGGCGGGCCTGAAAGTAAACAACCGTAGTGGTGTTCCCGGAGAAAGTTCTGAAATAGCTATTCGTACGGCAGGCTCATGGAACTCCACTCCCCCGATTTATGTAATAGATGGTGTGGTGCGTGAAAAAGCCGACTTTGACAGGTTGGATATTAACGAAATAGATAATATTTCAGTTCTCAAAGATGCTGCTTCTGCCGCAATATACGGTTCACGCTCTTCCGGTGGTGTCATACTTATTACAACACGCTAGGGAACTACCAGCAAACCTCAACTGCAATATACCGGTTCCTTTGCTTTTGAGTCAAGAGGAATGGAAATGGATATTACAAGCGGTATCGAGACAGCCGAACTGGCAAATTATATTCACCGCAACAATAAAGGATTCTGGGCATACTGGGATGAACAGGAATTGGAACATATGCGAAACCTGAATGGAGGAGACGGATATAGTGTGATTGATGATATCTGGAGGAATCCGATATCAACCCACCATTCATTAACATTAAGTGGCGGAAGCGAACGGGTTAAATACTTTATAAACGGTTCCTACTTTAAACAGAACAGCTTTATGGATAATATGGATTATTCCCGTTACAATATTCGTTCCAACGTGGAAGCCTCTATTACCCAGTCTTTAAAATTAGTAACGCAACTTTTTTCCTCCTATGGCGAGAGAAATAACATAACGTATGGCAAGAGTTCTGATATGTCGGGTTTATATACGCATATGCGCTGTATCCAACCAGAGATGAAAGGATACACAGATGATGGTAAACCTATTGATTGGGGATGGATAGGAAATGTCGGGGAATTCTCCAACCCTGCAAATTCCGGTTATAATAAAGATGAAGACCAAATAACGGAAGTGTTATTCCGTCTGGAATATGATATCCCATTTATTAAAGGTTTAAAAGCAAAAGGACAGTTTGCCTATAACTATAAAAACTCCTACAATAAAACCTTTAACCGGAAACAAGATCTCTATCAGGTAAAGAAAGAGGGAACAAATGGACATATCTGGACTGATGAAATCATCGGAATGGCAAAAAGCTCAGAGCCGGCCAAGGAATATTTAAGCCAGTTGAGCGCCAGAAACAGGGCTTATCAGTTAAATTTACAATTGAATTATGCACGCACATTCGGTAAACATGATATTTCTGTTTTAGCTGTATATGAACAGGGAGAATCCGACTATCGGAAATTTAACGGAGCCAGAGAGAACTTTCCTATTCTATTAAAAGACCAATGGTTTGCTGCTAGTTCGGCAAGAACAGATTCCTATATCGAAGGAGAGGAAAAAGAAAGTGGAAGACTATCCTACATTGGCCAGCTCAATTATACCTATGACAATAAATATTTACTGAATGCTTCTATGCGTATCGATGGTTCAATGAACTTTCCAAAAGGCAAGCAATATGGTTACTTCCCAGCAGCTTCAGCAGGATGGATTATTTCACAGGAGAATTTTTTCCAATCGCAGACTATTGATATGTTAAAGTTGAGAGCTTCCATAGGTCTCACAGGAAATGACGATGTGATAGGCTGGCAATGGCAGGAGTCATATAAACCAGCAAAGAATGCATATTTTGGAACCAGCCCAAGTACCCGCCCCGGTATTGAATTCGGAGGAGTTGTTAATCCCAATATTACGTGGGAAAAATCATTGTCTTATAATATTGGAGTCGATTTGTATCTATTAAACAAGTTCAATATCAGCACAGACTTCTGGTACAGGAATACTTATGATATATTAGGAGAAAGAATTTTATCTATTCCTACTTCTTTCGGATACACCATGCCTAAAGAAAATTATGGAAAAATCACTTCCAGAGGAATTGACCTAGAAGTAAGTTACAGAAATAATATAAAAGACTTCAATTATTATGTCAAGGGCGTATTTTCTTATGCAATCAATGAAGTAAAAGTAAAAGATTATGCTGCCGATGCTCCGGATTACGAAATTCCTATCGGAAGGCCTCATAATTATATTAAGGGATACAGAGACGCCGGGATTATCAGAAACCAACAGCAATTAGATGAACTGGTTAATTCATATAAGAATAAATTCGGTCAAGATCATGAGTACACCGTATTTGGTAATAAACCGGAATTAGGCATGCTGGTTTATCAGGATTTGAGTGGGCCAAACGGCGTACCCGACGGTAAAATAGATACCTACGACCAGGATATGATACACAAATATTCCACACCTCCCTTTTCAGCCGGTTTGACACTGGGTGCTGAATGGAAAGGCATTTCTATTGAAACCTTGTTCCAGGGAGATTTCGGTTACAAAAGAGGATTGGATTCAAGATATCTTGCTTTTAATGAATGGAACCGTATGCCGAGTAAATGGTTAGACCATTGGTCCGAAGATAATCCAAACGGTTATTTCCCGGAACCAAAAGCAAATGGCGCATTTAGAAGCTACGATAAGATTTCAACTTTCACTATTCATGATGCCAGTTTTATCAAAATGCGTTATCTGAATGTAGGATATACTTTCCCCAAAAAGATATTAGAACCTCTTAATTTTATTGGTTCGGCAAAGATATTCTTCTCAGCAACTAACCTATTGACAATTACTAAGTTTGATTATTGGGACCCTGAACTGGCTAATACCGGTTCCTATCCCAATATGCGTACCTTCAATTTCGGTATTGACCTCATATTCTGATTTATAACATTAAAATTGACACAAATGAAAAAATATCACATAATTATTACCATTGCATTATTGTTACAATCTTGCACATCGGTATTAGATAAAGAAGATTTCTCAGCAATCACTCCCAATGATGTATGGACCAACGAGAAAATGATAAACGCTTTGATTGATGATATTCATGGTTCATCTATGCCTGCTTGGGCATATGATGGTCACTTGTCCGACGAAGCGCCTCAAAGCAGAGCGACTATGGATGCATTTTTACAAGGTACCGCCACAATTGACTACTGGGACCATTGGCATTATAAAAATATAGAAAAGGTAAATCTGTTTCTAAAAAATATTGAAGAAACGGAATTTACGGATCAGATACCAGGTTGGAGAGGACAAGGGCTTTTCTGGCGATCCTGGTATTATTTTGATATGGTAAAGGGATATGGTGGAGTTCCATTGATTTTAGAGCCTCAGGATATAAATAATAAAGAATCCCTTTTTGTTGAAAGAGCACCTACAACAACTTGTTTTGCGCAGATAGTGAAAGACCTGGATGAAGCAATCTCCGTCTTGCCTGATAACTGGGACAGTAATGAATACGGACGCATTGATAAAGGAACAGTTATGGCTTTCAAAGGGCGCGTACTGTTATTTTTTGCCAGTCCGCTTTTCAACCCGGAAGGTAATTCACAACGTTGGGAAGAAGCCTATAAAGCAAATAAAGAAGCGGTGGATTATTTGAGAAATCAGGGAAAAGGTCTTTATCCCAATTATGCCGATATCTGGTATAATGAGCGTAATGAAGAAGTAATTATGGTTAATCAGTTCTTTGCCCCCGACCATAAGTATAATCAAAACGGTATTCGCCCCATGTCATATACAAGGGACGATGTTGCCCGGAATCTTCCGTTGATGAATACAGTCAATACTTTTCCTATGCGTGATGGTTCCGATTTTGACCCGGAAGTTATTGCCTATGACACTTTATTCAAACACAGGGATGACCGTTTTTATGCCATTGTGGCCTATAATGGTAGTGACCTGAATATTAAAGAGCTAAAACCCGGGGAACATATCTGGACAGGAAGAGACCAGAATGGAATCTCGATAGAGTTCCCAATCCATAATCCCGGGGAAACTTTTGACCCGATTAATACCGGTTTCCTTTGTAAAAAAAGCTTAGACCCGAATATTGACAAATCAACAGTAGGCGATGCAACTGTCGATTGGGTAGAAATACGTTTTGCCGAAGTATTGATGAATTATGGAGAGTGTGCAAATGAAACAGGAAAAACGGAAGAAGCCTTACAGGTATTATATGATATACGGAAACGCGCTAATATTCTTCCCGGGACGGATAACAAGTATGGCCTGAAAGAAACTTCACAAGACCAGATACGGGAACGGTATATCAAAGAACGGTTTGTGGAGTTCTTATATGAAAGTAAACGATTGGATGATTTAAGAAGATGGCGAAGATTTGATATTGTTAATAGCCAGAAAAAACAATATGGTATACAGACCTGGTTGAAACCCGGTAAATCCATACCCGCTATAACCGACGATATCAATGAAATATGGGATTGGTTCGAACCTCATATTGTAGAAGTAACTCCTCTTTATTCTTACAATCTCAAAGAAAATCAATATTTTTATGCGATACCTAGGAAGCATCTGGATTCAAATTCAAAATTAGAACAAAATAACAATTGGGACGGAGGAACTTTTGACCCTCTTAAATAATATAACTTTAGAGATATAACAATGAGAGGATATTAAAAGCATAAAGTAGAGTATTAGGCTCCTCGCCTGGTCAGGCGAGGAGCTTTAGAATGCTTTTGATACACCCTCTATTTACAATAAAAATGATTAAATGTTTAAAAAAAACAATTAGACATCTTTTGAAAAATCATTAGACGTTTTTTGAAAAAGTATTAAACGTTTTTTTTAAAAGACCATTATGTTTTTGTAGTATACACATTTTATGAAACAGACATGATACATCCAGTGAAAACTCTATTATATAATTTATTAGTTTGTACGTTATTTTTTAGTTGCAACAACAAACTGGATAAAAAAGAGATTCTATCCGATTACAATATAGTATGGACAACCCAGAGTAAAAACGCAACAGAATCCATGCCTGTCGGTGGAGGTAATATTCAGTTAAATGCATGGTGCGAAAATAATGAAATTCTGTTCTATTTGGGGAGTACCGATAGCTATATGGATAATAGTCAAAACCTGGGAAAGCTCGGGCGTGTACGGTTAAACTTCTCTCCTAACCCGTTTAAACAAGAATTCAGGCAGGAGCTGCGTCTTAAAGAATCAGAGATGGTCTTCACCGGAGATAATGGTTTTGAGCTAACTCTCTGGGTAGATGTCTTTAATCCGGTGGTTCATGTAAATATGCAATCATCCGTTCCGGTAGAAGTAACGGCCAATTACGAAACATGGGCATTGAATAAATCGTATACACAGAAGAATGAAATACTGTTTTACCACCGGAATGCCTCAACAAATGAGGCCTTGGAAAAGTTAATCCGGGAACAGAAAGCAGAATCCTTCAGGGATAAAATAACCGACCCTATTGTGAATCTTACTTCAGGAGGTATGTTGTACGGAGAAGGATTCATCCCTACCGGAGTTTCTAATGGAACATATATGAAAACACCTTACGAAGCATTACAGCTTAAATCCGAAAGCGCTATGAAGTCTATGGATTTACGGTTGGCAATCCGTATAAAACAGGATGAATCGCTGGAAAAATGGGAAAAAGAGGTAAATAACATAGCGGCCGGAACAAAAGAAACGACTGAAAAAGATAAAAAATTAACACAGGGATGGTGGAAAGAATTCTGGGAAAGAAGTTATATATATATCAACCCATATTTAAATGCTCAAAAAGCCCAAACAGCCGATATCCTTACCGATAGCATAGCAGCTGCCTGGCTGGTTGGAAGGAATTATCAGCTTTTCCGTTATATGATGGGGTGCTCGCGCAATGCCATACATCCCGTATTATTTAACGGTGGTATTTTCAATGTGGATAACCCTAACGGTAAATTACCTGAGTTTCGGAACTGGCAGGATTGTGAGTTTATGGCACAAAATCAACGATTGGTATATTGGCCGTTACTAAAGTCTGGAGACAAAGACCTGATGCAACCGGTTATCAATCAATATACAGGCCAGATTGATTTGCAGACGGCAAGAGCTAAAGAATATTGGGGCATAGAAGGAAGTGCCTATCCGGAAGGATTAAATATATACGGATTGCATTCCGTATATGTCGACCCGGAAACAATGGTAGACTGTTTTGGCAGATGCCCTTCCCGCAAGCGTACGGAGTACGGACATAGCGGATATATACATCTCGAATATCACTATACCTCTATGCTTGATTTTGCCTATATGTTACTGGAATCGGCACGTTTTGGCAATGAAAAACTAGAAGAGTATATGCCTGTTATTGAAAATGCCGTAAAGTTTTACGACAATTATTACCAGAATAAACATATAGAACGGAATGGCACTCCCCTGACTAATGACGGTAAATTAGAGTTCTATCCGTCCAGCGCACTTGAGCTATATGCAGGAGCCAAAAATCCGACAGATGTTGTAAGCGGATTGCATGCTTTGGTAAATGGGGTTCTGTCATTTCCTTCCGGAGAATTAACCAATGAACAGCTTAAATACTTCACGGAAGTCAATAAACGCCTTCCTGATATCCCTACGGTTGTAAAAGACGGTTATACGGTTCTGCCTCCAGCAGAGAGTTGGGAACTGGAAGGTGATCAGCCCAATATGGAATTTCCACAACTTTATACCTTATTCCCATTTGAAACCTATTCCTTCAATACGCCTGATGGTTTAGAGATTGCAAAAAACACATGGTTGCATAATTCCAAAGCATCTGCCCAGAAGAATTATATCTGCTGGTTCCAGGGAGGTATTTATGCCGCCCATTTAGGACTCACAGACGAAGCAAAAACTTATGCGTTACAGAAATTCCTTCATCCGGATGTAAAGGGTGTAAATAAAAATGCAGTGAAAATGCGTTTCCCCGCATTCTGGTCAAGTCCTTATTTCTGTCATACTCCTGATATGGACCATGGTGGAACAGCAATGATTGGCCTACAGGATATGCTCATTCAAACACCCGGAGAAAAAATATATTTACTGCCTGCATGGGCGAAAGACTGGGATGTTGATTTCAAACTGCATGCACCTTATAAAACAGTTGTGGAATGCTCATATCGCAACGGTAAAATTGAAAAGCTGGAAGTAACTCCTGCCGAAAGAAAGAATGATATTGTAATGATGAATAATGTTCACCAATAATTTTCGTTTTTAATTCTTCACTTACACAGGTTTTCCTTTTAATTTATTTTTTCACAAAAGGTTGATTCATATCTGAGTCAGCCTTTTATGCAATATTTATGAATGGAAATAAAAAGTATCATTCTATATACCTAAATCAATATACACCATCTGAATGACTTTTTTACTATTTTAGTCACGTCATAACATATTGGAATAAGGAGGACGATATTTTTTATGCGCAATGCACAAGTAGATGAAGTGATAATAAAGCTAATTAATTCAGGGAATGAGACGGCTTTTTCAATTCTTTATGAGGCATATTATGTCTACTTGAATGCTATTGCTTTTTACTATCTGAATGAGGAAGAGGTCGCAGGAGAGATTGTAAATGATGTTTTCATGAAAGTTTGGAAAAAACATAAGACATTGGCCTTTCCCGTTCATTCTTATCTGACAAAAGCGGTTCAGAACAGTTGCATTGATTATATAAGGGCTCAACAGTCGCAGCAGAAAGCTTATGAAGTCCACAAAGAACAGTTATCCCGGTCTTATCAGGAAGAATATATAAGTTCTACGCCCGAACCTTTGGAATATATAGAACTTCTGGAAACAGAAGAAGAAATCAGAAAGGCAGTTTCTCAATTGACTCCACGCTGTCAACAGATTTTCAGGGCTTATTTTGATGAAGGTAAATCCGTAGAAGAGATTGCTGCCGATTTGAATATAACCGTAAGTACGGTACGGGTACAGATGAAAAACGCATACGATAAGCTGCGAAACCTACTAAAACATCTTCTTTTTTCACTTTTTTGAAAAAAAACGGAAATCATCTAACCTGTATTATTCACAAACAGGAGAATATCCGCTGTAAAATTTTG
>DAMANX010000049.1:0-19031 GCA_032073245.1 Tannerellaceae bacterium
AAAATTTTACAGCGGATATTCTCCTGTTTGTGAATAATACAGGTTAGATGTTTTTCGAAAAGCATTTAATCCTTTTTTACAGGAGACATATCTGGTGAATTTTATTTTGTTAATATCCCTCTGTATAGAGTTTTATTTTCTTGCATTCAGCCTTCAGCCACCTTTAACTGTTTAATTTCCAGTCCGTATGGCTGAAGGCAGCATCGTTCAGGATGCATTCAGGATACATCGCTTACCCGTCCTGAAAACGGTTGACTGATTTTTACTTAAACTACTATAGGTTTACTATACATAATCATATACTACTAAATTTTTCTTTTGGTTTTCACATATAATTTACCACCTGTTGGTAAAGAGCTAACGACTTTTTTAAATTCCCTAACGGCTTTTTGAAAAACGGCCCCAGCCTTTTCAGAAATGGTGGGACATTTTCCTGAAGGTGGCCTGAAGGTAGTTGCATTCAGCTATACTAGCTGATGTATAGACTGTTAGAGCCGGCTGAAGGCTGAATGTAAGAAAATATAAAACCTGTAAGAGATCTATTATGCTTAATCTGGGGAATTACATTTTTATATTTAACAAAAAGATAGCTGTTTTGAGATTTGCTGAACATAATAACAGTACCCTAAAAACAAACTATTAATACTTTGTCGACAAACTATCGGTATTTCACGTTCAAATTACTGTGGTTTTGAACAAAGTGTCAAAAAGTTTTTATATCGAAACAATAAATATATTTGCATGCCAAATGGAATGTATTATGAATACAGATACAAAAGAGCAGAAATAAAGATGTTTTTTATTTACCTCTACACATACCATTAGGTATGTGTTTGATAGATTTTTCAAAATAATCAGAAAAAAATCACTCCCTTTAAAATATTTTCTTTTTTCGATTGTCTGCATAAGTAGAGAACGTTCTAAAAAAGATTGTAAAACAAAAGAAAATAGAAAATTATGACAACAAAAGATTTTAAAATGGGGTTCTTTGGAAGAAACCCTTTTGATAAAGATGCAAGAAAGAAATTTCAGGAAGAATGGTCAAAAATGACCGATGATGAAAAGCTGGAAATGATGAACAAACGGATGGAAGATATGGGAAAAGACCATTTTTCGGTTGAAGCTATCGACGCCCTTTGTGAGGAGTGGATGAAAATGTCGGCAGAAGAGAAAGAACAGTTTGTAAAAGAACGTAAAGAAGCATTTGAGGAAAGATGTGCGTGTAGAGGTGGTTTTCACGGACATGGCTTTCATGGAAACGGTTTCCACGGGCATGGCTTCTTTGGCCGCGATTTTTCAACGAATCAAGATCAATAAACAGTTCAATAACAAAGTATGGCAGATTTTTATAATAAATCTGCCATCTTTATTCACTATAACTTAATAATACAAAAAGAATATGAAACGAAATGGTCTAAAAATGGTTCTGTTCGGGCTTATCTTGTTATCTGCCGTTAGTGGAGTTGTAATGCTTTTATGGAATCTGTTATTGCCGGGTTTATTTGGGCTAGCAACCATCAACTTCTGGCAGGCAGCCGGGTTATTTATCCTTGCCCGCATTTTATTGGGCAGCTTTGGATTCGGAGGAAGAAGAGCGATGATGATGGGGATGGGCGGTCACATGGATCATCACCACCATGGAATGGGTAATCCCATGCATGAAAAATGGATGAAAATGACACCTGAACAACGCAGAGAGTTTATCGAAAAAAGAAGGAAATTTGGATTTGGAGGTCACTTCGGCAGAGATCGATCTGAAATGGATGAACAGGAAGAACCACGAAAAGAAAATGAATAACCAACCTCAAAAAGAGAATGTCGAAAAGATTATAACGGAATATCGGCCCCAGTTACAATCGTTTATCCGGAAACGGGTTTCCAACAAAGAAGATGCTGAAGATATCCTGCAAGATGTTTTTTATCAGTTGATTAAAACGGTTGAAGATACTCTTAACCCCATCGAGCAGGTGGCGGCATGGCTTTACCGGGTAACACGGAATACGATAATAAATAAGAGCAAAAAGAAACAGGAAGATGAGCTTCCGATTGCACAATACGACGAAGACGGCAACCTGCTGAAAGACTTTTCTGAAATTCTCTTTAACGATGATAATCCTACACCTGAAACTGAGTATCTGCGCTCACTTGTGTGGGAAGAACTGGGAAACGCTCTGGCTGAATTGCCTCCTGAACAAAGAGAAGCATTTGAATTGATGGAAATGGAAGGTTTATCAGCTAAGGAAGTAGCCGAAAGTATGGGTGTTTCAGTTAATACGTTACTTTCCAGAAAACATTATGCAGTGAAGCATCTTCGGAAGCGGATGGAAACCCTGTATAAAGACATTCTTTATTACTAAATATTTTTTATCCGCTTACATACCTAGCCGGGAGGAGGGTTGGGCAGTTCCATGTTCTTGTCTCTGACTATAATCCCTTTGGTATATGATGTGCTTCATCGTTTAGAGGAGAAGTTGAGTTGGCGAAAAAAAGACATCAACAACAATACAACTCAACAACAGTAAAATTCCGAAGAGATTAATTATCTTAGCCCTTGGTAAAGCCTAGTAGTCTAACCCGGGCATAAGAATATAGTACCTCTAAAGAAACAAACCCATGCAAATAAACGAAAATGAAATTACATTGAAACCTATCCAGGATGAAGATATACCATTATTTGATAAATGGTTAAATAAAGAATATATTTATAAATGGTTGTGTCCTGATGGAGAAGAACAAAAAGAAGCTTGGTTGGATGAAGTGAATAACAGAAATGGCAAGTACGATTTCATGAAACATTTTATCGTTTACCATATCAATAGAAAAATTGGATATTGTCTTCATGCCGATTGCTTTTATCTCAAAGATTTAGAGGAAGAAGGACACGATTTCGAAAATTTGTATGGAGACATCACCGAAAGGAATCATACCTATGAAATAGGCTATCTAATTGGCGAAGAAGAATATTTGAACAAAGGCATCAGCAAAATAGTCATCCGGAAATTAGAAGAAAATATTATCCAATTAGGAGGCCATGCTATATCAGCCGACCCTGCCGAAGAGAATCTTTTCTCCGTAAAAGCCCTGTTAAGCAATGGATTTAAGAAGAAAAAAGATGGAGATTACAGGAAAATAATTCACGAACGATAAGTTTTTATCGAAAGAATGGTTTCATCGAATTTGGGAAGCATATATTCCGATTGAATTATGATGATCAAATAGATATATCAATGAAAATGGAAATGGATTGACCTCTATTCTAACTAATAACCTTTGTTTATTTTTGTGCTTTAGATAAGCAAATTGATAATCAAACGCATTCCAATTAATCTACATTTTCAAACATTATATTTTAGATAAATATCTAATTATCTATTACATAGGTTTTTTATATGTCTACATAATGGCATATATAAAAGAAAACGGAATTAATTTTATTTATTTTTGTAAATATGAGCCACTAAGAACATTTTAGCCACTGATCAAAGAATTCATATTTACTATATATTAAAATTTATTTGCATATCATGAAAAAGGTACTTTTAATACTCTTTCTTTCCGTTGTTTTCATAAAAATATCAGCTCAAAATAATCAGACAGAAATGGACTTATTCATAACTAATCTTATGGAGAGGATGACTTTGGAAGAAAAGATAGGACAAATGAATCTGCCAAGTGACGGAGATATTATTACAGGCTTAGCAGAAAATAGTAATATCGGCGAAAAGATAAAAAAAGGACAGGTTGGTGGAATGTTCAATATTAAAGGAGTAGAAAAAATACGTGAAATTCAACGCATAGCAGTCGAAGATAGCCGTATGAAGATTCCTATGTTATTCGGAATGGATGTTATTCATGTTATGAAACGATTTTTCCTATTCCTCTTGGACTTGCTTGTACTTGGGATATGGAAATAATAGAAGAATCTGCCCGTATTGCTGCCACAGAAGCAAGTGCTGATGGTATTTGCTGGACATTTAGCCCAATGGTTGATATTAGCCGTGACCCACGTTGGGGGCGTATCTCTGAAGGAAGCGGAGAAGATCCTTTTCTAGGTGGACAAATAGCCAAAGCGATGATTCGTGGTTATCAGGGAAAGGATAATTCATTCTCAACCAATAAGCAGATATTGTCATGTGTAAAACATTTTGCATTATATGGTGCATCTGAAGCAGGACGTGATTACAATACTGTTGATATGAGCCGATTGAGTATGTACAACGATTATTTTTATCCATATCAGGCGGCAGTTGAAGCAGGTGCAGGTAGTTTAATGGCTTCATTTAATGTTATTGATGGCATTCCTGCTCATGGAAACAAATGGTAGTTGACGGATGTCTTAAGAAACCAATGGAATTTTAAAGGATTCACTGTTGCTGATTATGGCGGTATTGGAGAAATGATAACACATGGTTTAGGAGACCTTCAAACAGTATCGGCTATGGCTCTCAATGCAGGGCTTGATATGGATATGGTAAGCGAAGGTTATTTAAATACTTTACAGCAATCACTGAAAGAGGGGAAAATTACAGAGGAACAGATAAATACAGCTTGCCGTCGGGTTTTGGAAGCAAAATATAAATTAGGATTGTTTGAAAATCCATATAAATATTGCGATGTTTCACGTGCTAAAAACGAAATCTATGCAACAGAGAATCGTGCCATTGCCCGAAAAACAGCAGCAGAAAGTTTTGTATTGCTTAAAAATGAAAACAACACACTGCCTCTGAAAGATAAAAAGACAATTGCTATCGTAGGGCCTCTTGCCAATACCCGTTCTAATATGCCGGGTACCTGGAGTGTCGCTGCAAATCTTACTACTCCGACAACTGTTGTAGAAGGAATAAAATCAGTAGCCGACAAAAACACTACGATTCTTTATGCAAAAGGTTCTAATCTGACAAGCGATCCAATATTGGAAGAAAGTTCAACAGTATTTGGACGTAGTCTCAATAGGGATGCACGTACTGAAGAAGAATTGCGTGATGAAGCATTGAAAATAGCGGCACAGGCAGATGTCATCATTGCTGCTATTGGAGAATCTTCGGAGATGAGTGGAGAATCGAGTAGTCGTACAGATATTAGTATACCTGATGTACAACAGAGACTCCTCAGAGAATTATTGAAAACCGGGAAACCGGTAGTATTGGTTCTATTCACTGGACGGCCTCTGGCGCTTGTATGGGAAAATGAAAATGTTCCTGCAATATTGAATGTCTGGTTTGGTGGTAGTGAGGCGGCTTATGCTATCGGTGACGTACTGTTTGGAAAAGTGAATCCGAGTGGTAAACTTGTTTCAACTTTTCCCCGAAGCGTAGGGCAAATACCTTTATATTACAATCATTTTATTACCGGCCGCCCTGCTTCTGACAAAAGTTTTGAAAAATACCGTTCAAATTATCTCGATGAAAAAAATGCACCACTTTATCCTTTCGGCTTTGGATTGAGCTATACGCAATTTGCTTATAGTGATATCACATTAAGCTCTACATTATTAGATCCAAACGGTGAAATTAAAGCATCTATAACTGTTACAAACACCGGGAAATATGACGGTAAAGAAACGGTACAGTTATATATGCGTGATATTGTAGGAAGCATCACTCGCCCGGTAAAAGAATTGAAAGGTTTTGAAAATATTCCTGAAAGCAGGCGAAACTAAAACAGTGACTTTTACTCTCAATCCCGATATGCTGAAATTTTATAACTACGAACTTAAATATGTATGGGAAGCCGGCGATTTTGAGGTAATGATAGGAGGAAACAGCCGGGATGTCAAATCTGCAAAATTAACATTGAAATAATCTCATAAACCAGTGTGTTATTAATTATAATGATTCATTCTGTTTTACTTTCCTCTTTACAAATAAGTAAGGTATTAAAAAATGATGTCTATAAATGACTTAGCACTACGCTATCACATAAATAAATAGCTCATGAGTTTTCTTTTATGATTTTTAATGCTATCGGATTCAAACAAACAGGTTATGAAAATATACTGTTTTTTGTATAGGGGTGAAAATAAAAACTCCCAATATTCGTTGAATATTAGGAGTTTACTTCTTTTTTTCTTTCTCAAAAAGTGGTGCCACCAGAAAGAGAACTATTATTCTATCTCCATTGATAGTCAGCCTTTTATATTTTCTTAAATTTGGAATCCCACACGATTTAGCACACGATTATTTTTCATCGTTCTGCTCGCTATTTGCATGATTTCTTGTACAAAGATAACAAAAATCACATACTTAAATGTTATTTCTAAGCACAAAGTCCTTTTTCGGACTCATTTGATTCTTACAAATTAATATATCTTTTTACCATTGCTACCAAATCATTTGTTTCCTCCTCCACCCATCTATCGGTACTTATCAACTCATTAATCAAATCAATCTCTTTAGAGGTAAAAAAAGGCTATTCTAAGCCTGAAAACGGAAGAGTTATTTTCCATTTACTTTTATGCCTTTTCATATTGACAGGATACTTTTTAATTGGTTCCGAGGGAAAGAGAAGTTTTATATCACATCTTTTCTCTTGAAAAATCTTTTTTAACCGGATATAGATTTCCAAACCATTATAATCCCAGTCGCAGGAGTAGAACAAGGGTTTATTCAATTTCTTTTCGTCAATAAAATGAGTTCCTTTCGTATTGTTTCCGCCAACGTACCATAACTCGATTTTGTGTTCACGAGCAATGCGGGGCATTTTCAGGAAATTGAGGTTCTCACAAAGCACAATACAACGCGGTTCACCAACATCAACAACGAACCTCCACTGATGCATTTTAGGATCTTCTAGTGGGTAGTCCTTAACATCTAGGATGGAAAGTACAAGCTTTTCCAGACTTTGATAAATATCCAGATGCTTGCTTCCGCCATGCTCGAAGAACTCTTCACTGAAAGTATGGCGGGTGGTGAGGGAACTCCGAATCTGTTCCCTGTTATGCGCGATAAACTGTAAGGAGCGAATGTCATTGACCGTATACGTTTGTCGACCAGTTACATCCGGCTGTACCGACTTCAAAAAACGGTCGTACTCCAGATAATCCTCCAGATAACGCTTGGCGAAGTACGCATCGTATTTGTCGGATTTGATTAAATAATTATGATTCCCGGGCTGATATTGCACCAGCTTTCTGCTGATCAGGTTCCGGAACTTATTATCGCCTTTTTTCGTAGCTAGAACCTTGTTCCCCTCATAAAGAGAATACATCGCGGTGAGCGTTCGCCAGGTCAGTTCAGCCTCCATAATCATCTACATTTATAAATTTAGCTAATTCCGGGTCGATGTCATTCCGGCTGCGGATCTCGATGGGAGCGTAATTAATATCTTCTTCTGCGCCGGGATTCCGGTTGAGGATATATACATGCTGTTCGTTGTATCTACCAAGGGGGTTAATAGAAAATGTTAGTACCTGATAATCGTGCTCTTTGGCGATATTGCTCAACAAGTCGAAGTTACTTCCCAAGCCCTCCGCCTCATCAATGGGCATAAAACGCAATCCTTCTTCCTGCGCTTTGTTTTTGTTGCCGACAATGGATAAGCGGGCGATACACAATAGTGCGATAGCGGCATATGTTTGTCCCGTACTACCTTTGTTGTTTCGTCCGGCACGGCTTTTCATGTCCAGACTCAGTTCGATGTATAAATTAGGGTTTAACAGGTCTTCCAGTGTGATATCGTTGGAGTAATTATTCGTTATCTCGCGGAAAGCTTTCATAATTTTTTCGCGGATAGAAACCTGCGTATTTAACTCATTTAAAATAGTACCTTCGAACATATCCGCCATATTGTCCAACGATGTTTTGTGCTTAAACTGACTTAGCCAGCCCACTGGGAATTGCAACGAATCAGCCTTTTCGAGTTTCATGTGGTACACGCCGGATATCTTTTTACTGCCACTTGTAAAGAAACGGTTTATGCGACGAATCTCATCCCATTGCGCCTCAACCTGTCTTTTGACCTCAATCAATAACTCCTGAATCTTACCGATTTTCTTACTGTTCAGCTCCCTGTTTTTTTCATTGATATCCTCGAGCCTTTTCCGGATTCTGCCAACCACTTCTTCCTCAATAATCATATCTTCGGGAAAGAGATCGGGCAGGAGATGAGCTATTAACTCCTTAAAATCATGACTGGTTTCAAATTTGTAGAACTCATTAGGTAAAAACTCTTTTACGATAAGAATATACCGGCTTGTGTAGTCCGAGTTTTTACGAATGTAAAAATCTTTCGCCTCATCTACGGAATCGATATTAAGTATTGGGTATCTATCTGCTGCCGGTAAATCCGTATAATCTTTTTTGTAATCAGACAGAATCATGTTCAGGTAATTCTCCTGATTTTTAAAGTTCGTCACCGCCTGAATCAGTTCATCACATTTATTCAGTGTACTGCTTACAATGGTCAATTCATCCCGGAAGAACTCCGTTTTATTATCAGCATTTATATAACCCTCTTCCTGATAAGCACCATAAGATTCTGTTGGCAAAAGAGTGTTCCACACAGCTTCGTACGGTTTTATTTTTGCCGATAAAGAGGTTAATAAATCGGTTGTTGTTTGGATCAAACCAGGGAAAGTTTCAGCTATATTTTTCGTTTGAACAAACTGATTATACAGTTGTTCTTGTTCCTCTTTCGCTTTTTTCTCCGATTTTTCTATGAATTCTTTAGCTACTAAACTTTCCACAGACTGCTGCATCTGCTCAGGCGAAACATTTAAAACGTCTATTTCCTGAAAATTCATTATTTCGGGTTGATGGAAATAAGCATTCAGCGAATGGGCAGGCGTGTCGAGGGAGTTTACTATATTATAGAGCTTGTCCCACAGTTCCAATTCCTCTTGAATGGTCTTTTTCTCCTGCTTTATATTAGCTGCCTCCGATTGGAAATACCTCAAAATCGCCTCACGGTCATTGTTAAGGTGTCGTTGCCGCTCGGTTATGTAGCTAACAAACTCTTTTATACCACCGAGGTTTATCCAGAACCCTTCCCCTTCGGGCTCTATGGTAGCGTTTCTCAACAATTCCTCGGGATCGAAAACATAACGGTCAAGAACTTTGGGAGGATGAGGCTTATTCATCCCATACTTCTGATAATGATAAATCAGGCTTTCTTCTTCTTTTGTAAACTTGCGTTGCAACGACAGCGCCCAGCGTATCAGCGAACTGGGATAGTTGATATCGTGAAACTGCTCTACCACTTCTAATTGTGTGAAACGATTGCGTAGCTCATCGGTTTGTTGATGGTAAAAGTTATTACCTGCCATGCTTCCGTCTTTCCATCCTGAATGAGTAAACAGATTCATCAGGCGTGGATTAACCAGTTTATCCTTCAATTCTTTATAACAGATATAGTCCTTTTTTGCGCCCTGTATTGTTCATAACAGGTGGACAGGTTTCCAGGAGGAATATTTAACCGCTCAATCATTTCGAGGGCAGCCGTCAGCCGGTTTTTCTTTTGTCGCCATTCGTCGTAGATATCGCGTGCGTCTACGTAAGCAGCTTCTTTTTTAGGACGGCTTCTTTGGGCTTCGTCCAAATCATGGCGTGCCACCCTTTGTAAACCTGATAAGTCTTCGCGCGCTTGTAAAAAGGCTTGCAGTTCTTCCCGCAGATTTTTTTTAGTCGAACTACAGGCTCTATGCAAAAACAGGTATTGATACGTGCGGAATACCTTTTCCGCTTCCTTCTTTTCTTCGAGCAACTTATACAGATCACTGACTTCCAGACATTTTTTAGTCAGCAAGATAATCTCATCATTGTTTTTTCCATAATCCACCGCATTTTTTTTCGATGTCTTCAACGATCGACCTGTATGTATTCATAAACTCTTTTCCTTTTTCCTGCCCAAACAAGAAGTCGAGTAAACTGGCGCTTCGGGTCGTATCGAGTTCTTTCCCCCGTGAAAAGGACTGAATGATCTTCGCATAATCTTTCAATACTTTATCTTTATCGGTAAGGTCGAGAGGCAGTATTTTATTTTTATATAGCGCTTTGTGGAAATAAGAAATCCGCTGCCAGTCTTTAAAAACCAACTCCCTTTCCTCCATCTGCTCAATCATTTCATCTAAGGGGAAGATATATTCATTCTCCTCAAAATCGGCAGCATAGAGTGGCTTCGACATAGGGGTAAAATCACCTTGTTCAATAGCAAGACCGGCCTGTACAATAAAAGGACGCGTGGCTTTGGAAGTACTTTCGAGATAAGCACCTGCGGTAATAAACTGACCCTCGGCCACCTCCATATTTACAAAGGCATATCCATAATCCAACGATTTGCCGGGCGAACGCAATACCAACCCATCGGGTTCGCGTTTATCCTTGTGGGTAACGGTTGCGGAACGAAAAGCGGAAGACCCTACGAATATTAATTGCAGCAAATCGGCTATAATACTTTTACCCGATCCACTATCGCCAATAAAGTCGGTGCGGGCCGGATGAAAAATATAATCATTCTCCTGATGGTGTATGATCCCAACGGTAGACAGGCTGTAAATGCGCGGATATTTCTTCATTTTTATTCTTCTTTAAACCATTGGTCGATATGATTAATATAATCTGCAAACTCTCGTGTAATACGCTGGAAGGCGGGAAGGATTGTAAAATCATCTTCTTTCAAATCTATCCATCTCAGCTTATGAAAATTCCTGAATGCGCGTTGTATTTCGGCATCCATACGCATGTCATTTGTTTCGGTAAAACGCTCTTTGTTGCCCTTTGTCTTCACCAACAGACGCTGTACATGCTTCTTGAGATCGGGCATATCTACGCGGATCAGGGTCACAAACTTTTTTACGGAAGTTAATTCGATGTTGTGGTCGATATAATACGCTTTGTACAACAGCAAGGCAATCAGGATATGTTCTTTGGGTAGCGGCGACCGCTCGACGGAGTAATGGCTTTTGGATACGGGATAATTGAGCGGGTAGTAATAAAGTCCGTTTCCACTGCCGGCGGGTACGATCGTGATCTTCTCGTGTCGCTCGAAATAAGCTGTCAGCGTATCAATATATTTTTCCAGATAAAGAAAAAGCTCCTTATCTCCTTCATATTGTATATGAACACCTTTTTTGAAAGCTTCTACCAATGGTGAAAACAGCGCTGCACCGTCTTCACTCTCAAGGAAGTCATATTTCCGGGTTAT
The DNA here is from genome assembly GCA_032073245.1 of Tannerellaceae bacterium. GTDB lineage: Bacteria > Bacteroidota > Bacteroidia > Bacteroidales > Tannerellaceae > QVMG01. The sequence continues at coordinate 11,140 of DAMANX010000049.1, forward strand.
TTGTGTTTCATCCATATATCAGATATTGTATGTTTTGAACTCGGATTATCTATTTTGTTACGTGTCTCAATCTGTACTTCCCAGTGCGGGTCTTCCTTATACCTCTTAACGGCCTGATCGATGACCTGTATCGCCAGCTGCAAATCGTCATCATGTTTTTCCAGAATGCTGAAAAATACTTCTGGCAGATGAATGACGTTGGTTTCCAAAGTCTTCCGCCGAATAAACTCCAGCCACCATTGAATATGTATCTGACGCATCATTTGCACATGACCTTTGCGGTGTGCTTCCTGTTCCTTACGGGTATCTTTTTTGTATACGGGACGCTGTTTACGTGCTGGAGGAAAAAGAGTTTCCGGCCTCTCCACAGAAGTAAAGGTAAAGAATGAATCTGCCAACAGAATCGTTCCGCCATAGGGCACGGGAAATACTATCTGTTTATCTACCACTCGGCTTTTTTCGAGCAGAAAGTATAAAAATTTCTCAACTTTAGTATTAAAGATATCACGGTTGAGTGACGCAAAAAACTGTTTTATTTTAGGCTGTATTTTATCAATCCGTGAGTCTACCATCGCCAGTCGGATATGTATCCCTTCGAAATACGAAATGGCATCACTAACGAGATCATCTACTTCTTCACTGTCATCGCGCACCGGGTGTGAAATGAGTATATCATTCATCCGGTCGATCTGCCGGAAAGCAGCTCTTAACTCCTTGTTTTGCCGGCGTATGGTATCAATCTGCTCTTCTATTTCCTGTAAAGCCACGAGCAGAGTCTCTTTGCGCCTTTTGGCTTTCTCGCTTAAGGCGTTTACGGAGCGGTCGATTTGCTGATTGAGGTAGTCCACCAGTTCCAGCAAAAGAGTCCGCGACTTAAACAACTCTATGGTAAGCCAGTTTTTTATTTGTTCTTCGGTGACGGCGACTTCCAATTTTCCATACAGGTCTGCACAAGTTATTTCGATAATGGTGGTATTGAAGCGCTGGGAGATAAGCCGGTGTACTTTACCGCATATCTGCATACCGAAATCGGTAAACATATAAGTTTGGTTTTCATCGTTATAGATAAGGTAGAATTCCTGCAACTCTATAATATAGGCGGTATAGGTTGCTCGTCGTGAACGTGGGGGTTCACTTTCTGTGAAATTTATTGCATCAAAAGCACGATGTATGTCTTTCTCCTTAAAGATCCCATGTTCAAACTCTCCGTTCTTGACGCGTTCGTACAACCAGATTACAGCTAATCCCTGCTCTTTCCTGGGGAAGAGTTGTTCATAGGTTTTGTCTATTTTGAGTTGTTCGAAAAGGGATTGCATAGTGGTAAAAATCAAAAAGTTACTTTTTAAAACTAATTACCACAAACTTACATAAAAATCACAATTTACAAATGCATTCTACAAAGATGTTGCTGTTTCATTAGATGAAATATTCTAAATTGCAGGATATGGCATATTATAAATAGCAATCAATTTTGTTCTGTTATTGCCGTAACTACTACGATCACAATAGAAAGAAGAACACTTGTTGGGTGACTTGTTCGGTAGCTAATAAATAATTTGCAATAAAAGACACAATTTGTACATCAACGCAAATTATTTATCCGTTATTTCGAAGATAAATTTCTGAATATAAGGCTATAGGCAATGCATCTGCATGGTGTATAACCTGTTCGGTTGACTTATTCGGTCGACTTGCGCGGTAGAAAGGAATTATTGTTTCTGAAAGAAGTATCTTAAACTTAAAAATTAGAAAGATTGCTATATATTCAAACTTTTATATATCTTTGTAACTGCCGTAACTGTTACGGGCGTAACGAAAATAAAGAGCATGAAGTTTTATAACAGAACAAGCGAATTAGCAGAGTTGAAACGGATACAAAACTTATCGTTCAGCGACCACTCCCGTCTAACTGTAGTAACAGGAAGAAGAAGGATTGGCAAAACAAGCCTTATTATGAAATCGGTTGAAGATTTGTCGACAGTATATTTGTTTGTCGGTCGTAAAAGTGAAGCAACGCTCTGTTCTGAATTTATTCCGATCATCAGTCAATCGCTTGATACGTTTGTTCCCGCAGAAATACGCACCTTCCGGTCATTGTTCCAATATCTAATGGAGTTGGCTTCGCAAAAATCGTTCAATCTCGTTATTGACGAATTTCAGGAGTTCTACAATATCAATGAATCGGTATATAGCGATATGCAGAATATCTGGGACACCTATCGGAAGAAATCCAAAATGAATCTGATAGTATCCGGCTCTATTTATTCGCTGATGCAGAAAATATTCCAGAACAATAAAGAGCCCCTATTCGGCAGAGCAGACAATATCATCAAATTATCGGCTTTTGATTTAAACACGCTGAAAGAAATTATGCGTGATTACAATCCAAGTTACACCAATGATGACTTACTTGCGCTATATACCTTTACAGGTGGAGTTCCTAAGTATGTTGAGTTGTTCTGTGATAATATTACATTGAGCATAGATGAAATGATTTCTTTCATGGTTCGGGAAAACTCTCCATTTACCGATGAGGGAAGAAATCTATTGATAGAAGAGTTCGGAAAAAACTATGCTACCTATTTCTCTATTCTAAGTGCTATTTCGGGCGGTATTAATACGCAACCCGAAATAGAAGCAGCATTAGGAGATAAGAGTATCGGTGGTCAAATCAAACGATTGATTGAAGATTATAATATTATTGTCCGTCAACGCCCTATACTGGCTAAAGAAGGAAGTCAAGCCGTGCGATACGAAATACAAGATAATTTTATACGTTTTTGGTTCAACTACTTTGACCGCCATCGCTCGTTGATAGAGATAAAGAACTTTGTTGGTTTACAGGCTATCATCAAAGCTGACTACCCAACTTATTCCGGTATCATGTTGGAAAGGTATTTCAAACACCAGCTTGCAGAAAGTTTCCAATACCGCGCCATTGGCTCATGGTGGGAGCCTAAAGGCAATCAGAATGAAATTGATATTGTTGCTCTGAAATTGGAGAAAAATCAAGCAGTAGCAGCAGAAGTAAAGCGACAGAAGAAAAATTTTAAGCCTGAACTATTGGCTGCGAAGGTGGAACACCTTAAGAATAAGCTGTTGCCAAAGTATCAGATTGAGATGGCCTGTTTGTCGTTGGAAGATATGTAGTATTCAGCCTTAACATCAAAAAGGTATAATTCAAATAAATATGAGTAAAAATTTAGAAAAACAAGAGAACCGGACAGAAATAGAAACAACTTGTTATATTTCAAGTATTACATTTAATAATGAAGAAGTATTAGAAGTTGCAAAAAACGATATAATTATTTTTGTTGGTCCTAATAATGCAGGCAAAAGCCAATCATTAAGGGATATATACTCATTGGCTGAATCAGATAAACCAACAACAGTCGTTAAGAATATCGATATTGTAAAAAATAACACTAATAACTTTAAAAAATTAGTAGAAGAATTAGCCTATTCTCAAAATAATGGGAGTTATACAGATTATCATGGATATGGATATTCTTTTAATTCTTATTTCATAGATCAATTTGAAACAGAAAAACATTTGGGGCAAGCAAGAGGTTTGTTTATATCCTTTCTTGACACTGAAAACAGGCTTGGTATTTGTAACCCTCCTGATGCCATAAATGAAGGGGAACCCAAACAACATCCTATCCATTACATTGTTTCTGACCCAAGTTATAGGATATTAATTTCTGAAAACTTTAAAAAAGCTTTTGGTAAAGAATTAATTCCAAACCCGTTGTTTGGTCGTCAAATCCCATTATGTATTGGTGATAACGTTCAACTCCAAAGTAGCTCCTTTTCAGATGCTCAAGAGTATTTGGAAGCTTATAAAAGTATTCTTAATGAATATGATCAAGTGCAAAAGCAAGGTGATGGAATACGAAGTTTTACTGGCGTTCTTTTGAATTTGATTATAAAAACATATTGTACATATTTAATTGATGAGCCAGAATCTTTTTTACATCCTCCACAGGCTAAAATTATGGGACATGTATTGGGAAGTGTATTAGGAGAACAACAACAAGCGTTCATAGCCACTCATAGTCAAGAAATAATCAAAGGACTATTAGAGGTGTGTCCAGAAAGAATTAAAATCGTGAGGATAACAAGAAAAGAAAATATTAATGAATTTTCAATATTAAATAACGATCAGTTTGAGTTAATCTGGAAAGATCCACTATTAAAATACTCTGAAATAATGAGTAGTCTTTTTCATGAATCTGTAGTGTTATGCGAAAGTGATTCTGATTGCAAATTGTATTCCATTATATTGTCCCATATTAAAAACAAGACCAATTCTTATGCACAAACATTATTTATTCATTGTGGAGGAAAACAAAGAATGCCCAAAGTTATTAAAGCTTTAAAGGCCCTAAATATTAATTTACTCATTATCCCTGATATTGATGTGTTGAATGATGAGGATAATATTAAAAAGATTGTCGAGAGCTGTGGTGATGATTGGGGTAAATATAAAACAGAATACAAAAAATTAAGCAGCAACTTAACAATCCCCAAAAGCTTTATTATTCGCAATGAATTCAAAAGCGCTTCTGAAGAGATTTTGAAGGCTTCGCAAGATAAAAACTTATCAAAAAAAGAAATTGAAGAATTGCAGAAATTATTAAAAACTGAAACTAAATGGAATCTTGTTAAAAAAGGTGGTAAAGATAGTATTCCAAGCGGAGATGCTTACTCTGCTTATGAAAATATAGATTCTTTCCTAAAAGATATAAATATATACCTACCACCTGTGGGTGAATTAGAAAATTTCATAAAAGAGGTCGGCGGACATGGTCCTGAATGGGTAAATAAAGTACTTGAAACTTATCCAGACCTAAATGATCGTGTGTATGAAAAAATAACTTCATTCATTGCAGGATGGGTATTGGATTGATTCCATTTTCTTTTTATCTGTTAAACACCTCTCTTATGGAAAGAATGAATAAGGCAATGCTTTGGGAGAATTTACTCTTTTTGTGAAGCAAAAAGGAAGAAATTCTTCCAAACCCGTAGGGCTTGGCATTGACGTTTCATTCTTGGAATATACCTTTGTGTACAGATAAATAAAGGATTACTTTAACCCTAATAAGAAATAAGATTCTCTATTGATACGACATAGTTAAAACCGTCTATCGAATAAAAACCTAACTTTTCGGCAAATGCCCTGCTTTTCTCTTTGATGGATTCAATTCCAATATACTTAAAATCCATATTTTAACGCTATTTCTGACAAGAAACGGATGAAATGAGAATCGTGCCCTATCCGTTCTTTTTGAAAGCCGATTCGGGCTATAATAAGGCAATCAGGTAAACCTATACTTTCTATTCTTCTAATACGAAAGTATAGGTCTACCCGGCTGTTTCTTCGGGTGGCTATAACATTGTCAGGTGTGAGATATACAAGGGATAAACGGTACTTAAACCGCTTCATCAGGTAAGTATCTATTTCTTTCCGTATTTCTTCGTACTTGTCCATATATCTGCGGTTTATGATTGTCTGAATCCTCGTTTGGGTTTCTTCTTTTTTCTTTTCATCGGAATTTGTTGTTCTTCGTTGCTGTTAGGTTCAGGAGAAGCAAACCTAATGCAGAGGATAAGCCCATATCGGGAGGATTGAAAGATTGTTTATCTTCTTTCTTATTTCCCTGATTTACAGATTGCATATTTGAAAGGTTGTCATCTTCCTTATATGCAACCTTGTTTTTAGTCAGTTCGTCTTGCTTATCTGCATACAAGCTTGTTTGTATATCTGTATTTTTTCTTTCATCAAAAATCTGGCTTTCTTGTATACTGAATTGGTCGGAGATACTGCCATTCTTCATCGTGTTGTAGTATTCAAAACATTCGGTTAATTGCCTATTATAGCCAAATAACTTATCAAATCCTTGTTCTACCTGTTGAAATAGGTTCTTCCTGTAGAAACCTCCCTTAACCGTTCCTTTTTTGGTATCCTTGTGGTTGGTAAGTGGAGATAACTTCTTTTTGTTACTCTGGTCTTTCCGGCTTACAATCAAATGACAATGCATATTCAGTTCATTGTTTGACCTGTCCCGGCTGAAATGTATCTTCCCGTAAAACTTTATATCCTCAGCCGATAGTCCTTTGTTAAAGTTCTTGGCATATTCGGGAATGACAACTTCTCGGATATACTGTTTCATGGCTTCGGCTTGTTCCTGTTCTGTATTACCCATTGCCCGAAGTTCCTTCTCTGATGGGCTGACGTGGATAGCGTAAAATTTGGCATCAGTTTTTAGTAGTTGACCGATATTGCCGTCTATATCTTTTATGACTTGGGATTTGTAAACATCATCATCTGTCAGGTTGAAAAAGCCTTCTGTATAGATCCCCTGCTCCATGCGCTCCATATCTTCGTGTTCCAAATAATTGCATAATCTCCGGCTACTGTTTGCATTGTTGTATGTTCCTTTGAATGGTGGCGGGAAATCTATATTCATCTACTTCTCATTTATCAGGTTAACAATTTCAGTCTTTAAGCTCTCTTTCCGTTTGCCGTCCATTACTCCGCAAGCTACCAGTTCCGAATAAAGATAAATAAGCTTCATGAGTTTCTTTGTATCTTGACCATGTATCTGAGATAAGGAATTGATTTGTTTGGCTTGATTGTTAATCATTCCGGCATGTTGGCTGAATGCTTTGCTTACCTTTTTCAGAACATTGTCCTGTAATTCCCGAGAACTACTTATTTCCGAAGACACCAATTCACATAGTTCCGTTACCATCTTTTCAAACCGGACAGTAATAGCATGGCTTGTCCGTATCATCGGATTCAGTTTTTCTTCTTCGTAATGGCGAATGAAACGTATAATATCATCCTGTCGTTTGTTAATCTTGGCAAGTTCCGACTTTACCGACTCGGGCACATCGGCGGGATTGATATGTGCTTTCTCTAAATACTGAAATGCCAATTTCACTATTTCACCCTTTTTGAGCGAATAACGTTTGCAGATTTTCGTCACCAGATTTGCTGTTTCCTTATCTATGGAAATGGTGGTAAATATGGTTTTCCGATTGCTATTTTGCATAAGTAATTACTATTTTATGGAAAATACAAGATTCAAACACCTGATAATTAGCGATAAACGCAAATGGCTAATTGAGGGTGAAATTACAGCGTGTTGTCATAACACGCTAAAGCCGAAGGCTTTGCCCCGCAGGGCAAGAGGAAGAACAGGACAAAGTCCAGTTCCCTCTTGCTTAATTTAGCGAAACGAACAGAGCCGGTAGGCGAGGTTGTTTCTGCTAAATGCGGAGCCATTTCTTGAAGGCGTAAACTAAAAACAAGCCTTCATCATTTGCTTTATTCTGCTCAAAAGGTAAAAAGCAGAATCATTCATCTTTTTCATCACTATTATCTGTGGGATGCTTCTTTTCAAAGTTCCGATAGGTCTGAAAGTCCATGTGTTCACGGACAAAGGAGCGAACATCATTTACCTGGTAGTAGGTTTTATGACCTATCATAAAGAAGGGAAGTTTCTTGCTGCTTCTGTATCGTTGGAGAGTACGATATAATACTTTCAGGAGAAAAGCCAAATCTTGGTTATCCAATAGCTTATCTTCCTCCGAAAACACTTCTTTGGTGTTGATGAGCGATTTAAGGTCTTTACCTATATCGTTTAACTTCTTGGATAGCTTATCCATCCATTTTTCAAAATCTTCATTGTTTATATACATGATTTGCTTCATTTTTCAAATTAATACTATTTGTTTTCAATGCATTGATGAAGCAAAGAACGACAGAACGGAGAACTAAAATTCATAAGTTCTTCCCGACTCGGGAATGATTTTTATGAAAAAAGATTTAACCTGTATTATTCCTAAACTCAAAAAAGCGCTGTAAAAAGTACCTTCATTCT
>DAMANX010000050.1:0-14357 GCA_032073245.1 Tannerellaceae bacterium
AAATCCCTTTGGGATTTTGAAGGCGGAGTTTAAAAAAAATCTTCAAATCTAACAATATTTGAAGCTAATACTCTCTAATATCATTTACATAAATGTATTTTTATATAACACAGTCATAATGTTTAATTATGTATTTGGATAATTAATATTGAACGTTTTTTAGTTATTCATTGTTATATGTGTAATTAACGTTTAATTAAAACAATTTGAATATGAAAAAAATTATTATGCTTTTTATGTTAGCTGTGTTTAGCCTTGGTGCTTCTGCGCAAATAGAACAAGGTAGATCTTCTATAGGTCTTAATCTTGGGTATGGATTTGACACAGAAAACCCAATCATTGGTATCGATTATCGTTATGCCATAACGAATATGATTCGCATAAACCCAGGTATATCACATTATATTAAGAATGACGGATTGAGTGCTTGGGCAGTGGATTTGAACTTTCATTATCGTGTGCGTTTAAGTGAAATGTTCAGTTTCTATCCAATCGTTGGAGCCGATCTTTCTTTCTGGGATCAGAGATGGGAAAAAGAACCACGCGAAAATGGTAAAGCCAGTACAAGTACTACACGTTTTGGAGCAAATGTAGGTTTAGGTCTTGAATTGTATGCTACTGAACGTATTACTGCCGGTTTAGAAGTTAAATATTTAATTATAAGTAAGGTAGATCAGGCCGTATTAAGTTTGCGTGCTGGATATACTTTTTAAAAGATAAAGCAATAAACTTATAAAACTCCCGGTTAATCAATTTGATAAGCCGGGAGTTTTATTTGTTTATTATTCTTTTATTGCTTCACGGATATATTCTGTTTTTTTCATCGGAATAAATATCACAATAAAGGAAACCACACAACAAAGAAGGAATGATAAGCCTACCGTGGTTATGGAGCCATCCGTCATATAGTTGGAAATTAATGAACAGATAAAAGCAACCATTAATTGGATAGAACCAAACAGTGCAGAGGCAGTACCACTATTGTGGATAAAAGGTGTAATTGCCAGTTCTGTAGTTGTTGGAAATAAGATACCAATTGGAAAAACATAGAAGAACAGAACGATAAGGATCGGTATGATACCCGCATTCATATACATAGTGGCAAATAGAATAACACTTACTATTCCCATAAATAATAAAGCATATTTTACCAGTCTATTAGTTGGAATATATTTCTGCCAAATAGTAGTGAAATAAGAGCCTATCATCAGCCCTAATGCATTAATTCCAATAATAAGACTAAATATGTCTCCCGAAAAACCTCCATATTCCATAATAAGAAAAGGTCCATTGGCAACATAAATCATTAAGGCTCCATTAGCTAAGCCCGCCAATAAAGAATAAACCTGGAATTTTCTCACTTTCAATATTTGCCAATATCCTTGCCACACATTTACGTTGTTTTTCTTTGTCACTTTGTGGAAAGTTTCCGGCAAAGCAACTAAAGTCAACAGGAAAAGTACTACTCCAAGAATTACCATTGCATGGAACAATCCTATCCAATTGAAAGAACGGAGAACAAAATTACCTATAGCTGGGGCCACAATTGGTGCTACCCCCATAATTAAAGCTAAGAGGGCAAATATTTTAAGGGTATTATTCTTGTCAAAATAATCGGTAACGATTGCACGTGAAATAACAACACCTCCGCATCCGCCAATTGCCTGAATGAAACGTACAACCCATAACTGTTCGATTGTTTTTACATAAAGACAAGCTATTGAAGCGAGAATGAAAATAAAAAGAGAAACAAGTATCGGTTTTTTCCGGCCAAAATGGTCAGCTAGCGGTCCCCATATTAATTGTCCGATAGCAAAACCACCGAGGAATGTTGATAGGGAGATTTGTACAGCTGATATAGGAGTAGAAAAAGCTTTGGACATTTGGATAAATCCAGGTAAGTACATATCTATGCATAAAGGCTCGAGTGCTGTCAACAAGGAAAGGATAATAATTACTATCCATTGCATTAAAGTGAAATTTTTCATTTGATCTTTTTGGGGGACAAAAGTAGTGGGTATGTTGTGTAGGTTTCTTATACAATTCCTCCCATTACTTGCACAAATGGTCAAAATCCTCTGAATTCAGTTGGGGTAAGGGATGTTTGTTGTTTAAAGAAACGGGTAAAATAGGCTGGTTCATTGAATCCGAGTTCAAAGGCAATTTCTTTTAAGCTTTTCCGGTTTAGTCTTATTTCGCGTTTAGCTTCCAAAATCAACCTTTCATGTAAATGCTGTTTTACTGTTTTACCTGTTCCTTTTTTACATGCTTCATTTATCTTTTTAGGTGTTGTCATGAGGGCTTTAGCGTAAAAGTCGGTTTCTCGTTGGGTAATGAAGTGAGTGTCGATTAAGTGCATCAGTTCGGCAATGATAAAATCACCTTTACTTTTTTGTTCACTATTTACCAAAGCAGATACATGGAAAAGAAATGCTTCCATATAACTCTCCATCAGAATAGCCCGGCTTTCTTCCTTTGATTCAATCAACATCAGTTCAGTCAGTTGTTCCAGTATACGGGTTGTCTTTTCATCTGGTTTTAAGAAGATATTCGACAGGTATCCATTGAGATAATCAGAATTAATGCGTTGATTCATTCGGAAGAAAGGCTCATTCTGGATTGCAAAGATATAGCCTTGCTTATCTTTTATATTTAGCATATCGATCTGACCCGGGAAAACGAGAATCAACTGATTTGTCGCAATTATATATTTAGTAAAGTCAAGAAAGTACTCTGAGTTACCGTCTACTTTGGTAAACCAGATCAATTGATAAAAGTCATAACGCTGATAGTTGGCAAATAAAGAATTATCGGCATCTTCCAGCCGGAAGATCTCCACCGGATGATTGGAGGGTAATAGATTATAGACTTTATCTTTTTCTGTATACATCATTAATTCTTTATGCGAGTCAGTCTATGTCAATTAATTACCTGGGAGCTCTCATATATAAATAGATTGCAATAAAGGTATAAAGAATGTTAGGTATCCATGCTGCTATCATAGGGCTGGCATTGCCATTGATAGCAAAGGTTGATGTAACAGTTGTAAATAATATATAGGAAAAGCTTAATCCGATACCAATACCGATATTCAATCCCATTCCTCCTTTTACTTTTCGTGAAGATAAAGACACCCCGATTGTTGTCAGAATGAATGAAGCCATAATACTGGCATAACGCTTATGATATTCAATCTCAAACGTTTTTATATTTCCTATTCCCCGTTTCTTTTGTCTAGCTATATAAGTATATAATTCGGGGGTAGTCATTGTTTCATTGTCATTGACTGCTATAAGAAAGTCGGAGGGAATAATGGTTATTGTAGTGTCTTTACGTGTGCCTTCCGTAATATTTTCACGCATTCCATCAAAATCACGTATCATATAATCCATGATTGTCCATTGATAGAGTGTATCATATTTAATAGAATTAGCAGTAAGTCGGGAGATTAATTTTTTGTCTTCAAAATGATCCAACGAAAAAGTATATCCCATTCGCGACCGGTCGTCATAGCGGTTGAAATAGGCAATAACACCCGGCTCTACTTCCAGTTGTACGTTTCGTGCATAGTCTACACTTTTGTTCTTTATATACTTGTTTTGAAAGTCTATACGAGTAACATTGGCCGGAGGAATAATAAACGCACTGAGAACAAAAGTAGCTACAGCAATAATAGTTGCTGATATCATATAGGGAACCATCAGCCGTTGAAAACTTATCCCGCTCGATAACATCGCAATAATCTCTGAACGGTCAGCCAGTTTTGATGTAAAGAAAATTACAGCAATGAAAGTAAATAACGGACTGAAGAGATTGGCAAAATAAGGTATAAAGTTCAGGTAATAGTCGAAAATAATTGCACTTAACGGAACATCGGGATTCAGAAATTTATCGATCTTCTCGTTGATATCGAATACCACCGAAATAGAAATAATCAGGATGATCGCGAAGATATATGTCCCGAGAAACTGCCTGATGATATACCAATCTATCCGTTTTAAATTAAACTTCATTTTACAATCTGTTTGACAATTGAGCTACCATACCTCTTTTCCAGGAAACAAAATCTCCTTCTATAATATGATGGCGTGCTTCACGTACTAACCATAAATAAAAAGCAAGGTTATGTAATGATGCAATTTGTAAACCTAATAATTCTTCAACCTTAATTAGATGATGCAAATAAGCTTTACTATAAAGCAGATCGACATAAGAATGATTATCGGGGTCAATAGGAGAGAAGTCATCTTCCCATTTTTTATTACGTATATTGATTGTGCCGTATTGTGTGAAAAGTTGTCCATTCCGACCATTGCGTGTAGGCATAATACAATCAAACATATCTACCCCCCGTTCAATAGCCTCCAGAATATTTACGGGAGTACCGACTCCCATTAAATAACGCGGTTTGTCTTTGGGCAGAATTTCGTTTACAACCTCAATCATCTCATACATCTTTTCTGTAGGCTCTCCTACAGCTAATCCTCCGATTGCATTCCCGTCAGCACCCTTTTCCGCAATATTCTCTGCAGCCCGTCTGCGTAGGTCAGGATAAACACACCCTTGTACGATAGGAAAGAGGCTTTGGTTGTAATCATACTTCGGTTCAGTGCTATTGAAACGAGAAAAACACCGGTCGAGCCATCGCTCTGTCAGTCCCAAAGATTCCTTAGCATAAGTATAATCGGCATCTCCCGGACAGCATTCATCAAAAGCCATAATAATATCAGCTCCTATAGAACGCTCGATATCCATTACTTTTTCGGGAGTGAACAGATGTTTGGAACCATCAATATGGGAACGAAACTCAGCTCCTTCTTCTTTCAATTTGCGATTTTCAGCTAACGAAAAGACCTGAAAACCTCCACTATCTGTAAGGATAGGGCCGTTCCAGCTATTGAATTTATGTAAACCTCCTGCTTTTTCAAGTATTTCAATACCCGGCCGGAGATAAAGATGATAGGTGTTTCCCAAAATGATCTGGGCATGAATATCTTCTTTCAATTCAGGCATTTGAACCGCTTTAACCGTACCCTGAGTTCCGACAGGCATGAAAATGGGCGTCTCAATTACTCCGTGATCGGTTGTAATTAAGCCCGCCCTGGCATTTGATTGTATATCGTTGTGTTGTACTTCGAATGTCATGTTTCAATAAATTGCAGGCAAAGGTAGTGATTCCGATTGATAATTGATAATTGGCTTAGGCCGATCTTTAATTGATAATTGACAATTAAACTGAAAAAGCATGAACAACAGGCCAGTTAGAATCCGAAATCATCTATCTGTATATCCAGTATTTCTTCTTCTTCCGGTTTTTCTACATACTGATGAATAGGATTTGCTTTAACAATAATAGCCCTATCCGGACGTACGGGGCAGATGGATTCACAACCTCCGCAACCTACACACAATTCAGGTTCCACAAAAGGTATCGTAAGTGTTGAACCTTCTTTATATAGTTCCATGTGAACAGCCTGTGTAGGACAATGTTCTGAACAAGCACCGCAATCTGTATTTTCTGTTTCTACAATACAACGGTCAATAAAGAATTCGGCAATACCCACCTGTGTAGTCATTTTTTCGTCCTTAGAAATAGGAGTAATTGCATGATTAGGACAAACATCTGCACATACCGTACATTCGTAATTACAGTAGCTATCCAAATAAGCCATGTGAGGCTTGAGCATATAATTTAAACCAAACTCTAGTCCTGCCGGCAATAAAACATGGCTTGGGCATTGTACAACACATAAATGACATCCTGTACAGGTTTCTTTAAACCGTTTCAGATTCAAAGAGCCCGGAGGAGTTATAGGATTCAATCTGTCCTTATTTTTCTCATTTTGCGCCAAAGCAGAGACAATAGGAAGAGTTGCAGCAACAGTAGCCGTTGTTGTCAGGAAAGTACGGCGGCTGTTTTGTGTTATTTCCATGGTTGGATTTACTGCAGATGGAACTATTTCATCCGGAGCAATTTCTTTTTCCTTTTTCCACACAGGCTTATAGCTATAATGAATACTGTCTTTATTACAAGAAGAGATGCAATTAAAACAGTCTACACAACGCGAATTATCTACAGACAAATCTTTTACATTGATAGCTTCCGCTTTGCAGCTTTTTTCACAGAGTCCACAACTGATACATTTTTCTTTATCAATATTCACACGAAACAAAGAATAGCGTGATACAATACTCAACAGTCCTCCGACAGGACATAAAGTATTACAGAATAAACGCCCTCGCATGGCTGTCATAATGATAAAAACAACCAAAGCGATCAATCCGGCAATCAAACCAATAGTAGTGAAGGTATTAATCGATACATGGTATAGCGTGTAATTATCAAAACGAGCTAATCCTTCGGCCAGTAAGTTATTACCCCATATCGCGATCGGACGGAAAACATTTGCAATAATCCGGCCAAAGTTACTATATGGATCTAATATCAATGCTAAGCCTCCTAATCCGAATAGAAGGAATACAAACGTAGACCCTGTCAGAACATATCTTAATATATTATAGGGTTTACGGTAGTTAAAGCGACGTGATCCTTTTTTCTTTTTTTTGCCGAGGCAATATATCCGGTTGATTATATCCTGTAATATTCCTGAAGGACAGATCACCGAACAATATATACGTCCGAAAAGTAAAGCAAGAAGGAATTGAAAAATCAATATACCGGCGGCACCACCAATAATTGCGGGAATTATCTGGAGATGAGCAAAAACATGTAATTGTTCCGGTAATTGATAACGGAAATCCAAAAAATAGAGTAGGAGAGGCACGAAGAAGAGGATTGCCAGCACTACCCGCAACCCTTTCAGATAATTAGTCTTCTTCATCCTTCTTATATTCTGATACGTTGGATATTTTTCTTTTTCAAGTCTGTTGTTCCCAATTTAAGGGCTTCGCCATTGCTTAAGTGGCCAACAGCATCCATATCCAGCTTCTTTACCTGGTTAAACATACCTAAAGCAGCAGTGTCGATTGCTACAATATCAGTGGACGCAATCAATGATTTTAAAGAAGCAACATCGGCAAGCGTTTTACCTTGAGGCCCATTTTGGTGCATGATACGATAAGCATCTACAATATTCAAAGCTGGTTTTTTATCCCATGTGCAAATATCTGCAATGCATTGTTGTAAATCATTTGAATGGAAAAAACGGCGATCCCATACAATACCCATAAGATTTTTCATGGCACAGCTTAATTTCGCTCCTCCATGATTTTTAAGGATAGGTACATTAAACCATGCATCACATTCAATCAAAGACTCATGGATCATAGCACTTTTTAGTTTCACTCCTTTAGGAAGAGCCACTTCTTTATAGTAGCGCTCTTCGTTTCCAGGCATTACTACAGCCCCAGCTTCACGTGCAGCAGCAGCGATACCACTATTATCATAACATTTCTGCCAGTTATCGCAGGTATGGTCGAATACAGTCACTTTTTGGGCTCCTGCATCCAGACATTTTTTTACCAATGCTTTAATCAGTTCAGGATTAGTATTACCGGCCATCTCAGGAGCACGGTCCCATCCGATATTCGGTTTGATGACAATCTTACTACCTTTTTTAACAAATTGTCCGATACCTCCAAGTGCTTCAAGAGCTTTGTCGAGCATTGCTGCCGGCTCACCGCCCATAATAGCCACCATGTCGGGTGCTTGTTGAACAACCATACTATTAGATGACAATGCAGCCTGTAAACCATCAAAATTCAAAGAAAGGGCAGCTCCCGCTACAACACTGGTCTTTATGAAATCACGTCTTTTCATCTTGTCTTCACTCCTTAGTTTTTACTTCATTAATTTGGATTAGAAACACATTTAGCGAAACAAATATAGTAAATGTCTGTAAAATAGAGTATGTTTGAACTCAAATAAACATTTATTATGGAATTATATAGTTCAATTGCACTCGATAATTTTGTTGACTTAATCAATGGATTTTCTACTTCTGAAAAATTCAATATAAAAGCATTCAATTTGTTACATACTATTCCTGAAAAAGAATATATGTATGGCTTATCACTATTAAGAAGAGCCATTTCACTCTATGAAGATGAAAAAAATATACCAATAGAAAAGAGTAAAAAAGATATGCCTTTTTTTCGGGATAATAGCCGGATGTTGGTGGGGCCTGAAATTGGATTGTTTACAATTACTTTTAATGAATCACCTATATCGCTAAAATCTTTAAATCCTGTTCTTTCTCTTTCCTGGGATTATGAGAAACTGACAGAGAATTGCCTTTTGGAAAATATATTTATGGTGCGATGTAAGTACGACACTGACAAAATAATCCATACTTTCAAAAATCAATTAGAACGTGAGTATGATAAATTCTTTTTCGATGATGAGCATACCGGATTTAAAACGGATTCCCGTTTTTTTTCGATGTTATGTAATGCCTGTTTAGAAGTGCGGAAACCGAAAAAAGCCGAAGAAAAAGAGTGGCGTTTGTTGGAGTTGAAGCCGTATGAAGAAGCTTTTTATCACTATGAGGATAATACATTAACCCCCTATGTTCCTATTACCTTACCCAAGGATTGTTTGAAACAGATTACTCTACTCAATGCACCGGAGAATCCATTATTATATGGCACTTTAGCGGGATTTCTTAAAAGGGTTGGATTATCTCCCGAAATTTATCTGAACGGTATGCAGGATTGATATAATACAAATTGTCATTACTATATGTTGTATAACGCGATTTAATAGATAGTTTGGAGTCATACTATGTATAGAAACATTTATTAACATGTCATCTGTAAAGTAAATGTCTGTAATCTGTAACTTTTTGCATTTTACAGATCCTGAATTCTCCCTAAATTTTCTTTATTTTGTATGAAAATAATTGAAGGATAGCATTATGGCTAAAATATTGTTAGTAGAAGATGAAATTAATATTTCCTCCTTTATTGAGCGGGGTTTAACTGAATTTGGGCATGAAGTGAGTGTTGCCGGAGATGGGGTAGCTGGTTGGGAAATAATAGAAAAAGAAAAATTCCAGTTGCTAATTCTGGATATTATTATGCCAGGAATGACAGGACTGGAACTTTGCCGTAAATATCGGAATGTTTATGGATTTTATGTGCCTGTTATAATGCTTACAGCTTTAGGCACTACTGAGGATATAGTGAATGGTTTGGATGCCGGAGCTGATGATTACCTGGTGAAACCTTTCAGTTTTCAGGAATTAACAGCCCGGGTAAATGCGATGCTTCGTCGATTTGGGAATGATGTTATAATAAAAACTCAATCTTTTGCAGATTTGTCGCTTGAACCGGAATCTCATCGGGTTATACGAAATGGGAAGATCATCAATCTGACTATTCGGGAGTATCGTTTACTTGAATATCTTATGTCACATGCCGGAAAACCGGTTAGCCGTGCAGATCTTATTAAATATGTATGGGATAAGGAACCGGACAGGAACATGAATGTAGTGGATGTCTATGTAAATTATCTGCGGAGTAAAATAGATAAAGGTTCCCGAAAGAAACTGATTCGTACGGTAACAGGTGTTGGTTATATGTTGGAAGCATGAAAACAAACGATAAGATAGCCCTTTCTTATACAGCTATAATAGCCGGTGTAATAGCTCTGGTTGCTATTCTTTTTTATATTATGGCTTCTTTCTATATGAATCGTCTGAGCAGTTCACTAGAGACTGAAGTTGGTGTTATTGTAGAATTGCGCCGCAACCTGGCATGGATGCTGGTAGGTTTAGTTGTAATTAGTTCATTTCTCGTTTATCTGGTTGGCAGAAAATATGCTACACGCATGATTCAACGAATTGATGCCGCTTTTCAGAGTGAAAAAGCTTTTGTCCGTAGCGCGTCACACGAATTAAATAATCCATTGACAGCGATTCAGGGTGAATGTGAAATAACCTTGATGAAAGAAAGGACACCATCTGAATATCAAGCTGCATTAGGGAGGGTATTGATTGAAACCAAGCGTATCATACAATTGATGAAACATCTCCTCTTTCTTTCCAGAGGTGAGGAGGAAATCCTTCAAAATTCATCAGAACCAATCCTTCTTGCTGAATTTATGATGCAATTTGTGGAAGGTCGGATCGATTTTTCACCGGATCATTTTTCTTTTGTAATTGAAACTAATCCTCTGCTTCTAAAGATAGCTATTGAAAATATATTGAACAATGCATTAAAATATTCCGACGATAAAAGGGTTGAAGTACGTTTGCGAACGAATGTTCTTGAAATTCAAGACTACGGAATAGGTATACCCCCGGATGAACTTGAACATATTTTTCAACCTTTTTTTCGTGCAAGTAATACCCGGTCGTATGCCGGACATGGAATAGGTTTAGCCTTGTCTCTCAGGATACTCCAGGCTTATGGTGCGAAAATCATAGTCTATTCTGAACTAAACAGAGGAACCAAAGTAACAATTATTTTTCCTTAGTTCGAAACATTTTTAAGCCAATATCAGTTATATAGGAAACTGAATGCAACTTATGGGCTTCAAAATTGCCTTTTTTGGTACTAAACCGTATGATTCTGTATCTTTTGATGAAATAAATAAAAAATATCATTTTGATATTCGTTATTTCAAAGGGCATTTGAATCTACATAATGTGATCCTGGCGAAGGGAATGGATGCTGTCTGTGTCTTTGTAAATGACATAGTAGATGAAGAAGTCGTAAATGCATTGGTGGAAAATGGTGTGAAATTATTGGCCCTACGTGCAGCTGGTTTTAATAACGTAGATTTAGAAGCGGCAAGTGGCAAACTAAGAGTAGTGCGTGTGCCGGCTTATTCTCCCTATGCGGTAGCAGAGTATACATTAGCATTGATGTTATCTCTCAACCGGAAAATACACCGGGCGTATTGGAGAACACGTGATGGCAATTTCTCGCTAAACGGACTGATGGGGTTCGATATGCATGGTAAAACAGTAGGCATTATAGGAACCGGAAAAATAGCCAAAATCCTTATACATATCCTCAAAGGTTTAGGTATGCGCGTTTTAGCTAATGACATCTATCCGGATGAAGCTTTCGCCGAAGAAGAAGGTATAACTTATACTACTTTGGATGAACTTTATAAAGAATCGGATATTATATCCCTTCATTGCCCTTTGACAGAACAGACGCGTTATCTTATTAACGAAGAATCTATTTTAAAAATGAAAGAAGGTGTAATGATAATCAATACCGGGCGCGGTCAATTGATTCATACGAATGCTTTAATTGAAGCATTAAAAGATAAAAAGATTGCAGCAGCCGGCCTTGATGTATACGAAGAAGAAGGTGAATATTTTTACGAAGATATTTCGGATACATTTATCGACGATGATGTGTTAGCTCGTTTGCTTTCTTTTAATAACGTGATAGTTACTTCTCATCAGGCCTTTTTTACAAAAGAGGCGATGCGCAACATTGCAGAAACGACCTTGCAAAATATCCAGGATTTCATGGATGGTCGTCCGTTAATCAATGAAGTGACGAAGTAATTAATTAAAAAGACCCTTATTTATCGCTGATTTATTATATTTTTGTGGCCATTGTTCGATGTGAATCGGGCAATGGTTTATTTTTTTGTAGAGACTGGGCTTGCCCTGTCTCCATATAAATATCATCATTAAACTGGTACGTTGTCAGTAGAGAGACAGGGCAAGCCCAGTTTCTACAAGTGTATCATGGTGATCCTTAAATAATAAGATATGGAAATAAATAATAAAACAGGATTAGTGTTGGAAGGAGGCGGTATGCGTTCGACTTTCACAGCAGGGGTATTGGATTTCTTTATGGATCAGAAGATATGGTTCCCATATACTATCGGAGTCTCAGCCGGGGCGAGTAACGGCATCTCTTATGCTTCCCGCCAACGGGGCCGTTCACGTTACAGTAATATTGATCTTTTGGAAAAACGAAATTATATTGGTTTGCCTTATTTCCTGAAAGGAAAGGGGTATATCGATATGGACTTTTTGTTTTATGAATATCCTGATAAATATTATCCTTTGGATTATGATACATATTTCCAATCTCAGGACCGTTTTGTTATGGTCACAAGCAATTGTTTGACAGGGAAGGCCGAGTACTTTGAAGAAAAAAAAGACGCACAGCGATTGGTCGATATTTGTTGTGCTTCGTGTACGATACCGGTGATGTGTCCTGTTGCTTATGTAGATGGAATTCCTATGGTAGATGGTGGGGTGTGCGATGCGATACCCATACGACGGGCTATTATGGATGGCTTTGAAAAGAATGTGGTGGTACTTACACGTAATAAAGGGTACCGTAAAGCAGATAAAGATTTTCATCTACCGGGATTTATATACAAAAAATATCCTGCTATACGGGAGCAGTTAAAAAATCGTTACCGTCGATATAACGAGGTGTTGGATTATATCGATCGATTAGAAGAGGAGGGGACTGCCCTTGTCATACGTCCTGAAAAGCCGATTCAAGTGGGGCGTACAGAGAAAGATGTAGCTAAATTGGCTGCTTTGTATGAAGAAGGCTATGATTGTGCAGAACAAATAATGAAACAAGTTACATGCCTTCTCTGAATTTGTTTCTTTCCGCCTTCAATGCACGTTCCGGATCCAGCGCAAGGTGGCATTGATCTTTTAGCCTTTTTTCAACACATGCTTTACTTAAAGCATTGTCTCTGACTTGCGCACCCGGATGCCCTTTCGCCAAATCAGCAGCATGAGCAGCTATTTTATGAGATATAATGGTATTTCTACAATCTTCTTTAGCCTGAGAAGCACTCCCAACTAAAGCCGCTCCTTGCCAAGCAATTTGCGCTGCCCCTATAGCTGAAGAAATATGTTCATATCCTAACCCTACATCCGTAGTAAGAGGACCGGAAGTGAAGTAAGGAGCGTTCTGGCAGGTATATTGCTGTTCTTTGTTGTTCTCCAATATCTTATTCATAGGTAAATGTCCGGGGCCTTCAATCATCACCTGCACAAGATATTCCCAAGCGATCTTGGTTAATTTACCTTTTGTCTGTAATTCGGCAAAATGAGCTCTGTCATTTGCATCATAGATTGAGCCGGGATTAAGGGCATCTCCTAGAATAAGCGTTACGTCATACATTTTTAATATTTCACATATCTCATTAAAATGGGTATATAAGAAATTTTCTTTTTTATGTATCCGCATCCATTCTGTAATAATAGAACCTCCTCCTGACACAATTCCTGTTAAACGAGGAAGAGTCATATCTATATAACTCCGTAAAAATGCAGCATGAATAATAAAGAAATCAATCCCTTGTTCTGCCTGTTCTATCAGAGTCTCCCTATATATGTTCCAATCCAGATCCTGAATATTTCCTTTCACTTTTTCTAATGCCTGATAGAGTGGGGTAGAACCTACGGGTATCGGACTATTTCGTAGTAACCAGATATATGCATTCTCAATGAAATCCGGTGTGTAACCAAATATTAATGTATCACTGCCCCATTTACAATATCCTATCATCTTCTCTATTCCTTCCTCAATAGAAGAAGATAGGAGAGGGTCGTACATGTTTGTATTGACTTTTACAAGAAATTTCTTACCAATGATCATCGGTTCTGCCTCAGGATGATTAATGTTTGCAGGAATTACTGCACGTCCGGCAGCTATTTCTTTACGAACAAAGTCGGGGGTAATATATGATTTTAATCCCAAAGCTTCTACCTGTTGATTTTCCCGGATGGCCACATACTCCATTTCCGGTGTGACAATGCGTTTTTTTGCATAATACATCTGGGTAATATTCTTTCCCTCTTTAGCTTTACAAGGAGGGTGATTTATAGGAAATAAACTGGATGGTGTTGAATATTGTTTTAGTTGAAGTATATCTTTCCGTCTATTACTCCATTCTTCCCGGATACGGGGAATACCAGCTTGCAGATTAATTGCTATTTTGGGATCTGAGTAAGGGCCACTTGTATCGTATACTATTACCGAATTATTCTTTTTTCGGATAACCTCACCTTTCTCATCTACCATATTGGTATCTGAAAGTTTAATCCGACGCATTCCCACACACACTTTATTGATCTCTCCTGAAACATATATCTTTTCAGATGAAGGATAGCTGATATATGTATTTTTTCTAGTAGCCATAGCGCGCCTGTTTTGTAATACAAACATACTAAAAATATCAAACTAAAAACAAAAGCGTCGGGAAGTATGCTTCCAGACGCTTTACCGATGTGACCGCGACAGGATTCAAACCTGTAACCGGCTGATCCGTAGTCAGCTACTCTATTCAGTTGAGCTACGCGGCCATTATCAATATGTTTTCATGCTCTCTTTGGTAGTGACCGCGACAGGATTCAAACCTGTAACCGGCTGATCCGTAGTCAGCTACTCTA
>DAMANX010000050.1:14457-18235 GCA_032073245.1 Tannerellaceae bacterium
TTCAGTTGAGCTACGCGGCCATTACTTTGTGATTGCGAGTGCAAAGGTAGTGGTTTCTTTTAAATATACAAGTTTTTCTTTTCATGAGTGATTATTTTTTTTGTTTTTCATTATTTGCATGGGAAAATTAAAGGTGAATTCGGTATAGATAATGCTTTTGATTTGTTTAAAATTTGAAGATTTTAAATTGGATTGTAAACTATAGTAACTTGGCTCCCCTCCTTTTCAAAGGAGGGGAGCCAGGATACTCATATCGCATTTTCTTCAAATATTCCTCTTTTTGAATCAAATCTTTATATTGATACAATGATTAGCATATTTTAGTAATTATATTGTGTTTAAGGGCTTTCTTTCACTTTTTATTGGTTTAAAATAGTTGTTATTTAAAAAATTATGCACATATTTGAGGCAAGTTATGAAAATTGGGTGGGTATTTTAACAAATGTTAGCTGTCATGGAAGACTTGAATAAGAAATCGCATGTTGAAGGTGGCGACAAAGAGATTCTTTACTCTAAAGCCATAAAAGCTGGAAAACGTATTTATTACTTAGATGTCAAGAAAAATCTAAAAGATGATCTTTTCCTTGCTATTACGGAGAGTAAGAAAGTGCAATCAAAAGACGGATCGCAAGTAACCTTTGAGAAACACAAGATTTTCTTGTATAAAGAAGATTTTGAGAAGTTTATGGATGGATTGAATGATGTAATCACTTACATCAAACGTAGAAATACAGATGTTGAAAATGACTTTTCAGCGGATGAGAAAAAAGAGGACGGAGATGACGGAGATATAAAACTTGATATTGAGTTCTGAAATACAAATTCTAAAATAAACGCTAAAGAATAAGGGGCTGTTCACCAGAGTGTACAGCCCCTTATTTTGTCGGTTTTTATTAACCTGTTTTTACTTTGCTATTATGCCGGATGAATAGCCTCTGTAGGACATGCGTCAGCGCAAGTTCCACAATCTGTACACATTTCAGGATCGATAACATATATATCACCTTCTGAAATTGCTCCTACCGGACATTCGTCGATACAACTACCACAAGCAATACAATCGTCGCTAATTACGTAAGCCATTTTTTATATACTTTAAATTGATACTATTAGTGATGCAAAAATAGACCTTTCTTTGTAAATAAAAAATAGATCAGCTATAATTTATCCAATTAGTGTTTTTTTGACAATAAGTTTGGCGGTTTTACGTTATTATTCAAAACTGTTGAAAGGGTGAGAAAAGCAATTCTTTTTATTATAATCATAAGCCTGGCGATTACAGGTGTCCAGGCACAAGTAGAGCGTGTGAGAAATCAACCCTATGCTGATATGAAATTATATCATTTAGGTTTTCATGTGGGCATTCATACGCAAGATGTTATATTGACCCATAGTGGTGTATCAACAGACGGACAAATCTGGTATGCCGAAGTTCCTTCATTTTCTCCGGGCTTCAGCGTGGGAGTGATCGGTGATATGTATCTTAATCCTTATTTGAATTTGCGGGTAATTCCTACAATACATTTTGGAGATAGAACTTTTGAGTTTCGTGAGAAAAATACCGGGGAGGAATTTAAAACCAATATACGCTCAAATTATGTTACTTTACCCATTAATATCAAATACAGTGCTCTTCGTTTAAATAACTATAGGCCATACTTGATCGCAGGAGTATATGGTGCAATAGATATTGGGCGTAAAAAAGGGAATCCTCTTTTGATGAAAGGTGTTGATTATGGTGTTGAATTTGGTTTTGGTTGTGATATTTATCTTCCTTTTTTTAAGCTTTGTCCTGAATTGAAATTCTGTTTCGGATTAAGCGATATCCTGGAAAAAGACAGAAGTGATTTGATTGATAAAGAGCTAATGAAATATACCAATGCTTTTTCCAAGGCAACTTCACGTTTGATCGTCCTTACTTTTAATTTCGAATAAATAATTCAATATAAATATAAGCAGCCGGAACAGCGAGTAAAAGACTGTCGAAACGGTCCAGCAGCCCTCCATGTCCCGGAAGGAAATGTCCGGAGTCTTTTACTAATAATGTCCGCTTTAATAAGGATTCTATTAAATCTCCCCACGTTCCGAATACAACTACTACCATAGCAAAACCGCCCCATACATACCAACTTATTGTGGGTTCATACCATGCGAAAACTTGGGAAGAGAGAGTTGCAACAATAAATCCACCCCAAAAACCTTCCCATGATTTTTTAGGAGAAATCCTTTCAAATAAGCGATGTTTTCCGAAAAGGCTTCCAATCAGATATGCTCCGGTGTCATTTAGCCAGATAAAAATAAAAATGGCTAACACAAAAAGAGGGGTGTGATTTACAACACCGGGTGTATTGGGTACTGCTGAAATAAAGTTTAATATGGAAAAAGAGCCTGCACAATAGAATTGAGCAAAGAAACTTAATGACCAATTTTTTATTGGATTAGGATCTTTATAGTAAAGCTCCATAATCAGAACAAACATCAAAAAGGCTAAATAGGGTAAGAATACTATTCCATCAATCAGATCATGTGCATATACAAAAGTGGCTGCAAACAAATAAGCACCTCCCAGAGAATAAATAAAGCGTTTAACAGGTGCTGATCCATACTGTCCTGTTAATCCGTAAAATTCCCATAAAGTAAAGAAGGTAATCAGGATAAACAAGATTAAAAAAGCATAAGGATGCAGACAGATTGAGCCAATAATAACGGTAACAAAAACAATGCCGCTCAGCGCTCTTTTGATTAGGTCTTTTAACACGATTTTCTTACTTGTTTGTTTGATTTGAATGCAAATATAGAGATATAGAACAGAAAGGGCAAATATATCTTGTTGTATATCTGCCCTTGTTCATTATTCTTTATGGAAATTAGTCTGCTTTGTCATGTATTGTAATGGTAACTTCATTTTTAGGAACATCTTTTGTTTCTTCATTCGTTTCTTCAGCAACTGTTTCCTCCTCTTTTTCTATTACTTCTTTTGAAGCATTCTCTTTTTCCTTTTCTTTCTCCTGTAGCTCCATTATCTCCTGAGAACGGGATATCCATGCACGTTTACCAAAAATGTGTTCGACATCTTCCGTATAAATAACTTCCCGCTCAAGTAGAACCTGAGCAAGTGTATTATGCTTTTCGCCATTTTCGGAAAGAATCTTTTTGGCCCGCTCATATTGTTCGTTGATAATACGTTGTACTTCCATATCGATCAATTTTGCGGTTTCTTCGCTATAGGGTTTAGTGAATCCCCAATCCTGTCCGGTAGAATCATAGTAATTCACATTAGGCAACTTGTCACTCATACCAAAATAAACTACCATTGCATAAGCTTGTTTTGTTACGCGTTCCAGATCATTGGATGCTCCCGTAGAGACTTTTTTTAGGAAAAGTTCTTCAGCCGCACGTCCACCTAATGTGGTACACATTTCATCAAGCAATTGATCTTTATTGGTGATCTGTCGTTCTTCCGGTAAATACCACGCGGCACCTAATGCCTTTCCACGAGGTACAATTGTCACTTTTACTAATGGATTAGCATGTTCAAGCAACCAGCTCAATGTAGCATGGCCGGCCTCATGAATCGCAATACTACGGCGTTCTTCGGCAGTCGTTATTTTTGTTCGTTTTTCAAGACCTCCGACAATACGATCTACTGCATTCATAAAGTCTTCTTTTTGAACAAACTTCTTACCACCGCGCGCAGCAATCAGTGCAGCTTCATTACATACATTTGCAATATCTGCTCCTGAAAAGCCGGGAGTCTGGCGGGCAAGAAAATCTGTAT
>DAMANX010000051.1:0-18099 GCA_032073245.1 Tannerellaceae bacterium
GAATGAAGGTACTTTTTACAGCGCTTTTTTGAGTTTATGAATAATACAGGTTAATAGTTTTCTGAAAAGTATCTAATACTTTTTTGAAAAGCATTTAATTATTTTGTTAGCCCCGAAAGAAGATATATCAATAGTATCTTAAATTTTTCCTCCTTTGAAAAGGAGGAGTACGGCGAGGTACGAGTCGGGAGGTGGTTGGATTCTAATAAACACTTAGAGGGTCTAACCACCTCCCCCTCTCTTCGTTCGGGTACTCCTCCTTTTCAAAGGAGGAGAAATTTAAGATACTTTTGATACATTTCCTAACGATTTGTTCTTTATTGCAAACGGAATGTGATAGGGATAGTATATTTCACCCGTACCGGTTTGCCACGTTGCAGGCCTGGTTTCCAATTAGGCATAGTGCCGATTACACGTAATGCTTCTTTGTCCAGGGAAGGGTCTACACCGCGTACGATTTCTCCATCAACTACTGATCCGTCACGGTTTACAACAAATGAACAAACTACCCGGCCAGAAATCCCGTTTTCCTGTGCAATTACCGGATATTTGATAGCACTATTGACAAACTTTAAAAGTGCGGCATCACCACCCGGGAATACTGGCATTTCTTCCACTCGAATGAAAACAGTGTTTACGTCTTCCACTTCTTCTTCAATAACCACCGGAGGAAGATAAGGCTCCGGTTGTGCGTTATTGGGTGTATCTTCAGTTGTTATATCCGGATTTGTATCCACATCGATTCCATCATCAACAACAGTAAGGAACTCTGTTACCATTGGTGCTGGAGGTGGTGGCGGGGGAGGAGTAGGTTCCGGAATAGTAATAGGAATATCATCTACCCATTCGATACCACCATTCATATCTGCCACTAATACTTTTTCTGCTGCTGTTCCCCATTCGAAACTGACAAAGAGGACTGCCATTGCTACTACTACGCCCATGAGGAGGTTGGAAGTCTTTCCCTTCTCTAAATTTGCTTTGTTTGATTTCTTCGTTTCCATAATCAAATTATTTTGAGGATTGATACTATTACCTGACTCATACAAAAAAGTAGTCATGAATCCTTTTCTGTCATCAGTCTTTATCTAATAGATGCACCGGCTATAATTGATTCCATAAATAAGGGAGTATTTTTTTCAGGAAGAATGAGCTATAGAAGTCACAATGATATAAATGTATGGAAATTAGTGGCTAAAAGATATGTTAAAAAATATTTCTATTTATAGTATGACAATATACTATGTATAATACGATAGTAAACTATGTATATAGTGACAAAATGATAATTGTAGAATGGATAGATAAGTGGCAAATCACTTACAATCTCCTCATATCACTTAATTTATCATTTTTCTAAACTATTTCGCAACAATCTTAGTTATATAAAATATTTGCGGTTTAGTCAGTAGATAATAAACCCAAACTATCAGTAAAACAATGTGTGAAGATCTCATTTAATTTTATATAAATGACCTCTTCCGTTAATAGAAAACTATGAAGAAGTTTGTAAAATTAGTTCCCCTTTTGGCGTGTGCATTTATTTTCTCTTCCTGTATTCGCGACGGCTTAGACCTGGACAATTGTTTCCGTAATATACGGATAGAATTCAGATGGATTGATACTCAACCCATTTCTCAAGACGAACAGGTCAATATATCCATTACATCTTCACAGGGTGAAACAACCAATATCACTTCCAATATTTATGGAAGAGATGTAGATCTGGCTGCCGATACCTATACCCTTGTTGGTTGGGAACCTGCTGAGAATATCAATTTAAACAGGGTGGATGGAACCGTTTCCGTTTCTACACGTGCGGATGGTATTATTCTTAATCCTACCCCATTCAATGCCGGAATGACCCGGGCGGAAGTTATTATTCAGCAGGATTCTTTGATTATACCTATTCCTATGTATCAACAAACACGGCCCTTGATTGTGGAAGTGCAGTTTATTGATACCGATTCACCGATTATTAATGAGTTCCCTCCGCTGGAAAGCCTTTCTGCAACATTGAGTGGTATTACGTTGGAACGAAACATAAACGATGCTTTTATAGAACGGGCAACCCGGCAATCAACAAAAGCTTTGAAAAACGGAAGCATTGTTTATAATCTGGAGGAAAATCCTGAATCTAGGGAAGAGGGGTTATGGTATATAGGATCAAACAATCTATTGGGATTTGATCCGGGAGTTCCACATACATTTGATTTGACCGTCAAGTTCGAAGGAGAAGAGCCGCTGGATATTTCTTTTGATGTATCTGATCAACTTTCTGAATTTGAAACAAAAGATATACACGAACCATGGTATATCATAATCCGCCTGTCATTAGATTCTTCCTTGAAAGTAAGTATACAGGATTGGATTGCAGGGCCTGAATCATGGTTGATAGCCCAATAAATAAAATAATCATTTAACTAAATAGAAAGACTTATGAGACCGGAACCTATAAAAGTTCTTTGGGGTGTACTCTTATCCCTATTATTATTTTCCTGTACGGAGGATGATTCCAATCGTGAACAGAGAGGTATGGTAAAAGCCAATATCCAGGCTGGTATTGGAATTACTACACGTGCTTTTGATTCCCAATGGGAAACGAATGATGCTATCGGTATAGTCATGATGAATTCAGATCGTACGCAAATTATTGATAATATCTACAATTACCGTTATTATACACCATCAGGAACAGAGAGTTTCGAACCTTCTTCGGGAGAAGAAACTCTTTATTTTCCACAAGATGGTAGTTCGGTGTATTTTAAAAGTTACTATCCTTATCTTCCCGATCTTTCTCCTGATATGACATTCCCGGTATCAGTGGAAGACCAGAGCAATCTGCCTGTTATTGACGCTATGACAGGTGAACACCTTTCGGGCTTTTCCAAAGCCGATCCGAATGTACACTTGCGTATGCACCATCGTCTTTCAAAGCTGATATTTAAATATTCAATGGGTGAAGGAATGGAAGATCTTCCGATGTTTAATTCTACGATTACTATTCATGGGATGCAAACATTCGGAATATGTGATATTTTGAACGACACAGTATATGTAGAAGATTCCATGGGGGATATTCTTATTCCTGACCGTGGAGACGATACACAACGTACTGGTATTGTAATGCCGCGTGATGCAGGTGAAGGAGTTACTTTCGACTTTAATTTTACAGACGGAAGCACATTCACGGCTGCGATGAGTGATACTCTTCAGCTATTGAGCGGACATAAATATACATTCTATATCACTTTTGAAAAAACAGGTGTGCATTTCTGGGTGGATATTCAGGATTGGATTGATACGCCTCCAATGTATTATGAAATCATAAATACGGTTTTCCCATTGGAAGAAAGTGAAGGAGTTGTACCAGGTGATACAATGCGCGTATATATGCAGGGAGCGAATGACCAATTTAATTTCCTGGATAAATTCACGTATGGCGATGACAATAAATGGCATTCCGATAATAATATTATGTGGGAAGATATTCCCGGTGAGTCGGTAACGTTCAGAGCTTCTACGTCTTTTGCAAATCCTAAGAATGATACGCAATTACCCGATATCCTTACTTCAGATCAGGTAACAACCGATCGTTATCACGGAACTAAACTGACCTTTACACATGCCGGATCACGGGTCGTTGTCAATTTGGCTTCCAGCACTTTTACTGCTGACCAACTGGCGAGTGCTACTATTGAATTACCCAATTACCTGATGGGCGGGCATGAGGAAAACGGAGCATTTGTTCCCGGAACTGATAGGGGTGATATTCTGATTGACCGGGAAAATCCGCAGGATCAGTTTGCCATTATTCAACCACAATTGGTTGAGGCCAATGCCGATATGGTTCGCATTACAATCGATGGCAGGGAATATATTGCCCGTCGTGAGAGTCCATTTAATTTTGAAGCAGGTAAAGCATATCTCATCAATATCACATTCAACCAGACCCAGGTTGATATAGGTGTGCAGATTATCCCGTGGCAAGAGGGTGGAGAGATTAATTTCGAATTGCAAGCCATACAGGTGACCGGATCACTAATAGATAATGATACATTCTTCCAGGATAAAGCCATCAATGTATATAAACTGGGTAATAATTTCCAGATGGCACGTTATCGTTATGAAGAAGACGGAGGCAATTATCGCTGGCAGGGAGATGTCCTTTATTGGGATGATTATATGGCACAATTGCCAATGACATTGTCGGCAGCTTATACATCGGATGCATCTCTTATTCCTTCTAATCTGACATCTACAAATACAACATTCCCCTGGAATATTCCTTCAGATCAAACGGGAGGTTATAGTAATTATGACCTGTTGATGGATACTGTCAATCTGGCTTCTCCGGTAATGGTAAATTTCTATTTCAAACATGTGGTAAGTAAAGTGAAGATTGTACTGGAAAGCGAGGAATTTACCGAACAAGAGTTGCAAGGAGCAATAATCACTCTTAATAACTTTATCCTGGATGGACGAGCTTCATTGGAAACAGGTACAGTTATGGCAACCGGGGTACGCACAACTGTAAATCCTTTTACAGATGATGACGGAAAAAACTATTCAGCTCTTGTAATGCCGCAAACTGTCCGTGCGAATACCTCGGTTATAAGTATTGAGCTTACAGGTTATCCGAATGTCCAGTTCAATGGAACGATCCAGGAAGACCTTGTTTTCGAAGCAGGAAAAGAGACTGTGATTACACTAACATTGGAGAAAACAAAAATCTTACTTTCTGCCACATTGGAAGATTGGACAGAAGGAGACCAAGGAAATGTTGTAATTCAATAAAAGGAGAAAAGATATGCATATTAAAATAAAATATACTATCCTGATTGCCTGTTCAACTCTATTGTTTAGTTGTAGCAGTGATATAACGGATGATCCGATTCCTAAGGAAGCCTCAAAAACGGATGAAATTCAATTATCCTCCTTAAACAGTCAATCATCACTGGTAACACGTGCCGAATTGAATGATTTTCCGAATGGAGGTAATATTGGAGTCATAGGGGCCTTATATAGTCAAGCTCCTATTAATTGGAATTCCTATTCTGATTTAGATAATGTGCCGGCAAATGCAGCGTCGGTAGAAGGAGACCTCTTTAATTTTAACTGGGTAACACAGAAATACTGGCCTTTTGATGGAAGTCAGCTGGTATTTATGGCATATAGTCCTTTTACAGATAATGGAATTGGAGCTGATTTCTTCATTGAATCACACAGAAGAAATCTAAATATAAGTTTACATGATGGAATGCCTGATATAATGTATGCATCCGGGAATGTAAATGCTGAAACTACTCCCTATAATAAACTTTCCGGTAAAGTAAATCTGGGAGAGTTTAAACATATCATGAGTAAACTGACAGTTGAAGTTGCTGCTCAGGATGGAATGAACCCGAATATAGTAGTGAATAATTTGGCTGTTAGAACAACAACTCACCAGGCTCTGTTTTTTATGGAGTTAGGAGATAGCGGGCTTTCCACTTTAGATACTCCTGATGAGCCTTTCTCTTATACGTTAGTTGATGGACCAACTCCTTTTGTAAATCCATCCATTAGTCATACTATGTTTCTTTTTCCGGGAACAGAGGAGTCAGTGAGGATTGCAATTGGGCTGGTAGATACTACTACGGGTAGTTCCATCGATCAGGTATTTCTGGTTTCTTCTTTTAATAATCTGACCAATTCAGGTGAACCGCTCACATTGGAACGAGCTAAAAACACTACTTTACGAATAGAGGTAAACAGTGTTCCTGTCCGGGAAGATGAAGATAAGATTATACTTAGAGGTACACTAACCGATTGGAATCAAAAAGGAAATTTTGGTATACATATTAATTAAAAGGCATGATGAAGATTAATAAATATTACATAAGTATACTGACCGGGTTAGCGCTTGTTCTAGGAGCGTGTTCTGATGATAAAAATATAGAAGAAGTTTCCTCTGAAACAAGAGAGATAGAACTCACCGGGGTTATGACCAGGGCGACAGGAAGTTCAAATCTGTTCATAAAAGCTTTTTATCCGGGACCTTTTGACCCGTATTTCAATGAGACTCCTGTTTCTGTGGCGGGAGGTTTGGCAGTAGGAACAGAAAAAGATATAGTTTTTTCAGGTTCAACACCTTATTACCCATTAGGTGATACAGAAATACTTTTATTTGGTTTCTCAGGTAAGTTATATGATAAAGATAAGATGGTACTCACAGCAGGACGTGCAGATGTAAATGATGCAGTATTGAGCAATTACGGAAAACGTAGAAATGACAGTGCTGTAAATCCTGCTTATGCACCAACCGGAACTCCCGGTAATGCCTCTAATCCGGCGGAATTATTACAATTCCGCCATGTAATGACTCAGATAAATGTAGACATTGTGGTTGATCAGACAGAAGAGATACCTGTCGATCCTAAACCTACTCATGTTGCACTCCGTATGGCAGAGATTGTGGCCCGGGGGCATTATCCTATTCGGTCTATGGAACCTGATCCGGCAGATGAGACAAGTGCACAAACAGCAACCGATGGTACCGGAACTTATGATTTACAACTAGGAGTAAATTATGTTGTTCCTACAGGAGTGGATCTTGTAGGTAAAAGATTAACAAGGCTTGTAATAGATGATTATACTGCAACTGCTCAGGATTTGCTCGGATTTACCGTGTTTGGAACCGATCCGGCTACACCTACAATGCGGCTTTTACCAGGTTATTCCTATAATTTAACCTTGACTGTAAGTCGTTTGCAGATTCGGAGTATAACGCTGACACGTATCCCATGGATAACGCATCAGGTAGATGCCGAAGTTTCTTATGATCCTTATTCACTGCAACTTTCCCTGGGTGATAATTATATAAATCAGGGAGATGATGCTGTAACTAAAGTTGCACTTCATTCTAATGATGACAAAGTATATGTGGGTAAGGCTTCGGAAGACAATCCTGATATATTTGAATTTGTTACTTTGCCTGCAGCTGGAACTGTAGACGCTGTCCATATATTCACCGATAAAGGATTATTGATATCAACGTCAATTACACCTGAAAGTTTTCAAGGTTCAACACTTACTCTTGCAATATCAGAAGGAGGTATGTTACCTGAAAACCCAGGATTGCCTTATGGTGAAAATAATCCATATATGATAACTACGCCTGTTCAATTTATGAATGTGGCGAAAGACCTTAGTGCACATTATAAGCAAGCAGAAACGATAGACCTTAACACTTTGAATCTTATCGGTTCCGATCGAATATTCAATGGTTTTGGTGATTTCAGCGGAACTTATGATGGAAATAACAACCGCATTGACGGCCTGGATATTGTTGGCCCCGGATTATTCAGTTTTAATAGTGGAACACTGAGGGATATCCGTATTTTCTCCGGTACAATGGATGCCGGTGGGGAACAATATGCCGGTAGTATCTGCGGAAGGAATAATGGTACGATAGTGGCCTGTTTCAATGAAGCGCGACTTGCAAATGCCACTGGTAATGTGGGTGGTATCTGTGGATTGAATGGAACGACCGGACGGATCATCGGTTGTATTAATACAGGAACGATATTACAGGGTAATATTGTGGGAGGTATTGTAGGAGTGAACAGCAATACAAGTGACGGAGCAATATCTGCTTGTATTAATACGGGAATGCTTAATCCGAATGCGACTACACTTGGATTTATTGTGGGTACGAATCAGGCAACAACGAATAATGTAGTACATATAAGCTTTGGGCTAGTCGGAAGTGCACAACGTACCTTAGGCGGCGTCGAATTGGTTATTGGATCAGAAAATGCAAACGCACTTGACTCTTCAGTTCTCTATCCGGAAATCCTACGAAATGGTTTGCTTCCCGGAGAAACGGAAGATCGCAGAGTAGTCACCCGCTTGAATAATGAATTGGCTACGACTCCCTGGAACGGTATTTATGAATACATTCTTGATCGGGAAGCAACGGGAAGTACCTGGCCTGTTCCAGTGAAAGTAAATTAACTACTTAAAAAAGAATACAAAGATGAAGAATATACATACAATACTAATCAATATCGTTGTTTCGATTATAGCGTTGACAACCTTCTCCTGTTCGGATGAGATAACAGCCTCTTCTCAACAGGAAGAGGAGAAGGGATTGCTTCGCATGACACCTACGTTTGGTGTACAAACGCGGTTAAATGAACTACCTAATGGCGATGCAATGGCAGATTTGGAACGTGGCCTTAATAATGTTGGTATCTATATTTATTATACAGAGGATTATTCAAGAGGTGATTTGTCACAACCTTATATACGTAATATGGAATGTACGGTAGAAAACGGAGAATTACTGGCTGTATTAGGCCCGGACCAGAATCCGGAAGATGCGCGTATTTTTATCTATAACGAAATGACAATTGTAGCATTCTATCCTTATAATGCAGAGATGAGCTTGCCCGAAAATCATTTTACTACACGTGCAGATGAAGAAAAATATGTGATTACCCGTAGAGATTATTCCCAGCAATATTACATTCCTTACCGGGCACAAACTAATACTGACCCGACTATAGCCTATTATACACTTCTTACGTTTTATCCAAAACATACGTATAAAGTGGAGATTGTAGTAGTTTCAGATGATGCTGGCGCCTTACCGGATGAAAACTCTGTTCAGATATTACCGAATATAGACCCAATAGGTAATACGAATACGGATGCTGACGGGAAACGTGAAAGCGGATTCGATCGTTTGAACTTTATGCCTAATGGAGGCGGAGGATCAAATGTGTGGCAGTATGTTACTTATATCTGGACTGAAGGTGAAAATGTAAATAATATTCCGAAAGGTGAAATTCTTCTGCAAAGCGGTCAACTAACATTGATTGCGTCACAGAATCTAACAGTTGATGAACAATATGTATATCGTTATGGATATAATATGACAACCGGAGAAATATTCATACCGACATCTTCCCAGATAGTTCATGATATCCCTTCCCTGGAAGCTATTAATGATGGGAATAGTGTCACTTACCAGGCTTGTGATATAGACCTCGGTGAAGCAGGAAACTGGACACCTATGTCGATTATCGGAGGACGTTTTGATGGTGGAGGACATGCACTTTCTAATATGAATGTCAATACTCCCGGGCCTAATGCCGGACTCTTTGCTGATGTGCGTGGAAACGCTACCGTGTGTAATGTGAATTTGGTCAATCCTACTATAACAGTTACGGGAGATAATGCGTATGTCGGAGGAATTGCAGGGAGATTAGGCAGTACGATATCCGATGCTGAAAAGCAGGCAATGATAGGTAATTTGCCCCCGGGCTTATCTCCTACTGTACGGGAAGCGTTGATACAAGAATTAATAGCCGGTTTACAGAATACTGAGTCTAATATGGTTGCCTGTCGGGTCGAAAATCCTGTCATTAATGTAACCGGAACAAACTCTGTTGTTGGTAGTTTATGTGGACAGGCAGGAGAAAAAGATACTAATGGAGATTTTAAGTCCCGTATTTGGGATAGTTATACATTGGGCGGTAGTATTGTTGCAACCGGAACAGTGGGTGGCCTTTGTGGATTGAACGAAGGATATATTACCCGTAGCTATACAACAATTAATGATATGTCAAGCGGTACTGGTTTTGCTAATATGGGAAGTGATTTTACACCCGCAGAAGGAGCCGGTATTGACGATT
Organism: Tannerellaceae bacterium; assembly: GCA_032073245.1. Lineage (GTDB taxonomy): Bacteria > Bacteroidota > Bacteroidia > Bacteroidales > Tannerellaceae > QVMG01. The sequence goes on from DAMANX010000051.1 coordinate 9,684, forward strand.
GTTTCTCTCAGTTACCGGATGCAAATGCGGGAGTTACTCAGTTCTCGGAAGGGTGGCCCTCATGGGATACATATCAGGGCTTATGGCCTGTAAAGACAACAGGTTGGTTAGGTGAGCCGGCTAATAGCTTCTGGTATAACAATGGAGCAGCACCAGATGATTATCCGATTTTACAATGGGAAAGAAGATAAATAATGAAAAAGAATTGACATGAAAAAGAATATTTATATTACTCTGTTATTAGCGCTTCCATTTCTTTTCCCTTCCTGTCAGCAGGATGAGGAATTGAATAAGGCGAAAACAAAAGGAGAACTCACGTTTACTCCATTTGTAGAAAGCCGGCGAACAATAGAGAGCCGTGCAATTGGAGATGATTTTTTCGTTGTTGGAGGAGCTATTGATGTAACACTTACATCTACCAATGCAACTATCGGGACGCAATCCTATCAATATGTTTATGATCAGGATCGTATATTCCGTGGTAATCCGGGTTATCACTTCACGTTGGATGATAATTATATTATCGACCTGAGTGCAAAATGGCCTATTGCTTCTATTCGTCAACAGGGAATTGAAACCGATCAACGTGAACTGGATGATTATAAGTCCGCCGACTGGATGACAGCAGCTTTGGCAGAGACAATAGCAGGTGTAATGCCAACAGTTGCACCTGTACCCCTTACTTTTATACGTGAAAATGTAATGCTTGACTTTGAGTTGGTAGGACAAAATACCAAAGGACTTGATATAGAATCTTTGCTGATTGAGCTTCAGAGCGGAGGTCAATCAACAGCTTATTGGGCGTACTGTGGTAATCCGAATGGACATGCAGAGCTTATCCTCGGGCCGGGAACTTCTATATTTTCACCCGAAAATTATCTTATAGGACGTATAACGGTAAGTAATAATGATAACTATACGATTATTTTTCCACAAACCGATTTAGTATTGGAGGCAGGGAAAAGATATCTTGTTACTCTTACTCCACAAGGTTATTATATGAATGCTTATGTGTTGATCGGAGGCTGGCAGGAAGGTGAAGAAGGAATAGGTATTCCTTTGAATGGCACTACTATTCAAAATCCGATTCAATTAATAACCCTTTCTTACCTGATACGCAATTATGAAGATGGTTCCAATTGGGGAGGTAAAACATATACGTTGGCGGATGGTTTTGTCATGACAGAAGAATATGCTAACCAATATATTCCTATTCCGACTTCTTTATTCTCCGGAAGCATCATGCAGAATGGAGAGGCAATTGAAACTATCCCTTATGGAGATGACCAGGTGCTTAACTTATTTACAAATGATAATTAAGAATATGAAACAATATAATTATTTTACCCTTTTACTGCTATTAGCCTTGTTAATAACGGGATGTAGCAATGAGGAGGCAATAAACCCTGTTTCTTCAAAACAGATTACAGCCCTCCAAACCGAAATGGGAGAAATGGATATAAATGGTGATGTAAGCACCCGTGCCATTCCCGGATTTGCCGTAAATACAGCTGAAGATCCTACCTTTATATTTAATAATCGTACAACAGGTTGGACATTGAACGTACGTGTATTTGATCAACAACAAGGAAACAGCCTGTATAATGAATCACTATGTACCTGGAACGGTTCGGCATGGGTACCTGATAATATTCTCTATTTCCCAAATTATCTCCGGCAACAAGTTGAGGCAACACTTTATCCTACCGGCTGGACAAATGCAACACCTATTCTGTTTGATCAACCCGATGCAGCCACATTGACACAACAGGATATCCTGATGCAGCAAGGTTCGCCGCGTGCCACTGTATTGCCTGCCCATATTCCTAGTATACCGATGGAACACATGTATTCCATGCTTGACTTTGTTATTCATGATGTCGATCCTTCACAGATTGTAGAGGAAAGTATAAAAGTACATGTAGGCAATGATATATATACACCATACCGTACTGCAAATACAACAAAAATGGAATATTTGGTAATTCTTCCATTAGGAGTTATTAACCCAAAAGTGACATTAAGTACTGTCAAGGGGCTCCATTATGTGGAAGAAATCGAAATAACGGAAGTGCATCCTGCTGGAACACAACGGAACACATGTTATTGTGCAAATCTGTATGGAATAGAACTTATTCTATCCAGTGTTACCGTTACCGACTGGTTGTATGGCCCTGCTTTAGCCGGACAATACACAACGATTGCCAGTAACCCGACATTCCATGGTCCTATCGGTGGACAGGTAACTCTTATATATGACAATGGACAGGAACAAACTATATTCTTCAACCGTTGGGGAGAAGCAACCATACGGCCATTAGGTCGAACAATCACCCAACTTCGAAAAAGTGATAATACGGTTGTAACACTTAATCCACCTATTGTATTGAGGAGTATGTATATTGATCTGGGGCCGTATTTGAATTAAAATACTAAATGGTAATAATGGGATTACCCAAGAGACCATGATTTAATAAATCAAACACAGAGGCACAGAGACACGGAGATTTAAATTTTAGATAATAAAAAAACTCTGTGTCTCTGTGCATCTGTGTTTGATGTTATTTAGAGTAATGCTTTGTAAGTTAATCTTCCATCCACAATCCGGGCTGCACTGGTATAGGGATGTTCCTGTTCTTTATTAATATCCATAATATGCGTTACTTTCCAACCTATAGATTTTAAGTAATCTGAAATCAATGACCGGTGACATCTCCACCAAACGGCTTCGGAACACATAATGGCAGTCCTACGCATAACGGCCTCTTGAGTCAAGAGGTTTATTCCTTCTTTAAAAGTATCTGTTCCCATATAATCGGCATATCCTCGAAAAGCCGGATGCCTCCACAATGTATTTTGTGAATCGGGATTCGCCTTTCGTCTGCCTCCCAATTGAGCTATATGTATATATTGAATATCTTTCCCGGGTAAAGCTACTTCAAGATTTTCTTTATTGAATTGCGGATAGCGCCGTGATCCCGGATAGCTACGAACATCTACAATCGTTTTAATATCGAAAGATTGCAGCATCTCAACAAATTCATCAAATGAGAGTGTCGAATGCCCAATTGTCCATATTGTTTTTTGAGTATCCAATAACTCTATATTTTGTTAACCCTGATATCCTTCTTGTCGATATAGTTTTCAAACTTAAAGCTGGGCATACCTAATCCCATGCCTGCATGGATTTTACCATTGATACCAAGTAGTTTGGGGATACGATTCTTCTTGTCTTGCTGTAAGGCTGTACAAAGAAATCCGGTATAAAATTGACTCACACCCAGGCTTTCTGCCATCAATGAACCATTCTGATAGGCAAGATTTGAATCCTGGCTACCAAAACGAATTTGCTTTGGAGTATGTATTAACAAAAGAGTAGTTGCTTTTCGCAGAATCGGGTCATTTCCCTCTTCATATTCTTTGTTCAAACGGCCCAGATAGGGTAAATATTTATAAGCCTCCGGTATTAAAGGTCTAAGGATAGGTTTAAGGAAAGGATTACTTAACTTTTTACCTAATTCCTTTAATATCTCCATTGTTAGAGCGATTACTTCTTTAATCTTTTGAGGATCGGTAACCAATGTGAATTCAACCTGTTGCATATTACTGGCAGTAGGTGCCCTATGAGCGGCTTCAAGTATTTGATCCAACATTTCTGCGGGAACAGGTTTCTTTGAGAAAGCGCGGTTGGACCGTCTGGATTTACAAAGCAACATAACCTGTTCGGGTGTCGGCATTAATGTCCGGTCTATAGGATGCACTTTATCCGAAGGGAATAAAGAATGAATAACCGAATCGGTAGGACAAACACCTACACAATGCCCACATTGAATACAAGAAGATATATGATTAACTCCAATTTCACTTTGAGGAGTTCCTGTGAAAAGATTGCTGCCGGACATATTCGCACACATTTTCCACACTTTATACAAGTTTCCCGATCGATAGCTATACTGATACTCATAATATAATTGCTTTAAACTTCATATTAAATAAATACAAAGCTACTTATAAAACGGGAAATATATAGGAAAGGTTTATAAATCGATTGCTTTATTGCTTGTAGGGGCAGCCCTATGTGGCTGCCCGAATACCAAATTTGATAATTCGGGCGGCCACGTAGGCCGCCCCTACATAATGATATAATGATATGTCGTATTAAATTCTTTAATGCTCACCCGATTGTCCGTCATGGCTCAATTTTATATTTCTGACCATATAAGTTTGATTGCCTGCTGCATCGGTACAGTATACCATAAAATGATAATCACCTTCTTTCACATCATCTTTAATAACAATTTCGTGATGATGGATATGTATGTTTCTGTTTCCTGAAACATCCCAGGTACCATTAAATATATCTGTTACACCTGAAGCTACAGCTTTGGTTGAAGCATGAACATCATCTGCTGTGTGAATATTTACTTTATAGGAACCAAGCATTTCATTATCTTCTAAATCCATATCGAAATGGATAGCTGATCCTATCTTAAGTACTGCTCCTTCTGCCGGGGCATTTAGAGTAATAACCGGCTTTGTTGTATCTCCTTCGTCATCGGAGCAATTGGTAAAAGATATTGATAATACGATAAGACAAATGCTTGCTAAAATTGTTTTTGTTTTCATTTGAGTATACTTTTAAATGGAATTTTAATCATTAATTGGAAACTTCGTCCCGGTTCAGGGATTTCTATTTTCCGGTAAAAACTGAGGTGATTGAAATAACGTTTATTGAACAGATTACGTGCTGTAAACGTTATCTCGGCTTTTGACCCGCCGAGAGGAAATGAGAGGTTAGCACCCGCATTCATAAGATGGGCGCCCGGGGTTGTGTCTTCATTACGATCGATACGATTCTGTGATGCGATATAATGATGTTCGGCATAAACCTGAAAACCTTTGTGTTTCCATGTCAATGTATTACGTAGCGAAGCCGGAGGTGAGAAACTGAGAGGGATCTTTTCGTCGCAGTTATATGTATAGACATAATCGCCTCCCAATTGATAACTTAATTGAAGAGGTAGCTGAACTTCTATACTCGCTTCTGCACCTGCAAATAATGCTTCCGCTCCTGTATAACGATATATCTGTCCGGCATGCGGCAGAATAGACCATTCACCTGTTGGGCGGAGATAGATATAATTATTAAACCACGATAGATAAGGAGATACATTAACTGTTATGTACTTTCCAAACCATGAATAGGCTATATCCAATTGCCAGCCTTTCTCGGAAGAAAGATTAGCGTCACCCTGTTCGTGCCGGAAAGTACCATGATGAACTCCATTGGAAGCCAACTCATTGGCTCCCGGTAAACGAAAGCTATGGCCTATATTGGCTTTGAGTAAGTGATCATCTGCAGGTGTCCATACGATCCCTACTGAACCCGACCAATCACCAAATGAACGGTTCACTGCATGGCTTCTTATTTTATTTGCTTCTATTTCAGCTTCACTGTAGCCATGGTTTTGCAGATAAGTAGCCAGATAAATATCTGTAAATTCATCGCTGTCTACTTTCCCGAAATCATAACGCAGGCCTCCACTGAGTGTAACTGTATGAGACAAACGATAATTTGTTAACCAGAAAAGGCCTGTTGTCCATCTTGTATATTCAGGTAAAAGAAAGGAATAACCACCTATTGTATTTCGTTGGTATTGCACATCCCATCCCCCGGTATGTTCCCAGTCGGATGCCCCCAATAAACGGGCTTTCATACCCGAACTGAATGTGTGAAGTTTAAAAGCCAACTCTTTATCCGGTTCTACAGTCGGAGCAGGTTGAGTACCGTAATGCGTATGAAAACGGCTCCATTCTTCCCGCCGGTTATTCTGATAACCCAGGTTCCATTGCAGTTGCAAGCCATCCCATGTATATTGCTGATGGATAGTTGCTTTCAAATGATTAACCTTGCTATAGGGCAAATCAATATTACGTGAATCTCCATCATCCTGAACTTGTGAAGCATCAGGAATACCATGAGCACCCGGGAAGAAACCAACTTTCTGATAAGCATTGCTGATCGTATAATTACCCCGGTAACGTCGGGTACGATATTCACCGAACCAGCTGATATCTCGTTCCATCCCCGCCGTATTTTTCAATCGTTTGTTATAAATAGGGATAAGTTGGGTTAAGTAAACGATCGAATCGGTTGGTATACGATAGTCTCCGAAATGCTGTTCGGAATAACGCAACTTGGAATGAAAACCGTTCTTTTTTAAACCTATCATAAGCGAGCCTCCTAACAAATCACTTACTGACTTGCCAATCATAACCACTTCGCCATATACCTGATCATCGAGTGGGGGAGGAGCTTGGGTTATTTCAACAACGCCCCCCATGGCATCGCTCCCATAAAGCAATGAAGCAGGGCCTTTACGTATATTGACTTGCTCTACATTGAAAGCATCAATCTCTAACCCATGATCGGCACCCCATTGTTGACCTTCTTGTTTGATCCCATTTTCGGTGACAGATACACGATTGAATCCCATACCCCGGATAACCGGCTTAGAGAATCCTGAACCGATATCCATAGAATGAATCCCTGGTAACCGTTCGAGTGTCTGCATCAGGCTTCCGGAAAAGTGATTATTTAAAAACTCTTTGTTGATAACTTCCAGTTGAACAGTGGCATGCCTGTTTCGTGCTAACCGGTAATCTTCGGTTATCACTATTTCAGGAATAGACAGTTGACGGAGCGTATCAGGTTCGTGAGCATACATAGCACTTACGAAGAGTAAGCCGAGTAATGCCACGGATATTATTTTGCGCATAACCGTAATTTTATAATTGACCGTTGACAATAAATCATTCTATAACCGATTATCAATTGGCAATTAATAATAAATAGTAAATAGGATAGGAGTAATACGATTCTACTAACTTGATGGGGTTGACTAAAAAGTTTCACTATGTAGGTAGTGACAAATTTCTCCTCCTTAGCAAAGGAGGAGGGGACCGCCGCTTGCGGTGGGGAGGTGGTTTGGTGAATCTTTAAGGTATTCTAATATATAATATTAAATTACTCAAACCACCTCCCCCTCTCTTCGTTCGGGTACTCCTCCTTTGCTAAGGAGGAGAAATTTGATACTACTTTTGGTGAGCCTCAATCAATATACTACGGCTTCACCTTGTTTAAAGGCATAGCTGTGACATTTTAATACGTATTACTGAATTATAAAAATCAGACCATAGGAGGCCCACGCAAAAGATAAGTATGAACAGCCTCTAAATGAAGGTCGCTCGTATAGGTTGCCGGCTCATTGGGAATAAGAGCCAGAAAGATATGTATGTAACTTGATTCGACAGCAAGGAAAGGAGAAAGAGTGAATTTACAGATTTGGCAATTACATGAATCATCAGTTTCATGATCATCATGTGAATGAGAATGTTCTGCACAGCATGAAGTCTGCTCTCTTCCATGCTGGTGGGTTATCTTTGTTACAGATAACGGAAGCATGCACAAGAGTAGCAACCAGGCTACAATAATTCTCTTCTGTTTTTCGAATTTCACTTTTTACCTTCTAAAACCGGAACAAAGATAAAGCTTCTTACCAGAATGACAAATGATTAATTATAATCTTGTGCAAATTAAACGAATGCCTCTGAATGATGTCTAAGCAATATAGGTTATCTAAAAAGAAAAGAAAATGAAAAAATTTATACTAGCCATTACTGTTTTTCTGTTCTCTGTGACATCTATTATTGCAGTTGTCCCGGAGACGTTTACTTATGAAATGATTGAAAACATCACACCCGGTAAAGAAATAAAAATATATACCCGGGAAGGCTACCTTTATATCGAAACACAAGAGCCTACCCGGGTAGAGGTTTACTCTATTACGGGTAAAAAGATGGCAAGTGAAGTAGTAACAGATGTCACTTCTATCCCATTAACCAAAGGTATTTATCTGGTACGAATAGGCGAAAAGGTTCAAAAGGTCATGGTGAAGTAGATTCATACTAAATTCGGTGGCAAATTTAAACATAATGACTTATTAGTAGGTTCTATATACGTATAAACCATTAATAAAGTTATATAATGAAAACTGTAAAATATATTCTTATTGCCCTTGGCTTAATCGCTATTGTCCTTTCAGTTGTATTTATGATTATCGGGTGGAAAGTTGTTTCTGCCGTTGCCGGATATATAATAGGAGCTATAGCTATTATTGCTCTAATTATTTTTATTATTTATTTCATTGGAAAAATGTCGGGACGAAGCCAGAGTACAAATTAATATCAACATGTAGGGGCAGCCCTATGTGGCTGCCCTATAATCATAAATCACTTCGGGCGCCCACATAGGGCCGCCCCTACGAGATAAAAAACGATTAGATGTTTCGCACAAAACAATTAGCCTGTATTATTCATAAACTCAAAAAAGCGCTGTAAAAAGTACCTTCATTCT
>DAMANX010000052.1:0-17348 GCA_032073245.1 Tannerellaceae bacterium
TTCTATTACTTAATAATTATCTTCTCTATGTTACGACGTCCACTTTCCGGTGTAATATGAATCAGATATACACCTGCAGATTGATTTACCGGTAATTCCAGCTTCGCACTATTCATACGACATGAATATACTTTCTGGCCCGTTATACTGAATATCTCAACGAGTGCTCCCTGATAGCTTTCACCCATTTCATCACTTTCAATATTTATACTATTGTTTTGATGAATAACAGTCGGATAAACAGAAACTGAAGAGGTACGTGTTAATGTACTGAATTCCAGAGAACAGCTTTGATCATAACTTCCGTCTTTTTTGTAAGCCCGGACAAAGTAACTTCCCAATAATCCATCGGGATCTGTATAGTATATGGATGTTCCATAAGTTGTTATTGCCTGTCCGTCTTTATACCATTGGAAGCGTTCATAGCGGCCATCCAGATTTTGTACATACATCACATCTTTCCATTTCAATAGGGCAGTGAAACAGGAGGAAACAGTCGCTTCTTCGCTTTGGTCCCAGCCACAATCTCCATACACTTCGACATAATAGATTCCTTCATGATCGGTATCCATTGGTGCTTTGTAATCTTTAGATGTAGCGCCTTTTATTTTTTGTCCGTTATGGAACCATTGATATTTTAAATTTACTCCGACAGCTTTTACTGATAAGGTAAAGGAATCTCCTACTTTTTGTTGGGTAACAGATACTGGTTGTTCAATAATAGAAACAGGTTCCAGTACTTCAAATTCAAACGGATAATCGGTTATCAGCAATTCATTGTCTTTAGAAGAAATAATAATCGTTCCTTTATATTTTCCTTTAGAAACACCTGAAGGTACAGATATCGATATATAATTACTTTCCGGCAATTGGGTATATTCTGTAATATCTTTGAAGCCGGCCTTTTTTGCTTCATCAGAGAATTGAAGAATATATTGCAACGGATATTCCTTATAAAGTAAATCAAATGGAATCCGAATATCTGTTTCATTTTCACAATAGGGAGCGATCGGTTTAATCAATAATGCTTGATCCGGGTTAGGATCTGGTTTTTGATTAATAATGATCGTATGCATATAAGGAGAATCAGTAAAATCAAAATCACCAACAACTCTTCTATTTTTATAAAGTGTCAAAGAGTGAACTCTATAAATATATTTTCCTACCAATTTATGTGGATTCCCATTATTGAAGTTATACCGTAAAGTACCACTAATCGGACTCATACCATAATGATAATCTGCAGGCACAGCAGTATATTGAATTCCCCAACTATCAAAAGCAGAAGGATTATCAACAATAGGACGTATCTGTAAATATACAGGTGTGCCTTCCTCTACTAAAGTTGTTGTTTGATCTTCAACATCCACAAAGGAAACTTCTCTATTATCCGTAGTAGATACCGACCATTGTAAAATTGCTTCTAATTCCGGTTCAGGCTCTGGTTCCGGTTCAGGATCTGTTCCTGGGGAAGTATATTTCCACTGGGCGTATAATATCATATCAGCTGTAAATATTTCTTCACTGTCTACTACGTAAGGATCGCCTGTACCGTCAGTTTCCGTATTCCAACCATTAAATGAATGATTTACTGTTGGAGGAGTAAAGTCTAGAAGTGCATCATTATAATTAAGAATAGTATGTTTGTTTTCTGCTGTACAATTAAATGTTTCCGAGCCTCCATTGCCACCATTAGAATCATAAGTTACTTTGAGAAGTGGTGTTGAGGTATTACCTTCCCAGATAGCTCTAAATCGTCTATTTGAGTCAATAACAAAAGATTCTCCATCCCACTCACCTAACTCATCACCGTCTTCATCAATTTCCATCCACCCTAAAAAAGTGTTTCCATTTGGATGCGTAGGTTTTATTGATATATCATCTATAGTACCATCATAAAATGATACGACAAAGTATTCTTTAGATTTTTCATTATTGTCTTTTTCATAAAAAACCGTACCATTATAGTTAAAATCAGCTAATCCCTCCCAATAACCATCATCAGTTCCATCAATATAAGCATCAAATTTTGCCCAAAGGATTTCTACAGAACCTGCATCTTTGGGATCAACACGCGTTAAACCACGTTGATCTGTTAATGGTAATTCAATTCCAATGTCAGTACCATGACCATTTCCATCTGCAAAAATTTTATCACTATATGGACCTCCCAGATTAGGAGATATCATTAAAGTTGGAATAATTATAGCATCACAAATACCATCTATACTTGAACCAGCTTTTATTTGACTTAAATTAGTTGACAGTTCGGGAGTTGTACTACCTAAGGTAGATTCTACACTCAAATTAGTATTTAATGACTGCCCATTATCAATCCCTATATTCCCCTTATTGAGCTTAACTCCATAAAGTTGTACATTATTATTTTTTTCAGTTGTACTTATATTTCCTATAAATAGATTATTAATTAAAAACATGGTTGGCGCACCATTTGTTAGATGCCAGTGATATCCTAAGGCTCCTCCTTTCCCCCCCTTGGAATTATTATAAAATGTATTATTTATAAATTTCACATCAGCATTTAGTGATAATTGTACTGCTCCACCACTATCATAAATTTTTATTTTTGAATCTGGATTTACATAATCATTTAATCCTTTATTACCCACAAAGGTACAATTCTTTACAGCACCTGAAACTCGATTACTTCCTTGCCCTTCATAAAAGAGAGCACCTGCATCATCTGGAGCAATATTATCTACAAAGGTACTACCTTCAACATTCAATTCTGCTTCCTGTCCATTATTAAAAAGTGCAACTGCACCACCATCTCCATTAAAATCATTTTGAGTTGCTTCATTACCGATGAAATAGCAATTGGTTATATCCATTTTTCCTGCAAAATAATAAAGACCGATTGCGGCTCCTCTTGATTGGGCCTTATTATTTTCAAAATAACAATTTTCAATTATAGCATCACCACTCCCTTTATGATTGGCTATTGCACCTCCCCAATAATTCCAGTTTGTATTAGTTATATTTATAAAACTACTCTTCTTTACATCTAAGAAGCCTGATCTGAAATCAATTCCGCCACCATACGAACCGCTAATATTAGAGAAGAGACAATTTTTCACAATAGCAGTTCCAGAAACTGATAAGCCACCTCCCACAATATCAGTAAATATACATGAGTTTATATTGAGTTCTGAATCAGTGGTATTTATGTTACGATCATGAATACTATTTCCATTATCATTAAAAGTACAAGAGAATAGATCTAATTGTCCATTTGAATTTGAGATCACATTCCCCGTTATGTAACAAAATGCTATGTTTTCTATTTTAAGTATTGCACCAGAGTTATTAATTCCTCCCACTCCTTTACTAGTTGCATCTATACCACCTTGAAGAGTTATATTTTTAATAATATATATTCCTTCATTTCCCGCAGGTATTATAAAATGTTTTTTCTGGATACCTGGTAGAACTCCATTTCCACCATCAAGCGTAACTGTTACTCCACTTTGAAGGCTTGGTAGTTCAATACTCTTATTCTGATTCACAAAATCATCAATAAAATCAGAGGTGAGAGTATATGTTGCTGTCACATCTGGAATAGATTGCAAATCATTTACAGTATCAATATTTTGTCCTTTGATGTGAATTCCTGCCCACATCAAAAGTGGAACAATAATAAGTATTATTCTTTTCATAAATCTTAAGTTCTATTTGTTTGTCCGTTATAATTTAAATCGCAACCCTATTTTGGCGCCAAAAGAAATGAGTTTGATTTTATCAGTTGCGTTTGAATTGAGCATACCATGATAGGTTATGCCTTTTCCTACATGATTATCAGCTCCGGGATGATAAACTGAAGATGCGGTTAGTATTTTGTTATTTCCATTTTTCTTGATATCATTCAATCCATAGTCTATATAGCCACCTAAAGTCAGATCCATACTATTACTTAAGGCATACATAAAACCCAATTCTGCTGTTGCAGCAACCCCCATCTTAAGTTTTGCTTTCTCATTCCAATCAAGAGTGCTATTCGGATCAGAGATTGTTCCATAACCATGTTGTGGTACCGGAGGATTCATTGGAGATCCCATATCCGTTGGGATACCATCATATTTACCGGATACATTAAACTGGCTGCTTGCTCCATTCTGAATCTTAAACTTCGTTGAAAACGGGAATTGCAACTTTGCTCCTATACCACCATACATTCCCCATTTTTCATCATCACCAAAATAAGTCTGATAGGACAACATTAAAGGAACTTCCACTAACCAAGCTATTTGTTTCTCTTCCAGGTTTGTTAAACGAGCACGCAGTTCAAAGTCAATTGGACGGCCAACTTCATCATTATCGACAAATTCACCTAAAGAATAAAAGATATCTTCTGCAAGACTACCTTTCAATTTTCCGATAGAAGCATATTGAGATAAGCCTACTCCAGTAGTTACTCCCCAATGATCATTAAAAAAGTAACTATACTTTAATTCAAAACCAAATCCCAGTTTACCTTCCCGGGTACCTTCTTCTCCTTTTAAACCCTCTAAATCATATTTAAACGACGAAGAACCTACATTTCCGGAGATGGAAAGGTAAGACCCTTTTCTTTGTTGTAAACTGTCTTGATAATTGCGGGATTCTGGTTTGTTTAAAGTTTCACTTCTTCTCGGTTCCCCTTGTGCGAATGCACCCATCGCAATAAATGCGAAAAAACATAAAAAAATCTTCTTATTCATCTTTATATTACGGTTAAAAATTCTTCAAAAACCTTCAGTAAATTATTTCTTAAATAACCACTCCTATGGCTGGTATACTAAAATTTTAAAACGATTAAAATACTGATGCAAAGATAGAGATTTTATCCAAATGGTTTTATACACTACAATAGACAAGTCAAAAGATTGATAGGATTAACCTTGATTTAGCAGTGCTTTAATCACTATTTTTATGAATTACACATAAAGAATAAAGTCTGAAAACCAACACAAAACTTCATGATGTCTTCTCTATTAAAAAAAGATAAACATATATTGACATCAAATGTTAATGAGAGAAATACCTATTATATTTTTTGGTCAGGAAACCTATGAAAAGTAAGAATCAGCAGATAAAATAGGGCTATTTTGAACATATTGCTGATCATTTGCGTAAATAAATAAAAGAGAACCTCCTTTTATAGTATCTATTATTGCTTTACTAACCGCCAGTGGAAGAGCCGGACATCCCAAGCTCCTTCCTAATCTTCCTGCATATTGGATAGTGGATGGATTTGCGTAAGGGGCACCATGAATAACAATAGCCCTTTCTCTGGCTTTATCATTTATTCCTTTTTCCAATCCGTTGAGAAGAAGTGAATAACCATTATTACCTTGATAGGTTCCATCGGTTAAATAAAATCCAAGTGAACTTTTAAAAGAACCTATTTCATTCGAAAATGATGTAGCATAATTATCACCACTGTTACGTCCATGAGAAACATAAGAAGAAAATAATAATTGTTTGTTTCTCATATCTAAAACAAATAAACGCTTTTCGGTTGATGGTTTTGTGAAGTCAATAAGAGTCAATAAGCCTTTTGAATGTCCTTCGGTATTAAAAAATCCTGTTATAGCCTGTTCAAATGCTTCATAACTAACTTTGTCAGATAATCCCATATGAGTATACCATAAATAATAATCAGGTATGCATATATCTACAGTTGTTTTTTTATTATCGGACACTGAACCCAATGAAAAGAGACAAAATAATAGAAACAATAATATCTTTTGCACGCTGAATACTCCTCCTTTATAACAAAGTTATATAGAAATATTCAGAATGATTCTGTTCTTAATTTTTATTTGGAATCATTATGAATTCGCTCCTCTAAGAGATCATTCCAGTACAAATACAACTGAGGCTAATGTAGGTGCCCAGTCATAGACAAATTTAGCATGAGAAGTCGCATTCCTCACACACATGTGTGAACGGGGTGTAGTTCCCAGTGTCTGACTAAACTCTATCGTCTGTGTACGAGGAGCGTTGACAGGGACTCCATGAATATAGGCTCCGTTTGTAAAACGGCTGGCATGAGGGGCAAAACCACCAACAGCAGAAGAACCATCTTTTAAGAATACCATTTTAGGTTTCTTTTCCTGAATAACAAACATACCAAGTGGAGTATCATGCCCATAAGGAGGATTATGCAATCCGGTTGTTGCCGGATTCATACTACGAACATACCACACAGAATCTACTTTCTCCATGGTTGCAATATTTTGATTTTCACGATCAACCATTACTGCGTGATTAAACGCAACCGTGTCACCCAGCATTTTTATGTATTTGGTTGGAACGAGCCATTCCCCATCAAACAATACTGTAGAGATTAGAGAAAAATCAGCTGTATCCCGGATAAATTTTACAAGAGAACCATCCCGGCAATAGCGTTCAGCTGTATCCGGCTTATTAGATAAAAAAAGCGGTATGGATTGGTAACGTGCAACACCATATTCATCTGCCACCAGATTATGTTCGTCACGATGCCATTTTCGGATAAGAGGGCCTTCTCCATTCATATTTTTATAATTCTGAACCACAGCCCAAACAGCTGGTTCTTGTTGTATTGAATCTAAAAAATAGAGACGGTCTTTTATCTTTTCCCATTGAAATGAGCGGGTTGTATCTTTATAGGGATATGTATCTTCCAAAGTATGCTGATCATATTGCAGATCTTTCTTTATTACGATCATATCCCGGGTAAATTCAGGTTCAGCAACATCTTCAACCTTTGTTACATCCTCAGCATATACATTATTGTCAGTAGTCTCCGTATTTGTCTTGGAAGTACATGCAAACAAAACAAAAAAACATATTACAAAAAATATGGGCGCTATTTTCATTTATTTCAATATAAACGGTTAATGAATTACATCGCATATATATGAAATTACAGTTCATATATCGATATAATAGAAACAAAAAATATGGATTAATGTTTTTGAACGATTTCTTCTTGTTTTCTTTATTTACCCTGTTAAAGTAATGATTAAAGAATAGTTTGACACATACATGTGGGATCCTTCTCTACTTTAAGAGAATAGAAATTCATAGCTTTACCATCGAATACCAGTAAACGGTCAGTAAGAAGATCACCAATACCTGTTAAGTATTTTATAGCTTCCGTAGCTTGAATACTACCTATTACACCGGCAATTGATCCCAGTATTCCGATTTGTGAAGAAGTTGGAACTGTTCCATCTACAGGTAATATATCAAAAACACAACGGTAACAAGCATGTCCGGGCAGATAAGTCATAGCTTCACCCCGTAATGCAATAACAGCGCCATGAGAGTAGGCCTTTTCTTCTTTAACACAGATATCATTAATCAGAAATTTGGTTTCAAAGTTATCTGAGCAATCGATTATGAAGTCATAGCTTTTAATGTATTCAGAAGCATTATCTGCAGTGAACTTCTCTGTATAAAGTGAGAGGTTTACTTCAGGATTGAGATCCTGAAGTTTGTATCCGGCTGAATCAACCTTCAAATGATTCAGGTCTGAGGTGTAATGAAGTATCTGACGCTGAAGATTAGTAATATCGACTTTGTCATAATCGATAATACCTAAAGTTCCGACTCCCGCGGCAGCCAAATAAAGCAGTACGGGTGAACCTAAACCTCCGGCACCGATGATCAGAATTCTGGAATTCTTCAGTTTTTCCTGGCCTTCTTTACCAAAGCCATCAATCAGAATGTTGCGTGTATAGCGATTCATTTTTATTAAATAAAGATTATTGCTCCAAGCCTTTAATGCCTTTAACGCCCTTAATGCCTTTAAAGGCTTAAAACGGCATTAAGAGCGTTAAGAGCACTTATTGTAAACTCAAATCCCAATCTTTCCATACAACTTCGTAGCCTTGCTGTTTCACAGCCTGCAGAACCTCATCCGGTGAACGATCATCATTTACGGAAAATTGTTCCAGCTCACTCCGGTAAACGGCATATCCTCCCGGGTCTGTCTTGGAACCGGCACTTAGAGAAGTTACCCCCAAAGTGGTCATGTGATCACGAAATAATTGATTCTCACGGGTGGAAAGAGCTATTTCAACATCATAATCAAAGATACGATAAGCAAAGATTATTTGCGCCAGTTCCTTATCATTCATTACAACATTGGGTTGAAAATCAGCTCCTTCGTGAGGACGCATCCGTGGAAAAGAAATAGAGTATTTCGTTTGCCAATACTGTCTTTGAAGATAACGAAGATGGAGGGCCATAAAAGTAGCATCTGTACGCCAGTCTTCCAATCCGATCAAAACACCTAATCCCATTTTATGTACTCCCGCACGTCCCATACGGTCAAAAGCTCCCAGGCGCCAATCAAATTTTGATTTCATACCTTTCGGATGATATGTTTTGTAACGCGCTTTGTTATAGGTTTCCTGATAGCAATAGACGGCATTCAGGCCGGCAGCATTCAACTGACTATATTCACGTTCTTTTAAAGGTTGTACCTCAATAGAAAGAGATGAGAAGTGGGGTTTAACAAGACGTAGTGCGTTCTCGATATAATCGACTCCGGCATCACGGGGATTTTCACCAGTTACAAGCAGGATATGTTGAAAGTCACCAATCTTCTTAATAGCTTCTACTTCACGCATAATCTGATCATCAGTCAGAATGATACGTTTGATATCATTCGCATGATTAAAGCCACAGTATACACAATGATTCGTACATGAATTGGTCAGGTATAACGGCACATAAAACTGAATCGTTTTACCAAAGCGTTGCTGTGTATATTTCCTACTCAAAACTGCCATCTGTTCAAGATAAGGCTGTGCCGCCGGGGAGATCAATGCCATAAAATCTTCTATATTCAGCCGTTCTTTACTGAGAGCCAACTCAACATCCCTCTCTGTTTTAGCATAAATACGGGATTTCATTGTATCCCAGTCATATTCGTTGATTAATTCTGTAAAGTCCATTTTTTTCTATTCTTTACTAACCTCACATTCATTCATTTCCTTCGTCAATTTCATCGCACAAAAATGAGGTCCGCACATCGTGCAATGATCACTATCTTCATTTAAGTGTCCCTTTTTATAATATTCAAACGCACGTTCGGGATCAAGGGAAAGATTAAACTGATCTTTCCAACGAAAATCGAAGCGAGCTTTACTCAATGCATTATCTCTTATCTGTGCTCCCGGATGACCTTTAGCCAGATCAGCTGCATGGGCTGCTATTTTATAACTCACTACTCCTACACGTACGTCTTCTTTATCCGGTAAGGAAAGGTGTTCTTTAGGTGTAACATAACAAATCATAGCAGTGCCATACCAGGCTATCTGAGCGGCGCCAATTGCCGATGTAATATGATCATAGCCGGGTGCAATATCTGTTGTTAATGGTCCTAATGTATAAAATGGTGCACCATGACAATGATCCAGTTGTTCATCCATATTTGGTTTGATCTTGTGCATAGGTACATGGCCGGGCCCTTCAATCAATACCTGTACATGGTGTTTCCATGCAATTTTAGTAAGTTCACCTAAAACCGAGAGTTCAGCAAATTGTGCTGCATCATTGGCATCGGCAATAGAACCTGGGCGCAGTCCATCACCTAATGAGACAGCCACATCATATTGCTTTAATATCTCACAGATTTCTTCAAAACGGGTGTAGAAGAAATTCTCCTGATTGTGCCGGGTCATCCAGTTCCCGATAATAGAACCGCCACGCGATACAATACCCGTTATTCGTCCTTTGACCAGTGGGAGATGCGATTTTAACAGTCCAGCATGGATTGTAAAATAATCAACTCCCTGTTCGCATTGTTCAATTAACGTATCACGATATACATCCCAATTAAGGGCCGCAATATCGCCATTCACTTTTTCCAATGCCTGATATAAAGGAACAGTGCCGACCGGAACAGGTGTATTACGTACAATCCATTCGCGTGTTTCGTGAATATTATCTCCCGTAGAAAGATCCATCAATGTATCGCCACCCCATTTACAACTCCAGATTGCCTTTTCCACTTCCTCATCAATTCCCGATGAAAGAGCAGAATTTCCAATATTAGTATTTATCTTCACCAAGAAGTTGATTCCGATAATCATAGGCTCCGCTTCCGGATGATTGATATTGGAGGGAATAACAGCTCGTCCACATGCAATTTCATTTCTTACAAATTCCGGCGTTATATGAGTAGATATACCTAGTACTTCATTTTGTTGATTTTCCCGGATCGCTACATATTCCATTTCAGGTGTGATTATCCCTTGTTGGGCATAATACATTTGACCTATTGTCTGGCCTACTTTGGCTTTACGAGGATAACGGATAGCGGGAAAACGGATCGTATCCAGTGATTTATTCTTCAACCTTTCATTACAATATTCCGAAGAGAAAGATGTAAGCCGGACAGTATCACTTCGTTCATCAATCCACTGTTCGCGTAAAGCTTCCAGCCCACGGGTAATATCAATAGTCTTGTCAGTATCGGAATAGGCTCCGCTTGTATCGTAAATAACAACCGGCTCATTCTTTTCTACTTCCTTTCGTCCGGCTTCTATTCTTACTGTATCAATCAACGAAACACGGCGCATAGCAACCTGAATATTATGTATCTTTCCGGGAATATATATTTTCTTCGATGAAGGATAATGTATACGATAATCTGTTTTCATATTATTTTTTCTTGTATTCATTTTGATCACATCAGAAAAGAAGTCAAAGGGCTACTAGCATCTGCCGTATTTCCTTGTGTACCTAACCGTGCTTCAAATCCCATTCGGCCAGCTTCAACAGCCAGACAAAAAGCTTTTGCCATAGCTACAGGATCACCCGCCACAGCTATTGCCGTATTCACAAGTACAGCATCAGCTCCCATTTCCATCGCTTCTGCTGCATGAGACGGTGCTCCGATGCCAGCATCTACAACTACAGGAATATTACTCTGTTCAATAATAATCTCTAATAAATCACGTGTCCGAAGTCCTTTATTGGTACCAATTGGCGCACCCAATGGCATTACAGTTGCTGCACCAGCATATTCCAATTGCTTACATAAAACAGGATCAGCCTGTATATAAGGTAATACCACAAAACCCATCTTTGCAAGTTCTTCTGTAGCCTTCAAGGTTTCTATAGAATCCGGCAAAAGATATTTTGGATCAGGATGAATTTCCAGTTTCAACCAGTTCGTTTCAAATGCCTCCCGTGCCAGTTGTGCTGCAAAAACAGCTTCTTTGGCATTACGTACACCGGATGTATTAGGCAATAACTGTATATCCGGCTTCTTTACATGCAACAGCATATCATCCTCTTTATTATCAAGATCAATACGTTTCATTGCTAAAGTTACCATCTGGGTTTGTGAAGCAATGATCGCTTGACGCATTATGTCGTTGGAACTGAACTTACCAGTTCCCAGAAAAAGGCGTGAATGAAATTCCTTTCCGGCAATAACTAACTGTTTCATCTGTGATATTTATTTATAAGTTTAATAATCCGTTTCGTTTCTTCAATAGGATCTGAAGCTTTCAATATAGTAGATGACAAGGCAATACCTGCAACACCGGTTTGCATAATATCAGGTATATCTTCTAACGTTATTCCTCCAATCGCCAACACAGGTAAATGAATATTTTCTACCCGGCATCTGTCTAAGATCTCCCTGTAACCGGACAGTCCAAGAATGGGACTGAGATTTTTCTTTGTAGTAGTAAACCTGAAAGGTCCCAAGCCTATATAATCGGCACCCGATATAGCCAAATCATGAATATCTTCAAAAGTATTAGCTGTTCCTCCAATAATAAACTGAGAACCTAATATTTCTCTTGTTTTTGCAGGCGGCATATCAAGTTTTCCTAAATGTACCCCTGTAGCCCCTACCCTTTTACAAACATTTGTGTGATCATCAATGTACAACTCAGCGTTGTATGAATCACAAAGTGCTTTTGCTTTAAATGCAGTTTCTTCCACTTCTTCCTCAGAAGCCTCTTTCATACGTAGTTGAATACGCCTACAGCCTCCTTTCAGAACAATATTTACCGATTGTAAGTAATTATATCGATCGGTCTGATGTGTGATAAATAATAATCCGTTCATTGTTGCTCGCATATTGTTTTCAACTCTTTAAATCGTTTTAATAAATGAACCGTATTTTGATCTGTTGCCCAATCACTCCAAAGAGCACCCAGTGCTGCAACTCCTCCAAATCCGTAATTTTCTGCTACCGGTATTGTTTCCCGATCTATTCCTCCTAAAGCAATTACGCGTTGGTTTACTATTCCTTTTTTCTTCGCATTCATCAGTATCTGGGGTGTAAAAGCATGTAAATACCCTGCTTTTGAAATACTATCAAAGATCGGACTCAGAAAAACATAGTTGAAAAAGTTCGATTCTTCAACTTCTTCCAAAGAATGACAGGAACGACTAATAGAAGATACTTTTTCTTCGGGTAGTTCAGGAAAGCGTCGATTCAGATGAATACCTTTCAATCCGTAGTCAGAAACAAGTGAAAAATATTCATGCAACACAATACGATTATAATACATATTATGAATTCCGCAGATAAGCCCATCTACCTCATCTTTTGATGCTAATGGTTTCCGTAGATGAAGAGTTTCCAATCCCTCTGCAAAAAGAGTATTCAGAGCTTCGGCTTCACCTTTGAGGATTTTTTCTGTTGTTATCACAATTAATTTCATGTCTTATCCTCCCGAAACAGCTTGTATCAACATCAATTCCACTTGGTCGGATAAAATAGTTTCTTCCCATTTTGTCTTAGGTATAACTTCATATCGAATAGCTATGGCAATGCCTTGTGTACTAATACCCAATGATTTCAAAAAAGAGGCCAACGAAGTTCCCTCTTCTATTTGATATGGTTTATCATTCAGTTTAACTATCATATATATTTACTTTTAATGGTTGCGGATTGAAAAAGTGATTAACTGGTCCATTTCCCGTTCCGGTCTGAATATTTTTTCCTGTAGTTATTGCCTCAGTAATATATTTCTTAGCAGATTCGACTGCTATTTCAAGATTTTCACCCAATGCAAGATAAGCTGTAATAGCCGAAGCCAAAGTACAACCAGTTCCATGTAAATTATCTGTTTGGATATAATCGGATGAAAAACACACTGGTTCATAACCTTGCCTGAAAAGTATGTCTGAAGAAGCATCCTGTGCTATATGCCCGCCCTTAATCAAAATTGACTGACAGCCTTGTTCCAATAAAGTATGCCCTGCTTTATATATATCCTGTTCTGTATGGATTTTAATTCCCAAGAGAGCTTCCGCTTCAGGAATATTAGGGGTTATAAGCAGTAAACGTTTATATAGTAATTCCCGAAAAGCAGTAATCGTAGGTGCCGCCGTTAACCGTGCACCACTTGTTGCAACCATCACGGGATCTATCACCACTTTTTTCAATTCATATTTATCTATTATGGAAGAAACTACTTCTATCGTTTCAGGTGTTGGTAGCATACCCGTTTTAACGGCATCGACAACTATATCATCTAATACCGTTTCCAATTGTAAGCGAATAATTTCCGGAGAGAGCACTTCCACACGGCGTACTTCTTTTGTATTTTGTGCAGTTATTGCCGTTATTGCAGAAACTGCAAATACACCAATAGCTGAGAAAGCTTTTATATCGGCTTGTATGCCTGCTCCTCCTCCACTATCAGAACCCGCAATGGTTAATGCTGTCGGATATCTTTTTTCCCGGTTCATATTTTTAAGAATAAAATATTGACAACCAAGAGATATCCATAAATGGATAAGACAGAAAAATGAATGTCCATCATCCCTACGGCGGCATTATCCGCATCAGGTTATAAGGGTCTGATCTCAGCCTGAAAAGGCACCCCTTGATTGTTTGACGGCAAAGGTAGAATTTTTTATTATAAAGAAAGTATTTATTATCTATTTATTCCTATCTACAAAGTTCTTCATCTATATGAATTATCAGTGCCATAAGCATGGCACAGTTATGCCACTTGCATGGCACGATTGTGCCATCCGCTTGGCACAGTTGTGCCAACTATATGGCAAAACTATGGCACAAAAGGTTTTCTTAAATAGAAACTGCACCAGAAAGGAAATTTATTCTACTTCGATTGGGTAAAATCCTTTAGTTGATATTATCTTTGTAACTTACTATTAACTATTACTCAAATTTATTCCTACGATGAAAAAAGCTTGTAAGACATTACTGGTCTTCCTATGCCTTGTACCCTGTGTTTGTTTCTCGCAGGTGACTCTCACAAATGAAGGTAAACCCCAAAGTCGCATTATTGTCGACAAAAGTGATCCAACCGATTATCAGGCGGCAAAATTGCTCCAGGATTTTATTCGAAAAATCTCAGGAGCTGAACTTCCTATTATGCCAGTCGATAGTAAAGTAAAAAAAGGAGATGTTCTGATTGGGAATGTACAGACTTCTCTTGCTCCTGCCGATTTATCAGGTATAACTGAAGATGGTTTTTATCTTTCCACCAAAGATGACTATCTTCGTATTGCTAAGGGCGAAGGCAATGGCACGATCTATGGAGCTGTAACCCTTTTGGAAGATTTTTTTGGCGTTCGTTGTTATGCACAGGATGCCTATACTATTCCTCAGCAAAAAACTTTAATATTGGCCGGAGATATTTATCGTAAAGAAAATCCGGCTTTTCGTTTTCGCCAGACCCAGGCATATAGCCTACGGGATTCTATCTATAAAATGTGGCACCGACTTGAAACCCCTCGTGAAGAGTTTGCAGCTAATATGTGGGTTCATACTTTCGATGCCCTCCTTCCTTCCCGTATTTACGTTGAAACGCATCCGGAATATTATGCTCTCATCAACGGCGAACATCGTCCGGGCTGGGCAAGTCAATGGTGCCTGACAAACCCGGAAGTTTTCGAAATTGTATACCAACGGATCGATTCCATTTTTAAAGCGAACCCTGATAAGCACATTATTTCCGTCAGTCAAAATGATGGGCATGATACTTATTGTACATGTGAGGCTTGTATGGAAATTAATAATCGGGAAGGAAGCCTTTCCGGGAGCCTTATATGGTTTGTTAATAAACTGGCAGAACGATTTCCTGATAAACAAATCTCTACTCTGGCCTATATGTACACTGTTGAACCTCCAAAACATATCAAACCATTACCCAATGTAAATATCATGCTTTGTAATATTGAATGTTCACGTGAAGTTACATTAGAAGAAAATGAAGCCGGTAAGAAATTTGTGAAAGATATGGAAGGCTGGTCAGCTATTTCAGATAATATATTCGTTTGGGATTATGGCATCGATTTCGATAGCTATCTATCCCCATTTCCTAATTTCCATATCATGAAACCCAATATGGAGCTGTTTAAAAAGAATAAAACGACTATGCACTTCTCACAGATTGGCGGAAGTAAAGGAGGAGATTTCTCGGAACTCCGTTCTTATATTGCAGCTAAACTAATGTGGAATATTTCATTGGATACAGATTCATTGATAAAAGAATTTCTAAATGGTTATTATGGAGAAAATGCTGCTCCTTATTTATATGATTATATCAAGTTGCGCGAAGGAGCTTTAATGGGAAGTAATCTGAAATTAAATCTTTACGATACACCAGTTTCTCATAAAACAGGTATGTTGAATCATGCCATGTTACGCCGGTATATTGAATTATTCGATAAAGCGGAAGCCGCATCTTCGGATAATCACATCTTTTATCAACGGGTAAAAGAAGCGCGGCTTCCGGTTCAATATTCAGAATTGGAAATTGCCCATACCGAACCTATCTATAATCCATCCGAACTAGAAGTAAAACTGAACTCTTTTCAGCAACGTGCACAGGAATTGAATGTTTCTGTACTTCATGAGATGAATGGACAGATAGATGATTATTGTGCCATGTACAAAGAACGTTATCTTACAACAAATCCTAATAATCTTGCATTAGGAGCTAAAGTGCAATTCCTGATTGATCCGACAACTCCGTTCAATACCCAACCAGGAAATATTCTGACTGATGCTGTTTTAGGAGCAGCTGCACCAAGTGCAGAATGGTTAGGTTGGCAAGGTAAAGACGGTGAATTCATTTTCGATCTGGGAGAAGAAAAAGAAGTATCAAGAATTGAATTGGATTTCTTGCAACGGTTAGGTTCCTGGGCATTACTTCCTAAAGGAGCATCATGGTATTACTCAACCGACAATAATAATTATATCCTTGCTGGAAAAGAGGTAATTCCTGAAGACCGGGATAGAAGAGCTAAATGCGTTAAAGCCTCTATTCCGGCTACTGGTAAAGTAAAAGCCCGTTATATCAAAGTACATATTGAAAGTATAGGATTATGCCCCTCCTGGCATTTAGCAGTAGGACATCCGGCATGGTTTATGATTGACGAAGTGTCCGTCTATTAAATAAATTGCCGATAGAAGAAAGCTAAAAAGACAATCTTGAGAATGTGCAAAAGTCTATCTTGGTAGTGCGTAAAAAGTCTATTTTGGTACATCCCCCAAGTTTAGCCATATAAAAAAATTTTACTGTATATCAGGAAGAAAGTGTAGTGATTTTTTGAAAATTATAATGATTAGTATAAATATTTTTTTTATATTTGTAGATTACCAAATATGAAAACTATGAATACACTAAATTTCCAAAAAAGGCTTTTTCAAGTGCAGGACACTATGATGAATTTTGCGATGAAACTGACAATGAATGTTGATGATGCAAAAGATCTGCTTCAAGACACCATGCTAAAGGCCCTGAGAAATCAGGATAAATACAAAGAAGATATAAATTTCAAAGGTTGGATTATCACTATGATGCGTAATATCTTTTTTAATAATTATCATCGATTATATCGTATCAAAGCGACGGAGGAAAAATTCACTTATTTATTAAATCAGGATTTTGATTTTGAAAATGAGAACGATTCTCCGGAAAAGACTTATAACATGAATGAGATCTTGATGATCATCAACAAATTGGATGAAAACACACGTATACCTTTCTCTATGTATCTTTCCGGTTATAAATACAAAGAGATTTCCGAACAAACA
The DNA here is from genome assembly GCA_032073245.1 of Tannerellaceae bacterium. Taxonomy (GTDB): domain Bacteria; phylum Bacteroidota; class Bacteroidia; order Bacteroidales; family Tannerellaceae; genus QVMG01. The sequence continues at coordinate 17,042 of DAMANX010000052.1, forward strand.
CAAATCCCGCTGGGTACAATAAAAAGTCGTATTTTCTTCGCAAGAAAAGGATTACAGCTTGAATTGAAAGAATTTCTTTCGGATTAATAATTTGCGTGAGTTCGATATAAAGAATACCTTCGGATATCAATTGCCGTTTGCTTTAGCTGACGGTTTACGGTATAAAGAGAAAAGGCTTTAGCCAAAAGAACTTATTGGGCTAAAGCCTTTTTATTATTTCTTACCTTACCGTCAGCTAAAGCAGACGGCAACAGATAATAGGCTGAAGCCTATTTTCTTCCAATATCCCCTATTTAAATCAAATCTT
>DAMANX010000053.1:0-16748 GCA_032073245.1 Tannerellaceae bacterium
GAAAATTATGACTGGAAAACATACGATGATATCTATCAAACGTGTGTTGACACATAAGTAGATACCAAACACAATTAATTTCACAAATAGTTTCAAAAGTACTGATTTATTAAAACACCCTCATTACAGCTTGTTGTAATGAGGGTGTTTTGTTGTTTATTCAACTTTTGGGACAGTTATACTTTTGCCCTGTACTCCGTGGTGATACCTCTGTATGCCACCAATAATAGCAACTAAAGCAAGGTCTCACTGGGAAAATCCAACTGATCAGCTATCTCCGTAAGCATGAATTTTGATGTATGAAGTATAAATTTATTTTCTATAAGGACAAGACTTCATTACCATTTGCATCGCTATTATTTTCAGTCAGATAATATTATGTATGAAACATACGCTTTCAATCCGTTAAGCCTCATTTCATTTTCAGAGTCATTGCATTAACTGCCACAACCACGGTGCTAACGGACATCAGTATAGCACCGACGGCAGGGCTTAAAATAATGCCGACCGGTGCCAATACTCCGGCTGCCAGAGGAATGGCGATTATATTATATCCCGCTCCCCACCAAAGGTTCTGAACCATTTTACGGGTAGTGTTCTTTGCAAGCGAAAAGAAATGCAGGATATCCGACGGATTACTCTTTACCAATACCACATCGGCCGAGTCGATGGCCACATCCGTTCCCGCTCCGATTGCCACGCCTATATCCGCTCTTGCCAGCGCAGGCGCATCATTCACACCGTCGCCGACCATCATTACAGATTTTCCTTCCTTCTGGTAAGAAGAGATCACTTTCTCCTTATCTTCCGGCAATAATCCCGCATGAACATCCCCGATGCCGACCTCGGCGGCTACGCTACGTGCATAACCCTCATTATCGCCCGTCAGCATTACCGGGTCGATATTCATTCTTTTCAGACCTTCGACCGTCTCCTTTGCTTCCTGTTTGATCTCATCGCCCTGAGCAACCAATCCTGCAATCTCGCCATCCACCAAAAGATAGCTTACCGAATTACCCTTACGGGCCAGACCATCGAACTTTTCTTTTTCGTATGAGAGTTTATTGTCGTCCAGATATGACGCCTTTACGATCTTTACCTCTTTTCCCTCTACCGTTCCGCTTAGTCCTGTCCCGCTGATAACATGAACGTTCCCGGCTTTGGGATAAGCCGTATTACGGTGTTTCGCTTCTTCGAGAATACCTATGGCAAGCGGATGGTTTGAATTGCTTTCCATTGCCGCCAGGATACTTAATACCTGTTCGTCGTTCCACTTCGGGGAAAGGCTCTCGATGGCGGAAACACGGAAATTGCCTTCCGTCAGCGTGCCTGTCTTATCCATCGTAACGACAGAAACCGCCTTTGCTTTTTCAAGGGCGTTCCTGTTGCGTATAAGAAGTCCGTTACGTGCGCCCAGCGATGTTGAGCGGGCCACGACAAGCGGGATAGCCAGCCCTAAAGCATGGGGGCAGGCTATAATAAGCACGGTCACTAAGCGTTCGAGAGCTACATTGAGGTCTTTCGTCAGCACGAACCATACAACAAAAGCGACAATGCCTACAGTAACGGCAATATAAAATAAGGCTTTGGCTACCTTGTCCGATAATGTTTCGGAGCGGGACTTTTCCTGTTGTGCTTCACTGACCAGTTTCATCACCTGCGCGAGAAATCCGGATTCTCCTGTTCCCGTCACTTCAACGGTAATGGCTCCGCTTCCGTTTACCGAACCGCCGATAACTCTATCGCCTATACTTTTGCTTACGGCTTTTGCTTCGCCGGTTACCATCGACTCGTTAACGGTGGTTTCCCCCGATATGATCTTTCCGTCGGCTGGCACCTTCTCTCCCGATTTGACTATCACATATTGCCCTTCGTGTATTTGTTGTAGGGGAACATCGGTTAACTTGCCGTCATCATCTACAAGGTGGGCACTTCCGGGCAGTAACTCCGCCATTTTCTGTAAGGCGTTGCCTGCATTACCAACGGCACGCATTTCAATCCAGTGACCGAGCAACATGATTACGATCAATGTCGCCAGCTCCCAGAAAAAGTCCATCCGATAGCCTGACGTATGGAAGAAATGGTTCGATATAAATGCGTACAGGCTGTATATATAGGCAACGGTGATACCCATAGATATCAGAGTCATCATTGCCGGGTTTTTACCTTTCAATTCCATTTTAGCTCCTTGCAGGAAAGGCATTCCGCCATAGAAGAACAGAAAGGTAGCCAATATCAGTACTACCCAGTCCGAACCGGGAAAAGAGAACTGGAAAGGCAGTTTCAGGCCCATCATAGACGACAGCATAATGATAGGTATGGTTATTATCAGTGATACCCAAAACTTCTGCCGCAGGTTACCCATGTGCGCCATGTGCCCGCCCGCATGGTCATGGCTCTGATGGTCATGGTTTTTATGCTCCTGAAGGCTGTCTTGCGGCATTCCATGATTGTGGTCATGCATTTCATGACCGCCATTTTGTTCCGATGGTTGGTGAATATGATTATGCTCTTTGTGTTCCATAATGCTTTATTTTCTTAAAATGATTTCAATACGTTAATTTCACGCCTGCTCCCCATTTCATCTCACTGTTGTATGAAGCAGACACTCCGAACCAGGACGTTATGATATAGTTCAAGCCTATATTGTACTCCTTGTCGGTATTTCCCATCAGATTCATTCTCAACCTGTTTGTTAGCGGAATATCTTCCCGTTCCAATTGCAAACGTACTCTTCCATAAGAATTTATACGGGCCTCTGCTACTATCCGCATAGGTAAAGTGTAACGGATACCGGCAACGGCTGCAAAGCGGTTGTCTTTCTTCAATTTTTGACCGAATATATTTTTTTCAGTGGAGGAACCCCTGTGGTTTTTCCATTCTGCTCCGACAAAAGGCATCAGCCACTGCATGCGTCCGATGTATCGTCCCGCCCGTATTTCCGCTTCGTAGCCTTTATCAGAATCATATCCCAGTTGCCACTCTCCCTGAAAACTCCACCGGGTATTGAAGTATTCGGCACTGCCGGCGTTCCCGTTGAAAAGAAAATCATTCTCAGCCGTGAAATAAAACATCCTGTCTTCGTGATAAAGGTGCCTGATCGCTTTTTCGGGATGAGGTATCTGCGGATTGGGAGGCGAATCCTCGTAGCTGAAAATCCGTCCCATACCACTCATCATGTGGTAAAGGATATGGCAATGGAAGAACCAGTCTCCACGGCTTTCTTCTCCGGCATGGAACTCAATGGTATCCGTTTCTCCGGGCATGATATCCACACCGAATTTGAGGGGTGAATATTCACCGTGGCTGTTTAACACACGGAAAAAATGTCCATGCAGGTGCATCGGATGGCGCATCATGGAATTATTATAAAGCACAATGCGCAGGTTTTCGCCTTCGCGAATGAGTATCTTATCGCTTTCCGAAACGGTTTTGTTATCCAGTGTCCAAACATACCGATCCATGTTGCCGGTCAATTCGAACCTCAATTCCCGGAAAGCGCCTTCGGGCAAAGTGGTTTTATAGGGAGAACGGAGCATGTCGTAATTTAGTGTCACGGGAGCCGATGTATTATTATCATTTCCCATATCCATAGAATGACCGGAATGGGCATCGTGGCTCATTTCCTTCTCCATCTTATCAGGTGATCCCGACGGGTTACTGTGGTTACTGTGGGACATAGACGAAATCTCAGGATACATCGCTTCGTTCATATCCATTTTTTGGAGTTCCATTTTCATTCCCATATCGGTGATATCCCCATTCATTTTCATCATGTCGTTCATCATCTTCATACCGGCAAAATAATCGAGTTTCGGTAATGGCTCGATCGGGTGTTTCATCCCGTTTCCAATCCATACGGAGGTCGAGCCGCTCCGGTCTTCGGCTGTCGCCTGTAATTCTGCCGAACCATGTTCGGGAACGGTAACTATTATGTCGTAAGTTTCCGATACGGCTATTATCATCCTGTCTACCTCCACCGGAACGACATCCATCCCATCATTGGCTATAACAGTGATCCTGCCCCCTGAGTATCTGAGCCAGAAATAGGAAGAAGCTCCCCCGTTGACGATTCTTAACCGGATACGTGAACCGGGTGTTAAGTCGGGAATACTGATTTGTTCTTGTCCGTTCGCCAGAAACTTTTCATAATATACATCGCTCACATCCATAGCGTCCATACGTTTCCATTCGCTTTTCAATTTAGTACCGAAGTGGCCTTTCGTGATGGCTTCCCCGTAGCTTTGCACGCTCTTTTTCCGTATCTTAAACCAGTCGTTAGCTGTATGCAGTTTCCTGTTTACTTCCCCGGCGCCCATATCGGTCCAGTCACTCAGCAATACCGTAAATTCCGGCAGGTGGTCTTCGTGGCGGAACTTTTGATCGTTCTCCCTTTTATGGATAATCAATGCCCCATATAGCCCCATCTGTTCCTGCACACCCGTATGGGAGTGGTACCAGTATGTACCGTTTTGTACGATGGGAAATTCGTAAGTTACCGTTGTGCCGGGCATAATGGGTGCGGATGTAAGATGGGAAACCCCGTCGAACTGGTTAGGTAGTAATATACCGTGCCAATGCAACGACGTTTCTTCATTCATCAGGTTATGGATATGGATAACTGCCGTATCCCCTTCTGTAAATTGCAATGTAGGTGCGGGTATTTGCCCGTTTATAGCTAAGGTCCGTTTTTGCTTTCCCGTGAAGTTGACCGTCGTGTCGTTGACGAACAAATCATAAACGACACGTTCCTGCGCTGCCATATTGAGTATAAAAAGCTGTAACATACAGCTAATGAGTAATGTTTTTAAAATTCTCATACCAAACCTGTTATTTTATTATATAACATATCTTTAAGAGAAAAGTTTCTACTTTAAACTTTTAGATAAAAACTTACCGGGTTTAATCAATCTACCGGGTGACCGGGGAGCTATTAAGGGGTGAATGATTCACTTCTTTTAGCGTACCCCGGCCCCAGACATTTCAGATGTTAGCAATTAAGCAATCTACCGGTAAGAGGTTATTATTGCTATAAACAAAACGTTCTTTTATTTTCTGTATTTGCAGCAATCGGGCAATGCATCATATGCTGCCTGGTCAGCTTTATCCTTATCCGTATCATGTCCTGCTTTGGCAATAGCCTTGCTGATTGCATCCAGATTAGTCTGATGCGGATTGAAGTTCAGATGTAGTTCCTTCTTTTCTATATCCCACATAGCCGAAGAGACACCTTCCACACCTTTTGCAGCAGTTTCTATCCGTTCTTTACACATTTCGCACAGTCCCTGTACACCCAACATGGCATGTTCATCCTGATGATGTTCTGTGGCTGATTGAGCTGTCGGTTCCGTTTGGGCTGTATCATTACTTGATGCACTTTTTGAGTTGCACGCGCTAAAAGACAGGATACCTAATCCTAATACCATAACTAAAACATACTTTTTCATTTTACTCTGATTTTAAATTGTTAATATACTATTATTTCTATTTTCTGTATTTGCAGCAATCTGGTAATGCGTCATATACGGCTTTATCTGCTTTGTATTTGTCCGTATCATGTCCGACTTTTGCTACTGCTTTGCTGATAGCATCCACATTGGTTTTTGCCGGGTCAAAGTTTAAATGCAGTTGTTTAGACTTCTGATCCCATGAAGCAGATGTAACTCCGTTTACGCCTTTAGCGGCCTTTTCAATACGATCCTTACACATTTCGCACAGTCCCTGCACATTTATCATGGCATGTTCAGTTTTGGCAGTCATGCTTTGTTTTGAATCTCCCTGCATGGAGGACATATCGTGTCCTTCATGCCCGGTTGATGTTTCGGATTGGTTTGTACCTGATGAGCTTCCCGACATATTATGACCTTCGTGCCCTGTTACGGGACGGGATGCTTCAGCATTCATCATACTACGTTTTCCTTCGAGTTGCGCACTGGCATCAATGGTAAAGGCTCCGTTGGTCACAATCTCATCTCCTTCATTCACACCCGAAAGCACTACATACGAATCGCCGAGCGACGGGCCGAGTACAACTTCATGCAACATAAATGCCGGAGATTGTGTATTCGGTTGCTTCACATATACAATCGAACGTTTTCCAGTCCACAATACAGATGATTTTGGTATGACAACTTCATTGTTGAATTGTTTCAACGGGGCTTTGATAATGGCATTAGCATACATTTCAGGCTTTAATTGCATGCCGGAATTAGCTGTTTCCACCCGGATTTTAGCCGTACGGGTTGTTCTATCCAATATCGGATCAATAAAGGATATTCGTCCTGTAAATGTTTTGCCCGGCACAGCCTGCAAAGTAAAATCAATTTTATCCCCGACTTTCAGGAAAGGCAGATCTATTTCATAGGCATCGAACATAGCCCATACCTGTGACAGGTTGGCAATATCAAAAAGGACACTTCCCTGATTGATATAATCTCCCTGGCTTACTTTTTTACTCACTACAATACCACCGGTATTGGCTTTTATTTCCACCAGTGCAGATACATTTCCTGATTGCTCTATCCTCGCGATCTGTTCATCCGTCAATTTCCACAGGCGCAGTTTTTCCCGTGCCGCCTGAATTAAGGCAGGCTGTACCGATTGCATTTTAGCTGCTTCCAGTAGTTCCTGCTGCGCACTTAATAATTCAGGGGAATAAATAGTGGCAATCGTTTGTCCTTGCCTTACACTTTCCCCGGTGAAGTTGATAAAGAGTTTTTCAATCCGTCCGCTGACATGGGATGTCTGTGACTGTGACAATCGTTCATCAGCTTGTATCGTACCATATAACTGTACGTCTTTTACGGGGTTCTGACGGCTGATAACGGTTGTTTGTATATTAGCCAGTGCCACAGCTTCCTTAGACAGTTGAATCGCATTCGGGTCAACGGCTTCGTCTCCGCTACCGGATGTTTTTAACGGTATCAGATCCATACCGCAAATAGGGCATTTACCCGGTTTATTTTGTCTTATCTGAGGGTGCATGGCACAAGTCCAAATTTGTTCCGCTCCCTCTTCGTGAACATGCTCAGTTGATTCATTCTGATTATTGGATGAACCTCCGAATATCAGCCAGCCGATAAACAGCCCGGCAATGAGTATCAATCCGTACTTGATATAATTATTATTAATAATCTTTTTTAATTTATTCGTTTCCATAATATATGCTGTTTACGTTTTGTTCTGTATCCTTAAATGAAATCAGTTTTTGAATAGATGCCACCATCGTATTGTAACTTGCGACTGCCTCGGCTTTTTTGAGTTGATAATCCAACAGTTGCCGTTGAACCTGTATAACATTGGTTAGATCGCTTTTCCCTGCAACAAACTCCTGTACGACCAAATTATAGGTTGTTTCAGCAAGTTCCGACTGCTTTTTATAGAGTGAAATCTTGCGAGAAGCGTCATCCAACAGGTGTTTTGTCTTATACAATTCCGATTCCAGCGCATTGTACGTATTGGTATATTTCTCTTTACTGGCTTGCCACCAGAAATTACTTTCGCGCTGTTGGGCCTTGTACTTGTTGCGATAGAGGGGGATACTAACGGAAACCATTGGCATAATCATATCCTTTCCGTTCATATCGCCCATTCCGAACATCGGATCGCTTGTTTTCTTATTGAGCATATATTGCACCCCTATACCCAACATCGGATAACTCATCTTTTTATCCATTTCTGCTTTAGCTTTGTAAGCAAGCCCTTCTTCGGTAATCATGTTCAACATAGGGTTCTGATCGTTGATCTTTGTCATGGCAGTTTCAGGATCGAAAAGGAACGGAAGTTGCTCAAAGGTTTCGGGTATCTGTATTTCGCTGAGAGCGGAGCGGTTTAATAAAGTATTGAACTTTGCTTTTTCCGCTTTTATTTCCGAAAGGATACTTTCTATGTTATTATCCAGTTCAACTATCTCCAACTGGATACGCAGCACATCAGACATACCGCCGGAAGCAGCACCACTCATGCCTGACGACATACCGCTACCGGAACTGCCCATCGAAGACATGCCTGCATTTTGAGTAGTTGGCTGAGAGCCACCACTGCTTCCCATTGAGGACATGGATGACATGCCACTTCCGTTTCCTGCCGGAGGTGTACTGGTTGGTGGGGTCGGGGCGGAAATTGAATATCCTGCACCTGCACCTGCTGATGGCGATGAAAACTTACGTAACGCCAGTTGTTCCAATTGAGTCAGCAGGGCTTTATTATCCCTGTTGTTCATCAGTTTTTGTTGTAAGCTGCAAAGTAGATACCATTGGGTATAAACTTCCAGATAAAGGTTATCCCTGGTTTCACGGAATTTTTCAAATGACATTTTTGCCATATGCGTGGCTTCGGTCTGTGCCGCTTTCTTTGTACCGAACCAAGGGAACATCTGCATCAATTTGAACTCGGCAACCTGTTTCCCTCCGATAATATCCATCGGTTCAAGGAAAAAGCCCATTTCAAGTTCGGGATCTGCATAAGCTCCTGCTTGTGGAACTTTTTGCAAAGATGCCTTATAAACCATAAAATCTGCTTTAACTCCGGGATTATTAAAGGCAGCTATTTTGAGGTAATGGCTGAGTGAATCAGCGGTTTGTGCTGAAACTGCACCGGTACCCATTATCATCAACAACAGCATTGTTAAATATTTGATTCTTATTGTTGTCATAATACTTTCTGTTTTTATTCTTTTATATTACCGTGTTTCTTTATTGCTGATTCACGCCACCAACATTGTAGTATCGGCACCACAAACATGGTCATTGACTGGATAAGCATTCCTCCGAAAGTGGGAATGGCCATCGGAACCATAATATCTGCTCCCTTACCTGTCGATGTAAGTACAGGAAGTAATGCAATAAGTGCGGTTGCGGTAGTCATCGCAGCAGGGCGTACACGTTTCAATCCGGCATGGACTACAGCTTCTCTTATCTCATCTTTGGTCTGTGGGTTGCGTTCAAGGAAAGTATCATGGATATATGTCCCCATAAGAACCCCATCATCAGTGGCGATACCGAACAAAGCGATAAATCCTACCCATACGGCAATACTCAGATTGATCGGATGCATCTGGAACAGGTCGCGCATGTTCATATCACCAACTGAAAAATTCATAAACCAGGGCTCGCCATAAAGCCATAACAGGATAAATCCTCCGGCAAAGGCTACGATTACCCCGGAAAAGTGAATAAGCGATGCTGTAACGGTCTTGAACTGAAAATACAAAATGAGTAAAATTGCCAATAAACTTAACGGTACAACAACCAGCAGGCGCTTAGCTGCCCGTTCCTGTTGTTCATAATTTCCGGCGAACTTATAAGATACACCTTTGGGTAATTCCAACTGTCCGGATGATATTTTCTCTCTGAGTATTTTATCGGCTTCCTTAACAACATCTACTTCGGCTTTTCCGGCTACTTTGTCGAATATAACGTAGCCCAACAGGAACGTGTTTTCACTCTGGATCATCTGCGCTCCCTTGGTATATTCTATATCTGCTACTTCCTTTAAAGGAATCTGAGCTCCGGTTGCTGTTGGTACAATCAGCTTAGCCAGTTCCTCCGGGTTATCCCTCAATTCCCTCGGATATCTTAAACGCACAGGAAAGCGTTCACGTCCTTCTACGGTTGTGGTCAGGGGCATTCCTCCCACTGCCGCACTGATTACGTCTTGTAAATCAGCCACGGTAATACCATAACGCGCCATATTCCGGCGGTTTAGTTTTATTTCAATATAGGGTGCTCCGACGGCACGGTCATAAAACACCGTAGATGGAAGAATAGACGGAATATCTCTCAAGGCCGTTTCCAATGCTTTTCCACCTTGTTCAATGGATTCCAGATCGGGCCCTGATACTTTCAATCCCATCGGTGCGCGCATACCTGTCGAAAGCATCACCAATCGGGCTTCTATCGGTTGTAGTTTGGGCGAGGAGGTAAGTCCAGGCATGTGAGATACATTGACGATTTCCTGCCAGATATCATCCGTTTTTTTGATATGGGGACGCCACTGGCGGAAGTAATCACCTTTGCTATCCGTGATAAGGCTATCGGCAGGTAACAGGCGAAAGCCATCTTCCGGATTGTAAGTTCCTCCTCCTTTTAATAGAAACTCTCCATTACGGTTTACTTTAAATCGTTGCCTGTGTCCATTTTCGTCCAGAATATATTCACTACGATAGTTAATTGTGTTTTCAAACATTTGGGTCGGAGCCGGGTCGAGTGCCGAATTGACACGTCCCCACTTACCTACGGTTATATCTACTTCGGGAATATTGGAGATGCGCTTATCAAGCGTTTCAATAAATTGCAGGTTCTGCTCTATACCCGTATGGGGCATGCTTGTAGGCATCAAAAGGAACGAGCCTTCATTCAGGCTTGGCATAAATTCTTCACCGATACCGGGAAAACGTTCACTTGAAGCCTGCCAGAAAGCAGTCTGTCTGAAATTTTTCCAGCCGACGGCTTCAAACCCCTTGGCGACAAAGCCGAATGTTGTATCGAATCCCAACCATATCATGATACCGAAAAATACGGTAACTAATGGTATAAGCATAAATTTCCAACGATGTGCCAAGCACCAGCGTAAGATGCGTTCGTAATAAATAACCAATATCCATAGCAAGGCTAAAATTACACTTATAGCAACAAGGACAAATATAAGGTTCAGGAAGAATCCTTCCTGTGGCCCGATAGGCAGCCATTCAACAGTCAGGTAATAGACGGCAACCAATATGGCGATGCCTATATTGATATAGGTAGGTATCTTTTTATTCGTCCAACGGTTGGCAAGGAAGTTGTTCAGTCCGAACAGGGTAAGTGCCAGGGCTGCAAATACGCCTGTAAAGATAAACAACAGGATACCTGCGGCTATCAGGATAATATTGGCTGTTTTTCGTACTTGTGCAGAAGTTATTTTAATAGAGAATGCAAAATAAGCCAATGTAGGCAATAGGCTCAATCCTAATATTAGGGCTGATACCAATGCGAAAGTCTTTGTAAATGCCAGCGGGTGGAATAATTTCCCTTCCTGCGCCTGCATAGCAAAGACAGGCAGGAAGCTCACAACGGTGGTAAGCATAGCTGTGGTAATTGCTCCCGAAACTTCACTAACGCTTTTATGTATCAGATTTACAAACGCTTTACCTTTGGTTATTCCTTTGTTTTCGGGCATTTCCATATGCCGGATAATATTTTCGACAAAGACAACCCCGACATCGACCATGACCCCGATAGCGATGGCAATACCCGACAGCGCGACAATATTGGCTTCAACCCCCGTATAACGCATAATGATAAAGGTGGCCAGCACCGTTATAGGAAGCATGGCAGAAATTACAACCGATGCACGCAGGTTAAATACTAATACGATTACAACAATAATACAAATCAGTATTTCATGGGAAAGGGCTGTTTCCAATGTGCCGATAGTTTCCTGTATCAGTCCTGACCGGTCATAGAAAGGAACAACAGTAACTTTTGACACGGTACCATCCGCCAGTGTTTTCTGAGGAAGCCCTGCTTCCATTTCTTGTATTTTAGCTTTTACATTGTCAATAACCTGCATCGGGTTTGAGCCGTAACGGGCAACTACAACGCCACCGACAGCTTCGACGCCTTCTTTATCCAGACCTCCACGACGGGTAGCCGGGCCCAGATTAACAAAAGCGACATCTTTTATTTTAACGGGTACTCCGTTGCGGACAGTGATAACGGCTTCTTCCAGATCGGAAACATTTTTAATATATCCCAATCCCCTGACAAGGTATTCAGCCTTATTGATTTCAACTGTTTCCGCACCTATGTCCAGATTGCTCTTTTGCACGGCATTCATCACATCCATGATGGATACGTTAAAGGCGCGCATTGCATTGGGATTTATCTCTACCTGATATTCTTTCACAAAACCGCCGATAGATGCTACTTCGGATACTCCTTCGGCTGCTGAAATCGAATATTTGGCATAAAAATCCTGAATAGTTCGTAACTCATCTGGGTTCCATCCGCCGGTTGGTTCCCCTGTTTCGGGGTTACGTCCTTCAAGGGTGTACCAGAATATTTGTCCTAAAGCAGTGGCATCTGGCCCCAAGCTGGGCTGTACCCCTTCTGGTAATGTTCCGGCAGGCAGAGAGTTCAGCTTTTCAAGTACGCGTGAACGGCTCCAGTAAAATTCAATATTATCGTCAAAAATGATATAAATAAACGACATACCGAACATGGAGGTACTACGAATGGTTTTTACTCCGGGTATTCCCAATAGCGAGGTAGATAACGGATACGTGATTTGTTCCTGAATATCTTTCGGAGAACGTCCCATCCATTCGGTGGCTACAATTTGCTGATTTTCTCCTATATCAGGAATAGCGTCCACAGGGACGGGATCGCGTGGCAATAGGCCACCATGCCAGTTGAATGGAGCTGTCGATAATCCCCAGACAATAACGATAACGAGTAACAGTAATGTTATAACTCTGTTATCAAGAAAATATTTAATGATTCTGTTAAGCATAGTAATATTGTTATTTATCTACCAATAGTAATTTATTCAGGTTTTCCCATTCTCCTCCGTCATACACATTTATAAACCCCTTATGTGTTAAAAATGTTTTAGCTTCTTTACTTCTTTTTCCACTACGGCAAACTATTACAATAGGTTCTTCCTTTTGCAAGAAAAAAACAGAATCATTCAGCTTATCCAGTGGAATATTTACAGAATTTCTTATATGACCTTTATTATACTCCTGCTCTGTACGTACATCAAGTATAATAGCGGATTTATCCTCTATCAGATGTTTGATAAGGGTATATTGGGGTACTGACGGTTGGGGAACAACCGAATCAATAGGAACTGTTTCCGTACTATTATGAGTATATACGGAACGTCCTGTGATATAGCCGGTGGACATAGCTATACCAATCAGAAAATAAAATGGTTTCATTGTTCTTTGATTTGATGAATATTTTGTTAATCTTTGTTTTTAGATATAAACAATTTAACGTACATCCGGTTTAGGATATACACAAAATTCAAACCAATGGCAGGGTAGCCACGGATTTATCAAATCAAATACGGTAGATACAAATATAGGTCAGAAGGTCAACGTTCTGTAAACTGAGACCTCCCGGCGGAAAGTATTGACTAATTTTTGTAATGCCATCATTCTCTGTGGGTATAAGCATATTCAAAACCAACCATACATTTTCATATGACGGCAATAGTTTATTCAGGTTAAATTGCTGAACCTGATGCTGATAGTCGTCCGTTGAGAGTTCTATCTGTTGGATGTCACAGCAATTCTCATGTGATGGCAAAACGTTATTTTCCTGCGCATTTGGGGTAGTATGACAGGAATTGTCTTCCTGTTGCGGCATTTCCATATCTTCGCAGCAGGACTTTTCTATATCATTACTTAAAACTCCAAAGGAATATAATTCTCCTGCACAGAAATGCATGGCAAGTACGGGATGCATCCCGATAACCAGCATTAGTAGCAACAGAAATATTGATATAACCTTCTTCATTTTTATTATAAAATTTCACTTATAGAGTTAGTAATTTGCAAATATAAGCAGTATTTTTTATATTAACACAAGAAAGATACTTTTTTTGTGTCAAGTTTAGTCTGCCTTGAGAGATTTTCACAAATGAGCTTTGAAATCGGAATATATTTTATTTTTTTACGATTTTGTTAAGTCCCAATAATGAAGCAAGACTATCGGAATCAGTTTTCCATTTTTTAGGGATATACTGTTTGTTTTCATCTTCCATCGTGGCTAATGCTTTCGATTCTTGCTCAGTCGTAATATCCAGATAAGTCATTGTTGTCTCCAAGCTTGCATGTCCAAGTAAAAATGAGATTTGTACGATATTCATTCCATCTTCTAACCAATGTGAAGCCTTTGCATGCCTGATTTGATGTGCATGTAACTTAATCGGAACATCACTGCAAATACGATGTGCAAAGGCTGCATACTTTTTCAACTGTTGATTTACGCTTTCAGGTGTCATTTTCCCCATTACACCTTTATTCCTTGAATAAAACAAGTAGGCCTCCGGATTTGGCTCTGCCGAATGAAATTCTTTTAAATATTTTTTCAAATGTGCCACCGCTTTCGGCAGAATATACAAAGTCCTTATTTTACGTCTTTTTCCAATAACCGTAATATAAGGTTTACTTGCCTCAAGATGTAACTGGTTCATTTTTATTGATAGAATTTCATCAATCCGGCCCGCAGTACAGTAAAGGACAACCAATAAAACCAAATCCCGCTGTCCTGTTTTTGTTGAAACATCAGGTATAGACATCAGGGTTTTCATAGCTTCTTTACTCATACCTGTTATTTTTTTCCTGACAACTCTTTGTCTTGGAATCAGCGTTGAACTTTGATAGAGTGAAAGGTATGAGACATCTTTACCTGCCAGGTATTTCAAGAAAGCCCTGATAGAAGCTAAACGGACATTACATGTTTCTCCACTGCAATTTCGCATATTTTTCATCCATAAAATCCATTCTTCAATGTAACTACGTGAAAAGCATTTGCCGGTCAGAGATAAAGAATTGACTTTTTTTTCCTTTTCCAAAAAGTCGACAAACAATGACAGTGTAATCATATGTCTTCTTACAGTATGGGGGCTGTTTGACTGTATTGATGTAGTATATACACAAATCCAGTCATGTATGTATTTGGCTATCAGGAGAGCCTCATTGGTAACTTTCTTCATCGTTTTGTAGATTTGGTATTATTTGGTTAAACGTATCTCCCGTAGCATTCTCAATGATTTCTGAGAGACCCGGAACCAGAGAATAATAATATTTGGTACTTTCAACATTAGTATGTCCCATACTTTTGCTTAATGATAAAAGTTTCATATGAGTCGTTAATCCCTGACCAATCCAACCATTAATGTTTTCCACCGCATAATGATGTCTCAATTCATAAGCTATTGTTGCTGCATTATTGCTTTCATACCAGCATTTTCTAAAAATACGGGTTACCCAGCTACCAGGATAACCCTTATTTGACTTTGTAGGAAAAAAGAAAACTCTATTGGGAATTATTTTTGATATGGCGACATCGTACTTTTTCATTAAATCCAGCATCGTATCGTGAAGTACAACAAAATGCTGATTATAGCCTTTGGAGAATCTAATGTTGACAATTCCATTCTCCAAGTCTATATCTTCTTTACGCAATAGTCTCGCTTCAGTAGTTCGCATTCCACTACTATATAATAGTCGGAAGAAAACAGGGACTGTGATTTTTTGTATTTTCCCGATCAATCCATATTTAGCATTGATAGAATCACATGAGTGAAAGAAATTTTGTAGTTCCGCTACTGTAAAAGCATGCGGTATATAGGTTCTTGAAGTGGAACGGGGCGCTGCTGGTATCTGAATATTTATCAGTCCTCTGGCCCTGGCATAACGCAAAAAACTAAGAACAGGATATATTCTTGAAATACAAGAATTAGAGTTTTCTGTATCCCTTCTTTTACACCATTGGTCAACCATTGTTTGGGAAAGTTCTTTTGCGGCAGGGTATTCCTTTTCACAATAACGTTCAAAATGGCGAACATTCAACAAATAACTGATGCTATCACGACCAGAGGCCTTTCTGTAGGCAACGTAACCAGCAAGGATGTCTGATAAAAAGGATTTAAATTCCATTGAACACCTCCTCTTTTACAGGAAAATACTTTATACTTAACGCACATTCTTTCAAATGAATAAAATCAGCTCCCAGATATGTATTGAGAGATTCCGGAGACTGATGTCCCAATGTTTGACTAATGACAGGTTGTTCCACCCCTTTTTCCAATAGTGATGTTGCTAAATGATGCCGGAAAAGATGAAAACCTTTTTTGTCGCACGGATGATTCCGGATGCCTGCTTTCTTCATAATAGTTACACAAATTGCATATAGATTAGGGCTTTGTAGTTTTCTATATGGAACATTTACAGTTAAAAATACTGTGTTTTCAGACGATTTAGGTCTTTGTCCTGTTATATAGTCGAAAATGGCATTACCCACAATCGCCCGCAATGGAAGAACCAGTGGCATTCGGGTTTTCTGCTGGGTAATACGGATTAAATCATTCTCCCAGTCAATTTGGTCTAATCTTAGCGCTCCAATATCACAACTGCGCAATCCCGTATAAAAAGCCAGCAAACCTATAGCTCTATGTTGCAGTGAGAGGGACGAATCGCTTTCCAACACAAACTTGATTTTTTTGACTTCCTCTTTTGTGAGATATTGTATGTTTTTCCTTGTATTCCGTGTTTCAGGCAGATATGATGAGATTTTTGAGCATATTCCCGTCGGATAAAACGGGGCACAGATATCAAATACGCGTCTTGTCTCTCTTTTGAAGTGATAACTGTGACAAAGCCTGGCATCGCTGGCGAAAATATCTATCACATTCTTTTCAGTTATATCCTCAAGTGAATATATACCTTGATTCTGCAATCGTGATAAAAAAGAACATGCCGAACATTCATAGCTTTTATGATAATGAAAAGGTTTAGCAAATTTCGATTTTATCACATTACGATATGTGTCTATAAAGTTTTTGTATTCAACACATAAGCCATCGTAATACGATAGCTTATGTGTATGTGTTGAACCGTCAGGTACTACAGATTCTAAAATGAATCGTTTGATAACCAACAACATTTTACGTTTATAATTTAACGTATATCTGTTGGTATATTTTTCGACACACGTTTGATAGATATCATCGTATGTTTTCCAGTCATAATTTTT
>DAMANX010000054.1:0-16002 GCA_032073245.1 Tannerellaceae bacterium
AAAATTTTACAGCGGATATTCTCCTGTTTGTGAATAATACAGGCTAAATGTTTTTAGAAAAGCATCTAATCCTTTTTTATAGGAAAGCGTATCTGGTAAATTTTATTTTGTTAATAACCCCCTATACAGATTATTCATTTTCTTGCGTTCAGCCTTCAGTTGACTCTAATATCTTAGACGTCAGGCTATATGGCTGAATCGAGCTCCCTTCAGGTTGCCTTCAGAAAAATTTATTTTGCTTCAGGCTTTCACATACAACTTACCACCTTTTGGTAAAGAGCTACCGGCTATTTGAAATTTCCTAACGACTTTTTGAAAAATGGCCCCGGCCTTTTCAGAAATGGTGGGGCAATTTTCCTGAAAGTAACCTGAAGGGAGCTCGATTCAGCCATATAGCCTGACGTCTAAGATATTAGAGTCAACTGAAGGCTGAATGCAAGAAAATATAAACCTTGTAAGAGATCTATTATACTTACTCTGGGGAATCTTCAACTACTTTTCAATTTACCCAGAACGATACCAGGCATACCATGCAAAAACGCAAACTTTTTAATATATAGCGTAGAGAGTGTAGCCTTTAGGGAGCGACAATGCAAATAATTATTCATCAACCCGGGATCCCCTCCTTGTGTATCTTACCGAAAAGATGTAGTTTTGCTTTATAAACACAACAATATGAAATCAAACGACTGGAAAGACAGGCTGGGGGTGATGTATTCCACCAATCCTGACTTTCAATATAATACAGGCGAGGAAGGAGAAGAAGATACCCTCCCCAAAGAAAAACAACAACTCCGCATCTCCCTTGATAAAAGAAACCGGGGGGGTAAAATGGTCACCCTTATTACCGGTTTCCGTGGTACGACAGACGACCTGGAAACCCTCGGTAAATTCCTGAAAACAAAATGTGGTGTCGGTGGCTCAGCCAAAGACGGCGAAATCATAGTTCAGGGCGATCACCGTAAAAAAGTATTGGAACTCCTGGAAAAGGAGGGGTATTTGCGAAGCAAAATCATTTGAATAACGATTAACGATTAATGATTAACGATTAATGAAATACTCCATTAATGTTAACCGTTAATCGTTAATCATTAATCGTTAAAAAACGTGCTAACAATCTACAGAGCCTCTGCCGGAGCAGGTAAAACTCATCGATTGACGGGTGATTATCTGAAACTACTGTTTGGACATGCGGGTGCATACCGTCGTATCCTTGCAGTAACATTTACAAACAAGGCGACGGATGAGATGAAGACCCGTATCATCGAGGAGCTTTATCGGTTGGCTTCGGGTAAATCTTCTCCGCATATCAAAGAACTCTGTGCTTATAAAGTATGGGATGAACAAACGTTACGGCATGAAGCAAGGAAGGTCCTGGTTGCTATACTGCATGACTATTCAGCTTTCCATATCAGTACAATAGATCGTTTTTTTCAGCAAACTATGCGTGCCTTTACGCGTGAAATAGGTTTGCAGGGCGGTTATGGTATTGAAATGGACGACCAAATGGTATTGACAGAGGCCGTAGATAATTTGCTGTCCGATCTGGATAAGCAGGAGAACAAAGTGTTATTGGGTTGGTTACTCCGTTTTGCAGAGGAAAAAATCGAAGATGGAGGTGAATGGAACTTGCGTCGCGATATCATGGCGCTTGGACGGGAGGTGTTCAAAGAAAGTTTTAAAGTATACAGTGATCAGGTCAGTGAGGATATAGCAGATAAAGAATTTCTGGAGGATTATAAAAAAGATCTTTTTGCGTTGATCCGTTCGGTAGAAAACGAGGCGAAAACATTAGGAGAACGAGGAATTGAGTTGCTTAACCGTTATAATCTTCTTCCTACCGACTTCAAAGGAACCAGCCGGTCTCCCATGCTTCTACTTGAGAAATTGATGGCAGGCGATATGAAAGAACCTTCGGCAACTTTCCGTAGTCTGGTCGATAATGTTGAGGGATGTTATACGAAAACAACCGATCCTGAAAAAGGTATAGCTATTATACGCGTTTTCAATGACGGATTGAATGATTGCATCAAAGGTATTGTGGCTTTGTTTGATAACCTGACTGATTATTATACGGCAAAAGAGATTACCCGTTACTACTATACCTTAGGGATTTTAACCGATATTTCCCACCAGATAGCCCGTTACCGGGAAGAAAAGAATATTATGTTGATTGCCGATACCACAGAATTACTAAATAAAGTAATCGATGGTAGTGAAGCACCTTTTATCTATGAGAAAACGGGAACGAATATCGATCACTACATGATCGATGAATTTCAGGATACGAGTGGTATGCAATGGCATAACTTCCGTCCGTTGATTCAGGATAGTGTGGCGCAGCGCCAGTCAAACCTTATTGTAGGCGATGTGAAGCAAAGTATATACCGGTTCAGAAACTCCGATTGGAAACTGCTCGATGAGCAGGTGCAAAAAGACTTTCTTCCGGAAGTCGTGAAGGAAAAGACGCTAAAAGAAAACTGGCGTAGTTGCCGGGCAATAGTCTCCTTTAATAATACGCTTTTTACGATTGCTCCTGAATTGCTTCAGGGTGTATATAACGAGATGCTTGAAACCTCTTCTCTAAACGAAGAGGAGAGAAGCGCCTTCTTTACAAAGATCGCTTCTGCTTATGCAAATAGCTATCAACAGACTGCTCCTCCCTTCGAAGCAAAAGAAGGACATGTACGTGTGGAATTCATCTCACAGGAGAATGAAGAAAAAGCATGGAAAGAAGAGGTGCTGGATCGTCTGCCTCCCTTGCTTGAACGATTACAGGATAATGGCTATCCGCTTCGGGATATAGCTATCCTCGTTCGAACCAATATGGAAGGAGCCATGGTGGCAGATTATTTACTTTCATACAAACAACAGAATCCTTCGGATCATTACCGGTACGATATTATCTCCGACGATGCTTTGTTTGTCGGTAGTTCACCTTCGGTACGCTTTATTATATCCTTACTACGTTATCTCTATAATCCGGATGAAACAACTTATGAACAGATGGCCCGTTTCTCATGGTATGCCATGACGGAAGGGTTCGACCGTATGGAGGTGGCCTTTTCTGACGAGCAGAAAGAAAAGCTATTGGCACTTAATTCACAATCACTCTATGAAATGACGGAAAGCATCTATCGTTTGTATGCTGATTATTTCCCGGCAAATGAACAAGCTTTTTTGCAGGCTTTCCTTGATCTGATGGCGGAGTTTACTCAACGTGAAAGCACTGATATAGGACGTTTTCTGACTTGGTGGGATGATACAGGCTATCGTAAAACAATAGCTTCTCCCGACGGGCAGGATGCTATTCGTATCCTCACTGTACATAAATCGAAAGGTCTGGGAATGAAAGTTGTTATTGTTCCGTTTGGGGAGTGGGAGATCGATCATCGGCCGACTAAACCGGTGATCCTCTGGTGCCAACCCAAGGATAAACCTTTTAACCGCTTACGGCTTGTTCCCGTTCGTTATAGTAAAAACCTTTCTCTTACCCGTTTTGCAACTGATTATTTCCATGAGAAATTATATGCCTATATCGATAATCTCAATACGCTCTATGTCGCGTTAACCCGTGCTAAAGAAGAATTGATTATCTTCTCACCTCTACCGAAGAAACTGGATAAGATCGATTCCATATCCAAACTTTTATGGGCCAGTCTCTCTACGCCGGTATATAATACACGTGGCGGAGAACAACTGGATCCCTTCCCTTCCTCATTTAATGCTGAAGAAGGCCTTTTTGAATGGGGCGATTGGTGGCGTCCTGCAGTAGAACAAAAATCGGCAGATACACAAGAGATAGCAACAGAAAGACTCACCTCTGTTTCCCCCGATAAACGTTTACAATTAAGGCTTTACGGCAAAGGATTTTTCTTTGATGATCCCCGTCGTAAACAAGGAGTACTGATGCATGAATTATTAAGCCGCATCCGTACCCAGGAAGATATATCCTCCTCTGTTGAAAGCTACCGTTTGGAAGGAATCATCAACCGTGAAGAAGCTGCATCATTAAAAGAACGCCTATATCATCTGCTTAATAAACCCGAAGTCTCAGCCTGGTATAACGCCCCCACCCGTGTACTGAACGAAGTGGAAATCCTCTCCGGCCCCGGCAAATCCCGCCGCCCTGACAGGGTCATGCTATCCGAAGGAAAAGCAATCGTCGTAGACTATAAATTCGGCGAAATCAGGGATCCCCGTCATAACACCCAGATACGAAACTATCTCCGCCTCCTTCGTGAAATGGGCTATGTGGAGGTGAAAGGGTATTTGTGGTATGTGGAGCTGGGTAAGGTTGAAGAAGTGAAGAGTGAAAAATGAAAAGTGAAGAGTAAAGAGTGGGCTTCTTTCTTCATTTTTCACTCTTCACTTTTCCCTTTTCACTCCATTAGTTTTATTATTCCACAAAAAAGAATAATTTTGCACCTATTAATAGCTCATTACCATCAAAAACGAATGAAAGTACACAAAGAAGGAACCGGCTTATTGCTTACAGTGTTTACTATCTTGTTTATAGTAAATGTTGGTCTTTACCATACGGTGGGGCGTAATGTGCTGTTCTACTCTGTCTCATTCTCTTCTGCGGTAATCTTTTTTCTCTTACTCAATTTCTTTCGTAGCCCTTTTCGTCGCTTCCCCTTCGACTCCGAAGGATTAGTTATCGCCCCTGCAGACGGAACTATTGTTGCTATTGAAGAAGTGACGGAAAATGAAATATTACATGAGAACCGCATACAGGTATCTATCTTTATGTCTATCTTTAACGTACATGCCAACTGGTTTCCCGTAAATGGAACAGTCAAACATGTATCCCACAATAATGGCCGTTTCATGGCTGCATACCTACCTAAGAGCAGTACTGAAAACGAACGTTCGGCAGTGATCGTAACCTCTCGTTGTGGCACGGATATACTTGTACGTCAGATTGCAGGAGCTATGGCACGGCGTATAGTTACGTATGCAAAAGTTGGAGAAAAGTGCCATGTGGATGAACATTTAGGTTTTATTAAATTCGGGTCACGTGTAGATCTTTATCTTCCCCTTGGTACAGAAATCCTGGTTGAAATGGATCAGAAAGTAACCGGAAACCAAACACCTATAGCACGGCTTGGTACTACTCATAACGGACAAACATGTCAATAAAAAAACATATCCCCAATACAATCACATGCCTTAATCTAGTTTCCGGTTGTATTGCGTCAGTAATGGCATTGCAAGGAAATCTTCTGTGGGCAGCTATCTGGATTATTATTGCAGCAGTTTTTGATTTCTTTGATGGCTTTGCCGCCCGTTTGCTTAAAGCCTATTCCCCAATCGGTAAAGAATTGGATTCACTGGCAGATATGGTAAGTTTTGGTGTTGCGCCCGGTATGATTGTTTTTTATCTCTTGAGTCAAACGGCATCTTCTTTGCCACTGGGATCACTCAATCCTTTTATTCCTTACCTGGCTTTTGTTATCCCTGCTTTTTCTGGACTTCGGTTGGCAAATTTTAATGTCGATGAACGTCAAACGACCTCTTTTATTGGTTTAAATGTGCCTTCCCATGCGTTGTTCTGGTCGTCATTGGGATATTCCGTACAGCCCATAATATCACAGCATCCTCAAATCTTTACTCTGGTAACAGTTCTGGTTGCTATCGGTACCTCTTTATTGCTTATCTCCGAAATCCCGATGTTCTCCCTCAAAATAAAATCCCTTGCCTGGAAAGGAAATGAAATGCGCTATATCCTCCTTGTCTGTGGTATACTTTTTATTGCTCTCTGGGGCTTCCTGGGAATAGCGGGAACTATTGTCCTTTATGTTATCCTTTCCTTGCTTAAGAAAGAATAATTATCAGCATGTAGGGGCAGCCCTATGTGGCTGCCCAATAACCACAAAATCAACAAACTCGGGCGGCCACATAGGGCCGGCCCCTACAGGATGAACACTTTCAAATTTCCCTCCATTTGAATATTTATCCCTGCTCGTTAATCCCCCCACTCCTTGATATGTGTATTTTCTAAACTCTCACTATTAACTATCCTTGATTCTAAAACTTTGTGAAAGTTTTAGAGATCACCTTTCAACTCTCAACTAATCCCCTTATCTTTGTATTTTACTAATATTGTTTTGGTTATGATTAAGATGTTGTTCGTTATAGTTTTCTTTGTTGTTTTTATGATGTTCCTTGCAGGCTTTTCGGTATTCCGTACCTTCAGAAATATCTTTTTTGGAGGTGGATCAAATCAAAAGTCCACTAATCAGCGTCGTCAAACAACCCGTTCAAATACAAGCCAACAACGTACCCAACAAGAATACGATCCGACTCCTAAAAAGAAAATATTCACAAAAGACGAAGGGGAATATGTTGAATATGAAGAGGTAAAAAATAGCGATGAGGGATGAGTGGTGAGTGATGAGTGATGAGTGATGAGTGAAAAAATAATTGTTTAAACCTTTTAAATCTGAAACTATGAAATCTGGACCTTTAAAGGAGAAAAGCCTTTTGTTTGCTTTGCGTATAGTGAAGCTTTATAAGTATTTAGTGTTGGAACAGAAAGAGCAGGTTTTATCCAAGCAGGTTTTACGTTCCGGTACTGCGATAGGTGCTTTACATCGGGAAAGCGAATGTGCTGAAAGCAAATCAGATTTTATACATAAATTAGCCATTGCTCAAAAAGAATGTAATGAGACATTATATTGGTTTGAGATCTTATATAAATCGGATTATCTTGATCCAAATGGTTATAATAGTCTAAATCAAGATGCCAATGAACTATACAAATTAATAACTTCCAGCATTAAAACTGCAAAATCATCTTTGAAGCGATGAGTAATAGCGATGAGTGATGAACGATAAGCGATGAGTGATGAGTGATGAGTGGTGTTGCACAGATTTTATGAATGATTATCCATATGATATCATGGGCGCATGCGCCCACCATTCATCACTCATCACTCATCTCTCAACACTAAAAAACTACCGTTTTTTTCTGAAGAATTCCTGCATCAACGTTGCGCATTCCTTCTCCATAACGCCTCTTATGACCTCTGTTTTTGGATGCATTGCTTTCGGGGCATATTCCTGAAATCCTCTTTTTTCATCCGAAGCGCCATACACAACCTTACTTAGCTGTGACCAACCAATTGCCCCTGCACACATAATACAAGGTTCTACTGTGACGTATAGGCTGCAATTTGTCAGGTATTTGGCTCCTAATACACCAGTCGCTGCTGTTATCGCCAGCATTTCCGCATGGGCTGTCGTATCGTTTAATAGTTCTGTCTGATTATGAGACCGGGCAATGATCTGATTATTGCATACCACCACAGCACCAACAGGAACTTCTCCTTCAGCCGCAGCGTTTTGTGCTTCAACCAAGGCCTGTTTCATAAAATAAACATCGTCAAAAGGATTCATCGCCTCATTTCATTTTCATTGAAGAGGGTAGGGTAGTCTTCCTCCATAATCTTGAGGATGTGTGCCATAATGGTTTCCCTGTACCAGCGCGACTTATTACTGATTTTGTAACGGTCGAGGTACCGCGTCACAGCTTTTTGCTCTTCATCATTGAGCATAAAGGTGACTTTATGAGTACGGGGTTTAATTGCTTTTACCCCACTATGTGGCCGCGCTTTCTTCATTTTTGCAAATGTAAACTGTAAAGATGAATTAAAAAAGAAAAATGATATATTTGTGGGGAAAAGAAGGCATTCTGCGTAGTACGCCTCATTCAGTAGTCAAAGGAGTCAAGGAGTCAAAGTAGTAAAGTAGTCGCAATACAGTGTAATCTACTTGACTACTAAGGAGCGAAGCGAGTGATAACTACTTGACTCCTTTAACTACTAAGCAAGAGGCATACGTAGTAGACCGAATGTTACGCGAAAGGAAGATATATGGCTGAAAGAAACGATACCGGACGTGAAGGTGAAGAACTCGCCAGAACCTTTTTGCAGGAGAAGGGATATAATGTCTTGCATACAAACTGGCATTTTCATCATTATGAACTGGATATTGTAGCGATCGATATCGATTGGCTGGTTGTTGTTGAAGTAAAAACACGCGCTATCGACCATCTGCTATCTCCCGAAGATGCTGTAGATATGAAAAAAATGCGTCGCACTGTCTCGGCAGCAGATGCCTACATGCGTTATTTTAATCTGGAAATGCCGGTTCGCTTTGATATCATCACCGTAATCAAAGGCCCGAATGGACATACCATTGAGCATTATGAGGATGCGTTTCTGGCGCCGGTGAAATGAATGATTAATGATGAGTTGTTAATTATAAATTGAAAAATAGTTGAAGATACACACAAAAACGTCGGAGACGTTTTATGTGAATAACCACGGGATGTAATCCCGTGGTAGATAATAGATATATCTTTCTGTAGCCCCGAATGGGGGTGAATAAATGCTATTATTGACCCTCTTCGAGGCTCCGACAGGGTTGTCTTCTTATACTATCCACGGGATTACATCCCGCGGTTATTCACATGAAATTCCTTTGGGATTTTGAAGGCGAAGTTTGAAAAAATCTTCAAATCTAACATTACAACAAACATGAATATCGAACAAATCCGAGAGTACTGTCTCTCTTTGAAAAATACAACGGAATGCTTCCCGTTTGACGATCAATCCCTTGTGTTCAAAGTAGAAAACAAAATGTTTTTATTAATGGCGCTTGATGCTGATGAGCCGGTGATAGCCGTCAAATGCGACCCTGACCTGGCATTAGAGTTGCGGGAACACTATGAGGCCGTAGTTCCGGCCTATCATTTCAATAAGAAATACTGGAACAACATCTATCTGGAACGTGATATGCCAGCGAAAGAGATACGTGAATGGATCCTTCATGCTTATAAGGAGGTTATTGCCAAATTGCCTAAAAAAATCCGTGAGAACTATGAAGGAGAATAATGTGAATGAAACACCACAAATCATCCATCTTCAAGAGGTTATATCCACTAATATCAGCTTGAGGGAGAGGATAGAAGGAAAATCTCTTCCGGAAGGAAGTGTTGTATGGGCGGATATACAAACAGGCGGACGCGGACAAGTCGGTAATACCTGGGAGTCGGAGCCCTATAAAAATCTTACTTTCAGCATTGTTCTTTATCCGGATGTTATCCCTGCCAATGAGCAATTCCTTATTTCCCAGATAGCTGCCCTGAGTGTAAAAGAAACCCTCGCTCAACATACTGATAGTATCAAAATCAAATGGCCTAATGATATCTATTGGCAGGATAAAAAGATTTGTGGCATGCTGATAGAAAACGACTTGGCAGGTGCCGGTATTTATTGTTCCGTCATAGGTATAGGTATCAATCTTAATCAGGATTATTTTCAGAGTAATGCTATTAATCCGGTATCCCTCACCCAAATAACCGGTCTTACTTACGACCGGGAAGAGATACTCCAACAATTCCTTTCTATCTTCTATAGCTACTACCTCCTCCTTTTGCAAGAAAAAGAGGAAGAAATCCGTACCCTCTACCAATCCACCCTTTACCGAAACGACGACTACTATCTCTACGAAGATGCAAACGGCTCTTTCGAAGCCATCATTGATCATATTGAACCCACCGGACACCTGATCCTCCGTCTTCGCGACGGCTCTTTACGGAGATATGCATTCAAAGAAGTTTCTTATATTAGCGATGAGCGATGAGTGATGAGTGGATACTACCTTTTTTAATATCATTAGAAAAACTCTTTAAGCGGAACCGACGACTATACGCAGTCGTCATTCACAGCCTCGATGAAGTAAATGCCCAAAATGAGAAAAGAGAAACCGAACAGCCCGGCGGTAATGTTAAAAGCGCTGATTCTGAGCAATATATATTCGGGTAATGAGCAGAATCGGCTGTTGTGATATGTAACAAGCGTCGGGTGTTGTCAGGTGTTGTCGGGTGTTTACTATATAGATTTATTTTTTTTATAAGAGACGTCATTAATAGGAAAATCAATATAGTATAGGAATAGACCCGTCACACCCGACAACACCCGACATTTCCCACCTCCCTCAAAACCTCCCTCTCTTTCCCCAAACCGCCGGAGCTTTTCCTAAAACCCCCGGAACTTTTCACGACACCGCCGGAACTTTTCCCAAAACCCAGGGAACTTTTCAAACCCTTACTTCACGAAACAAGACGCAGCCACGTTCATATCTCCATTCGTTTTTCAATTTGTCTGTCCAGGCAAGAAGCTAAGAATGTACACTTCCTCTCTCATCACTCACCACTAAATTCACCGCTCATCACTCATCACTCACTACTATTTTTTGTATCTTTGCAAAAACAAATAAAACAACATGGCAGCATACAAACGTATCCTCCTTAAACTAAGCGGCGAATCCCTGATGGGAGGTAAATCCTACGGTATTGACGAGACCCGGCTGGGTGAATACGCCCAACAAATCAAAGAAGTAGTGGAAATGGGTGTCCAGGTGGGCATTGTGATTGGCGGAGGTAATATTTTCCGCGGATTAAGTGGAGCATCCAAAGGTTTCGACCGTGTAAAAGGAGATCAGATGGGTATGCTGGCTACCATAATAAATAGCCTCGCCTTAAGTTCTGCCCTTACTGCTATTGGTGTCAAAACCAATGTGCTTACAGCTATTCGTATGGAGCCTATTGGTGAGTTTTACAATAAATGGCGAGCCATTGAATTACTGGAGCAAGGACATGTTGTTATACTGTCGGGTGGCACAGGCAATCCTTTCTTTACAACCGATACCGGTTCCTCTCTTCGTGGTATCGAAATTGAAGCCGATGTAATGCTCAAAGGCACCCGTGTGGATGGCATCTATACAGCTGATCCCGAGAAGGATCCGACAGCCACAAAATTCGCCGATATAACCTACGATGAAATCTACCGTCGTAACCTCAAAGTGATGGATCTCACGGCCACCACCATGTGCAAAGAAAACAACCTGCCCATAATCGTTTTCGATATGGACACGAATGGCAATCTCCGTAAAGTGATGCAAGGTGAAGCCATTGGAACATTGGTACATAATTAATTAGCGATGAGTGGTGAGTGATGAGTGATGAGTGGTGGCCGTTCCGGACATCATGAACTTAGGACTCCCTTTTGGTCGATTGTGACCACTACTCATCACTCACCACTCATCGCTCACCGCTATTTTTGTCTTTTTGTCAAATAATGCATATTCTTTTTCTTTTATATGCATATTTATTCGTTGAATTATATATAGAAACACTTTTTAACCTATCTATTATCCTATAATTCTACACAATTTCTGTCTTTTTGTTAATATGCTTTTCTGTTTAGATGGTGCAAATAAAATATTGCCCAATTTTCTGATATCCGAACGCGCTAATAGCGACTATAATTTATTGTTTTATAACCACATAAATCCACGATTATCCATCCAATTTGTGTTGTATGTGTTCCATCTTGTAATCGCATTTAAATATTCAGATACTAAACGCCTTACGTAACTGTACTAAACCTTTTCGTTAAGCAAACAGGGGGTTTTGTATAATAAACCCCGATTTCACTAAAAAAATCATAGGAATAATGGGGCTTCTCAAAAAAGATTTTTATCTTTGCCTCATTAGAATGGGGTCATGTATCCGTTGGAGAAGTTGATTTAACAAAATTAGTATGCAACAAACAAAGAGAAAATCCCATCTATGAAACAGGCCGGGTTCCCGCTTACGAGCCCCACAAAACAGCTATAAACAAGATTATTATTAATTAAATTATTTCATTATGAAACAAAAATTACTTTTAGCCCTAATGGTGTTTTTTGCATCGGCAGGGATGATGAAAGTGCATGGGCAGGTAACGGTGACTCCCTTGGATGCTGATCAGCAAATCACGATTTCAAAATCAGGTGGTTTAGCATGGGATAACACAACGAACTTTGGGGTAACTCCTATTAGTGTCAGTGCAAACTCTGTGTCTCTTAAAGGTTCAGGTTTTACTATACCTTTGCAACCTACTACGGGAAATCCAGCCTTACCTGTAACCGTTTTGACTATTTCCGGTAAAGTGAAAGTGGTTGATAATCTTAGTAGTACATCTTTAACTTCACTATCTATTTCTGGAGGAGAATTAATAACTCTTGGGACTTTACCATCTACTATAACTTCATTGTCTCTTTCGGGGAATAAATTAGCACCAAGCGCTCTTCCTAAAAAGACAGTAACAATGACTACTTATAATGTTGGAAGCCAAAAACCAGATGGGATAACTACATGGACTACTGCATCTGCCGGATTGTCCAATGAAGGTTGGGATGTTAAAACTAGTGTAGTTATGGGAGGTATTACAGATCAACCAGTATCTCTCAGTGGTTGGTCAAAATTGAATACTTCTACCGGTCAATATGTAGGAAATGGAGAACCACAAAAGAATACATCAGGTTCTACTGGAAATACCTCAAGATATTATTTTATGAGTGGTAATATCTTTATGGATGGAACTTATAAATATAATACGATCACATTTGATGCTAATTCAGATTATCCTGGTGTGACTTATACTGGTATTGAAGGGATTGTAACTGTTGATATTGCTGAATTTGAATTATTAGAAGCTACTATTAATCCTAAAAATTCAGGAACTGTTCTTATTTATTCTAAAGATCCTGTATCAGGTCAGCTAACATTGCTAACTCCTTCACCTTCTGAAAAGGTTAAGAAAGGTACGATCTTGACATATATTCCTAAAGCTAATACAGGTTTTGTTTTTAGCAGTTTTACTGCAAATAGTAGTATTTTAGCTCCTTACGGAACAAGTAACCCTACTAATCAAAGTCAGGATTATACTGTAGTTGGATCAGGCAATCCTACATTAACTGCTAATTTCCAAGGACAAAACCAGAAGATCACTTATGATACAAATATTACAGGTGGAACACTTCGTATTACAAATAATGAAACTGGAGCTACTATATCAAGTGGATCAAGTGTTCCATCTGGAACTGTTCTTAAGATAGAAGCAACTCCGTCGGTTGGATACTCTATCCTAAATACAAGTAAGTTGTTAGTGAATGGAAGTATTTTAGATATAAAGAATGCAGTCATAAATTCTAATGGTGTTCTTACAGCAAATTACACAGTAGCTGGTGACGATCTTATAGTAGGTATCACTTTTAATCAATCTTCGGGTAGAGATCTTACTATTAAATTTAAAAAACCTGATGTTTCGGGATTATTTGTTGATAACGCAAATGGAACAGATCCAGGAGATGATCCGGCAGGTTATGCAGTTCGTAAATTTAACGTTGAAGTTGGTTCAAAACCGCAAATTATTATCAATACTTTGGCAGGATTTTATGTGACATCAATTACCGCTAACAGTAATACTGTAACTTATACAAATACCTCTAACGGTATTTTAATTTCAAATTATACTATTCCTAATGAAGCGGTTATAATGGTAATAGAAACCGCACAACTACAAAAGATTGAAGTTAATGCGGTTGATAAATATACGTATGATGGAACACAAAAAGCATTGCAGTTTACTACTGACCCATTAAACATTTCAGGATTTAAGGTTGAGTATAAAATCAGTACAAATAATGATGCAACATATACACCTAGTCCGTTTAAGGATGCGAGCCCGACTAATGCTTATTATACTGCTAGAATTACTCGTCCAGCAGATGCAACCTTTGGAGCTGTAAATAAAATAGTAACTTATGGTATTGAAAAAGCTACTCCTCGCATCTCCTCGTTACCCACAGTAAATATCTTAAAAGATACTAATGATCCTACAAAATTTAGATATACTATTACTGGAGGTAGTGCTCAATATTCTGTAGGAACAGGTTATGGTTCTATCCCATATGGAAAATGGGAAGTGATAGCTGAAGATACAGGTGTAATACCTCCTGATATTAATACTCCTACAGGAAAAGAAATTTTGACAGATGATCCTTCTACAAGAATGGTAATTGTTAGATATACGGCTACAAATTCGACGGGTATTGTTGATACTAATTTTGAACAAGCTGCAATAGCTGTTCAAGCCACTTATAATAATCAACAATTAGGAAATGTTACTGTTCGTGTGATAAATCCATTACCTTCTGGTGTTACTTCTATCAAGATGTTCAATGGACAACAAGAAATAAATAATGGTACAACTGTAAAAGCTAAAACTCAGGTTACATTTAAAGTAGTAGCTCCTGGCTTTGATTTGTCTACTATTAAAATTCAAAGAGTTGACAATAGGGGTGGTGCTGTTGGTAGTCCCTTTGATCCAGAAGTTGGAACACCTGCGGACGGAACAGAAATGATCTTTACTGTTATTGGTACGCGTGTTGGAGATTTAAGATTAGAAGCATATGTTAAAAGTGGTATTGTTGATAATACAAAGAAATACACTGGCTCGGGAATTTATTTTGATACAAGCCTGATTCAACTTGTAGAGAAAGATGGTACGCCAATTTCTGTTGCTCCAGTTCTTACCAATAATCCATGGAGAATAACTTATAAAAACAGTTTAGGACAAGCAGTTGTAGCACCTATTAATGCTGGAACATATACTATTGAAATAAATAGAAATGAAGATAGTACAAATGATAATCAGCACTTCAAGGCTATTTCAGGTACAGCTAATTTGGTAGTCTTAAAAGCAGATCCTGTTATATTAGATTGGCCTTCTGGAGCATATGTTGCTCCTGGACAAAAATTGAGTGCTGCAGTATTTGTGGGAGGATCGTCTAATGTTGCAGGTTTATTTGCATTTATTGATGGCGAAACTACTCCAATCCAAGGTACTAGTTATAATGTCAAATTTATACCTAATGATAAGGTGAATTATAATGAAGTTATTGCAACAAATCCTAATGATAGGGTAACTCCTCAAATTTCAAATAAACGATTTGTAGCTATTGAAGCACCTGTTAATGGGACAATAACAGTTATTGACAATTTAGGTTATTCCTACAAATCAGGTGATGAAATAAAAGCAAATGCTACTTCATTAAAGATAACAGCTACTCCTAACGCGGGCTTTACATTGGCTACTTTGCTTGTAAATGATACAAACTTTACGAGTGGTAATAGTTATACATTGCCAACAAATGGTTCTGTAACTGTTAAAGCAACGTTCGGCACTGGTACTCAATTCACCGTAACTTTACCAACTCCTCCAAGAGGTGTTGCTATCGTGGAACGTCCTACATCAAATGTTGTGGTTGCTGGTGGAAGCTATCGTTTCAAATTGGCTTATCATGCAAATGATGCAGTGAATGTATTTGATGAAGATGGTATTGAAATTGTTGGATCAAGCGATGGTGTTTATACACTGACAAATATTCTGAAAGCTAAGACAATTTCTATCAAAATAACTAATCCTACGCAGATTCAAGTAAAATTTGCTGATGATAAATACAACAGAGGTACTATCACAGGAGTATTAAAGGATGCAACCCGTGCAACAACAGGTGATTTCTATTATGGTGATGTTATTATCCTGACTGCAACAGCTAAGGAAGGTAACCACTTTGTAAGATGGTGGGATAATGTTACTACTAATCCAAGAGAATTTACAATTGTTGGACCACAGGAATTCTCTGCAACTTTTGATATCGGTCAAGGTAATATCGAACCGGTAGAAGGACTGGAAGTATATGGTGGCGAAGGTCATGTATTCGTAAGTGTTCAGGGTGAAGCAACAGTAACTGTTGTTGGCATGAATGGTAAAGCTACGAAGACAAAAGTATACGATCAGGAATACATCAATGTATCAACAGGCATCTATGGTGTTATCGTTGAACAAGGTGACCGCGTATCTAAAGTGAAAGTGGTAGTTCGCTAAGCGAAATAAACCTAATATATCTGAAAAGGGCGTTCCGGTAGGGACGCCCTTTTTGTTTGGGGTAAATGGAGGGGATATCAATCGGATGATACAATGGGAGCGTAAGGGATATAAACTAAGGAGTGGATTTATGGTGATAAATTGATTTTGATATATAGGTAGTAAGCCCCCGATCAAGTACAGGTCTAATACTCCAGAGCATATCCACCCACCT
>DAMANX010000055.1:0-13205 GCA_032073245.1 Tannerellaceae bacterium
TCGGAAACAAACTATGTGTGAAAAATGAAAATTGTATGGGTGATTTGACAATATGATATTATGTTATTGGGAGGTCAAACTTCTATATATTAATGTAGCTGCCGTATGTGATGCACCCGGTTTTCCTAAAATATTTATGACTTCTTGATAATTAGCTATCATTTGGTTTCTGTAGTCCGAGTTATTGAGTATTCGCTCAAGCTCTTTTTGTATTTTATTTTTAGAAAAACGTTCTCCAAATAATTCCTGTACGACTTCACGGCCCGCTATCAGATTGACTAATGAGATAAACTTGATATGGAAGAAGTGATTAAAAATAAAATTGACTAATTTTCCGGCAGCAGTATAATAACATACAACCTGAGGAACCTGAAATAAAGAGGTCTCAAGAGTTGCAGTTCCTGAAGTAACTAATGCAGCATTGCTATATTGAAGAAGAGGGTAGGTTTTCTGAAAAACTATTTTAACAGGACGTTCACCGATGAATTGCTGGTAATAGTCTTCCTCTATACCAGGCGCTCCTGCGATAATTGGTTGGCAATCGGGATATTCTGCCACTACATCTAACATCGTTGGTAAATTATCTTTTATTTCTTGTCGCCGGCTTCCTGCTAAAAGAGCTATAATAGGTTTACCTGAAAGATTTTCATCCCGTTTAAAGGTTTCAAAACTGACCGGATTATTTTCTCGATAAAAAGCGATAGAATCCACCGTAGGATTCCCTACGTAATCTACGACGTAATTCATTTTTTTATAGAAAGCCGTTTCAAAAGGAAGTATACAAAACATACGATCAACATAACGTCGTATATCTTTAATACGATACTGCTTCCATGCCCAGATCTTGGGAGAGATATAATAATAGACAGGTAGATTCAATACAGTCTTTACATATTTAGCTATTTTGAGATTGAAACCCGGATAATCGACTAGAATAACGACATCAGGTTGATATATACGTATATCATCCTTACACATCTGCATATTCTTCAAAATAGTACGCAAATGAAGTAAGACCGGAATAAACCCCATATAAGCCATCTCCCGGTAATGCTTAACAAGCTTACCTCCAACTGCCTCCATAAGATCTCCACCCAAAAAGCGAAAATCAGCATTTGAATCTTGCTCCTTAAGTGCCGCCATCAAATTAGAGGCATGTAGATCACCGGAGGCTTCGCCAGCTATTAAATAGTATTTCATGTTATTAATGATGAGCAATGAGTTATGAGAGATGAATAAAAAACCACCGCTCATCACTCATCGTTCATCACTTTTTTCAGTTTACTTAAAAATTCATAATCCGTCACATCTACCTTACAAGGTACAAGAGAAGCATATCCACTATCTAAAGCCAGCATATCATTATCGGGATGGATAGGTTTATTACTCTCAAAATCTCCGGTTAGCCAGTAGGCTGGTTCTCCATTAGGTGATTCGGTACGCATATACTCACGTATCCATTTACCATCTGTCTGGCGACAAATCTTTAAACCTTTTACTTCTGTAATATCGGGTACATTTAAGTTCAGATAGGTGCCATGAGGTAATCCTTCCTTTAATACTCTTCGGGCTATCATACGGGCAAATCTACAGCTTTCGGAAAAGTCTGCATCGGGAGAATGATTCAGAAGAGATACCCCCATAGATGGTACATCAAATATGCATCCCTCGATAGCAGCACCCATCGTACCAGAGTAATTGACAGCTATAGCCATATTACCTCCATGGTTAATGCCTGATACTAAAAGATTGGGTCGACGATCCAGAATTTCATTGATTGACAGTTTTACACAATCTACAGGAGTTCCTGTACAACTATATACAGTAAGGCCTGTTTCTTTTTTCAACAATTTATATTTTAAAGGGACAGATGAAGTTATAGCGCTCGACATTCCTGAACGAGGGCCGTCAGGTGCAAAGACCACAAGGTCGCCCAAATCTCTGAGGCATTCTATTAATTCATTAATCCCTTTTGCTTGTACGCCATCGTCATTTGTGATTAAGATAAGCGGTCTTTCATGTGCCATATTTTGTTGTTTTATAGTTGCTCCAACTTCATGCAAAGGTACTCCATTTTCCGGAAAAGAAAAAGCTGTAGGGCTGTCTCAATTATCCCAATTATCCTTAACCGGGATAATGGTTTCAAAAAAACTATATATCTTTGTGAGTTATCAACAGTTTGGGTGATTTATCAACAAATCAGGCATTGTTTGCCTGTAGCCCGCTTGCACTCTGTGGATAATCATTAGTTTTGTCCCCGAAATAAAAAAGAATTTATGGGAAAGATTATCGCTTTAGCTAATCAAAAAGGTGGCGTAGGAAAGACTACCACTACAATAAATCTGGCAGCCTCCCTGGCTGTTCTTGAGAAAAAAGTATTGGTTGTAGATGCTGATCCGCAGGCAAATGCATCATCCGGATTAGGTATTGATATACGCTCTGTAGAATTATCCATTTATGAATGTTTGGTTAATGGAGAGGAAGCTCAGAAAGCCATCCTCCCAACTGAGGTTGATGGATTGGAAATTATCCCTTCACATATTGACTTGGTTGGTGCTGAGATAGAGATGTTGAATATGGATAATCGGGAACGGATCCTGAAGCAGGTACTCGTGCCTTTAAAGGATCAATATGATTTTATCCTGATAGATTGTTCTCCTTCTTTGGGTTTGATAACAGTCAATGCACTCACTGCTGCAGATTCAGTGATGATACCGGTTCAATGTGAATATTTTGCACTGGAAGGTATCAGCAAACTACTGAATACAATCAAGATAATTAAATCTAAACTGAATCCGGCATTGGAAATCGAGGGTTTTCTGCTAACTATGTATGATTCCCGCCTTCGTCTGGCCAATCAGATTTATGAAGAAGTAAAACGTCCTTTC
Source organism: Tannerellaceae bacterium (assembly GCA_032073245.1). Lineage (GTDB taxonomy): Bacteria > Bacteroidota > Bacteroidia > Bacteroidales > Tannerellaceae > QVMG01. Next base: position 2,889 of record DAMANX010000055.1, read on the forward strand.
CAGGATTTAGTATTTGATACAGTTATTCAGCGAAACGTGAAACTTAGTGAAGCGTCAAGTTATGGAAAGCCTGTCCTTTTGTATGATGCGGAGTCTAAAGGAGCTCTTAATCACATGCAATTGGCAAAAGAATTAATTAGTAAAACAATTGACAATTGATAGTTGACAATTGACAATTATGTAGAAGATTTAGTTGTCAATTGTCAATTGTCAATTGTCCATTACCAATATATTATGTCCGCAATGAAGAGATCGGCTCTTGGCCGTGGTTTAGATGCATTAATTACGATGGATGACTTGAAAACAGGTGGTTCTTCGTCAATTAGTGAAATAGCGCTCAGCAAAATCCAACCGAATCCGGATCAACCTCGAACTGTTTTTGAGGAAGAGACATTAGAGGAATTGGCAACATCCATTCGTGCTTTGGGTGTTATCCAGCCTATTACATTGAAAGAGATTGGCCGTGACAGCTATATGATCATTTCAGGAGAACGTCGTTATAGGGCATCTCTCCTGGCTGGCCTCGAACAGATACCGGCCTATATCAAGACAGCGGAAGATGAGAATGTGATGGAGATGGCGTTGATCGAGAATATTCAACGTGAAGATCTTAATTCCATAGAAATTGCTCTTGCTTATCAAAAATTGATAGATATCTATGGCCTGACTCAGGAAAAACTCAGTGACCGTGTAGGTAAAAAACGAACAACGATTGCCAATTATTTGCGCTTACTGAAACTTCCTGCGGAAGTTCAAATGGGTCTGAAAGACCGGAAGATTGATATGGGACATGCTCGGGCCCTGATATCCGTTGATAATCCGGAAGTACAACTTGCCCTTTATGAACAAGTTCTTTCCGATGGATTATCTGTACGCAACGTAGAAGAATTGGTACGTGGCACTGTTAAACCGACTAAAATAAAAGGTGAGAAAACACATAAAGCCATGTTGCCCGAAGAATATAATTTGTTGAAAGAGCATTTATCACGCTTTTTCCAAACAAAAGTTCAGTTGGCCTATAACGATAAAGGAAAAGGAAAGATCACAATTCCATTCGCCTCGGAAGAGGAATTAGAAAAACTGATTGGCTTACTGGATAAAATGAAATGAAAAACGCGATCATCATCTTTCTGGCTGTGTGGATGAGCTTTCCTTTAGTAGGAAGAGCACAGGAAGAACGGGTGGAAACAACAGAAGAGACTGTAGATTTGGCTTTATCGGATACAATCAGAGTGGAAGCTCCTGATTCCATGACGCAGGCAATTTTGACTGTTGCTGACGCAGAGTTTCCTCAGGCTGTTAAAATAAATACTTTTAAGCCTGATCCTAATAGAGCACTTTTATATGGATTGGTGCCCGGATTGGGACAGATCTATAACCGGAAATATTGGAAGTTGCCGCTAGTATATGGGGCAGTAGTAGGATGTACTTATGCGATAAGCTGGAATAATCGCAATTATCAGGATTATTACCATGCATTTAAGGATATTCACTCAGCAGATCCGGTAAAGAATAACAGCTGGATGGATTTTGTTCCGGGAAATATTACGAATGAAGAAGAAATTATTGCATATAAGGACAACCAACAATTTAAAGATAATCTCCGACGACGAAAAGACTATTTCCGTCGTTACCGGGATTTGAGTATAATTATTTCCGCAGGAATTTACCTGATCAGTATACTGGATGCGTATGTCGATGCACAATTGTTCGACTTTGATATATCACCTGACCTGTCGATGCGTGTTGAACCGGCCGTAACGCCGAAAACGCCTTACAGTTCGCAATCTTATGGATTAAATTGCAGTATTAAATTTTAATAAGGTTATGAAGAAGCAGATAATTATTATTCTATGTTTATGTTGCCTGGCTGCTGTTTTGCATGCCCAGGAAGAAGTTATTCTGGAAGATATCTTAACTGAAGAACTAACAAACAGTCTTGAACAGCAATATTCCGTATTATCCACCGATTCATTAGCCCTTGAAGTCGGGCTTATTCCGGAAAGCCTGGATGCCAATGTGGATAGCCTCTTGCGTTCGTGGCATGTGCAATATTTCGCGAAAAGAGATGATTACTGTCATGATGATGATAAAAATGTGGAAGTCCCCGATTCTATTTATCGCCAGCGGATGGAAAGCCTCTATCATGTAATACCAATGACATACAATAAACAAGTACATGATTGTATTAATCTTTATGCGGGAAAACGCCGAAGCCTAGTTCGTTATATGTTAGGGATGGCCGATTTTTATTTCCCTATTATTGAACAAGTGTTGGATGAGCATGATCTCCCTGATGAACTAAAATACCTGGCCGTTGTTGAAAGCGCTCTGAATCCGGTAGCTATCTCACGGGTTGGTGCTTGTGGATTATGGCAATTCATGCTTCCGACCGGTAAAGCTTATGGATTAGAGATCAACAGCCTTGTAGACGATAGAAGAGATCCGGTTAAAGCGACTCATGCTGCTTGTCGTTATTTCAAAGATATGTATAATATTTATGAAGACTGGAATCTTGTTTTAGCTTCATACAATTGTGGCCCGGGTAATGTAAATAAAGCTATCCGTCGTGCCGGTGGCAAAACCGATTTTTGGGAGATTTTTCCTTATCTTCCCAAAGAAACACGTTCTTATGTGCCATTGTTTATGGCCGCTAACTATATTATGAATTACTATTGTGAGCATAATCTTTGCCCGGTACAGACTTCGCTGCCAATGGCTACAGATACAATCATGGTAAATAAAATGTTGCATTTCGAACAAATCACGGAACTTATGAATGTCGATATTGATTTGATCCGTGCGCTTAATCCACAATACAAACGGGATATTATTCCGGGTAACAGTAAACCTTCTTCCTTAAAACTCCCAGCCGTCGATACGTATGCATTCGTTGAGCAAGAGGACACAATTTATACCCATCGTGTTGATGAGCTTTTAGCGAACTGCATACCTTATAATGCAATTATAAGTGGGGAATCTTCCACACGTGAACGTATTACACATACTGCTAAAGCGGGTGAAAACTTATATACTATTGCTGATAAATATGGAGTTACCGCCAAGGAGATACGCAAATGGAACGGATTAGGAAGCAATCGGGTGGCCAGCGGTAAACGGGTTATTGTGTATGTAGATAATGGCGGTGTGAGCTTTGCCGCTGCTAAACAAACGAATTCTACTTCCTCCACAAAAACGACCCAGCTAGCAACTACTACAACAAAAAATACGGAAGGGAATATAACCTATACTGTTCAATCGGGTGATTCGCTCTATACTATTGCAAAAAAATATCCCGGTATTACTGCATCATCGCTACAAAAAGCAAATAACCTGCAAAGTTCTAATATTCGCCCCGGACAAAAGCTAAAGATCCCGGTGGGATAATTAAAACATGTTCTGGATACATCATACTACACATTTAATGCGCGCTGTCCCATTTCTCAGTGGATGGTTGGCTGATCGCCTATTAGGCGACCCTGGCGGGCGTTTCCATCCGATTGCTTTCTTTGGGAAAGTGATAGCAGAGGGGGAAAAAATACTTAATAAGGATAATGACCGGCTTCTTAAAGGAACTATATTTACGATCATATTGATTATTGGTGTCTATGGAATTGCCCAGGCTATGTTGTATTGGTCCTTTCTTTTTAACCCGATTCTCTATGCAATTTTAGTCGGTCTTGCTGTTTTTACCTGTTTATCAGGAAAAACATTAATAAAAGAAGTAAAAGATGTATTCAAGGCTGTGGATAGAAGCACTGAAGAAGGCAGAATACAATTATCACGCATTGTAGGAAGGGATACTTCCAACCTTTCAGATCAGGAAATACGTGCGGCAGCTTTAGAATCCTTAGCTGAGAATTTAAGTGATGGAGTGATTGCTCCCATGTTCTGGTTTCTGATATTGGGAGCTCCCGGAATGCTGGCTTATAAAATGATCAATACCCTGGACTCGATGATCGGATATAAAAATGAACGGTATCTGGATTTCGGACGTACTGCAGCTAAAATTGATGATATTGCTAATTATATTCCGGCACGTATAACAGCTTTTCTAATGCTATTTGTCTCGGGGAATTGGGATAAACGGGAATTTGTGCGTGAATTTGGGAAAGCACATGCCAGTCCTAATGCAGGTTATCCTGAAGCTGCTTTAGCGGCTATTCTGAATTGTCGCTTTGGTGGTACTCATGATTACTTTGGAGAAGCGATAGAAAAACCTTATATCGGAACAAATGATCGGCTATTTACCAAAGAGGATATGCTAACAGCTATACAGGTTAATAGTAATACTGAGTTGGTTATGGGATTCGTTATTACGCTTATATTGTTCATTTAGCATGCGACAGATTACGTTAATAACCGGAGGACAAAGGTCGGGAAAAAGCGGATATGCACAACGTCAGGCCTTATCATTGACAGATCGTCCGGTTTATCTGGCAACTTCCCGTGTATGGGATGAAGAATTCAAGCAACGTATTCTCCGCCATCAACAAGATCGCGGACCCGAATGGACGAATATCGAAGAAGAGAAACATTTGAGCTGCCACCAACTGGAAAGACGAACTATAGTGATTGATTGTGTAACACTCTGGGCTACTAATTTCTTCTTTGACAATAAAGGAGATGTGGATCTTTCCCTCAAATTACTCAAAGATGAATTCAATAAGTTTACTTATCAGGATGCTCACTTCATCTTTATTACTAATGAAATAGGCCTCGGAGGGGTTTCTGTGGACGAAACTCAGCGAAAATTCTCCGATCTGCAAGGATGGCTCAACCAATATATTGCCAAAAAAGCAGATGAAGTTATTCTTATGATCAGCGGAATTCCTGTAAAAATAAAATAAGAACAATGATAACTTTTCAAATAGAAAAACCGGATACAGCAATAATCCCTTTGCTGGAAGAAAAGATTAATGATCTGACTAAACCCAAAGGTTCATTAGGAAGACTGGAAGAGCTGGCCATGCAAATAGGATTGATCCAACAAACATTATCACCTTCTTTACAACATCCTGTGAATGTTATTTATGCATCCGATCATGGCATTGCAGATGAAGGAGTAAGTAAATCGCCTAAAGAGGTTACCCGCCAGGTTATACATAACTTTCTCAATGGTGGTGCAGGTATTTGTTTTCTTGCGCGCCAACACAATATTGAATTGATGATTGTAGATGGAGGAGTAGATTTTGACTTTCCTCCTATTCCCCAATTAATCGATCGGAAGATACGGAAAGGTACACGTAATTTTCTTCATGAAGCAGCAATGACCTGGGAAGAAATGGAACAGGCCCTTCAATATGGAGCAGATATCGTTTCTGATTGCTATCGGGACGGATGTAATGTCATTAGTTTCGGAGAAATGGGTATTGGCAACACAGCTGCTTCCAGTATGTGGATGACATGCCTTACAGATATTCCTTTAGCAGAATGTGTAGGTGCTGGAAGTGGCCTGGATAGTGAGGGGGTAAGACATAAATGCAATGTACTACAGCAAGCATTGGCTAATTATACCGGAAGTAAAGATCTAAAAGATATCATTGCCTACTTTGGAGGATATGAAATGGTTATGGCTGTGGGGGGTATGCTGCGGGCGGCTGAGCTTAAGATGATCATTCTCGTCGATGGTTTTATTATGACTAATTGTGTTCTCGCTGCTTCTCTTCTTTACCCGGATATGCTTCATTATTGCATTTTCGGCCATTGTGGCGATGAAGCAGGGCATAAATCTATTCTTAATAAACTACAGGCAAAACCTTTACTCAATATGGGGCTAAGACTTGGTGAAGGTTCCGGTGCTCTTTGCGCCTATCCAATCATTGAATCTGCCGTTCGAATGATCAATGAAATGCATAGTTTCAGCCAGGCGGCTGTTACAAAATATTTTTAATATGCAACAAGTACTTGCGGCATTAATATTCTTTACCCGTTTGCCATTTTGGCGATTAGCAGAGGTGCCGAAGGAATACTATCAACGTGTTGTAAATTATTGGTCACTGACAGGATGGTTAACAGCGGGTTGTATGACCATTGTTCTATATGCTGGTGTATTATTTTTACCTGCCAGTGTTGCTCTTTTACTAGCTTTACTTACCCGGCTCTTGATTACAGGTTGTTTACATGAAGACGGATTGGCGGATTTCATGGATGGATTTGGTGGCGGATCTTCCCGGGAACGGATATTAGCCATCATGAAAGATTCTCATATCGGAACGTACGGTGTGATCGGACTTATATTTTACTTAGCCCTATTGTATTCTTTATTAAATAGCATCCCGATCGAACTGGCTGGTTGTGCAATTTTAGCCGGAGACCCTTTTTCGAAGGGTGTGTCAAGCATGATTATAAACCGTTTACCTTATGCCCGAACAGAAGAACAGGCAAAAAATAAAACAGTCTATAACCGTATGTCATGGCAGGGATATGTTATTTCTTTATTATTCGGACTTTTACCACTTCTATGGTTACCTGATTTAATCTATACGGGAGCCATTTTCCTTCCTATAATTGTGTGGTACTTTCTTACTTCTCTCATGAAAAAGAAAATACAAGGATATACGGGTGATTGCTGCGGAGCCGTTTTCCTATTATGTGAGTTAAGCTTTTATCTGGGGATAGTGATTATTCATTTTTCATCCTTCATTAACCATTAATCATTAAAAGAATGGAAATCTATCTAATACGACATACTTCAGTTGATGTACCACAGGGTATCACTTACGGACAAACAGATGTTCCGTTACGCCCGACTTTTGAAGAAGAAGCTTCTATCGTAAAAGCAAACCTGGAGGGAATCTACTTTGACAAGGTATGGACAAGCCCACTCTCCCGATGCGTTAAATTAGCAAATTATTGCGGATATCCCGATGCAGAAAGAGAAGACAGGATCATGGAGGTAAACTTTGGTGACTGGGAAATGAAATCTTGGGATGAATTATCAAAGGATCCACGTTCTAGTGGGTGGTTTGATGACTGGATAAATATGGCTTCCCCTAATGGAGAATCTTTTAAAGATCAATTCAACCGGGTAAGTTCTTTCTTAAATGAAATAAGAAAAAGTGGATTACAAAAAGTTTGTCTGTTTGCGCATGGCGGTGTATTGACCTCTTCACGTATATATGCCGGCCACTATGAAATGAAAGATGCCTTCGATAATATGCCGACTTATGGATCAATTATTCGCCTTCTATTCGAAGATTAACAAAGTTTATTCCAATACCTTAAAATAGCTTCTAATAGTGAAAGAGAATAATAATATATAAAAAAAGACTATTTGTTTATCTTATTTTATACTATGTTTGTCAATTGTTGTAACCTGAATACTATGTGAAGACTTCTACAAAAGATTAGATAATAATAAACAATCTCATAAAAGTTACGAAGATGAAAAAAGCGATACTTCTTTTGGGGATAATTTTGATTTACGGAACGAATCTTTCAGCGCAAATCGTAAAGGGGCAAATATTTGATTCACAGCTGAATGAAACTTTAGCTGGAGTAAATATATCCTATAAATACGGAGGACAATTACAGGGGACTGTCAGTAATATAGACGGACAGTATGAGATTAATGTACCAGCTGATGCTATTATTTTAACATTCAGCTATGTTGGATATGAAACAGTTGAATACCCATTAATTATTTCAGGCAAAGAGACTATAACAAAGAACATCTACATGAAACTATCTTCTGAAGTAATGAATGAGATAGTGGTAAGTGTTGGAAGGTTTGAGCAGAAACTGAGTGATATTACCGTTTCTATGGATGTACTAAAACCTGCTGCAATAGACCGCCAAAACTCTACTGACCTCCGGGCTGTGATTTCTACCCTTCCGGGAGTTGATGTAAATGATAAACAACCATCGATACGTGGCGGAAGTGGTTGGACCTATGGAGTTGGAAGCCGGAGCCAGATATTGGTAGATGGCATTTCTGTGCTCACTCCAGGCGTTGGAGAAATAAACTGGAACATTATCCCTATGGAGAATATTGACCAGGTAGAAGTGATCAAGGGTGCATCTTCAGTATTGTATGGCTCTTCAGCATTGAATGGATTGATCAGTATTCAGACTAAACGTCCTGGACTTGAACCAGAAACTAAATTTAGTATATACGGTGGTATATATGGGAATCCTGCCAATGAAGATTATCAATGGTGGAGTAAGGACTTCTGGAGCGAAGGTAAATATCCTGTAGAACCTATGTTTCGGAAAAATGTATTATCCGGAGTACGTAATCCGCTATATACAGGCGTGGATTTCTCACATACACGTCGTATAGGGAATTTTGATGTGACTGGCTCGCTCAATTTATTTACTGATGAAGGGTATCGCAAAGGAGGATATAACAAACGGGTAAGAGCAGGAGGTAATATAACCTATCATGATCCAAAAGTAGATAAGCTGAATTATGGTATGAATGTTAATTATCTCAATAACGAATATGGCGATTTCTTTATTTGGCGTTCGGCAAATAGTGCTTATGAGAGTTCTCCTATCGCTGATATGGGACGTCAACATAATATGATTTATATAGATCCTTTCCTTAATTATTATAATACCTCTAATAATACATCACATAAAATTAAAGGACGTTTCTTTCATAAAAACGATAATATCATACGGAAAGGTGATGGGAACAGTATAATACAAACACTACAAAATATAGGTATTACCGGTGATCAAATCACAGAGATTATTGATGTTGCACAGAATCCGGAGCAATTACTGCCTCCCCTACTCCCACCCCTACTCAGTGGTGACATTAATGGACTTGTGGACGTGATAAAAGGAATGGGGAATAAATATCTTCCTAATGCAGGACAAGAAGATTATATGGATCTTATTAGTTGGGTTATCAACAATCCTCCTCCCGGAAATAGTAATGATATTCCTCAATGGATACTGAATGCTATAAATCCGCAAAAGGATCCGGTACAACCGGATAAAACTTATTCTTATTTTCTGGATTATCAATTTAGCAAAAGATTTAATAATGATGCGGTTCTAAGTAGTGGAGCTACCTATGAACATGTAACAGCCAATTCCATTGTCACAGGAAACCATGATAGTGATAATATAGGTATTTTCACGCAATATGATCATAAGTTTTTTGATCGTTTAAATCTTTCATTAGGCGTACGATTCGAATATTATCGTGTTGATTCCCATGATAGAGAAGCTGAAACAGAGTTATTGGGAGTGAAACTCCCCTTTAAACCGGTTTTCCGGGGTGGACTGAACTATCAGTTGGCCGAATATTCATTCTTAAGAGCATCGTTTGGACAAGGTTATAGATATCCATCATTAACTGAAAAATTTGTGGTGAAAGATATTGGTGGTGTAGGTGCTTATCCAAATTATGACTTAAAGCCTGAAAGCGGTTATAATGTAGAACTCGGTATTAAACAGGGTTATCAAATTGGGCCTTTTAAAGGATTTGTCGATCTATCCGGTTTCTATACATATTATAAAGATATGATCGAATTCAATTTTGGAATCATTAATGCGGATAAAGATCTGGGATATCCGTTTATCACCAGTTTGACGGATATTATAGCAATGGTAATGAATGGACAAATGCCTTCTATCGGTGTTAAATTCGAAAATGTTAGTCGTGCCCGTATTTACGGAGGAGAGATATCTACAAATGGATTCTGTGATATTACTCCCAATATGAAGCTTATTTATAGCATGGGATACACTTATATTGAGCCGGAAGATGTAAATGCAGACAAACGCAACCAAGAGGAAGAAGCAAATCCGGATATATTTGCGATGAAATCGAAATCTAACACATCCAAATATCTAAAATACAGACAAAAACACTCTGTCAAAGGCACCTTTGATGTACAATGGAATAGATTGAGTATCGGAACAAATTTAGCGTGGAAGAGCAAAACGTTAGCTGTTGATTATTTAATGGCTGATGAACGCGATAAACCCCAACTTGATTTGATGGATCATGCGCGTTCACTTTTGTTTGGAGACTTGCAAGGCTATTGGAATAAGAATAATAAAGGATACTTCACTATGGATTTAAGGTTAGGAGTTGATGTAACTAAGAACGTGCATTTCCAATGGACAATCAATAACCTCCTTAACAAAGAATATTCTGTGAGGCCTATGGATGTTTCTGCCCCACGCACATGGACAATGAAAATGACTGTAAAATTATAACATATCCGTCTTTACGATCTTCAAATAAAACGCTGGCCACTATTTAATGGCCAGCGTTTTTATTTTTGATTATATCCATCATGTAGAGACAAGGCTTGCCTTGTCTCCAATAAGCATTCACCCTAGCAAATAAGC
>DAMANX010000056.1:0-12364 GCA_032073245.1 Tannerellaceae bacterium
GTCTTTTCTTTCATAAATTACTCTTTTTGTGTCAACCTATTTCAGGACAAGACAGATTTTTGTTGCCGATCTTTACATAAAAGCTTCCGGCTTATCCCAAAAGGCTAACGACTTTTTCAAATATGCTCCCGGCTTTTTAAAATATGTTCCCGACTTTTTTTGATAAGCCGGCAATTATGGATCCTGAATGAATCCTGAAGGATGTTGCTTTCAGCCATACTGACTGGCAATTAGACTGTTAAAGGCGGCTGAAGGCTGAAGGCAAAAAATAAAACTCGTGTGTGGATATTTTAGTCTCCTGATGGAGCCAGAAGATTCAAATATCCCTCTATTTGAATCAAATCTTTATATCAAACTCGCGTTAGTTAATAATTGGTCAACTTTTTAGGGCGAGACACTACACATACTGTTATTTATGTAATCTGAAACTTTCCGACTAGCTCCGTTTTGCGTATTCAACTATTTTGTGTTCCTTTGCGGTCCGAATATAGGGGTGCTTGTGATAGGCTTATTAAAAGTAATTCACAGGCTGAGATTATACCCATAATACCTGATGCGGATAATGCCGCCGAAGGGAGCGAGTGAATAAACCTGTTGGTGTTCACGGTATAACTTTTCATACAAATTCCTCTTATTCATTATTTCGTTTAATATAAAAGACAAAAAATGAAAAGAGAATTATCTGTTTTAGCGGGCATTTTGCTGACTTTTTCTGTTTATGGGATGCCAACCGAACCTGTAGATACAATGAAGATTGCCCGGGATATTTCCCTTGATGAAGTAATGGTAACCGCTACTAAAGTAACAAAAGAAACCCCCGTAGCTTATAGTGAGATTTCTCAAGAAGAACTTAGCCGGCGTAATGATGGGCAAGGAATCCCTTATCTTATTTCTTTAACTCCTTCTGTGATTATGACTTCAGATGCCGGAACAGGAATTGGGTATTCTGGTTTTCGTATTCGTGGAACAGATGCCAATCGTATCAATATTACAGTGAATGGAGTGCCGGTAAACGATGCAGAGTCGCATACGGTTTTTTGGGTGAATATGCCCGATTTTGCTTCTTCTGTAGATAATATACAAATTCAACGAGGTGCAGGAACATCTACCAATGGTGCAGCTGCTTTTGGCGCTACTGTAGCTATGCAGACACAGAAATCAGAATTAAAACCTTATGCTGAGTATCAGATTTCTGCAGGCTCGTTTGGTACGGTAAAACACATGGTTCGTGGTGGCACCGGTTTATTAAATGATCGTTTTGTTATTGATGCCCGTTACTCTAACATTCGTAGTGATGGATTTATCGATAGGGCCTCGGCAAAAATGGGTTCCTATTTCTTTTCAGCTGCCTATTATGCGGAGAATTCACTTATTAAATTCCAGACATTCGGGAGTAATGAAAAAACTTATCAGGCATGGACAGGCGTGCCGTCGTATTTATTGAATGTAAGTCGTACTTATAACCCTTGTGGAGAGTATAAGGAAGATGGTGTAGTTAAATACTATGATAACCAAACCGATAATTATTGGCAACAACATTATCATCTGATGGCCAGCCACCGCATGGGAGAATATTGGAATATGAACCTGACTCTTCACTATACTCCCGGGGAAGGTTATTATGAGGATTATAAAGCAAATGCAAAATACAGTAGCTATAAATTACCAAACTACATTGATCCGGAAGGAAATGAAGTTAAAAAAACGGACCTGGTTCGTCGCAAATGGTTAGAAAGTGATTTCTATGGTGCTATATTTGGTTTGAACTACATTAATAACAATTTGCATGCAACATTCGGAGGAGGAATCAATCGTTTTGACTGTGATCATTTAGGGCGGGTAATGTGGATAAAATCGGCTAATTCGTTTCCGGAACCGGATTATGAATATTACCGGAACAGAGGGGATAAGTTAGATTATAACATATATATTAAGGCAAATTATAAGATCAGTCCGGCCTTTAACGGTTTCGTAGATTTACAATACCGAGGCATCGATTATACTATTGATGGTAGTGATGATAAAGCCGGTGATAATGTAGATATTGATAAGAAATGGAATTTTTTCAATCCGAAAGTTGGCTTAAACTATCAGAAGAGTGGACATAATGCATTTGTTTCTTTTGCAGTAGCAAATCGGGAACCAAACCGGGATAATTTTACTGAAGCGGGACCTGACGAACATCCTACACATGAAACATTATATGATTATGAAATAGGATATAATTTCGTTCATCCACGTTTTAATCTTGGAGCGAATCTATATTATATGGATTATAATAACCAGTTAATTCTAACCGGTAAAATCAGTGAAATCGGAGAAGCTTTGACAAGTAATATTAAAGATAGTTACCGGATGGGCATTGAATTGACTGCTGGTGTCAAAATCACCAACTGGTTGAGCTGGAATGGAAATTTAACGTTGAGCCGGAATAAGATAAATAATTTTACCGAAATAATTGAGAATTATGATGCTGATTGGAGTCCGATACCCGGACAAGAAGTAATCCATAATGATTTGGGAACTACAAATATTGCTTTTTCTCCTGAAACGATCGCAAACAGTATTTTTGATTTTTATTGGAAGGATTTCTCGGCAAGTTTTATTTCACAACATGTAGGAAGACAATATTTAGATAATACCTCGGCAAAGGAGCGTTCGGTAAATCCTTATTTTATAAACAGTTTACGTATAGGTTATGCATTTAAGCCTTCATTTATGAAAGAAATAGTATTGGATGTAACTGTAAATAATCTTTTCAATGAAAAGTATGAAACAAATGGTTGGGTATACTCTGCCATGGTAGGAGGGGAGCGCTATACCGAAGATGGTTATTTTACGCAAGCCGGGACAAATGCGATGGCAAGGGTTGCATTTAAATTTTAACGATTAACAGTTAATGATTAACTATTGTGAGAAATTTTATTCTTAGTTAATCGTTAACCGTTAATCACTAATCGTTAATAATTATGTGGTTAGAATACTTTGGTGTAATTACAGGTTTACTCTATCTCTGGTTAGAGATTAAGCAACACAATTCCATGTGGGTGGTTGGTTTTGTCACTTCACTGACGTATGTGTTTGTTTTCTTTTTTGCCAAAGTATATGCTGATATGGGATTGAATGTCTATTATGTGCTGATCAGTATTTATGGATTTATTCAATGGAGCCGAAAAGGGAAAGAGCTCCAACAATCGCCTACAGAAGATAAAAAGAAAGATGAGACAATCGTTTACCGACGTATGACTCCTAGATTATTTATAGGAATAATGACTGCCATTTTAGTGATTTGGGGAGGTTTATGGTTTATTTTATCTCATTATACTGATTCTCCGATTCCTTTGGGTGACGCATTTACTACTGCAGTAGGAATTGTTGCTACCTGGATGCTAGCAAAATATATTATCGAACATTGGATGTTTTGGGTAGTGGTTAATATTGTTTCTGTATATTTATATTATCTGCGTGAACTTTATCCCACAATGTTTCTCTATATTTGCTATGCAGTATTGGCTATTGCTGGATGGTATACATGGAAAAAGAAAGGTATAAAAGCGGGATGATGTATCCCTATCGTTGTATAGTAGTCGCGGATGGTTTATTTCCTTCCGCGTCTTGTCTGTTAGAAATGCTCAATAATGCAGAAACTGTAATTGCATGTGATGGAGCTGTACAATCCCTGATTGATCATGGAATAGAGCCGCATGCTATAGTGGGCGATATGGATAGTATATCTAAAGAATTATATTTTAAATATGCAGACCGTATTCATACTGATAATGATTTTGAATATAATGACCTGACCAAAGCAATCAATTATGCCAGGGAAACCGGAGAGTCAGAAGTTCTTATCATAGGAGCAACAGGCCTCAGAGAAGACCATACACTTGGTAATATTTCTTTATTGATAGATTATATGCCAATGTTTAAACGGGTTGAAATGGCTTCTGATTATGGATTATTTACCCCAATTAATCAAACTACTACTTTCCCATGCCAGACTGGCCAACAAATCTCTTTCTTCTCCATGAAAGCAGGAAGTTTAGTTACGACCCACAAACTGCGTTATCCTCTTAAAGATAAAGACCTGACTGCTTGGTGGCAAGGAACACTCAATGAAGCATTGGAAGATGAATTTTCTCTGGAACTTTCTCCAGGAGCTATGATGATAGTATTTCGTTCTGTATAAGACTGAGATTCAGGATAACTTTTTGGTCATTGTTGCAAACCATGTATTGATAAGCAAGTCATTTTTGTAGAGAGCCCCTTGTACATAACAAATATCTTCTTCCCTTCGTATGATCTCAAAGCCATTAAGGGAGGTTTCTTCTATTTTAAATTTAGAAAATAAAACATTTCTGTCGACATTAAATACGCCGGTTTGTTTTCCTAGTTCGGGATTGAGAGATTCGAAGACGTATTCTGTTGAAGAAACCGGAATGATCCTATAATTATTAGTTCGTCTTATGTCTTCTAATTGCGCCCAACTTTCATTGATTATTTCATTCTCATAAATCGAGATAATCGATTGTCCTTCGCCTTTCGAAATTATTCCTTCAGGAGTAACAAATTCGGAAGAGGTTTGCCAGATGGCAGATTCGGAGAGGAAATGTTTCATATTTTAATAAAATCATTATTAATCATTTTGGCAAAGATAAAAAAAGAAAATTCTTTCTCCTTCTTCTCTTCTTCCTTCTCCTTTATTATATTTGTAACATTAAAAGAAGATAATATGGCAAGACCGACCAACAAACAGGAACTAATAGCAACAGCTACCGAACAGTTTAAGAAGCTGTGTAATCTTATCGATTCAATGCAGGAAGAGAAGCAAAAAGCAACTTTTACTTTCGAAGATAGAGACAGAAATCTACGGGATGTATTGATCCATTTGTATGAATGGCATCAATTATTATTAAATTGGATTCGTGCTAACAAGGGAGGGAATGCAGTTAATTTCTTACCAGAACCTTACAATTGGAAGACCTATCCGCAGATGAATATTGAATTCTGGAAGATACATCAGAATACCCCTCTGGAGAAAGCTAAGACTCTTTTAGAACAAAGCCATTCCGAAACAATGGATCAGATAGAATCTTTTACGAACGAGGAGTTATTTACAAAGAAATATTTCCCATGGACAGGCACAACAAGTTTGGGAAGTTATTGTGTGTCCAGCACTTCAAGCCACTATGACTGGGCGATAAAAAAACTCAAGCAGCATATTAAAACATATAAATTAAACACAGAGATATAATATCCTATGCGATCAATTCCTTAATGTCATTCATATGTAGATTAAGGTGCCAGGGATAACCTTTGATCATATCGACAAGAGTTGTTTTATTACCTTCGAAGTCAGTCCAGTAATTATTCAGTTTTGACTTGTCTACAGATTCTATCAGATGAATCAGATGCAGATTGAAAGATTTCCACAATCCGATAAGATTTATCCAATCAGCATGCTGGTAATCCTGGATCGCAATCCATCGGTCATTGTCCTGTGTATAATCCGGGAAAATCAGATTGTCATTATATTGCAAGCGTATCATTCGTTGATGATTGTTCGAAGCTGAATCTATCAGATGACCGAGCAATTGTTTAACAGTACGATTCTGATGGTTTCTCCTTTGGGTAATTATCTCTTCAGGTAAGGCAGGTAAACGATCTTCCCACTCGTCAATGATCTTTTTTATCTCGTTGGTATAAATACTTAAATCTGTATCCATTTTTTATCTTGTTAGCTTGATATTCTTGAATTTCTGCAAAAATAGATATTCTTGCGTGAAATCTATAAGAAGAGAGAAGGTTTAAAATCGAAAAATATATCTTTGTTTGCAACAATAAACATTCAAAGCCATGAATCCACAAATGTTATTAAGTGATCCTGAAATGAATTTTACTTTGAGAAGATTTAAAGATTCGGACCTGGAAAGCCTGGTAAAATATGCCAATAACTACAATATTGCTAAATTTCTTACCAATCAATTCCCATATCCTTATGGGGAAGAAGACGGGAAGAAATTTCTATATATGGCAATAAATAATCCGGGAATTTTCACCATAGACATAAATGGTGAAGCTGTAGGCTCAATCGGTCTTTTTCCCCAATCTGATATTCATGAGAAGAATGCCGAACTGGGTTATTGGCTGGCAGAACCTTTTTGGCGCAAAGGAATTATGCCGCGGGCCATACAAGAAATTGTAGCTTATGGATTTAGATCGTTCAATATTACCCGCATATTTGCCCGTCCGTTTTCCACTAATCCGGCATCACAACGCGTATTGGAAAAGTCCGGTTTTATTTTTGAGGCACGCCTCAAAAATGCTCTATATAAAAATGGAGAATATATGGATGAATTGATTTATGCGATCAGAAAAGAGACTATCTGAAGGTAATATTTTACCGAAGTTTTATTATACAAAGAATAGAATAAAAAAAGTCTGTTAATCTACTGATTAACAGACTTTGTATTTTGAATAAAAACTTTGTCTTGTGTGGGCGTTGACGGATTCTCATCTAACGCCGTATGTCTTTGTAAACCAAATACTTTCTAATTCGAAAAATTATATCGTACCGATACCGTACCGAATGTTTTGCCCTAGATTTACACCCTTCTGTCCGGGATTGTCTACGTTTCCATTCAGGTTCAAATCTACGAACAATATTTCAAATACACAAATCATTGATACTCTATCTTATTTTTCTGTTGGATTTGCCTGATTTCCAAAAGAGCAACTTTTAAAATATTACAGCATAATAATAAAATCAAATGCCGGTTCTGTGTTAAACTCCCATCATATTGATTGTGCTGTTACTATATTCCTGTAGCCGAGGTTCCAGACGTCTGCATAAAATAAAACTCGAAAAATATCATTTTTTATTTTGTTGTTATCCAGTGTATTGCGAAATAAATATATACCTACTATTATAATAGTATTAAGACGTGCATTCCTTTAGTTTGGAACTTTGCCTCGAAATAAATATTAAAGATATGGAAGTAATAACGATTGACAGCAAAGCATACCGGGAACTGATTGCCAAAATAGAAAAAATTGCCGAGTATGTCGTACAGAAAGAATGCGGCAGGGAAAATCCCGACCGTGAAATCTGGTTGGATAGCCAAGAAGTTGCAAACCTTCTGCGTATCAGCACCAAGACACTTCAAAGGCTTCGTAGAGATAAACTTATAAGCTATAGCGTTATGCGTGGCAGGTGCCTGTACAAACTGTCGGAGATTGAGAGGGGGTTGAACGAACGGTTAATCTCTTGCAATCCCCGGACACTGGATGAGTTCCGCAAAAACTACCTGCTTGAAAATAGAATTAAATAAGAAAATATCATAAAGTAAAAACTATGTTTATAAATAAAGAAGAATTTGAAGAATGGATGCGGCGTATTATGACCCGCTTCGATCAGCAAGACCGGAAATTGGACAAGATGGATAAACCTCACCAGACCATGTTGGATGGCGAAATATTGTTGGACAATCAGGACTTGTGCCAACTGCTACACGTCAGCAAAAGAACTATCCAGCGTTACCGCAACACGGGGCAATTACCCTTTCAACGATTGTACAACAAGACTTACTATAAAGGTAGTGATATCCGGGAGTTCATCATCAACAACTTCAACAAAAAAGACAGTGAAGGCGAAGGCGATGATGAGAATGAGGATAAAGATAAAGGTATTGATACTGACAAATAATACATTATTACTATGGGTTACATTTTAATTGAGGAATCATTATTCAAAAAAATGACAAGCCGATGGCTGTCAAAAGAAGAAGTCGTGACGGAAGATTTTTCCGAAACAGATTACTGGATGTCGGGGAAAGAAGTATGTAAATATCTGAATATTTCCAATGCGATATTATGCGCTTACCGGAGTGAAAAAATTCTTTTTTATTGTCGGATAAAAAACATTTACCATTACAAAAGAGGTGAAGTTTATAAACTGAAAGCACAGATGGATAAAGAATTAGTCGAAAGCGGCTTCCTATTGGGGGAATGTGGCGTCATTGACAACGAGGAACAGGCATATACCGTAACAGGAAAAGACAATAAGGGTATCCGTACAGGTGTTCGGGATGATTAATATTTATATTCTTCATAGTCATATTTTTTGATTCTCAAGCCCGTACCGTCGTGATGACAGGCGCGGGCTTTATTCTTAAATTGTATTTGCCCGAAAATAAATATTATACGTGAGATTTGAAGAAGTAGAAAATAAGGAGTATTTTTGCAGTTACATAAATAATCATATAATTGTTTTGAAATATACATGACTATTAAAGAATTACAACAACTCAAAGAGAGTGAGGACAGGATAGAATTTAAGGAAGCAAAGAATAACTTTTCATTTGCGGGAGGTAAAAATACCGACCAAACTGAAAGGAGGAAATGCTATCTTGGCTATGTTGTTGCTCTTGCTAATGAGGGTGGCGGAAAATTAGTCATGGGAATGAAAGACAAAGTTCCTCATGAAGTTGTAGGAAGTGATTTTGCAGAAGGTAAGGTCGGAGATTTGACAGATGAAACATACGAAAGATTAGGTATTCGTGTGAGGACAGAAGAATTATGGGAAGACAAGAAACGTGTCCTGATAATTCATGTACCTACCCGTCCCGTTGGAAAACTGTTGAAGTTTGAAGGAGTTCCTCTGATGCGAACAGGCGAAAGCCTGAGAAATATGAGCGATGAAGAAATGTTTGCTATTTTATCGGAGCAAGAACCTGATTTCTCTGCAAAAATATGTGAGGGATTAACCATTGCCGATTTGGATGACACTGCGATACAAAAAATGAGAGAAAGTTATTCTCAAAAACAAAACAATCCTCATTTTCTTTCTCTTTCAAAAGAACAATTGCTAACAGATTTAAAGCTGTTGGCAGGAAATAAATTAAATTTTGCTGCACTTACCCTGTTAGGGAAGAGAGAGATTATCCAACAAAAACTACCTCAAAGCAAAATAATCTGGGAATATCGCAATACCGGAAGCCAAATACACCACGATGCAAGGGAAAGCATTGAAGAACCGCTATTTCTTGGCATAGATAAAATTTGGCAATTAATAAATCAACCTGCACTCAACAGAAAGCACCCAGTACAGTCGGGAGCATATATTTTTGATTTATTTGATTTTAACGAAGCGGTTATTCGTGAAGCAATACTGAACGCTGTTGCTCATCGTTTATATACGATTACAAGCGAAGTAGTTGTAAAACAATATCCCACAAAAATAGAGATAAACAATCCGGGGGGGTTTCCCAAAGGAGTTACTATTGACAACCTGATAACTGTCAGCAGTACCCCTCGCAATCGTCTGATAACCGAAATATTAGAAAAAACAGGCTTAGTTGAAAGAAGCGGACAAGGAGTTGATAAGATATTTTCAATCACTCTTTCAGAGGGGAAAAACTATCCTGATTACAGTAAGTCAGATTCTTATCAGGTATCTTTGACATTAAAATCCGAAATAGTAGATAAAGCATTCCATATATTCATAAATAAATACCAAATAAGCGATAAAGAGCCGAAGTTGGGAGTAGAACAAATACTTGCATTAAGTAAAATTCGTGATGGACTATTCCAACAATTAAACCCCGAAATTACAAATCAACTTGAAGAAATAGGATTGATTCAACGTGTGTCCGGACATACCAACCGCTTCACGCTTTCCGAAGAATATAATGCTTTAATTGATGAAAACTCAAAAATAGGAAATTACATTGTCAAAGAAGTAGAGCAGTTACTTCTTGTTATACAGGGGAATGCCCTGAAAATCGGAGCAATAGAAAAGCACATGGAAGAATACTTGAATAGAAATCAATTAAAATATCTGACTGGCAAGTTAGTTGATGATGATATTCTAACGAAATCCGGTTCAGGTAATCAAACTACTTATTCTCTTGCCAAACCGTATCAGTCATTACGTGGAGATGACCTCTTTAAGAGTGTGTTTGATGTATTAAGAAGTAAAAATGTAGAGGGTTAATTCTCCAATAGATAAAGATAATTCTCCAATAGCTCCTCTTGGTGGTGGTAGAGATAATCATGTTACTGATGGTAATTCTCCAATGAGAGGTAATAACTCTCCAATAGATAATGAAGATGTTGCCGAAACCCCTGTTAAATAGGGAAATCATTGTGTATTCAATTCTCCAATAACTAAGGGTAATTCTCCAATAACTCCTCTTGGTGGAGGTAGAGATGATAATGTTGCTGATAGTAATTCTCCAATGAGTGGTAATAATTCTCCAATAGATAGAAAAGAACAAGGAACTGTATATAGTGCTATTGTTCCTTGTTCATATTAAAATGGGAAGATACTGATTTCTGAATAGGAGTTTTTTACAACTTAATCCCCTTAGATGTATCTTTTCTTTCCACTTTCGGCGGACTATCGCCCACCGAAGCTATAACAAGCCTGTCGCCCATGATTTCTTTCACTCCCTGAATAGTGTTCGGAAATGGTGCGTCCTGGACAAAAGTTTCGGATTTTCCTTGCGATTGGCTTTGATTGCTAACCGAAACGTTATTGTCCTGCACGCTCTCCTGTCCCTCGCTTTCCTCGATTGGTTTAAGCGAGAGTTGGATTTCACGGTCTAACTTAATCAAATCATCTTTCAAGGTTTTCAGTTCAGGCTCTTTTCGCCATGTGGCTTCGACAACTTCTTTGAGAACTGGAATATCTTTTTGCAGTTTCTCGTTATCCGATTGATACTTCTCCAACAATTTCGGCATGGTATCGAGTGCATTCAAGAAGTTTTGCGCAGCAGTCTTCGGATCGGTAGCCATTGTTCCGTGATTGTAGTTGTAGAGAATATCGCCTTCGCCTTTGACAAAGAAACGGTTTTGTATCAAATCGAAGCCGTCTTTGACTGTGGTTTCGGATTTTACCATTAAATCAAAACCATAGAGCGTTCCGATTTTCTCAAGCGCTCCATGTGTTCGGGCATTGTCGGCAATCTCATTCAGTTTTGTGCCGACTTCTTTCGGGTTGCTACCCTGCAATCCGTCCAACTGAACGGGGTTCAGGCGGGTAACTCCGTCAGGTTGATATTGAACACGGGAATTGAACGCTTCTATATCCTTAGATATGCGATTGATAAACCCGTTATTCTTTTCCACGCTCGACACAATATCCTCCAATTTGTAGCGTGAGGAAGATTTGCCACGCATGAATGCCTGCCGTTCGGATTCCAACGAAGCAATTTTCTTTTCCAACCGTGCTTTCTCCAATAGTTCTGTGTTACCGGACAGAATAGCAACGTATTCGGAAAAGTTCATTCCGCCTTTTTCGTCCATACTGCCCTCGTCAATGGTACGGCTACCCAGTGAGTTGTTCTTCAACTGGCGAATGAAAAGCTGCTTATTGTGAAGTAAGCCGAACTTGTACGCATCTAACGACTTCTCAACTGCATAGATAATCACATCTACCTTATTATCAGCATACAACTTTGCAATGTCATTGCCTTTACGAATACCCCGACCGTCTCGTTGCTCCAAATCCGACGGTCGCCAAGGCGCATCTAAATGATGGATAGCAACGCACCGCTTTTGAGCGTTTACGCCAGTTCCCAACATTTCGGTAGAGCCGAACAGTACACGGATTTTACCCTCATTCATATCCTTAATCATGGTTTTACGAGCCTTGTCCGTTTTGGCTTCCTGAATAAAGCGTATTTCGTGGGCGGGGATTCCGTAGTCATCCACCAGTTTACACTTTATCTCGGAGCATGGATTCCGTAGTCATCCACCAGTTTACACTTTATCTCGGAGCATGGATTCCATTGTCCGGGCTTGTACGTGCCAAGATCACTGAAAATGAACTGGGTTGCTTTATGGTCTTTGAATTTGGTATAATAATCCGATACCATTTTGGCAACGTGTGAAGCCTTGTTATCTACATGATCGCCGTACTTCACGGGGTCAATGAGCCGCATATCGAGCGACATTTTACGGGCGTAGTCGGTAGCAATCAACATTTTTGCCTTTTCTTCCTTTTCGGACAACGGCTCACGCCCTAATACTTCTCCTTTGCCTGTTTTAGCAAACTCTACCAACTTCTGAATAAATTCCTGTTGGTCAGGCGTGGGCGGAATATTATGCAGAATTTCGTTTTTAACGGGTCGGTCGATTCCTATATCTTCAGCGGAACGATAGTCGGTAATTTCGGCATAGAAAGCCGCCAGTTCGGGTACTTTGATAAAATACCGGAAGCGTTCTTTTTGCACTACCTCGTTCGTAACCGAAAACTCATAGTCTATTGACTTCTTGGCGAAAATAGCTGCCCACGCATCAAATGTATTAAATGGAAAATCCAGTGCGCGTTGACCCCGTGCGCCAAGTCGAAATTGACCCC
>DAMANX010000057.1:0-12085 GCA_032073245.1 Tannerellaceae bacterium
CCCTTAATAGCATCTACGAATATTGGGCGGCCACATAGAGCCGCCCCTACCTGATCCTATTTTTTCACTGATTCATGGTAATCGCGTGGAAAGGATTTTCCGCTCCAGGCTTTTTGCGAGGTCCATTCTTCTGCCGGTGCTGTCCAAAAGGGATGATCGGCTGGTAACCCTAATGGTAAAAAGCCAACGGAGGTGAGATAAAGGCTGCCGTTATTGGTGTAATAGTCGGCCAAACCCGGTTGATGGCCTGCAAAACCTAGCTGGAGAAAACCTTCTTTACCAAAATTACCTTCTTGTGAGAACATGTTTTTCATCACTGCGGTCAGTGCATTCCGAACCTGTCCATAAGATAATGCCTTTGGTAATTCATACTTCCACGCGGCAAGACCCAGGGTTTGAAATGCACCGACACGATAAGTGATAGAACGTCCAAACGGTGGGAACGTTCCTTCAGGCGAAATAAGTCTTTCGAGTAAAACATTGTAGCGTTGCATACGTCGCAACGCCAAATCAAACGTAACAGGGAAGCGCATTTTTTTTGCTTCCAGTATTTCCATAACTTCCACAAACATGGGATGGATAACGAAACCGTTGTAATAGTCCATGGAATATTCCGGTCCATCCGAATACCATCCGTCTGACAGGTACCATTCTTCCATTTTATTTACACTTACTGTCAGTGCAAATGCATCATAAGATTCATCAATTGAAAGCAAAAAAGCCTCAATAGTCGCACGGAATAACAGCCAGTTATTATAAGCCGGACGTACCCATTTCAATCCCTGGAAAGTAGTAATATATCTTTGTTTCGTAACTTCATCTAATGGCTCCCATAAAGCTTTAGGAGCCCGGATAAAACTCTGGGCTATAAAGGACGCATCACATAATATCTGTCCTTCTCCTTCCCATAAAAGAAAGTCAGGGCTTTTGGGATCGACTGCATTGGCATAGCTTTTTAGTGCCCATTCACGTACCTGTTTACGTTGTTTCCCTTCCGGTGTATTATCATCCGGTAGGCTCAACCAGGGAGCCAGTCCCGCCATTAGCCGGGCAAATGCTTCCATATAAGTTACATCGGGATTTCGTCCTTCAATCCAGGATGGGCTTAGTTCCAGTACCATATTTTTACGAAGTTCTCCTTTACTCATATTGCTCAATATGGGACTGGAGATCTGATAGAGTAAATCAGACCAGTACTTACGGTCATTATTTACTTCGCTTTGTGTTTGGGCACTGGCGCTGAAAGAAACAAATCCAACAAAGAGGATGATAAATGGGATAAAAAGCTTTCTCATATATTTATTGTTTATTTAAATACCGATTTAACCGGACGGCCAATCCATACTTGTGGTTGTTCCAACCGGAAAATATCTGCCATTGTTGACGCTACGTCATACTGCATCATACTTTCTGTAATTTCATAACCTTGCTTAATGCCTTTACCTGAAATAATAAAAGGAGTTTCCATCTCTTCCATTGTTTTGCCGCCATGTCCCTTATCGATACCCCCATGGTCGGATGTTACAATAAAGATGGTATTATCCAGCATCCCGGCATCGGTTACTGCTTGAATGATTTCTCCAACATAGCCATCTAGTACTTTCAATTTTTCGTAATATTCGGGTGTATCATGTCCGGCACCATGTCCTACATAATCTGGTTCGGCAAAAATAATACCTACAAAATCAGGCTTTGCCTGTTTAATATATTGTACGGAAGCCATAGTAACAGCAGCTCCGTCAGCCGGATTTTCTTCTTTATTCATGGCTTGCATTTCGGCAATATACTTCATCCCATCCCATTCGTAGATATATCCCATTTCTTTATCGGGATTGGCATCACGGAACAGCCCCCAGATAGAAGGAAATATACCATAATGAGTCACTTCACGTGGTGTCAGTTCGGGAGCAGAACAGCAACAAGTCGTAAATCCGTGTAATTCAGGCCCGGCTCCCATAAAAATGGATGCCCAGTTTACAGCACTGGAAGAAGGCAGAACACTTCTTTTCTTTAATGTATATGCGCCATCTTTCATCAATTTCTTAACATTGGGCATTTCTGCTTTGTTAACACTGTAGGAGCCCCAGCCGTCGAAGCCAATAAATACCACATGATCGGCTTTCCATGATTTATCTTTCTCTTTTTCTTGTGGAGAACAGGATGCTGTTAAAAGAATAATACTTAATACCGATAAAAGAACATGAGTAAGTTTCATAATTGCATATTTAATAAGTTAGAAAAATAGTAGGCGGTCTTCAATTACCGATGAACAAGCATAAGGCTTCTCCCTGAGTAATTTGGAATCGGGTTCCGGTTTAACATACCGGCTTTTTGTACCCTTCATTATCAACTTTCCTGTAGAGTCAATTTCTACGATAGCATACAGCGGATCCTCGAATGGTACCACATACCTCAAAGAAGTAAACTTTTTATTGATCTCTTCTGTGTATCTTTCCATATTAAGGAATTTTGTTCCTCCCCAAATATAGCTCACGCTGTTCATCTGAATATAGTTAATAGAGTCAATAATATGATGTGTATCACTGTGCATGTGTCCTCCGAAAACAGCAGCAATACGTGTACCATTCTTTTTAGCCTTTACCAGGATATCATGAATATAATGATTCTGAATGATTTTATCATATCCGTCATTGATGGGTGCATGAGAGAATAATACATGTATATGTGTCGTGTCTTGCAATACTTTTTCAAGCCATAAGAGTTGTTCTATGCAAAAAATATTTCTTTCTTCCTCTTCTACACGTCCGTAATTACCTTTATCGTATGGTTTGGTGATACCGTCTTTATCGCGAAAAGAATTGGAGTCCAAAACAATAAAACGGTATTTTCCTTTATCGAAATAATAATAGGAAGATGGCATATTCCAGAAATCAACATAGGTTTGCTTGTCGTTTTTATCCACATCATGGTTACCGATAGTATGATATATTTGCACTGGACTTTCATTAATCATGTATTTAACCAAATGAGCGGCAGCAGAGTTTGGTGGAACAAAATCCCCCAATTTTAAGATGAAATCCACATTGTTTTTTTGTGATTCATCCAAAATAGTTTGTAGACGTTCCTTACCATCATGCATCGAGTTGTAATGAATATCAGCAAACAGCATAAATTTGATATTATCCTGTGCTTGCAGGTATAAAGGAACTATTACAATAAATAATAGAAAAAGAGTTTTTTTCATCATATAAGAATATTTGAAGCATATAAATGTTCAAATTTTCACCAAAGGTAAAAGACAAATCATTTATATGCTTCTTTGAGGTTTATATTTTATATTTTTTAGTTAATCCAGCCGTCGTTTTGTGTCAAATTACTGTTTCTTTCACATTCGGCTGCAGGAAGAGGCCATTTATATATGTAATCGCCGGGCCAATTATTCACGTGTACAATTTCACCATTTGCAGTTTTTGTACCTGCGTTCACTCCATTATTGAATTTGGATTCTTTCCAGGTTTCCCAACGCAGTTCATCAAAGAAGTTTATACCTTCAATAACAAACTCCCAACGGCGTTCATTTTGAATTCTTTTCCGCAGGTTGTCCTGTCCGGTAACTTGCGTGTGTTGATTACTGTTCAACAGTGCTGCACCGGCACGTTGACGTACCATATTGATATATGTAATAGCTTCTTCTGTTTTACCTTGCTCGTTCAATGCTTCGGCAAGTAATAAGAGAACATCGGCATAACGGATCAATGGATGATCGGTCGGGCACATTTCACGTCCGGGAGTTTCAGTAGCACCTTCATATACAATTTACGATAGAGATAATAAAAATACACTGTTGTATGAGTACGTATATCAAATGGTTCACTTGTATCGAATCCTCTATACGGCCAACGTAAGGTATAGGTATATTCATCTGTTTCAATAGCTCCAAAATAAGTGGAGTAGGGAGTGATAATTGTTTGTTTCAGACGAGGATCCCTATTGTCGTATGCTTTTTTGATACGTTCTTCATTTCCATTGGAAAGGTATTTCGACATATCGGCACCCTTTTCTTTAAAAGATTGTATTTCTTCTTCTGTTAGCCCGTCACGAAGAAAAAATACTTCTCTTTCACGAGCCGACATTTGATTGTAACCTGGTATATAATCTTCCCAATCAAATGCTGATCCATCAGCATTTTCATAAGACTCCACTAAACTTGGACTCGGTAGGTATGTATTCCAGCATGATCCGAAAGAAACACGCGTGCCAAGACGGAATTGTGTAGTTGAACCATATCCGGACATTCCGATGTTCTGCACAGTGAAGATCATTTCTTCGCATTGCTCATTTTCTTCTTTGAACAGCATATTATAGGGACCATCAAAAAGCTTATGTCCAAATTCTCCTACTTTACGAAAGTCAGCTTCTGCTTTTGCATATTCTTTTGTCCACATATATGCTTTTCCCCGCAAGGCGTAGGCTGCAGCTTTTGTGGCTCTACCGTAGTTTGCGTGCCCTTTCGGATATCTGCCTTCAAAAGCTGTTTCGTTAATACAATCTGTTAGATCATTGATAACTACTTCCCATACTTTTGCTTCCGTTTCACGACCTTTGTTATAGTCTTCAACCGCAGTAGGTTCCAGATAGACCGGTACTCCTTTATAGACTTCGTTGAGCCTGTAATAGAAGTAAGCTCGTAGAAATTTGGATTCAGCAATAAGACGTCTTTTCTTTTCATCCCCGACCGGTGATTTTTCAGGGATGTTTACAATAGCATCATTTGCTCTGTTAATACCTTCATATAATTGTTTCCACGTATCTGAAAAAAGGCCATTACTGGAAGTGATGGAACCGGAACAAAGTGTAGTTGCATCCCGTCCCTGTCCTGTAAAACCAAATTCATCAAAGAAATAGAGCTCTTTTCCTACCTTCGAATAACGTAATGTTTCATAGATAGCCATAACTCCCATGTCTGTTAAGTTTTCATTTGTCCACATTTGTTCCGAACCGATTGAATCATACGGGTTCGTATCCAATAAACCACCTTGACAACCAACCATTCCAAGGGTTAGAATCAATCCAGCCAGTATATAAAATATATGTTTCATTTTCTGTTTGTTTTAGAATGTAATATTTGCACCAAAAGATAATTGTCTCAAAGAAGGATATCCTATATTGCTTCCAATTTCGGGATCTTGTCCGGGATAAGAAGTAATAGTCAACAAGTTTTCTGCAGAGAAATAAACACGAATGCGCTGTGTAAATATTTTCCGGGAAATTTCTTGTGGTAAGGTATAGCCGAAAGAGAGGTTCTTTAGTTTGATAAAATCTCCTTTGTATAAATAGAATGTGCTTGAAGCCTTATTCTGACTATCATTACCGGTCGGTTTTAATCGCGGATAAAGTCCATTTAGATTATTAGAAGCTCCGCTTGCGCCGCTTTCATTGTAGAAATAATGATTATTAGCCACCCGTTTACCAATCGAACTTCCATAACCTGTGGTCGATAAATTAAATCCGTTTTGTGCCCAATAGAGATCAAAACCGGCACTTCCTGCCCATAACATGGAAAAATCGAAGTCACGCCAGGAGGCGCTCATTTGTAATCCGAAATTGTACTTAGGCATTGTTGAGGTACCTGTGAATTTATAGTCATACGAACTTCCATAGATACCGTCCCCGTTTATATCTGCATATATTAAATCACCATACCATATCTGGCTTTTACTGATACCTTGATCAGGCATAAAGTATATCCGGCATCTTTCATGGCTACCAACCATTTCATGTCATCTTCTGTTCGGATCATTCCATTTTTGGGGCCACCGTTAACATTCACCGAACCGTCTGCATTAAAATATGACTGATCACCTTTATATGGATTCAGTAAATAATATTCATTGATCTTATGGCCTTCCAGGACTCTTCGCTGATCTTTGGAATCGGAAACATCTCCCAGATTGGATTTATATACTTTATTGCCTTTGTCATCTGTAACCCAACCTTCCTGTAATTTTCCTTTGTATTTAGATACTTCATTATAGTTATAAGCAAAATTACCGGATACACTAAAATTCACCTGATCGATTTTATCTTTCCATCCTAGAGTAAACTCAATACCTTTATTGGTTACTTCCGCCGTATTCCGGGTTGGAGCAGTTTTGTCTCCTACTGTCATATAGATAGGAGGCGTCGTTAAAATTGCATCGGTCAGTTTATGGTATACATCAATCTCTGCAGATAAGCGGTTATTAAATAAATTGGCATCGATACCCAGGTTTGCAACAGTCGTGGTTTCCCATTTCATAAGGTAGTTAGCCATCTTTTTAGGACGTAATCCTGTATAGAGTACACCATTCATCGGATATTTAACGGTTTCGTATACTGCCTGATAATCATATTCACCTAAGTTGTCATCACCGGTATCGTTGTTTCCTAATTGTCCCCAACTAGCTCGGATTTTGAGATTGTCCAGTATATCCCGCGTGTTTTCCATGAAGCCTTCTTCAGAAAGCCGCCAAGCGCCGGCAAAAGATGGAAATACTCCCCAACGGCTATCTGAGGAAAAACGCGAAGAACCGTCATAACGTATATTGGCTTCCAGAAGATAGCGGGATTTGTAGGCATAGTTTACCCGTCCGAAAACGGAACGTAAGGCTCTGTCTTTTGCTCCTCCCTTTATTTCTAACATTTCGGTAGCTGAACCGGGTGTAAATATACTTGGGTCGATTAGTCCTCTTTTGGTCGATTCATGATCATGTTTTTTATAGTAATATTCATTATATCCCACAAGAACGTTTAAATCGTGGTCCTGAGCGAATATTTTAGAATATCTTAAAAGGTTTTCGAGCGTATAACTATATTCACCTGTATTTTTAAGATTAGTAGTCATTAAAGAAGGATCGGTTGCTGGTGCCATTACTTCTCCGGTACTGAATCTTATCCGTGAATTAGCATTTGAATGACGGTTGTATTCGTCGAACCGGCGGTTGTAGTTAAAATTAAAGTCCCAGGTCAAACCTTCCATAAATGTGATTTTGGAGAAAACAGTAGTGTTAAAACGAGCGGACTCCTCTTTACCTCCATACCTGTTTAGGAAAACATACATATTGTCTGTTTGTGAAGATTCTTCCGGAGATTCAGAGAAACCGTATTGTCCTTTATATTTACCTGTAACGCCCGGGCTTGTTGCGCTCATACTGCTATTCATCTGTTTATAATCCCCCAGTTCTTTGCTTTGAAGCGTTGCATAGGTGTTTGTACCTACATTTAACCAGTCTGTTACTTTCACATTGAGATTAGCCCTGAATGTATATCGTTGTACGCCTGTGTTTTCCACTAATCCAGGATTATCCATATAACCTATAGAGAAGAGGAAAGAAGTTTTATCAGTTCCACCATCTACAGACAGTGAATGGTTATGGGCAACATTATCCTGATACATTTCTTTCTGCCAGTTAGTATTAGGGAAGGCTATCCGGTTTGGAATACCTATCTCGTTTAAAGCATTTGGGTTTTTATTAGCTTCTTCCCACGCATCAATAGTTTTTTGAGAGAAAATATCCGCGGAGCCTATATTGCGATTGCTTTCATTCATCAATCGCATATATTGTGGATAGTTGGATACTAAATCAACCAGATTGCTGGGTTTTGAAATGGAAATATTTCCACTGTAATGTACATTGATTCTGTCTTTATTTCCTTTTTTTGTGGTAATCAACACTACACCATTTGCTGCTCTTGAACCGTAGATTGAAGCGGAAGCGGCATCCTTTAGAATTGAAATAGATTCGATATCTGTCGGATTAAGTATATTCATATCTCCTTCCATACCATCGATGATGATTAGCGGGTCACTATTATTTAAAGTACCCATACCTCGTACACGGATAGTGGCTTTATCTTCACCCGGTTGGCCTGAGCCTTGTAGCACGGATACGCCGGAACTTAATCCTGCAAGTGCAGAAGATACATTTGTTACAGGACGTGTTTCTGCCTGATCGGCAAAGTTTACAGAAGAAACAGAACCAGTCAGGTTTACTTTTTTCTGTACACCATATCCTACAATAACCACTTCATCCAATGCCTGTGAATCTTCTCTTAGAATAACAGATACTGATGTTTGATTTCTAATGACAATCTCCTGAGTAATATATCCGATATAGGATATTTGCAAGGTGGCATTATCCTTTATTGATATACTGAACTCACCATCAATATTTGTAACCACGCCATTTGTAGTACCTTTCTCAATGATATTGGCTCCAATAATGGTCTCACCTCTTTCATCGGTGACAGTACCGGTAATCTTTCTTGCTGTTTGTTGAATTTCTCCTATAATTCCTTTTTTAGATAGGATAATATAGTTGTTTTCAAATTCGTAATTCAAAGCTTTATTTTCAAAAGCTTCCTGCAAATAATCTGCTACTTTATTTGATTTTTTATCCAAGTGGATGACTTCATCAATATCTACCTCGCTGTTACTGAATACTACTAAATAATCGGTTTGTTTCTCTATTTGTCCAAAGAACTGACCGATGGTTAGTTGTGTAGAAGGTAGGTGTATTACTGCATTTTGTGCGTTGCTATTTAAGGCTAAAAGCTGAAAAACACACACGAATGAGAGAATAAATGTGATTTTCATAATGCGGAGTATATTTTTATGTTTTTTTCGACACAATAAATGTGTTAACAAAGAATCTCTTTTCATATCTTTGTGATGTTAAGTAAGTACTAAATTATTTTAATCAATAGGGTGTTTGCTTGACAAACGATCGGTGGATGTGACAGCATCTACCGATTTTTTTAGATAGGCTTTGTTGTGTTCATTTCATAGGCATTTGTTTAAAGTGTAACATTTATAATATTATTAACTGAGTGTTATCCGGTTTAATTCTTCGTTTTTATCTATTTTAAATTTATGTATTTTCTGTATGATACGGAGGATCTCCATTACACCATCTCGTTGGCGAAATTTTCCGGTATATTCATACTTCAAAATGCGCGGATCTTTGATGATAATATCCACATCATAATAAAGTTGCAGTTTATTAATGATATTTTCCATGTTTTCTTTTTTAAAGCTATAGATTCCTTCTCTCCAGAGAAGATCATCCATATCAATGGATTCTTCGAGTTTAAATAATCCATTTTCAAACAAGAGGCGTTGATTTGGCTTTAAAATTGTTGCTTCCGATTCTTTTCCTGTAGGGTATACTTTTACAGACCCTTCGATTAGAGTGGTACTTGTATAATCGCCTTTAGAATAGCTGTATACGTCGAATTGTGTACCTAATGCCATGATATCGATTGATTGAGTAGAAACGATGAAGGGTTTCTCTCTATCTTTTGCTACGTCAAAGAAGGCTTCTCCTGTAAGGAATATTTTACGCTCATCGCTAAAAAAAGAAGGATAGAGTAGGGTAGAGCCCCCATTCACCCAGGCTGTTGTTCCGTCGGGTAATGTAATTCGTGCTCTTTGGCCTGCCGGAACATAAAGCTCCTGTTGAACAGCAGTTATTTGCGGCAAAGGTTCCTGAATAGAGTTTTTAGTAATCATCCAGGTTCCCCCAATCAGTATAATTATTGCAGCAGCATATCCGATAGCTCTTTTTATATAGAAGTGAACTTTTTTCGTATGTAGCTTTCTTTCAAACAGAGCATAACCTTTTTGACCTTTGGATTCACTTATGGCAGAAGGAGACAGGAGAGTAATAGCTTCTATATTTTGATAGGCAGCAAACTCTTTTTTCAGGTCTTCATTATTTTCTCTTTCCAGAAGTAAAGAAATGCGTTCTTGTTCAGACAATTCTCCCTGGAAATATTTTGTGATTCTTTCGTCCATTTTTAGGTTGTTTATATAGTAAACGAACAGAATTGTAAAACCCCCTAAAGAAAGTAGTGTTTTTTTAGTTGTTCACGACAATTGTCAAGAAGCTTCACGATAATTGTCGTGAAACTTCTTGATAATTATCGTGAAGCTTCTTGACAATTGTCGTGAACAGAATTTATATTGTTTTAAGTAAGTATTTGTGCAGTCAAATTAACGTGAGTTCACCCCCGTTACTCTATACCTATTGAAGATGCTGTTGCAATCTTTTGACTTTTTTTATTTACAGATGGTATTTGTATGTATTAAATATTATGGATATAGGAATTGATATTGGTATATTTCCCTATTCAGGATATTAAGAGCAATAACGCTAAATATTTACCCAGTTCTTCCCGTAGTTTTTTATAGGCTATGGTTATTTGGTTTTCTGCTGTTTTAGGTGAAATGTCTAGTTGATGGGCAATATCTTTTAGTTTCATACCTTCTATTTTGTGCTTGATAAAGATATCGCGACAACGTTCGGGAAGAGTATTAAGCGCTTTCTCAATAATTGTTTCAATATCTATTTCCTGAAAGATTTCATTATTCAGGATTTCCAACGAATCAAATTTCATGCGAAGAGTTAGAAGATATTCCTGTTGTATCTGCTGAGTGGATTCCTGTTCTCTTATCTTACGTCTAAGATGGTCAATACACCGATTCTTGATAGTAGTGAATATGTAGACCACAATATTTACCCGGTCGGCAAGAGAATCATATTTGTCAAATAATTCCATAAATACGTCTTGCACGATATCTTCAGCATCATCTGCTGATAGGACATATTCACGTGCGAAACTAATCATACGTGAATACCAGTGTACATAAAATTCCTTGAAATTCATTAATTCCTAAATCCCCTTCTCATTAATCTACTTGTTAGATACAAACATATATAAAATTCTTTGAAATGTAGTTATTTGTTTTGTGTTATGCTTAAGATCTGAAAAAACAAAGTCCGGCTTCCAAAGCTGAAAACCGGACTGACGGGGATATTTAATGGTTAATTAATATGGATTCGGACGTACTTTATATAATTTAATCTCAGGAATAGTAATTACTTTATCCGGATTCTTAAGATAGATATTATGTGTCCACCAGCTGATTTCTGCTTTTGTATATATCAGTTCACCGGTTTGTTTGTTTCAATTCTGAAAAATTTGGTTAGTATGGGCTAAAGTCATATATTTATGCAGGAACAAATTAATTTTTTGGATGATGAAAGAACTGCGATACCTGTTAATACTGTTTCTGCCACTTCTGTTGATCGCTTGTAGCGATAAGGATGATGATCCCGACTTTATTAAGGTAGATGTCGAACTGGATATTGTTAATAAAGGGACGAAAGTAGTTTTTAATGTTTCTGTATCCAATATAGATCCACAGCTAATTACTGACTGCTATGTTTTGTGGGATGCTGTAGCAAGTGATTCGCTGTGGCGTTTTAGTGTATGGGATGTTGAAGTGTGGAAAGATTCGGGAATGACAGTCAATGGGCTTGATATCAAACGTCTTTCTTCTAACGGAGGAAAGTTGACTTATGAGTTTGAAGTATTTCCATGGGTAGATGTTCCAAGATCAGAGAAGGATGCTTATAAGGCAGGTGTTATTGCACAAGCATTCATTATGATTAACAGAAGAACACAGAGAAGGAACCTACTTCCTAAAATGGTCGAGGTGGAATGTTCCATAAAACCTGAGATTCTATTTAAGGAGACAAGATTGGATGGTCGTGATATGATTGTAAAGGCAAATATTGATGCTCCAGGCAGTGTTGAAATCAAAGGAAGAGGTGTATGTTGGTATACTGACTCTTTTACACCGATAGAGGATTATTATTGGATAGAGGCAGGAGATGGAGCCGGTGAATTTGAGGTAAGAATAGAAGAAGGTGCTATGCAGAATTATATTTATTGTATTGCTTATGCAACTACTTCAATGGGAACGACCTTTTCAACTGACGAATTTTTTTTCCAGAAAGGTGGAGATATAGAAGTGAGTATTTCAGAAGATTATGAAAATCTAACGTATGAAAGTGTTACAGTATCTGGCTTTTGTAATGTTGATAATGAGCTTTTATTTCCTATAACTGAGCGTGGATTTTGCTACCGCAGAGTGGGTGACAAACCTTCGCGGTTACCGACAACAAGTGATCATACGGTAAAGATTGAACCTGGCACCGGTGATTTCAAGGCTACTATAACAGGATTACTGTGACGTGCTAAGTTGTGTATGTGATTGTTTAACGTTCCATTCCACGAG
>DAMANX010000058.1:0-12046 GCA_032073245.1 Tannerellaceae bacterium
TAACATTACCGGACTGATCTACTGTTGCGTATGATCCGTCTTCGCTGTACCAGTATCCGTCGGGTGTTGTGTTGCTTAATTGGATGCTTTCGCCGATAAATACTTCGGAACCGCCGGAGATATCAGCGACAGAAGGACCGGCCACGGAAGTTATTATAGCTTCTACCTGACCTATAACTGTACCTGCAGTTTCACTACCTTCTGGACCTTCTTTTATGCTCTCCAAAGTATATTTACCCGGTTCTAATCCTCTTAGTGTGTAAATACCTTGTTCAACATCTGTAGCTTTTACTTTAACCGAAGTTGCTGCAGCATTATCTTTTTTATAAGAGATAATCCATGGTCCTGTACCTCCTAGTTTTATTTTCAATGAACCGGATGAACCTTGACACACGACATCTCCATCTTCGTCAAATTCCACGGTTGGGCCAGATTTTGCAGACTCGTAAGCTCCCATATCAATTTTATTTCCAATGATACGGTCGGTTATGCCTGTAATATCTTTTTGTGGAATTGTAGTTGGGAAATACTCATCCTTTCCTGAATCAATCGCGCGGCTACCGGGTTGCAATGCGTAATCAGCTAATAATGGATCAGGAGTGATTTGGAATATATTGAATTTCGGATCATTATCTGCAGAGGTTCCATCAAGATTATCATTCGTTGTATCATTTAAGCCTTCAACAAGACTATTATAATATTTAGGAATGCAGTTAGTAGCATTATAAATATTAGAAGAAGCATTACCATTTTTCCAGATAATAGAATTCTGGATAATAGATGTAGATATAGCTACTGAAGATTGTTTATTATCATAGATTCCGTTCCCTCCCGTACCCGTATTATTGGCAATGGTTACGTTAGTAAGTTTTATTGGAGTTTCTATAGTTGAATAGTTGTAAATACCCCCTCCATTAATTGCATGATTCTCTGCAAATAAAACATTTGTTAGATGAGCGCTGCCGCCGGTATTGTTATAAAGTCCTCCACCTATTTTTGTTTCTCCTTTTCCATTGCTTGTATCTTCTCCATTTTTTAAGACGTATACATTTGTCATTATTAGTGATGCTTTATTGAAAATACCCCCTCCATTTAGAGAATAATTTTGGATTATCTCACTGTTGTTTATAGTGATTTTCCCATAATTGTTATAAATAGCTCCACCATAACTAGAGGTATTCATTTTCTCAATTTTTACATTATCCAACCGTAAATCGATACTGGAGTTTAATATGGCACCAGCCGATGGTGCATTTATATTTGATGGTTTTGTTGAAGTAAATAGGGTATTGGATATTGAAGATGTTTCACCTAGATACATATAGATACTTCCTGCGAATCCACTCGCCTGGTTATCTCTAAATACTACTTTAGAGTTATCGGTAGCACCTCCTTCAATAATAAGCATCCCACTACCAGTAGAACTTTCGAGACTATAAGAATAAATAGCTCCTCCTTCTTTTGCAGAGTTGGTGTCAAATAGGACTCCTTCATCGATAGTTACACTGCTACTTTTTGAATAAATGGCACCTCCACGACTACCTGAAGTGTTATTAAAAAATGTAGAATTCAGGATTGTTCCCTGAGTGTCTTCCAAAGAAAGAGCACCGCCCCCTTCACTTGTTGAAGTTGTGGTAGAAATATTATTCTTAAATGTTACATTTTCAAATGAAAAATCAACAATATCGGTACTGTTTATGGAATATAACTTAATAGCGCCACCATCACCAGAACTATTTTCATCAAAAGTAGCATCCGTAATAGTCAAATCACCGAACATACTAATAGCACCCCCCATTGCTTCAGTTGCTTCATTTTTGAAGAACATCGCTTCTGATCGAGTCGTATTACCATGAATAGTAAGAGTTGGCTTTATTATATCTTCATCCCAATACTGGCAATGAATATATATGCCTCCTCCTACCCAGCCTGCTATATTCTCTTTGAAGTAAGAATCACTTTGTACAACTCCATTAATTCCTTTTCCATCAGTAGTCTGTACATATATACCGGCACCATTATCGTCATGTGCTTTATTTGAGACAAATGCAGCATTTATATCAAATTCCACCGCATTCTCTGTACCTCCTATATAAATGGCTCCACCGGTACCATATTGCCCGTTTTCTTCGCCAGCTTCATTCCCAGTAAAAGACACAAGTTTACCTGCTTCTT
This sequence comes from Tannerellaceae bacterium, assembly GCA_032073245.1. Lineage (GTDB taxonomy): Bacteria > Bacteroidota > Bacteroidia > Bacteroidales > Tannerellaceae > QVMG01. Next base: position 2,176 of record DAMANX010000058.1, read on the forward strand.
TAGGTATCTGAATAGAAATAGTTCCACCCCACGAATGGGTATAAATAGCTCCTCCTTTTTCTAATGCTGTATTTCCATGAAACAAACTTCCCTTATCAATATTGAGTGTTATATCATCATTACCATCTAAATAAACAGCTCCACCTTCTGTTGTAGCTGAATTTATACGATATTCACAATTAGTCAGAGTCAAATTAATAATCTTATCATTACTTGCCCCCATATAAACAGCCCCTCCTTTACCGTCACTTATATTCTCAGAAAAGGTAGTATTCTCAATAACAAGAATAAGGTTTCCGGCATCATCTTCAGAAAAATCAGTCATTGCAATAGCTCCTCCAGCCTCTATATTTCCATCTGCACTATTATTATTGAAAGTACAATCGGTAATCTTCCGGGCAACTGACTTTCCCACTTCTACACCTAATAAATAAACAGCTCCTCCATGCCCACTCTTGTTTGCATTGAATTGAGATTTATATATACTGATCGGCTCAGTTAGTGTAGTACAATAAATAGCACCACCTGAATAATATGTCGTATTTGCATTAAAATCAGCAAATTTCACATCCAGTTCACCCTCTGCACTAATCGCTCCTCCAAAGCCTCTGGGATAAACACCTCTGTTATCATCTTCCGGATTTGCCTCATTTTGTGTGAATTCCACATAAGATAAGTCCACATCACCTCTCGCATATAAAGCTCCTCCTAAAGCATCCTCAGAGCCTGCAGATATAGCTATATTTTTACTAAAAAGTATCTTCTTTGAATCAGATCCGGTAATAGCAAGTGTACCATCAGCAAAAACAGCTCCTCCCCGGGATTTATACCCGTCTGAATAGGTGGTGATCTTATTATCTGAAAATTCGCAGATACCCTCAATTACAACATTCCCCCATGCCCGAATTGCTCCACCGCCTGCTGAAGCGTCAAAACCTAAAGGGCTACCATTTTGCTTTGGCCCTGTACCTTCGGCTTCATTATTATAAAATTTACTGTCTTTTATATTGATATTTCCTTTTGTATAAACGGCTCCTCCATTCGCAGCTATTGATTGTTGAATAGTTACATTCTCTAAGTATAATGTATTATTAGGATTATTTATATAAATGGCTCCGCCATTACAATCATTCTCAACTTCATCAGCACTGTTTGTCCCATATCCTACATGAGTATCAATAGCTAGCTTTCCACCTTTCATATCTATATTTTTGAAGGTGATAGTACCATTACCTATTCCATTGATGGAAAATAGCCTGGAAGGAGTAGTCCCGGGCACATCGACTTTGATTGTCACCCTTTTATCCCTTGCATCTATAGTTAAGTCGGTCAGATTAATATCTATCTGGCTGGTAAGAGTTATTTCAGATATAGAAGGATCAAAAACAATTGTAGTTCCCTCTGTAGCCTCCAAAACAGCCTGACGTAACGATTCTGTTCCGCTGTCATTGTTGTTTTTTACCTCTATTTGCTGAGCATATGCCAATCCTGACAAATAGCCTATAAATAGAGCCATCAATAATAAAACATGTATAATTCTTTTCATCTTTAATTGTTGTTTAAATTACTTTTCCTTCTTTTTCTTTATAGTTTAAAGCGTAGTGCCAATTTCCCTCCGAATGAGATCAGCTTTACTTTGTCAGTTGCCTTTGAATTGAGCATCCCATTATATTTGATCCCGTTGCCGATCTTATTATCCGCCCCCGGATGATAAGCCCCTGTGGCCTTGAATAACTCCTGATCCCCATTCTTTTTTATATCATTCAACCCATAATCCACATAACCACCGACCATCAGGTCCATACCTTTCCCTAAATCAAACATCACACCCAATTCCGCCGTCAGAGCCACACCCATCTTCAGCTTCGCCTTATCATCCCAGCCAAGCGACCCATTCGGATCCGAAATCGTCCCATACCCATGCTGTGGAACCGGCGGATTCGAAGGCGCCCCCATATCCGTTGGAATCCCCTCATACCAACCCGATACATTAAACTCACTTTGTGTACCGTTTTGAATCTTAAATTTTGAATTTACCGGCAGCTGAATCTTCGCCCCCGCACCACCAAATATTCCCCAACTTGCCGAATCACCAAAATAAGTCTGGTAAGACACCATAAGAGGAATCTCTACGAAGTAAGCCGTTTGCTTTTCTTCCAGGTTACTTACCCGGGCCCTCAGTTCAAAATCCCGTGGACGGCCCAGTTCGTCATTATCCGTCTGCATACCTAACTTATAATATGAGTTATCATTAATACCCCCTTGAATTTTCCCTTTCGTTGCATAATGGCTGATCCCTACTCCCGATGTTACCCCCCAATGAGCATCGAAGAAATAACTATAGCGTAGATCTACCCCATAACCCAACTGCCCTTTGCGGCTTCCGTCCTGATCGAGCCCCTTGAGTTTGTAATCAAAAGAAGACGACCCCACACTACCTGATACGGTAAAGTAAGACCCTTTCATTTCATCTTTTCTTTCTTGTTCTTTTTGTTGATTTTGATTTTGTCTTTCCCGCTCGTTTGCCCCTTGTGCCGACACACTGTTTACGGTCAAAACGATGAGAAAACATAACAGATAAATTGTTCTCATGAGCTTTAATTTGATGTTTACTTGTTTCTTTTTATTCTTAAGAATAAGAAACACTTTTTTGAGAGTTTGTAAAGTGTTGTTTGATTGTTAGTTATGTTGATTGATTTTTGCTTTTTACTGTTTTAGTAAAACAAAATTGAAAGCAACCGGAAAAATAAAAAAGCGCTTTTTGAGAGGTTAAACCGTTATCCGGGCAGTATTCATAAGTTAAAAAGAAAGAGAAAATAACCGTTTTTAGTAAAACAAAATGTCAGCAAATTGTAAATAGCATATTATGAGCAGATTACTATGTACGGAAGACCATCAGGAATGCTTTCGTTATGAAGGAACAAATTCCCCTTCCATTGAGACCTCCGCTTATCCCAAAGGATATAATTGGGAAAGAACCCTTCTTTTAGGTGAAATTGTAATAATAGCAGAAGGAAGTGTATTACTCTCTTATGACCATTACCTGAACCATAAGGTAGGTAGCGGAAAGATAATGCTTCTTCCCCCCGGATGTCATTTCCGTGCCCGTACGGAGGAAGGAGTAACCCTATTTATTTTCCGGCTGAAGGATGCAGTGCGTTTATGTGAGAACTTTTCAGTGGATAAATTGAAGGAAGTAGCAAAGGATATTTCCTATTCTAACCAGCTTAATACACTGGATGTTACGGAGAATATCTCCGCCTTTCTAAAGCCCCTTGCAAGCAATATTGCAAACGGCCTGCGTTGCAGTTTGTTCTTTAAACAAAAGATAGATGAATTGATGATTTTACTCCGGGCATACTACCTGAAGAGTGAATTAGCCGCCTTTTTTACGCCTGTTCTCTCAAACACTTCTGAGTTCACTAATTTCGTGTTGCAGAATTACCGTAAAGCAAAAACGGTAAAGGAACTTGCAGATATGTATTCGTGCAGTCTTTCTTGCTTTGATAAAAAATTCAGAAGATCGTTTGGGACAGCCCCTTATAAGTGGATGCAGGAGAGGAAGATAAGCCTGATCTATCATGAGATCAATGTGACAGGTAAGCCTATAAAGCAGATTGCTGAAGAACAAAAGTTTACCTCCCTTCCTCAGTTTAATGATTATTGTAAAAAGCATTTTGGATATCCGCCTGGAAAGATGCGTAAGATGTCAGCATCTTCTATGAAAAACAAGGCTTAAAAACATAATTTGTGAAACAATATACAGAAAATATGTACGTGTAATATGAACTGTAGGTCTATCTTTGCAGAGGAAATCAGTAATTATTCTACATTTTTCTGTCACTTAAGAAATGACAGAAACTCTGTCTTTCAATTTGTTTATTTCACAAAAGTAGTAAAATGTTGGGAGTTGGCAATATATAGGGCTGATAATTCAAGGCCTGTGACACTTTATCGCGCTTGCCCTGTTCAGTACTGAGCGATAGAAAGATGAGATATAATGATATATTTAGAAATGAAGAAAAATAGGAATAAAAAAAAGAGGCTGATTAATCAGCCTCTTTTTTTAGTTAACTTCATTTGCAAACATTGGATCCCATGCAGGTAAGCGAATGGGTTTCTGTTTGAGCACTTCTATTACTTTATTAGTTATAAATTTCTTTTCTACTACCAGGCGGAACATATATTCATTGAACCATTCGTCTGTCATGATCACATGCCCATTATTAGCACCTGGTCCCCAACTGTTTTCTACCATCCATTTTTTAGGAGTACCGTTAGCATCCAGATCAACAGCCATTAATGTCATGGCATGAGAAGAGCCGCTGGCAAATGTTTGTATACGTTGTTTTTTATTCATTCCAAAGGTTGTACCTAATAAGGAACCGTAATCGTAATAATTCACATCCAACAGGCCTCTGTCACGATCGAAAAATTTACCAACGTCACAGGAGAAATACATCATAGTACTATCTTTTATGGAAGCAATTGCCATTTCTTTAATATCTTCGATCGGAAGATTAACATACGTCCAGTTCTTTCCATCATAACGATGGCGATCGTAATCGATTTCATATAACTTATAATAATCGCGGGTTGGGTCATTCATTAGCATTACATAGTTGTTTTCGATATCTCCGCCAATAAATTCATTAAAAAAACTTTTGGGAGTATACTCTTTTGTTTCGACTGGTTCTCCTTTGGCATTTTTGCGTGTCCAGGTAAATTTCGTTGGTGGTTCTCCCAGATTTAATACAAGCATACGATATATCGTACCAAGCATTTCAGTTTTATTCTTTTCAAGATTGGCTGGTTTAGCTCCTTTAGCAGCATCATTGCGTAGTTGGAGGCCAAACTCTTTTAATTTCTGACCGATTAGATTCGACATCCGGCTTGTACTTTCACTACTATTTGTTTCAACCATAGCTTCAGCAGGAACCACGCCATACTTTGTAAGTATATCAAATACTCCGGTGAATTGCCCACCATCACCAATAGCGTTTTTAAAGAACCATTCGACATTCCGGTCATTCATGGGTTTGTCGCGTGTATCAATAATTCCCTGAAGGAATAAATTGGCTTTTTCCAATTGATCCCAGAAAAAAGAATAATTGGTAGAGAAGGTGAAATTGGGCATATCATATTTGGCTATAGCTTTGGCACGGAATACGTTCAACCCGGTAAAGAGCCAGCAACGGCCGGATGATTTTTGATTGGTAATACCTTTGCTGTTTACTTTGTTTGAGAAATAGGTGTCAAAGTTATTTTTGCTGTCATTATTAACGGCAAGCTTGTTAATATCATTATTGCTTATGGCGTTACGAATTGCTTTGTCTGCGGGAGTTTCCTGGTAGGATTGCTGGATTTGTTGTAGCATTTTGGGAGAGATACCACCGGGGTTCTTCTGAGCGGAGGCGGATAATGTTATGGCCAGGGCCAGGAGAGGAAATAATTTGTTTTTGAGTGTCATATTCTGTTATATTTTGGGTTGTTTTATTTAAGAATTTTAGGAATTTTATGAGGCCTGGGATTTCTTAGGAGTCTTAGGAGACCTAGGAAAACCTAAGAAATCCTATGGCTCGTAGGAATTCCTAGAGCTTCTAGCTATATCGCTTTATAATAGTCGCCCCCTTGTAATAATGAGAAAGGATTTGCTGGTAATTGTAGCCTTGAGTACTCATTACAGCTGCACCGATCTGACAAAGGCCTACGCCATGTCCCCATCCTGCACCAGTGAGAATGAAACGGCCCGGAATGTTTCCTTTTATATCGAGGCGATCGACAATAAAAGCAGAACTGTAGAGGTGGCTTTCAGACAAAGCGGAGCGAATCTCTAATTCTTTACCTATAATTAATGTAAGGTTACTACCTATTACTTTTAATTCTTCAATGCGTCCGGAAGCACCGCGTTTTACTGGAATGAGGTCGAGGATCAGACCAAAATCAAAACCGCTTTTACGTTCTAATAATTCGGATATTTCTGCCTGGCTATATTCAACCTGCCAGCGGAAGAAGTCAGATGTTTCCTGATCATAATTGTTGAGCACCTGCTCCAGGACTTCTTTTTTATTTGTGTTACAAAAGGATGCCGGAGAACTCCGTATCCATTTTTCAGCTTCCTCTTCTTTTGTTAGATCAGGTATGTTTATATTTGTCAGACTATCTCTGTGTGCGGTAAGATAAGCATGATGAACGGGTTCCCAGGTGTTTTCAAATACTTCTGTTATTCCTCCGCAACATTTTGAGAAACGTGTATCACATATTTCATTTTCGAAGATTAATATTTCACCTCTGGTTTCTTTAATCGCCTCTTCTACAAAAGGGGTAGAGGCACGTGTTACACCTTGATAACGTTGACAATGATCGTCGGCACATACATCATACATATCATGATCTTGCCTGTCGTACCAACGTATTAGTCGTTCTTTATCCTGATAACAGCTATGATAAACCTCTTTTGTAGTGATTAATTTATTCCTTTTTTCTGTTTGAGCCAACAACCAACTACGCGAGATGACAGCATGTGCTTTGAGTAATTCTTTAGCGCTGGTAGCACTCATTTCGGACGAGATTACACTAATCAGGTATCCTTCAACATCCGCTATATTGATAGCTAAAATACCTTTTTCAGTAACTAACAGCTCGAGTGCACCGCCAAAATGTTGGTCTTCTTTTCGCTCCCAATGAAATTCTTTACCTATTGTAACTTCTTTTAGCTCAAATGTTGCATTAGGAGAGGAGGGCTCAAAGTAAAGCTCTTCATATAATTTCCCATTGAAAAGTATCTTATTATTCAGTAAGAGAGCCCGGTGTTCTCCTGTCAGGAAATCGCCTGTCTCTTTATGTACGTATTCATTATTGAACACGAAAGACAGGGCATTTTCTGTCATAATGCCTATACTGACTAACGGTATTTCCATGTCACTTAACTTTCTTTTTTTGTACGTATTGAACTGAATGCCAGATACGCAATAATAGCGATATACATAAGAATAGCTATCCACTGTGCTCCATTACTTTCCATCCATTCATGGTTCATCATGTCTATTCCTCCGAAACGAAGGGCGGCACTAACTACTCCCATTAATGCACCACCGGCAATAAAACCGGAAGCTAAAAGAGTTCCTTTTTCCAGACGAGCAGTATTTAATGCTTTGTCTTTACTGCGGCTTCCAACAAACCAGCTTATAGCTCCTCCAATCAATAAAGGTGTATTCAATTCTAATGGGATAAACATACCAAGAGCAAAAGCAAGGGCTGGCACTTTAAAGAAGTTAAGAATGATTGCAAGTACTGCACCGATAGCATATAAAGCCCATGGAGCTCCGGCACCGCTCATTAATGGTTCAATAACAGCTGCCATGGCATTAGCTTGAGGTGCAGCAAGTTGCCCGCTTGTAAAGCCATAAGTCTGATTCAGGATCAGAATTACACCGCCAACTGTTGCTGCTGAAACCAATGTGCCCAGGAATTTCCAGGTTTGTTGTTTAGCAGGTGTGCTCCCCAACCAATAACCAATTTTAAGATCAGTAATAAAACCTCCGGCCATGGATAATGCGGTACAAACGACTCCTCCTATAATTAAAGCTGATACCATACCGGCTGTTCCTTTTAATCCGGCAGCTACCAAAATAATAGAAGCCAGAATCAATGTCATCAGAGTCATTCCCGATACTGGATTAGTTCCAACGATTGCAATCGCATTAGCTGCTACGGTAGTGAAAAGAAAAGCAATAATTCCTACTAATAACAATGCTATTACGGCGTGATACCAATTATCGAGTACGCCCAGCCAAAAGAAAATAAAGGTAACAGCCAGGGTAACAATGATACCAATTGTTATTATTTTCATCGAAATGTCACGTTGTGTACGTTCCACTTCAGTCTTTTCTCCTCCTCCTTTTCCTTTCATTTCACGGGCGGCTAGTCCTACAGCGCCTTTAATGATATCCCATGATTTAATGATACCGATTACTCCGGCAGTGGCAATACCTCCAATACCAATATGACGCGCATAAGTTGTGAAGATCAATTCAGGAGACATACTACCAACTGTGGCAGTTATAGCATCATTTCCCATGGTAAGTACCTCACCTCCGAAGAATGCCGATAATAAGGGAATAATAATTAACCATACAAGAAAAGAACCGGCGCAGATCACTACAGCATATTTAAGCCCAATAATATACCCTAACCCTAAAACAGCAGCACCTGTATTTACTTTGAATACAACCTTAGCTTTATCAGCCAACATTTCTCCTAAGCCAACCATGCGGGTGGTAATTGTTTCACTCCACCATCCGAAAGTTGCGATAACGAAATCATATACTCCACCAATTATCCCGGCAAAAATAAGCGGACGTGCCTGATTGCCCCCTTTTTCTCCGGAGATAAGTACCTGTGTTGTAGCTGTTGCTTCAGGAAAAGGATACTTCCCATGCATATCGGATACAAAATACTTACGGAAAGGAATTAATAATAGGATACCTAAGATACCTCCTAATAAAGAACTCATAAAGACTTCAAAGAAATTAACAGATATTTCAGGATATTTATCTTGCAGGATATAAAGCGCGGGAAGAGTAAAAATGGCTCCGGCTACTACCACGCCACTACTGGCTCCGATCGATTGGATCATTACGTTTTCACCTAATGCGTTTTTGCGCTTGAATGCGCTTGAAAGACCTACGGCAATAATAGCAATAGGAATAGCAGCTTCAAATACCTGTCCAACTTTCAAACCCAGATAAGCAGCGGCGGCACTAAATATAACAGCCATTACCAATCCCCACAGAACCGACCAGGGAGTAACTTCTTTATAATTTTTGTGTGGCGACATAACAGGTTGATACTTTTCGCCTTCTTTTAATTCCCGGTAAGCATTTTCAGGGAGTCCACTTACTTTCTCTTCATTATTATCCGTGTTCACAATAATAAAATGTTAGGTTAATAGATCAATAATAGCGTCTGACATAGCAGATACGACAAAACTAATTATCTTTTTTGAGAAAAGCAAAACAAAATGCTATAATACATTGGAAAATTGAAAGTTGAAAGTTGAATCGAAGATCTGTCTTAGCCAAAGTGAAAAAGGAGTCCCAAAGCAGTTTATAACATTATTATAGAGAATCTTTTAAAAAACTTTCACCTTTCAACTTTCACCTTTCAACTTTTTCCTTATCTTTGCACCCGCTAATACAAACAGCGTTAATTAATTATTCAAACATGGCAACAAAATTAAGATTGCAAAGACACGGTCGTAAAGGGTACGCTTTTTATCAGATCGTTGCCGCAGACAGCAGGGCTCCACGGGATGGAAAGTTTATTGAAAGGGTAGGTTCTTATAATCCGAACACTAATCCTGCTACAATAGATTTGAATTTCGAAAGAGCTTTGTATTGGTTAGAAGTAGGTGCACAACCTACAGACACAGTTCGTAATATTCTTTCTGACGAAGGCGTATTATTGATGAAACACCTTAAGGGTGGTGTAAAGAAAGGTGCTTTCGATCAAGCTACAGCAGAACAAAAGTTCGAAGCTTGGAAGAAGGACAAACAAGCTGCTACTCAGGAAATCAAAGACAAGAACCGCGAAGCTGCAAAAGCAGTAGAAAAGGCTCGTATGGATGCTGAGAAAAGCGCAAACAAAGCAAAAGCAGAAGTTGTTGCTAAGAAGAAAGCCGAATTGGCCGCTGCCACTGCTGAAGCACAGGCTGAACAAGCCTCCGCTGATGCTCCTGTGGAGGAAACTCCAGCAGAAGAAGCACCTGCAGCAGAAAGCGCTGAATAAAACAAGCGTTATTCTTCTCAAAGAAATAGGGGGGTGTGTCAAAACGATGCACTCTCTTTTTTTGTATGTCATTCTATGCTGC
>DAMANX010000059.1:0-11438 GCA_032073245.1 Tannerellaceae bacterium
GAAGGGGTCAATTTCGACTGGCGCACGGGGTCAACGCGCACTGGATTTTCCATTCGTTCTTAAACTCGGTATATAATTGTTTGAGTTGCATTTCTTTTATCCGCGCCTGTGTCTTTAATGCGGATATACGGTTGGCGACAGAGACTTTTGCCTTGGAAAGTTTGCTTTTACGGATTTCCAGCTCATCGAGTTTCTGATTGTAGTCTGTTTCAACGGATGCCAGTTCCAGTTTCAGAATGGGATCACCTTCATTAAATGTGTCCCCGGCATTTTTGTAGACTTCCAGTATGCGGGAGTTGATAGGTGAAACGATTATTTCTTCATACAAAGGGACAACCCGCCCGGATGCGCTGATAGTTACCTCTAAGGTGCCTGTCTCAACTGTGGAAGTAGCAAGGCTCTTATAGGGTATACTGACACGGGTAAGCAAAATGATGAAGAAGCAAATTACAATGCTCGCAACTGCTGCTAAAACAATTTTGAAAACCAGCTTTTTCTTTTGTTTTAGCTTTTCAGCACGGGGTATTTCGATGTCCATTTTATTGGTTGTTTATCTTAGGTTGATAAATGGGCTATTAATTTGCCTGATTAATTGCTAATATCAGGTGAAAGACATAGTTGACAGTAAACAGTTTTGTTTACTCTCTCAGCTCTTAATACCGTAAAAGTAAATTCTAAATGAAATGCTTTTGGGGAAAGGTGACCAAAGGGGGCATTTGGGGGACGTAAAGGGGTGTTGGTGAGAAAAACATATTGTGGTAGATTTCCGAAACTACTTGTTGACTAGATATTGGTTTATAATGATTTGGATAATGCTTTTCAAGTAATTTTCCCCAATATTCATTGGAGAGAAAAATAAAGAAGTTATGTTAAAAGTAGAGTAATATGATGAACTCTAGTCAACAATGTAGTTTCTGGCATAAGTTAGCTATTCTTCATAAAGAATTGCATATATTGTTTTATATATCAAACATTAGTTCTATATTTGTGTAAAATATAAATCTACATGAAGAGTAAAGGAATGACATTATTACCCCGTTTAAGCAAAATCCTTGAAGAAATGGGGGAAAATATAAAATTAGCCCGTCTCAGGCGAAATCTTACCATGGAGCAAGTTTCAGAACGCGCAGGAATCTCCCGTTCTACTTTATGGCAAGTAGAAAAAGGACTTCCTTCTGTTTCTTTTGGTGTTTATGCTCAGGTATTATTTGTACTTGGTTTGGAGAAAGATATACTTAAACTTGCCGGTGATGATATACTGGGAAGGAAATTGCAGGATGCCGAATTGCTTTTAGGCCGGAGCTCCTCAAAAAAATAAAATATGGGAGATCAGACAAAAAATATATATGTGTATGCCGATTGGATAGGTTTAAACCATCCGCATTTTATGGGAACCCTGACTGCAAATCAGATCAGGGGAAAAGAAATATTTTCTTTCCAGTATGATGATGAGTGGCTAAAATCAGGCAAAACAAAAATTCTTGATCCTGACCTGTCGCTTTTCTCCGGATTTCAACATCTACGAGATGAAAAACTGAATTTTGGAATGTTTCTTGATTCCTCTCCTGACAGATGGGGACGTGTCTTGATGAAACGTCGTGAAATAGCTTTGGCAAAACAAGAGGAGAGAAAGGCAAGAACCTTATTTGAGTCGGATTTTTTACTTGGAGTTTATGATCCTCTCCGCATGGGAGGTTTGCGTTTTAAAATGGATAAAGAGGGAGACTTTTTAGATAATAATAAAGATTATGCTACTCCTCCATGGACTTCTATAAGAGAGCTTGAAAGTGCCAGTCTTGAGTACGAAAAAGGATTAGAGCAGGATAATCCAGAGATTTTGAAATGGTTGAATATGTTATATGCACCAGGTTCTTCATTAGGCGGAGCACGTCCCAAAGCAAATATTCAGGATACAGACGGTTCTTTATGGATTGCAAAATTTCCAAGTACAAATGATGATGTTAATATCGGAGCATGGGAAATGGTAACTAATTCTCTTACTCAGAAAGCAGGAATAAATTGTGCTATTGGGAAAATTGGAAAATTCAATAACAGATATCATACTTACCTGACTAAACGGTTTGATAGGGATGATGAAGGAAAACGTATCCATTTTGCTTCTGCCATGACTTTACTCGGATATACGGACGGAACAGGAGCAGATGAGGGAGTGAGCTATTTGGAACTTGCCGAATTTATCATCAAACATGGTTCCAATGTAAGTGAAGATCTGAAAGAACTCTTCAGACGTATTGTATTTTCGGTTTGTATCAGTAATACGGATGACCATTTACGTAATCATGGTTTTCTATTAAAAGATAAGGGTTGGAGGCTTTCTCCTGCTTATGATATTAATCCGAATGCGGATGGAACGGGTCTCAAACTGAATATTAGTCTGGATGATAATTCTCTGGATTTAGATTTGGTATTAAGTGTTTCTGATTTCTTCAGACTTGAAAAGGAAGAGGCGCAAATGATAATTGAACAGATAAAGAAAGTTGTTTCAAACTGGAGACAGGAAGCAAAGAATTATCAGATATCTTCTTCCGAACAGGACAGGATGGAAAATGCCTTTTCTGTTGTTGGTTATTAATAGGATTTTCCTTATCTTTGTTTCACATCGAATAAGCAAGGAAATTGCTGGTAAAATGCTGAAAATTAATCATTGCAAATTCGGTGGCTTTGAAATTTAAAAGTTTATAAGATATTGTTATATAGGTGGTTGCCAAAGGAGTTCGATTCCTGGTGGCACCACTTTTAAAAGACTTCAAATTTGGTAAATCCCTGAAAATAAAACATTTCAGGGATTTTCTTTTTCCAAGAAATCCTCCATTTTTAGCAAAATTAGGCAGCTCCCTCGGGCTAAATCGTGGTCAATTTTATCCACGTAAAAAAATGACCACGAATGGCACTGTAAGTCACTGATTGTCTTGTCGTTTAAGGCTCTCTATTAAGCATGGTTCAAGTATCTTTAAACCATTAATTTTTAGAGTATGAAACAGACTTTTAATGTGCTTTTCTTTATTAGAAAAACTAAGTTGAAAAAATCAGGTGATACGCCAATCATGTTGCGTATCACCATTGAAGGGCAGTTGGTAGAAATGCAACTTAAACGTGATGTAAAGCCCGGCTTTTGGAATCAGAACAAAGAGCGTTGTACAGGCAAGGATTCCGCATCTTTAGAGATTAACCGCTACCTTGAATCGGTAAAACTCCGCCTATTTGAAATCCATCGAAAGATGGAGGAAGAAGGCAAACTAATCAATCCAATGGAAATTAAACGAAAGTTCCTCGGATTGGATGAGGAACACAAAATGTTCTTTCAGGTATTTCAGGAACATAACGACAAGTGCAGGGAGTTAATCGGAAAGGATTATGCTAAAGTAACTATCTCCCGCTTTGATACTTGTTTGAAGTATTTTCGGGAAATGAGCCAGACTCAATATCAACGAAAAGATATTCCGCTAAAAGAAGTCACCAACGGTATGATTCATGATTATATTCACTTCCTGAAAGCCGAAAAGGGATTGCAAGAAAACACGGTTATCCGTTATATGAAGGTGGTAAAGAAAGTACTAAACATTGCGGTAAACTACGATTGGATACAAAAGAATCCGTTTGGCAATATCCGTTTCCACGAAAAGGAAGTAAATAAGGAGTTTCTAACCAAAGAAGAACTGGAAACACTACGCACAAAGAAATTTGATATTCCACGATTAGAACTGGTGCGGGATATATTTTTAGTGCAGTGTTGGACTGGACTCGCCTTCATAGATATGAGCAATCAAAAGATGAATAGCTACTTGAAAGAAATTGCTGATTGCTGCGGGATTAAGAAGAATCTCTCGACTCACACCGGCCGCCATACATTCTGCTCGGTGGTTACGCTGGCTAATAATGTGTCGTTAGAAAACATAGCAAAAATGGTTGGACATACGAATACCCGAATGACCCAACGTTATGCAAAAGTCTTAGACCAAAGTATTCTTCGGGATATGCAGGGAGTAAAAGAAAGTTTTGCGAAGTAAGTTGAATAAAAGAAGAAACGGCTGACTCATTCTCACGAATATTCAGCCGTTCAGATAACCTAAGAACAGCTCCTATAAAGAACCGTCATAAGCGGGACGAAACCGTTCTTCCAAAACCTTTCGGATATCCGATTCACGAAACAGAACCTTTCCCGGTAACTGAATAAATGGCAAAACTCCGTTATTCCGGTAATCCTGTAAAGTGCGTCGAGATATTTTAAGAATAGAACAGAGTTCCTCGCTTGTCAGATAACGTTCACCGTCAAATAACGGCTTATGCGTTTTTAGGACGTGTTCGATAAAAGGCAAAGCATTGTTTAACGCTTGCAATAGTTCCCGGCTATCTCGATTGGTATAGAGTTGCATGGAAAAGTTATTTTGAATTGATTCGACCTTGCTCTAACAGCAATTTAACTTCGGAAATCCGGTAATAGATTTTCTTCCCGATGGTAGAGAATGATAGTGTACCACTTTCCCGAAGATGTTGTAGTCGGCGAGGTGGCAGATTCAGAGAAGCAGCCAGTTCTTTGCCTTCTATCCATTCCTGTTCTATAAGCAGAGTATTAACAGGAGGTTGCTTGGAAACTAACGAAGCTATCCGTTCCAGTTTCTTTTTGAAGGAATCAAAAGATTCTTTTTCTATTGCGATAATATCCATATCTGTTCGGTTTATTATATTCTGCCGACAAATATAGATGAATGAGTAAGAGGTTGTGGAAAATGAGTAGAAGAGGAAGTGTATGGAAGTTAATGGCTTCGAACATTTTGATGAAATTAGGGTCTCTTTCTACTTCTTTATCAAATAAATTGTATTTTTGCATAACTTCCTATAATACAAAATTATTGGAAGTACTTATGTCATATGGAAAACAAGAAGAAACTCACCGAGGAAGACATTAAAAACCGCTATATAACACCCGCTATAGAGCAATGCGGATGGAAAAAAGAGCAGATGCGGATGGAATTTCTCTTTACCGATGGACGTGTAATACCCGATGGTAAAAAAGGGAAACGCGGTGCACGTAAGAAAACCGATTATCTTTTTTACTACAAAACGCTTGGTAGCAATCTGCCGCTTGCTATTGTAGAAGCCAAGGACAATAAACACACACCCGCCGCAGGTATTCAGCAGGCACAAAATTACGCTGCAATACTCGATGTACCCTTTGTCTTCTCATCCAATGGTGACTGCTTTGTGGAATACGACCGCAAAACGGGAATTGAAAAAGAAATTCCGTTGGACCGCTTTCCCTCACCCGAAGAACTGTGGCAGAGGTTTAAGTCCGATAAACAGATAACCGAAGAACAAGAAAATATAATCACTCAGCCTTACTACTACAAACAAGGCGACAAAACACCCCGCTATTACCAACAGGTAGCTATCAACCGTACCATCGAAGCAATAGCCCAAGGTAAAAAACGTCTGCTGCTCGTAATGGCAACCGGCACGGGAAAAACATACACTGCCTTCCAGATCATACACCGGCTTATGAAATCGGGCACCATGAAAAAAGTGCTCTATCTGGCTGATCGAAATATTCTGATAGACCAGACCATGCAGCAGGATTTCAAGCCTTTCAAAAAGATCATGACCAAGGTAGAGAATAGGGAACTCGATAGTTCCTACCAACTTTATATGTCTCTCTACCAGCAACTCGCAGGTGATGAAAACCAGGAACCTTTCCGGCAGTTCCAACCTACATTTTTCGACTTTATAATAATAGACGAATGCCACCGCGGAAGCGCCCGCGACGAATCACGCTGGCGGAAAATACTCAATTATTTCACTTCTGCCGTGCAGCTAGGAATGACAGCAACACCCAAAATAGACGATAATGTAAATACATTCGACTATTTCGGAGGGAAACCTATTTATACTTACACACTCAAGGAAGGGATTGACGACGGATTCCTCGCCCCTTACAAAGTAATACGTTCACTCGTTAACGTGGACGATTCATGGCGACCCTACAAAGGTATGCTCGACGAAAACGGAGAAGAAATTGAAGACCGTGAATACAATCTCAAAGATTACGATAAAAATATTATATTGAAAGACCGTACCGAAAAAGTGGCCCGGCGCATCACCGAATGGCTCAAACAAAACGGACGCATGTCTAAAGCCATCGTATTCTGTGTAGGAGTAAACCATGCCGACCGCATGCGGCAAGAATTAGGGAACCTCAATGCCGATCTAAAAGCCGAAAACGACAGGTATGTAATGCGGATAACGGGCGATGATAACGAAGGCAAAAAACAACTCGAATATTTTATCGACGAAGATTGCAAATACCCCGTCATCGCTACCACATCTAAGCTTATGACCACTGGAGTAGACTGCAAAACGGTAAAACTTATTGTGCTCGACAACAATATCAACTCCATGACCGAGTTCAAGCAGATAATCGGTCGTGGCACGCGCCTCAAAACAAATAAAGGGAAGTGGTTTTTCACCATTCTCGACTTCCGTGGCAACAGCCGTTTGTTTGCCGACCCCTCTTTCGACGGAGAACCCGATGAAGAAGTAGAAGACTGCGAAATCTGCGGTCAGTACCCCTGCGTTTGTCCATGTACCAAATGTGGGGAATACCCCTGTGAGTGCGTTCCCGCTACACCACCAACACCTCCGAAACCACCGACTGTCTGTAGTTTTTGTGGACAATCACCCTGTACCTGCAACGTAAAACCCTATATATGTCACCGTTGCGGACAAGTGATTTGTGAATGTCCTCCCAGCATAGTAAACGAAACACCTGTAGTAGGAAAAGGACGCGTACAAGTAGAAATCTTACAGGAACGCGTGCAGTATCTCGACTCCCAGGGTAAACTGATAACAGAAAGCATTACCGATTATTCAAAAAGAAACATACGGCAGAAATACGAAACCCTGTCGACTTTCCTTACGGACTGGACTGACAAGGAACGCCGGAAAAGCATACTCGAAGCTCTTGACAATACAGGCGTAACCATCGAAACATTGCGCGAACAAGCCGGTAAGCCTGATATGGACGACTTCGACCTGCTCTGCCACATTGCATACGACAAAAAGCCCCTTACCAAAGTAGAACGGGTAAACCACGTAAGGAAAACAGACTATCTCAACAAGTATGAAGGCATGGCACGCGAAGTTCTTTCCACTCTTCTTGATATGTATGCCGATAAAGGTATAGACGTACTTGATGATGTTCGCATACTTGAGGTAGATCCTTTTCGGCTCATAGGAAGAAGTAAAATAGTCACCGCCTTTGGTGGAATAAAACAATTCGACGCTGCATTGCAAAACCTGCGGGCACAGATATTTGCGGCATAAAAAAGATAAATTATTAAGAATCAAGAAAGTAACTACAACAATAAAAACGTGAGTATAAACAATATAGTAAAACGATTACAGGATATCATGCGCAACGACGCAGGTATCAACGGCGATGCCCAACGCATTGAACAAATGGTATGGATTCTTTTCCTTAAAGTCTACGACGCCAAAGAAGAGCAATGGGAAATGTACGACGAAAACTTCACATCCATCATTCCCCAGGAACTCAGGTGGCGCAACTGGGCTGTCGACAAAAAGGACGGCAAAGCCATAACCGGCGAAGAGCTCCTTACCTTCGTCAATAATGAACTCTTCCCCAGCCTCAAAAACCTTGAAATAACCGAAAATACCCTTATCAATCAAAGCATTGTAAAATCCGTATTCGAAGACAATAACAACTACATGAAAGACGGCATTCTGCTTCGTCAGGTAGTAAACGTAATAGACGATATAGATTTTGAAGCCTATGAAGAACGTCATGCCTTCGGCGAAATGTACGAAACCATACTCAAAGACCTACAGTCAGCCGGCAATGCGGGAGAATTCTATACCCCTCGCGCCCTCACCGACTTTATGGCACAGCAAGTAAACCCGCGTCTGGGCGATAAAATAGCCGACTTCGCCTGCGGAACAGGCGGTTTCCTAACCTCCGCCCTCAAATGCCTCGACAAACAAGTATCCACCCCACAAGAAAAAGAAGCATACAATACCTCTGTTTTCGGCATCGAGAAAAAAGCACTACCCTACCTGCTCTGCGTAACCAATATGCTGCTACACGATATAGACTACCCTAATATTCTGCACGACAACTCCCTCGAAACCCGGGTGCAGGATTACAAGGACGACGATAAATTCGACATCATCCTGATGAATCCCCCTTACGGCGGGAACGAAAAGAAAAGCGTACAGATAAACTTTCCTGCCGATCTACGAGGAAGCGAAACAGCCGACCTTTTCATGACCGTTATCATGTACCGTCTTAAAGACGAAGGGCGTGCTGCCGTAGTAATCCCCGACGGATTCCTGTTCGGCACAGAAGGAACCAAGCGCAATATCAAGGAAAAACTTTTCCGCGAATTCAATGTTCACACCATACTCCGCCTACCCAAATCCGTATTCGCTCCCTACACCAGCATTGCAACCAATGTACTCTTTTTCGACAACAACGTCATGGGAACAAAAGAGACATGGTTCTACCGTATGGATATCCCAGCCGACCGCAAAGCCTTCTCGAAGACTAAACCAATCAGCCTCCAACATTTCAGCCACATAACCGAATGGTGGGACAACCGCACCGAAATTACTGACAACGAAGGGAATTACAAATCAAAGAAATTCACCCGTCAGGAAATAGTTGCTGGAAACTACAACCTCGACCTATGCGGCTTCCCCCACAAAATAGAAGAAATACTTGAGCCTATGGAGCTAATCCGCCAATACCAGGAAAAACGCGCCGACCTGAACGCCAAAATAGACTCCGTTCTTCAGGAGATAACATCCATATTACAAAATCCACAGGCAACAGAATAAATTATTTCCGATACAAAAAGTATATAATGACAGCAGATCAGTTACGTAAATCCATATTACAGCAAGCCATACAGGGAAAACTCGTTCCGCAAGACCCCAACGATGAGCCTGCCTCCGTATTACTCGAAAAAATACAGGCAGAGAAAAAACGACTTATCAAAGAGAAAAAAATAAAGCCTAATAAGAACGAATCCGTCATCTTTCTTGGTGAGGATAATCGTCATTATGAGAAGTTGGCAGATGGAACTGTGAAATGTATTGAAGATGAGGTGCCGTTTGAGGTGCCGCAGGGATGGGTGTGGTGTAGGTTGGAGAGCCTGATGCAAAAGGTATCTGCCGGTAGCACCCCGCGTGGTGGCAGGAATGTATATGTTGAAAATGGAGTAAAATTTATCCGTTCGCAAAATGTTTATAATGAAGGTCTTGTACTTTCAAATATTGCTTATATAACATCAGAAATACATAAAGAGAAAAGTAACAGTCATGTTATAGCAAATGATTTATTGTTGAATATAACAGGAGCATCCATAGGAAGATGCGCATTAGTTCCCGGTGATTTTGATACTGCAAATATCAATCAACATGTTCTTATTTTACGCCTGATAGATTATTCAATAAAAGAATTTATTCATTTAGCTATTACTTCTCCTTTAGTCTTTAATCAGATTATGGACATGCAGGTAGGAGGCACCAAAGAAGGATTGAGTGCAGAAAAAGCAAACAAATTGTTTGTCCCTATACCACCATTGAAGGAACAATACAAAGTCATAAATAAGGTTCGATTTCTCATTCGATATATAAGTAAATATAGTGATCTAGATACTGATAGTAGACAGCTAGATAAAGAGTTACCAAATCAGTTGAAGAAATCCATTCTTCAATATGCAATACAAGGAAAACTCTTGCCACAAAGTCCAAATGATGAACCAGCAAGTGAGCTGCTAAAGCGTATTCGAATAGAGAAAGAACGTTTGATTAAGGAAAAGAAAATCAAACGGGATAAGGTGGATTCTCTCATTTTCAAAGGTGATGATAACAAGTATTATGAGAGGATAGGGAAAACTACGGTGTGTATTGATGAGGAGATACCGTTTGAGATTCCTGATAATTGGGAGTGGGCGCGTATGGGAATTATTGGAGATTGGGGTGCTGGGTCAACCCCTACTCGCGGGAGAGAAGATTATTACAAAGGTAACATACTATGGCTTAAAACCGGAGAACTGAATAACGGTATAGTCTATGACACAGAAGAAACAATTTCAGAGAAAGCACTAAAAGAATGCTCATTAAGACTTAACAAAGTCGGCGATGTATTAATAGCGATGTATGGTGCTACTATTGGAAAATTAGCCATAGCTGGAACAGAAATGACAACAAATCAAGCATGCTGTGGATGTACCCCATTTACCGGAGTATATAACAAATATCTCTTTTACTTCTTAATGGCAAGCAAGGATGAATTTATTAAAAAAGGAGAAGGCGGTGCCCAACCTAATATATCCAGAGAAAAATTGATGAAACACCTTATCCCAATGCCTCCAATGGAGGAACAAAGACAAATAGTAAATGCTATAGAATCTTTAATTGGTAAACTCCATATTCAATCGCTTTAATGTTGTTTCTAATTTGTCAACAATTTTAGTTTGTTCTTCTTTAGGTGGAAGCAGCAATAATGTATTTGCTATAGCAGATAGCACCCAATTTTTATTTCCAATTCCTCGAGTGTTTTCTTTTACCTGTTCTTGAACAAGGGGACTTTGCAATAAATAAATTAAAAACTTATCATGAATATATTGAGGGAAAAATTTGATTAATGCAACGCTCACGAACAAACTAAAAGGCCTATCAGTATCCACTATTACAGGAACTCCAGTTGTTCCAACTTTAGAAATTAGCAAATCTCCTTTTTGAGGATTGCATCTACCAGACAGTAGTTTATGTTCTGTTTCCGATATAAACTTAGTATTGTCAAAAGAAATCTTTCCAGAACTCATATCTTTTACAGAAATAAAAGGAACTCCAACTTCGGTATATTTTGGTGTGGAATGAGTTCCGTCTGTTAATAACCAAGAGATACTTGAAAGCCTACACCACTCCCAATTATCAGGAATCTCAAACGTATCTCCTCATCAATACACACCTTAGTTTTCCCTATCCTCTCATAATACTTGTTATCATCACCTTTGAAGATGAGAGAGTCAGCCTTATCCCGTTTGATTTTCTTTTCCTTAATCAAACGTTCTTTCTCTATTCGAATACGCTTCAGCAGGTCACTCGCAGGCTCATCACTTGGATTCTGCAAAACAAGTTTCCCCTGTATTGCATACTGAAGAATAGCCTTTTTAAGTAGAACAGGAAATTCTGTTTCCATTCGCTCTAACTTAATACTATAATTATCGTATTGGTTTACTAATAACATTAATTCTTTTATTCGTAAAACAATACGATACTGTTCAACAAAAGGAGGTAAAGGAATTAACAAACTTAGTATAGTTTTCCTGTCTATCCCCGGAATTAGACCATTCATATTAGCCCGTATTGAGACAACCGAAAATTGCATGAAATAA
>DAMANX010000060.1:0-10926 GCA_032073245.1 Tannerellaceae bacterium
GCAAAGATCAAGATCTTAAAGCATTACCGCAACGGGGAGTTTATCGGGGGCTTACATTCCAAAAAGGTAATAAGGTAAATAGAGGAAAAGGTAAAGGTGCCCGACAGTGGTAGAGACAAGGCTTGCCTTGTCTCTAATTACCTTTCCCAGTCGGTTGCTGCCCTCACTTTATTGAATTGCAAATATTTAACCCTTCAGGTTTGGGAGACAAGGTAAGCCTTGTCTCTGCCACTGTCGCTGAATCTTTATATAGATAAGCGTTAGATATAAAAGACTCTCAAGAGATTTTCCTCATTTTTGATATAAAATAAACCAATATGAACAGAGGTAATATGATTATGAGAAATACCGTAAAAGCCCCTATTGATTTTCCAGTTAGCATGCAATAGGAGATATAAGTGAACGCGAATATGAAAATTACTTTTAAAAATTTAATAAGTCTTTGACCATACAGATAAAGTTTGCTTTTATTGATTTCTGTTATTGGAATAGGATAATTATATAAATGAGGTTTATTCTCGAGGAAAGTTAAAATACTATATATACTTATGTTAAGTAAGCATAAGAATAATAGTGTGATTTTATTACCATATCCATCTGGATTTCCTGAAATGTTGTAATGAATTATAATGTTTTCAGGAAGGGTTTGATAATGGATCAAAACAATAGTAATATTTGCTAAAACTAAAATAAAAGAAAGTATATTTATAATAATATAAAGCCATCTTGTTATCATAGTGTTATATATTAGAGTTTATATTTATCATGATTAATTGTTTTACATATTCAGAGTTTTTATCATTTACTAATTCTGGAAAATCAGATTTCAAATTGTATAAAATGCTATTTACTCTTAAACTTATTTGTTCTTCTCCCATTACATATAATTTGTTTATATCACCTCCTTTTAATAACCATATCTGTAAAATCTCATTTCTTGAAACACCTGCTTTATCCATTTCTTGTGGAATATCTGGTTTGCCGTTATCTCCACCACCGGGTCCAAAACTAATAGAAGTTACTGCAACAGCTGTTGATAAAGCAAGAGTTGCAGCTCCCACATAGTTAACAACGACAGCACCCAAAAATACTACAGCTGCAACTACAGCTGCAACAGCAAAAGCAACGGCAACTAGACTATCATCTTGCATTGACATTTCAGATGATTTCAGATGTTCCATATTTTTTACAATTTCAGGATTATTCATTATTATATTATTAATTCTTTCCATATCCTTATTTTCAATATCTTTCATCCATCCTTTTTCCCTTACTAATTCTAAATAAGCACTAATATCATTATTTATTATTGTTTTATTAATTTCTTCATCTCCAAATCCTGTTATTATATGTACCAAGTAATCATCAGGAGTTATTTTTAAGTTTTCAAAACCATTTTTAGCTAAGTAATAATTCATATCAGAAAGAAATTCTTGTGCAATAGAAGGATTATTTATTATATCATAAGAAAGTTTATTTAAGAAGTTTATATAACTTAAATCTTCTGTGTTTTCAACTAAACTGATTGAAATAATTTCTCCATTATTTGCATTTAAATAATCTTTATTGATCTTGTCAATATCCTCATAATGGAAATAAGTATCAGTTCCACACGATTGAAACATTAGAGCGGAAGCAATTGTTCCTGAGATGATTTTTTCAATTTTTTTATTCATAATAATTACTTGTAATAGATTTATTTATAAATGAATACTTTAACATAACTTTGGGGATTATTTCATTTTTATGATGTCTTACATATTCTATATTTGCTCTATCTTTAAATATTTCTGCACATACTTCACAATTGTGTAAAGGATAAGAATCTACAAGAATACCTCTTTTCTTATGAATATATTTAAGTATAGAATAGGGCCCATCAACATATAGCCAAATTTTCATAAAGTCATTGAATTGATTATTATACAAAAAAATCAAACTGTCTATTTTTAAATTTCCAATTCTCAAACATGATATATATTCACATAATAAACCACAACAAGCTAACATGTTTGAATAAGAATTAATTGTTATGGTAGAAAAAAGTGAGCTACATCCTCTTTCTTCATTTTTCATGGAAAATTTACTATAATTAAATTGTTTGTTTTTATCAACAGATACCCATATCCCATTTTTTATCTGCAAAACCTTTCCTTCTCTATATGGATTAAAATATTCAACTAATCTGTCATCATTTATCATCTTATCACAAGTAAACACTGAGTTATCATGACTTTCTATATTTACTACACATGTTAATCCCAAGTCCATAGCAGCTTTAGAAGCATTGACAATATATTCATAGGAAACCCATTTTTGATGTTCATCTCCTGTACTAATATTTATTTCACTTAATCCACAATCTAAAAATAATTTCATTTTTTTATGTGCAATAGAATATGTTTTTGCCCAAAAAGCATTAGTTACAATCCTAATAATTAACCCTTTTTGTCTACCATATTCTATGATTTTAAGTAAATCATCTCCCAATAAAACACATTCACCACCTGTTAAGACTAAAACTTTTACAGTCGGATAAGCATTTATACTTTCACTTATATATTTTTTCATCTCCTGCAAAGAAAGTCGCTGGGTATTATTGGGATGACATTTAAAACAACAGTTAGGACATGAAGATGTACATTTAGTTGTTGTTATTATAGATATAACTTGTGGAGGTATTATTATATTATTCATAAAAATATTAACACAAATAATTTTATTTCTTATACTGTATTCTTTGAAGTAATATCTATCTCTCTTTATCTCATCAAATCAAAAATTTAAATAAGCACTTCCTAAAAATAACAATGAAACAATCTGTTTATAATTGTTTATAACTATAAAGAGGAACTTAAAGTGTGGAATGAGAAAAGCACAATAGTATATTATAATTTTATAATACAAATCTAAAATATTATTATTAATTATACAACACGATCTTGATAAAATATTTAATAAACTTAATATTTTATCATTCCTAATATGTAATACTACGAGTTTAGTCCTTTTTGCATTTATAACAGTCATTTTATCCTTAAAGTATAAGACGTACAAAATATACCTGACTTTCGCTTTAACCGAAAGAAGGTACGTACCTCAGAGGTTATAGTTTATATAACATTAGCCGCAATAATATGCGACGCCCGGACATAGTACCATGTGGAGTTATTCGGATGTTGTAAAATAGATTAATTCAGTTGGAAACCGGGGTGGCCACCCAAGCCGTTCGAAATGGTATCATAATTATGGCTATGGCAATTTAAGAAATTATGGGCTGGAAGATCAGAAAATAGCTATTATCCAATTTGCTGATCGGTATAAATTTATTGACATCCACCGAGTGGGTATCCACGGGCATTCGGAAGGAGGTTTTATGTCGACAGTAGCTTTATTACAACATCCTGACTTCTTTAAAGTGGCTGTGTCTTGTCCAGGAAATCATGATAATAAGATTTACAACCGTTGGTGGAGCGAGACACATCATGGTGTGAAGGAAGAAATAAGCGAAAAGGGAGATATAACATTTGTATACAGCATCAAAAGTAATCCTGAACTGGCGAAACAATTAAAAGGGCCATTTGTTGCTTGTTCATGGAGATATTGATAATAATGTGCATCCGGGTAATACTATGCGTGTAGTGGACGGGCTGATCCGTGCCAATAAGCGCTTCTATATGCTTCTCTTGCCCCAGCAACGCCATGATTTTGTCGATATGGATGAATATTTCTACTGGCGCATGGTGGATTACTTCTCTCAACACTTATTGGGGGAGTCTGACCAGTCAGTTGATATTCCGAAGAGATGATATTGATACATAGAGGGAAAGGTGAAGATAATACGATATGAGTATTTTAGCTCCTCTTCTTGGATAAGAAGAGGAGCTGGGAATGTCCACTTGATATTGTCTCAAATAATTCACTTGGTATTTCCGGATCTTCACATATTACAAAACCTGAAGATTTTTATTCTAATTATCTATCTCTAATATCATATTGTCAATTATACAGCGATAATAGCCCCATTATATAGCTAATATTTTTTCGTTTCAGCAATAGAAAGACTTTTTAACGTATCGTATGTTTAGCGGATTAAATAAATTACTGCCTTTTTGTTCAATTCTTCTTACATGCTTTCACTTCTTCTATTCTAAACCTTCTCATCACATAATTACCACCAAAGAAACAATTGAAATTATCAACCATAACAGAATACCCAATACAACAGGTTTTATTCCAACTTTACAAATGGCCACCAGGGATAAACTACTCCCTATAAGGAATAAGGTAATCG
The DNA here is from genome assembly GCA_032073245.1 of Tannerellaceae bacterium. Classification (GTDB taxonomy): domain Bacteria; phylum Bacteroidota; class Bacteroidia; order Bacteroidales; family Tannerellaceae; genus QVMG01. The sequence goes on from DAMANX010000060.1 coordinate 4,295, forward strand.
AAAGCAGCTTATGAGAAACAATAGAAATACCTTTAAGCAGGATCTCAGGTAAAGGAATAAAAGTATTAATTACCATTGCCAGTATAAATAGGAAAATAAACCATGGAATTGAAATTTTCTTTTCTCCTTTCTTTTTAAAGATAAAGACAGAGACGAGAGTTAAGGGGATTATCCATAATGCCCGGGTTAGTTTTACCATCGTGGCAACTTCAAGAGCTATCGGGCCATACTCGGCTCCGGCACCTACTACTGAACTTGTATCATGAATGGCAATGGCAGCCCAGGTTCCGAATTGCTCCTGTGTCAGTTCCAGAAAACGGCCGATAGGCGGGAAGATAAAAAGAGCAATAGCGTTTAATGTGAAAATAACGGCAAGTGATACTGATGTTTCATGTTCATCGGCATCCACAACGGGCGCCACTGCGGCAATAGCACTCCCACCACAAATAGCAGTGCCTGTAGATATAAGATAGGATAATTTAGGTAATATCCTGAGCCAACGCCCCAAAGCATAACCAATAATCATCACACTAACCACAGATACAATGGTAAATAACATACCATCTTTACCCGCTTCAAGTGATTTATGCAGATTCATTCCAAATCCCAGCCCAACAACTGCTATTTGCAAAAGATATTTAGAACCCTTTTTTGTTTGCCGTGGAAATGGTGAGGTAAACAAAAGTGCAAATACTATTCCGACAAAAAGAGCAATGGCCGGAGAGAGAAAACAGGACGCTATAAGTAATGCAAAAAATAAATAAGAGGCCATATACAGTCGAATTTAAAGACTGCAAAGGTAAACCATACTTATGAGGATGCACAAAAAGTTCCGTATTAAAGATTCAATTTATTCCATTTTAATCGATTTAACCGGATTGGCAATAGCCGCCCGCAGAGATTGTAAACTGACCGTAAGAAGAGCAATAAGAGTTACGAACACAGCGACTCCCACAAAAATATCCCAACTCAATACAATCTTGTATTCATAATCTTTTATGTAGTGATTACTAATATACAGTGAGATAGGAATACCGATCGCAAAAGAAATCAGTAAAAGCCATATATAGGCTTTACCCAATAGTACCAATATATCGGATATCTTTGCACCCAATACTTTACGAACGCCTATTTCTTTTGTTCGTTGTTCGGCAGAGAAAGCGCTTAATCCTAACAATCCTAAACAAGAAATAAAGATAGCCAGGACAGCAAACAAGGCGGATAGCTTTTCGATAAGGCTTTCATCCTTGAACATACTGTTGAAGCGGTCGGTCATCAGGGTTGGGTCGAAAGCATGATGAGGTGTAAAAGTCTGTAGAACCGACTGAATACGGCCAATGGCTTCATAGGTATCAACATCGGGTTTCAGACGGACAAATAGTAAATCTGCTCGTTGTGGACGCTGGGTAAAAATGACCGGTTCTGGTTCAATCGAATAAAGATCGTCGAAGATAAAATTCTTGAATATGCCTACTATTTCGTATTTTCGTTCCGGAGACTGCCATAGTTTTCCTCCGATACGCCCTTCTTCACCCATTCTTTTGGCCAGGGCTTCATTGATAAGCGCTTCCATATCCCCTTCATTATTCGTCCTTGCAGGATTGAGATCGGTTCCTTCAATTAGTTTTATACCGGCAGCATCTATCAGTCCTTCTGATACAAAATCAAGTACAATAGCGACATCGTCATTTGGATCCTTTCCGTTCCAGTCCCAGGGATTGGTGACGTATGCAGGTTTTAATAGTTGACTTGCTGCGAATCCGCTGCTTTCTACCACACCGGTATTAGCCAACTCGTTTTGTACGGCAGCTGTGGCACCTCTTAATTCATTGGTTACTTTAAAAGTTACCAGATTTTCCTTGTTAAGTCCAATATCCCGGGTCTGTGCCAATTGTATCTGAAGATAGATAACAAAGGTGGTACAAATCAGAATGAAGGCCATGGTAAACTGAAAAATAACTAATCCCTGACGAACCCGGGTAGCACTTCCTTCCTTACCGGCTTTCTGCATTTTCAGGGTAGTAACAGGGTTGAAAGAAGATAGATAAAATGCGGGATAACTCCCGGCAAGAAAAGTACAGAAAAGTCCGATAGCAATAATTCCAATGAAAATATAAGGGTTAGTGAGATCGAAGGAAAGTTTAGTATCTATCAGTTTATTAAACAATGGAAGAAGCAGCGTGGTCAGACCGATAGATAGCAGAAGCGAAATTGCCGTTATCAATCCGGATTCCGTCAAAAACTGTTGGATCAGATATTTTCTTTTTGTTCCGAATGTTTTTTGTACCCCTACTTCCATGGCCCGTTTCTGGGAACGGGCGGTAGATAGGTTCATAAAGTTTATACAGGCAATCAACAAAATAAGTACCCCGATCAGAAAGAAGAGCCGTACGGTACGGATATATCCTCCTGAGGTTTCCATCCCATCCTTAAACTCGCCATATAAAAGACACTTAGTGAAAGGATATAAAAAAATATGCAGCCTGTCATAATCCTGACCGGCTTTCTGAAAAGCCAAAACTTTCAACTTCTCATTCAATTGATATAGATCCACATTAGGTTCCAGTTCCACATAAGTTTCCAGCCAGGAAGTGCCCCATGAATCTATCACAAACCTTTTCGCCATATCTTGTTCTGCTACACGAAAAGGAACCAACCATTCAAAGTTAAAGGAGGTATTGTTCGGAAGATCTTTAAATACGCCCGTGATCTGATAAAGCCGTCCTTCGTTAATTAAACCCTGTCCCACAGGATCTTCCTTCCCATATATTTTCCGCGCCATTGACTGGCTGAGGATAATTGAATAGTGAGGTTCGAAAACCGAAGCGATATCTCCACTGATAAATTTCATATCGAGCATATCAAAAAGTGTCGAATCGGCATACGCCCCTTTCTCTTCGAAAATATGAGTGGTGTTCTCTGGCATAAATACCAACTCTGTTCCTTTATACCTTGCACTGCGTTTTACCTCAGGGAACTCATCATCCAATGTTTTCGATAACAGATAATTTGTTTCAAGTTCGGAATGATATTCATTCGATGCTGTTTGATAGTGTAAACCAGCAACATATATATTCCTGGCATTAGGAATAGCTTTATTAAAATTCACTTTACTCTCTACCCAAAGAAAGATCAGGGCAGCTGATGTAATCCCAATGACTAATCCCGCAATATTCAGCAGGCTGTATGTTTTGTTCCGGAAGATGATCCGTAGAAATTTCTTTAGATTCATTATTTTAATAATCAATTTGTTTAAGAGTTTTTACTCACTTTTTACTACTTCTGCAGGATTACTGTTAGCTGCTTTCCGTACTTGTCTCCACACGGTAAGCAAAACCAGTGCAATTACTCCTACAACGACCATAACCAGCAACCACCATGGGATATTCGTACGATAGGCATATCCCTGCAGCCAGCGACTCATAGCAAGGTAGGCCAGCGGAAGCGCAAAGGCACCGGCAATGATCACCTGCACGATGTATTCCCGGAAAAATAACCCGGCAATAGTGTTTACTTTAGCACCCATTACTTTACGTATAGCAATTTCCTTCCGGCGGCGTTGAGTAGAAGCTGTGGCTACGGCATAAATACCGAACAGCGAAATCAGCAGGCAGACGGTCGACAGGATGGAAAACATTTTCAAACCAATCTGTTCCGAATGGTTGAAATTGTTATATAAGTCGTTGAGTGTTGTCAGCCGAACGCCCGCGAAAATAGGATTGATGTCTGGAAGGATAGCATTGATACGCTGTATAACTTCCTGCTCCTGGCCGGGTGTTACCTGTATATACAGAATATTATCCATGACTATCCGGCCACCGACTATTTCGTAAGGTGGACGAAAAATGGTCGGATAGATGCGGCTACGAAGTGATAGTGTATGAAAATCTTTTACTACACCCACCACTTTGTAATTCACATCTCTTTCTTTCTCCATAATCTCCATATCAACATCTGCAATAGACAAACGAATAGTAGTACCTACCGGTTCAGTAAGTCCCATCACTCTGACCGCTTCTTCGTTGAGAACGACATTTTGTTCTCCATCACCTTCACCCCACCATTTCCCCATAAGCATTTTTAATCCTAATGTTTCAGCAAATCGGCTACCTGTAGGTATTACATTGAAAGTCGGCTTTTCGTTCATTAATTTCCCAGGCCATTCCACTACACTAATTAATTCTAGTGTATTAGCATTGTGTTGAGGCATGAAAATAGAAGTAGTAATTTTTTCGATTTGCGGGATGGCTTCAAGTTCGTGTATTAAGGCAGTTCGCAGACTACTTTCCATATGTGAAGATAAGCCGTGTAACTGTATAATACCACTACGGTCAAACCCTAGGTCTTTATGATTGGCATAATTTATTTGTTTCATCACCACCCATGTTGCAACAATGAGAACAATACTGACTGCGAGTTGCAAGCCGACAGCCATGCGTCGTAGCATAGGTTGACCGGTTTTTTTTTCTTTCGATAGTGGTTGCATAGCCAAATGGCTTAATCGCCAGAAAGTAATAAAACCAATCAACAACACTAACACTATTATTCCTGTTCCACAAACAATGAAAAGACCTGTCAACTCCGATATTTTCATCTCCATTTCCATCAAACGCGAAAAAACAGGACGAGCAATGGCGACAAAACAATAGCCAAATAACAACGCCAAAAGGATTGAACAACCCAATTCGAACAGCATCTGCCCGATTAGTTGATGACTTTTTGCGCCATGCACTGTGCGTTGGTGCATCTCTCGGATGCGCTGGCGGAAAAGGTCGAGATACAGGTTCAGAAAGTTAAAGATTGCACTGAATAATAATAGTATTCCAGCAGCAACAAACAGTTGTATGAAATTTAAAGTAAACGGTATATCAGTGTTTAATTGGTGACGAACGTTCGTTATTGGAGTAGTTCGCACTTCCATATCAATATTCTTACTAAATCGTGTAATGAAATCACGTAGTTCTACTGTAAGTTTGTCAACGTCTGTGTAAGGATTAAGTTTTATATAGACTTGTGAACCGAACTCCATCCATTGCATCTCCTCAGGCATGCCGGAGTATCCAATATCGAAATTGAGAAGTGCATCGAACGGTAGATTCGTATTAAGTGGAGGATCTTTTACTACGGCTTTAACCGTATAAGGCTTATGAAAAAAATAAAATGTACTTTGAATCTTCTGTCCGATGGCTTTTTCTACATCACCGAATAAACCTATGGCTATACTTTCTGTAATAACAATGTCCAACTCCGAATGGAATGGCTGGTAAGAGTCGCCACTGAGAAATTCCTGTTGGAAAATCTGGAAAAAAGTACTGTCCGTATTCAGTGTTTGCAATTGGATATGCGGTATATTTTCTGTTTTGCAATTGTTTGGCTCGTCTGTAAAAGAAGTAACAGTCTCTATAACCGGCACCTGTTCGTGTAGTTTCTTTGCCAAAATTCCCGGTACCAGTTCGCTCGCTTTGCCCGATTTTGTATCTACGGCATAGATACGGTAAATATGTTCAGCATCAGTCTGAAAACTGTCATAAGATGTTTCGTACCGCATCCAGAAAAGTGCCGGAATGAAACAGGCAAGAGCAAATGCTAGTCCGAAAATGCCTGTCAGCGATTGCGCTTTGTATTTCCATATATTGCGGAAAGTTATTTTTAAAAAGTGTGTAAACATAATAGATATGGATTATGGTTTCTTTATCTTACAGTATAAGCCAAATCTTTCAGGAAATTTTCTGTTACAGGTTTCCCATCAAGCATGTGAATGATCCGATGAGCATAACGTGCATCGTGTTCGCTGTGTGTAACCATTACGATTGTAGTACCCTCATCGTTAAGTGTAGTGAGTAGATTCATTATTTCCATACCATTCTGGCTATCCAGATTTCCGGTTGGTTCATCTGCCAGGATCAGCTTCGGTTCGTTCACAATCGCCCGGGCAATAGCTACACGTTGTTGTTGCCCACCCGAAAGTTGGGATGGAAAGTGATTACGGCGATGACTGAGTTGTACATTTTTTAATGCGTTTTCTACTCTCCGTTTCCGTTCAGATACTTTTACTCCGCTATATAATAAAGGTAACTCAACATTCTCGAACACTGTCAATTCTTCTATCAGGTTAAAACTCTGAAATACAAAACCAATATTGTCTTTACGTATATCACACCGTTTGTTTTCGTTCAAACCCATTGCTTCAACACCATTAAAAAGATAAGAACCGGATGTCGGCTCATCCAGTAATCCCAGTATATTTAATAAAGTTGATTTACCACATCCCGACGGCCCCATAATAGCAACAAACTCATGTTCCTTCACATGTAATGACATATCATCAAGAGCAATCGTTTCAACTTCTTCCGTCCGGTAAACCTTTCTCATATTATTTATCTGAATCATAACGTTGGGTTATTTAATTATTATATACCTTTCAAAAACAAGCTCTATGCCAAAGCTACAATGATTTAGTAATAAACCTCTTAACAAAACAATCAAAACCGTAAAGTGTCCATAAATGGACAGGTTGTGTATGCAGGTGGACAACTTTACAACCTTTTTATTCTGAAAGAGATTTCACGTTAAGATGTTGTTAGATTTGAAGATTTTTTTTAAACTCCGCCTTCAAAATCCCAAAGGGATTT
>DAMANX010000061.1:0-10348 GCA_032073245.1 Tannerellaceae bacterium
AAAATTTTACAGCGGATATTCTCCTGTTTGTGAATAATACAGGCTAAATGTTTTTTCCGCTAAATTTCAATTGATTTCTTTTGATTGGGAAGCATTCACGAAAAGGATATCCCCTATACCCTGGAAATCCATGAAGAACTTCTCGGGTTCGTGTTTGATTATTTCTTCACGGAAACCGATAATCGTTAATCCTGCTTGTTTGGAATTGATGGAAATAGCATCGCTTAATGTTTGATTATCCGCAAGTACAATTATTTCTATATTAGCAAGGGTTATGGGTAACCGTCCTGCTGCAATACGTTCTTCAAGGTCTTTCTTTAAATCATCCGTTTTACTTGTATTCGTGGTAATAAATATCTTTATCTGGCTTTTGTGCCAATCGGGGTGGGCCATAATAATGTAACCTAACAGGATCATTAGATTCGTATTCTTTTCATCAGTAGCACGTATCCATACATGAATTCCGTTTCGTATACGTAGAGGATGATGTGATCCTGCAAATATACAAACATCGAAATTTCCGGCACGCACCAGATTTAAATTATCCAGAATACGGCATAATTCTTCAGGTTGGGATTTATCAAATTCGAAAACTACCATATTATTCTCCATCCCAGAAATAGAAGGAGTCTGTATTACCTGTGCTATTGCAGAGGTATAGGATGGCGAAATCATTGTGTCTATATACAATGCGCTTTCATGTTCTCTCTGAGTATCTATCAGTTGACGGAGTATTTCCTGCGATTCCGTATGTGTTTGTTTACTGTAATATCCTTTAATGAAATGAAAATAAGTACCAAAACCGTGTTGATGGCTGATCCATTTCATTAATTCGAGAACTTTATCCCGTTCGAATGAATTAGGGGAAATACATATTGCGGACGGCCGCCATTCCTCATTTGCCAGCTCTTTCTGATGCTTTTGCATAAACACACGTAAACGTCTGTTGAGCTGGAAAAGTGATCCTTCAAAGATATCGACCAATCCTTTTTCTTCTTTATTATAATGCTCAATAATAAGATAGATTACTACAATAACTATATAAGCCAATATAGTATATAGGGGACTAATCATAAACATAACCCATACCGACAATATAAATCCTCCCAATGAGAAATACCATTTGGACTTGAAACGAGGCCTATAAGATGGAGGTGAACCAAAGTGGTTCAGAAACGAGATAAGACATAGAGACCCGTAGGTAATTAAAAAGAACATTGAAATTATTTCTGCCACACGGTCTATATTTCCAATCAGAACAAAGACCAAAGCAATCAGAAATGATACTAATGTTGCATTGAAGGGTTCATTATTCTTACCTTTTCCTTTTGCCAGAAAATGATTTAAACGATCGAAGGGCAAACTTTTATCACTTGCTAAAGCCTGTATGGTGCGGGGAGCTACAAGAATAGAACCTAATGCTGAAGAATAGGTACAAGCGGCAAGCCCTAAAGGAATAACAATAGGGCCCAAAATGGCTATACGCGACATAATAAGCTGATCGCCCACTAAATAATCAGGAGAAGCCGAAACTGCCAGTTTCCATATAACCAATATGTAAACGATCAGGCCAGTTAATGTTCCACCCATTGTACCTAGAGGGATTGATTTTCCAGGATCTTTCAGGTCTCCACTTAAACCGACTCCCGCAGTCATTCCGGTAAAAGCAGGAAAACAAATGGCAAAAAGAATAAAGAATTCTTCTTTTCCGGAAAATCGGAAATTACTTATAACACTGGTTACTTCTTCCGGTTGTTCGATCGGTTTCCCGGCAAAAAAGAAAATGAGAGCCAGAAACAGAAGGATATTTACAGCATAAAGCATCTTCATACCCGAACCTGCACCTTTCGTCATGATTGAAAGCGCTAAAAGAGTAAGAGCCGGCACACTAATTGCCTGTCGGGGTAAAGAAAACCCAAAATGGGAAGCCCACCAATTAAAGAAAGGTTCAAACGCTTCTGTAAATGCAATTATATAAAAAGCAATACTGATGGCTTGCGATAAGAAAAGGGTAATCCCAATGGTAGAGCCAATTTTAAGCCCGAACGAACGAGATATAATAAAATATTCTCCACCACCTTCTACACGGGTATTCGTTGCAATTTCAGAAATAGCCAATGCAGTCGGTATAGTAATAAGATGTCCCAGAATTATAATAAAGAAAGCTCCGAAAAAGCCCAATGTACCCACTGCAAATCCAAAGCGCAAAAAGAGGATCGCACCCAATATGGTTGAAATGGCGGTAAAATAAACCGGTGCGGTTCCAAAGCCTCCGCTTTTCTCTTTGTAGACTACATTTTCACTCATCAGGTGTCAGAATAGATAAATTCAAAGATATAACATTTTTCGGATGATTGAAGTTTTAAATTAAAACTATCTGCTCAAAATAAGAACTCTTTTTGCCTATATTCTCCGGAAGAAGAAGAATGTGTTAAAAATCATCGGTTAAAAAAGATTATCAAACAATTATATATATATTTGTAAACTAACATGATTCAGAAACGATGATTAGCGCCACCGATTTATTTAAAGAAGTTTCTCCGTTATCTTCAAAAGATTGTTTTATTGTTATTGAACGGTTGAAAAATACTTTCAACTTTCCGATACATGTACATCCTGAATGTGAACTCAATTTTATTGAACATGCTAAGGGGGCGCAACGGATTGTGGGCGACTCGGTGGAAACGTTTGATGAAGATGAACTGGTATTAATCACTAACCCTAAATTAGAACATGCCTGGGTGAATCATGAATGCAAATCACAGACTATTCATGAGATTACCATACAATTCCATACATCGTCGATTCCCGGTGAGTTATTGGAAAAAAATCAGTTTCAAGGCATAAAAATATTATTCGAGAGGGCACAAAAAGGCGTGGCTTTTGGTGTGCAGACAATAAATAAAATCCGTCCACTCCTAAAATCTATTACCTGCGAAACAGATGGCTTTTATTCCGTAATGAAACTTTTAACCATTCTTCATGAGCTTTCACTGGCTGATGATACCCGTGAATTGGCTAGCCGCTCCTTTATTCAGTTAGACAATAAAGCAGATGAAGATCCGCGTATCAATAAGGTTATAGAGTATCTGAACCGGAATTATCAACAACAGGTACGCCTGTCGGACGTAGCATCATTGGTCAACATGAGCGAACCATCATTCTGCCGTTTCATTAAACAGCGTACGTCTAAGAGTTTTGTAGACTTTTTAACAGACATACGGATAGGATTTGCAGTACGATTGTTAATCGACTCTTTCCTTTCAGTTGCAGAAATAGGATATGCTTGCGGCTTCAACAACCTGTCAAATTTTAACCGTATATTTAAAAAGAAAAAAGGAATGCCGCCATCAGAATTCAGGATAAACTATAGAAAGAAAAAGGTTATCGTCTAACCCATTCCTTCCTAAACTATTGATATAAAGGATATTAGTTCACCAATAATTCTACACCTAGACATAAATGATATAATACAAATTTATCATATTATAATAATATTTTTCTGTAAAAAATCACACATCGCCTAAAGATGATACTATTTTAACCACCACTTTACCCCCCACGTTGTTAATATTTTACCATATCTGATCTCTTAGAATATGTGAAAATTTGATTAAATATCACTATTTATGGCAAAAATACTACTTGAAATTCGGTAGCTCTATCCTCTACCTTTGTCTCAGAACTTATTTATTAATCTTAAATGTAACATTTATGAGACGAAGACTCGTATTCTTATGTTCAATGCTGCTCACTATGTGTAGCGCTTTATCATGGGCCCAGCAGCAAGTTACTATTACCGGTAATGTTATCGATAGTGAAAACTATCCGATAATCGGAGCAACCGTTATCGTTAAAGGTACTACAGTAGGGACAACCACCGACATTGATGGTAATTATTCCCTTTCTGCATCTCAGGGCCAAACATTAGTATTCTCTTATGTAGGTATGCAAGCCCAGGAAGTTCAAGTGGGCAACCAAAGAACTATTAACGTACGTATGATCGAAGGACAAGAACTGGACGAAGTTGTTGTTATCGGTTATGGTACAGTAAAAAAGAGTGATTTAACCGGTGCCGTTTCCTCTCTTTCCGCAAAAGACCTTCAGGCCAATATCGCTAAAAATGCTGCAAACGCATTACAAGGACGCGTAGCCGGTGTATCCGTAAGCAATGTCGGAGGACAGCCTGGTGAAGGTATGAGCATTAACATTCGCGGTTTAAGTTCATTAAGCAATAACACTCCTCTTTATGTAATTGATGGTGTTTATGGAGATATCAACCTGATTGACCCTGCCGACATTTCTTCAATGGAAGTATTGAAAGATGCATCTGCAGCAGCGATCTACGGTTCTCGTGCTGCTAATGGTGTTGTACTTATTTCTACAAAAGGCGGCCGTAAAGATATGCCGTTGAAAGTAGATGTAAATGTATTTGCCGGTATTCAAAATGTGGAGAAAAAACTCGATGTGATGGATGCAAACCAATGGATCAAAACAATTACTCCAACATTTAGTGAAGGTTTACCTGCACAAATTGCAAATTGGGACGGTAGCAAAGGAACAAACTGGCAAGATGAAACTTTCCGCACAGCTGCTATTGTAAAAGCAAATTTAAGCATTTCTGGAGGTACTAAGAATGCTGCTTATAACTTATCTGCCGGTTATATCAATCAGGATGGTATTATGCTGGGTTCAGGTTATAATTCATTTAATATCCGTTCTAAAAACACATTTTATTTATTCAATGACCATGTGCGTTTAGGAAACACATTGATCTTAAAAACTTCGGAACAACAACGCAATACATTGAACACAACAACTATCCTGTGGATGAATCCCGTTGTTCCTGTTTACGATGAAAATCAATTAGGAGGATATGGTGCCAGAAGTGACTGGATGCGTAACATGGATAACCCTGTAGGTTATTCTAAACTTTTTGATGATCAGAGACACCGTACAGAAATGTTATTAAATGCCTATGCGGAAGTCGATCTGTTCTTACCCGGCCTGTATTACAAATTAAATGTAGGTTACAATAAAACAAACGGACGTAACTACCAATACAATGATCCGTATGATTTCGGTTCCGGAGCAATTGCTTCTTATTTATCTGAAGGTGGTGTATTTAATGATCAATGGTTGGTTGAAAACACATTAAATTACAATCAAACATTTGGAAAACACACAGTGTCTGGTTTGTTAGGTTATTCTGCTCAGAAGAATTCAAACAGATCATTCGGTGCATCTCGTAAAGATTTACCTTCAGGTACAAATGTTATAGGTGCAGGTTCTCCTTCCGAAGCAACCACAAGCGGAGAACTACAGGAGAATGCTATTGTTTCTATGTTCGGACGTGCGATGTATAGCTTTGATTCACGTTATATGCTTTCTGCATCTATTCGTCGTGACGGTTCTTCCCGTTTCGCAGACGGTCATCGTTATGGTGTGTTCCCATCTGTATCTGCAGGTTGGAATATCATGAATGAAAACTTCTTTGAATCGGTAAAACCGACGATAAGCGAACTTAAAGTACGTGCAAGTTATGGTGTACTTGGTAACCAGGAAATTGGTAACTATTCTACTCAAAACACTGTTAAATCTGGTATTAACTACGTACAGGGCGGAACCTGGTGGATGGGTAGCATCACCGGAGCAAACTGGGTATCTCCTCAGGATTTGACATGGGAGGAAACAAAAACAACCAATGTTGGTTTAGACGGATCTTTCTGGAATGGTAAATTATCTTTCAATGCAGATTACTATGTTCAAAATACCGAGAATATCTTGTTAAGCATCTCAATGCCTCAATCAGTAGGTATGGGTGGAAGCCCGACAATGAATGCCGGAACAATCCAAAATAAAGGTTTTGAATTTGTTCTTAATCACCGTAACATGGCCGGTGAAGTTTATTATAACCTTGGCCTGAATATTTCTACTGTAAAGAATAAAGTAAAAGAAGTTACAGTTGGTAACACTCAAAAATTCGGTGGTTATAATCCACAAGGTGAAGGAACAATAACCTGGGCTCAAGTAGATGATCCGATTGGTTCATTTTATGTTATCAAAACAGATGGTATTTTCCAAAGCGATGAAGAAGTACGCAATTATGTAGATAGCAAAGGAAATATGATTCAACCTTCTGCATCAGCGGGTGATATAAAATTCATCGACTTTGATGGTGATGGCCAAATCACAGATGACGACCGTCAATATGCAGGAAGTCCTTTCCCTGATTTCTCTTTCGGTATTCGTGCAGGTGCGGAATGGAAAGGCTTTGATTTAAACCTTTTCTTTGATGGTACGTATGGTAATAAGATCTATAACTTCATGCGTGCACGCCTGGAATCAACCAATTTATTGACAAACTATTCCACAACTGTATTGGATTCGTGGACTCCGCAAAATACCAATACAAACATGCCGCGTTATACAATGGATGATCCTAACCAGAATCATAGACGTGTAAGCGACCGTTGGTTGGAAAATGGTTCTTACTTCCGTCTGAAAAACCTGGAATTTGGTTACACTTTCCCAAAAGAAATGTTACGTAGCGCTATGATCCAGAATCTTCGTATTTATACTGCAATGGAGAATTTATTCACTGTTACTAAATACAAAGGTTTTACTCCTGACCTAGGGCAGAATAATGACCAGAATGGTGGTGGAGACGGAACTATGACAAGAGGAACAGACCATGGTCGTATCCCATTGGCAAGAACCATCTCATTAGGTGTTCAAGTGAATTTTTAATCCATAAAGAGAATAAATTATGAAATCAATATATAATAAGCTGGTACTGATCCCGGCAATGGCCCTCACCTTAGCGGCTTGTAATGAATCAGACTTTTTGGATTTAAATAATCCGAACAATCAGACTGAAACAGTTTATTGGGTAAATGAGGCTAGTGTTCAGGCTGCAATGGCAACTGTATATTCTCCTATCCGTGGCCAGATGTACGGTTATTATGGTGCCTTCACAGGCTTCCAGAATATGAATGTAAGGGCAGATGATACCTGGGGTATTCCTAATGATGACCCTGAAACATGGGCAATCACTATTTTCAATAACACTCCGAATACAGATCGTTATGATTTCGGAAGATTATATACTTGTATCCAACGTGCCAATGTATTATTATCAAAAATTGAAGGCGTAGAAATTGATGCGACTAAGAAAGCCGAACTAATTGCTGAAGCGAAATTCTTGCGTGGATTTTCTTACTTCCTGCTTGTAACCAATCATGGAGAAGTTCCTTTACGTGTAAGACCATCAAATGAGAATGCTGAAGACCAAATGGTAGGCTCTTCCCCTGAAGCGGATATATGGGCACAGGTTGAAGCAGATCTAAGAGATGCAAAAGAAGGTTTACCTATTACTCGTCCAACTACAGAAGAAGGCCGTGTTACAAAAGGTGCTGCAATCGCTTATTTGGGAAAAGCTTATGTATTCCAGGGTAAATATTCAGAAGGTGAATCTGAGCTTAAAACAATTATGCAAAGCCCATATAATTATGACCTTGTAGAAAACTTTGAAGATAACTTTACTGAGTTCACTGAAATGAATAAAGAATCTATCTTTGAAATTGTATATGATGGTGGATTTGGTAGTGGATCATGGGGTTCAGAAGGTGCAAACGATACACAAGGTAGTGTATTGGCTAACTTCTTCGGTCCGGAAGGAACCGGAGGTTGGTTTAAAGTAATGCCTACAGCATCTATTGTAGATGAATTTATTTCTGAAGTACGTCCTGAAGGATCTGATACGAAATTCGATAAACGTATGTATCTCAGTTTCTATTTCAAACATTCCGATATGGGTGATGTTGTAGAAGACGAAACATGGTTTGGCGGAAAAGACTTTGATACTCTTTGGGCAGGTGTGGAAGGTAAACGCGCAAAAGGCCAACCTGATTATTCTGTATACAATGGTGTTAAAGGCCGTTTTATGACAAAGAAATTCACTAATTTCTATTTGGATGATCCATCTGCTAATAGTATGTACAATCAGAAGAATCAGAATAATAACCTCCGTGTTATGCGTTTTGCTGAAGTACTCCTATTACACGCTGAAGCTTGTATTAAAAATGGAAAATTGCAGGAAGCAGCTGATGACCTGACCCGCATTCGTGACCGTGCCGGTTTAGCAAAGAAAACATGGGCAGGAGCAGATGAATTATGGGAAGAAATGGTACATCAGAAAGCCCTCGAATTGTTCTTTGAAGGCCATCGTTTCTTCGATTTGAAACGCTGGTATGGATATCAGGGAATGAAAGATTTATTCATTAAGAATAAAAAACAAGGAGCTGAAAGCTTCCAGGAAAAACACTTGTATTTCCCAATTCCACAAGGTGAAGTAGATACAAATACAGAAATCCAACAACATCCGTTGTGGAGATAATATGTTAATCATGATAACCCTGCCTGCCGAGCAGGGTTATCATATCTCTCTTACATTATTTTATACCGGAATTTAATAAATGAGACTCATGAAACTGACTAATTCTCTCTGGGCAGCAATGCTGTCTCTTCTTTTCCTTTTCTGTTCCTGTGAGGATGATAAAGTAACACCTCCCTCCCATATTCCTCAGGAATTGACTGACTTCGTTCTGTCCGGTAATCTTCTTACTACAGTTGACCAAACAGATGATTCTTATAACCTGACTTTCGAAACAGGCCGGATAGAATTGAATGCCGATGCCATTGAAGAAATAACAATAGATAAAAGCAATTGGAAATCAACTATCTATTATAAAGACGGAAATACGCTGGATATTCCGACCTTAGGAGACAACCTGACCAATGTAATAAGAAAAACGACCCTTAATCCTTCCGGATACTGCCCTCTGGCAGTAGAATTCCAATTAGCATTTCCTGTAGCAGGAAGGGTACGCGCCATTGTTGAAGGGAAAAACGGTTCACAGGGTAATATTGAACATTTATTTCCTTTAAACAGCGCCAATCAGGTAATTACTGTATTAGGTTTATATCCTGATTATAATAATAAAGTCACTTTAATACTTACTGATAAGGATGGAAAAGAACGCGCCCGTACAACGCAGGATGTTACTACAGAAAGCTTAGACCTGCTTTATTTCCTGACAATTAGCGTAGATAAATCTCTTCCTGAAAAAATGAATCCGGGCCTTACTTTAGTAGCTTATCTGGGTTCAAGCGAATTGGATACCCACTGTCCTTTTATGGTGGATTGTGATGGGGAAGTTCGTTGGATATTAGCACTTAAAACACATCCTGAGATTGGTAATATTCAAACTCATACAGGTTTACAACGCATGAAGAATGGTAATTTCTTATGTGCCGATATAAAAACAAGCCGTATCATTGAAATGGATATGCTTGCAAACGTAAAGAAGATCTGGGATTTGAAACCGCTGGGATATGATTTCCATCATGAAGTAACAGAGATGCCAAATGGTAATTTCCTGGTATTAGTAAGCGGGCATAACTCCCATAGAGAATCAGGAGAAGCCACTATAAGTGATATCATTATAGAATTGAATCGTGAGACAGGTTCTATTGTAACGGTATGGGATTTAAAACAGTCGTTGGACGAAAATCGTCGGACAACAATCGATGATATGGATTGGGATCCGCAGGATTGGGCACACAACAACGCCGTTGTTTATAGTCCTGAAGACGATTGTATTATTATTTCCACCCGGTTTCAGGGACTTATCAAATTAGATAAGCGCAATAATGTCAAATGGATACTTGCTCCTCATAAAGGTTGGGAAAATAAAGGCTTATCCGGTAGATTATTAGATCCATTGGATGCATCCGGCAGTAAAATCACGGATGAAAAGATTAAGAACGGAGAAATCCGTCATGCAGATTTTGATTGGACATGGGGAGGGCATAGCCCTGTTATTTTACCTGATGGGAACATTATGATGTTCGACAATGGATATTATCGTCATTATCAGGCTGATTATGTAACAAATTTCTTTGATCCGGAACTTTATAGCCGCTCTGTGATCTATAAAATAGATGAGAATAAAAGGACAGTACAAGAGATATGGCAATATGGAGAGGAAAGAAAGCGCTCCTGTTGGGCAATAGCTGTGTCTTCAACTCAATACCTTCCGCAAACGGAACATGTTCTCTTTTGTCCGGGAATCGGAACGATGAGCGCAAAAGGAGTCGGAGGTAAAGTGGTTGAAGTAGACAGAGCTACCAAGGAAGTAGTTTACGAGGCTAATTTTAGTACGCCTGCTTTCCTTGCTTTCCACCGGGCAACAAGGATATCATTGTATCCCTGAACAAATACTACTAATATAGATCCTATGTTTGAAATTGGAAAAGACGGTTAAGTAGCATAATCAAAAAAGCT
>DAMANX010000062.1:0-10313 GCA_032073245.1 Tannerellaceae bacterium
ACAACGGGTTAAATCTTTGTTTAACAATTACTCATACGACCTCGTGTCGCACCCACTCCTTATTTATTTGATTTCCACGACTGTACTTTGAAAGCGACTGCATATTCCTTGCACTCTTTTCAAACTTCCGAAGATTCTCCGCACTATCCTCAATAAATAAATACTGGTTGTAGATATGGTCGCATGAGAGAAGTAATCCTACCGGAGAAGCGAACGACAAACGGCAATCACTTCTATCGGTCGATAGTTTTTCATACCGCATATCCGTTCCAATACGTCCGGGCAGATCTTCTGCATCCGAAAGCGTATGCAGGCAAATATGTTTACTACCTACCCGAAGTCCGTCGGCACCCAGTTCCATATCCTGCAAGCAGGTGGTATCATCGAGCGACAAGGCGAAATACTTTTCAATAAGCCCTGCCTTTTCATCCGTTCCTGTAATCTCATCCGAACTGATACGGGTAAGCGTAATAAATCCGCTATCATTCATTATCCGTTCAAATTGCCCGACAGCTTCCAGAAACTTCACACTCGTATCCTTATTGACTTCTTTAGGAATAATGTTCCCACGACAAAGCGATGAGAAGTTGCTTTGCATTCTCATTCGCTCTTTCGTTGTTTTAGTCAGGAACAGGAAACATGAGTGATTCAGGAAAGGACGTTCGTTGAAGTGCTTTTCAAAACTGCGGGATAAGAAACTCATATCATCCTTATCAGTCTGTGGTTTGTAGGTTTCACGCACAAACCAATCTTGTTTATGCACCACACTGTATTCAGGAAGGACTTTTACTGCTTTCGTCCAGGACGAGTGTATCGCTTCATATTCCGTATTGGTTACTGTAAACAATTCCGGCAGCTCCACATAATAAGCGACCGTAATATCCGCATCCTTTGAAATGATGCAGTCATGTTCGACAGCCAGTAACGGGAACTTGTTTTCAATGGTAGATGCCTTCATTATATTACGCATATCCTACCTCCTTTCTTTTCCGTTTGAACAGGCGGTGCGGAGTTTTCCTGTTTATCAAATAGCGGGGATGCTGTTTTACAGCCATGACTTTCATTAAGCCATGTTCCCCGTATTTTGTATTCAGGTTAAAGGTCATCCATACCAATACCGATGCAGCGATTACACCGAAGCCGATACACACCCACTGATCCACGCCTGCCATATACATAATGACAAAGACAATGAATACGGCAAGCAAGCCTGCGGCAAATATGAAAAGGTATTGTGATTTTAAACCTTTGAACTCCACGCTTTTGCCTATCCCTTTGTTAATATTAAACTCCATAACTCTTATCTGTATGAAGCTGATTAAAGGAAGAAGGAGCGCAGGATGGTAGCGGCAACTATAAGAAATATACAGGCACCGAACCACGACGCGGCCGTTTTCGATGTATCGGGATCGCCGGAACTGAATTTTCCGTACACCTTTACACCCCCAATCAAACCGACGACCGCACCTATGGCGTATATCAATTTTGTCCCCGGATCGAAATAGCTCGTTACCATGTTCGTGGCCTCGGTAATGCCGCCAATTCCGTTACCTTGTGCGAATGCACTTGAAACAGCAGCCAGAATAAAAGCTGCCGACATTAGAAATTTTTTCTTTGTCATAATGAGAAATTGTTTAAAAAATGGTATCGGGGTGGATAGTCCCGATACCGGGTTGATAAATCTTGTTACTATTGAATTTTTTAGTGGTTGATAGCGCGAAAGCTATCCGTAATCTCTTTCTTTCATCTTTCTTTGTTTTACATTATTATTAATACTTTTCGCACTATGCGAAATCTCTGATATTAAAATTGTCGGGAGCCTTTTTGCCGTTTCCGGCAGTTCCGGCTTCCTTGTCTTTCCGCTCATAAAAAGCCGAAAGGCTTTCAGCCATAAGGTCGGTAACGATTCGCTTTGCATCGGGCTTACCAGAAACCACCTGTTCAAACATATCAGTCTGCCGTATCTCCAGTAAAGTATCGCCCGCTTTTCGTTTTTGCTCCGGCGTTGCTTCATTCGTCCGGTTTACAGTGCGGACTGCATTACCCAGATCATCGAACTGAATACCTGAAGCGAGTACGGCTTGTGCCGTTCCTTCCACTTCTTCCGTTTCTTCTTCGTCTTCCGGCGCATCTTCGTTTTCGTCCGTCATTTCATATTCGAGCGGATAATCTATATCCATAGGCTCGTTTTCTTCATCCGGTGGAGTGTCGGAAAACGCTTCTTCCAATTCCTCCGGCGGCACTTCCGCTGATGGCTTTACCTCGTTAGGCGAAGCAAATATATCGGGATTTTCAGCCTGATTTTCAGATTTTAGCGAGGTGGCAGTGAGTGGCTCCGATTTGGCAGCGAGTGGCGTCGATGCGCTTAAATCAAATGTGCTTTTCCCGACAATATTTTCCTTCAAACGACCTGCTTCATGAATGGAGCTACCCTGACCGATAATGTTCTTTTTTCGTCTTTTTCCTGCTCTTGCCCACAAGAAATAAATTCCGACAAAAAGGGCATACAGGATAACTACGGTTATAAATATCTTTTCCATCCTTACTTTTTAGGGTTTAGGTAATCATCATTGTTATTCTTCTTATACTGTTCTGAAATCTCATCCTGAAAGGTTTCAAAATGATGCTTCAGGACATTGTCTATGTAACTGAATATGGTTACTTCATTTTTTCCTATAACCCCTACAATCTTTGAAATCCGGTTATGGTATTCCTTACGGATACTTACTAATTTTCCGTTTCTTGTCGGGATACCTGCATTGACAAGAAACTGTTTCTTATAGCCGGAAGATTCGGGTTTCGTTTTATCACCCGGAACGACTATCATTTCTATTTCAGGAGCCGTTTTTTCTTCGTATTCTTTCCGCATACGTTTCTTATAGCGAATAGCTTTCGGCAGAATAATTGCCGCCAGTATCACCAATCCCCAGAGGACAATTCCTATTATTGCCTTATCTCCGCTATCTATTAAAAATGGACTGACTATCATAATTTGATTGTTTTATTGTTAGAAAATTCCTTCGTTGTTTTTATTGTACAATTCCGTTATCTCATCCTGATAAGCAGCAAAATGTTGGGACAGTACATTATCTATATAGCTGAATAAAGACACCTGATTTTTACCGATGACCTGAACGATCTTCATAATCTTTTCATGGTGGTCTTTGCGTATGTAAACAGATTTTCCGGTACGTGCCGTAATGCCGACTTCCTGAATAAACAGGCTTTCGTAATCAGGAGATTTACTGCGTTTCCGTTTGGTTTCCTCACGGGGGGATTCTTCCTGAATAACTTCCGTTTTTTCAGGTTCCACGCTTTCCGCTTCCTGTTCCTGTTTCTTTTCGTGTTCAGGAACTAATGCTCTGGGTATGGAACTCGGATTATTCCGGCGTTCCTTATTCTTGAATGAGGATATGACAAAACTGGCATCAATCTCATTCAGGTTTACTTCTTCTTTCTTTTTCGCCATAATCGGTTATTTTAAAGTTTCCAACATTTCATCTATCAGGGCATCGAGGTTACTGCCTCTTACCAATGCTTTGTCCGCAGGGAACAGTGTAGAGCGGAACAGGGCTTTGTGGTTTACCGACTGCTCCCGGCGGAACCGCTTACTGTCGGGCAGGAATGTTTTGAAAAGCGGGAAACCCAGTTTATCAATCACATCTTCATACACTTCGTAGAGTTCGGTTTTCTCCCGACCATCAACGAGATTCCAAAGCAGGTACAGCCCTTTGATTTTTGCTTTGCCGGGCGTAATCAGGGCATCATTGACCGTAATCACATATTGCAGGGTGCTTTCCAGTACCAACCTGTCAGCACTGATCGGAGCAATAATGTAATCCATGAGTGAAAGCGTGTGTACAACTGCCGGATTGTTGATTGTTCCGGGCAGGTCGAAAAATACGAAGTCAGGCTGCAATACTTCAATAACTTCCTGTGCATCTTCCATAGCATTTTCTGGGCTGCTTTCGATAACTTCATAAGCCTTTTTACCCAATGCAGAAAACTGTTCGTAAGCCATGAGCTTGTAATGGTCATCATCCATCGACATTTTTATATCACGCTCACGCATTTCCGCAATCGAGTGTTGTGGAAAGTCGCAATCAATCACGGCTACGTTATAGCCTTTCACATAGTGCAAGTAAGAAGCAACCAACACCGTAAGAGTTGTTTTTCCGGCTCCCCCCTTTTGGGTACTGAAAGCCACGTTCAAAGTTTTCTTTTCCATTGTCTGAAATTTTTAATTATTATACATCGTTTGTATCTCTGTCCGGTTGAACAACCGTCTGTCTGTTCAGCCATACGTTTGATTAGTTATCCGTTCATCTGTCCGTCCGTTTGACCGTTTAGCCATTTGGCTGTTTGTCTGTCCGTCTGTTTAGCCGTTGGAACGTTTAGCCGTTTAGCCAGTCATTTGTTTGTTCAGCCATTTGTTTAGCTATTAATCCGGCTGTATCTCCATATAGCCGACTGTATGTTTTTATATCCGTACAGCTATTCATTTAGCTATCCGGCTGTCTGTTCATACAGTCATTTTCTCTGCAAATAAAAACCTATTTATTAGCAGAATCATCACTTTTTCACGAGGTGGCAGTGAGTGGCGTCGATTTGGCAGCGAGTGGCTTCGCTGCTTGGAATACAGCACGTTACTTTAGCCTATAACTTTGCTGCATGAAATGTCGGGAGATATCCGACCGCCATTTTCGCTCGTTTACTCGCATTCATATCTGTCCCTGTTCAGGACAGATTTTATTTGCGTCATGGCAAATAGCAAGCTGTGTTTTTTGCTGCACGAAACAAGTTCTGCTGCAAAAAACGCTTGCCCCTCCGGGGGGGCGCAACCTCCGAAGTCGGTTGCTTATAATGAATCATTCGGGCGATGATTGTTAAGGCGGCAAGGGTGCCTAACGACGGATTATACCACTAAAAAATCCGACGTATGAATGAAAAAGCAAAGAATCTCCCCAAAAGGGGAAAAGGGGGTAGAAACCCCAAGAATGATCCGGCGAATTACCGTTATTCGGTAAACTTCACCGCAGTAGAACATGCCCGGTTCCTCACCATGTTTGAGCAATCAGGGCTACAATCGAAGGCTCGTTTTATCGCTGCCCGTGTTTTCGGGGACGAGTTTCGAGTGGTAAAAATCGACCGTTCCGCTATGGAATACGTTACTAAACTCACATCTTTTTACGCACAATTCCGTTCCGTTGGGACGAATTACAATCAGGTTGTAAAGGAATTGCATACCAATTTTTCAGAAAAGAAAGCACTTGCTTTGCTCTATAAATTGGAAAAGGCAACGGTAGAACTGGCAGAAACGGGGAAAAAAATTCTGGAATTATCGGAAGAATTTAAGGAACAATGGTTGCAAAAATAAACATCGGTAGTAACCTGTACGGTGCATTGACGTACAATCAGGAAAAGGTTGATAAAGGTCTGGGAAAGATATTAGGTGCGAATCTTGTGTTTGAACCTGCCGATGGACACTTCAACGTTATTGATTGTATTGAGGACTTCATGCAGTTTATCCCGTCGCACTTCCGTACCGAACAACACGTTTTCCATGTATCCCTGAATCCACATGAGGATGATGTTTTGACAGATGACCAACTGGTAGATATCGGAAGGGAATACATGAAACGATTGGGGTATGGCGATCAACCTTATCTGATATTCAAGCATGAGGACATTGAGCGGGAGCATATGCACATTGTATCGCTTCGGGTAAAAAGCGACGGAAAAAAGGTTTATGATGGAAAAGAACATGAACGAAGTAAGGCTATAACAGAAGATTTGGAACGGGAATATAACTTGCATCCGGCAGAAGGACAAAAGCAGGGTGAACAATGGGAACTAACCCCTGTCGATTTTTCAAAGGGAAACCTTAAAAAGCAGATTGCATCCGTTATCAAACCGCTGGCTTCTATGTATCACTTTCAAAGCATGGGAGAATATAAAGCCGTCCTTTCCTTATATAATATAAATGTTGAGGAACTGAAAGGCGAGGCAAAAGGAAAGCCTTATCGGGGATTGCTTTATTCCGCTTTGGATAGTGAGGGCAACAAGGTCGGCAATCCGCTAAAGTCTTCCATATTCGGGAAGTCAGTCGGTTACGATGGACTGGAAAAGCGTATGGAGAAATCTGCCGAACGCATCAAAACTAAAAACCTGAAGACACATACATTAAAAGCGGTATCGGAAGCCAAGCAGGGCAGCCAAAGTGAGAGCGAGTTCCGAGCGAAGCTAAGGCAGCAGGGTATTGATGTTCTGTTTAGGCGGAATGATGAAGGACGGATATATGGCGCTACATTCATAGACCATACTACCCGCACCATACTGAACGGTTCCCGATTGGGTAAAGAGTATTCCGCTAATGTTTTCAATGACCTGTACGGTGGAAAACAGGAACAAGCACAAGAGCCAGTCAAAGACACACGCCTTTCTGATGTTTACAATAATATTCAGCCAGGCACGCACCATGATAACAGTTACACTTCGGATAGTGTAACCGGTGGGCTTTTCTCAATTCTTAATCCGGAGCCGGAGAACCATCCTAAAGAAGAAATGCCATTACCACGTCGTAAGAAAAAAAAGAAGCGCAGGTATGGCAGGCAGATGTAATAAAATATAGGTTTTGTTTGTCATTTCACCTATACGATAAAAGACGGAATCAGGTTATTGATTTCGTCTTTTATAATTAATAACTTGCCCATTAGGATGTTGAATCAACAAAGTTATTGTCTGTAATTAACTATATTTATTCTGGATCTGCCGTGTGTTGCTTTTTTTTATAGTCAATTAAATCTTTACCCGAACCTTTCATCAGATCAATAGCCCATTTTGTTATTACTACCGAGCTTATTATACCACTCAAACAATCTAACCAATATATCTGCCAAAACATTCCGATAGTTAGGGCAATAATAGCGGTTATACTTGTTAATCCGTCAGCCAATACATGTAGGTATGCCGAGTGGATATTATGGTCACGATGCTCATGATCGTGATGCAGGAATACTGCACTTAGAGCATTTACAATCAATCCAACAATGGCAACGATAATAGCTTCCTTGAAAAATATATCTACTGGATTCATTAACCTTTGTACGGATTCAACTGCCATCAATACAGCTACAATCAGCAATGCTACGGCACTCGTATAGCCGGATAAAGCCAATAGTTTCCCTTTATTGAATGAGTGATTTTCTGTTTGTGAATACTTACGGGCTGCATAGTAAGCAACCCATGTCAGACCTAAAGCAAGTACATGGGAAGCCATGTGCCAGCCGTCAGCTAATAATGCCATTGAGTTAGTCCAGTACCCGAAGCTAATTTCTACTACCATTGTTGCGGCTGTCAGCAAAACAACACATTTGGTTTTCTGTTCGTTGGTATGTGTATGATTTTTAGTATGCGGATGATTATTCTCCGCATGATTATGTTTATCTCCCATGATGATTAATATTTTATTTGGATAATCGTCTTATTATTTAGCTAAGAAGTTATTTATAAAATATTATTCTTGGGTGGATGCCAGATTGAGTTAATAAGATTTTGAGGAATATAATATGTGTGATCCGGTATTTTAATATCGGATTTTATGGCAAATGGTTTTTCAGGATTGTCGAAAGAATGTTCCGCAAATATAAAAGGATTAATATGTACTGTATTAAGTGAGTTATGAAAAGGCAAAGATGCGTGATTGTGATTTGCCTTTTTTTTCGTTTTATGCTCATTTTCGGAATAATGCAGTTTAAAAAAATCTTTTAAGTCAATGGATGTTTCTTCAGTGTGTTCGCAATAATGTTGGATTAAAAAAGGCAAGCGATATATTTCCTGCAAAACAGTATTAGTGAATCCTATTTGCAGGGACAGTAAAGTAACGACTATGATGGTCAAAAATTTCACGCCTCAAATTTAGCAATATTCCTTAAAATAGTAAATCACTATTTTAAGGTATTTACTTATAAGGTACCTCTTATTCCATTTTAGCGCCACTCGCTGCCAAATCGAAGCCACAAGCGACCACATGACAGAAAATCAATCATTTACAAGAACAACCTCTCTAATTTCGCTTCTCAAACTTTTAATTTTTAAAGATTATGCAACAAGAAGATGATTTAAGAGGACTTGCCAAAGTGATGGAGTTCATGAGGGCAATCAGTATTATTTTTGTAGTGATAAACATTTATTGGTTTTGCTATTACGCTTTGCGTGAATGGGGAATCAATATTTCGGTAGTTGATAAGATACTACTGAACTTTGACCGGACTGCCGGACTATTCGGTAGTATTCTTTATACCAAATTATTTGCCGTTGTTTTCCTTGCCCTTTCGTGTCTGGGAACTAAGGGAGTTAAAGAGGAAAAAATCACTTGGCCGAAAATCTATGTTTTTCTGACAATAGGTTTTATCCTGTTCTTTATGAATTGGTGGATACTTGAATTGCCATTACCTGCATCGGCTACAACAGGTTTTTACATCCTGACAATGGCAGCAGGTTATCTGTTCCTTTTGGTCGGTGGATTATGGATGAGCCGTTTACTCAAAAACAATATGTTCGACGACGTATTCAACACGGAGAACGAGAGTTTTATGCAGGAAACACGGCTATTACAGAGTGAATATTCCGTGAACCTGCCTACGAAATTCTGGTATAAGAAAAAAGAATGGCGGGGTTGGATAAACGTTGTAAATCCTTTTCGTGCAAGTATTGTGTTAGGAACTCCGGGCAGTGGGAAGTCATACGCTGTTGTTAATCAATACATTAAGCAACAAATTGAGAAAGGATTTTCAATGTACGTGTATGATTTTAAGTTTCCTGACCTTTCTACAATCGCTTATAATCATTTACTGAACAATCAATTAGGCTACAAAAAAGTCCCCACGTTTTACGTGATAAACTTCGACGATCCGAGCCGTTCACACCGATGTAATCCAATCAACCCTTCTTTCATGGAAGATATTAGCGATGCTTACGAATCGAGTTATACAATTATGCTTAACCTTAATAAAACATGGGTGCAAAAACAAGGCGACTTCTTTGTGGAATCTCCGATAATTCTGTTTGCTGCTATTATATGGTATCTCCGAATTTATAAAGACGGAAAATATTGCACATTCCCTCATGCGATAGAGTTCCTGAATAAAAGGTATGAAGATATTTTCCCTATTTTGACAAGTTATCCCGAACTGGAAAACTACCTAAGTCCCTTTATGGACGCGTGGCTTGGGGGCGCAATGGAACAGTTGCAGGGACAGATAGCAAGTGCTAAAATACCGCTTTCAAGAATGATTAGCCCGCAATTATACTGGGTAATGAGCGGTGATGAGTTCACGCTTGATATAAACAACCCTGATGATCCGAAGGTATTAGTCGTAGGCAATAACCCCGATAGGCAAAATATATACGGCGCAGCTTTGGGACTTTACAATTCCAGAATAGTTAAATTGATAAACAAAAAAGGGCAATTAAAGAGTTCGGTCGTAATCGACGAATTACCGACAATTTATTTCAAAGGTCTTGACAATTTGATCGCAACAGCCCGTAGTAATAAGGTTGCTGTGCTTTTGGGCTTTCAGGATTTTTCGCAGCTAATAAGGGACTACGGGGATAAGGAAGCAAAAGTTGTGATGAACACCGTAGGAAATGTTTTTAGCGGTCAGGTTGTGGGAGAAACTGCAAAAACATTATCCGATAGATTTGGTAAAGTCTTACAGAAACGCCAGTCTATGACTATTAACCGCAATGATAAATCGACCTCTATAAGTACCCAGATGGATAGCTTGATACCACCGTCCAAAATCAGTAACTTGACACAAGGGATGTTTGTCGGAGCGATTGCCGACAACTTTGATGAACGTATCGAGCAGAAAATTTTCCATTGTGAAATAGTTGTAGATAATGCAAAGGTAGCTGCCGAAACTAAGGCTTATCAATCTATTCCTATTATTACCGACTTTAAAGACGAAAACGGAGTAGATAAGATGAAAGAGCAGATACAGCTCAACTATAACCGTATCAAAGAGGAAACCAAACAAATTGTTGCAGAAGAACTACAAAATCGTAATATTAAAAGAATCCAAACAGATTAGATTATATATCAGATATTTAATGTTTTACACTTTCATTTCTTTGGATTTTACATCTAACTTGCCAGTCTGTTTTTAACTTTAATAAAAATAAATCTCATGGACTTGCAAGAATTAAGAACCAAGTATCCTCTTCTTATTTCTTATATGGAAGACCATAATTACAGTCTGCAGTATATAAGACATATTAAGAATGAAAGCCTATGGATTCTGAGGGAATCT
>DAMANX010000063.1:0-8779 GCA_032073245.1 Tannerellaceae bacterium
TTAAGGGGTCAATTTCGACTTGGCGCACGGGGTCAACGCGCACTGGATTTTCCACTCATAACCGCCCTTTTTGATTATTTGGGTTGCCTCGTTGTCATGGCTGTACTGTTCGCCGACAAAAACGAGTTTCGGGTCGGCAAGGGCTACGGCTTGCGCCTGTTCTACAAGGTATGCCGTTTGTTTGTCCGACAAACATTTTTTATTGGTACACTTGCCACAACCGCCACCCTCGGCGAACAGGTCGAAATTGCTCGAATTGTGAATACATTTCAGACACTTGGATTTATCGAAACTGTAATTATCAAGGTTGTTTGTATAACAGTTCCGTATCTTGCCCTCCAACGCATTAGCGGAGATTTGACACCATTCGCCTGTGCCGTCCTTGCCTAAGCGGTCGTTCAAAATATCCTCCTGTATTTTCTTGTCGTATTTGCTAATGACTATCCCTGCCGATGCGGTCAGTTTACCCTCTTTTACAAGGTTGGCAATTCCTTTGATAAGGTCGCAAAGTTTCAGCATTTGATAGATGTGTTTTTCGCTCTTGCCGAATTGTACGGCGAGGCTTGCAATATCGTACCGCTTTGTGTCGATAAGGCGTTTGTATGCCTCTGCTGCTTCCATTGGTGGCACGTCCTCACGCTGTAAGTTCTCGGAGATTGAAAGGTCATACGCCTGTTCATCTGTTACCTCCCGAACGATGCAGGGGATTTCGGAAAGTTTGAGCATACGGCACGCCCTAAAACGGCGTTCCCCGCAAATGATTTCGTAATGTTCGCCTTTCTCGCCCTTGCGCCGTACCGTAATGGGCTGTATCAGTCCATGAACGGAGATACTTTGCGCCAACTCTTTCAGCGCATCGGCATCGAATGTTTTTCGGGCATTGTAATTGCTTGGCTCTATCAAATTCGATGCGATGTTTACGGCTTTGCGCTGTCCGTTGTCGGGTTTGCTAACCACTACTGCGGTTACTACTTCGTTTGCTTTCTCTGCTACTGCTACGGCTTTGCCGTTGTTCTTAATTGCTGTCATAATTGTAATTATTTGAATGATTATTGATTTTGTTTTTTGATTTTTTCGACTAACCACTTATCCCGCCTTATTCGACACTCGGTAAGGGTCGGCATCACTACGCTAAAAAGTTCTCCGTCCGTATCTCTGTAATCGTACTGGCAAAGCCATTTCCCGCGAAAATCCTTGTAACGCTCGTAATTTTCTTCTCCTGCGGGGCATACTGATACTCCGTGCAGATTCATTTTAGGCTGTGTCATATTATTGTCTGTTTTTAGGGTTATTGGCACAAATGGGGCATATAACAAGGATTTCCAAAATGTCGTTATCCTCCTTGTCGGTTACATCGAAACTGCATCTAACGCTGTCACATCCGCATTTTCGGGGGTTATGCTCAAATGAAAAACTGTTATTCGGATAGTTGTTTGCGTACTCGTTTAACGAGCCTAACGAATTGAAATACTTTGGTTTCATATCTTTGGATTTTAGATAATTAATACTATCAAAAGGAGGATAAAGCCAACGATAACGGCAAGGGAAATAAGACAGGACAAAACGCCTTTAATGATTGTCCACGCTAAATAAATCCCTGCGACAACCGCCACGAACGACCAACCCCAGAGGGCAAAACCCGCCACCGCAAAAGCTATTTTCAAAACCCAACCTATGCTGATTGGAAGGTTTGAGAATCGTTGTTTCCTGTTTTTTTCTGCTGTTCGTATCATAATTCTGACTTTTTTTTAGAACGCTATGCCGTATCGGAGCCGGTTATGAGTGATCGAGTTTCAGGGGCTTCAGAAAGGTAGTGTTTAGCCGATGCAAGTTTTTCGGGAATAAATACGCTCGCCGGAACGGAAAGAGGAAGATTTTTCACGAAACCGCCCTGCGGCTCGAACTTGCTTCGGCGTGAAGAACACGGAAATACTTTCGCGCATGAAATCGAACACTTCATCGGCTAAGTCGGCATTCCGCTAAAAGAGGAAGAAGTTATAAGATACGGGCAGTAGAAAAAATCCCCTTTACTCCCGGATAGTCTGAACAGGGAGTACAAAAAAGCGGCATATTTTGACCGCCTCCGGAATTAGTTTGCACTTTAGGTATAGACAAGTGCAGACGAAAGCTACCAGCCCGTAAGGGATTGGTATGTGTTGTTTTTTAATAACTTACCTTTGTTATCCCGTAATCATAGTATTAACGATAAAAGGTAAATTACTATGGAGATCATAAATATAGAAGCCCGTACTTTTGAGGCTATAATGGCGCGTTTTCAGGCATTTGCCCGGAAGATAAATCTTCTGTGCGACCAAAGTGAAGATAAGGAGATGAAAGAATGGCTGGATAGTCAGGAGGTTTGCATAATACTGGATATTAGCAAACGGAAATTGCAGTACCTAAGAAATTTTCAAAAAATCCCTTATTCAATGATTAACGGCAAAATCTATTATAAACCGGAGGATGTCAGGAAGTATATAGAGTTAGAAAGGGGGGAGTATGGAAAATAAGAATGAAGAAAATCAAAATAGCCTTATTACGAGAACTACTCCCCAAATCTCAGCTTTTTTTGAATCTTTAGACCGGATGCTGGATAAGGTAGAGATACTTGCTAAAAAAAGCAGACCTACTCTAAATGGAGAAAGGTATTTAACGGATAAGGAATTGTCTGAACGCTTAAAAATCAGCAGAAGGGCTTTGCAAGAATATCGGAACGAAGGCAAAATACCCTATTATCAAATCGGAGCGAAAGTTTTATATAAGGAATCTGATATAGAAAAAATACTGAAAGACAGCTATCGCAAGATATTCTGAAAAAACATATAAGTAACTTTGGTCAGCTCATTGAAAAGCACCTGTCAAGCTATTTGTCAGGTGTTTTTTTATGGGTATTTTTGTAGGCAAATAACAAATACTATATAAAAATAGCATGGAAGCAACCTTTATTACACTCGACAAAGAGAATATCGGGAAAGAACATATCTGCTGCGCCTTTTCCGACAAAAAGTGTAAAGACAGCTACGAGTTGAAAAAGGAGTGGTTGAAAAAGGAGTTCGATAATGGGTATGTTTTCAGACGATTGGACGAGCGTGCAAAGGTGTTCATCGAATACACTCTTGCGGAAAAGGCATGGGTTCCTGTTAATGCTCCTAATTGGCTCATGATAAACTGCTTCTGGGTGTCGGGGCAATACAAAGGGAAAGGGTATGCCAAAGCCCTGCTTCAAACAGCCATCGACGATGCAAAGCGACAAGGGAAAGAGGGTTTAGTGACCGTAGTCGGGACAAAGAAGTTTCACTTTATGAGCGATCCTAAATGGTTTATCCGACAAGGATTTGAAACCGTTCAAACACTTCCTTACGGATTCAGCTTGCTCGCACTGAAATTAAAGCCGGAAGCCGATACCCCATCATTCAATGAGAGCACCTTAAGCGGAGAATGTCCCGATAAAAATGGCATCGTGGTCTATTATTCCAACCGTTGTCCGTTTACGGAATACCACATTCAAAATTCATTGCAGGAAACGGCACAGAAAAGAAATCTTCCGTTGAAGGTCATTAAATTTACCTGCATGGAAGAAGCCAAAGCTTCTCCTACTCCGGCAACTATATTCAGTCTGTATTATAATGGGAAGTTCATTACCACCGACCTTACTGCTTGTATGGATAGTCGTTTCGATAAAGTAATAAAGATATGAAGAAAATAGGAATAATACGTTGTCAGCAAACAGAGGATATGTGTCCGGGAACAACCTGTTTCAAGGTTGCCACAGGTGGTAAACTTGCATTTGCCGAATATGGAGAATGTGAGATAGTAGGTTTCGTTACTTGCGGAGGATGCCCCGGCAAACGTTCAGTTCCTCGTGCCAAGATGTTGGTAGATCGCGGAGCAGAGATAATAGCCTTTGCATCATGTATTTTTAAAGGTACACCAATAGGTTTTTCCTGTCCCAATGCGGAAATGATGAAGAAAAGTATTCAGAAAAAGATAGGCGATAATATTATAATTTTGGATTACACACATTAATCTAAACGAGCATCGGGAATTGGTTTGCCCGCTGGTTCCTGTGCTGATATTCATGTGGTCTGACATTAACGGTATCTGTTTAAAGCAAGATTTTTACCAGTCTGTGTTTTGAAATTATCTACGACAAACTGTTTCAGAGTTGCTTCATTCTGAATGCAGTCCATTACCTGCATATTCTCTATCAAGTCAGCTTCCCAGAGTATTTGGAAATCAATATCGTCTATGTTTTCGGGCGTATGATGATTGCCAACGATATAGCATACCCTATCAATAATAGATTGGTCGTAATTTTGTTCCTGCATAATCTCTGCTGCAATGGGTGCTCCTTCCAGTTCCTGAAAATGTCCTTCCATACTACCATGTTTCTTTTGGGCTTCTATCGCTCCAATATCATGTAGGATGGCAGCTAATTCAATAATTACTCCATACGTCAAGCGGTCTGCTTTTTCTTCCGTTATAATCTGGCGAGCATTATCCAAAACTTTCATTGTATGGTCGATGCCATAAGGTACGGATTCAAAAACCGTTTCCATAGCTTTGATAACTGCTTCTAATTTATCTTCTACTACCATATTATTGATACTTCAGTGCAAAGATACGGATTTACTTAAAAGGTTTGAAAACAAATAAGTTTAAATGGCTTTTTGCTTCACCATTATACAATTTATTGAAAAAGAAAACGGGCGATTTCTCGCCCGTCTGTATTACTTTTAAATTTGCAATTTTCTCCTTAAAGGGTATCGCTCATACTCATTTTGCTTTGAACCTTTTTCATGTCGGAATAGATGTTGTGATTAAGCACTTTGGCATAATGTTCCGTCATTCTTGTACTGGTATGTCCCAACATTTTAGCAACATTTGTTAGTGCTACGCCATTAGCCAGCGTTACGGTCGTGGCGAAAGTATGGCGGGCTACGTGCGTGGTAACGTCCTTGTCAATTCCGCAGAAATCGGTAATCTCTTTCAAGTACGAGTTCATCTTCTGATTGCACATAACCGGAAGAAGAATACCTTTTGACTTACATATTCTATGATTTTCATACCGGCGAATTATTTCTAATGGAATGTCAAGCAACGGGATGTCGCACATATTTTCTGTTTTCTCCCTCGACTTACGAATCCAGTAAGTACCTTCGTTGTCTAAAACGATATGTTCCTTTTTTAAGTTGCTTACATCTACGAATGCTAATCCTGTGTAGCAACAGAACACAAATACATCCCGTACTAATGCTATTCTTGGCAGTGTAAATTCTTTCGTTGTGATAATATCCAGTTCCTCTTTGGTAAGGAAAACCGGATTGGTTTTAGCTTGTTTGAATCTCATACCTGCAAAGGGATCATTTTTCAATAATCCGGTCGCCAGAGCAAGGGTGCTGACCTTTTTAATGACTTTCATATATCTGACAAGCGTATTCTGACTTAGCCCTTTATCAACTGTCAGATATAGCTCATACTTTCGAATAAGTTGGGAAGTAAATTCGGTAAAGGTTATATCGGATTTTCCGTATTCTTTCTCTATTACGACTTGCAAGGACTTATAACAGTTATCGTATCTGTTAATGGTAGAGTAGGCATAATCCAGCCCGATACGCCGTCGGCAATCCTCGTTATGCTCTTTGAAAAATGTAAGGACAGTCTTCGTTGTTTCCTTATTAAAGAGTTTTTTCAATAAGATTTCGGGAGTAAAATACTCATCTTGTAATACCATGTTCCGATGAATTTCATACAGACGGGTATGTAGGCTACGGATATAATCGTTCAGCTCATTAGCTTCCCGGCTCTTTCCCCGGCACATTCCTAACTTTGCATCCCAGATTTCTTCTTTTACGCTACGGTTAATACGGATGTCGCTGTAAACCCCGTCAATAGTTACCCTAAGTAATACAGGGCATTCTCCGTTTCTCAATTTTCGGGTCTTAATAATGTAGACCAGAACATTCATCATTTCTTGCTTCATAATACCTCTTTTTTAATGGTTCAAAATTAAGGAAATGAAACGAGTTTGTCGGTATGCAAAATTCGGCAAATCAACACATTAGATGCCGTTTCGTTTGCTTTTTTTCGCCGAAATAAAAAGCATATGAATGAACAAAGAGAAATGTTCTATAAATGGCCATTTTTTGCCATTTTAACAGGGTTGTCCTAAAAAGAAAAATCCCTGAAACTGTCTATGTTTCAGGGATTTGCTTCGTTTTGCTACTCTTCTTAAGTGGTGCCACCAGGAATCGAACCGGGGACACAAGGATTTTCAGTCCTTTGCTCTACCAACTGAGCTATGGCACCATTTTTTAATACGGGTGCAAAGATAGGGAAAGTTTTATCGTTGGCAAATTTTCGGAAAGAAAAAAAGAATCTGTTGTGAGAATGTTTTAAAGAGGAAACTTATCTCTTTTAGTTCTACAATTTTTAGTGTATATCTGGAATAAAGAGAACTCTGATCTTCTGTGACTTAAGTATTGTATATATTCAGAGAGAGAAATTCTTGAAGAGAAATTGTAATTTTCGGCACTGACAGATAATATTATATTTAGAAATAGATTATCTTTGCGCCGTGATTACCATTAGGTGTGAATAATCGGGATGTAGCACAGTTGGTAGCGCGCCACGTTCGGGACGTGGAGGTCGGACGTTCGAGTCGTCTCATCCCGACTGAAGAGGTTAACTCATAAGAGATAGCCTCTTTTCTTTTTTATTTAGCTATTAATTATAGGTATTTCAAAGTAGAAAACAGAGCCTTTTCCATATTCTGAAGTTACACCAATTTGACCTCCCATTTTATCAATAAGTCCTTTACTGATGGCTAAACCTAGACCTACTCCTCTTTTTCCACTTTCAAGTTGTACAAACCTATCAAATATGGAATTTTGTTGTTCTTCCGGTATACCGGCACCTGTATCTTCAACATAGAATTTAATAGTTGAATGGTTTATTTTATAACCAAAACGAATATATCCTTCGTCAGTGTGCTTGATAGCATTTGTCAATAAATTTGTAATAATCTGAACAAGACGGTTTCGATCCGTATCCATAACAATAGGTTCACATTCATCCAGAATTAGTTCGACTGGAGGGGTTATACGGAGGGATATGCTATTATAAATCTCATGCATGACAGAAGGAATATCCTGTTTATTATAAATGAGAGACATGGAATTGGATTCAATTTTTGAAATATCCAAGACATCTCCAATCAACCGTTGTAGAAGCTCATTGTTTTGAACAATTATATCAGCAAATTGGCGTTTGTTTTCCTTATCTTCTTCATCAATAAGCACTTGTGAGAATCCTACAATAGCATTGAGCGGTGTTCGGATTTCATGATTCATGTTAGCCAGAAAAGCCGATTTCATTTGATCTGCTTCTTCGGCTTTTTCTTTGGCTAGTTTATAGGCTAGTTTGCTTCTCTGAGCCATTCGCACCGTGTACAGAAGTCCCAATACGGCAAATAAGAGAATAAGGCAACCAATCATCAGAAAAGCCATTTTGAGTTGCGTGTCTTTTTCTTTCAACTGCATTTGAGCTTTTTCCATCTCAAGTTTTTCGACATCATGCAATGTCCGCATTTCTGCATATCTTTCCTGAAAGTTAGTTTGATTGATAGAGTCTTGAAGAATCAGTAGCTCTTCATGTACATCAATTGCTTCATTCAATTGATTGAGTCCCTTTAATACATGTGCTTTTGCAGCTAAAGTGCTATAAAGATGCCTTTGATAATTATGTTCACGGAGGAAATCTTCGGTTTCATTTATATATATAAGCGCCTTGTCATATTCTTTTTTCTCCATATAATAATCCATATATAATTGAGTGATTTCAATTTTTCTGGATTCCATTTGATATTTTTCAATCAATTTTTCTCCTTCCTGTATGTATTGGAGAGCTTTATCAAATTCTTGTTCTTCAGAATAATTCATTGCATACGCACCAAGTATAGAGAATTCACTATGATATATGGGCGTTTCCGAATCAAGATATGTCATTCCCTTTTTCTTGCATTCATTCAGTAGGTTTTCTGCCCTTTGTAAATATTTCAATCGTTTATCTACTGTAGGTAAACCATTATAAAGCTGGGCCAATAAGTTAAGCTTTCGGTTAACCGGGGCATCTCTTTTATCCATACGTTCCAAAACGGTATTGTAGATATTTTCCGCCTCATCATACATAAGATTAGAGAAATAGAAATTACCCAATGCCTGATCGATCATATCCAGGCCCTCGGCAGAATTGAGCTCTTCTGCCATTTTGCGATATTTATCAATTGTTTGTAGTACTTCATCTCTTTTTTCTTCTCTGTTCATTACAAAAATATCCCAGGCATGCATCCGGAAATATTCTTCATATCTTTCCTGATTCAGTAACATAGGACCGGCCAATGCGATATAATAACGCATACTATCAGGGCTCAGGCCATAAAATTCTTTCGCCAATAATAAAAAAGCACTACTCAAATGTACCGAATCCTGCAGGTTCTCTGCTGTATTTTTATATACCCTTAACAGGTCCATATAATAATCCTGATGAATATTTTCCATCACTAGATCTTGTATGTACAATAGACTGGAATCTGCGGGAAGTTTTGTTAATATGCCTTGTATGCTATCCAGTGATTGAGTGTTTTGCGCAGATATACTATGTGCAAGAATACATATAGACAAAAGAAGAAAATAGATCTTTTTCATAAATACTTATTATAATAGTATTACTGTGACGTGCTAAGTTGTGTATGTGATTGTTTAACGTTCCATTCCACGAG
>DAMANX010000064.1:0-7391 GCA_032073245.1 Tannerellaceae bacterium
ATGAAGGTACTTTTTACAGCGCTTTTTTTGAGTTTATGAATAATACAGGTTAGATGTTTTTTCTGAAACATTTAATACTTTTGCAGTCGTACATATATATATATATAATAGCCATGGCAAATTTCTTTTCCTCTCTGTTTTCTTCTTCAAAGAAAGAAGACACTACTGAAGATAAACAAAAAGAAGACCTGAAAAACTTCGATATATTGAAGTATGACGGTATCCGTGCAATGCAAATAAGGCAGATGGAATATGCTGTTAAATGCTTTACAGAAGCATTGAATATACAATCGGATTTCGAGACAATGAATCATCTGGTAGCTGCTTATATCCAAATGAATGAACCCGAAGATGCTTTGGAAATTATTGATGAAATGATCGAAATGGAGCCTGAGCACGTGAATACTTATCTGTCGAGGGTGAATGTTCTTTTTCTTTTGGATAGAGACGAAGATGCTATTGCAGATTGCAATAAGGCTATTGAACTGGATGAAGAAAACTATCTGTGCTATTTCTTACGTGCAAAAGCAAAACGCACAACAGAAGATAAGTCCGGAGCTATTGAAGATCTGACAAAGACTATTGCATTAAAAGAAGACTTTGCGGATGGTTATTTATTGCGTGCCGAAGTATTGCTGGATATGAAACAGGGTAAAGAAGCCTTGGAAGATGTCAATAAAGTAATTGAATTAGTAGAAGAAGGAGATGAAACAGCCCATCTTTTACGTGGACGCATTTATGAATTACTCGGCGATCAGGATGCAGCCACAAATGAATATCAGGAAGTCTTGGCTCTTAACCCTTTTAATGAGAAAGCCTATATATTAGCAGGTAAACAACTTATGACTCAAGGAAAACTGGAAGAAGCACTGGCAATCTTTGATGAGGCAATTGAGCACAATGAACAATTTGCTGAAGCCTATGCCGAACGTGGGCGTGTAAAAAGCCAAATAGGAGACGAAGAAGGAGCTATGGAAGACTTAAAGAAATCTATTGAGCTTAATCCCGATGACGAAGAAACAGAGAAGTCCGAGCAAGCTAATTTTGATGATATGTATAAAGGCGGGATTTTTTAAAAGGAAATTTTATATTTACCATGTAGGGGCGGTCCTATGTGGCCGCCCAAATACGCAATATAGATGAAACAGGGCGGCCACATAGGACCGCCCCTACATAAATTACTATACTTTATAATATTGTTCCCATCCCTCGCGCGGAACTGCTCCATAAAGCAATTGATTTGCAATAGGATTATTGGTTATCATCTTCTTTTCACGATCAAATAAAAGCTTTTCTCCCGTCCACTGACTCAATACGCCCAGGCAGAATACCTGGCTTAATGGGCCTGCGATAGAGAATGGAGAACGGGGTTTCTCTTTACCCATACAACTTAACAGGAAGTTTGCAAAGTGATTGGATGGAGTAGGAGGTACATCCGGCAATTTAGAAGCCATATCTTTAGCTTTTTCTTCCGGTATGATAGAAAGAGTACTTGCGTGAGAACCACCTTTGAATGTTAATGTTTTTGTATAAATTTCCTTTCCCGGATTAAGCTTAGCCGGTTGAATTTTGCCACCGCCTACACTTGGAATATTAGGATCTATTTCCGAAACCCCATAACCATCGGGTACCTGAGGTATATTGTCAAGTCCGTCTTGCCATGTAACGTCTACAGCCGGCATATTTCCACGTTCGGGGAATTTAAAGACAATAGTTGAGGACATGGGATAGAAGAATGGATTATGGTCTTTCAAATATGTCGGATTGATTTCTGTTGGCAGTCCTAAATTCAGGAATTCATGTGCTGTATCCAGAATATGTGCTCCCCAGTCGCCTAATGCACCCATACCGAAATCATACCAGCAACGCCATTGACCGTTATGATAAGCGTGTGCGTTGAAGTCGTGGTGATGAGTTATTCCCAACCAGGTATCCCAATCTAAAGTGGCTGGAATTGATTCTGCTTTAGGATAACTTGTGATTTTAGGATCCCAATCATGCCAGCGGCGTGAGTTGTTCATGTGTGCTGTAATAGCTGTAACATCTTTGATAATACCAGCTTCCTGCCATGCTTTAAACTGGAAGTAGTTTGCTTCCGAGTGGCCTTGATTACCCATTTGGGTAACAACACCATATTTCTTTTCGCCCTTCATCATCAATTCTACTTCATTGAATGTGCGAGCCATTGGTTTTTCCACATATACATGTTTGCCATGCGCCATAGCTTCCATAGTGATAGGGAAGTGAGAATGGTCAGGAACTGCAACAGTTACAGCATCGATTTGTCCGGCCATCTTATCAAACATCTGGCGAAAGTCCTGAAAACGGGGAACATTAGGGAACATACCTATCACTTCTTGTGTATGAGGCGCACCCATATCGACATCACAAAGGGCAACAATATTACACATGCCTGTTTTTACAAAGTCACGAGTGATCTCTTTTCCACGATTGCCAATACCAATCAATGCAAGATTAACTTTATCATTGGCACTCACACGGGGAACACCGGGTATTGTACTGGCTTTGGTCGGTGTCCAGAAAGTAGGCACCGCTGTTGCTGCCGAAAGGGCAATAGCTTGTTTCAGGAACAAGCGACGGGAATTTTCATTCGATTTCATGGTAATTATATTATAATATTATAGATGTTTGCGCAAACACTGCGTTTTTTAACATGACAAATATAAGAGGTAAATCCATAGAATGTTAACATTAAAGCAAAAAAAGAGATAGAAAAGCCGCATAATTAAGTATAATTATCAACTTTTCCGATCAAACGTTAATCGTTAACCATTAATCGTTTCTTAACTATCTCGGTGTTTGAATATTTTTTTGTTACTTTGCACTTTCATATTTGTAAGATAATCAATTAGAGCATTTATATGGCACAGGAAGATGTATTTAAGAAGTTGGTTTCGCACTGTAAAGAGTATGGTTTTGTTTTCCCATCATCAGAAATTTATGATGGATTAGGAGCTGTATACGATTACGGGCAAAACGGTGTGGAGTTGAAGAACAACATAAAGAAATACTGGTGGGACAGCATGACACTGTTGCATGAAAATGTTGTGGGGATTGATTCAGCTATCTTTATGCATCCGACTATCTGGAAAGCATCCGGCCACGTAGACGCTTTTAATGATCCATTGATTGATAATAAGGATTCTAAGAAACGTTATCGTGCCGATGTCTTGATCGAAGAACATCTGGCAAAGATTGAAGATAAAATAAATAAAGAAGTTGCCAAGGCAGAAAAACGTTTTGGCGATTCTTTCGATGAAAAACAGTTTCGTGCAACTAATCCACGTGTATTAGAAAACCAGGCAAAATGGGATGAAATACATAATCGTTTTGCGAAAGCATTGAATGATTCCAATCTGGAAGACCTACGTCAGATTATTCTGGATTGTGAAATAGCTTGTCCTATATCCGGAACACGTAACTGGACAGATGTACGTCAGTTCAATCTTATGTTCTCTACTGAGATGGGTTCGACAGCAGATGGTGCAACAAAGATTTACCTGCGTCCGGAAACAGCACAAGGTATCTTTGTGAATTTTCTGAATGTTCAGAAAACAGGCCGCATGAAGATTCCTTTTGGAATTGCACAGATTGGTAAAGCTTTCCGTAACGAAATCGTAGCCCGTCAGTTTATCTTTCGTATGCGTGAGTTTGAACAGATGGAAATGCAGTTCTTTGTTCGTCCGGGAGAAGAGATGGAATGGTTCAATCAATGGAGAGAATTCCGTCTGAAATGGCATAAGGCTATGGGATTGGGCGACAAGAAATATCGTTATCATGACCATGAGAAGTTGGCGCACTATGCAAATGCTGCTACTGATATCGAATATGAAATGCCATTTGGTTTTAAAGAAGTGGAAGGAATTCATAGCCGTACAGATTTCGATTTAAGTCAACATGAGAAATATTCCGGTAAGAAGTTACAATATTTCGATCCCGAATTGAATAAGAGCTATACTCCGTATGTTGTTGAAACTTCTATTGGTGTAGACCGTTGTTTCTTAAGTGTATTGGCAGGTTCTTACTGCGAAGAAACACTGGAAAACGGTGAAACGCGTGTAGTATTGAAATTGCCGGCAGCTTTGGCTCCGGTTAAACTGGCTGTACTTCCATTGGTGAAGAAAGACGGACTACCTGAAAAAGCGGAAGAGATTATTAAAATGCTTCGTTTTGATTTCCGTTGCCAATATGATGAAAAAGATTCTATCGGTAAACGTTACCGTCGTCAGGATGCGATAGGTACACCGTATTGTATTACCGTTGATCATGATACGTTGAAAGATAATTGCGTAACAATCCGTTTCCGTGATACTATGGAACAGGAACGTGTGGCAATAGACAAACTGAATGAGATTATTACCGAAAAGGTAAGTATGAAGAATATGTTGAAAAAAATAATGGAATGAAGATGAAAAAGATTTGGTATGTTGTCTTTTTGATGGTGTGTGCCCTTATGGCTACTTCTTGTAGCAGTGATGACGATGACGATGTGGATGAAGCATGGAAAGAAGCTAATCGTGTGGCGTTATTAGCTGTTACCGGTGATTCAAATTATACTGCGATTAAATCACAAAGTGATGCAGGTTCTATTTATGTAAAGAAGATCCGGAATGGAAGTGGTACGGATCGGATTTATTATAATTCTAAGGTGAAAATACATTATAAAGGTTATTATTATGATGGAACTGTGTTTGATAAACAATACGAACCTGTTTATCAAGACCCCTATGAGGCTACTGCAAATTCTTTTATAGATGGTTTTACTACTGCTTTGCAATGGATGAAAGAAGGGGATTACTGGGAAGTATGGATTCCGTATCAATTAGGATATGGCACTTCAACTTATGGTTCGATACCGGGATATTCCAATCTTAAGTTTGAAATAGAAATAGTGGAGATAATGGATAAGCCCCAATAACTGTACAATATTATTTTCTATATAAAACAAAATCCCGACTCTTCACCGAGCCGGGATTTTTGCATGAGTAATAGTCTATAGCGATTGTTCTAAAGGACTACGAGTAATAGTTCTTCCTTAGAGTATCTTATTTAATTAGCTTCGGCCTACTGCGTATGCCTCATGCTAAGTAGTTTAAGGGAGTCAAGAAGTTATCAGTCGCTTTGCTCCTTAGTAGTCAAGTAGAAACAACGTTTGAGTAACGAAATGCTGTATATTGCAACTACTTAACTCCTTGACTCCTTTGGCTACTGTATTCGGTGTAGCACTCCGAATACTTACTTATTTTAACTCTACACTAACAGGGTAATGATCGGATATAGTATCCGTTTCTTTCCCATTGTGTACAGTTGCATTAATAACACGGTCAATTAAACGGGGTGCAACCATAATATAATCCAATCGTTGTCCTAACGGTTCTAACCGTAAATCTCCCCATTCCCATCCATAAAGAGTAGAGGTAGGGTAGGACATACGTTGCTTGGCCGGAACAAACAATTGACAAGCATCTGCCATTCCTTTAGAAAGAAATTCGGATAGTACCGAATAATCAAACCGGTTACCCCGCATGTTTTTATATTCTTTTTGTTTAAGATCCCAATCCTTCATATCATCTATTAGGGCATTATGCTTTTCCAGTATGTCTGCATCAAACGGAGAAAAAGCATTGAAATCACCCATAATCAGATATGATTCCAGTTTCTTGTTTTCAATATAATTAGTAATAGCTTGTGCCTCTTTTAAACGATAACTCCATTCAAAGGGGCTTAGATGGATAATAATAATATCCAAATCATAAGTTTTTACATGCATCATCCCATGCCAGTAGCCTTCTACCTGACGGGTGATTACTTCTATTGGTTTTTTCGATGAGATACCTACCGGATACCCTTTTTCCTTTAGGATCGCTACATACGGATGACCGTATGTAGCGCCCAGATCTGCCAGATCTTTTTGTGTAAAGCCAACAAGTTCCTGTAGTGCAACGATTTCAGGATCTTCTTCCTGAATCCATTGAATGAATGTGTCTTTACGTGAGTTTTCTTCAAAGCCATTCCAGATATTATATGATATTATCCTGATGGATTGATCACCTGGGACAACTTTCTGGCTTTTGCTTGGGAGGAAGAGTAATACTAGAAACCCAATTAAAAAACCGGTTCTTTTCACCTTTGTAAATACTTATTATTTTTATCAATTAGTTCATTTATCTGTTTTACAGAAGCTGCTGAGCGTAATCCATCCACCGGAGTATTCAAACAATAGTCTACCAGACGATCTATTGTTGATTCGGCTACATGCATAGAAGTATCGCAGGAAGCATAGTAGATAAATACTTTTCCATCCTCATCAGCAATCCATCCATTCGAGAATAAAACGTTTGAAACATCCCCAACCCGTTCTTCTCCGACTGGTGCAAGGAAATAGCCTGCCGGTTCAGCAATAAGCCGGGTAGGATCTTCCAGAGAAGTCATATAAAGATATAACACATAACGAAGCCCAGCAGCACAAGCTCTTACGCCATGGGCAAGATGCAACCATCCCTGTGGGGTTTTGATGGGGTGAGGGCCTTCTCCATTTTTAACTTCTTTGATTGTATGGTAATAGCGTTTATCAATGATAACTTCTTCTTTATCAATTATCGCATTGGTTATATCATCTATTAATGTGAAGCCGATACCGCCACCACTGCCGGCCATGATAAAACCTTCCTGCGGACGGGTATATAGAGCATATTTCCCATCAATGAATTCGGTATGAAGTACTACATTCCGTTGTTGATATTTTGATTTTAAATTAGGTAAGCGTTCCCATTTTATCAGATCTTTACTTCGTATAATACCCGCAGCAGCAACAGCAGAGGATAAATCGCCTGCAGGAGCCTTCGGATCGAGGCTTTCACTACAAAATACACCGTATATCCATCCGTCTTCATGAGCGGTCAGCCGCATATCATAAATATTGGTTTCTTTCGGATCGATATCAGGTATTGTAATCGGGCGCTCCCAGAAACGGAAATTATCTACTCCATTAGGGCTTTCGGCAATCGCAAAATATGATTTTCTATCTACGCCTTCCATGCGAAGCATCAACAGGTATTTCCCATTCCATTTGATAGCACCTGAATTAAAAGCAGCATTCGCCCCAATTCGTTCCATGCAAAAGGGATTTGTTTCCGGATTAAAGTCATACCGCCATGAAAGAGGAACATGCTTGTCGGTAACCACCGGGTATTTGTATCGCCATACGATACCGTTACTATCTTCTTCGCGTATATTTACACGGGAAACCAATGCATCATATTTCCTGTGTAATTCCTTTAGTTGTAGATTAAAATCGTTCATCTTATTCATATTCTTTCCATTTAAATTCCAAGTAAAATTGGATAATTATTTTAATTAACTTTCATATT
>DAMANX010000065.1:0-7366 GCA_032073245.1 Tannerellaceae bacterium
TTGCATGAAATAAAAAAGATATTTTCTGTTAGTTAAGTTGAAGCTTCTGATAGCCATTATCTGTCTGGCAATATGCGCTTTTTCAATATCCATAAATGCCATTTTACCCACTCCGGAACCTTTACATGTGATTAAAAGATCGTTTTTTATCGCTAAAGACTTAGGCGTTTCAGTCCATCTGTTTATTATTATATTGAAATCATTCATATTGCTGGCTCCCGTTATATAAGGAATTCCTTTCTGTCTATCATTATAATATTCAGGAGAAAAATCTTGTCCGGATATCAGTTCTATTAAATTTTCCAACCTACACCACACCCATCCCTGCGGCACCTCAAACGGCACCTCATCTTCAATACATTTCACAGTTCCATCTGCCAACTTCTCATAATGACGATTCAACCCACTAATTTCGCCCGGTCATTGAGAAAAATAAACCATCGTTTCACAAAAAACAAAAATGTATGAAAGAAAAATTTGAAGAACATCTGCGACAAGGTAATATGGCAGAAAACACCATTTCGGCTTATCTGTTTACCGTGCAAACCTATCACGCCAGACACAAGGAAATAACAAAAAACAATTTGTTGATTTACAAAACCTTTTTGATAGAAACCTACAAGCCTAAAACCGTAA
Organism: Tannerellaceae bacterium; assembly: GCA_032073245.1. GTDB lineage: Bacteria > Bacteroidota > Bacteroidia > Bacteroidales > Tannerellaceae > QVMG01. The sequence continues at coordinate 637 of DAMANX010000065.1, forward strand.
ATCTACGCATCCAGGCAATCAACCGCTATCTTGAATTTCTGAACAAAGAAAAACTCAGACTGAAATCTGTCAAGGTACAGCAACGCTCGCACCTCGAAAACGTTATCAGCAATGCCGACTACAACTACCTGAAAAATAGACTAAGGAAAGAAGGCAATCAGGAATGGTATTTTGTTGTACGCTATCTGGCAGCTACGGGAGCACGCGTCAGCGAACTTATACAGATCAAGGTAGAACATGTAGCTATCGGCTACTTTGATATCTATACCAAAGGAGGAAAAATACGACGCTTGTTTATCCCCAAAAAACTACGTGAAGAAACAACGGTATGGTTGCAAAACCAGCAGCACACTAGCGGCTATCTGTTCCTCAACCGTTTCGGACAGCGCATTACCACCCGGGGAATTGCACAGCAACTCAAGAACTATGCTGTAAAATACGGGCTCAACCCCAAAGTCATATACCCCCACTCGTTCCGCCATCGTTTCGCAAAAAACTTCCTTGAGAAATTCAATGACATATCTTTGCTGGCAGACCTGATGGGACACGAAAGTATTGAAACCACGCGCATCTATCTTCGACGAAGCAGTACCGAGCAGCAGGAGATTGTGGATAAAGTGATAACGTGGTAAAAATGAATATGTAGAAAAGATTCTTTTCTGTCTTATACTGGAAGCTCTTTCCAGTATAAGATATATTTAGAGTTGAGACCTAAATACTATTCTTATCAAATAATTCCAGAACCTTTTCCTTATAAACTCGTCCTATGTGTATAGTTTTTCCGGCGATATGAATACGATCTTTCTCAATGAAGTCGATATGTTTAACGGAAACGATATACGATTTGTGTACCCTAACAAAGATATTTTGCGGAAGTCTATCCTCTAAACTTTTCAAGGAGGAAAGGGTGATTATTTTTTGTTTGGTTGTGTAAACAGTGACATACTCACCCATTGCCTCCAGATATAATATATCGGAAAAGTCAATTTTATAGATTTTGGCACCGCTCTTTATAAGGATATTGTCTGTAGTTGTCGGTTCATTATATATGATCTTTTCAATTACAGTGCTTGTATTTCTCCGTTCTACAAACTTATTGACCGCTTGCAGGAAACGCGGGAAAGAGATTGTTTTCAGTAGATAATCTATAACGTCAAGTTCATAGCTTTCCACAGCATATTCAGAATAAGCAGTAGTGAATATAATAGCCGGAGGATTTTTCAGGCTGCGGGCAAAATCCATTCCTGTTATTTGCGGCATCTGAATATCTAGGAACAAAATATCCACCTTTTCTTTTTGGAGGATATTCATTGCCCCGAAAACATTGGAACTTGTTCCTACTAATTCTAAAAAAGACAATTCGGACACATAATCTGTCAATAACTTACGAGCATGGAACTCATCATCCACAATAAGAACCTTATATCTTTCTTCTGCCATAATTATCCAGTTTTAAATTTATACATAGCTCAACCTTAAACAAATCGGGGATATCCTGAATGTTTAATTCATAATTGTCACCGTAATGAATCCATAACCGCTTTTTTATATTTTCTATGCCTATACCATTAGAAGTCTTTGGAGGGTTTTGCTTGAACAATGGTTGGCTGTTCTCCGCAACAAACCTTATCTGCTGATTATCCACATCCAAACTTATATGTATATAGCTGTTCTCTTCTACGTCCAACGGACAATGTTTAAAGCAATTCTCCACCAATGGCTGAAATATCATGGGTGGTACCGAAATGCTTATTGCATCAGCGTTATTATAGTCAAATGAAATATCCTCATCATTTTCATAACGCAGTTTCTGAAAATCACTAAAGTTATTAATGTATTCGATTTCCTTATCCAGAGGTGTTAATTCGGATTCACAATCTTCCAATACATAACGCATCATCTGGGATAACTTTAGCACATAACCTGAAGTGTATTTATCTTTAAAATAAGTCATGGAATAAATGTTATGCAGTGCATTAAACAGGAAATGGGAATTGATTTGTGATTTCAACATTTTGATTTCCATTGCTTTTTTTTCGGAAACGAGTTCTTCTTTTTGTTTCCTGTCTTCCGCGATACACCTTAGAAAAAAGATGAGGTTGCAGACAGTAAAAACAAGAATATACATAAAGCTATTCTTAGTTATAGCAAGTGAAATAGTCATATTAGACTGCTGAATTACATCAAAATAGTTGAAAATAAACATTTCAGTATAGGCACTTTCGTAAATCAACACTGATATAAAAATCAACGAATATAAAGCGTACATAAGTTTTCGTCCATTTGCCAACAGCTTAGGTATCAGTATCCATGAGGTGACCAGCGCAACTGCAAGCATGTTCAATGAAATTAGTAAAGCCACCCATGCCGCAACTTTTGAGCTTATACATAATGCTTGGATATAGGTAAAAGCAAACACAATGAGCCAAAACAAGGAAAAATGGACTTTTGGCGATGAGCGTATATAATTGAATATCTTATTCATATATGCTAAGTAGTGATTAAGTGATTGATGGGTAAATGTACAAAACTATAATGGATAATAATGCGTCGACCTGCATGCAACTCAAATAAATTCAAGTAAATACACATTATATCTGCTGAACGACAGAAATCATCCCACAAGAGACAGAACCGGGCGACGAGCATCACAAAGTGCATCTAACCGGCAGTTTCTCTACCTCTTATACGGATTAGTTTGTGATTGATTGAATAAATTTCTTCAGTACTTTTTTTCCTCTCATTTTTGCCGTAGAAAATTTATGCAAACAGGTTTATATCAATTAAAAACATGTGTAAAATGAAAAAGACAATTTTAATTATGGCAGTAGTATTGGCTACGTCATGTACCGGGCAGCCGGAAACGAAAAAAGAGAAAGGTTATACGGACAGCGAAGCTATTGAAACCATCTTGTCGCGCAAAAGTGTAAGGTCTTACCTTGACAAACCTGTGGAACAGGAAAAAATCGACTTACTTACACGGGCCGGTATGGCCGCGCCTTTCGGGAGAGGAGAAGCCCCCTGGGAAATCTTCATTGTGGACGATAAAGAGATTTTATCCGCTATGGCGAAGGAGTTGAAAAACGTTTCGTATATGGATAAAGCGCCTATGGCCATCATCGTCGTCGGCAATAGTGAGAAATCGTTTTACTGGTATCTGGAATGTGCTGCGGTTACTCAGAATATTCTTCTTGCATCGGAGGCATTAGGTCTGGGCGCGGTATGGACTGCTTCCTATCCGTATGAAGACCGGATGGAAGTAGTAAAAAAGCATATCAAGGGAATTCCCGATAATATACATGCCTTTTCGGTTATTCCGGTAGGCTATCCCGATAAGAAAGTGCCGACGAAAAATAAGTACGATGAATCCAAAATTCATCTCAACAAATGGTAAGTGTCTGAAAGTATAACCAATTGTATAATTAATTCTCTTCACATCATATAAAAAAACTATATTATGAATATACTCAAAAAAATAATTTTGTTTTTGTTCGGAATTGCCTTGATCGTTTTCGGTAACAGATCGGCGATAACAGCTATATCTGCTGTAGATACAAAGGATGAAAAAAAAGATCCCTCTACGACTACATCTTCTAATGACATTATAATAGAATCAGATTCCGAAGAAACAGCAACAGCAAGTGAATAACAGTGGATTATATAAAGTTCAGGAACGTTTCCTTTTTCATTCCCGAATACGGATTAAAGTACCTATACACTGCGATAGCAGGCTAATAGACGAATTATTCCATATCATGGAAGAAGTAAACAAGAAATACAATTCCTATTCGGAAGGCTCTACATTCGACCGGATCAATCAAAATGCCGGAAAGTTTACGCTGGTTGATGGAGAAACGATAGAGATACTGGAAAAAGTAAAATTATATTCCGATTTTTTCAATGGGTTGTATGATATTACTGTTATGCCGTTATTGCGTTTGTGGGGATTTTATAAAGATGAGGTGAAGAGGCTACCGGAGATCGAAGAGATTAAAAATACACTTCGTTTGGTCGATTACCGGAAAATAAAAGTGGATAATTTACATGTCAGGATAGAAAAAGGGCAGGAGATCATAACTGGTTCATTTATTAAAGCCTATGCGGTTGATAAAGTGATAGAAAGACTGAAAGGGGAAAACATAACCGATGCTGTAATAAATGCTGGAGGTAGCTCAATTGCGGTTAGAAATAATGAGTTTCACCCCTATTGGAGAATCAACGTGAGCAATCCTGTGAATGAAACCCTGAAACTATTTACGCTTAAATTGAACAATGCTTGCTACTCCACATCTTCACAAGGCAAATCATTTGTAGAAGTAGGTGGGAAACGTTATGGGCATATTTTGAATCCAAAAACGGGATATAGCTCCGGGAATATGCAAGTCGGAATTATTACACCCGATTGCTTTACAGGAGATATCCTTTCGACAGCATTATTTAATATTCCTACCGCAGATTTTTTAAATATTATAAATAAACTGTCGCAACATATCCCGGTTGCAGCTTTTTTAATGAACGAACATGGTGACGTTATACAGACCGGAAATTTCGACAGCTATAAAGATAATTGATTATGATGCAGATTCCTTCTATGAAGTCAAAGACAAAGTTACGGCCTATTGCAGAGCTGCCGGATGCAGAAATTTTATATCTGTCTTTATCTCAAAATATAGGTTATCAGCCGAAACCTATTGTGCAAAAAGGCGATTTAGTACAGCAATATCAGTTGATTGCTAAAGCTGACGGTTTACTGTCGGCAAACCTTCATGCTCCTGTTTCGGGGGAGATTCTGGATATATGCCGTCACTCCCTGGCCAACGGTGAACAATGTAATGTGATAGTTGTTAAAAACGATTTCAAATATAGTAAGGCTAATTTTTCTATTTGCGACCCGCAGGAAATGAATGCTGACCAAATAATAGAACGAATAGCAGCAGCCGGAGTCGTTGGAGAAGGCGGTGCACAATTTCCGACACATATTAAATATACGTTGGATAATAAACAAATAGATACATTTATCATCAATGGGATAGAATGCGAACCTTACCTGACTGCCGATTACATATTAATGAAGAATGAAACAGAAAAAATCCTCCAATCGGCCTTAATAGTGAATAAGATTCTCAAAGCAAAAGAAATAACTATAGCCATCAAAAAGCAGAATAAAGACCTACAGGATATTTTTTTGCATTATATGAATCAGGAGCCTTATCGTGTTTTTCGTCTTTTAGTACTTCCGGATCAATATCCGCAAGGCGGAGAATTGCAACTTATAAAATCAGTTACAGGGAAAGAAATAAGAAAAGGTACTCTACCGCGTGATGCTGGCGTTATTGTTAGTAATGTAGGAACGATCTACGCAATTCACAATGCCGTTTTTGAATCGAAGCCCGTGATCAGTCGTATTATTACAGTGTCCGGAGAAAAAGCGGCTACCAGTGGAAATTTTCGTGTAAAAATTGGAACTCCGGTCAGTCATATAATGAATGAACTTGAGTTGAATCATGACCGTAATCAAACACAGTTGGTTCACGGAGGTGCTATGATGGGTAAATTCGGAAAAATGTTCAATATAGATATGAGTGACTTGTATAATATGTTTCTTGAAATACGTGGGAGAAAGACAGACCGAACAGAGTACCTCAATCGGCTCATTGAAGCATTAAGAAGGAGAATGGATGATGCTGACAATAAATAAACCAACATAAAGTACTATCTTTGTATGCGTAAATTAGTAACAAACAGAAGTATATCAAATACTTCTTAAGTATATAACATAACGTTCACTGAACGTCTCGACACGAAAACTGGCACTTTTCAAAGACTATCGAGGCAACAGGTGCAATGTTCATGCTATACAAAAGTATGGCGTGGACTTGCCTGTTTCGATAGTCGGGTATGCCAGTACCTCGTGTTGGGACAGTGTGAGTTCCACGCTTTTCCTTTTTTTTGTATATTGCAGAATATTTTTTGAATCATGAAAAAAATAAGACTATATATAGCAGCTTCTATCGATGGGTATATTGCCAGAAACAATGGAGATTTAGATTGGCTGACAGAATTTCCCATAAACGCTGAAACAAATTATGGATATGATGATTTCTTTAAATCCATTGATACGGTTATTATGGGAGGGCGTACTTATCGGGACATTCTTTGTATGGATGTTGTTTGGCCATACAGGGAGAAAATGACTTATGTAATTACGCGTAACCCTATGAAAGAAAAAGAGTCTATACGTTTTGTAACTGATAATATTATTGACACTATTTTCCAACTTCGAGAAGAAAGCGGCAAGGATATTTGGCTTGTTGGTGGTGGAGAGATTATCACAATGCTACTCAAACAAAATCTCGTTGACGAAATGATAATCACTCATATTCCTGTCATTCTTGGAAATGGTATACCATTATTTCCCAATAACCCCAAAGAATCAATCTGGGATTTACAGAAAGCTATAAATTATAGCAATGGAGTGATACAAGTATCATACAAACGTAAAGCCAAATAACATAAAGACTTGATATATAATATATAGAATACCCGAGTTCTTCCCGACTTGGGTATTTCTTTTTTATGCCTATTTGAATGGATATTCATTGATAAAACACCTGGTTTCTCATTTATTTTCCATTGTTCTTATATCTTATATTTAAATAACACATTCATAAATAGCATTTAACCTGTATTATTCACAAACAGGAGAATATCCGCTGTAAAATTTTGTTTT
>DAMANX010000066.1:0-7358 GCA_032073245.1 Tannerellaceae bacterium
TATATCCCAATCTCCTGATCCTAACCCGGATCCGGTCGACAATGTAACAATTGAGTGTGGCGCTCAACTGTGGACTGCTGATGGATACTTATATATCCAAACAAGTGGGCCAGCTAATGTTTCTGTAATATCAATGGCAGGACGTATGATTACTAATCAAAGAGTTCCGGCGGGAGAAACATCTATATCATTAGAAAAAGGAATCTACCTGGTGAAAGTAGGTGATCATGTCACAAAAATAATTGTGAGATAAATTCCGGAATAACAGGGAATGGGTTATTCCCATTCTCTATTTTTTTGTAAAACAAAGTGTGTGCTGAAAGAAAGCAGGGTATTAAAAATACTCTTGCTCTCTTTCAGCATATTTTTTATTTAAAGGATGAAATCCGGATAATATCTACATGTAGGGGCGACCCCTGTGTGGCCGCCCGGGAATCACCCCATTTATATATTCGGGCGATCACATAGGATCGCCCCTACATGTCACTTTTTTATTACCTAAATAGTGTGTGTTTATTGGTGCGCCAACCTATGTGGGAATGTTTTTAGTATTTCCGTATAGGCTGCGCCCGTTTTGTGAGCCTGACCTTAACTATTACTATGTATCAGGCTACTGCACGGGCTTTGGTGACGGCAGAGGAACCCAAATCAAGCCTCGCCAAATCCAAAACATGAACTGTCAATTGCATGAATCAAAAACCTGTTTTAATCAACTTCGTGGATTATTCGGAAAACAACAACCTTCCGTAAGGCGTTTTAATCAAACCTTGAAAGATTTCTCTATTGTAGAAAAAGAACGATGGTACCAGCTAGCCTGTTTTGTGGCTATGAATGAATGGGATACAATTACTCAGTGGTATAGAACTTTTCTTACTAATCTGATTAAACATGACTGGCAAAGGTTTCTGAAGTATGTAAGAGAAACTTCTATTTTAGGACATTTGGCTTATAGATTGGAAGATGAAAGAATTATCAAACAAATCTTTCATTTTATTAGCCATTTACCGATAAATCAAAGAAAGTCCTTCAATCATCTGGCTTTTGTTTTATCTCTAAGTTTTGCTCCTTCTCAGAAAATAGAATATCTCGCTGATCAGTTACGAACAATAACAATGACCCCGGAGGAGTTGCTGGATATGATGGGATGGGTTGAAATCAATTGTTAATGAGAAAAAGGATCCCTCCGGAAATTGAAAAGTATTTGAAGATTTTTTCAACACAGAGGCACAGAGACACAGAGTCTTTAATTTTCTGATTATTAAACAAAAAGACTCTGTGCCTCTGTGTTGAAATATTATATTCAAATATAACAAAACTTGAAAATTCCCCAAGTACAGGTTATACCTCTTCAGGCGCTTCGCTTAATTTGCTTTTTCGTAGTTCTCGTGGAGAACCTCCTAAATGTTTTTTACAATAATCAGTAAATTGTGAGTGAGATAAGAAGCCTTGCTCTTTTGCTATTAATAAGAAGGGCTTATTTGTTGAATTTATCTCATGAAACACACGTTCGTTACGTCTGCTCATCATCCATTGATAGGCAGGCATTCCAAATGCTTTACGGAATTTTCTATCGAAAGAAGAGGTGCTACTAGAATGGAGCTCGGCAAACTCAGCTACACTTTTTACTTTGTGGTAATTAGCAAGGATAAACTCTGCAAATTGAGCATCTGTGCTAATTAACGGGCGGAAAAAGGTGACAAGTTCTTCTTTTGTATAATAGCCACGGAAAAGGAAGAAGAGCTCTTTTGATTTTATTTCAATATAATGCTTACAACGAAGGCCATCTGAGTATGTTTCAGTTATAAAAGATAAAAAAGATTGTAGTATCGGTTTAATTTCTAAAACAGGAAATTCTTTTTTATTTTTATCACCTTTCCGCTTAGACAGATCCTCTAAATGGTATTGATCACAAAAATCCACAGCTTTTGAAAGGCGCATTACAATGAAAGTAACACCTTTCTCTGTACTGCCCTTGAAAAGAGTGCCAGGAGCGAGCAAAAGCATATTGCCTTTGCTTATAGTTTCATTTAAATAATAATCATAAGAAATTTCAAAACTACCTTTCAATACGAATATTATCTCTTTAGCAAGGCTGCTCCTTTCCCATTTCTGATTAGGGGAATAATGGAAATTTTGAATGAATGGAGTCTCAGCCTCTTCATAATTGGCGCAAGATAAATGCTCAGGGACATAGAGTAATTTAGCCATAACACAGTCGTTGATATACGTGAATTAATGTCGATTATTTTTTCTCCAAGACAAATCGTAGACAACAAGAGACGACTTTGTAATCATAAATCAGTGATACTGTATGTTATGTATTTGGAACTGGAGAAAAATTAATGACAAAAGTAAAGAAATTTATGTAATTACGGGCAAATATTTTGAAGAAAATAATTTTAAAAAATAAAAAAAGAACAGTTGGATGATTGTTCTCATGATGTCAGGTTGTATTTCAAGGAGAAAATCATACATTAATCATTTCAAAATAAGCCGTATATTTGTAGCCAATAAAAAATTGAGATAAATTGAACACAAAAGATTTTGAAATAATGGCTCCTGTCGGCTCTTATGAGTCGTTGATGGCGGCTATACAGGGAGGGGCAGATTCTATATACTTTGGCATCGAGGGATTGAATATGCGTTCTCGTTCTTCTCATAATTTTACTACCGAAGACTTGCATAAAATAGTCTCCATTTGTCAGGAACATGGCATAAAAAGTTATCTGACAGTGAATACTGTAATCTATGGAGATGACCTTCCTTTGATGCGAGAGATTATTGATCATGCAAAAGAGGCAGGAATATCGGCTATTATTGCTGCTGATGTAGCAGCGATGGATTATGCGAATACGATAGGGCAGGAAGTGCATCTATCGACTCAATTAAATATTACCAATATAGAGGCATTAAAGTTTTATGCACGGTTTGCTGACGTTGTCGTATTGGCACGTGAGTTGAATCTTATGCAAGTAAGCGAAATTTATAAACAGATTATTGAGCAACAAATAAAAGGCCCTAAAGGAGAATTGATCCGAATTGAAATGTTTGCTCATGGCGCTTTATGTATGGCTGTTTCAGGGAAATGCTATCTCAGTTTGCATGAAATGAATTCTTCTGCCAATAGAGGTGCTTGTATGCAAATCTGTCGGCGAGCATATACTGTGAAAGATAAGGATAGTGATATTGAGCTGGATGTAGAAAATCAATATATTATGTCTCCAAAGGATCTTAAAACAATTCATTTCATGAATAAGATGATGGATGCCGGTGTGCGGGTGTTTAAGATCGAGGGTAGAGCACGAGGGGCTGAATATGTACGTATTGTTACTGAATGCTACAAAGAAGCTGTAGTGGCTTATTGTAGCGGTGAATTTACCGAAGAAAAAATTTCACATTGGGATGAAAGGCTTAAAAGTGTTTTCAACAGGGGATTTTGGGATGGATATTATCTGGGGCAACGTCTTGGGGAATGGAGTAGTGTTTATGGTTCTGGATCAACAAAGAAAAAAGTTTATGTGGCTAAAGGGATAAAATATTTTAGCGGTCTTGGGGTTGCAGAATTTGAAATGGAATCCGGTATTTTGCAAGTGGGAGATGAAATCCTTATTACCGGACCTACTACCGGAGCTGTAATGCAAACAATCGAGGAGATCCGTGTTGAGTTAAAGGCAGTTGAACAAACGGTGAAAGGGGAACGTTTTTCTTTTAAAACAAATGAGAAGGTGCGTCCTTCTGATCGACTTTATAAATTGGTACCTACAAATAAAAAAGAACTACAGTGATGAAAGAGTTTATTTTTTCTCTTCCTTTTAAAGTAAGGGATTATGAATGTGATTTGCAAGGGGTAGTTAACAACTCTAATTATCAGCGCTATATGGAGCATACCCGGCATGAGTTTCTTGAATCCCTTGGTGAAAACTTTGGTGTTATGCATGAAAAGGGAGTAGATGCCTTTGTTTCGCGGGTGGATATTCAATTCAAAACCTCTTTGCATAGCGGTGATAACTTTCTCTCCTGTTTGAATATCTTAAAGGATGGCCCAAAGCTGATTTTTGATCAATATATTTATAGAGAACCTGACCGTGTACTTGCTTCCAAAGGAAGAGTTGAAATTGTTGTTGTGGAAAATGGAAGACTAACGAGAGGAGAATATTTTGATGAACTATTGAAAAAATTGGAATAGGTAAGCAGAAATATCTATATTTGAAAAAATCTAAATAAACCGACTATGAATAACAACCTGATTTACCAAATTGGCTTGACTATGATCAACGGAATAGGAGATATCCTCGCTCGCCATCTGCTTGAATCACTGGGTGAAGCAGAAGCTGTTTTTAAAGAAAAACAACGGCTTTTGGAAAAGATTCCGGGAATTGGAAGCAAACATATTGCAGAAATAAGAAAACCTGACGTACTTAAAAGGGCGGAAAAAGAACTTCGCTTTGTAGAGAAAAATAGAATAGCAACTTATTTTTTAGGTGATAAAGAATATCCTGTGCGTTTGCGGGAATGTCCGGATGCGCCTATAATCTTTTATTATAAAGGAAAGGAAGAGTTTAATATTCCACATGTGATAAGTATTGTGGGTACCCGCAAATCTACATCTTATGGCAGGGATTTAACGGAGAAACTTATTCAGGATCTGAAGAATAGTTATCCGGATATGCTTATCATAAGTGGATTAGCTTATGGGATTGATATCCAGGCGCATCGTTCAGCACTGAAATATGATTTACCTACAATTGGTGTCTTGGCTCATGGATTAGATCTAATCTATCCTTCTGCCCATCGGGCAACGGCTATTGAAATGCTGGAGAAAGGTGGTTTATTAACTGATTTCCCAAGTGAAACACAACCGGATAAACCTAATTTTGTGAAACGTAATCGTATTGTGGCAGGTTTATCTGATGCTACTGTTGTAATTGAATCGGCCGAAAGAGGAGGATCTTTGATTACCGCTGATATAGCTTTTTCTTATGGCAGAGATGTTTATACATTTCCCGGAAAGGTAAATGATCCCCAGTCTAGAGGTTGTAACAATCTGATAAAACAAAATAAAGCAGGGTTGATCACTTCAGCAGAAGACTTGGTAAGCGCATTATGTTGGGAGAATCCCAATAAACAGGCTGTTAAACCAGAGCAAATGAAACTGGCTTTCCCTGAAAATAGTGAATATGATAAAATTATAACTGTTCTCAGACAAAATAATGAGATCCATATCAATGAATTAGCTATTAACATGAATATGCCTGTTTATCAATTATCATCTCTTTTATTTGAATTGGAAATGGAGAATATAATTAAAACATTACCAGGGAGTATTTACAAACTCACATAAAAAAGAGCCTGTCCATATAAAATGAACAGGCCCCTAAATATGTATAAAAAATTAAAGGCTGTCTCACGACAACCCCTAACCAACTTTGTTAACCTTAAATCTAATACTATTATGAAAAAACCACGATACAAAGATAAGGTGGTTTCAAGCATTTGTCAAGCCTTTTTCAAATAATAGATGTTAAGCGATTGGGGGAATCATGCCAAAAAATGTTAGACAATATCAAAGGATATGCATTTGTCACAAAAACTGCTAATTTTAACATTTGAAATGGCACTTTTGGATGAATATCACAGAACGAATTCGTTAAAAAGTCGCTTTAATGTTTCTTCGAGATTTGATGAAAATCCGGTACGTGGACGTGAAGTCTGAACAGAAGTGCTGCGAATGGCCGTTAACCATCGGAAACGTTCGGGAATATCCAGTGTTGCAATTGCTCCACCCACGGGCTCTCCGGAACATATTTTATCAAAAGACTGCAGGCTTAACCGTAAAGATTCTGTGTCCAGTTCGGAAGAGAAAAGTCGCAACTTCTCTTCATCTACCTGATAGATCGTTTGAATGAAATTGGCACGTTTAGAAAAAAGAATAACGCCAACATTGATAAATTCTTCACGTTCTACCCGTGGTAATACACGGATAACGGCATATTCATATAAGTATTTCTCGGGCATGCTGGATTTCTTTTACAAATAAGTCTGAGTTTTCTAATCTTTCTTCTAGAAAACGAAAATAAGTTTCTCTGATTTCCGCAGGAGTTTCGGTACAATCTTCCCAATATAACCAGTCGTCAGGAATTAGTGAAACTATCTCATGTATTTTCTCTTTTGTCAGCAGCGATTTACAAAATTGAGCTGCTTTTTCTACCTTTTCTACATTATTATATATATAAGGTAAAAATACATGATCTTTTATAAGGGGGAAAGGAGTGAGAACATTCTTTTGCCAGTTGGTCCATGAGTAATGAAAATATAAACAGGAACCGTGGTCAATCAACCATAATTCTTTATGCCATATCAGCATATTGGTGTTCTTTACGGTGCGATCGACATTAGTGAGAAATGCATCCATCCAGACGAGGCGCGTTGCAGTTTCAGGGTCAATAGAATTAACTACCGGGTCATATCCAAGCGCCCCGGATAAAAAATGAAGGCCAATATTTAATCCCCGACTGGCTTGGAGCAAGTCTTGTATCTCTTCATCCGCATGTGAGCGTCCAAAAGCTTCATCCAATTGAAGAAATATGATTTCTGGAACGCGAAATCCAAGTGTTCGGGCAATCTCCCCACCTATCAGTTCGGCTATCAGGGCTTTTGTTCCATGTCCGGCTCCCCGAAATTTAACAACATATTTGAAGCCATCATCAGCTTCGGCTAATGCCGGTAATGAACCTCCTTCACGGAGGGGCATAATATAGCGGGTGACATTGGCAGTACGTAAATTCATTCTTTTATTTTTATGAAAGAAAATCTTCTCGCATAGGAGAAAAGGTATCTAAGAGGATGCCGGCCTCTAAACATTTACATCCATGGAGAGAATGAGGTTTAATATATACTCCGTCTCCTTCTTTGACAATCTGGGTTTCTCCATCCGTAGTGAATTCGAACACTCCACTTACAACATAAGTCGTTTGTGTATGAGCATGGGTATGTGATGAACCTATGGCGCCTGTCTGAAATTTAACCTTTACCATCATCAGGTCTTTGTTATAAGCCATGATTTGGCGTTGGACGCCTTCTCCTACATTTTCCCATATAATTTTATCCTCAAAAAGGAAGTTTTTACTTTCTGATTTCATTTTTATTCAATTTGTTTTTGCAAAAGTAATAATAAAATGGTCAGCCTGTATATGGATAATAAGGGGAGTTATTGAGTTGCTAAATAATCTTTTACGAAACCTATTAATAGGAGGGCGGCGGTCTCCAATTTATTAAAACAAAAAACTGTACAAAAAAGTTTAGAAAATATTTGTTTTGTATAAAATAATTCCCTTATCTTTGCACCCACGTTCGCTAAA
>DAMANX010000067.1:0-6700 GCA_032073245.1 Tannerellaceae bacterium
ATACTTGATTCAGATTACTACTGAAAAAGGCAGGAAGACGCTGGAAAAGGTGATCGTGAAGTAAGAACAATACTAAGTTGAAATATAAAAAGAGGTTGTCCGGGAAATCCGGATAACCTCTTTTACTTTTGATTATATTTCATAAAAATGATAATCAAAATATCATCTAAATAAATAGAATCGGCTACTGAACAAAAAAGAGGGTATTCTTCTGAAATACCCTCTTTCATATTATTTATTATCTTTTATTAAAGAGCAAACTTAGGTTGACGATGAATCCATTGTCCACGTGTGAAGTCAGGGAAGTCTACTAAGGCACCACCACGAGCTATTGACATTTCCGATAAAGCAGAAATAGCACTCCATGCAGCAGCATCATAACAATCCATTGGGGCAGGTTTCTTATTTTTGATTGCATCAAGAAGGTCGTACATCATGATAAAGTCCATACCACCATGTCCTGCTTCTTTAGCTTGTTGCTCCAGGCTAGCCCATAATTTATGATCATATTTTTTGAACCATTCTTCCGAATCATCCCAACGGTGAGGTTTAGATTGGCCTTCCACATAAACATGATTTCCATCATTCATCCATAAACCTTCTGTTCCCTGAATACGGAAACCTAAAGAGTATGGACGTGGAGAGTTAGTATCATGGGTAACTATAATTGTCTGGCCATTTGCACATTTAATCATAGAAGTTACAATGTCTCCCAGATTAAAGTTGATTTTTGCATAAGGATGATTTTCGCCACCATTATCCACAATAAACTTATGAAGGCCGCGAGCCTGAGTTGCCATTGCAGATAAAGATAAGAAACGGTTACCATAGTTAATATCCATACAGTTTGCTACCGGGCCAATACCATGAGTCGGGTAAACATCTCCATTACGTTTGATAGAGTGTTGTGTACGCCATTGTGCTTCTGCATAAGCGGTAGGTCCCATTCTCAAATCACCACCTTTTTGATAGGTATAATGTTTACCATCATTGAATTTCACATCACGCAAGTCATGTTCGTATCCACAACCTCCATGCAATAATTCTCCGAACAGGCCTTGACGTACCATATTCAAAGCAGCCATACAGTCACGACGATAACAAACGTTTTCCATTATATTCAAATGGCTTCCTGTTGCTTCAGAAACATTAACAAGATCCCAACATTCTTCTAGTGTATTTGCAGCTGAAACTTCAACTCCAACATAAGGAACACCGGCTTTCATAGCAGCTACCGACATAGGCACGTGCCATTCCCATGGACTGGCAATGATCACACAGTCGAATTCTTCATTATTCAACATTTTCTCAAATTCATGTTCGCCACCTGTATATACCTTTGGAGCGGGTACATTAAACTTAGCGATATGTTTCAAGGTACTTTCAAGAGGCCCTTGTTGGATATCACAAATAGCTACAATTTTATTTCCAGGAATAGCCAGCACATTATTAATATGCTCCTGACAACGGGAACCGGTTCCAATAAAACCAAATTTGATTTTACCATCATCCTTGCCAGCTGCTTTTTTCTTAGCTTGTGGCTCACTTGCTACGGCAGCCGCAGCATTTCCTGTTACAGCCAATCCAGCTGCGCCAATACCGGCAACAGATACTTTCTTCAAGAAAGAACGTCGAGTATTTTCCATGTTTGAAATCTTTAAATAGGTTATTTTTAAGTAAGCAAAAGTAAAGGAGAATTTTCAAAATGACAACTATCGAATGTTATATTTCGTGAAGAACAGAAAATACATTTCTTTATAATTTTTCACGAGTCAACGAAAATGTTACAGGTATTTGAACGAAGTTCTTTTTCCAGGTATCCTGGTGAAGGGCATAAAAGTTCAAAAACACAATCATTACAAGGTTTTAATTGTGAACGTATATTTTTCCAGTTTTTCCCTGTATTCAGCTCCTTATATATAATTTCTTTTACATCAGATTGAATTGTTCCAATTGGAGAATCACTGAGGTCAACCCGAATTTCACCATTGGGTAATATATATAACTTGCCAAAAGAATGACTATTTATAAGACTATGCTGTAAAAAGTCATTCTCTGTGAATGAAGAGGATAATATATCTTCTTTATCAAGAAAAACATACTCTTCAAAAAAAGCCAAATTCGACCCTGAGTAATAAGGAACATAAAAATAAGGTAAGTTTATTGTTGTCAAAAGATTTTTGTATCCCTCCATATCTTCTTCTGACTGAACAACAAGTAATAATTCCATCGGTATATCTTTCACAACTCCTAAATTTGGAGATATTTGTGGAGGTGCATCAAATAGGATTACCCAATTTACATTATTGAATTTATCTAAAGTCCTGATATTGGATAAATGTTTATAATGTACGTATAAGTAGATTGTAATATTGTAATCTTTTAAAAATTCAATTAATTCTATTGCCAAAGGATCACTTAACAAATCGCCTCCCAAAAGATTTATTCGGCAAAGATTTGACCTATTTATAATTTCTTTTAATTGGGTGATAAAGAATTCTACTTCAACCTTCTCATTCGTTATTGCTCGTGAACAAAAAGGAAATTGTTTCCAAGCATCTCCACATATTTTGCACGAAAAAGAGCATTCGTCGGTTAAATAGATTGTGAGTTCCATTAGCTGATCTCCTAAGCTTCTATTGATATCTTTTATAGCTAGGTCTTTCACAAATGGGACAGTGATAACAGGTTTTTCATCTTCAGTTTCTTTTATAATTACATCACCCATATATTTATCTCTAAGAACCTCTATGAAATCTTTTAAGATGAAAAGATCATCCGTAATGTCTATCAAATATTGATTTAGCTCTTCACCTTTTTGGGTAAAAAAAGAATATACCTTATCATTTTCAGAAAAACAAAGCGATTCTTGATTCAAAAAGTTATAAAATAATAGTCCATTAGCTTTCAGAGCCACATGAACATAAGCTTCTATATACAAGTATCTGATCATAAAATTATGTTTACAGTTTATTTTCCATTATCTGATAATATAGAGATTGATGGTTTTCCAAAGCTTCTAATGATTCAGTATAAAGCTTTTTTGTGTCATCTCTTGTAAACTTATAAGGGCAGGATATTTCTTTATCAGAAACCGGAAATTGCATTAAACAAAAATCACAAAGTCTACCAATATGACAATTCATACAATCTTTATTTATGTTCGCATAATATTGATTGTATTTCTGTGCTATTTCTTCAAAATCTAAATGAATATTTCCATTTTCACAAAATCCTAGAAAATGAGAATGATCTATCCTTTCACAAGGTAAAATAAGTCCTTTAGCCGTTAAATAAATTTTCTTTGAAAAAGGAAGGCATGTTCCTGTTGGAGGTATATTGATATTTTCTTTTCTCATTAAAAGATTTCTATAACTGCGTACAATATTAACATCATGACATCTTTCTACAAATTTTCTAGAAATCATACCCTCAGGAAAAGAAAAGATATGCTTGTTATAAAATTCTTTATTCTCTATCTCATCAAACTCACGATAAGGTTCTTTGTTGGAAATAAAATCGTATTCATCTTTTTTACAATTTTCAATACCCGAAGAATTCATCATGCTACAAGAAGGCCATTTTGCATATTTTTTAGTAAAATAATCGTATACCTGAAAGTAAGAATTATAAGAATGGATTACTGCATTAAAAGATATAAACTCATTAAAATATTCTTTATAACTGTTTTGAATAAGATCAATATTTTTTTTCACTGATTTATAGGATGAACTATTGTCCGGAAACACTCTCAAGGAATTATTTTCTTTATTACCGTCTAAACTAATCAATACATGAAATTTATTCTTTACTAAAAAGTCAATATATTTATGCAATAACAATCCATTAGTCGTCATTCCAAAAGAGAAAGACACCTTTCTGTTATTAAATGCTTTACAATAATTCACAACGTTTTCAATTAAATGAAAATTCATCAAAGGTTCTCCTCCATAAAAACCAATCCGTATTTCATGTTGATATGATTGGTTGTATTTTGATTCTATCTGAGCCAAGACATAGTCAAGGAATACTTTTGCATCTTCAAAATTAAGATTAACACCGTGTCTATTCTTGTTTTGTTCAGACTCATACAATTCTCCGTATGTACAATAAATACAATTTAAATTGCATCTTTCCGTAGTTTCAAATACGATCTGTGTGGTATTAGCAATAAAGTTTTTAATATTATCTGCATGGAGATGGACATTTCTATCTAAATTATATTTAAGAGTATTCCGTTTGTAAGAAGTTTTCAGAAATGTATACTTTTTGAAGTAATAAAATAATTCTTCTTTTGATTTTATAATATAATCCTGCCATTTAAATGGATATGATCTGTTATTTATCCAATTTTCCGGATCTTCATTTATTTCAATATCCGCAAGTAACTTTATGATGGGATGTATAAAAAATAATTGATCATTATCCTTATCAATAAAATACGTATTCTTGGAATGAGTTGTAGAAAAACTATCATTCATATATTAATAGGTTTAGAAGGAGGGTTAAATAACCCTCCTGTTAATTAAAAATTTTCTCAGAATTGAATAATCTAAAGAAGAGGTCCACCACCATTATATAACCACGTACCAATTTCTCCAACTGTGTTTGCATCTGAATTTTGAACAAACCAACAATCACATACTGGAGTAGGACAATTATTTCCTCCTTTCACTTCCGAGAGTTGTAAATCATCTAATTTACGATCCGCATACTGATTAAAATCAATTTTTTTCTTTTTCATAATATTGTATTTAAATTTACCTACTCTATAAGGTTTTCGGTATCCCCTGTATTTTTATTTGTATCAATAATTGAAATAATTTGTTTATATTTATCAGTTACATAAAGAAGTCCTTCTTGATTAAGTGTAGTAATACTATTATATACTTCTATATCAAGCAAATCGTCCATATATTTTCTTTCACATAAGCACATGACTTCATTAAACGTAAGCATCTCTTGGTTGGTAATTGTCAGGATAAACCATTCTAATGAATCTTCATTAAATTCCAATTCTTTTATTAGCAGACCGTTGATTAATTCTTTGTAAATAATTTTATTTTCTATGCAAATTAATTTATAATATGGTTTTGTCTCTATTATATTTCTTTCCATCTTCACTATTATATTTTTAATCAAATGAAAAGACAACTCTGGGTAATGAGTTAAACAAATATTAGATTCATGTATTCTCTCTTCAACATATTTTTTGTAGTCTAAATCATCTTTTCCAATAAAAAAACGTTGATAATATAATGAATCGATAAATAACATGAGGGATTCTATATCCACAACTATCTTTCTCAACCATTCCAATCCATCTATTTTAGTTTTTTGAGTAATAGCAAATTTTAACTGCAATAAAAAAGCAGTCAACAGGTTAAATGTTGTTTGCTCTGAAAAAGTTGATTGTTCATCAAGTTGACAAGGTCCATTTTTCACTTTATTTATTGAATTTCTCTTTTGGTATACAATAGTGCGTATATTATCCGTTGATTCTCTCTGTAGTAACAAATTTCTGAAAGATAATAAAGCGGATTTCGCATTTCCATATATACATCCATCAATAAATTGATTTTTTTCTAAAAAACAATTAGCCTCTTTTCTATCTTTAAAGCTTTCCACCATAAGAAAAACAGAAAGTTTTTTCTCTTTTATCTTTTGTGAGAATAAAGGAGTAAAAAGGTTGTCTTTAGGTAATAATATGAATAATGTTTGTGATAAATCTATTTCGTTAAAAAAAAGATTAAGAAGGTTCTCAGTTTTATATGCATAGTATAACATATAGTCATTTATCTCTTCCAGATCAAAAAAATTTCGTTTTGGAGGAAAAGCCCATAAATAATTTTTCACTATACGGTATGCATATATATCTTTATGGTAAATAGCTTTATAGTTTAACAATAATAAAAAACATCCATTGTATGGATCGTTTTCATATATTAATTCTTCTCCAATAAATTCTAGCCTAAGGTTATCGAACAACAAATCCCAGTTAAAGTAATGCACATAACAGTCATGATCATTTAATATATTTTGATATATTGATAATTCTGATGAATAGTTATCAGCAGAATTGTATGGTAATGAATGGAGAATGATATTTTTCATTCAAATTTAGATTTAACTCTTTCAAATATACATTTTTATATTTATATCTCCTAAAATATTGATCCATATTTTGAAGAAATAAACAATAATTATATCTTTATAAAAAACATAGTATCAGGCATATGAAAAATAAATTGACAGTTATCATTTCTTTTCTGAATGAAGGAATAGAAGTATATAATACAATTAAAAGTCTTAGAGACACAGCCGGAGATAAAATAAATATTTTACTTATTAATGATTGCTCTACAGATGGATATGACTATCGTTCTGTCATTGAAACATTTGAGGTGTCTTATGTTTTACATAACCAAAGAAAAGGAGTTGCTGCATCCCGTGATGAAGGAATTAAATTATGTCAAACTCCTTATTTCTTATTATTGGATGCTCATATGAGAGTTTATCATAACGACTGGTATACGATAATAGTAAATCAGTTAGAAAAAGATTTTCATAGTCTGATTTGTTGTCAAACAGTACCTATAAATACCAAAGGAGAAATTATAGGAAAATCCTCTTTTGGCGCTTATATAGTAAGCCCCCGATCAAGTACAGGTCTAATACTCCAGAGCATATCCACCCACCT
>DAMANX010000068.1:0-6312 GCA_032073245.1 Tannerellaceae bacterium
TAACATTACCGGACTGATCTACTGTTGCGTATGATCCGTCTTCGCTGTACCAGTAGCCGTCGGGGGTTGCGTTGCTTAATTGGATGCTTTCGCCGATGTAGACTTCAGAGGATCCGGTAATATCTTCGACCGAGGGGTTGGGGAATATGGTAATAACAGCTTCTGTTTTTACTCCCGGAACACCCGGTTCATTCCCATCATCACCTTTTACGGATGTCAGGATGTATTTCGTGGGCGATTGAGATACTGAAAGGTCTGAAAGGGTATATATCCCATTTGCATTGACCTGATCAGCTGTAATCCTTACTGAGATATCCTTGGTTGTACCTTCTATTTTATAGGTAAGAATCCAAGGGGCTGTTCCGGTCAGTTTTATGGGTAACGAAGCGGACAAGCCTTCACATATATTGGCATCATCCACTTCAAAAGAAGCGGTATTGCTCATGATCTCGTATGCTCCCATATCAATCGGGCCATTGAATCGGGTAGAGCCGAAGAGATCGGTATCTCTATCCGGCATTACTTCTGTAAAGTAGCTGTCTTTTCCGGCATCTGTCCCGGGAGAATTTACGGCAAGACCGTAATAAGGCATTGAGCCAGCCTGGTAATAGGGTTTAGTACCTAAAAAGACAGGGGCATTCAATGTGGTTCCGGGGATATTACCATTGGTATCATCTTCAAGGCCTTGAATTAAGCTATTGCTACCTTTATATTCTACACTAAGTGCTGGACCATTATAATTTAGGACTGAACTGGCTCCCCAACCCCAGACTATAGAATTTTGGATCTCTGTTTTTCCTCCCCAAGAGTACACTCCGGCAGCATTGTTGCCAAGGACTGTTACATTAGTCAGTGTTAATTCAGCAGGTCCTGAACCACGTGGATGATTTGTAACAGTTCCTCTACTTCCCACATTATTTAAAAATAGGACATTGGTCACCTGCGACTTTACCTGACCACCATTACTATTATTTACATTAAACAACGCACCTCCAAAGGTCGTAACAGATTCATTGTTTTCCAGAATGCTATAACTCAGGTTCAGTTCACATCTACCATTATAGATAGCTCCTCCCCCCATATTACCTTGTGTTCCGGTACCTGTTGTTTTATTATCAATCAGGTAAGCGTGTGACAAAGTAAGTTTACCATTGTTATAAATGGCAATGGCTCCCCCGCTATGTTTATTTGCTATATTTCCTTTAAAGAGAAGTTCGCTATCTTCCGGTTTTTCCTCTACAAGCTTGCCACCGGTAATAATAGCCATAGTCTTATTATCCAGATATATAGCTCCGCCAGATTGATCTGCAACATTTTCAGTATAATGTCCTTTACCTGCAAGCATCTCTTTAATCTCTTCTGTCCAGATAGCTCCACCATTGTTATTGCAGTTATTCTGATTAAAGTTTACTCCATCGTTTATTACAAGCCTGGTAATATTTCTTGCCGCAATCGCACCTCCGTTGTAGGCTCCGGTATATTCCTGGGTTCCGATTGTCATGGGGAGCCCATTCCCAGTAAAAGTAGCTTCACCCTCATACTCATAGGGGTTGATCTCCACATTTGCTAAGGATTCAATATAAATAGCTCCACCATTTATTGCTTTGGTTCCGCTCGCCGTATTGTTTTTGAAAAAGGCGGAAACTTTCAATGTAGATTCATCATAACCTAACATCATAATAGCTCCACCACCTCCACCGACATTTCCCTCGAAACGGACACCTTTTTCAAAAACCTGATGCAATTTGGAAAAAGCTCTGATATATACAGCTCCTCCTTGCATGTCACCATCTTCGTCATACACAATATTATTGATAAAGGTAGAACCATCGAGAATTGTCATATCGAAACAGTCATTACCAATGGCTGCACCGGTTTTTACCGCCGTATTATTTTCGAATTTCCCCCGAATTGTAGCCTTACATCCTACGGGAACAGTGGCTCCATCAGGTCGCATGAAACTCAAAGCCGCTCCCCCGTTTGATTTATTCCCTATAAAATCCGTATCTAAACATTCTAGATGGAGTACATTGTTATAAGCGGTTATAATAGAAAGACCTGCTCCCGAAGTAGTATTACCTTCTTCTCCCATAATCTTATTACCACCTGAGAACATAGTATTATTTACTACTATTTTTTGTATGGGCGAAGCGGGGACATCTGGCGATGCCATACTCAGCAATACACCTGCTCCCTGGTTTTTGCTTTGGTTCTCTTTAAACAAGCACCCTAAAATAGTGACCGGATCAGCATAAGCTATTTTTTTTGTTTCAACTGTTATTGCACCTCCTCCTAAATTCTCGGTTTTATTACTAATGAAATCTGTATTTGTAATATCGGATTTATACTCATGCAGAAATATAGCTCCACCACCATATTGTGCTATGTTTCCTGAAAATGAGGATTTGTTTTTTATAGTGATTTTACCTTCAAAATCATTAGAATTATCTGTATTAGCTTTCAAAGCAATAGCGCCACCGTTTCTAGAAGCTGTATTCATATCGAATATGGTTTCATCAACGTTCATTTGAACAATATTAGACTGGATTGCTCCACAATTATCATTGGATTCATTTTTAGAAAAAAGGGAGTTACTTATATTGATTTCACCCGGAATCGCTACTATATTCTCATCTGCTATGGTTATAGCGCCACCTACCCAAGTGCCCGCCTTGTTTTGTGCAAATGTCGCACCATCTATATTAAGAGTCACATTCTTCAAATTTTCGTTGCCTCTTTCATACAAGCCTATCGCCCCTCCTAAGTAAGCCTCGTTACCGATAAACTCAACATTTCCGGTAATCTGAATATTTACATCCACGACTTTACCAATCCCTCCTTCTCGGGAGGGTCTGAGACTAATGGCTCCTCCCGGAGCATCCCAGCCGCCTAAGTTGGCCGTATTACTCAAAAACTTCACATTGTCAGAAATTGTAGCGGAAATATTCTTTCCTTCCAGAGAAATAGCTCCACCAGAACCTTCAGAATAGTTGTCTTTAAATTGCACATCACCAGAAATCGTCAGGGGAATATCTCCTTTCAGGCTTATAGCTCCTCCATCTCCTTGTGATTCATTGTTTTCAAAAGAAGTATTTCCGGAAATAATCAACTCTGCCTGAGAACCGTCAGGAGCATCCCAATAAATAGCGCCTCCGGGTCCTCCATATCCTTCATGGAGTTTAAAAGAGGAAAAAGAACAATCCGTGATTGTCAATGGATGACGGCTTTTGCTCTTAATTGCTCCGCCGGCTACTGATATAAAATAATCATCATCAGGGAGCCAAGACAAATCTCCCCAATAGAAATCTACCTTCTCTAAAGCTACCTCACTCTTTTCGCTAATATGCAAAACACCGCCCTGATGTCCGTCTTCACCACCCATCATAGCGCTTCCGCTATATAACTTCAGGTTTCTTAGGGTAATCAGACCATCTGTTTCGATATTAAACAGACGAGTAAATACATCCGCTTTTATAGTAACCTGAGAATCTCCTCCATCAATTGTGATCTTCTTATTGATTGTGATAGGTTCCCAGCTCCCATTAAAGTCATTTAATTGGATACTTGTTATATTATCAAATTCGATCCTATCTTCATCTTGCGCTTCCTCTTGGATTATATAACGCAAAGTACCTGGGGTGAGACTACTCGGGTCTGTAGCTTTAGTTACAGTCAAAATGCGTTCTTCTTGTGCCCACACGCCTTGTAATGCCACGCAAAAGAGCATTACAAATAATATTATATATTTTTTCATATTCATTTTTTTCTACGATTTTAATTATGTGAGTTGTTCTCCTTGCCGTTCATTTTAAATTTCACTCCTATCTTCACCCCGCATGAGATTAGGCGTATCTTTCCGGTTACATCCGAACTCATCATCCCATTATACTTTATCCCATTTCCGATCTTATTATCTGCCCCCGGGTGATAAGCCCCTACGGGCGAAAACAATCCCTGATTACCATTCTTCTTCATATCCGTAATTCCATAATCCAAGTAACCCCCTACCTGTAAATCGGTTGTCTTTCCCAGCGAGAAGATCACCCCCAGTTCCGCCGTAGCCGCTACGCCGATCTTCAGCTTGGCCTTATCGTCCCAGCCAAGCGAACTGTTAGGATCCATAATCGTGCCATAGCCATGCTGCGGAACAGGGGGGTTCGAGGGTGCTCCCATATCTGTCGGGATACCCTCATAATCCCCCGACACATTAAACTCACTCTTTGAACCGTTCTGGATCTTAAACTTCGAAGATACAGGTAGTTGAAGTTTTGCCCCTAAACCACCATAAAAGCCCCAACACCTGTTTTGTTCTTTGAAGTAAGTATGATAAGACAACATCAGGGGAATCTCCAGAAAATAAGCCATCTGCTTCTCTTCCAGATTGCTTACCCTTGCCCTGAGTTCAAAATCCCGCGGACGGCCCTCCAAGTCATTGTCCGTTTGCATTCCCAGTTTGTAATAATTACCGTCGGTTATTCCTCCCTGAAACTTCCCTTTAGTGGCATAATGGCTCAGGCCTACTCCTGAGGTTATTCCCCAATGAGTAGTGAAGAAATAGCTATATTTTATATCTATCCCATAGCCTAACTGTGCCTTACTGGTTCCTTTTTCACCTAGGCTGTTGAGCTTATAGTTAAAGGAGGAAGATCCCACACCTGCCGAAATAGTGAGGTAGGAACCTTTCATCTCTTCTTTGCCTTGCCGGTTTTGTTCTTGATTTTGACTTTGATTTTCTCTTTCGTTTTGTCCTTGTACTGATACACCTGTTGCGGTCATTACTATGAGAAAACACGCCAGATAAATTGTTCTCATGTGCTTTAATTTGATGTTTACTTGTTTCTTTTTATTGTTAAGAATAAGAATAAACTTTTCTCCAACTGATAAACACCTGTCTATCCGTCCATTACATTAACCGGTAAGTGATGATGAACATTTTTTGTAAGCAAAAAGAGAAGCCGAAAAAGAAGAATCAAGGGCCGGGAGCTATCCTATTTCCCAGCCGATCCTTCTTCATATCTATCTTTTGACACACAAAAAGAAAAGAAGGTGAACCAGCTTAATAGTGAAACAAAAAAGAAACAAACCATAAACTGCAGAGTATGTGTGAATTATTATGTGCAGAGGAACACCAAGGGTGTTTCCGCTACGAAAGCATCGAATCACCTTCGATTGAAACATCCGGCTACCCCCAGGGGTATCGCTGGGAGAAAACCCTTATGCAGGGAGAAATAGTAGTAATAGTAGAGGGAAGCATACAGCTTTCCTATGACCACTTTTTGAACCATCGCATCAGTAAGGGAAAGATATTCCTGCTTCCACCCGGGGCACATTTCAAAGCCCGGACAGAAGAAGGAACCACCCTTTTTATCTTCCGTCTCAATGATGTGATACGCCTGTGTGAATGCTTTTCCATAGACCGGCTGAAAGACAATAAGAAAAGCCATGCGTTCTCCAACCAGCTTAATACACTGGAGGTTAACGAGCCCGTTGCAGACTTCATCCGGCCCCTGGCCTACAACCTTCAGAAAGGACTCCGGTGCTCCATCTACCTTCAACAAAAACTCCAGGAACTAATGATTCTTTTCAGGGCCTATTATACAAAGGAAGACCTGGCTGTTTTCTTCAGCCCCGTGCTTACCAACACCACGGAATTCAGCAATTTTGTTTTACAGAACTACCGCAAGGTAAAAACAGTCCGCGAATTGGCCCGGCTATATTCCTGTAGTATTTCCAGTTTTGATAAGAAGTTCAAGAAAGCTTTTGGTATATCCCCCTATAAGTGGATGCAGGAAAGAAAAGTAAGCCTTATTTATCATGAGATCTATGCCACCCATAAACCCATCAAGCAAATAGCAGAAGAACAACAGTTTATGTCCCTTCCACAGTTTAATGATTACTGTAAAAAACATTTCGGGTATCCCCCCGGTAGAATGCGTAAGGCAGTGGCACATCTATAAAAATAGAAGTGAAAAGCATTTTTGTGAAACAATGAACGAAGAAAATGTACGGAAAATGTGAAGTATGGCCCTATATTTGCCGCAAAAATACGATTTATCAACATTTTTTTGTCACTTAAGAAGTGACAGAATCCATGTCTTACAATTGGTTTATTTCACAAAAGTAGGTAATTGTTGGCAGTTATACAAATCCAACATATTAATTTGATGGCCTGTGGGAAAAGAAGGTAAAAGAAATAAAGAAATGGGGCATACCTTAACTGGCATACCCCATATCAGTTATATTCTAATATATATTCTCACTACTGTCCCATTAAAATCTAAAATCGTTCTTTGAAATATTTGATATTTAGTT
>DAMANX010000069.1:0-5739 GCA_032073245.1 Tannerellaceae bacterium
CGGTTCTTAGAGGGGAAAGCTCCCGTAAGGGAGCCGACCTACTCGACATCGACCAGTATCTAAACGAAGCGCATAGCTTCGGGCTGACTTCCATCAGGGCGCATTTCAACGTGATAGCGTGGAGTGATGATGTGGAAGAACTAAAACATATCCGCAATGACGTAGGTAGCCAGTTGGCTCTTATGGAATGTAAGCCCAGACACAATACTGTGGATGCCGCTACTTTGTACTGGGCAGGAATGCCGGGTAATAGTGGGGATTTTCCTGCGGAAGAAGCGTTCTATACATTTATCGAACCTGCCTTGTG
This sequence comes from Tannerellaceae bacterium, assembly GCA_032073245.1. GTDB lineage: Bacteria > Bacteroidota > Bacteroidia > Bacteroidales > Tannerellaceae > QVMG01. The sequence goes on from DAMANX010000069.1 coordinate 308, forward strand.
CTTTTTCACGGAAGAAACAAACTACCGGAGTTCACCCAGTCCGTTCGGTATCAAAATGGCGGACAGGGTTTCAGGTAAGCCACTCCATGTGGATATTTCCGACTTGCCCATGAAAAAAGGAATTATTACAAATAGGAATAAATTCATTCTTGGGCCGTCGGGAAGTGGCAAATCTTTCTTTACAAATCACATGGTGCGCCAATACTACGAACAGGGTACGCATATCGTTTTGGTGGACACAGGAAACTCTTATCAGGGATTATGCAACCTAATCAACAAGCGCACAGGTGGTCAGGATGGAGTATATTTTACTTACACGGAACAAAATCCGATTGCTTTCAATCCTTTTTACACGGATGATAATGTTTTCGATATTGAAAAGCGTGAGAGTATAAAAACGCTGATCCTTACCCTGTGGAAAAGGGATAATGAGCCGCCTTCACGGGCGGAAGAAGTTGCCCTCTCCAATGCAGTCAGCCAGTATATAGAAAAGTTGAAAACCGATAAAAAACTGATACCGTCTTTCAACACATTCTATGAGTTTGTCCGTGATGACTACAAAAAGGTACTGGAAGAAAAGAAAGTACGTGAAAAGGACTTCGATATAGCGAATTTCCTGAATGTACTGGAGCCGTACTATCGCGGGGGTGAATACGACTTCCTGTTGAACTCGGATAAGCAACTGGATTTATTATCTAAACGCTTCATTGTCTTTGAGATAGATGCGATAAAAGACCATAAAATCCTATTTCCCGTCGTAACGATCATAATCATGGAAGTGTTCATAAATAAGATGCGTTTGTTTTCTATTTCGCTATTTTACAAGCATTTAATAAACCGCAAAAGTAGAATAGGTAATGATTTGGAAACGAGCTAAACTCTTTGGTCTGCTTTACTTGTCCATTGTTTCAAATAACTCCGTGTCAAAGTTAACAATATTTTCCATAAACAAGTAATCTATTCTTTATCTATTTCATATACAGACAATGTAATTGTAACATCTAATCCCCCGGACTCACTCTTACTGAAAGCAATATTCCCATTGTGCATTTTTACAATTTGTTGCACGATATAAAGACCCAATCCGTGTTGTCCATTAAAGGAAGAATCAGTATTAGACAAATAGTGAGAGCGACTTTGCAGTACTTCTATTTCATCGGAAGTCATTCCCTTCCCATTGTCAGACACAACAAATAATACCTGTTTGCCTTCCTCATATAATCGAAAAGATATATCACATCCTGCAGAATTATGCCGAATACTATTGTACAATAGATTATTAATAGCCCGTTGGAGAAGATGTGTGTCTCCCTTTAATTTTGCAGGCTCTAATTCTTTATCTATGTCAAGTTCAATAGAATAGCTTTCAGGTATTCCGTTATTCAAAAATTTGGCGATAAGCTCACGGCAGAAAACTGTCGGATGAAATGAATCCAGATGTACGGGATGTGTTTCATCTCCTAAACGGGCAATAAGGTTTAAGTCATTCACCAAATCTCGTAGCCTGATACCTTGATATTTAATCAGCGAGGCTTTTTTTTGTACATCTTTAGGCAATAATGAATTAGTCTCGATTTTCTCAGCATAACCGAGTATGATAGACAACGGCGTTCTTATATCATGAGAAATTCCTGCTATCCAATTTTCCTGAGCAATAGAGCGGGTTTTGAGTAAATCGGAAGTTTTATTTAATTGGGTGGCAATCTCCGAAAAAGTTCCCTTTTCTTTCAACCGAATCAGTTTACCCTCTGCTAAAGAATGGATACCGGACAATACATTAGATACTGCTTTAATTGATTTGCGGTCGATAATAAAGTAGAGTAAAAAAAGGATAAGCAAGTCACAAACAATAATTAATATAATCCGCCCTGGCATGGCTTTAAATTCGGCATAAGGAAACATATAGGCAATTTTCCATAAACTATATTTTGGAGAACCTATTACAATTAATCCGTTGGGGTGTTTCCACGTAGAAACAGGGTAATCTTTCAGATAATAACGACTAAAAGCAGCAATATCACTTAAAGTATAATAGGTCGGAATTTCTTCCGGTAGTTTATAACTCCATAATACAGTTCCTTGCCTGTCATCAAGCAACATAGCCCACATATCCTGCTTATCCAGCTCATTTTGAACATCATTATCTAAATAATAATGATTACCTTTCAAAACAAGCTCTTGCGGGAACTGCTTTAACAAAGGAATAATAGCCATTTCGTCCGATACTGATTTTTGATGACGGTATATGTATATCCCCAATAAAAGAAGATTTATTGTCAATACCAAGATTATAGCTAATGACAATCTCAACATGAACCGCTTTACGGAAGATTGGATTGGATTCATATTCATACATTTAATTTATACCCCAATCCTTTAATAGTAACCAATAAAGCAGGAGAAGACGGGTTTTCTTCTATTTTCTCACGTATTCTATGGATATGTGCCATCAATGAATTCTCATATCCATAACGATTATCTCCCCATACGCTATTACAAAGAGAATCTATTGTAACAATCCGGTTCCCCGCCTTATAGAGTGTAGTCAATATGCCAACTTCTTTAGCTGTTAATGGAAAAACTGTTCCTTTTCTGTTTACTTCTGCTTTACCTATATCAATTATACATTTATCAAGGGTAATCAAAGAATCATCGGTTTTGTAACAACGTCTAAGAATTGCATATAATCTTAAAATCAGTTCCCGTGGTAAAAAAGGCTTAACCATATAGTCATCCGCTCCCAAACCAAGTCCGGTAAAAAGGTCTTCCGGTTGGTCTTTTGCCGTCAGAAATAGGACCGGAAAGTCCATTGTTTTTCTTATCTCTTTAAAAAGCGAAAATCCGTCCCCATCAGGTAACATAACATCAAGTATTGCAATTTCAGGTTTATAGATGCGGCATTGTTCAAATGCCTCCTTCCGGGTTGAAGCCTTACAGATGGAAGAAAAGCCTTCGTCTTGCAATATGGATTCTATCATACTAAGAAGTTCAGGCTCGTCATCAACCAACAAAAGCCGTTTATCTTTCAGAAAATCAAGTTTATTGCCATTCATATTTTTGCCAATTTGAAACAAAAGTAGTGATAATAGAACAATTTTTATACTGTTCAATCAAATGTAAGGTAAAAGTAAGGTTGTCGTTAATTCCATGTAAGGTTCGTCCCATACTTTTGCAGCATAATCAATAAAATCAGTGAATATAAATATTCAAATTATCTAAAATGAGTTTAAGAAAATGAAGAAAAAAATCCAACTTAATTTTATCGTGACAGGCATATTGTTTCTGCTGTTTGCACTGTTGACTGCGGTTATACTGACCGTTGATGTTCAGCCGATAGGCCCGCAACAATCCCGTGTTGGTCTTGCGGCGATAAACGGATTCATATTTAGTCTGTTTGGAGAAAACTTGCTTTGGTATAATATTACAGACTGGATTGGCATTATCGCCATATTAGTTGCTGTCGGATTTTCCGTATTGGGATTGGTTCAACTGATTAAAAGGAAAAGCATCAAGCGTGTAGACACAGGTATTATAACGTTAGGTGTGTTGTATTTGATTGTGATTGCGTCCTATGTGTTTTTTGAAGTCTGTATTGTAAATTATAGACCGATTATCATTCATAAATCATTAGAAGCGTCATTCCCGTCTTCCCATACAATGATAGTGCTATGCATTATGGCAACCGCGATAATACAGTTTCATTCTTTGTTGAAAAATAAGGTAGTACGAACAATAGCTGACATAGTATCAATCTTGATTATTGCCGTGACAATCATTGGACGTTTGATTTCGGGGGTTCATTGGTTTACTGATATTATTGGCGGTTTATTGCTTGGTTCTGCATTTGTTATGCTGTACTACTCGGTTACGCAATATATAAATTATCGCACGGAAGTGCCCTTTAATATTCATGCTAACAGGAAATAATTTAGAAATAATATGAAACAGAAAATCCTTTTACTTGTAACATGTATATGTTTAATGAATTGTGGGATAAAAGCACAATCCCGCGATGCGGTTAAAACCTCAACAGACATATTAATGTTTGCACCTCCAGTTGCCGGTTTTATTACAACTCTCATTCTTGAAGATTACAAGGGAACAAAACAATTGGTTTTTGCAGGAGCAACAAGTATAGCAACCTCGTATTTACTTAAATACACGATTAAAAAACAACGCCCTGATGGCAGTGATAACCACTCTTTTCCATCTAATCATACGGCAATGGCTTTTCAAGGTGCATCTTTTATAGCACAAAGGTATGGGTGGAAATACAGTATCCCTGCATATTTAGTTTCGGGATATGTAGCATGGGGGCGTGTTTATGCCAAAAGGCATGATACATGGGATGTGCTGGCAGGTGCAGCAATTGGTATAGGTAGCACTTATATTTTCACCCGCCCGTTTGCCAAGAAGCATAATTTGGTTATTTCCCCCGCTATAATTAATAATGAAAATTGGGGCATATATGCTTCGATAACTTTTTAAGGATAATATAAACATTTCATGGCAATAAAATAATAGTACACAAAACTTAGGTTTTGGATATAATTCTCATTATTAACTATTTTTAAATTTATGCCTATGAATGAATTATTTAAATTGAGATTGTTCAGCCTATTAGCTGAACCCTCACAAGTCACAAACGAAGAAATGCAAAGTGCCTATGGAAACTTTATGGAACAGCTAAGAACAGTCAGTCAATCCGAACAAAACTACTCTGAAATCTTTCGGATGCTGAATACGACTCGTGTTGAGTTAGCATTCCTGAAATCACTTTATCGACACGAGAAGGGGGAAAAATGCCCTGAAATTTGCTTATCTCCAAAAGGCTTTAGCTATTGTCAATTCTGAACGGGAACTGCTGAATCTTAGAATTCGCTATCCCGAACAGTTCAGCCAGTCCAATCAACCAGCATTTCAATCCGACCTGTATATTCTCCCTAAGTCGAAAGACTTGGGGATTGTTGCTTTAGGAGAGATTGTAATAGCCCTTTTCTTCTCAAAGAAAGTGTTCCAACGGAATGGAAAACCTGCACACCTGAACCAAATTGCAGATGCTTTTGAAAAGATATTTAATTGTAGTTTCGGCAGTATCTACGACCAACAGGAAAAAGTTTTCGACCGTAAACCATTCAATCGCACGAAAGCCCTTGACTTCCTGCGAAATCTCATAATCCGAAAGGATAAAGAGGGTAAGAATTGACAAGATGAAAAATAACCGTTTTGCAACCCATTAAATACAAGGCTGTTGCGAGAAACTTTCGGGGGAGTAGTTAACTACTCCCCTTTTTCTGCTTCCCCGTTCTTCCGTCCTTTGCTTCGTCAATGCATTGAAAATAAGTAGTATTAATTTGTAAAACGAAGTAAATCATGTATGGAAAATCCAGTGCGCGTTGACCCCGTGCGCCAAGTCGAAATTGACCCCTTAA
>DAMANX010000070.1:0-4692 GCA_032073245.1 Tannerellaceae bacterium
TATTGTTAGATTTGAAGATTTTTTTAAACTCCGCCTTCAAAATCCCAAAGGGATTTCATGTGAATAACCGCGGGATGTAATCCCGTGGATAGTATAGGAATGACAACCCTGTCGGAGCCTCGAAGAGGGTCAATAATGGCTTTTTATTCACCCCCATTCGGGGCTGCAAGAGGATATATCTATTATCTACCACGGGATTACATCCCGCGGTTATTCACATAAAACGTCTTCGACGTTCTTGTATGTATCTTCAAATACTTTTCTATTTGAAGATAACAACTCTCCTCAAATAATTAGATAGTAATTAGATAAAAGTCAAAACATAATGTTTGCCAAAACTAATTTTTATTATTTATAATAGCGGTTAATAATAAATAAAAATTGATGATTGAACAAAAGATCGATGGCTTGTGTTTTAATATTCAAACGAATATTAATAACATATTAAAAGAGGATTAAAATGAAAAGGAATTTATTATTGCTATTATTACTGCCGGCTTTGGCTTTTGTTTCATGTGATGATGATGACGATTATTCATTAGATAAGTATTGGATTGGCTTGGCAACGGTTGAAAACCCTGATAATGAGGCTAACTTTTATATAAAGTTGGACAACAATGAACTTTTATGGATTGCAGCTAATAATTTCTATAATTATCGGCCTCATACAGGTCAACGCATCCTTGCTGATTATACTATTCTAAATGATAAGCCCGAAGGTAGTGGTTATGATCATGATGTAAAACTAAATGACGCTTACAATATCCTGACCAAAGGCATTATTCAAGTAACACCTTCTATGCAGGATAGTATTGGAAACGACCCAATTGATGTAAGGGATATTTGGGTGGGAAGTGATTATCTGAATATCAAATTCAGCTACCGTGGCCAAGACAGAAAACACATGCTTAACCTGGTAAGTGATAGTTCGAAAGTATATACTGATGGAAAAGTTCATCTGGAGTTCCGTCACAATGCTCATCAGGATTCTCCCACTTATGTATCTTCCGGGTTAGTCTCTTTCAACTTAGAATCTTTACGTAGGCAACCGAGAGAAAACAGCATTGAATTGGTTATCCATGTGAAGGAAACTGATAATTCAGAAAAGACTTATGAACGTACTTATAAGTTTGGTGAGGAAAATAAAGAAACAAAAGAATTTGATCGTGATTACTTTACAAATGGTAAAGAATTGAATATCGAATAATAGTCCCTAAATATAGAATAAAACACAGAGACACGGAGCCACAGAGATTTTAATTCTATGAAAATAAAGACTCTGTGTCTCTGTGTTTAATATTAATTAGTTCCTTCTTTATTATTTTTAATCTACCCGCTAAGTAGATTGCATTTATTATAGTAAACTGATTTTATACCAAATCCTGATCGATCTGTGTATATTCTATAATTGTTGTCTGATTAATAAATGGCAGATTCTGATCAACCCAAACTAATTTAGAAGTATCATATCCAATCATTCCGGCTTTATGAATAAATGCTTTCTTTATTTCTTCCGGCATATTATGTTCACGTGATAAAAGCCAGAGATGACGCATATCTTCTCCAGCCACTAATGCATAATTGTAATCCGGATCAATTCCAATTACATTATATCCTGTATAAATAGGTTTGCGGAAAGATATTTTCATCATTGCCTCATACATGGGCCCGACAAATTTTGCAATCCCTATCTTGATCTCTTTTCTTTTGCTATAAAAGTTATACCATCTTTTAACTACTTTGATATTTCCATTTGGCTTTAAAGAGAAATCTATAGAGGTGTTGATAATATTGCGGTCAAATTTATAGTCCAATCGAGCCACTTCATACCACTTGCCTAAAAACTTATCTACTTCAAACGGATTGATTGCAACGGCCTTCCGTGGAATTGTTTTCCGCATATTCCACGCTAAAAAAGTGCCGGCTACCAGCAAAATGCTTCCACTAATTATTACATTACTTTTCTTCATGAGATATTCTGTTTTAGACTTAAAAAATCTACAAATACCCTAAAAACTATGCTTTAAGGGGTATGTGTTTTAAAATATAACCACTCTGTAAAGATAATAGTTTTCTTGATTCCACGAAAACTTGTAAAGAAATCCTTTATTTTTGTATTGAAATCATTCTTCCCAGTAAAGAAATAAAAATTGCATACATTTGTATGATGGACTAGTAACATAATCTAAATTAATAATACATGAAAAAACATCTTCTATCTCTGTTTACATTCGGAATACTTCTGACTTTGAATGTTAGTGTACAAGCTGCATCCTCTACCGACAAATTACCGGGATATACGCAGGCGGAACGTTTTGCAGGCGATAAATTATCTACTATGTTGTTTTCCACATCGGTTGATCCGCATTGGTTTCAGAAAGGGAATCATTTTTGGTATGAATACAAAACCAGCAATGGAAAAGTCTGGTATGTGGTGGATCCGACAACCCGTACGAAACGGCAATTATTTGATCTGGATAAACTGGCGGCTCAATTGACGGAAATAGTAAAAGACCCTTTTACAGCCCAGCAATTGCCTATTCAGGAACTGGAAGCCGGAGAGGATGGACGTTCTTTTACTTTTCAAATCACATCTTCGCAAGATGCAAAAAAAGATACTACAGACAAAAGTAAAGGAAAAGAAAAAGATATCTTCTTCTTTTCTTATGATTATCCATCCCAAAAACTTACTCATCTAAAGGATAAAAAGAAAGATCCTAAACATCCCGACTGGGCTTCTGTTTCTCCGGATGGAAAGACTGTAGTGTATGCAAAGGATATGAATCTTTATCGTATGTCACGTGAAGATTATGAAAAACTGAAGAAGGATGATAAAGATAGTACTGTTGTTGAAATACAAATGACTACTACAGGGGTAAAGGATTTTGGTTTCGGACAACCTCATAGCCTTTTGAATACAGATACTCTTTGTAATGGAAAACGTCGTAATGCGGGAGGTATTGTATGGTCTCCTGATTCCCGCCATTTTGCTATTACAGTAACCGATAGCCGGGCAGTAAAAGATCTATGGGTAATCAATGTGATGGCTGAGCCCCGGCCTACACTTGAATCCTATAAATATCAGATGCCGGGTGAAAAAGAAGCTCCTCTTCAGTATTTGTATCTGTTCGATATGAGTAATGACAGTTATAAGGAAATACGTACAGAAGCTTTTAAAGACCAAACCATTCGTCTGGCTCGTCAACCCCGTTTGGAGAAACAGCGTGATATGAAGGATCAACCTAATTGCTGGCTAGGCGATAATAATCGTTTCTTTTTAACACGTTTGAGCCGTGATTTGCATCGAGTGGATATCTGTTCTTATACTATAGGGGAAGATACTATCCGTCCGATTATTGAAGAACGGATGAATACCTATATAGAAGTTCGTCCGCTGGCATCGATCAATGGTGGAAAAGAGTTGGTACACTGGAGCGAACGCGATGGCTGGGCACATCTTTATCTGTATGATGACAAAGGTAACTTAAAAAACCGCCTGACATCCGGCCCATGGCACGTGGACGAAATAGTGAAGGTGGATGAAGCTAAACGGATCGTTTACTTTATGGGAAATGGTAGGGAAAAAGATGAAAATCCCTATTATGAGCATCTTTACCGTGTAAATCTGGATGGAAGCGGACTGCAGATGGTTTCTGCCGGTGATTTCTTCCATGATGTACGAATAGATGATAATGCACAATTTGTTGTACACAATTATTCTCGTATTAATACGGTCCCGGCTTCCGATTTGCTGGATAATACCGGACGTAAGGTGATGGAACTGGAGAAAAGTGATTTTTCTCAACTGTTTGCTGCAGGATACCAATTCCCTGAACCTTTCAAAGTAAAAGCAAAAGATGGTATTACGGATTTGTATGGTGTTATGTATAAGCCATTCGATTTTGATTCAACAAAGGTTTACCCGGTGATTGATTATGTATATCCTGGTCCGCAGGTGGAAGGAACGCGCTATCCGTTTACTCGTATGAGTGTACGCACAGACCGTCTGGCTCAAGCCGGGTTCATTGTTATTTCAGTTGGAAACCGAGGAGGCCATCCAAGCCGGTCTAAATGGTATCATAATTATGGATATGGCAATTTAAGGGATTACGGACTGGAAGATCAGAAAACAGCTATTATCCAATTGGCTGACCGGTATAAATTTATTGATATTCATCGGGTGGGTATCCACGGGCATTCGGGAGGAGGCTTTATGTCAACTGCAGCCTTATTGCAACATCCTGACTTCTTTAAAGTAGCCGTGTCTTGTGCCGGTAATCATGATAATAAGATTTACAATCGTTGGTGGAGCGAGACACATCATGGCGTGAAGGAAGAGATAAGTGAAAAAGGAGATACGACATTTGTATATAGTATCAAAAGTAATCCAGAACTGGCGAAACAATTGAAAGGCCATTTGTTGCTTGTTCATGGGGATATTGATAATAATGTACATCCGGGGAATACTATGCGTGTAGTTGATGGGTTGATTCGTGCCAATAAGCGCTTCGATATGCTTCTTTTGCCCCAGCAACGCCATGGTTTTGGCGATATGGATGAATATTTCTACTGGCGTATGGTGGATTATTTCTCTCAACACTTATTGGGTGAGTCTGATCAGTCGGTAGATATTCCAAAGTAAGCCCCCGATCAAGTACAGGTCTAATACTCCAGAGCATATCCACCCACCTA
>DAMANX010000071.1:0-4655 GCA_032073245.1 Tannerellaceae bacterium
AATGAAGGTACTTTTTACAGCGCTTTTTTGAGTTTAGGAATAATACAGGCTAAATCATTTTTATAAGGGATATATATGAATACTTGCAAAGAGATTCTGTAAAAACATAAAAAAACTCCCACTTGTGGGGTATTGCATGATTTTCTCCAGTACTACTTTTGTGAATACCTAGAGACTAATTCGATATGAAATAAAAGTAAACAAAGAAAACCATGAACGGAGTAAGAAAATTATTAGCTTTCTTTTTATTGGCTGCCACAGTTTCAGTAGTAAGTGCACAAGACGTTATCACACAGAAGAACGGAGAAGAAATCCAGGCAAAAGTACTGGAAGTTGGAGCAAAAGATGTTAAGTATAAAAGATTCGGAAATGATACCGGGCCAACTTATACCCTAAAGGCATCGGATATCTTTATGATTAAGTATGAAAATGGAGAAAAAGACATGTTTGGAAATACACCAGAGGAAAGCGAGACTCCTGCAGTAAGACCGAATAGTCCTACTCAACGTACAAGTGTTGCCTCTCAAAGCTCAAATCAAAATCGTGCAAATAACGCTAATCGGGTTCAGCCCGCCAGGGAATCTGAAAACACGACTCCAAAAGAAGAACCCATACGTAAGGCGTATATCGGTTTAGGTGTCGGAGGAGCATTTACAACAAAGTCTTATGATAATATTGATGGAGGTATACAGGTAAATATCAATTTCGGTTATATGCTTTCAAAAAATATTGGTATTGCTGCATCCATGTTTGGAACTTCATTTGATTTAACAAATTATTCAGATGCCTCTATTGGTCTTTCCGGTATTATGGCTGGTCCGTTATTCTCCAGTACGTTTCAAACAGAAAAATGGGAATTTGATGTAAGGCCGATGATCGGTTTTGCTATAGGTACTGTTAAGATAGGGAGCAAATCGGAAACTACAGATGATAATACGGTTGCATTCGGTGTAGGGACTTCTGCTCGTTGGAACTTTGCCAGTCGTTTCTCAGCTTCGGGCAATATCGATTATTATAATGGAAAGATTGATGATGTAGATTTATCTTCAATGGGGATAACGGTAGGAATCAATTTCCGTTTTTAAGTACTTGCTTTATATAATTAAATATGTAAGAGGGTGTATCAAAAGTCATCTATAAATAGAAAACACAGAGGCACAGAGTTTTGATTTTCAAATAATAAAAAAACTCTGTGTCTCTGTGCCTCTGTGTTTAAATTAAGATTTCAAACTTTTGATACACCCTCTTTTATCCATTAAAATAAAAGAGATGAAAGGGAAACTACTTTTTGTTTTCATTTTTCTGACATATTTGAGTTCTTTTGTCTTTGCTCAGGATATTATTACCCGATTAAATGGAGATGAAATTCAGGCAAAAGTAACAGAGGTAAATACGGAAGAGGTAAAGTATAGAAAATTTAGTAACCTAACAGGGCCTATCTATACAATGCTGCAATCAGATATCTTTATGATCAAATATGAGGATGGGAGTAAGGATATATTTGAGAAGAATTCGCAGACAGGGCAAATAGTTATTCGGCATATAGCAAATCCTAATCCTGTACAGGCTACTTCTGTAAACACACCAGTAGCACAGACTCCAAAGTCGAAAGATACTACTCCTAAACAAACAACCCAACCAGTTGCCGCCACAAAACCGGTAGAAACAAAGCCGGCAGAAGTAAAATCCCCGGAAAAGCCCAAAGAGAATATTACACCACTAGCAGTAAAGGTAAAAGGAGGCAAAGGCTCAGTGAAATTTGAGAACGAGACCTACACCGTACAGGTGGGAAAAATAAGCCAGGATGGAAAAGGGAAAACACTTGTAGAACTTTCCGGTGATAAGATTGGTGGAACTCTTCTCATGAGGAATAATAGAATGATTATTCCTGTAGGAATGGATATAGTGGTAAATGGTAAGACAATCTCTTATGATAATTGTTCCGTAAACAAGGAAAATTATGTTTTCTATTTTGCTACTTCCGGCACACCGGAAAAGATCGTCGTTTATGGGAATGAAGGATCATATGGTTCTAAAGTTACTTTTGATGTAATTCCCGCAGGAAGCATACAAAATACTCCTATTCCTGTGTCGTCTTCTCCTCCCGTTCAGAAAACGGAAACAAAAGTATATGATGCCAAATCCGGTGAACATGATATCGTAGATCTGATTGAAAATAAAATAGTCGAAGTAGAAGTACAAGGTAGAGACATTACGTATGTAAACGTAAATGTTCGTAAGCTGGTTGACTATCCGGTAAGTGTTCGTATTCCTGTGGGTAGTTATTTCGTATCTGCAAATACTTCTTCTCAAAATATGGTTGCAACAGCAGAGAAGAAGGTACGCCTTACTGGTGAGGGTTGGCAAAATGTTTCTGTCTCTGCAGCGTGTGCCAACCGGCCTAAGAATATTCCGGATAGTAAAGATCGGTTCACTGTAACCCGTTCTCCTCACCAGGCCGAATTGGCTAAGCTAATGCCTGTTCTGGAGAAGGCGAATGTAGGTACCACCACCAAGCAAGCTGCTGTATGGATTATTACAGATAATGCCAGTTATAATGATTTAGGAATCTTGGTAAGTGGAAATGGAAGGGCTATTGGCGCTAGAGAGACTGCACATGCAATGAAAATATGTTCGGAAGCCGGTATTGACATCACGAAAAAAAGAATTTGGGCAGATAGAAATACTATTCTTGAGAAATTATCCGAAGGTTCATTAAAGAGTTGGCTTCAGAATAAATAACAAAAGAGAGGTAAATATGAGAGGGGATTCAGTCCGGTAATTCGGAAGGTATCCCCTTATTTATTGATAAAATTTCTAAAGTTGACCATTTTTGAACCGTTGAATCATCAAAATAGATTAAAAGAGCTTCAAACAAAGCTTAATGGGTAAACTTATTGAAAGAAGTTACTGTTCGATAGTAAAGCTTCCGCAAGGAGGCAACATATAGGCCTGTATGTACAACTAGTAATAAATTAAAGACATTAACTATGAAATCGGAATCAAGGAGCGAACGTGCTCAAAACGAACAAAGAGATTCACAAGGTCGTTTTACATCTAACGACAAATCTAAAAGCTCACATTCTACTTCTAATTCTTCTAACTCTCAAAAGAGTGGAAGCGGACGTGGTAGTTATGCTGAAAACGGACCGAGAGATGCTAATGGACGTTTAGAATCGAAAGGTCAAGCTAAGAATCAACAATCATCTTCAAGCTCAAGCAGCCATCGCGGCAGCAACGCTAAAAATGAAATGAGAGATTCACAAGGCCGTTTCGAATCGTCAGATCATAAAAAGTAATTTTTCTGATCCCATATTTGAGTCTTCTGTTTATTAAACTATCAGAATGATGATTATTTATGGCTGACAACTAAACGATACTATTCGATTTGCTAAACCTTAACTATGAAACCTTGTGCGGATGAAAATACGTATATTGAACGTTTCGTAAATCAACATCAAGCAAATAGAAGGATCTTATCGTGTTCGGGGGCAACTTTCGGGAAATTATATTTCAGCGAAGGTTGCCCTTATTTTATTGTAATCAGATTTTCTTAATATATACAAACAATTACTAAAGAGTTGAATACGATTTGTTCATACTGAAAAAAACACTACTTTTAGCCTTTAAGGGAAGATAATAAACTCAATTGTTTATTACGCGATAAAATTTCGGGCGACTAAGTATGAAAAAACAGTATATAAAGGTTCTTATAACCTTTCTAGTGTGTGTATTAACAAGCTGTAAAGAATCTCAGGATATAAAAGAGATAAATTCTTCAGATATTTTACAAGAGATTGAAACTAATCTCTCCACTTCTTCTAAAGATAGTGTAACCGCTGTCCTTACTTATAACGCATACCTGAGACAACATTATGAATTGCTACTGGAAGAGCATATAACGAAAGATTTTCTTCTCGGGAAGGTGAAAAGAAATGATAATTCACTCTTTGAAAAAGTAGATACAGAACATACAGAGAGGAATATTTATCTTCTGGCTCCAGTCTATGAAGCATATAAATTAATGTATGATGCAGCATTAGCAAATGGTGTTAAATTAATAATAACATCCGGACATCGCACATACGTTGAACAGGTTTGTGAATGGGAACTCAGATGGAATAATCCTCAAACAGATACTCCTTTTGCCAATGACATAGAAAAAGCCAGATATATTCTGCAATATCGTTCCATGCCTGGAACATCCCGCCACCACTGGGGCACGGATATCGATTTAAACAGTTTCCGGTTATCTTATTTTGAAACCACAGAAGGGAAAAAGGTATATGCCTGGTTACAGAATAATGCCCATAAGTATGGCTTTTTTCAGTCGTATACTGAGTTGGGGCCTAATAGATCAGTTGGATATAATGAAGAAAAATGGCATTGGAGCTACCGACCTATTGCACAGATTATGCTAACCAAATATCTTGAGCTGGTAAGTAAGGATGACATCAAGGGTTTTAAAGGAGATAAAGCTGTTTCTCATTTAGATATTATAGATCATTGGGTTTGTGGTATCTCTTCTGAAATGTATGCACTAAATTAAATTCATCTCATTAATCCTTCTTTTTATTAAGATAATATGGGGGTATTCAACTATTGTTAGATTTGAAGATTTTTTTAAACTCCGCCTTCAAAATCCCAAAGGGATT
>DAMANX010000072.1:0-4220 GCA_032073245.1 Tannerellaceae bacterium
CATCTCGTGGAATGGAACGTTAAACAATCACATACACAACTTAGCACGTCACAGCTATACGGTTGTAATACCCCTTTTCCTGAAAATCCTGATAGTACGCAAAGGCGCTCTTATCAACGAGAAACAGGGAGCGGTTGATGTTGGATTCGATAGCCGAACGGTCGGGAGAGAGCGTGAAAAACAGTTCGTGAAACCGTTTTACATGTTCTTTTGCCTCGACCGGACGATTCTGTGAGAGGTCTTGCGAAAGCGCCAGCATGAGGGATTTTCCCTCATCCAAAATGTATATTTTCTGCCGCTGGGCTTCCGCAAACTGATAGGACTTCACTACGCTGAATACCGCCACCACCGCGCACAGGCATAGGAATATGATGCCGAACATCCTGATCTGTTTGAATGAACTTTCTATGTTTTTTAATGATTTAAATTCCATATCGTTTTAAAATTAAAATTGATGAATCGGCGGAGTTAGGACGTACCTCCACCACCTTGTGTCGCCAGATTTTGCCCGTTCGGAGTTCCGCCGCTACCGCCTGAGTTACCACCGCCGCTGCTGCTATTGCCGCCGCCGGATGATCGACCTCGTTTGGGATTGACGACCCTGCCCATCAGGTTACCCGCTACCGCACCACCGACACCTGCCGTAAATGCTCCGACACGGCTGATACCACCCATCGCACCGCCGGCTCCGCCACCGGATTGGATAATCCACTCCGCCACAGTAGGTACGCTGAAATAGCCGATGATACCGATAATGAGAAACACGATGTAAACGCCATTGCTCCCGTCCGGTATGTAGCTGGGGTCTTGAAGCAGGGCAATATCTCCTTCGAGCATCAATGCGCGGATTTTAGAGAGTACCGCCGAGAAAATATCAGCCACAGGGAGCCAGAGATAAACACTTATGTAGCGGGCAATCCAGTTGGTGAGTGTCGATTGGAAGCCATCGTAAATTGACAGGGCAAATGACAATGGCCCCAATATCGCCAACACCACAAGGAAGAATGTCCGCAGCGTATCAATGGTCAGTCCGGCGGCGTTGTAGAGCAGTTCAAAGAAGTCCTGCACCAGTTGCCGGAACCACATCTTTATATTATACCATGTATGTTCCCACCACATACTGACCATCGTGCCGATTTGCCGGATACCGAGTTCGGAGAATTTTTCCTCATAAACTTCATCGTTTACCAACCATTCTTTGCCCTCGCGTACCCGCGCTTCATACTCCAGCGCATCGCGTTGTTGTTGGAGGCTTTCCACATCCGTCATCTGGCTTTCCAGTATTCCGTGCGCACCCGATACCACGGGCGACATGACGGCATTGATAGTTCCCAGCACCACCGTCGGAAAAAACATAATACATAACCCTACGGCAAAAGGTCGGAGCAAGGGAAACACGTCTATCGGTTCGGCGCTTGCCAGCGACTTCCACACACGGTAAGCCACGTAGAAAAGCGCTCCCAATCCTGCCACCCCTTTGGCGACACCGATCATGTCGCCGCAAAGGGGAAGCATCTGCTGATACAGATTACGGAGTATCTGATGCAGGTTATCGAAATCTATTGCAAGTAGTGTCATGGCTTACCAATATCTTTCCGATGGTTTACCATAAAGAGCCTGCACCCTCTGGGCATCTCCCTTTTCCTTGCTGCGGATGTAGGATATGGAGATGTTCTTATTCGTATAATACTTGGTCATGTTCCGGTAATCGACCATCTTCGTATAAATCTGGTCTATCACGTCCATCCGCTCCTTATCCGTCAGGGACAGTCCGTTGCCGCCTGTAACGATATTCTTCAGTTCGGTTACAAGTGCGCCTCCTTCTTCCAGCAACACGGCATACCCTGATGATATGGCGGTCAGTTCGTCCACCGTAAAATTCGGGTCTGACACCATCTTATTGAAGCCCGTCGTGTAGATACTCGTTATCTCGCTAATCATTTCGATGGTCTTCGTAACCTTGCGGGCATCTTTGATAAGGTTATGCACCGATTTGAGTTTGTCGTAGTATTCCTTACCCTGTTTGTATATTTTTATACTCTCTTCAAGGTTCTTGACCATATTCGTGGCCGTTGTAGTACCTTGTATAGCAGTACGGATATTTTGCACAAGATTGGTGGGGTCAACCACCGTCCATTGTGCTTTCGCCTGATGCGTGATGCCGCAAAGCGCCACACACATTATTAAAATCAATCGTTTCATTCTGTTATACTTTTAAATTGTTATTTATTCAAGTGAACAGGGGGAAGATTACTCCCGAAGAACTAATCCTCCGCCCTATAATAGTCGCCGTAAGCTGACAGTTGCAGCATATCGCGCCGAGGATCGTAAGCCATACCGATAAAGCCGTACAGGTCGAAGTAACGAAGGCCACGCATATCCCTTTTAATCAGGCGGTGGAAGACGGCTCTTTCATCATAGGCAAACTCCATCCAGTAACCGCCGTTCCTGCGACTCGTATCGCGGTATATCCTGATCGACGGCGCACCCTCACGGCTTATCCAACTGCCTTTCACTTCCCAAAGGGAGAAATTCAGTTGGAGTCCCACCGGGTTGTTACCGTTCTTCGTACTGTACATCATGGCTCTACGGCTTTTCAGTTTTGCTTTCCGCCAGTTGCTTTATCGCCAACTCTATATCCCCGCCGAGCCTTTCGGCAAGCTGCATCACCTCCATCTTTTCCGATTCTTCGGTGGTGTAGGTCAGATATTCCGGCACGGAAACTTCCGTTGCATATACAGCACTCTGAACACCGCCCAATCCTATCCAGACTTCTTTATACTTCCTGCCCGGATGATTAGCCATATTGATGGAAAGTATCTGCGAACGCTCCTTATCGGTAAGACCGAGCAAGGACTGGATGGAGTCAAAGCGGTTCATGAATTTCCGCTGGTCGAGTAGTATCTTGCAATCCGAATTATTGATGATACTTTCTTTCACAATCGGCGATGAGATAATATCCTCAACTTCCTGTGTTACAGTTACCACTTCGCCGAAATACTTGCGGACGGTCTTATACATATACCTCATATAATCCGCCATATTCGCCGAAGTAAGAGCCTTCCAAGCCTCTTCCACAATCAGCATCTTACGCACCCCTTTGAGCCGCCGCATCTTGTTCACGAAAGATTCCATGATGATAATGGTTACCACCGGAAACAACTCTTTATTATCCTTAATGGAATCCACCTCGAAGACGATAAACCTCTTAGACAGCAGGTCGATGTTTTGCTCGGAGTTCAACAGGAAGTCGAAACGTCCGCCACGGTAATACTGCCGGAGCGTGATAAGGATATTGTCGATGTTGAAATCCTCTTTCCCTACCTTAATCTCCCTTTCGTTGAGGCTACTGCGATAGTCGTCTTTCAGGAACTCATAGAAAGTGTTGAACGACGGGGTTATCGTGCGGTCGTTTTGGATACGTTCGATATAAGCGCTCACGGCGCTGCCGAGTTCCCCGCTTTCGGTTTTGGAAACTTTATCGTCATCGCCTTTCCAGAGTGTGAGCAACAGGGTTTTGATACTGTCCTTTTTCTCCACGTCAAACTGATAGTCGTCCGTATAGAAAGGATTGAAGCTGATGGGATTATCCTCTGTGTAGGTGTAATAAATCCCGTCCTCTCCTTTGGTTTTGCGGTTGATAAGCCCGCACAAACCCTGATAGCTGTTACCCGTGTCCACCAGCAGAACATGTGTGCCCTGCTCATAATACTGGCGCACGAGGTGGTTCATAAAAAAGGATTTCCCGCTACCACTTGGCCCCAACACGAATTTATTCCGGTTGGTGATCACTCCTTTTTTCATCGGCAGGTCGGATACGTCCAGATGCAGCGGTTTCCCGCTGATGCGGTCGCACATCTTAATCCCAAAGGGACTTGGCGAGGATTTATAGTTCGTTTCTTCGGTAAAGAAACATAACGCCGGTTCGATGAACGTGTAGAACGATTCCTCTGCCGGAAAATCCGCAGCGTTGCCGGGCATGGCAGACCAGAACAGCGTTGCCGCATCCACCGTGTTGTGGCGTGGGCGGCATTCCATAAGCGCAAGCTGTGAGCCTACATCGTTACGGATATGCTGTAACTGCTCGGTGTCCTCACTCCACGCCATCACGTTAAAGTGCGCCCTGATGGAAGTCAGCCCGTAGCTGTGCGCTTCGTTCAGGTAGTGGTCGATGTCGAGTAGGTCGGCTCCCTTACGGGAGCTTTCCCCTCTAAGAACCG
>DAMANX010000073.1:0-3524 GCA_032073245.1 Tannerellaceae bacterium
CTTCTCTCACGGTATGCTCTCCTAATCCCGGTTCGATTGTAACTCCTTCGGGTAGTTGTCCGGTAATTGTTACGACAGGCTGTACGGGAGCTGGATCAGGATCTGATGGAGAATCTGTTTGCACTGTCACCACCAGTGTATGGTAACCGATCGTGCCGTCTTCGGCTGTTACTGCCAGGATAATGGTATTTGTTCCCGGATTTATGTCTTTGGTACCTGTTCCACTGACAGTGGCAAAGTCATCGGTTGCTGTGGCGGTTATTACAGCTGTTGTTGCCGTACTGCTGATGACGATATATTCATATTGTCCGTTGTTTAACTTAGCAGCCTTACCGTTCACTTTTACCTCTTTCAGGGAAGTATCGCTATTGAGTGGGACAGTTACTTTTACCGTATAGGTATTGCTTGTTGTACCGTCTTCCGATGTAATGGTGACAGTAAAAGTGTTCAGTCCTTTCACGACACTTAAGTTTCCGGTTTGTCCGCTTACCACGGCATTTCCATCCAGGGCTGTTGCCAACAGAGTGATCGCTGTAGTATGAGCTACTGTGATGTAATACTCTCCATTGGTATCTGCTGAGATTTCCGAGGCTTCTGCGTCGCCAACCTTCACAGTGATCGCTCTGACATTGGCATTGTTGTTCAATACATTAATTGTTAGCTGATAGCTTGCCTGTGTGCCATCTTCGGCTACTACGGTAAATGAGCGCACATTATCTCCCAGGATCAGGTTCTTTACCGTTGGGGTATTGCCTCCGGTTACTGTTGCTTTTGAATCTGTTGGGGTCAATTCGACGGCTGCTTCCAGGGTATAAGGTATCGTAACGGCATATGCTCCGCCTGTCAGGGTTGCTTCCTTGCCGGCTACCGTTATCTTATCCAAGGTAGCTATATCATTTTGGGTAGATACTTCCAGGGTATAGTCTTCAGTCGATTGGTTTTCGGCTTTTACCGTAAGGGTGATAGTGATCGTCTGCCCTTTTTCGAGTGTTTTACCTGTGCTGTTATCTGTTACCTCAGACAATGAACTGGTGGGTGTACCATTGATTGTAATGGTTTCGGAATAGGGAACCGATACGGTATATTTATCAATTTCCCATACGGCTTCCTGTCCATTGACAGTGACGGTTGCCAGGGTGGCATCATCATCGGCGGCGCTTTGTACGAAGACTGTGCGGGTAGGAGAAGTCGTACATACATAATTGCGATGGGTCTCTTTGAGGTTTACGGCAATAATTGCGCTTCCTTCTGCTATGGCAGTCAGTTCATTTCCGGAAAGGCTGACGGATGTTCCGTCTACGATGCTGAACTCCACTTCCAGACCTTCCGCATTGGTGGAGGTAAGTGTATGGGTTCCGTGGTCGGCATCGGCTACCCGCATGGAGGGGATTTCAGGGAAGGTTATTGCTAATTCTGCTTTATTAATACGGACAATAGTAGAAGTGATTGAACCGTTATAATCTCCACCTGTAATGGAGGCTGTTACTGTGTAAAGCCCTGTTTCTGTTGGTAACCCGCTTCCACTATCGTTACTCCATTCATCTAATCCCTTATAAGAGAAAGTGGCAGTTCCGCCAATATTGGGTTGAAGTAATAATGCGACAAAGTCTTCAGTATAGATGAATTCTCTTTCACCCTCTTCGTTCAGGGTTCCTCCGGTAAAAGGATCGATCACCTCCTGGGCTTCGTAGGCACCTATATCTATGGTATTTATATAGCGAGCGTTTCCAGCTATATCCTTCGTGACTGTGGAGTTGATAAAGGTGTCGTTTCCTCCGTTGACAGCGGGATTGGTGGAGAAGGGAATAAGGGTAAAATCGCCACCTGCTGCGTTCACAAAGTAGTGATTGGCAGACTGGGTGCCGTCCAGGTTGTAATTGGAAGAAGAAAGGTCGAAACTTTCTATTAAGCTATTGGAAACTGTTATTTCTGAAAGGTAGTCCAAAGTTGCAGCATTATTATTCTCATTGGTATTCCCCCAAATGATACTGTTTTGAATGGTAGTATTAGTCGCGTTGGATTGGTCAGTGACATTTATAATATATCCTAAAGAAGTTCCTTTTATTCTATTATTTACGATAGTATTGTTCAATAAAATCACAGAATTATCATATGTTTGTGAATTTTTTCTTTCTATTTCAGCTTGAAAGAGAGCTGGAGTATCGAAACCTTTGTTAGTAATTACATTACTTATAAATAGACTGTTTATCGATGTAAATAATGGTTTATAGGATGGTACGGAAGTAGTTGAATAATTTATCGAGCTTGAAGTATTACCACTTACTATGCAATCTTCTAAAAATGTTTCACAACTTTGTCCATATGTATAAAATATACCTCCTTTTGATTGAATAGTAGTCGGCAGAGTTCTATTATTAATAAATTGTGATTTTTTATATTTGTTTTTACTAGCTGCTGCTGTTACAATAAAGGTTGAGGTACAATTTTCAATCAAAAGATTCTCCCAAGTAATATAATCCTCGTAACAGCCTGTTACTACCAACATGGACGAACTATCTGTCTCTTTTAGATTAGTGCAATCTATTATTGAGAAATTCTGAACGGTTAATGCAGATTTTAGATTTGATATTGAAAAAGCAAAAGCACTGTTTTTTACCTGAATATTACTAAGGACTTTAATATTTTGTGTAAGTGTCATTCCTCCACTACCCTGATTATCTTCTATTGTGATATTTTTAATATATACTTCACCTAACTTATCAGGATATATAGTATTAGTGAAATTATTAGGAACTCTGATTAGGTTTCCTCTGTTATTTTTAAAAGCCAAATCAGAAACAGTTAAATCAGTTCGATTACTAAATATTCCTGCATCACTTGCATCTGTATCTGAAAAGTTATTGGAAAATAAAGAATTTCTAATTTCAACTTCACAAACGTTGAAAGTGACAATCCCCCCATAAGCTCCTGTTCCATTATTTGTAAAATATACATCGTTCATTTTAATTTTAGAAAAATGAGCTAATAAACCAGCTCCCTGCCCTCTTGACAATGCATTGTGAGGAACCTTTGCATTCCCATCCAGAAACTCAGGCCACACATTTTTTTTATATAGTTCATTAGGAACACTCCCGGTTACTAAATAATTGCTTGAATAATATGCCCTACCATTTGTTATCATAAGTCCATCCAATACAACATTCTCTGCCTGAACAGCAACCAATACGTGATATGCCGTATCTGTTTGATTTATAGCTCCACTTAATATTGTGGTATATTTTTCAGTATCACGTTCCGAACCATCAGAGTTGTATCCTCCGTAAATTTTAATATTAGATTTCAAGGCAAACGCCTTATCCCGTTCTGTAGTCAGATTACCATCCACATCTACTTCCGATATCTTTTCCATCGGCACATAATTACCCTGTGCCACCCTGATTTCACCACCACCGGCCTCATCCAGCTCATCAATCATCCTTTGTATATCCCCCGAAGCATTCTCCCAGCTTGTCCCATCACCTTCACCATTTTCGGTAACATACCGTACCTGTGCCTGTATAGCA
>DAMANX010000074.1:0-2903 GCA_032073245.1 Tannerellaceae bacterium
TGTCCCATCACCTTCACCATTTTCGGTAACATACCGTACCTGTGCCTGTATAGCAATCACGCTAAACAGCGCCATTAACAATGTAAAAATCTTTCTCTTCATCTCTTTTCTTTGTTTATTAATTAATTGAATAAATTGTTTCTTTTGAAGTCTTCCACTTCTTTCTCTCTTTGTTTTACAGTTACTTTCCTGTCCTTTCCCATTCTCATTTGTCTTTAGTTAGTTACTCCTGTTTTATTGTTTTCCTTCTGTCACTTTTACAGAATAAGAAGAGTTGATGATAAGATTTTAATTATTTGTGGTATAGTGTGTTATGATTGTTTTGAGTGGAGTTGAAACGTTTGCTCAAACATCTTTCAAACAAGCCGGATCACAAACGTTGTAAAACAAGCTTCAGGCTTCAGGTAGGAAAAGGCCCATTCACTATTTGATAACCGGCTGAATCCACCTGAAAAGGTCAAACAAAATGTAAACATTAAATTAGAGTGCAGATTATGAACAGGTTACTTAGTGTAGAAAGAGAACAAAAAGCATTTACAGAATCCGGGAACCTTCCCATCCGGTGGGTAAACCACCCGTCCGGTTACAACTGGGAGACCACCCTTTGTTTTGGAGAAATCATTTTGGTCCTGGAAGGAAGTTTCTCGATCTCTTTCAATCGCTTTTTTGACCATCCCATAGGTCAAGGCAGTATACTTCTTCTTCCTCCGGGTTCGCATTTTAAAACCCGGACAGCCCGAGGTGTGTCCGTTTGTGTCTTCCGTCTGGATGGTAACGAACGCCTGTGCCGGAATATTCCTAAATCCTACAACCCTGATCCAAACAGTAGTCCGGCTACATTACAGATAAAAACTATGGTAAAAGAATTCCTCCTTTCACTCAAAGACAATTATGAGAAAGGCCTTACCGATTCAGACTATTTGGAACTAAAGAAAAAAGAACTGTTTTATCTCCTCTCAGGATACTATACTGCAGAGGAACTAAGCCACTTCTTCCATCCCCTTATGGGCAATAATAGCCGTTTTATGGATTTCGTTTGGAAGAACTATAAGAAAGTACGTACCGTAATAGAGTTCGCCGCCCTATACAACAGCAGTGTCTCCAACTTTGAAAAGAAGTTCCGTCTCACCTTTGGTATCTCCCCATATAAATGGATGAATCAACGAAGAATAGATGAAGTATACCAGGAAGTAATCGCAACTGATAAACCTATAGGACAGATCGCAGAAGAGCAAAAGTTCCTGTCCTTACCGCAGTTCACCGACTACTGTAAGAAACATCTTGGCTATCCACCCGGTAAGCTAAGGCGAATAGCTGGTTACTCTTTACATAGTGAAGAGGTATTGGAGATATGAAATATAAGGGAAGAAAAAAGATATGGGAAAATGGTTTTAAGATAATATATCGAGTGTGGTTTTTATGAATGTATTCTGTCATTGTAAAAGTGACAGAACGTTTGTTTATCAACGGATTCCAGGTGGCAAATGTAAATATTAAATTAGATATCCGCAAGCATTATCCGGCAGATTTTATGAATTTCTCCACTTTTTGATTGGCGCTATCTAAAACCTTCCTGTCAAACGATCCTAAATAAATCATTGTAGTTCGTTCTGAAGTATGCCCGAGTCCTTCGGAAATAACCCCAAGGGGAATCTCTGCAGCTTTGGCAATCGTAGCCCAGGTATGTCGAGCCACGTGGCTCGACAGTGAAAAATGAAAAGTGAAAAGTGAAGAATTATCTTTCACTTTTAATTTTTCACTTTTCACTTTTAGCAGCGCCGCCAGGCGCTTGAGCCGGTTGTTCTGGGTGCGAAGGGCGCTTTCATATTGGAGGCGTTCGTTCTCTCCCGGTTTCCGTATAAGAGGGAAGACGTAAGGGGAGACGGCTGTCTCTATTTCAAAGTTATTAATAATAGTTTGCATCGTATCGGTAATAGTTACTTCCAGCAGTTGTCCGGTCTTCTTGCGGCGGTAACGGATGGCACCATTCTTTATATCCGTCTTGCGAAGAAAAGCCATATCGACAAATGACATGCCACGGGCAAGGAAAGAGAAGAGAAATAGCAATTGAGCCTGACGAAGACCAGCCATTACAGTACTGAATGCTGTATCTCCATTTTTCATTGCTTTACGCTCCGTTAAGCGATTGTTAATTCTTAATTCTTCATTTTTCATTTCCCCAAGCGGGTTCCAGTCTTGCAGAATAGCCATATCCTCTTTCGAGAGGGCTCTTTTTTTAGTTGTATGTATCCCGGTATAGACACTCGAGAAAGGGTTCTCTCTTTTTTCTTCGATAAGGTGCTCTTTTACGGCCCGGTTGTATATGGCCCTAAGATTACGCATATAGAAAGAGATGGTGTTCATTTCTTTTCCTTCACTCAGCATATATGTCTGGAACTTATGCATCAGGGAGGAATTGATGTGCTTAAAGGAAAGATCATTTCCATAGAAGTTGAGGATTCCGTTACGGACTGTACGATAGGCACGGGCAGTACGCTCACGGCCTTCGGCTATAAGTTCCTCTGAAAGCTTATCAACGTATGAAGAGAGGAGACTGCCGGAAAGACGGCGGCGGTAAACGGCTGTTATATCTGCAGCTGAGAATTCTCCCTGATCCTCCATACGGCAGACAGCGGAGAAGAGGAAACCGCGGGTTTTCTCCATTTCGGATTGCACATTATGAAGATAGTGCTGGCGGGATATATTCATGCCATACACAATACTTCTTTGACGGGAATCCCACTCTTCGGGATATAACTGCCAGGGTGTTGTGATACTGGCTGAACGCCTGTCGTGTATCACACGGATAAAGATACTGCCTGCGCTACGTCTTACTTTGGAAGAGGTGCGCAGATGAAATTCAATTGAAACCATGTCTTTTTTAATTATTAATGGTTAATTAT
>DAMANX010000075.1:0-2204 GCA_032073245.1 Tannerellaceae bacterium
CAAACTTTTTTGAACCTTTTTAATCACAAAACTGTTAGTTATCTCATTCTCAATACTAACCAACTAGAAAAAAGAGGAAAGAAGTCTTGATAGAATCTATCCATATGCGGAGAATTCTATTGTCGATGCGCTTCGACAGTTCTGTCCATGCCCATCGACAATAGAATAGATGCAATATACATATTAATGAATAGGGCTAAGAGCTTTCATTACTACAACTACTTACAGACCTTATTGTATACCCTTTACTTCGACTATTTTATTTAATTTTCGACTCTCTTCTGCAGCAAAAGCGATTAAATGACTTTCTAATGATTCTTTTAAAGGTGTACTCATTACTTTAGGATTTTGAGTACGTACAGCTTCAATCCAATCACGGATCATGCCTGCGTCTCCACCTCCATGTCCTACTCCTTCATAGTTTAATGCGTCAATTGCATTCGCATTGTATGTTTTCGATTCACCGGTGACAAAATTTGTCACTGTAAACTCTTCCATATCACCCACAATATCCCCGTGTGTTCCCATCACTCGGGTACGACGTCCGCTATATGAAGTAAATGCTTCTATTGAGAAGTTAACCGTAATATCACCCTCAAACTCCATCAACATTATATAATGGTCAGGTTGATTATTCTCACAATGGTACACACATTTACCATAGTTGCCTGTTTTTAGATTTTCCAGGATTGTCTCTCCCTGTTTTTCTTTCTCTTCCAGCAAATCAAAAACATACAGCCAGGTCCTATCTCTATAATATATCTTCAGTGCGGAATAGGGACATGTTGATTCTACAGGGCATCCATCCGTACAACGATTGGGAGCATTTTCAGGAGCGTTTTCTTTTTTGAAATGAGTCAAATTCCCAAAAGCAACCGTGCGTTTACAAGGTTTTCCAATCATCCAATATAGAATATCCAGATCATGGCTTGATTTAGCCAAGACCAGTGGGGTACTTGCAACTGAATCCCGCCAGCTACCTCTTACATAAGAATGAGCCATGTGCACATGATCTATGGGTTCAAAATGCTGTATACTAATCAGGCCTCCAATCGCTCCATTCTGTATAACTTCTTTCAACATCAAAAAATAAGGAGAATAGCGTAGCACATGTGTTAGACAAACAATGCTACCTTTCTCTTCTGCGTAGGCAACTAACCTCCGACATTCTTCTTCTGTCTGTGCAATAGGTTTTTCTAACAAGATATCATATCCCAAATCTAAAGCTTTCATACATGGAGCATAATGTAAGTGATCAGGAGTTGCGATAATAACAGCATCTGCAAACTTAGGTCTGTTCAATAACTCTTCCCAGGTTGCCACACGGTTTTCGACTGGCACTTTATATTTATCACCATACATATTACGGCGTAAATCCACCAATTCGGCAATTCCAATTATCTGAAGATCTAAAGGATGTTTCAGCGCATAATCTCCATACAATTTACCCCTCCCACTGGCGCCTAAGACAATCGCCGTAACAGGCCGTTCATGATTATTTTTCATACTATTTTTATTCCAGGTTATTATATATATTCAATAAAAATACAGAATAAAAAAGTAAAAAGAAGCAGAATAGCGAAAGTTAATTGAAAATCAGGCGTTTCAAACGATTTTCGGTTTTACCGCACGGACAAGTAAAGTCATTAAAAAGACACTTAAAGCCCCGGAACGTAACCATATTCGTAACTCGTTTGTCTGACTTATGGATTACCCGGTATATCAGTAACGACGCTGTTTCTACGCTTTTTGCTCGTTTATTCCTCCCCAAAGGTAATATTTTGGACGGACAGCGGCAAAAAATCCGATAGAATGATGCGTATGTATTGAATCACAATAATTTGCGTAACGACAGATAACTCAATTAGAATTAATTTTGAACCAATAAAAAATTGAGTTATGCGAAGTACATTTAACGTGCTTTTCTACGTGAAGAAAAGCCAGCCGAAGAAAAACGGATTGTGCCCTGTAATGGGTCGTATTACTATTGACGGCAAAGCCGTTCAATTCAGTTGCAAATTTGACATCGACCCCAAAATTTGGGACGTGGATGCAGGCCGGGCTTCCGGGCGAAGTGAACAAGCCCGCGAAGCTAACCGCCTGCTCGATCAGGTGGGCGCAAGCCTTACAAAGCACTACCGCGAGATAGTTGGAAAATCCAGTGCGCGTTGACCCCGTGCGCCAGTCGAAATTGACCCCTTCGC